>NZ_CP084701.1:0-1870168 GCF_020510245.1 Oenococcus oeni | reverse complement strand
ATTTTTCCCAACTAGACTAATTAAACGGGAACAGAGCGTTATTTTCAACAGTCTGTGTAGATAACTTTCCGAGATATTTACAGTCTGTTAACCAATTTATCCCCAAGTTTGTGGGTAATTTTGACTCTTTCCACTTTTTTAAAACTTTTCCACAAGCAAAGTTATCCACAAATACCCGATCTTTCCACAATTTAACCGCTTATCCACAGAATCCACATAAAAAACAGGGTTATTTGTTAACAAGTTGTGGATATGTTGTTAATTAGTGGAAAAGCAGGTATAACGGCACTTTTCTCTTTAAACTTTCTTAATAATTCCACACCACGTAACGTGGTAATGTGGACAATTAAATTTCTTTTAAAAGCTTGTCACTATTGAGATTATTGGGGTTTTTGTGTTACCATGCTTTAGTAACTTTGTCTGTAAAGACATAATATTGGAGTAAAACATGAAAAGAACTTATCAACCAAAGAAGAGGCACTTACAACGTGTCCACGGATTCCGCAAGCGGATGAGTACTGCCAATGGTCGTAAGGTACTTGCACGACGTCGTGCCAAGGGCCGTAAGGTATTAGCCGCTTGATTCAGTCGCTTATGCGACTTTTTTTGTAAAATGGGCACTAAGAAACCATTTCGAATAAAAAAAACCAGCGATTTCCAAAGAGTTTTTGCTAAGCACAAATCTTTTGCTAACCGTTATTTTGTTGTATATAGCGATACTCAGCCAAAAGAGGTAGACGTTTCGCATTGGCGAATTGGATTATCCGTTTCAAAAAAAATTGGTAAAGCACATGAGCGCGTTTGGGTTAAACGTCGTATTAGTGAATCTTTTAACAATATTTCTCTTTTTATCCCGAATAATTTAGATATTGTTATTGTCGCTCGACCTTTGGTTAAGGGGCAAAAACAAAAAATAATTCAGGATCAATTAATGCATGTACTGGATTTGGCGGGAATTTTAAATGGAAAAGAAAAAAACTAGTTTTATTAAAAAAGTCGGCTGGCCTTCGATTATAATTGCGATTGCCGCTTTGATTGCGATTGTGGCGTTCGCTTTTGTTCCGAATAACGCTTCGACAGTTTACAAAGGATTTCTTGGATCAATCACAGGATTTTTTGCGAATTCGATTCTTGGTGTCTCTAAATTGTGTGGAAATTCCTATGGTTTTGGTATTGTAATTTTCACACTATTGATTCGCTTTCTGATTTTGCCCTTAATGGTCTATTCGATTTCATCTTCGAAAAACATGGCAAAAGTTGCTCCCTTGGTTAAGAAAGTACAGGCCAAGTACAAAGGCAAACGTGATCGTGATTCAATGACGAAGTTGCAGGAGGAAACCTCTTCTATCTATAAGGAAGCGGGCGTTAATCCATATGCTTCTCTTTTACCAGTTCTGATTCAGCTACCGGTTTTATGGGCTTTGTTTCAGTCGGTTTCTTCAACCCCTGCCCTTAAAACTGGATCTTTCTTCTGGCTTCAATTAGGAAGTCCGGATCCTTACTTTGTTTTGCCTATATTGGCAGCTCTGTTTACCTTTATCAGTTCTTGGATGAGTACTGCTTCGATGGGGAAAGACCAACCTGGATTCGCCAAGGCTATGCCTTATATTTTTCCATTTATCATTTTGTTTTCTGCTCTGGCCGTTTCATCGGCATTATCGCTTTACTGGGTAGCAACAAATGCTTTTCAGGTTGTACAAACTTTCTTTCTTCAAAATCCATTTAAAGCCCGCGCCGAAGAGAAGGCAAAAGAGCTTGCTGAATTAGAAAGAAAAAAAGCAATTAAAAAAACCTTGCGTAAAGCACATAAGCGGAGGAAATGACAATGGAAAGGATTAAGTCGATATTTTCCTGGATTATTCCGATTGCTGTTGGTTTACTGTTAGCCTTGCTAATTCAAGCCTTTCTATTAGTACCTGTTACGGTTAATGGCGACTCAATGCTTAATAATCTTAAGAACGGAGAACGGATTTGGGTCTTTAAGACAGAAAAAGTTCATCGTGGTTCGGTTATTGTTTTTGATGCCAAAAAGGAAGATCCTGGAATTCAAGCGGGAGAAAAAGATTATGTTAAACGTGTAATTGGTGTTCCTGGTGATAAAATTGAAGCTAAGAATGGTGATATTTATGTTAACGGTAAAGAAATATCGCAAAAGTATATTTCTTCCTATAACCGTACGACCGGCACCAGTAATTGGACTCTAAAGACTTTATCTTCAGGAAATTCGCCATTTGTTTCCGGAAAGTCTCATTGGATCGACGGAAAAGCTATCACTGTTCCTGCTGGTAATTATTTTGTTCTTGGAGATAACAGATCGAAATCAGAAGATAGCAGATATTTCGGTTTTGTTAAGAAAATTCACGTTCTCGGTGTCGCGAAGGTTTTTCCTTGGGCAAGTAGACATCAAGAAATAAATGATGTTTGGAAGAATTTTTTTGTTAAATGAATAAACATTTGAAGTATTTTTTGAAAATTTGGTTAATTCCCGCAATTGCTGGCATCGCGATTGCGGTTTTTCTTAGAGGAAATTTCTTCTCTTTTGTTAGAATATCTGGTCAATCTATGTCGCCGAATCTTGTAAATAATCAAATTGTTCTTTTGGAAAAGAAAGCTAATGTTTCACGTGGAACAGTTATCGTCTCTAAAACTAATAATTTGCAAAAACAGAATACTGGAGTTCAAGATATTGCTTTACGTGTGGTTGCGTTACCAGGAGATAAGGTTAATTACAAAAAAGGACAGTTGTATGTTAATGGCAAAAAAGTGAATCAATCTTATATCAGTTCACAAGTTAAAACTGAAACAGGAATGTCGATTGATACAGGTTGGTCAATCAATTCCCTTTCATTAAGTAAAAATTGGCCTAAAAGTCAGAGAAATATTAAGAAGGTTCAAAAAAACAGTTATTTCGTTTTAGCCGATAATCGAATTGACCCAGTTGATAGTCGGCAGTATGGCCTTATTAAAAAAAGGCAGATTGAAGGAGTTGTTAAGGTTTTTTTCTGGGAAACAAAAACAAAGATTAATAATATAAATCATTTTAGTCGCAACTTCTTCGAATGAATAATATGTTTCACGTGGAACACTGCAAAAAAGAACTGATTATGTTTCAGTTCTTTTTTTAATCTCATCAATTATCTCTTTAGAAATTATAGCCGCTTCTTTATAAATAATCGTTCTAACTCCTGGACGGGGTATTATTGTTGTAAACCAACTTACACCTTCATGAGGAATTCCCGCAGAATAAATTCCTGGTACAACTTGTCCCATTCTATCAATCAGTTGGTAGGTTTTAGGATTAATTTGTGCAGCATTTAGAATAATTTGTTGTTGGTTCTTTTGATATCTTGTCTTATGATACCAGCCATATTTATTGAGAATTAATCTTAATGGTTGAGTTGCCAGATCATTGTCAACACTTGGTAGGCGAGCTTCTATTAGGCTCTTTGCATTAATCGTTTCTAATCTTTGACTCTTTGCAAAGAATGATTTATTTCGGGGATCATTTTCAACTTTCATTTCTGGTCCAAGAATATTCACAATGTGGCAATCCACCAGAGCTCTTAATTGCTTAATCCTTATTAATGGAGGACCGACACTTAAAAAGTTATTGACAGCATTAAATTTTGTCAAGAACTTTTCACTGTCATCAGGAAGAAAAAATTGATTCTCGAATATATCACGAATCAAATTACGAATATCCCGCAATATGTCATAAGCTCCGGCATAAGGTGCGTCTTTATTTCCTTTGCTGGCGTCTTCAATGTCAAAATCGAGATACTTGATATACCAATTCTTGAAGCTCTGATGAAGATCGGCTTTGTAAGCAGAATTTAGGATTCTATCCCAGTTCCAAATTTGATTTTTTGGCATATGATACTCTTCAGCAATTTTTTCATAGTTGGATGCTGGATTTCTTCTTAATTCACGTAGAAAACGGTTTGTCCTTTTGTGAATAATATTACTATAATCAGGGTCTTTGATTAGATTCTCGTAATGTTTATATTGAATTTCTTTATCAAAGAGTTTAAAAAAACTGTTGTAATCCAAATTGCCCGTATGATTCTTTAAATTTTTTAAATTATTTTTAGTGAAAAATCTTGGTTTATATTCCTCACTTGGACCTTTTTGATTTCTTCCACGTGCATGAAGAGGTAGGCCACTACGAGAACCGGCGAAAATAATCGGTTCCCGACCGCTTGCGATATATTTTAATTGTTCACCGTCTTGGACAAATTTTCCGCCCCTGTTTTCTGTCAGCATGATCATGTAGTCAAAGAAGGTAAGACCCAAACCACGAATTATGACCGCCTGAGTAGCTGGGATATCATCGAGATTTGTCTCTGAGGGATTGGCTGGCCCAAAATAAGATAATTTATTCCTTTTGGCAAATTCCGCGAAAGTTCTTTCTTCATCATTATATTTATTTTCTCCGTATCCTAGTGCCATGAAAACGAAATCAAACTTCTCTGAAGTACCGGAGAAATCGATTTTGTATTGTTGATTTACTGGAGTAATTGCTTTTATTTCTGTTTGTTCATAGGCCAGAGAGGAATTTTTTCCAGTCTGTTTCCTAATGTTTTCAAAGAACCACTGTTGATAGAGTCCGAGTAATCCGCGTGGAGCGAAATCATTTTCTTTTAAATCTAATTTGTCTAGATAAGTTTTACCAACTGAGCTGCCCTTCAAATATTCTGGTGCGATTTGTTGGATCCATTCATAAAAACTGGGTCCTTGCCTGATTGGACCGGGATTTTCAATCGAATCGTCAATGAAAAAACTCACCTGACTAACAACTGTATTCGTGATTAAAGAATGATTAAGTTTATTCATTGGATTCCATACCTTGCCTCCAATTGGGTAGGGATCGTACATTTTTATTTCTACATTTACCTTTTCTTTTTCTGATCGAGCGACTAAACGGTCTGCTACCGCGATTCCTCTCGGACCAGCACCAATGATTGCAATTTTCATAACTTTAATTATAAGAAAAAGCCATAGTTTTATTTAACTATGGCTATATTCGTTAATATTTCGCATCTATTCTATTGAAAACTAATTGTTTAAGAAGGGAACGACTTTTTGAAAATTATGCTCATGTGGGTCTGTATGTTGCTTTCCTTGACCGTCTAAGGCATCCAAAATTTTATGATCATCATAGTCTAATTGGAAACTAAAAACTTTTTTGTTTGATTCAATATATTTCTGGTGAGTTGATTTTGGTAATGGCAGATATCCTTTTTCAAGATTCCAACGAATCAAAATTTGTGCGACATCAACACCGTGCTTATCGGCCAATTTTTTTAATTCCGGATTGTCCAGTAGATTACCGGTTCCCAATGGAGAATAGGCTTCTGTCAATATATTATGATTTTTATTATAAGTCACCAAATCTTTTTCCTGATCACCAGGATTTAGAAAAATTTGGTTTACCATTGGGGCGATTTCTGCTGTTTTCATCAATTCGTCAATATGTTTTTCACGAAAGTTTGAAACCCCGATTGCCCGTGTTTTCCCATCTTTGTAAATTTTTTCCATTGCCCGCCAGGAATCAGCATTCAATGATTGCCAGTGATCACGATACTCGATTGGCTCAGGCCAATGAATTAAATAGAGATCAACATAATCAAGCCCTAAACGAGTAATGGAATCATGGAATCCGCGTAGGGAATTTTCATAATTATCTCTTTGATAATTCCACAGCTTTGTTGTTACGAATAAATCTTCTCTTTTTACTCCGGAGTCTTTGATTGCTTGACCTACAGACTCCTCGTTGCCATATGCCGCTGCTGTATCTATATGTCGATAACCGGCCTCTAAGGCCCATTTTACAGCGTTATAGGCTTCTTCTCCATCAGCTGATTGCCAGGTTCCGAAACCAATAACCGGAATTTGAACATTGTTGTTTAATGTGTAAGTATCAGTTAATTTATTTGCTTTGATTTCCATTTAAAACCTTTCTTAATCCAGAAGATCTGGATTCAATCATTGTTTTATTATCAAACAGCGATGAGTTGATTCAGGCAATGAATAATGAGCTCGCTTTTTTTCTCTATGTTACTAATTATATAGAAGTAGAGAGTAAACTATTATTTATGAATGTTTACGATGCTTTAAAAATACGTTTCGTTAAGATCGATAAAGACCAAACGATTTTGGAAATTCCTATTACTGATGCGATTTTACAGCCGGCGGGGATTATTCATGGCGGTATCAATGCCTTTATGGCCGAAGCAACTGCTTCGATTGCGGCAAAAGAGAACGTTAGTGAAGATAAAACGGTGTTGGGACTTTCTGTTAATACAAACCAAATACGTTCGGTTAGTCTGAAAACAGGGAATGCTTTACAGGCAGTTGCGATTCCTGAACATCGGGGCCGAACAACACAAGTTTGGTCTGTTAAAACTTACGTTGATGGAATCGGTAAAGCAACAACGGTTTCTACTGTGACTTTATATATCAAAGACAAATAATAATGAAGAAAAATCTGTTTGAAATAAAATTAATGATTCCGCCAATCATTCTTGCTTTATTGATCGTTCAGTTTAACTTTCAAAAAATTAATTGGTTTGTTTCCAGTACTATTATATTAATTTATCTGATATTATCTTTTCTCTTTTCTTTTTTTGAACATCTTGAATATACAAGACTAAGCGCTGTGTTTTATGCCTTGATTTTTGGTTATTTCTTACCTTTAATCATTTTTTATTCTAATTATAGGAAAAGTCCTTTTGAATTTTATTTATTAATGTTTTTATCTTTGTTACCGGTTGTTATTTCGATTTACGATTATCAGTTGGCTATAATAATTTCAAATAATAAAGAAAACAGAGATAGTGATTCAAGAGGTTTACGCAGGGACCTTATTTTTTTCTCAAGTGATTATGGAGTTACTTTTTTTGCTGTTGCTGGAGCAATTTTATTTGGTTTTCTTCCTTGGACATCCTTTTTAATTTTCTTCTCTTTGTTTTCGGTCTTTAATAATATTCTAAAATTCGTCGCTCGGCCCTTTCTTAAATCAACAGCAATTTTGGCTCTTCAAAATTATTTCATAATTTCTTTTTCATTGATAATCGGAATTCTTCTTGGAATTATTATTAAAGTATGATCCAAATTTTTGTATGTTTTTGTTTTTAAACTATAATTATTGTCTACATCGAGGTAGTTATGGATGAACACGTCAATTACGAAAACACAGTTGAAAAATTAAAAGAAAGAAAAATCGAATTATCAGATATCGCTGAAATTACCTATTACTTTCAGTTAAAGTATTTGCCGGGCCTCACAAAAGAAATTGCTTTGCATTCGGTTAAAAGGGTTCTTCAAAAACGAGAAGTTCAGCACGTTGTTTGGGTCGCGCTGGAACTTGATCGTTTGACAGAAGAGGATAAACTAAAAGAACCAATTAATGGTGTTATTAAAGAGGATTTTGGTCTTTTTGGTGTTGATGAACTGCTGGGAAATGCGATTGCAGCCTCATTTGGATCGATTGGCTTTACTGGATATGGATATGTTGACAACGTTAAGCCAGGGATTATCGGCAAGCTGGATCGTTTGGGTAAAACCAATGATCACATAACAACTACTTTTGCCGACGATATTATTGGTGGAATTGCGGCTGCAGCTGGATCAAGGCTGGCTCAAAGATACCCAAACGGCTTTGTTGATTCAATTGAATCTGATGATGAAATTGAATAATAAGTATCTGTTTGTGATAACTAGATAATTTCTATTCTAAGAAATGTAATTTTGTTATTATTATCGAACTTGTAAGAATCAAATCCTTGCAAAACAAAGGGGACTTATCTTATTTTTTTCCAGCAACAGATCATTAAACTGATATTTATTTTATTAATATTATCTAAATCCTTAAATCATTAAGTGATTCGACCGTTTAGGAATTTTTTTAATCTTTGCCAAAGTTGGAACAGAATTATCATGTTCGACATTTGAGACTTTAGGAAAAAAGAGTAATCTATCACAATATTATAGGAATTTGCGTCGAAATGAATTGATAACAATCAGACGGGAAGGCTTGCATAACGATTTGAGTTTACGTTCCAAGGAATTGAATAGAAAATTTCCTAAACTGATTGACACGATTTTCAAAATTCAGGTAAATACCTAATTTATTTTTTTATAAGTTTATATCGTTTTTGGCCAACAGATAAATATGAAATTGGCCAATATAATAACTGTTTTTGAAAGGAAAAGTTTATGTTAGTATAATAATCGTTAGCTAGCTAGTGTTTTAGGAGAATTAAATTGTCACGTGATTTAGGAAGACTACTCAAAATTGCATCAAATCAAATGTCGACAAGGTTTGATATTTTTGCAAAAAAATATGATTTAACCGGAACCCAAATGACGATTATCGATTATCTTTCGCGCAATAAAAATAAAGAAGTTTTACAAAGAGATTTGGAAAGCGAGTTCAGTATCAAGAGTTCGACTGCTACTGTTTTATTGCAACGAATGGAGATAAAAAAACTCTTATATCGAAAAGTAAGCGGCAAGGACTCTCGACAAAAATGTCTTAAATTAACTAAAAAAGCAAACAAATTGGAAACAATCATTTTAAGTTATATGGATTCCGATCAATCACAAATGACTTCCGGGCTAAACAAAGAAGAAGTTGTTTTTCTTGAGAAAATTTTGAAACGGATGATTGAATCGGATTGAAAGATTTAAAAAAGGATAGATTGTATGAAGGAAAACGAAGAAGGAATTTCAAAAAAATTATTAGCAAGTATTTTAGCGATCGGAATTATGTCTTTTTGCGGTGTGGTTGTGGAAACGGCCATGAATATTACTTTTCCAACATTAATTAAGGAGTTTAATGTTTCAACGGCAACGGTTCAATGGATGACGACAATTTATCTTTTAGTTGTCGCGATTATCATGCCATTGTCAGCTTTTTTTAAAAAAAGATTTAAAGTCAGGTCACTTTTTGTGATGGCTAATTTACTATTTATTTTCGGTGTTTTTTTGGATGCAATTGCCCCGAATTTTCTATTTTTATTATTAGGGCGTTTCATTCAGGGTATCGGTACCGGAATTGCTTTGCCTTTAATGTTTAATATTATTTTAGAGCAGGTTCCTTCAAATAAAATTGGAATGATGATAGGGATTGGAACCTTGATTACAGCAATCGCTCCAGCGATTGGGCCAACATTTGGCGGCATCGTGGTCGCTACGATCGGTTGGCGTTTCATTTTTATCTTCCTTTTGCCAATTTTGTTTGTTTCTCTGATACTTGGATTGATAACAATCAGACAAGTTTCTTCAATTGAAAGGGATAGCTTTGATTTTTTAAGTTTTTTCGGAATTGTTCTTCTTTTCGGTGGTTTTATTATTGGTTTCAGTAATGTTGGTACAAGTAAGTTATTTGGTTTAGCTGTTTTAGGAGCCTGGTTGGTTGGCTTTCTTGGTTTTGGCCTATTATTTTGGCGCTCTAAAAATATTTCTCAACCATTAATTAATTTTGATGTTTTTAGAAATCTTAATTTCACCGGACATGCCATTTCTTTGTTTCTTTTGCAATTAATCTCTTTAGGCTTAGCTTTGATTTTGCCTAATTATATTCAAGTCGTAAATGGGAAGTCAGCCTTTATTTCTGGATTGATTTTATTTCCTGCGGCTGCCTTAGGGGCCGTTTTAGCTCCCTTGGGAGGCAAAATATTGGATAATTTTGGCGCCAAAAAACCGTTAATGTTTGGAGCCTTTTTAACATTTGTTTCTTCGCTTTTATTTCTAATCTTCAGCTTGCATTTGACTGATAATTTAATTCTTTTCATTTACATCTTTTATATGGCCAGTGTCGGTTTGACACTTGGTAATCTGATCAGTAACGGTTTAAAACAATTACCAAATAAATTAAATGCTGACGGCAATGCTATTTTGAATACTTTACAGCAGTTTGCCGGAGCTGTCGGAACATCTATTGTCGCTGCGATTATCACTTTTAGCCAAGACAAAGTCGATTCGAGTAAAAAAATATCGACAGCATTAGGATCTAAAAATGCTTTACTTTTTCTATTAATACTTGCTTTTATTGAATTTGCGATCATAACAAAAGTGGTTTGCTTTAACAAAAAACAGTATAAATCGTTGGGCAATTAATAGTTTTTGCCTTTAATCTGATTGTGAAGGTCGTTTAGTTTATACAGGTATACAAAAAATTTTGTTGTATGCGTTTACATTTAATCGTGAAACGAAGTACAATTAACTTATTAATAATAAGTAAAGTTTGAAGGACCGACATGTCGGAGGTGACATTATGCAAAAAATTTATGCAGCAACCATGATTAATACTGGTGGACGTTCAGGGGAATCACATTCTCCGAACCACTCGTTTGAATTGAATATTGAACAACCAGGAAGCAAAGTATCAGGAACAAATCCTGAAGAACTATTTGCGGCAGGTTATAGCGCATGTTTTAATAGCGCTTTGGACTATATCAAAAAAAGCGATGGAATAAACGGATCATCAACAGTCAAGGTTAGGGTTTCTCTTTACAATCAAAGTCAAAACGAGATACCGGATGTTGTTTTGGGCGTTGAAATTAAAGGAGTAATAGAGGGGATTTCTTTAGATAAGGCACAAGCTCTATTAAATAAAGCCCACGAAACTTGTCCTTATTCGCGGGCTGTTAAGGGTAATATCGAAGTCAGCGTTGAGGCTGTAGATCAGATATAAATTCTTCTTTTGATTTCGTAAGACAGGCTGCGACCTGTCTTTTTATTTTTTAATTGATTTGCGTGGAAAAAAACACGATTTAAGGAGTGGAACAAAAGGAATGATCTTTACTACCAAGTATGCAAATATAATTAGATAGATGTTTCCAATCATAATGGCAAACCAGTAAGGGACAGTATCGTTCAGTTTTTTTAATAAAATAGTCCAGACAGAAATGTTATCCAAATCAATCAAATGAAAACAGAGAATCGCAAGGGAACCCGATCCAATCAATAGAATTTCCTGTCTAAATTTGTATTTATCTTTTTTAACGAGCCATGAATCTATAATCATCGAGAGTTTTATTAAAAATAAACAATCAGCCACTGAAGAAATCAAATTAAGAAAGATGTTTGGGGCTGCCATATTTTCGATTGAAAACAAACCGAGAGTCGCAACATAGGTCCATGAAGCTAAGAAAATCAAATAAGCATAAAGGGGTAATTGATCAAAAAGTTTTTTGTATCTTCTAATCAGGTATCCGGCAAAAAAGAAAAGCATTGATCCCAAAGCGGAATTAAAGGACATTGGTAAAGTTACAATCTTTGATAAATAATAGCCGACTAAAGTTAAGACAGAAAATATCGCAAATTTTGACAGCAGATCGTATTTTTTAAAAGACAATTTCATAATCTGATTAAAAATTAACGATCCCCAGAAAAAAGCCAATAAAAACCATATTGCACCAATCCAAGGGATAAAAGTTTTAAAAGGAGTGATACTTTCTCCTCCTGATCCATACACAGCTGCCAGGAGAATTCCTTTGATTGATCCGATTCTTGAGAATAAAAATTTATTATTCGGAAAAACTTTGACGAAACAAGCGATTGCTATTTCTATCATCACAGTTGCTATATAGGGTATTATCAAAGTTTTGATTCCGGTTCTCACTCGATATAAAAAACTCTTGGCCTTATAAAGGTATGAAGTGCAATAAAAAAGTTAGACATTTTTATAAGTTTTAAAAAATCATGGATTGTTCCTTGTATTCTACAGGGGACAATCGATTTTTCTTTAAAGAAATACGTTTATTGTTGTACCAATTGATATATTTAGCGACTAAGTTCTTTAATTCGGTTAGGTCATCGATATTATACCTATAAAGACATTCTCTTTTTAGCAGATTAAAGAAGCTCTCAATTGGGGCATTGTCGTGACAATTGCCTTTTCGAGACATACTTTGAGGGGATGGGGCGGCATCATTTCAAGGCTCATTCTGTAAATGAGTTGATGAAGTTGAATGACCAGAAAGATTTAAACATTTATAAGGTCTGTTTCAGCTGCCCACCTAAAAGGCTGCATGAATTACAAAAAAACTAGAATCATTTACAGCTCTACCAATAACTATTAGTCGATCGGGTAGTGATTATTTTGAAATTAATGGGCAAGATGTAACAAAATTGTCGGCTTTGCAACATATTTCAGAGTATGAAACAATTCCCATGACTAGTTTTATGTGTTTTGGTGATTATGGGAATGATCTGGATATGATTAAAGAAGCAGGTTATGGTGTAGCTATGGCTAATGCAATTGATAAAGTGAAGGATGTAGCATGGGATGTTACTGATACTAATAATCAGGACGGTGTAGCAACCATGATTAGGCGAGTTTTAAATAAAGAATTTAATTAATAGCAGTGGTTATTCGAGAAAAATATTTCTCAAGTAGTCACTGTTTTATTTTTTAAAAGATTGATTATTTGGCGTTCTATAAATGATTTGAGAGTATTTTTATAAATTCAAGATGTTTTTTGATAAAAACATCTTGATAAATGTTGAAACTAGTTATACAATCTAATTGTTCTATGAAAGCGTTTTAAGTAAACATTTTAAATAAAAAACAAATAAATATTATATTCAAAGGGGTATTTTATTATGGCTGAAAAAACAATTATGCTTTGCTGTGCTGCAGGTATGTCAACAAGTTTACTAGTATCAAAGATGCAAAAAGCTGCTGAAAGTGACGGTGTTGATGCTGAAATCTTCGCTACTGCCGCTGCTGATGCTGATGCAAAACTAGAAGAAAAACATCCTGATGTTTTAATGCTTGGACCTCAAGTTAGATATCTAGAAGGTCAATTCAAAGAGAAGTTGACAATTCCTGTTGAAGTTATCAACATGCAAGATTACGGAATGTTGAACGGTGAAAAGGTTCTAAGAGAAGCTTTAAGCTTAATCAAATAATCATTCATTTATAAAACACACAAAAAGGGCGCATGTTAGCACCCTTTTCGTTTTTTAAAGATAAAGTAAGCGCTTAATAAAAATATAAAATTAGATTAATGAGGAGAACAGAATAATGGCAGAAGAACAACATGATGAACAACTACAAACAGTTATGGGACTAATTATTAACGGAGGAAATGCTAAGAGTTCATCTTTTGAAGCTATCAATGCTGCTAAAAAAGGTCACTTTACAGTTGCTGACCAAAAATTGAAGGAAGCTGACAAGTTCTTAGTTGACGCTCACAATTCTCAAACAGATATGCTAACTAAAGAAGCTAATGGTGATCACGCTAAAGTTACTTTGCTAATGGTACATTCACAAGATCATATTATGAATGCTATTACATTTAGAGACTTAGCCGGAGAAATTGTTGATCTATATAAGAAACTTGCTAAAGAAGGAGAATAATCTTAAATGAGTGAGGGAATTCAAATGCCCAAAGGTTTCCTTTGGGGAGGCGCTGTTGCAGCACACCAATTAGAAGGTGGCTGGAATGAGGGTGGCAAAGGTGTAAGTATTGCCGATGTTATGACAGCTGGTGCTAAAGGTGTTGCAAGAAGAGTCACAGATAGTGTCGAGGATGGAGAAATTTATCCTAATCATTGGGGTAATGATTTCTATCACAAGTATCCAGAAGATATTAAATTATTTGCGGAATTAGGTTTGAAATGTTTTAGAACATCTATTGCTTGGACAAGAATTTTTCCCAATGGTGATGAAACGGAACCTAATGAAGCTGGTTTGAAATTTTATGATGATATGTTTGATGAATGCTTGAAATATGGTATTCAACCAGTTATTACTTTGTCACATTTTGAAATGCCATATCATCTTGTTAAAGAATATGGCGGTTGGAGCAATCGTAAGATGATTGAATTCTTTGATCGCTTTGCTGAAGTTTGTTTCAAGCGTTACAAAGATAAAGTTAAGTATTGGATGACTTTCAATGAAATAAATAATCAAACTGATTGGCCAGATCCACATCCATTGCTTCAAAACTCCGGCTTGCAAATAGATAAGAATGACAACTGGGAAGAAGAGATGTTCCAAGCTGCTCATTATGAATTTGTTGCTAGTGCTGATGCGGTTCAAATTGCTCATCGAATTGATCCAAGTCTACAAGTTGGTTCCATGATTGCTATGTGTCCAATCTATCCATTGACATCTAAACCAGCTGATATTATGAAAGCTGAACGTGCTATGCAATATCGTTATTACTTTGGTGACGTTCAATCTTTAGGATTCTATCCTGAATGGATTCAAAAGTATTGGGCTCGTAAAGGTTATAATTTAGATATCTTGGCTAGCGATTTAGCAACAATTAAGGCTGGAACAGTAGACTATGTCGGCTTCAGTTACTACATGTCCTTTGCAACAAAGGCACATGAAGGTGAAACTCACTTTGATTATGACGAACATGATGATTTGGTTTCAAATCCATACGTTGAGAAATCAGATTGGGGTTGGCAAATTGATCCAGTTGGATTGAGATATGCTATGAATTGGATGACAACTCGTTGGCATAAACCTTTGTTCATCGTTGAAAATGGTTTTGGAGCTTACGATAAGGTTGAGGATGATGGTAGTATTCATGATCCATACCGTATTCAATACTTCCATGATCATATTTTACAAATGGAAAAGGCTGTTAAAGAAGATGGCGTTCAATTACTTGGTTACACTCCATGGGGTCACATTGATCTTGTGTCAGCAAGTACTGGTGAAATGAAGAAACGTTACGGAATGATTTATGTTGACGAAGATGACGAAGGTCATGGTAGCTTGAAACGTTCTAAAAAAGATTCCTTCTACTGGTATAAAAAAGTAATTGAATCAAATGGTAAAGATCTAGACATATAGTTGAGAGGGGCTTTATATGACTGAAACAACAAAAAGTGGATTAAGAAAAGATTTTCTCTGGGGAGGAGCCGTTGCTGCAAACCAACTCGAAGGAGCTTGGGATGTTGACGGCAAAGGTGTCAGTGTATCGGATATTATGACAGCTGGTGCTTATCAAAAACCCCGTGAGATTACTGATGGCATAATTGCTGGCAGAAATTATCCTAATCATGAGGCTATTGATTTTTATCATCATTACAAAGATGATATTAAAATGTTTGCCGAAATGGGCTTTAAGTGTTTTAGAACATCTATTGCTTGGACAAGAATTTTTCCCAATGGTGATGAAACGGAACCTAATGAAGCTGGTTTGAAATTTTATGATGATATGTTTGATGAATGCTTAAAGTATGGTATTGAACCAGTTATTACTTTGTCACATTTTGAAATGCCATATCATTTAGTTACAGAATATGGTGGTTGGAGAAATCGTAAGGTAATTGATTTCTTTGTTAAGTTTGCGACAGTTTGTTTCAAACGTTACAAGGATAAGGTTAAGTATTGGATGACTTTCAATGAAATTAACAATCAAACAACCTTTACAAATGATTTCTCTATTGCAACTGATTCTGGTTTGATTTTTAGAAATAACGAATCTGAAGCAGAACGTGAAGCCTTGATGTATCAAGCATCACATTATGAAGTCGTTGCTAGTGCTTTGGCAGTGAAAATTGGTCACAAGATCAATCCTGATTTTGAAATTGGTAATATGGTCAACTTTACTCCAGTTTATCCAGCATCATCAGATCCTAAGGACATCTTATTGGCTGAAAAAGCTATGCAAAGACGTTACTGGTGGGCTGATGTTCAAGCTTTGGGTGAATATCCAGTTGGTATGGAAGCATACTTCAAGAATCATGACCTAAGACCAGATATTACAGCTGAAGATCGCGTTGTTTTACGTGAAGGAACAGTTGATTATGTTGGCTTTAGTTATTATAATTCTATGACTGTTAAGTATAGTGATGACAATCCTGAATTTAAGTTTGTTGGTGATCGTGAAGCAGTTAAGAATCCTAACCTTAAATACAATGATTGGGGTTGGCCTGTTGATCCAGTTGGTTTGAGATATTCAATGAACTGGTTGACTGAACACTATCACAAGCCAGTGATGATCGTTGAAAATGGTTTTGGTGCATATGATAAAGTTGAATCAGATGGCAGTATCCATGATGATTATCGTGTTGATTACTTGCGTGCCCACGTCAAACAAATGATTACAGCAGTTAATGAAGATGGCGTAGATCTTATGGGTTACACTCCATGGGGCTGCATTGATTTAGTTTCTGCTGGAACAGGTCAAATGTCCAAACGTTACGGATTCATTTATGTCGATAAAGATGATGAAGGTAACGGAACACTTGAACGTTCAAAGAAAGATTCATTCTATTGGTATCAAAAAGTAATCCGTTCGAACGGATTAGACTTAGACTGAATCTAACAAAAAAAGCTGAGACAACGACTAAATCACTTGTCTCGGCTTTTTTTATCGCTAGAAAATGTAACTTGTTACATGTATACTGAAACTAGTTTAGTAAAAATGATATATACCAATAAAAAGGAGGGTGAAAAAAACATGTTTTCTTATCAGAAAGTTCATGAGTTGAATCGATTAGAATTAATCGTTTATAAATACATCATCGGGCATACCAGAGAAGTACAAGATATGACTATTCGTGAGATGGCTAATGCCGCACATGTTTCAACAACAACCATTTTGAGATTTCTTAAGAAAATGGACTACAGTGGCTTTTCAGAGTTCAAATTTGCCTTAAAGCAAAGCTTGAAACAGCCTTCTAAAGCACAGCAGGATCCCAGCATGGAACCAATCAAGAACTTTTTCCAATTAGTTGCTGATGAAGAACCATTTGATAACAAAATTGAACAAGCTGCCGATATGATTAACGCTGCTGACCTGGTTCTGTTCTTTGGAGTAGGTAACAGTTGGGCGCATTGCTCAATATGGAGCTAGTATTTTATCTAGTTATGGTATTTATTCATTACCGATCATTGATCCGTTCCAACCGGAACCGTTCTCCAATCGCGATTTCAGCAAGACTTTATTAGTTTTAGTATCTATTTTCTGGTGAGACTGATGAAGTATTGGAACAAGCTCGTTATTATAAGAAAAACGGGGCAGAAACAATTGCTTTGACGGCTAATTCGTATTCTGTTTTAAATCAGGTAACAGACTTTGCAATTTCCTATGATACGCCTCAGAATCGTAAGGGACACATCAATGTTACGACGCAAGTGCCTATTGTTTATACCTTAGAACAAATCTCTAATTGTGCTTACCATAAGATGGTAGACCAAGTAGATAATAGATTTTCGGAACATGTCACAGATTGGTGACATGTTTTTTAGGTTAAAACATATTATTTTACTTATAAAAACATATACATTTCGACGAAAGGGTTTACAATGGTATTTGTAAGCGGATAACAGTGTTTCTACTTAGTAACAAATTTTATTTTTGAGGGGGTTTTGCTCATGGCTGAAAAGAAACCAAACAGTTTTATCACCGACAAGGTTATTCCACTCGCTGGTAAACTTGCTTCTTCTCGTCATTTGATTGCATTGCGTGATGGTATGACATTAGCTGTTCCTATGATCATCATTGGATCAGTCTTCATGATTATCGCACAATTTCCAATTCAAGCCTATTTGGACTTTATGGCTAGTGTCTTTGGTAAGAATTGGGCAACCGTTTTACAATATCCAACTAACGCATCGTTCCATATTATGGGTCTGATTGCTGTTATTGGTATTTCTTATAATTTGGCAAAGAG
Source organism: Oenococcus oeni (assembly GCF_020510245.1). Classification (NCBI taxonomy): domain Bacteria; kingdom Bacillati; phylum Bacillota; class Bacilli; order Lactobacillales; family Lactobacillaceae; genus Oenococcus; species Oenococcus oeni. The sequence continues at coordinate 1,852,513 of NZ_CP084701.1, read as the reverse complement.
TTATAAGGTCGATCCAATCTCTGCTTCAATCGTTTCAACGGGTGCTTTCGTACTTACTATTCCTTTGAAGACAGATAAAGCTGGCGCATTGTGGATTCCATTGACACAATTTGATTCAGCTGGTTTATTTACAGCTATTATTGTTGGTTTATTCATTACCGACTTTTATGTATGGATGGTTCACAAGAACTGGACAATTAAGATGCCTGATACAGTTCCACCTGCAGTAAGTAACTCATTTGCTGCTTTGTTCCCAGGTTTCATTGTTTTGGCTCTTGTTTGGGTAATTCGTTTAGGTGTTGAAGCAACACCAATGCAAAGTATTCCAAATATTATCTCATTCTTCTTGGCAACACCACTAAGTCACTTGAATAACACATTACCTGGTGCTCTAGTAGCCGAACTCCTAATTTCCTTCCTATGGATCTTCGGTATTCATGGTGCTAACGTTGTTTCTGGTGTTATGATGCCTATCTGGTTAACAGCTTTGAACCAAAACCACGCAGCATTCACTGCTGGTAAAGCTCTACCAAATATTGTTACAACATCATTCTTCGATAACTTCGTTCACATGGGTGGTTCTGGTGCCACAATCGGTTTGGCTATGTTGTTAGCCTTCGCCGCAAAGAGTAAGGAACTTAAGACTTTAGGTAAGTTGGTTGCTGGACCTGCTTTGTTCAATATTAACGAACCTATTCTCTTCGGTCTACCAATTGTTATGAACTACAAGATGTTAGTTCCATTTATTGTTACACCTTTGATTAACGTAACAACAACATATATTGGTATGGCTACTAACTTGGTTGCAAGACCAATGGGTGTTTACATTCCTTGGACAACTCCACCAATCCTATCAGGATTCATTGCAACTGGACATATTTCTGGTTCTGTAATGCAAATTATCAATATCGTTCTTGATACTTTGATGTACTTCTACTTCTTCAAGTCAATGGATAAAGAAAAGTTGGCTGAAGAATTAGATCCAAAGAACGCTGAAGCTTAATACTAATTTTTTGGAGGTTTCGTTTTGAGAAGACTTGGATTGTCACTATATCCTGAACATTCAACCCTAGAGGAAGATAAAAAATATCTCGATACAGCTAGTAAACTAGGTTATTCAAGAATATTTGCTTCATTATTAGAGTTGGGTGATGACAAGGATAAGACTATCAATCGTTTCAAAGAAACGATTGCTTATGGAAATGAGGTTGGTTTCGTTACGATTGTAGATATGAATCCTAGATTGTTTAAGGAATTGAACATCAGTTACGATGACTTATCATTTTTCCACGATCTTGGGGCTTATGGAATCAGATTAGACGAGGGCTTTTCCGGTATGGAAGAGGCTAAAATGACTCGTAATCCTTATGGATTGAAAATTGAAATAAATATGAGTTCTGGTACTCATTACTTGGACAATATCATTTCATATCATCCAGATACAAACAACTTACTAGGTTGTCATAATTTCTATCCTCAAAGATATACTGGTTTGGGGGAAGACTTCTTCATTAAATGGTCAAACTTCTTTAAGGAACGTAACATCCATTCCGCTGCCTTTGTAAGTTCACATCAAGCAACCTTTGGACCATGGCCAGTACAAGATGGTTTACCAACTTTGGAAGATGATCGTGATTTACCAATCGCTACTCAAGTTAAACACTTATTGCTAAGTGGTGTAGTTGATGATGTGATTATCGGTAACACTTATGCATCTGATGAAGAATTAGAGGAAGCTTCGAAAGCTTTCTATGCACCATATCCAGTTTTGAAAGTGGATTTTTCTCAAAATGCTACTGAATTAGAAAAAGAGGTTATCTTGAAGTCTACTCACGTTTATCGTGGCGATGCATCAGATTACTTGTTACGTAGTACTATGACTAGAGTGCATTATCGTGATCGTGACTTTCCTGCTCATGATACCGATGATATTAAACGGGGTGACATCATTATTGTTAATGAAAAATATGGACAATATAAAGGTGAAACTCAAATAGCACTACGTGATATTAAGAATGATGGACGACGTAATGTTATTGGTCATTTGAATTCTGATGAGGCTTTTCTGTTGAAATACATAGAGCCTTGGAGTAGTTTTAAGTTAACTGAATAAGACAAAGAAATACTATTCTCGGATGAATAGTATTTTTTTATAGGGAGAAAGTTATGAATAAATATTTGCTTGGAGAAAATGAATTCGACAAGTTTTATGACTTATATTTGTATTCCTTTAATCGTCAAGACTCATCACAACGTAAACGTGTCTTCAAAGAAAGATATGACCATTCGTTATCTTACGGTATTATGAATGGTTCAAAATTAGGTAGTGGTCTGTTTAGTATTCCTTTTGAAGTCAATTTTCATGGTGTTGACTATAAGATGAATGGTATCGGGGATGTAATGAGTGCGCCTGAATTTGGCGGTCAAGGTGGTGCTGGTAAATTAATGAACGAAGCACTGTTTGACATGTATAAGAATCATGTTACTTTGTCGTACTTAGCACCATTTTCCTTTGGATACTATCGTCGTTTTGGGTTTGAACAGGTCTTTGATCACACACAAGTTGAGATCAAGAGTGAAAGTTTGCCTAGAATCAAAAATGCTGAGCACGGCCATGTTGAAAGAATCTCCATCAAGGGTATTCCTGATGAACTAAAGAAAATGTATTTAGATCACAATGATTTAGGTGGAGTTAATCGTTCAAAATGGTGGTGGGATCATATGCTTGATAAGCATTCCGATTACCAGGCCGCTCTAGCCTACGATGACGATGATGTTTTGATTGGTTATTTAATTTACTACAACCAAGATCAAACCTTTTATATACACGAATGGATCAACCTCAATCCGTTAAGTCGTCAGTTATTAGCCAAATTTGTTATTAAGCATCAATCAATTTTTTCGAAGTTTGTTTATGAATCACCAAATCCAGATTTTAAATCAGATATTTTAGATGATCCTTATACAACAAATTTAACAGTTACTCCTTATATGATGGCAAGAATTGTTAATTTGGAGGACTTTTTACAACGCTATCCAATTCAGGTAAATTCTTTAGAAAAAATCTACTTTAGGGTTAAAGATACTTTGGAATGGAATGATCATACTTGGGCTTTAGAGATTAATGATGGCAAAGTAAAATTAAGTGATGCCGACGGTGAAGGAGCTGATCTTGAGTTAACAATCCAGACGCTAACTAAGGCAATGTTTGGCTATCGTAATTTAAACTCTTTAGCTGATTATGGGGCGGTTAAAGGGGATTTAAGTAAGATAAATAGCCTATCAAAAGTCTTTGTTTCCGAAAGACCTCAGTTGATCGACTATTTCTAAAATTGGTAAGGACCAAAATATAATAAAATATATAGAATAAAATTCATAAAAAATATGTAATAATTAATGAAAAAAAAAGTATAGTACGCTTGTCATGGGTTTATAAGTTAATAGAAGGAAAATACTATTGGGAGGTTACATTCTTTGACATGGCATGTATGGCAAGTATCGCCGTTCAATACCAGTATTTTTTTCATTTTAGGTGTATTCACATTATATCAAGTCCTGTATGACTGGATTAAGTCGTTATTTCATTTTAAAAATGTAAAAATGACTGTTAGATTTCTTGTCTAACAATTATGGAGCACTTTAGTATCCGCTTAACACGAAAAAAATTGGTAAATGAACAGCAAAAATAAAATTGCCAAAATTTCCTGGCCAATAGGAACCTAGAGAATGACTAATGTAATAGCGATTGCACGGCAAATATCGATCCAAGCAATACGAGTATTTTTTAATGTTTGTTCCATTATTCACCCTTTTGCAACAAAAGCACTATTTTTATTCATACCCTTAAGACAGGGAATAGTCAATGTGATTAAAACTATTATTTTCATTTTAAAAAAGATTAAATTTAAAATCGATGATTTTATTTATTTCTGAACTAAAAATGCCTTAATTTTTTAAAAATCGTGAGTTTTTTAATTTGAAAGGAGGACTGGAGTCCGCTGAATAAGGCTTTATAAGTTATTGGTACTACTTTGTTAGTGACGATTAAACATATTATAGAATTAATAATCATTTATTAAAGTTAATATTCATTTTTTATTACGAAAAAGGAACCACGTATCGTACCGGCTAATTTTGATTTTTGTCGGGCAAATTTGAACTTACCTTCAAATTCGGGAGGAATTGTGATTCCGTCTGCTAACTTAAAGCCAACTGCACGTTTTTTTCTGTCCGTTAATGAATACATGATATTAACTACCAAACCGTTTTCATAAAATGCATAAGCAAATTTGATTCCTTCGACTTCGAACTGACTAACTTCCAACGCTTTGTAGGAAAAATGAAGATCCCGTTCAGCCAATATTTTTTTAATCCATGCTATAATTTCTGGATTTTCTGCGGCGGGTATTGTTATAAAATGATGCTTATATTTATTCCAAAAATAGCGAGCCTCGTTTGCCCGCAAACCGGCCAAAGCTTCAGCAACTGATGAACTTTCCAAGCCTATTGTTGAGACATTTTTAAAGTCAACTTTGTATGCCATATAATTTTTCCTAATTATATTATCGCCTTAATTAAAGATGTCTTGGAAATTGAGCAGTTTTAAAAAAATACACTTTGTTCAGACATAAAAATTTATTTTAAATTATAGAAGCAACGTTAATCGCTATGCCTATAAACATTAGATAGCGATTTTAATTATTGAAATTACTGCTAATACCCTATCTTATTTCATACAATTTAACTATCAAAAAAGCCGGTATATCAACATTTGGATATATCGGCTTTAATTAATTATTGCCCCAGCTGGACTCGAACCAGCGCATGGCGGTACCAAAAACCGCTGCCTTACCGACTTGGCTATGGGGCAATATACTGGTAATAAATTCGTGACGAACAAGCGAATCCTATTACCGATGGGAGCGGTAGGATTCGAACCTACGAACTCGTAAGAGGGCGGATTTACAGTCCGCAGCGTTTAACCACTTCGCTACACTCCCAATCGCATTGACTAAATTATTCTAAGGGAAAATGATACGAATATCAAGTATTTTTCCAAAAAAAGAGAAATAAAAACCCGAGCCATCTAACTAAATTTGCCCGGGTTCTCTCAACAGCTTCCGCCGCTCTTCCTTTAAGCGGCGAAACCGTTGAGAAGTTCAGATTTAATTGAATTCAAAACGGATCGCCTCCTTTCCTAGATGTGCCTATATTATTGCTCCGTCTTTTAAGTTTGTCAATCAAGTAAATTTAAAAATTAATTGATCGCAAATTTCGATATTGCAAAGCCGACGCCTGCTTGATTATTCGTTTTTGTTACGAAATCGGCTTTTGATTTTATTTCATTTGCTGCGTTACCCATTGCGACAGCTAAGTTACTTACTTTAAACATTGATAGATCGTTACCTTGGTCTCCGATCGCCATTGTTGCGTCACTTGAGATTCCCAAATGATCGATGAGGATTGCGAGAGCGCTGCCTTTAGAAGCCTTTTTGGACATAAATTCCAAGTTATACCAGGCCCCTCTGACGACATTGAAATTTTTTTCTATTTTTTTGGGTACTATCGATATAAGACGGTCTAATTCCTGCTGACTTCCGTTGATCATTGGTTTAATAAACTCAACTTTTTCCGGCATTTGGTCGTGAATTTGTAAAGCAGAATTAATTAAATAGTTTTCCATCTGTGCTTCTTTGGGTATTAAACGGGAAATAGTATGCGATCCATCCAGCGATTCAACTTGAAAATAAGCATTTTGTTTATCTGCAAAATTTTGTAATGTTTTATAGCCGTTATAGTCAATTGCATTTTTGGCAATTAATTTTCCTGAAGTCGTTTGAATCACTCCGCCATTAAACGCAATCACAAATTGATCATCAGCTTTAGGGACGCCAATGATTTTCAGCCAAGGCAGAATCCCCGATAATGGCCGGCCGGAAGCAATAACAATCTTAATTCCTTGGTTGACCGCTTGCCTAATTGCTTGAATATTTTCTTTGGGCACTTGCTGACCGCTTGACAGTAAAGTTCCATCAATATCAATTGTGATTAGTTTTATTTTCGACATAGTTTTTTTAGTTAACCCTTTAATCCAATAAAAGCAGCAAATAACAAAATGCAGAATACAAGTCCAGTAATTGCTGTATATAGATAGTCTTTAACGATCAGAAAAGCAAAGATTGAAGCAAAAACCCGAATAGTCGGCGTAAGAATTAAGATAAAAATTCCAATCATAATCCAGGCTCCGGCTTTTAGTTCTTCCAATCCTTTAATTAATAAAACCAGATTGACGGGAATTGTTTTTCCGTAACCGGTATTTTGATTAATAAAGAATAATAGGACACCAACAAACATAATAATAACCGCAATAGCGACTCCGATTCTAAGAATCCAACCAATTCCTTCTTCTATATTGCTTTCGTTTTTAATTTCTTGTCTATTTTCGTTTTTCATTAGTATAAGTTAATTCCCAAAGCCTTAATAACCAACTGAACTCCAGCCAGAACAACAACTGGAATAAAAATACCTCTCAACAGTTTATTTGGTAAATAGGGCATTACTTTTGATCCTAAAGTCGATCCAAAAATGATTCCAATTGCAATTGGGGCGACGATCAAAGGCTGGATCGTTCCATTGAAAAAATAGATTAGAGCCGAAGCAGCAGCTGTAACTCCCATCATGAAGTTGGAGGTAGCGCTTGATGGTTTTAACGGCATTTGCATAACAGTATCCATTGCAAAGACTTTGAACGTGCCCGAACCGATTCCCAACAAACCGGATGCAAAACCGGCGCCAAACATTATCAGAGCTCCAAACGGTACTTTTTGAATATGATAAGTGACTTCTTTTCCTTGCAATTTATCATAATAAGAAGAATCCAGGTTTAATTTTCGAGCAGCTGTATCGTCTTTTAAAGCTAGTGTATCGGCTTTTTTGCTATGCATTTTCTGCCACATTGCAAAACCTTGATACAGTAAAAGAAAGCCGAAGAAAGCATTTAACCAGGATGCTTTAAAAATACCCACTAAAACAGCTCCGATTAAAGCGCCAATAGTTGTAAAAATCTCAAGAAACATTGCAACACGAATATTTAGCAAATCGTCTTTTAAATAAGCCACCGAAGCACCTGAAGAAGTTCCGATTACGGCAATAATCGAAGCGGCGATTGCATAGTGAATTGGTAGGTTAAAACCCAAGACAAGAATTGGAGTTACGATCATTCCTCCGCCCAAACCCAAAACAGCTCCGAAAACACCGGCAAGAATACCAATCGAAATATAAACAATAAGCAAAGTAAAACTCATATTTACTATGTTATCGATAAATAGGTAGGAAGGCGATTTTTATTTTTCTTGAGAATTAATAAAAAGTCTTTTTTTCTTTATGAATTTTATGTAAATTTTCAATTATGATTATTTTATTGATAATCGTTAATAAGCTTGCTAAAATCAAATAAAGTAGTTATAATTACTTTACTATTGTCTAGTAGTTCAGTGGTAGAACGCCGCACTGTTAATGCGGATGTCGCTGGTTCGAACCCAGCCTGGACAGTTTTTGAAACAGCAACAATACTTGCTGTTTTTTTATTGCCAAATTTTATCCATTTTCGCTTTATTTGCCAAAAGAATCGTTAATGCCTCATAGGCGATAATGAAAAGTAAGATTCCCGCCATTACTACATATGTCGAAGACGGCAGAGTTTCTAAACTTTTTTTCATTACGGCTGTCGGATCGGCTATAAAGGCCAGTCCGTCGATTAAAGCATGAGCCAAGATTGTAATAACAATGCTGCCGCTTTTTTCATAGACAACTCCAAAAATTATTCCTATTGCACTGGCATAAATAATTTGCGTAAAGGTGACCGAAAAAGTTTGACGATCGAGATTAACCAAATGCAGTCCACCAAAGAAAAATCCTTGAATCAATATTGCCGAAAAGTAATAAAACAGACTTTTTTTATGATAAGTCAATAAATTTCCTAATATCAATCCCCGAAAAGCAAATTCTTCGGCTATTCCGACGATCACAGAAAAAACAAGTGCCAGAATAATTTCATTTTGATCAATCTGTTTGTTTATTAAAGTGTTGAGAGCCTGAATAACGTTTCCAATCAAGAAAATGCCCAGTGGTAAAACGTATATCAAGCCCCAGGCAAAACGTCGTGTCGCTATTTTAATCTTTACATGGAAGAAAAGACGGTTGCCTAAGAATAATAGGATAAAAAACAGACTTTCGGAAATTATATTTAATTCAAGACTTGTTGTCGTGTTTGAAGAGTTATTTGTAAAACTATTGGAGAAAATATTGACATTTTCCTCTTTTAAAAAATATTCCTGGGCAAGCTTGCCGACTAATATACTTGTTGAATAAATACTGAGCAGGATCCAAACGAAAATCAATACTGTTTTAACTGCTAGTCTGCTTTTCGTGAGTTTTCTTGCCATAAGTTTCTATCATTAAAGCATTTATATTTTTAATCGTCAATTTTTCTTATTTTAATCAAAAAAACGTAATAAAGAATATAGGAGAAAAGATGACAGATTTTTTGAAAACAGACTATGATCATTTACCAGAGGCCAATAACTATGATGCTTTGCCAACCGGAACATACGAAGTAATTATTAAGGATATCATTGAAAAACAAGCAACAACCGGTAATTCCGGAATCAGGTTTCAACTTGAAGTCAGACGCGGTTTAGATCAGGAAGAAGATTTGGACAATACTAATGGGAAATATGCCGGACGGGTTTTCTTCACGGCTGTTTGGAATTCGGAGAAAAACCCAGAATACCGTTTTACAACTCTAAATGCGATCGCTGTTGCGGCTGGCGCCTCTAACAAACGTGTTTATACAAACTTTGATGAATTCAAAGAATAATTGTTATTGAAGGCAGTCCGAGTCAATTTAACACACGACATTTCGACCTTTCAAGGTGAAGATCGGGTGCAGGAAACAATCGCTCCGTGGGACTGGGAACCAACACAAGTACTCTTAGAGGATGTTTAAAGACCTTAGTTATGTTGAAGATGGATGATAATATCCATCTTTTTTACTAATTAAAGGCCTTTTTATTAAGCTAATGTTACTTTATTACATAAAATGGCTTACATACTCCCTTAATTTAATAACCCGTAAATAGATAGTAATTAAAATAATATTGATCAAAAGTTTTCGTAATATCGCTAGGCTAATCTATATTTATGTTCAATTTAAAAGCAAACCTAAGTACTGTACTTGTGACTTCAATAGCTGCAATTTCTTTTTCGGCTGTCAGCGCTAGTGCGGATACAACCTATACTGTAAAATCTGGCGATACATTATCGAAAATTGCCAAGAACTTCAATACAAGTGTTGATTCACTTGCTCAAGAAAACAAAATATCTAACGTTAACCTAATTTATACTGGTGATCAATTAACAGTTGATGGCACCGAAGCAACACAAACTTCGACTTCATCTCAAAGTTCGCAAGCTGCTGTAGAAACTACTACGCCTGCAACAACTTCTGGCGGTAGTTCAGCATTGTTGCGTCGTGAGATTGAATCAGGAAATAACTACAGTACCTTTACTGGGAACGGTTATTTGGGAGCTTACCAGTTCTCTGCTTCAACTTGGGCGGCTGGTGTTGCCGCAGTTGGTGGCTCTACTTCTGATTTTAGTGCTGCCCACCAAGATGCTGTTGCTAATTGGTATGCTAATTCCCGTTATGGTGGATGGCAAAACGTTCCAACAACCGGTGGTTGGTAAAAATAGTGTTTATCATAGAAACGTCTCTAATTTGTTTAGGGACGTTTTTTATTTTTCTTTTGAATTTGGTTGTAATTGATACGTTTTTTTCGATTTTGATATGAATTTCATGAAAGCGATTGTTATTATTTATTAATGATGGACGTGTCTATATTTACCTTGACATTTGTCCGTTTCTTTTATTTATTGGTTTCCAAAGGATACTGTCGGTTATCATTTGATTTTCTTATTAAATTTAGAATATCTCTGATTGGTCTTACAATTGTCTTAGAACCAGACCTGTAAAATCCGGTTCTAAATCCTCTAGTTATGTATGGGTTAAGAAGGTGCTGAGATTATTTTTGCTGATTAGTATCCGCAAACCAAAAATGTTTTGCTTTTCTATTTGGGTATTAAGCAAAAAGCTTATACAAATTTTTTATTAAGGAGATTTTTATGAAAACGATTGTTGTTTTAGGTGCCGGTTATGCCGGATTACGAGTTGTTAGAGAACTCGTTGACCATAAAGCTAATGCCAAAATTGTTCTTATTAACAAAAACTCTTATCATTATGAATCCACTCAACTTCATGAAGTTGCAATCGGTAGTAAAAGTCCAAATGATATAAGTTTAAATATTCGTGATGTAATTGGCAACCAAGTCGACTTTATTGAAGATGAAGTTGTCAAAATAGATCGTCAGAATAAAAAGGTTGAATTAAAGAGCAAAAGCACTGTTTCCTATGATTATTTGGTAACCTGCCTGGGCTTTGAGTCCGAGACCTTCGGCATTAAAGGCGCTGATGAATTTGGTTTGCCAATCATTGATATCGATACTGCTTTAGTTGCTAAGAAGCGCTTGGAAGAAACTCTGGCCCGTTTTCAAAGCAGTCATGATGAAAACGATCTTCATATTGCTGTTTGCGGAGCTGGTTTTACTTCGATTGAATATATTGGAGAACTGCTTCATCGCTTGCCGGACTTCGTTAAAAGATTTAATTTGCCGGCAGAAAAAATTAAAATTTATTGCATTGAAGCAGCGCCTAAGGTACTGCCGATGTTTGATCCAAAATTGGTCGATTATGCAGTTAATTATTTGAAGAACCAGGGTGTTGAATTCTATACCGAAACATCGATTACAGAAGTTAAAAAAGGAGCCGTTATTAGTAAAGACAAAGCTTTCAATGCTAATACAATTATTTGGACAACTGGTGTTAAAGGCAGTCACGTTATTAATGATTCCGGCTATACACAAAAGCGAAATCGAGTTGCGGTTCAGAATGATTTATCTTCTTCCGATGATCCCAATGAATTCATCATCGGGGATGTTTCCGCTGTTCCAAGCCCGGATGGTCGTTTTTATCCAACGACCGGTCAAATATCGGTCGCTCAGGCTACTTTGGCCGCTTCCAATATTATTGCTAAATTGAATAATCAAAAGACCAGTCCATTTACTTATCACAGTCTTGGAACCGTCTGTTCTTTGGGCCCAACCAACGGAGTCGCAGAACTATCCTTTATGGGCCATTGGAAATTGAAAGGCCATAAAGTTGCTCCACTTAAACGTATTGTTAATGATCGCACTGTTTTTGAGTTGGCCGGTTTTAAAGCGATGATGAGCAGTAAGTGATTTTAATTTGAGGAGGTAGATTATTATGCCTGTATTATTGATGAGTGTACTTTCACTTTCGCGATTTCAATTTGCGATGACTACCTTATTTCATTTTCTTTATGTTCCGCTTTCGATCGGTACCAGCTTGGTCGTTGCGATTATGGAAACGACTTATGTTTTCACTAAAAAAGAAATTTATTTGAAAATGACTAAGTTCTGGAGCAAAGTCTTTCTACTAAGCTTTGCTGTGGGGGTTGTTACCGGAATTATTCAGGAGTTCCAATTTGGGATGAACTGGTCCAATTATTCCCGTTTCATGGGAGATATTTTTGGGGCGCCTTTGGCAATAGAAGCTCTCTTGGCTTTCTTTTTGGAATCAGTCATGTTAGGTGTTTGGATGTTTACTTGGGACACTTTTAAACCTTCCATTCACGTTATTTTTATTTGGTTAACCTGGTTTGCTTCGGCATTATCAGCACTTTGGATTCTTGCAGCCAATGCTTTTATGCAGCATCCGGTTGGTTTTATGATCAACATCAAAACCGGTCGGGCACGGCTGACTAATTTTTGGTCTGTATTAGAAAACCCTCAATTATGGCGAGAGTTTCCCCATGTCTTGTTTGGCGCTTTTACAACCGGGGCAATGGTTATCGCTGGAATGGCCGCTTTTGGTTTAATTTGGAAACAAAATCATGAATTTCATATGAAGTCCTTGCGAATCGCCTTATTAGTTGCTTTGCTTTCTTCTGTAGCGACAATTGCTGCTGGAGATCTACAAACTCGCTATATTATGAATGACCAGCCAATGAAATTCGCTGCAACAGAAGCAATCTACAAAGATACTTCCAGTCCGGCATCTTGGCGTTTGGTCGCTTTGGTCGACACAAAGGATAAAAAAGTTACCGAATCAGTCGATGTTCCTTATTTGTTGTCGATTTTGTCCTACCATAAGCTTTCTGGCTCCGTTAAAGGTATGGATGAGATTAATAAGGAGCTTCATGCTAAATATGACAAAAAATTCGGCAAGGACATGAATTATTATGTTCCTGTTAAAACGCTCTTTTGGAGTTTTCGTGTCATGTCCGGTGGCGGGGTATTTATCGTTCTGATATGTTTGCTTGGTTTGTTTTTCAGTCGGCGCAAGAAAAATACCCTGTTGAAAAAGAAATGGCTGCTTTGGGGTTTAGGCTTTTCAACTTTTCTACCTTTTATAGTTAATAGTTGTGGTTGGTTAATTACGGAAATGGGCCGTTATCCATGGGTAGTTTATGGTTTGCAAACTGTTTCCGATGCCGTTTCTCCAACTAGCACGGTAGCTGGATTGCTGTTCACGAATATTGTTTACTTTCTCTTGTTCAGTTTTATCGGCGTGTTCATGTTTTATTATTCTCGTCGCGTCCTTCAAGCTGGTCCCGATCAAGCGGATCAGAATAATGAAGATGATGTGTATTCTTCCAGTTCTTCAAAGAAGGGAGCTTATAACTAATGTCCATTTTTCAATTTTTATGGTTTATTGTTATTGCAATTCTATTTGCCGGTTTTTTGTTCTTTGAAGGTTTTGATTTCGGTGTCGGAATGGCAACACGTTTTTTGGCCAATAACGATCGTGAGCGTCAGACTGTTTTAGGAGCAATCGCTCCTCACTGGGATGGAAACGAAGTTTGGCTAATTACAGCCGGTGGAGCAATGTTCGCTTCTTTTCCGCTTTGGTACGCAAGTCTGTTTTCGGGATATTATATCCTGCTCTTTTTAACCTTGATTGCATTGATTTTTCGTGGAGTTTCATTTGAATTTGTTACGCACGCCGAAAATTCTTTTCAACGTTCACTTTGGCTCTGGTCTAATTTTTTCGGTTCTTTGTTTTCACCTTTCTTTTTGGGGATGATGTTTACCAGCCTTATTCAAGGTGTTCCGATGGATGCTCAAGGGAATGTTTGGGCAGGCTTTAATGTCGTTGTTAATATCTTTTCGGTTATTGGCGGTTTGGCAGTTACTTATCTTTCCTTAATACACGGTCTTCACTTTCTGAGTTTGAGAACGAAAAATAGTCTGCATAACCGTGCTATTAATATGGCTGATAAATTATACTGGCTGCTTTACCCGATTTTAATTTTGTTTGTTGTTTTTTCAATCTTCAAAACTGATTTTTATGAAAAACACTTCTTTAGTAGTTTATTAATTGTGTTGATTATTGTTCTTCTTACTTTGTGGGGCCATTTATCAATCCACTTTAATCACAATGGAAGAGCTTTTTTTGCCAGCGGATTCAGTCTTGTGCTTATTATTGCTTTTATTTTTAACGGGCTTTTTCCTCGGGTTATGATTTCAAATAATAGTAAGTATGATCTGCTGATTAAGACCGCTTCTGCTTCGAAACTTACTTTGGAAATCATGACAGGTATTTTAGTAGTTCTTTTGCCAATTGTTTTGATCTATTTCTTCTGGAGCTACTGGGTCCAGCGGAATCGACGCAGCGATTCCTTAAGTGATTAATAATTGTTCGTTTTCGCTATTCTTTATGAATAGTTTTTTTGTAAAGGCAATCTTAAATGTTGTAGTTTTCCAGATTGAGTCTTAAGTTTGTCAACAATGAATTTAATTGATCGGACTCCGGGCTGTCGATCAGAAATTCCAAAGCCTTTTGTGCTTCGTTTAGGAAATGATCAATAATATCTTTACATCTTTTTAAATAATCCGGATTCTCAATGAAGTAGTTTTCGATAATAAAAGGATTAGACTCGCCTTTACTAAGGATTTTTTGGAAACTTTTGTCCTTAAGCGTCAAAATAATCGGCAAAGTGTAAATACCAGCCTTCAAATCTTCAAACTTCGGTTTTCCATTTTTAACTAAAGGATTCAGATCTTTTAAATCATCGAGCATTTGAAAAGCCATCCCCAGGTTATAGCCAAAGTTAAAGGCGTTTTTAAATTCTAAATTATCCTCGTCGAATTGCTTGTTCTTTTTTCCAAGCCAAACGCCTGAGACAGCTGATAAACTGAAAAGAGTGGCCGTTTTTCCTTTAATTGCTTGATAATATTCTGCAAGAGTCGTCTGTTTATGGAATTTAAGCGCATCTTGAATTAATTCCCCTGTCAACACTTTTTCCATCGCTGAGGAATGATAGGCGATAAATTCTTTTGAAGGAGCCAAAGACGTTAAAAGATAAAAATATTTGGTAAATAGGATATCGCCTAAATAGATCGTGTTTTTATTGCCGAAAAAATTTTGTAAAGTTGTTAAACCACGTCTTTTCTCGGCGTTATCGATAACATCGTCATGAACCAAAGTCGCCAAATGAAGCAATTCGATTGCTGCTGCGCATTGGTCGATTGAAAAAATTGTCTCTTGATCATAATTCTTTTGATTAACAGTTAAAGTGTATCTGCCAAAAAGAATCGTAATTAAAGCTCTGATCATTTTTCCATTGTTTTGAATTAGGACTTCAGTCTTTTCTTGATATGGTTCTACGTTAAAATGTTGTTGTGCGAGAATTTCTTTGACTTTTTCAATATCCTGCTTGTAAGAATAAGTTTCCCCAAAAAATTCAGTCATATCCCTTCCTTTTCAATTATTAATATCTCATAGTTGGCAAAGATATGCGTTGTCAAACCAATTTTTTATCAGGGTAATCATTAGGCTTCTAATTTAACACCATTAAAGGAATTTAGAAATGAATTTAAAAATATTTTTAGAGTTAGTTGAAATTAAAGCTAAAACAGCAAGTATTTTTCCCTTTTTATTGGCCGCTCTATATTCTTATTATCGCTTTGGTTATTTAAATTTTACCAATATGTTAATTTTCTTTGTTGCAATGCTCTTATTCAACATGGCTGTTGACGCAAACGATAATTATCAGGATTATAAAAGAGCCAAGCGAAATAAAACGAATGATTTTATTTCAAAGACAAATGTGATTGGTGTCAATCATTTAAATATCCACATGATTGGCTGGCTGGTTTTTGCTTTGATTTTTGTCAGTGCGCTTTTGGGAATATGGCTGACAATCAGGACCAACTGGATAATTCTTGTTATGGGTCTGTTCTGTTTTGCGGTTGGTTATTTGTATGCCGGTGGACCTTGGCCACTGTCTTCTTTGCCAATAGCGGAGTTTTTCGCTGGATTTACGATGGGTTATATGATTTTTTTGATCAATGTTTTCTTGAATCTTTATTCCAAGATGACCTTTAATTGGTCAATCGCAATCGAAGCGCTTTTGCCAGCTGGCCTGATATCCTTTGCCATTTCAGCCTTGTTATTAGCTAATAATATTTGTGATGAGGAAGAGGACAAAACTTTGAAACGTCATACTATCGTCTATTATCTTGGCCGTTCGAAGTCATTGATTTTATACGACAGTTTTTATGTGATTGGTTTCCTTTTGCTCTTGTTTTCAGTTATTTTAAAGCTTCAGCCGATTGCCAGCTTATTGACTTTCGCGATTGTTCCCCTGATTTGGCATAATCTAGTTATTTTCCATAAAAAGCAGGTTAAAAAAGAAACTTTTATTTTGTCAATTAAGAATTTGCTTTTTATTTCGGTTGCTCAGACTTTAACGGTTGCAATTGGTGTCTTTCTTCATTTTTGATTGAGTTTTCTTTTTTTAAACAAATAAGTTTCTCCTAAAAACCCGTTGCTTATGGGCAACGGGTTTTATTATAAAAGACTTTGAATAAAATAAATTTTCCTTCGACTGATTAAATACAATTTACTCAATCAATGCAGAAACTGTTAAAGGAGTGTGGCGATAATGTTGCTTTTATGCTTTTAGCAGGATTATTCGGGTCGACAAAGGTAAAAGGCAGTTCGCGTTCCAATGCATTTTGAACCACTACTACAATTTGATCATCGGGATTCCTAAATGCTATCCCCATTGAGTTAAAGTGGCCAGTGCTTTCAAGTACGCGAGCACCGGGTTTAACATAGTGAGAATAATGCCGCATTACGTAATATTCAGGATTTCGAGTTACCTTGTTGTTGTCCTTGGAATCGATGGAAAATAAGGAATTTTGCTGCCATCCCCAGGTACTGATCGAGTCAGCCAGAATAATATTCCAGTAAGTGTAGGCAGTTGCTCCGGCCGTAAAATAATGATTGAATAGACGAAAAATGTATTCGGCGTATTCCCAACTGTTTTCACCAAAACCACATTCGGACTCAGTCTGAATCAGTTCGATTTCCGGCCATGATTCATGCGTTCTCTCAATGGCGTGTTGGCCAGCCCATTGATAACCAACTCCTTTGATGCAGTTACGGGCTTTATTGTCAAATAAAATATTGTCGACATAGCGATTATAGTTATCCAGCTTAATTCCTGTAGCGCTAAAAGACATATCTTCCGGACCATTCAGTGTCCCAAGGAAAATCTCCGTATCTAGATTTTCTTTTTTAAATGTTGGTCCCAGATAATCGCGAATGAAAATTCGCAAGTCTTCACTATTCCACAAGCAGGAAGGAAATTTTTGGTCGGCAAATACCTGGTTTTGTGGGCATATTCGTTTTATATGAATTCCTTGTTTTTCGTAGGACTCTATATATTTAACGAAGTAATTTGCATATGCCTGCAAATTCTCCGGAGTCATAACTATTCGACCGGAATTGTATACTTTGGGGTATTTCATCCATGTTGGCGGACTCCAAGGGCTGGCAAATAGTTCTAAATCAGGTTGATATTTTTGCGCATTTTTAATATAGGGAATTAGTGTTTCTTTATCATGATCAATCGAGAAGTTTTTAAGATCATAGTCGCCATCAGTTTCATCGTAACTGTACCAAGTTTCCGCGAAATCGTTTGCACCAATCGGAGTTCGATTAAAAGAGAGATTTAGTTCATCCGGTGAGAAAAGATCTCGATATATTTCCTCTTGTTTCTTCTTGTCGAGTTGCTTGAGCGGCAGATATCCCAGTTCATTAAAACAACCGCCGAATCCACGCAACTTTTGTAACTCTTTACCGGTCAATTGCAGATCAGATGATTTTGAGGTTCCAACTTGTTCGGGTGATTTAATTTTTAAATATTCGCTTGGAGTACTTTCAATCCATCTTGTCATGTTACCTCCTTAAAAAAGCAATCATTAAAGAATTCGGCTCTGAAGAATTATCAAAATTTTATTTGGTTGAGCGAATGAGCTGAATAAAGATGCAGGCAACAATGGCAAACGCAATTGCGGTTGGGAAGACCAGATTATATCCGCCGGCTATAACAAGGACGCTGGTCACGATTGGTCCAACCATCTGGCCAAGGGTAGTGGCGATGTTTAAAATTCCAAGATCTTTACCGGCTTCTTCTTTGGACGGCAGAACATCGACGTTTAGCGCCTGATCGACTGCGCCGTAAACAGCGTAACCAAGACCGGCAAAACCGAACAAACAGCATCATTGAAGAAGCAGATTTCATAATCCAGGGAAGGAAGTAACCGACCGCAAGCAGGATTGAAGCGACAATTACAGGAAGTTTACGACGGCCAATCCAATCAGAAATTGCCCCGGAACCGATTGAACCGATTAAACCAACAATCATTGTAATTACAGACATGACCGAAATTGTCGCCGCAGCCGCTTCTTTGCCCTGTCCAATATAGTTTTCCAAAATATATAGCTGATAATTAAGAATCATATAATAACTAAAAAGCAGAAGACTGCGGCCAACGAAAGCCAGCCAGAAGTCCCGAGCACCCTTAACCGGCGGACGGAAGGAGGCCAGAATATCTCCGAAGCCCTTTTTAACCGGCGGCATATCTTTGGATGATTTTTCTTTTGGCCAAACAATAACCGTAAAGATCCCAGCAACACCCATTAGGACACCGGCAGTGATAAACCCGGGAATTTGAATACTGATAAAGCGGGCACCGATCAAAGTACCAAGAGAAGCACCAACAGTTGTTCCGGCCGACATGAAGGCTGACATAGTTCCCCGCATGTCATTTGGTATACGGTCGGATAAAGTAGCAATCACTGGAGCGATCATCATGTTTAGACCAAACATACAAATACAGTAACTGATACCGATTGCCCATGAATTATTCAAAACACCCATTAGCAGCAAAGAGATGCCGCCAACAATCCACGGCGTACGGCGGCCAAAGACGGAACGGGTTCGATCGGAAAAGTTTCCGAACATAAGATTGGCTATCAGCGATGCTGCGGCGGTTACAGCATTAAGAATACCGAAAAGCGCAGTTGCTGCAGTCGCTCCCATCAGATTCGTTAAATGTTGCGGCAGCAGAACAGCCGCAACAATTTCAAGTCCGCTCATCCATAAAAGTGCGAAAATAAAGAAACTAATTGAGAAACGGATACGACTTGTTTTACTGATTTTGATTTCGATGTTATTCATTTTCAAACCTCTTTTTCCTTGTTCTTAAAAATTTTTACACCCCAAGGAGGAATGCTTTCAAAATTTTTTCCAACTTGATTTGTGAAAATGTCGACTTTACTAATTTGCGAAGGCAAAATTTGTTTTTTGTCGGAATAATTTAAATAAAAAGTTAGATTTTCATTTTTTATATTTTTTGCCGTTTTCACAACAATTGGGTACTTTGGCGAATTTTTATTTGTAAGATGCAGCTGCTCGGCTTGATCCTTTATTAAATCGTTGATGACGTTTTCGGATGGTAAGCAGCCGATATAGACAACTTGGCCTTTGCCGTAGTTATTTTCGGTGATGGCCGCATATTTTTTCCAAACAGGATGATCGTAATTAGCCAAGGTTTTTGCAGAATCAGGAATAAGCAGTTCCATCCAATCGTCGAGATGCAAGTTGTCATCACTGGAGATTGGTCCCTCAAGCGATGGTTTTAATTTGGCATCCAGATCGTCTGGAGTAACAAACAATTCGTAATGGACTCCGGCTGTTTTTTCGATAATTGCCGGTTGAATCGATGTCCGGACCTTAACATGTTCGTCGGTAAAACCGGATTTGAACATATAAATAACGTGTCCGCCATTTTCGACATAATCGTTTAACTTTTCCAAAACCTTATCGCTGACGCTATACAGAGATGGAACGACAATTAATTTATAATCGCTTGGTTTAATATGATTTTCGTCACTGATATCTGTTCTGATATTTAATTTATAAAACGGATCATACAAACGACGAAAAATATCGTTGTAGTTTTTGTTTTCGGAAAATGGAAACCAATTAATTGCAGTTAGTGATTGATTGGAAACCAAGATACAAACATCTGCATGGATGTTTAAATTAACAAGCGAGGAAGAAATATTTTCAAGTTCGCTACCGGTTTTTTGGATTTCTTCATAAATCGGATTGGATTGGGAATCATGGCTCAGGATTCCTTTCCAGTAAGTTTCAAAGGAATTGTGAGTTGAGTGCCAATGCCAGTATTCGATCATGTTTGCACCGGAAGCAATATGGCTATAGGCTGATAGACGTAACTGGCCGGGGTAAGGTACCCTGTCTTTAAAAGCTTGAGCTTGAGTTTCTAAAACGAGATAACTTTTGTGCTTAATACTTCTGATTAAATCTCCGGCAAAGGATATCTCTGTACCTGTAAGTTTTGATTGCGATGGATGATAAATATCCGTTCCGACGAAGTCGAGTGTTTCCGCTGCATCGAAATGATTCACATCCGGTTGAATTCCATATGAGTAATCACGCCATTCAAAATCAAAATTATGTGTTACGAACTGCTTGCTTTTCTTATATTCGTTAACGATATTTACTTGCCACTTAAGATAATCAGTCACAAGTTGCCTCTGATATTTAGCAAATTCCGTTCCCAATGATCCATTAATGGTCCCGTCCATAGATGGGAAATCTTCCCAGCTATTTATACGGTTGCTCCAATAATCGAGACCAAATTCACGGTTGAATTTTTCTATATCGTTGTTGAATTCTTTTTTAATATATTTAACAAACCCTGCCTGAACATTTGAGCTCGATGTACCATAAGACTTTGTTTCATTATCAACTTGGTAGCCGATAATTGCTGGGTGTTCATTAATATGCTCCAGCATTTTTCGAATAATTCGTTCTCCATAAAAAAGATAGGCGGGACTCGTAATATCCATTATTTGTCTGGCACCATACGGAAGACGTTCTTCTTTTTGTTGAACCATAATTTCAGGATGTTCCCGAGCCAACCAAGTCGGGATGGCGTATGTTGGAGTACCAACAATGACGCTTATACCTGCTTTGCCCATAGCGTCGAGGACTTTATCCAGTGGTGAAAAATCAAATACTCCGGACTGTTTTTCATAAGTACCCCAGGTGCTCTCGCCAATCCGAACAATATTTAAATGTGCTTTTTTCATCATTTCGATGTCTTTAGCTAATCTATCAGTTGGCAAATACTCATAATAGTAAGCAGTTCCGTATAAAATCTTATCCATATCACTCCTTTGTCTTGTTTTAGTAAGCGCTTACTACTATAATTTTAAATTAGAAATATTTTTTATAAATGCCATAATATTTGGCAAAAGGACCCTAATCGAACTTTTAAAGGGGAAAAAATGAATATTCTAAAAAATGCTCATCGTTTACCGGTGTTGGATTGGAATTTGAATTTTTTTGGCGGACATTCTCAAAAAGTTGATGATACTTGGATCGTACCTTTGAATAAGCATCAAGCATTCGAACTGATATTTGTTGTTAACGGGCAAGAAATTGTTAATTTTGAGCATGATAGTTATCTTCTAAACAGTGGGGATTTCGTGTTGATTCCACCAGGATTTATTCATACGGTTTCAGCGTTAAAAAACCTAACTTATTTCTGTTTTCATTTTGATATTGATGATCCAAGTTTTGTGGTCGGTTTAATCCAAAACTCACCGATTTATTTTCCTAAAGATTCTTCAGTAAACCAAGAAATTACCCCGATTATTGAAGACATGAATAAAATGATTTCCTCTAAGGTCTATTCTTTTGAGGACAAAATGAATCTGCAAATTTATTTATCGAAAATGCTGTTGAAATTTAACAGTCTGATTAATAAACAGCCCACTGTAATTGGCTCCAGTCAATCAAAATATGCAAAAACAATATCCGAAATGATCAAAAATGAATTTAATGATCACGTCTTATATTTTGCTACACGTTTTTTGAATGGCCCGGATAATCAAAAAATACAGGTACCGGAAATGCCGACAATCAAACATATAATGGAGGCAACCGGAATCAGCGTTGGCTACGGCAACAGAGTTTTTCGTTCTGTGTATTGTCTTTCGCCCTGCGATTATTTGTCAAAACTGAAATTAAAATGGGCCCAACAAATGTTGGCTAAACCGCAATATAATATCGACGAAATCGCACTTGTACTGGGATACTCCGATTCAACTCATTTCAGTCGTCAATTCAAGAGATGGACAGGTGTTTCCCCAAAAAAGTATCGGTAACGAATAAAGGGACCAGGTCCTTATATCCTAATTCGCGCAAGTAGAATTTAGGATAAGCAAGTTCAAATTTTTTAGTTGCTTCTTTTGATAATTCTTTTTGCTTTAATCTTAAAAAAATCGAAAAACGCAAGCAGAATCAAACTTAACAAGCCAATGATAGTTAGAATCATACCTAAAGATAAATAAGGTGTCTTGTAGGACAAAACTACTTTGTTAAAACCTTTTTTAACCGGTATTCCTATAAAAGCCGTATTAATTCTTGGCAGATCTTTTTTGCTCTTGTTTATTTTCCAGCCCTTCGAATAGGGAATTGTCGTGCTTAAAATTTCGGTTTTTGGTGCCTTGAAAGTAAAACTTACGCTGTCTTTTTTTAAAACAAGATTGCTGACACTTTTATCTGCCGAAATTGCCCGATCGGTTGTCTTCCCGGTCGGAACAGCCCATAAACTGACTTTGAATGAATATTCTCCGACTAGTGGAAGTTTTAAAGTAACAAACTTATTTTTCGAACTGGTTTTTATTCGTCCGAGATTAAGCGTTGTTTTTGTTCTTGGAGTATAAAAGGAAAGATCGTTTTCTCCGACTTGGTAGAAGCTGTTGCTTTTGCCGTTATAGTATGCATCAATGGAAAATCCTTCATTGCTATTTCCCAAACTGCCAAAGTTATTTTTAAGCCAGTTCATTTTAAATAAGACAGTATTGAATCTGAGATCATCATTAAATTGTTTTGGAGTCCGTAAGATCAGCTGTTTATGACTAAGAGTATATTTATTAACGGCTGTCGAATATCTTTCTTTGAATGTGCCGCTCGAATAGTTAATACTGTCTATTTGCAAATGTAACTCATATTTTTTGTTTAGTAATTTTTTTGGTATTTTGAATGATACAGCTGGCTTAATCAGTGGATCCTTGTTTGTAATTTTTTGTTTTGTTGCGAATTTTTTTCCATCCAAAGAAAGCGGCAGAGAAAACGTTTTGGACAACAGTTGGGTGTCAGTAGAGTTCTTCTTTTTTATGGTATTACCACTGTCCTCTACTTGATTGTTAATCAAGGCAACTTCTTTTTGGCTTGGAGCTAATTTGGAAAAATTACTTTTACTGATCGTTCCAGAGGATTGATAGATTAAAGGAACGGTTGATTTTGCTTGATAAACAGTTTGCCCGTTAACCAATTCACCGGTATTGATATATTCCGATGGAGCTAGTTGATCACTGGTGTTTTTAAAGAAAACCGAGACGCCAAAATAACGCATCAACAGCGAACGATGATCGATCGTGCTTACGACGTCATTGGGATCGCTGGTATTGTTTTCAAGCTGTTGATTCAATTCTCCTAAATATTTATTTTGAAGCGACCAATAACTATTAATGTTCCCAGCTGGGGAGATGATCGATAAATTGTCGGCAGGAGAAATTCCTTGGACATTTTTTAGTTGATCGTCGATTAAAGAACGAGAACCATTTTTCTTGTTGATATATTTTTGATAATTTTTTTGTTCTTTGGTGAGCTGTTTGAGAGTTGCGTAATTAATTAATGTAGTTTCTTTTGGGTTAAGGTCAGAGGAACGAAGGTTTTCTACAATCATAAATGCGTTTAAAAGAGTTAGCAGTATTAGCCAGATATCAATTGATTTTTGAGATATTAAATTGTTTTTATTTCCTTTTATTAGACAAATTAACAATATCGATCCGGCATAAAAAGCGAGTACACTCACTAGTTTGAAAGCAAAACCGGCTTTGATAAATAGACTAATGGCAATAACAAAACCCAAGATGGCGAGGATGTGCAGATCCTTTTTGTCGACCGAATCAAGATTTTCCAAAAAAACGATTGTTGCCAAGGCTAATGGAAGCGAGAGCATAAAGGACCAGCGATTATTTGGCGAAGTGCCATCGTTAATGATTGCTGCAAAGATAGGACTCAATAAGATTAAAGAAGAAAAAATCAGAACATAGCCTAAGCTTTTATATTTCTTAAAACGCCGAACGGTCCACAGTGCTGCAATAACACTAATGGCTAAGAATCCGCCTTTAAACCAATAAGAAGTATTTTGATCGGTTAAAAGAACGCCAGGCAGCGACAAGTAATATTTAAGCGGGTAAAAAGATAAACCGTTTGCAAAAGGGACTTTTGTTCTGGATGAATTTAATAATTGCAGAAAGCTCGGCAGAAAAAGAATTGAACCGGAAAGAAGCCCGATTAAAACGCTGATAACCATTTTAGTATTATTTTTTACGACTCTGAAACGCTTGTTGGAAAGCAATAAAGAAAGCCAGAAGACAAACGTACCAAAAGCCAACAAGACAGCAAAGTAAAAATTATTGAAGATTGTCCAGGCAACCGCTAGAGCTAGGAGCCAACCCTTGTTTTTTAAGAGGCATTCATATAATCCATAGGCCAGGAGCGGCAAAATAATTAACGGATTTAAAAAAAATGGATGAGTGAAGATCGCATATGCGCTGTAGCCGGTGAATATGTAAGTAAATGAAGCAATAAGCAAAGAATTTTTCTTGGCAGTTGGTATAAAACGTTTTGCTGCCCAGAGAAAACTGAAGCCGACAAAGTAGAGCCTTACCAAAATCATTATCGAGTAATAAATTCCCAAATGGGCTTGGGAAACGAAAATTGACGGATACGTAAATATGTCTCCCAAATTATAGTAGGAGAAAGTTTGGATGGTCCCCTGGCCCAATCCGATGTGCCAGTTCCAAGAAGGAAGGGAACGATGATAGAAAATCCATGCTCTTAGGATTTTTCTCCAATAAACAAGGGCGGGATAATGTTGGGAGATGCCGTCTGCATTCCAAATCAAACTGCTTTTAGTCAAAGCCGTTCCGGCAAAAATCGCAATTATCAGAAGAACAAAAAGAATGGTGTAAATCACATAAACACCCTTAAAAAATCTCTTTGAGTTACGCGCGGCGCGTAAAATTTTTTCTTTTTTAATAGAAATAGATTATTACTTTCTTTTAAGATACTGATATCTGATATATTTTAGTGTTTCTTAAACAAAAGCACTAAAGACAGCGTTAAATATAAGGCCTGAAGTAAAAAATTATGTAATCTTTTAACTTCTCTTTAAGACCAGCTTCAAATAAATAAGAGTTGGTATAAATCAATTTTATGACTTAATGAGGAGCAACTTGTGGATCTTTGACATTTTTTATTGCTTTGAATTATTTTTTTGATTGAAGTTTTTTACGGTTTTATCTGTTCTTGTTGTCACGATTGGACTGTCTGGGGACTAAAAGAGCAATTAAAAAGACGATTAATAGGGCCACAATAATCGAAAGCGGTAAACTGAGCTTAAGTTTTTCAATACAAAAAGAAGCAATTAAAGGTGTTAATATTAATCCGAATAGGCTGTAGGCAAAACTTTTCAGAAGTTCTTTTTTATTCGTTTTTTTCATGTTTGTATTATATATTTTTATGTCTAATCTGTTTAATTCAAAAAAACGATCCAACTATAAATATCATCCGGATTGATTATCCAATCTTGCCAAAAATACCTGCTTTAGAGATAACTAGCCTTTGCAAACAAAAGAAAAAAAGGAGTTCTTCTTAATGAAAGAGTATCTTACAAGGTCAAATATAAGCTATTTTTCGATTGGAAGTGGAACGCCGATTATCTTTTTACATGGTCTATCATTGGACAAACAATCTACCTGTCTGTTTTTTGAACCATTATCAAATGTTGGTCAGTATCAGAGAATTTATTTGGATTTGCCGGGGATGGGAAACAGTGATCCGATTTCTCCAAGCACTAGCGATAATGTTTTAGAAACTCTCATTGAAGCAATTGAAGAAATTATTGGAGCCAGAAGGTTTATTTTGTATGGGCATTCATATGGCGGATACTTGGCTCAAGCGATTGCTTTTCATTTGAAGGATCAAACATTGGGAGTGTTTCTGACCTATCCTGTAATTACAGCCGATCATTCTAAAAGACTAACCGGGAAACACATTAATATTTTAGAGGAGGATATTAATCCTGTAGAAAATAAGGAATATTTTGCTGATTTCTTGAGTATGAACGTGATTATTAATAACCAAGCCTGGCATGACTATCAAAATTTAATCATTCCAGGACTTCAAAAAGAAGATAAGACTTTTATAGACCAACTTCAAAATAATTATTCCTTTACTTTTGAAGAAAAGCTTAAAAATATTAACTACCAGTTTCCATTTAAAATTATGGTCGGTAGAAACGATCAAGTAGTCGGTTACCAGGAACAATTGAAATTAATTAATCATAACGAGAATGGTGAAATCGTCCTCCTAAACAGAACTGGTCATAATTTAATGATTGATCAACGCGAAGCAGTTGGTTTTCATTTTGATTTATTTCTCGATGAGCTGAACTCAAACAATTAGCTTTTAATTTGGAGTCTCAAAATCCGGTGTTGGAAATCGTCGAGAGAAATAAATAATTTATGAGCACGACACGACTTGAAAGTTTTTTTGACTGTGGTAATTAATGAAAAGGCCACTTAGATATTCCTAAGTGGTCTTTATTTCTTTATTCAATTAGAATTAACATTTCACAATATTCGTTGTCAACCAATAGTTTTCGTTATATTCGTATAGAATTGCTTGATTGCCTTTTCGGCTACGCGCCAACTTAAGGATTGTATAGTTTCCGACTGTTAGAGTCCTTTGTTCAATGCTGTTTTTAAAGCTTGTTTTATCAGTAATAAGACGAGGATCATAACGGTAATTTTTTTTGCAGGGTTTAAAGGATTGCATTAAAGTTCTGTTTTCTATGCCATCAGTTCCAATAAAATGGAATTATCTATTTTTTTAAAGCCAATTAAGCATAATAATCAATTATGGCTTTTAACGTTTCGGCCGCATCTTTTTCTCCGGTGCCTTCTTCATAATATTTCGTAAAACGAGGATCAGAAACATACATGGCAGCCAAGCCCTTATGGGCCTCGGGTGAATACTGTTCCTTTGGCCAAGTCATAAGCAAAAATTCTTTGTGCAGTTCAAAAAGTTGCTTTGCGGCTGGCTGATCTAAATTCTGCGTTCCCACTAATGATTTAAGTGCTGCTAAAATCTGATTTTTCAGTTCTTGTAAGTGTGTCATGTCGATTTCTGATAAGGAATTAAATTTTTGATTGGAATTATCAATTGTTGAATTACTATATTTTTTACGAATTTCTTTACCGTATTGTGTTTCATTATCATTAATTGTTTTTGTCTTAAAGGCTGCAAATTTTTCCGTATCTTTCATTTTTGATGCTCCTTTCATAGTTGCAAGTGTTTTATCTAAATTAACAAGTAAAGATGATAAACGGTCTCGTTCGACAATGATATGTTGGCGCTGATTACTTAAGGCTTGATATTGTTCCGCTTCAGATTTATCCAAGATTTTCTTAATTTGGTCTAACGGCAAATCGAATAATCTTAGAAACATAATCCTCTGTAATTGATCGACTTCAGTTTCATCGTAGTAACGATAATTGTTGTCTGAATCTCGTCGAGCTCTTAACAGACCTTTTTTATCATATGCCAGCTCTATTAAATCGATTTTGCCTTTCTTCGTCAATGGATCGCTTCTTGTATTAATGGTCGTCATTTGTTCGGCTTATCCAAGTTTGAGTTTGAGTTTTGCGTCGTCGATTATGACATTGTTTTTCATTTTTGTATCGTTATTTTTCATTGATGGAATTAATCAAAAATTTATTTCGGATTTCTCTGTATCGATTGTGACGATCCTTATTAGTTTATCCTTGATTTTTTTCACTATTATATCGACTAACGAAAAAGGCTTGTTTTTACAATCGATTTCTTTTTTGTCCCGGCCGGTTTCCGAAATTCTTTATTCGCAAATTTTGTTGGGTGTATCAGCTGGTGTGATAGAAACATCAACCACTATTTCAACATATATTTTTAGTTAAAAAGAGTTCTCCAAGGAACATTTGTTTAGACAAGAAGGCGTAACCAATGTTGCCTATAAAACAATATCAACAATGTCAGTTACGTTATTTATTTCATATGCGGTAATGAGCGTACCGTCGCTGGTTCTATATCTGGAAAACAACAATAGTGTAAATTATTCTGTCTCGGTTAACCTCAGTATGGCGATTACAGAGACTATCAGCTCCATATTGGCAATGCTTTTAACGGTACCAATCACAATTTATTTTCATGCAAAATTTGGTTTAAATAAAGAAAGCAGTAGGCCAAAGTTATGAGTACCGACTTGGTTTTATTTATTTTCGTAATTCTAGCATCTCTTTTTGTTTTTCGAAAAAGAGCATTTTCTTTTCTGCTTTATGCTTTTTCGGTTATTGCCATCACAATTTTTTTAATCGTCTTGATGGCTTATAAGAATGGCATCTATTTTTTTGGAATTATTGGTATTTTATTTCTAGTTTTTTCACTCATTTTTGTCAATAAACTGGATAAAATTGCTTCGAAAACTATTTTGTATTCTTCTTTGGTTGTTTATCCAATTTGTTTTTTAATTTTAAAGATCAACGAACATATATTCCAGGTTCAAGGTTTCGATCCCTTGATGCTCCAATATTTAGACGGATATTCTTTTAAGTTTGACCTTAACTATTACAAGCTCACCACGATTATTATTATGTTTCTTTCCGTTTGCATATCTCTTGATATCGGCATTAGTTACATAGTGTCATTAGAAGAGGTCGATAGAGATCTTCAGACAAACAAGCTTTCTTTGTTAAAGCAACTGGAAAAAAATATTTCTGAAAAAATTCTTGGTATCAATATTAATACACTGATCTTCTCTTTTGTGGCAGGGAATATTTCTTATTTAATTTTTTTAAACGATTTCAAATATAATATTTCGAGCATTCTTAATTCCAAAATTATTTGTTTTGAAATTACGCAGATAACTTTCAGCTTAATTTCTTCAATCGCGTTTATATCTATATCGAAAAAAATCTTCGAGAAAATTTATATTAAAAACCTTAAGGGCGAAGGCTTCGACAGTTCTTAGACAATTTTATTAAGCTGTTTTTTGGATCATTATGTAAAAAAATAGAACGAACTGTTTATAAAATTACTTTCCTATGAACATTTTTAAAAAATTTTCCGTTAATGGATTGAAGGAGTCATCTCTTCTCCACATAATCGCTAATTGGGTTTCCAGAGCTTTCTCTTTAATTTCTCTGAATTCGATGTCCTTTTCTCCTTCGTTTTCGACTTGGAGAATGGCCGATTTTGGAACAATTGCAGTACCGAAACCAACTTTTGCCCCATCGAGGGCAGTTCTTGCATCATCGCAACGAACCACTATCAAAGGATTAAAACCAAGATTTCTGAAAGTATTTTCAATTAATTCTTTAAATATGCGATAGATTATCAGTGGTTTATTCGATAAATCGTCAATTTTTAAATATTTATCCGGTAAGCCGACAGTATCTTTTTGATTGTTCTTTGCGGAAACTGCAACCATCGGTTCCTTGTCGAAATAATATCCGATTACTCCCTTACTGGAAAAAGGCGTTCTCAGGATCGCCAAATCGATCAGGCCCTTTTCCAAGTAGCCTAAAAGTTTGTAGGTATTCCCTTCGATGACATTGATAGCGATATTAGGATAATATTTTTTAAGTTTTAATAATCTTTGATTCGGTAGTTTGTTTATTGAAGAAGAAATACTGCCAATTGAGAGCGAACCAGAAATTCCTTTATCGAGATACTTAACTTTCGTTTTGGCGACATCCGACAGTTCTGTTATTTGTTCGGCGTAAGGTTTTAGTACTTTACCAGCATCCGTCAGAGAAATTCCTCGAGGGCCTCTTATAAACAAACTTGTTTCTAATTCCAGTTCTAATTGTTTTATCTCATAACTCAATAGTGGTTGTTTAATGTGGAGACGTTTGGCAGCAGCAGTAATTTGCCCTTCTTCACAAATTGTAACGAAGTATCTTAATTGTTTTAAATTCATAGGAATGCACCTTAATCTTTCATGTTGATGATTGATCGATTTAGAAAAAATATTTAAACGCATTATATATCTGTCAATTATTTTTTTAAACAAAAGCTCTAATGAATGTACTGTTTGATATTTCATTGATTTTTAAATTAAAAAAAGGGGGAACAAAATGCATAAAATAAGAAAAATTTCATTGTTTGTTATCTTTATCTTACTGATTTTTGTTGGCTACAAATATTTAAGCCTTTCCGGTCTATTAAAAAAAACAAACATAAGTATCGGCGATAAAAGCAAATCAGTCAAAAACAACAGTACTTTGAGTTCCAAGAAACCTTTTTCTGTTCTGTTACTGGGGACGGATACGGGCGATTTAGGACGCACAGATAAGGGACGAACCGATACACTTATGATTGTAACGGTAAATCCAAAAAAAAGACTACTACGATGGTATCGATTCCAAGAGACACAATGGTAGCCATCCCCGGTCTGGAAGATACTTTCCCTCAAAAAATCAATGCTGTCTATACTTTTACAGACTTGAACCAAACGGTTAACGACATCTCTAAATATTTAAATGTGCCGATTAATTTTGTTGCCTTGGTTAATATGGGTGGCCTGATTAAAATGGTTGACAAAGTTGGCGGAGTAAAAGTCAAATCTCCTTTATCATTTGCCTATAATCCCTATACAGCACATGATACCGGAAACGATCTTTATAAATTTATTAAGGGTTCGACGAGTTATTATCACACGACTAATGGTGTTGATTGGACGAAACATAAGACGATGTTTGGCAATGCGGCCCTAGCTTTTGCCCGTATGCGTTATGATGACCCTTTGGGAGATTATGGTAGAATGTTGAGGCAAAGGTTGGTAATGCAGGCTTTGTTGAATAAAGCTAAAAATCCAACTATTTTTCTCAGTAACTCATTTTTTGAATCGCTTTCCAAGAATGTCAAGACTAATTTAACGCTTAACGACCTTTTGCTAATAGCCAAAAATTACAAAAAAGCAAAAGAGCATATAAAGTCTTATTCAATCTATGGAACATCCGATTGGGAAGACGGGGTATCATTCCAGGTTGTTTCCAAAACAAATCAACAGCGAGGCACTAATATCATCAGAAGAAGTCTGGGTCTGTCCAAGGCAACTACTGGTTCGTCTCTAATGGGAAAAACTCAGGAAATAAATGTTCCGGAGGATGTCACCGATATTTTGGGACAATGATTTTTTAGTTCTTTCTTTTATACGGCTATTTTAAGAAAGATAAGCAATTGTTTTGGCAGGCTGTTTCCTGTTTTTAATTATTTTTTTAAGGATTTAATTTAATTATGAATTTTTTTCAAGCAATAATTTTAGCAATCGGACAGGGCGTATCCGAACTATTTCCGATTAGTAGTGTGGCCCATTCGGTGATCATACCCTATCTATTCGGCTGGAAACTTAGTCCATTTTTTTTGAAAACAAATTTTCTGGAATTTGTGGTGATGATGCATATTGGAACAACAATATCCTTAATTGTTTATTTTCGCAAAGATTGGAAAAAGATACTTAAGTCGTTATTCAATAAAAAAACTTCGAAAAGGAATCTTGCTTTAATTGTTATCGGAACGATCCCGGCAATTATTTTAGGGGCAATTTTTGAACAAACAATTACTAATGCTTTCAGTGATGTCATCGTTGCCTCGATTTTTTTGATATTTAATGGTTTGCTACTTTTCTTTGGAGAACAAACTAAAAAAAGAGGGAATAAAAGTATCGAAGATTTAAAGGGTTGGCAGGCACTTGTCATCGGATGTTTTCAGTCTCTAGCATTGATTCCGGGATTTTCTCGTTCCGGATCAAGTATAACCGCTGGTTTTTGGATGGGACTTTCAAATGAGGAATCTGCCAGATTTTCTATGTTATTGTCCACACCAATGGTTGCTGGTGCAGCCACTTTGGAAATTCCAAAACTGATCAAAAATCATGTTCCCGGACTTTTGAGTTTGTCTTTAATTGGGGGAATTGTTGCTGGATTAGCAGCTTTTCTGAGTATATATATATTAATGCATTGGTTTAATCATAAGAAAAATAATACGATGCTTCCTTTTGCGATTTACTGTATTGTTATCGGTATTGGAGTTCTCGCCTCCAAGGCAATTTAATTCGCTTAATTAATTACTGATTTTCAGTTTGCCGATGTTGGTGTAAATTATAATTGCATTGCAATCAACAAAGGAATAAAAAATGGTTTCAAAATTTTGCCAATTAAGTGTTAATGATGTCGATGTGGTCACGAAATTATATATTAAGGTATTTTCTCAATATCCCTGGCATGAAGATAATAAATATGACGATATCAGCAATTACATTATTCATTTGCTCCAAATGAATACCAATCGTTGTTATTTATATAAAGACGATAATGAGCTGGTGGGCGTTGCTTTGGGATTCGTTAAACCTTGGTATAAAGGAGTTGAGTATCAACTGGATAATTTTTTCATATCCTCGGATCATCAACATCAAGGTTTTGGTTCCGACTTTTTAAAAGAAATTAAACGTGCGATGCATAAAATCGGAGTTGAAAATATAATTTTGGAAACAAATAAAGACACGCCGGCCGAGCATTTCTATTTTAAAAACGGTTTTACATCGGTAACCGACCCTCACTCGTTGTCACTGGTTTGCGAAACAAAAAAATAAACTGGTCAAAAATTTAACATTTAAGATGATGAGGCGATTTATTGGAAATCGTTTTTTTATATTTTTTAACGGGTAATTTTTTCAGACCTTATGAAAAGATTTTCAAAATGATTCATAATATATAGAGAACCTAATTTAATAATTTTCTGATTTTCTAAACGAAAGGGAATAATATCATGCCTTGGAATGAAAAAGATTACCCGGTTTCAATGAAAAATATGAAGAAAGTTGTTCGCGATAAGGCTATCGAGATAGCCAATGCTTTAAAGGAAGAAAAATATAGTGATCAAAGAGCCATTTCGATTGCCACCGAACAAGCGGAAAAATGGTATCGTGACCACCATAAAGGCAAAGAAGAGAACCCGTTTTTAAAAAGCAAACGGGATCAAGAGTAAAAAGATAAAATATTTTTTTCGTTTTTTTGATTTATTTGGATATTATATTTTTTAACAAACATTAGCGATAACAGTGAAAAATAGTTGAAAGAAATGTTTTCGCTTTTTTGTTGTTGAATTTTATTCACTTTTAAAATTCTAAATTGTCATTTTTAATAGTGTACTTCCATTTTATAAAAATATACCTGATACAGAAGCAGTTAAAGTTCAATAGTTCAGTTTATAACTTTAAAAATTTTTTCTGACTTAGAATAGTCTTAAAGATTTCTTAATTCTAATCATTTCGAAGGGGGAATTTATATGACTAGTAAAAAAGGTTCGGATCTGTTGGTTAACGTATTAACTGATTGGGGGATCAAAGAAGTCTACGGTCTTCCTGGAGATTCCGTAGATACAACCGTCGATGCTTTAAGAAGACAAAAAGATAAAATTAAGTTTATTCAAGTTAGGCACGAAGAAGTGGCATCATTAGCTGCTTCTGCCAGCGCAAAGTATACTGGAAAGATAGGTGTTTGCTTATCAATCGGTGGGCCTGGTGCTATTCATCTGCTAAATGGTCTGTACGATGCCAAAATGGATCATGTTCCTGTCTTGGCTTTGCTCGGTCAAGTAACTTCTCAGTCGTTAAATGAAGGATATTTCCAAGAGGTTAATACTCCTAAATTGTTTGATGATGTTGCTGTCTTTAACCGCACGATTTCATCAGTAGATAACCTAGCTGAGATTGTGGATCAAGCTATTCGGAGTGCTTACGAAAACAAAGGAGTTGCGGTTCTAACTATCCCTGATGATATACCTGATCAAGAGTTAAAAACAATTTATCATTCCTCTGCTAAAGCTTTCTCTTTAGCTAAGCCATCAATAAACGAGGAGCAGATTAACAAGGCTTCGGAACTAATAAAAAATTCTCAGAAGCCAATTGCCTTAATTGGGTTGGGGGCTAAAGAATCCGGAGAAGAAGTTACTTCCTTTCTAGAAAAAAATAATATTCCATTTGTGCAAACTCTTCCGGCTAAGGGCACAATTTCCGATGATCATCCAAATTCCTTGGGCAACGTCGGTAAGCTAGGAACGAAACCGGCCTATGAAGCGATGAAAAACGCCGACTTATTGATTTTGTTAGGAAGCAATTATCCTTATCTACCATACTTGCCAAATAAGGGCCAGGCAAAATGTATCCAAGTAGATTTAAAAGCTGAAAATCTTGGTAAGAGATATAGCGTTACGACGGCAATCCAAGCCGATGTTTACGATGTGGTTCACGCTCTCAATAAAAAAGGAGTTTTGCGTGATAATAAAAGCTTTTTGCAAGCCTGCCAAAAGAATATGGATAACTGGAACAAATGGATGCAAGAAAAGAGAGAACTTGATACTACTCCGATTTCTCCAGAAAGTATGGTAGCCTATATCGATCAAACTGCTCCTGATGACTTAGTTTATTCAATAGATGTTGGCACTTCGACTTCTTGGGCTGCACGATTTTTGCATGTGAAAAGGAACCAAAAGTTCGCTATCTCGGCTTGGTTGGGAACGATGGGATGTGGTCTTCCAGGAGCGATAGCTGGTCAGATAGTATTTCCGAAAAGAAGAGTTTTGTCGCTAATTGGCGATGGTGCATTTTCAATGGTCATGCAGGACTTTGTCACAGCTGTTAAGTACAAACTTCCAATTATTTTTGTAATTATTAATAACCAAAAATTGGCATTTATAGAATATGAACAGCAATCTGCTGGACAACTCAATTACGAAATAAATCTCGCAGATATCGATTTCGGAAAATTCGCTCAGGCAGCCGGCGGAATTGGTATTACAGTAAAAAGCAATGATAAATTTAAGGAAGCCCTTGATCAGGCTTACCAAACCAAGGACAAACCGGTCTTGATTAATGCGTATGTAGAAGATAACGCACCATTACCTGGGAAAATCGTACTTGACGAGGCAAAAGGTTTTGCTAAATTTGGTCAGGAATACTTAGAAAATTATTGGAAGATTCCAGAATTGCCGCCATTCAAAGATATTCTGAGACAGTTTTTCTGAAAATAATTTTCGACTACAAAACGGGTTCTTCGGGAACTCGTTTTTTATATATTCAGAATTATGATTTTCTACTTTAATTGATGATTTTATATCATGGCTAATTAATTTTAAAATGTGTTATCGCATTATGCTGGCTAGGGAATTAACCATTGTGGAAATAAGGACCGTACTAAACAAAAAGGAAATTAAAGCTTGGCCCAATGCTACCTTTCGAAATTCGGTTGTTGAAAAGTTAGTGTCTGAGACCTGATAAGTCATGCCAATGGTATAAGGCAGGTAAATAAAATCCCAAAAATTAGGCAGCTCCTTGTTATTAAAATCGACTCCGCCCTCTTTTTTACCGATATTTTTCTTGTAATACATTTCTGAATAATGGACTGCATATAGAATATGTATCAAATTCCAAGAACAGAAAATGCTGACAATACAAAAAATAATTTCAATGGGATTTCCTTTACTATAGGTAAAAATAATAATCCCGATAACTAAACTGGCCAAGCAGGCGACGATAATCAAGATATCTAAAATTGGGTAACGAACTCCTTCTTTTAAAGTGATTTGTTTAGTATGTTGACCATCATCCGGCTGGAATGCTAAATAAATTAAAGCAATTAAAATTAAAGCTCCACTGTCCCAAGCAATCAATAAAGATATTTCCCAATTGAACCAAAATTTTGCAAAAATACAGATAAATAATCCCAGGACAAATGAGAGTATGAAACGACTTCTTTTTCTTTGAATAACTTTTTTCTGGCTTTTATGATCCATAAATTTGGATTCTTCCTTTATACCATTCTGGACATTACGGGATTCGAACCCGTGACCTCTGCCATGCGAAGGCAGCGCTCTCCCAACTGAGCTAAACGCCCGAAAGACAAGAAATAAATCTTGTCATTACTAATAACTTTATTTTATTGCACTTTAGCCAAAAAGTATTTTTTCTTGCCACGACGAATGATGATGAATCTACCGTCGAATTTTTCTGTTGGATCGATTACCCCATTAACATTAGAAATTTTCTCGCCATTAATTGTGATTGCACCGTTCTTTAAATCCTCGCGGGCTTGGCGGCGAGATTTCTCGATTACTTTGTCCTTCACTAATAATTCAACTACATCTGTTTTTTGATCTGCGACTTCGATTGTTGGAACTCCTGAAAATGCAACGGCAACCTGTGAAGCTGTCAAGTTTTCAACGTCTCCATTAAATAGAATTCTAGAAATCTTTTCTGCTTCTTCGACGGCTGTTTGGCCATGAACAAATTTTGTTACTTCCTCGGCTAAACGTCTCTGGGCTTCTCGTTTCTCCGGCTCGTTTTTAACTTTATCGGCCAATTCTTCAATTTCTTCGCGGTTCAGAAAAGTGAAAATTTTCAGTAATTTAACCACATCGGCATCCGTCTGATTATAGAAAAATTGATAAAACTCATATGGCGATAAAAATTCCGGATCAAGCCAAATAGCTCCACCGGCTGATTTTCCGAATTTTGTACCATCCGATTTCAACAACAACGGAACTGTTAAACCAAAAGCCTCGGTGTCCGGACCAACTAATTTATGAATTAATTCAACACCGCTGGAAATATTTCCGTATTGGTCGGCTCCGCCAACCTGCAATTGGACAGCTTTTTCTTTGAACAGAGTATAAAAATCAATTGCTTGTAAAATTTGATAAGTAAATTCGGTAAAGCTAATGCCTGCCTGTAAACGTGAGGCGACCACATCGCGTTTAAGCATAACGTTAATTGAAAAGAGTTTTCCATAGTCACGTAAGAAACTGATTAAATCCAGTTTCGAAAGCCAATCGTAATTATTCACAATTTCGAAGCCATCTTTGCCGAATAGGCGGGTCATTTGTTTTGTAATTCGGCTAACGTTCTCATCAAAAACATCTTTTGGCAAAAGTTTTCTTTCTGATGCTTTTCCTGAGGGATCTCCGATCATTCCGGTTCCGCCTCCAACGACTATCACGGGACGATGACCAGCATTTTGGAAACGTTTTAAAATTGTGAGCGGAATTAAGTTTCCTATGTGAATTGATTTGGCGGTTGGATCGACGCCAACGTATAAACTGATTTTTTTATGTTTTAATAAGTTGGCTAAACCACTTTCGTCTGTCGTTTGTTTTATCGAGCCACGCCATTTCAAATCTTCAATAATATCCATATTATTTGCTCCTAAACAATAAAAAACGCCTCGATATAATCGGGACGAATTTCTCCGCGGTACCACCCGGATTGTGTTTTCAAGGAAAACACCAACTTAATTATCGAGACGGATCTCAAAGTTTGCTGTGTAATTCATGAATTTTCTGGGTTGGTTTTCAGCTCCACCAACTTTCTGTGTGACCGCCAATCCACTACTATCAGCCGAGATTGCTTAAATTATAACAAACAAGTTCAAATTGCGCTAATAATCTTTGCAATTATTAATTCGGTCAGAGCGATTATCAACGCCAAGCCAAAGAGAGTTGTTTCTTTTTCAGAGAAGGATAGTAGTTGATTAATTGAAATCTTATTTATTATCTCGAACAGAAAAGCAAGGATTAAAAGAATTAATAAAGCAGGCCACAGTCCTTGAAGCGAGTTTTGAAAATCTTCGTGAGACAATCCGATTCCCAAGGCCAGAGAAAAACTAATCAAAAACCAAACAAGCAGGCTCCAGTTGAATGTGACTCTAAAGGAAAAAATTTCCGGTTGCAGCCATAGAGTCAAATAATAAATTGCCAGGGAATTCCCGATCATAGGTGCAAATCCAATTAATAAGTTGCCAAAGGCCTGCCAAAGATTTTTTGGATTTGATGAATGAGTGACAAAACCAACCTGACCATTTTTCGGGACTTGTAATAAATGAAAATTTTCAATATGATGACCAAAAAACAAAGCTAAAAGCAAATGAGATAATTCATGAACGATTACGCCGATTGAACTTATAAATAAGTAAAAACCAGTGCCAAAGCGACTGATAATTTCCGAACCGGCGCGATTAATTAAATAGGAAATCAGCCAAGCGAAAAAAGCTGGAATTAAAATAGCAATTCCCAACATAATAAGGAAATATTCAATTGTTTGTTGAAAAAAGTTTATCAAATTCAATCGGCTAACAAATCGGCAAAGGAAGCACCGATTAGTTCGGCAACCTGTTTTGCATTAATTAAATCGCTTCTGTTCAGTTCTCCGGCAGAAACATAAATCAATTCATCGCTTAAGGACGTTTTGTCGAAATATATTGGAAACTTACCATGATGATTATGCCAGATACCGACAGGATTGTTTGCCCCATGAATGTATCCAGTCGTTTTTTGCAGTTCTTTTAAGGGAATCATTTCTGTACGCTTGTTTCCGGAAACAGCTGCCAGTTTTTTCTCGTCCAAATGTTTTGTGACTGGTAAAACGGCAATCACCGGGCCGCTTTTGTCACCATTTGAGGCCAGCGTTTTATAAATCAAAGACTCTCGGGGGATACCCGCCTTTGACAAATTTTTTTTAATTTCTGTGCTGCTTTGATTTAAAACATTAAGTTCTAATGATTGGTAAGGAATCTTATTTTTATCCAAAAGTTGTTCAACTTGTGTTTTTTTAATCTTTGTTCTTTTGCTCATAATTAGATTTTAATTCTTTATTAAATGTAAGCGTTATCAGTTATACTAAGGGTTTTTACGGTCTTAACCGGCTAAATCTTTGCTGTATAATGGATCATGTTAGGGTGCGTCTAAAACACGTGCTTTAGAACAAAAAGATTATAGGAGATATTAAATACATGGCAGTTAATGCACCTGCAGTTGATTATGATTCAACTGAATATCTAGAACTCGTCGATAAGTGGTGGCGTGCAACCAACTACTTGTCAGGCGGAATGATTTTCCTAAAGAACAATCCGCTCTTTAGTATTACAAAGACTCCTTTAAAGTCGGAAGACGTCAAGTTCAAGCCAATTGGACACTGGGGTACGATTTCAGGACAGACATTCATTTATGCCCATGAAAACCGTCTCATCAATAAGTATGGTTTGAATGCTTTTTATGTCGAAGGACCTGGTCATGGTGGCCAAGTTATGGTTACTAATTCATACCTTGATGGTTCTTATACTGAGGATTATCCTGAAATTACTCAAGATCTTAAGGGTATGTCCAAGTTATTCAAGCGCTTTTCATTTCCTGGTGGAATCGGATCTCACGCTACCGCTCAAACTCCTGGATCACTCCATGAAGGTGGCGAACTAGGCTATTCACTTTCCCACGGTATCGGAGCTATTCTTGATAATCCTGACCAAGTTGGTTTCGTTACGGTTGGTGATGGTGAAGCTGAAACCGGTCCAGCTATGACAGCTTGGCACGGTATCAAGTTTATCAACCCTAAGACCGATGGTGCTGTCCTTCCTATTCTTGATTTGAATGGTTGGAAGATTTCCAACCCAACAATCTTTAGCCGTATGAGTGATGAACAGATTGCCAAGTTCTTTGAAGGACTTGGCTGGTCTCCTCGCTTCCTTGAAAATGATGAGATTCATGATTTTATGACTTATCACAAGAAGGCTGCAAAGCTTTTTGATCAAGCGATCGAAGATATTAAACAAATCCAAAAAGATGCTCGCGAAAACAACAAATATCAAGATGGCACAATTCCTGCATGGCCGGTTATTATTGCTCGTTTGCCAAAGGGTTGGGGCGGTCCAAAGTTTGATGAGGATGGTAATCCTATTGAAAATAGTTTCCGTGCTCACCAAGTTCCATTGAATTTCTCGGCAGAGCACATGGAAGAATTGCCACAATTCGAAGAGTGGATGAATTCTTACAAGCCTGAAGAACTGTTTAATGAAGATGGTTCTTTGAAAGCCGAGATTTCTGCAATTGCTCCTAAGGGCAGCAAGAGAATGGCTGCAAATCCACTGGCTAATGCTGGTGTTGATAATTCTGATTTGAAGCTTCCTGATTGGAAGGAATATTCAACTGGTGTTACTCCTGAGAATCGTGGAACCGAAATGAAGGATGCTAACATGAACATGGATATGGTTACCTTGTCTGGGTTCTTGGCTGGCGTTGCTAAACTAAATCCAACTCGTTTCCGTTTCTTTGGACCTGATGAAACGATGTCTAACCGTCTTTGGAAACTCTTTGATAAGACACCTCGTCAGTGGATGAGCAAGATTAAATTCCCTAATGATGCTTTGTTGGCGCCTGAAGGTCGGATTATTGATTCTCAACTTTCTGAACATGAAGCTGAGGGATGGCTGGAAGGCTATACCTTGACTGGCCGTGTCGGCATGTTTGCTTCTTATGAATCATTCTTGCGCGTTGTTGATTCAATGATTAATGAATACTTCAAGTGGATTCGCCAAGCCGATGCCGAACCATGGCGTAATAAGTACCAATCATTGAACTTAATTTCCACCTCGACTGTCTTCCAACAAGATCATAACGGTTATACTCACCAGGATCCTGGAATGTTGACTAATTTAGCCGAGAAGAAACAAAATTATATTCGTCAGTACTTACCGGCTGATGGTAATGAATTATTAGCCGTTGCTTCTCGTGCATTGGTTGATCGTCAAAAGATTAATCATATTGTTGCTTCTAAACAACCTCGTCAACAGTGGTTTACTGCTGAAGAAGCTGAGAAACTGGTTAACAATGGTCTTGGTATTGTCGACTGGGCTTCTACTTCTCCTGATGGGGATGTTGATATTACCTTCGCATCTGCTGGTACTGAACCAACGATTGAGACTTTGGCCGCTTTGTGGTTGGTCAATCAGAGCTTCCCAGACGTAAAGTTCCACTATGTCAATGTTGTTGAATTAGGTCGTTTGCAGAAGAAGGTTGGTCCGTTAAACGATGATCGTTCACTATCTGATGAAGAATTTGATAAATTCTTTCCAGCTGGTAAGCCGGTTGTCTTTGGCTTCCATGGCTTTGAAGATTTGATTGAAGCAATCTTCTATGAGCGCAATCATCATAATCTTCATGCTCATGGTTACCGTGAAGATGGTGACATTACTACCCAATATGATATGCGTGTTTATTCTCATTTGGATCGTTTCCACCAAGCTATCGATGCCGTTTCAGCATTGAAAGACGAAGGCGTTATTGATGGTGAAAAAGCCGATAGCTTTATCGATGACATGAATAAAATTCTTGATAAACACTTTGAAGTTACTCGTAATGAAGGCCGTGATATTGAAGAATTCACTGACTGGAACTGGACTGCTTTAAAGTAATAACTTTTATTGAATTACTTAATTAAAACCACGGACTTTAATCCGTGGTTTTTCTTTGCCCAAAAATTTAAAAAAATAAGTCATTTGAAACAATGGTTCCAAGGTTTGTGGAATTTAGATAAGACAAAAAAGCCATTAAATAATTTAATCTGGGGGATTTAATTACTAAGAAAACAAATCTCTATTTTTGATATTTAATCTTCTTTTAAATACACTTTTAAGCTTAGATAATAAAGACTGATAATTATTAATGCCCACATTAATGAATTTAATAGATCGAACATAATCACTTGGTTGCAAATCAGGAAAATCAATATTCCATAAGCTGAAATTAGATAAATTCGGTAGCGAATTAATTGTTCTTTGTGTTCACGATAATAGTACTTATTCAGTAGCACTGACAAAATTAGTAAGATGAGCAGAATTGTCTTGAGAATTGCAAAGTTATCCATAACAATTTTTTAAAAACTACAATTATTTATTAACGTTTAACATTTTTATTTTACTATAATTTTCATAAAAAGTAAAAAACTAGTCAGATAGTACTAATTTTCGCGAAAAAGGCCCTAAAAATAGTAATAAATTACTATTTCTTTAAAATCGTCAACATATGCTTCATTTTTTAAAATTACAAAAATCTTTTCTTTAATAGGTAGATTGTAAAATTAATCCGAACGCTGTTCGGACAAAAAAGATCAGCTTCCTTTAAAATGGTGTTTACCACAAACCCATCTTTTAGGAGCTGATCTTTTGTCTAGTATAACCTATTCCGAACGAATTAAAATCGAAACTTTTTGTGAACTAGGGCTGTCCAATATCCAAATGGGCGTTCGGCTGAACCGATCACCGTCAACAATTTCTTATGAATTATCTCGATGTCAACCTTATCAGGCTGAATTAGCACAAACAGATGCCGAATACAAGCGATCACGATGTGGTCGGAAAACTAAGCTGAGCGATGAGTTAAAGCAAAAAATTCTCAACCATTTACGTCTAAGCTGGTCACCAGGAATGATTGCTCACGAATTTAAACTAGCTACTAAATCTATTTATAATTGGCTAAATCAGGGGAGAATTGGTTTCTCCTTGAATGATCTACCTGAACATGGCGTACGCCAACGGCGTAACGTTGACCAACGATCCAAATATAATCAATCTTTGGGGCGATCAATTGAACAGCGTCCCATGATGATTAATCAACGTAATCGCATCGGCGATTTTGAACTAGATACAGTCGTTGGTCCTCGTGGGCATAGTAAGGCAGTTTTATTAACTTTAATCGATCGAAAATCACGGTTCCTTTGGGCATACCGGTTAAAAGATCGGACGACAGCGACTGTTAATGAAGCACTAACTAAGTTCCTAACCACTTTTAATGGTCCGGTGCACAGCTTTACTGTGGACCGTGGCACTGAGTTTAGTGGGCTAGTATCACTTGAATCACAATATGGTATTAAGACCTATTACTGCCATGCTTATACGCCAGCTGAACGTGGTAGTAATGAACGCTTTAATCGGAATTTACGTTATTTTTATCCTAAAGGGACTTATTTTGAGCACATTAGTGCTCAAGATTTAACGACGACGTTACTCCAAATTAACCAGCGACCGCTTAAAATACTCGACTGGCAAACACCGTATCAGGTTATGCTGACAAATTTGTCCAAAAATTCGGATTAAATTTGCAATCTACCAATAAAAGGGATTCTTTTGCTGAATAGCTAAAAGAAATCCTGATGCCATTGATAAAATATGCGCGCTCAAGTCGCTAATGGTTAACAATTTAATCAAATTTGAATTACATGTGTTTCTCTATATGGTCTGATACGATGTTTTTTGGTGGGGATAGATAGAGCATCGTTTTCAACTAAAATTTGATTAGAGTGATTTGAGATTCAACTTAGGATTCCTTGCAGTTGCCAAAATACCTAACGCTGGTAACAAGACTCGTTATAATTATGTTAAAGTTCGTTAATATCTGTTAATGTTGAACAGCCCCCTTCCGAGGTGGTTGTTTTTATAAAGAAAGGGTTTCTTGTTTTGCAAAAAGTCAGACGTTTATCAATTATTGTGACCGCAATATCATTTTGTTTGTTGATTGTGATATTTTCCTTACAGACAGGTAGAAACTATATTTCTACATTGGCGCGTCCCTACAATATCACTTCTCTCGATGCCGGCACTTCGATTAATGTGGTAAATCATCATTTAGCTAAATTTGCTAATGAACGCAAAATTAATATTGTGAAAGTTTTTAATGTGCCAACAACTGAGAATGTTCCTCGAACTAAATTTTATGTTATCGGCAGTACAAGAAAATTTTCGAAGTCTTTAATTTCGAAGCAATCAATTGCAAGCAAACAAGAATTTGAAACCAGTGACTTAAGATATCCACTCTATTTCTTCGGCAACATTTCCAGTACCGCTGTTGCTAAAGAACTTCACAGATTGGGACTGCACTATAAACGTGATAGTGGCAATTGGAATACAATTATTTATAATTTTTTAAGTGATAATTATTTTGCTGTTTTTTTAATCTTACTATTGCTTATTTTATTGGTTGTTTTCATCGTAGCTAATTTTAAACGTTTGCGTGCTTCTAATATTGCTTACTTAGAAGGCGTTTCAAAATTTCAGGATGCTTGGAAATATTTCATTCATGATCAAATTGTTTTTTTAATTACTTTCGTTCCTGGTTTTTAATTGTTGTGATTACGATGTTTTCCTATCGAGTAATGGGTGTTATGCCGTTAACAGTCTATTTTGCTGTTCTTTTAATTTTTGCTGAAATTCTTGTCAGTGTCTTTGCCTTTTTATTCCACATGGCATCACATAGTACTAATAGTTTGCAAAACAGTATTAAAGGTGATGGAAAAAGTACTTTAATACTTGTTACCAGTATTTGTTTTAAGGCCATTACGGAGCTAACGATTATTGTCACGCTAATGCTGCTGCTAGGCCAGTTTGCAATTAACAGTCGTATGGAGAAACAATTATCAAACTGGCAGCATTTGGGAAATTATTACACGCCGTATTTTTCGCCATATGCCTTGCTCGATAATGAACAGGACCAGGAGGACAAGGCTGCTTACCGGCTGGTGAACTGGTCAGAAAAGCACAAAGGTATCATGCGAGTTATGGGGCTTACGAATCAACAGGCAAAACCTCTAACGATTATGATGATGTCGATTTTGGTAATGTCCTTATTGTTAATGCCGAATATTTGAAGAAAAATAAAATTTTAACTGCTAGTGGTCATCGCTTAAGCATACCTGCACAAAGTGAAAATAGTTACTTTCTTTTTCCTGAAAAACTGAAGTCTCAAAGC
This sequence comes from Oenococcus oeni, assembly GCF_020510245.1. NCBI lineage: Bacteria > Bacillati > Bacillota > Bacilli > Lactobacillales > Lactobacillaceae > Oenococcus > Oenococcus oeni. The sequence goes on along the minus strand of NZ_CP084701.1, from coordinate 1,808,252 downwards.
GATCGTCTCTCAAAAAATTATTTTGACCAACTGCCAATGGCTCAAATTTCCAAACTGTATGGCAGGGAACTGAACTATAAAAAAATTATGATTAAAAATGGACAACGGGCGTTTACTTATAACACAGAAGGCATCGATTTCGGTTTTTACGATGGTTATGTTAAAGAACCGGTTATATTGGTACTATCCACAGTTTCTCTTGGCGGCGATAACGAAGATGCCGATCATTACTGGGATTCGTTGATTTCAAAACAGGGACTGGTTGTATCAAACTATCATGCTTTGGCCGAACAAGCCCAAAAGCGACATATTAGTCGTCAAATTGGTGGTTACTTGAATATTCGAAGTCATGCTTTACAGGCTTATCAGCAGGTCAGACAGCATTTAGTTTTGTTGTTGTCCGTCTTGGCTATTTTGATTTTGATGCTGTTCATAAATTATATCCTGGTTAACCAAATATATTTCTCAAATTATGATAGAAAGATTGCTATTCGCAGACTATCTGGAAGATACTTGGCGCGTATTCATTTTCTCTTTACTTTAGTTTGCCTGTCGGTAACAGTTTTGGAAGGAATGTTTGCTGCATCCATATATAATGGTTACAATAATCGGGCTTTAATTTCGGGTGTAATCGCATCCATGACAATCTTCCAATTATTATTGTTAATCATACAAGCTTTACGTGCTGATCATAGAATCAGCCAAGCAATCAAAGGAGAAGACTGATGATTAGAGTTGAACAAGGAGAAAAAAAGTATCAAGGTGATCGCAGTCTTTTGACGAATGTCAACTGCAATTTTCATAGTGGTAATCTCTATGCACTTACCGGCCCATCCGGTATTGGAAAATCGACAATCCTTGATTGCCTAGCCAAATTAAATTATTTTACTTCGGGTGACATTTGGGTTGACGATATCAATTTAGATGACATTAAGCCACTAGGTTATTTCAGGAATTATTTAGGTTATCTTTTTCAAAATTATGCACTGATTGAAGAAGACAGTGTTCAGCGTAATCTCAATATTAGCAGACGTTTTCCTAAACAGGATTTGGTCTCTGCCTTGGATCATTTCTCATTGGATGAATCCTATTTGAAGCGTAAATTTTTTACTTTATCGGGTGGCGAAGCGCAGCGGGTTGCGCTGGCACGTCTTTATTTAAAAAATCTAAAAATTGTTTTAGCCGATGAGCCAACTGATGCGCTTGATTTTCAAAACACACAGATCGTTGTGCAAAGTCTTCGTCATCTGGCCGATATGGGTAAAATTGTGATTGTTGCAACACATGACCGCTTTGTAGCTGGACAGGCCGATCAAGTAATTGATGTCAGTCAATATAGTCCCTATTAACTTAAAAAGGAGCACTTTTGTGCTCCTTTTTAAGTTAATAGCCGATCTAAATCGTGGGCGATAGGGGTTTGTATGATTTTTTTTATTTGGGATAAGTCTTTGGTTTGTGCCATGGCCCACATCAATTTAGCCACAATGGCTTCGGTGTTCATATCTCCGGATGTAATTCCGCCGGCTGCCGCTACTTTTTGACCAACTTCGTAGAGGCTGATATCTTGGCCTTCATTCATAATCTGAGTTGTAATAATTACCGGTAAATTAGCGTTGGATAGACTTTTTACACCAGAAACCAAGTCGCGTCCGATATCCGGCAAACCACCGTTTCCAAAACTCTCAACGATTAAACCGGCTTTTTCTTTCAAAACAAAATCAAAGAAGTTGGCCGATAAACCTGGGAAAGCTTTTAATAAATACACATTTGTATCGAGAGAGAATTTTGTTTTGAAGGCTGCGGGATTGAAAGTGGGATTATATTTTTTCTCCAGCTGATTATTTTCAACCTTTGCGACAACTGGGAAATTAATGCTGGCAAAAGCATCAAATGAATGAGATTTAACTTTTACTGCTCTCGTCCCGGCAATCACTTGACCATCAAAGACTAAATAAACTCCGGGAAAATCCGCTTTTGAAGCAACAGTTAAAGCGTCGGCGATGTTTCTTTTGGCGTCGGTGTGTTCAAAGGAGAGAGGAATTTGCGAACCGGTCAAAACAATGGTCTTTTTCAAATCATTTAATAAATAAGAAAGAGCGGAAGCTGTATAGGCCATCGTGTCGGTTCCATGAGTGATGATATAAGCGTCAAATTTTGGGTGTTCTAAAATCTGTCTACCAATTGTCAACCAGTCTTCTGGTTGGATATTGGTTGAATCTTTATCCATAGTTGGAATAAATTCAATCTCGTTATCGGCCCGATCAAAAAAAGAAGATAATTGCTCAATTGTTATTCCTGGTGCCAAACCGTTTTTTTGAGGTGTTGAGCTAATTGTCCCACCGGTTGCTAAAACAAGGATTCTCTTCATAAAAATATTCTAAGCTTTTATTTTTGATTGAACAAAATTTGAAAGCCAAGTTAATAAGGTAATCATAACCAAATAGATGATTGCTACAATTGCCCAAATTTGAAAACCTTGCTGGGTCCTGGCAACAATTAAATTACCTGTCTGAGTCAGCTCAACGAGGCCGATCGCTTGAAGAATCGAAGTATCCTTCAAGGTAATGATGAACTGGTTGATCAAACTCGGAACCGTGATTCTCATTCCTTGGGGCATAACGACATAACGCATTGCTTGCCAGTAACTCAGTCCATTGGAACGGGCTGCTTCCATCTGCCCTTTGTCAACGGACAAAAAGCCCCCTTTAACAAAAGCACCTGTGTAGGCACCCTGTTGAGCGTCAATGTCAAAATACCGGCGACAGAAGCAGGAATCTTGACATTTAAAAGGTGTGGAAGACCAATATAAATAAAGAAAGCCAGAACCAAGAGCGGCAAACCACGAAAAATGTAAATAATTATGTTGGAAAAAGTACGAAGAATTTTAGATTCGGCAACCCCTAAGACTCTCATGAGAATTCCCCAAATCGAGGCTAAAATTATTCCTACAACTGTTAATTTGATTGTTTCGATTACTCCGTTAACGAAACTTGGCCAGTTTTGTTTCAATAGGTACCAAATTGAAGAAGAATTTTCAGTACTTGCTGAATTGCTGGAGATCTTTTTTTGACTTTCACCGAGATATTTTTTGACGATTTTATCATAAGTACCATCTTTTTTGATTGAAGCCAAACCACGATTGAAGGCTTTCAAAAGCGCTTCATTCTTTCCTTTTTTAACGGCGAAACCATAGTAGCCAGCATTTCCAATCTTATTACTTGGAATTTTTAACTGCAGACCATTTTTGATCGCATATTTCATAACGGATTGATCCTCGAAGGTAGCGGCTGAATTTCCGACTACGACATCGTTGTACATAGTATTGGAATCACTGAAATAAGTAATTTTAAAGCCGTATTTCTTCTGTAGACTTTTGGCGTAATCCGCTGAAGCAGTCCCCGTCTTCAAAGCGACGGTCTTGCCTTTGAGTTGAGAAAGTTTCGTAATATGTGATTTTTTTGAAACTGCCCAAATAATTCCAGTTCGGTAATAGGGTTTGCTGAAATCATAAACTTTCTTTCTTTCAGATGTGATGGTCATGGCTGCGATTATCCCATCCATTTGTCCGGAAAGTACCATTTGAGCTCCCGAATTAAATGAGATCGGCTTTAAAGTCATCGTAAAGCCTTCTTTTTTGGCAATTGCTCTAATAATTTCGACATCTATACCGGTGTATGTACCGTTTTTCTTTTGAAACTCGAAAGGCGGATAGGTGACATCGGTTGTAATATTATAATGCGGTTTTTGTGCTGACGCTTCGACCGCAAAAATAGGAAAAATCATTAATAATATAAAAACAGAGCTAAATAATTTTGAAAGAAATTTATACAGTTTAAAATTTTATCATTAGAATAAGTAAAAAATATTTTTAATGTCAATTTTTCTGACAAGATTATCGAAAATCAAAAAAATAAAAACTTGCATTTTCAAACTGTACTAATTAATATAGTACACATGATAAAATTTGGGAGGGAAAATGCTTGAAAAGACTGCGAGTTTGTTAAGTGTCAAAGCAGTAAATAAAAATTTTGGTAATCGGAAAGTCTTGTTTGATGTTTCTTTTAATATAAAACCGGGTCGAATCGTTGGACTTATCGGTCCGAACGGGGCCGGAAAAACAACAATTATGAAGTCAATTGCCGGTTTGACCGGTTATCAAGGAACAATCGAAATTGATGGCCAAAAGGTTTCCAAAACACACACGGCGCCATTGAAGAAAGTCGGTTCCCTCATTGAAACTCCGGGAATCTACCCGTATATGTCTGGATATAGCAACCTGAAATTATACGCTCAGGGAACTTCTGCCGAAAATTTGGGCAAAATCATGGAACAGACAATGATTACCGAATTTGCTAATCGGAAGGCCAAGAAATATTCTCTCGGAATGAAACAGCGTCTTGGCGTTGCAATTGCAATGCTTGATAATCCGGAATTGATAATTTTGGATGAACCCATGAATGGTCTTGACCCACAATCAGTTCATTCTATGCGTGCTTTATTGCGCAGTCTTGCCGATCAGGGAGTTTCTGTTTTGATTAGTTCTCATATTTTAAGCGAATTGGAGCTGGTGGCCGACGACTTGGTAGTAGTCAATCATGGTCATATTTTATTCAATGGCACCAAAACGGATTTCTTTGCCAGCCAATCACATGGCAAAGAGGGATCGACAATTGTTTTGCAAACCGGAAATGATTCCAAAGCAGAAGATCTTTTAAAGACTTCGGGTTTTCAGACGACAACTGTCACAGAAGATTTGCAGGTCCTAACCGATCAAAAACATAATTTAAATAAATTGTTGCAGCAATTGGTGATGAATAAGATTGAAATAAAAGGTATCAGAGAGGAAAAACAAAGTTTGGAAGATTCATTTATTGATTTGATTAATGGGGGTGAAGAATAATGCAGGCAATCAGACAAGAGTTTTTTAAATCTTTTCATCGTTTGAATTATTTGGTTTATAGCCTTATCATATTTTTCACTCCAATTTTGGCTATGATTGCTTATTTATTGGCTGATCCAAGCCATGCTGAAGTAGATTTTGTTTACCATCACGGTTATTTTGATGCCTTTATTTTCATTTTCATGCTTGTCTCGTTTGGTTCGACACTCGCCGAAGAATTTCAATTCGATACGATCAAGGTGATTGTTTCCCGTGGCAATTCAAGAATGATTATCTTCTTTGCAAAAATTATTAAATTATTGTTTGATTATGTTCTTTGGTACTTGCTCGCTGTAGCGAGTTATCTTCTCTGTTGGCTGATCGTATTTTCTGGTAAAGATTTTGGCAAATCGATAACAGTCGCTAATAAAGGACTTGTATTCGTTTCAAGCGGACACGGGGAAATCACTTATATTTGGGAAAACTTTGTGACTTATCTTCTATATATATTCTTGATTGGTTCAATAGCCCTGATGCTTTCAAGTCTGTTGAAATCAAATTCGATCGCCATTGCATCGGCTTTTATAATTTGGTTGGGTGGCAGTATTGTTAGCAGCTTGCTATCAGCTTTTCTTTACAAACACTTTCACTTAATTAAATGGAATCCTTTTAATGTCAGTACTTATATTCAGCTTCAAGTATTTGACGGCTCCAAAGCTATGGCTCAGCTCTCGCACATTAGTCAAACGGGAATTATTAGCGCTTCGATTATTTGGACTTTAATATTTTTTACTATTGCTGGAGTCGTTTTTAATCGGCGCAACTTGTAAATTTACGGAGGCCAGATGGCAATAACTCAGAAAAGACCGATCTATCTACAATTAGTTGATCGAATTAAAAATGAAGTTGCAACTGACGTTTTATCTGCCAACGACCAGCTTCCGTCTGTTCGCGAAACAGCTTTACAAGAAAAAATTAACCCAAACACAGTGGCAAAAGCTTACAAGGAGCTTGAAGCCCAAAAAGTAATTCGAACGATTCCTGGTAAGGGTACTTTCATAACCGGTAATACAGCCAGTGTTAAAAATTCTAATCAAAATCGTTTGCTTGCCGATCTGTCTCAAGTGATTGCCGAATTAATAAAAAGCGGCGTCAAAGGAGAAAGAATCAAAAAAATTGTTAACGACATACTGGGAGGGAAGAATGCTGAAAATTGATAATCTAACGAAAACATTAGAGAACAAGAAAGTTATTTCCGGAATTAGCTTTTCGTTAAAACCTAGTCAAATTGTTGGTTTAATTGGACGTAATGGAGTCGGTAAGACGACTCTTTTTCGCTTGATTAGCGGAGAATATGTGCCTGACCAGGGCAGGGTTACTTCTGACGAATCCGCTGATGCCCGCTCAGAGATTTTTTATCTTGATTCGCCGGATAATTTTACAAATGCTTTTACAGCAAACCAGTTGGCACGAATTTTTAAAGTTAGTTATCCACAACTTGATATCGACTGGTTTAAAAACTTGCTTAAAACGAATAATCTTTCTCTTAATAAAAAACTTTCTGGTATGTCGAAGGGGCAACGTGGTTTAATATTGGCTATTTCTGCAATTACGAGTAAGTCCAAATATATTTTCCTTGACGAACCATTGGATGGCTTGGATTTGATTATCAGAGATCAGGTAAAACAAATGTTGATTACCGCTGTTTCCAATAGCGATACATCGGTTATGATTGCCTCCCACAATTTAGAGGAATTGGATTTTTTGGCTGATCGAATTATTTTATTAAAAAATGGGAAGATTGAAAAAGATTATTTGCCGGGTGAAGAACTAAAAACTGCCAACGTCGCTAAACTTCAGATGGTAATTGAAGGTGAATTACCGAAAGTCGTTTCGGAATGTGGGCATATTTTAGAAAAACGCGGGCATTTATATGTTGTTCTTTTTAAAGATTACAACAGTAAAGTAGCGTCTCGGATTAAACGAACCAAGGCCCAATACATTGAGCAATTGCCGGTTAATTCCGATGATATTTTTCGGGCCACTTTTGAAGAGGACTATCGTTTGCGTCAATCGGCGGGTAAGAGGACCAATAAATAATGAGACATTCAATCAAACTTTATTATCAATTGCGCTAGGTATCGATTTGGACAATTCTGGTAATTGTCACTATTTTCGGTTTGAGCAGTATGGCTTTAAATGATGCAAGCTGGTACCAGGCAAGAAACGCTTTTGACAGGCATTTCGACGCCCGTCATTATTACGATATACAAGACTATGCCAATAGTTTGGTTGGCACAAAAAAAGCCGAAAAATTAGTTAATGATTGGCAGAAAAAAGCAGCTTACGGCGATACAGAAAAATTCAAAGGAAATTCCCAATCCAACCAATTATTTCTTTATTTAAGTACTATCAATCCCAATTTTAATAATTCCACTAACAGTTATCGAAAAATGATTAAAATTCTTCCAAAAACTTTTGCCGGATTTAAAAAAGAGGTTCTTCAATACTACGGCGATCGGAAGGAATCTTCTGATAGTTCCTTGTCCGCTAGTATATATGTAAGCAACAACAGTGTAACTTCAATTGGAGGATCGAGTGCTAGTAATTACGTTCTTCTTCCGATAACTGCGAAAAGTTCAAAAAACGCCGGGCCCTTTAATAGAGATGGATTTTATGCCCAAGCTTTTAAATTTAATCAGTCGGATGGAATGAGTTCGGTATTATTGATTATCTTAATTGGAGCGATTTTTTTCTTGATTGATCAGACACACTGGATTAACGCATATATGTTGCAGCGTACAAAAAACGGTATTCAGGTTGCCTTGGCAAAAACTTTTTGGTTGTTTTTCCTTCCCTCTGTTTTAGCTATTTTCTGGGCGGTATTCGAATATTTGACAAAAATTCTTTTGATACCCGGTGAATTTATCAAGTTACATTTTTCCTGGCTGCTGCAAAATGAAATCATTGTTTTGGAGTTTGCGACAATTTTAGTCGCGGTTGGTTTGTTAATCGATTCTTTTGTCGGCACTATTTTTGGAAAATTCTACACTTTTTTTGCCGCTTGGTTCAGTGTCCTGCTGGCCTCAGCTATTTTGGCAGAATTTATACGTTTTCTGGCTTACCAATATAAATGGCATTTTCGAATCGACAATGGTCTGAGATCGTTTTTAAGCAAACTTTCAATTTATCCGATTTACTTATTGACGTTTTTCTTTATAATTTCAATTCCATTATTTATTCTGGCCATGTATTTTTATAAACATTATTCACTTGAAAGTGATACGAAATACGTTCGCTTCCCAAAGTTGAAGAAACCCTTCTTTATTTTTGTGGCTTTGTTGGCTTTTTGGGATTTCGCTTTTCCTATGATGCTCAGCTTATTTTCCCCATCGTATTTCTTTTCGATTACAAGCAATTTATCAACAACAATTTGGTGGATGGCCTGGGGTGTCGGCATCACGGCTTTTACCTGGTGGTTGATTTTTGGAAAACGTTTTTGGCTTTTAAAAAAGAGAACCCGCTAGAGATTTATTAATTGATTGAAAACAGGACCGGTAAAAATACCGATTCTGTTTTTTAATTTTTAATTAGAAAAATCTGTCTTGATTTCAAACCAGGCTGAAATTTATACCCTTTTGTCGAATAATTATTATCTCCTTATAAAATTGTTTGATTAAAAATCTATAATTGAAAACATGACAAAAGAAATATATTTGACCGGTGATCGTCCAACCGGAAAACTTCATATTGGACACTATGTCGGCTCTTTGAAAAATCGTGTTGAAATGCAAAACTCCGGTAATTATGATTCCTTTGTCATGATTGCCGATACGCAAGCTTTTACAGACAATGCCCGCGATCCGGAAAAAATTCGTAACAGTCTGACGGAAGTTGCTTTGGATTATTTGGCAGTTGGCCTGGATCCTAAAAAAACAACAATCTTTGTTCAATCACAGATTAAAGGCCTCTTTGAGTTGACTGAGTATTATATGAATTTGGTTTCGGTGGCACGTTTGCAAAGAAACCCGACTGTCAAAGCTGAGATTCAGCAAAAAGGTTTCGGCGAATCTGTTCCGGTCGGATTTTTTACCTATCCGGTCAGCCAAGCGGCTGACATTACCATTTTTCGTGCACAAAAAGTTCCTGCTGGTGATGACCAGGAACCGATGATTGAACAGGCTCGCGAATTGGTCCGTTCTTTTAATTCTGCTTATCATACTGATACACTTGTTGAACCGGAAGGTGTTTTTCCTCCAAACGGGCTTGGCCGAATTCCTGGTATTGACGGCAATGCAAAAATGTCCAAATCTTTAGGCAATGCGATCTATCTGTCCGATGATGAGGATGCCGTTGCTAAAAAAGTCAAGCAAATGTATACCGATCCCAAACATATTCGTGTTGAAGATCCGGGACATGTTGAGGGTAATGTTGTTTTTACCTATTTGGATATTTTTGATCCGGACAAGAAACATGTTGCCGATTTAAAAGATCGATACATGCATGGAGGACTTGGCGATATGAAGCTTAAGAAGCATTTGATTGATGTTCTTGAAAACGAACTCAAACCGATTAGAGAACGGCGGCAAATGTTTGCGCAAGATATTCCGGCTGTTTTGCAAATGCTTAAAAACGGTTCCGATCACGCTAATGAAGTTGCCGAGGCAACAATGACAAAAGTCCGTCGGGCAATCGGCGTAAACTATTTTGATGGCTTGAAATGACTAAATTTTATGAAAAAAACTATCAGGAACGGCTCGCTGAAATTGTCAGTGATCCAAGTTTGGCAAAAAGTTTCCAAGAGCAAGCTGTTTTTGAGCATGAGAAATTAATCGAGAACTATTTAACTGATTTTTCTCTGCCGGTGGGTGTCTTGTACAGACTGCAGGTCGATGGAAAAAAATATGTTGTTCCGATGGCGACAGAAGAGGCCAGCGTTGTTGCTGCGGCAAATAATGGATCGAAATATTTAGGGAATATTCAAACTGTTTATCAGACTCATTCACGTTTTGGACAGATTTTGGTGGTCGGCGATTTTGATCAGATAAATACGGTTTATCAAGCAAATCAAAAGCGGTTCAAAGAAATTGCAGACTCGGCTTACCCCTCAATTGTCAAACGAAACGGTGGTTTGCAGCAAATTCATTTTCGACAGTTGGATGGAAACCATTTTTCTTTTGATCTTTTAATTGATACAAAAGATGCGATGGGAGCAAATATTGTTAATACAATCCTTGAAAGTCTGGCTGACTTTTTACGTGCCAGAAATATTAGCGTGATTGCAGCGATTATTTCTAATTTACCGACGACGAGTATGACAGAATTAAAGGCGACCGTTTCCGGGATCGACCAATCGACGGCTAAAAAAATTGCCGATTTATCACATTTCGGTTTGATTGATCTACATCGGGCAGCGACGGATAATAAGGGCTTTCTCAATGGCGCGTCTTCGGTTGTTTTAGCAACCGGAAACGATTGGCGGGCTTTTGAGGCCGGAGCCCATGCTTATGCCGCAGTTGATGGGAATTATAAATCTTTTACCTCTTGGAAAATAAATTCTAAAAATCAATTGACTGCCAGTGTTAAATTGCCGGTTAGTCTGGGGATTGTCGGTGGAACGATTAATGGCTTAAAAAGCGCCCAAGCTGCTCTTCGCTTGCTTGATGTTAAAACGTCCGGCGAACTCGCGAAAGTCGTTTTAGCAACTGGTTTGGTACAAAATTTCGCCGCTTTAAAAGCTTTGGTTTCGGAGGGTATTCAAAAGGGACACATGAAAATGCAGCATCGCGCTGAAGGAGACGCTCATGCATAAAATCGATAGAAAAATTCCTAATATTATGGGTACGCAGCATCCTGATAATGCAGGCGTCCCTTTTTTTAAAGGCGATCAGAGTAAAAATCCCTTTATTACCGCCTATAAAGAGGTCGACGATGCCTTCAATAATTTTGCTGTTTTGGATACTGATGAATATATGTGGGATTGGGAAGGCAAACACGCCGATGCGGCCGTAATCGATCGTTTGTATTCCGAACATTACGAGTATTTTAAAGGGCATCAACTTGGCCGCGACAAATTTCTGACTTTCCGCCTGCCGAATATCTGGGAAGAAAAAGGATACAGCCTGATGCAGGCAATGACAACAATGCTTTCAGCCGAAGATTTTGCCAGGGATCTGTCTTTTGAACAGCGTCCCTTGTTTGAAGCGATTTTGCCCATGGCGCAGACGTCCGAACAGTTAATCGAAATCGAAGACAAGTTTTCGAAATTAGCTCATTTTAAATCAGATGAATTTACAAGTGGCTCAAACAATACCGATCACATTGAAATGATTCCTTTATTCGAGGGATTTAAAACCCAATTGCATTCGCCAGAGATTTTAAAAGAGTATCTACAATTGTATGAACAGCGCACCGGTCAGTCTCTTCCTTATCTGCGTGTTTTTTTGGCTGGTTCCGATTCGGCTTTAAGTAATGGATTTATGAATTCTATTATTGGCAATAAACTTGCTTTGACTCGTTTGCATGAATTTTCCGATCAAAAGGATTTACCAATTTTTCCGATCGCCGGTACTGGTTCGACGATTTTCCGCGGGGGATTATCACCGAAATGGATTAAACGCTATCTGCAAGAGTTTCCCGGCTTAAAAACAGCAACTGTTCAATCAGCTTTTCGTTACGACTATCCGCTTAAGCAAGTACAATCAGCCATCAAAGAACTTCGTTCGGGCCTTCAAAACAATCAAGCTGTCTCGATGACAGATCGGGAACAAAACGTTTTAATTAATGTCGCCAAGAAATCAGCGGATTGTTATCACGAAACTCTCGATCAGCTGATCAATGATTTACAAAAAATTTTCGATGCTTTTCCAAAACGTCGCGATCGTCGTCAGCACGTTGGCATTCTCGGTTATTCCCGACAGGTCGACGGTTACAAAATGCCTCGGGCAATCACCTTTACCGGTAGTTTATACTCGGTTGGGGTTCCACCGGAATTTATTGGTTTCGGTCTGGCTTTAATGAGCTTGAATGCTGAAGAACTGGCAATATTTACTCGTCATTATCCGAATTTAAGGAATGACTTTACTTTCCTGGCACATTATATTAGCGTGGATGCATTGGAGAGCTTAATTGCTAAAAATCCAGCTTGGTTGGAAGCAAAAAAAGATATTCAGGACCTGCAATCGATTCTTCAATTTGAGATTGGCCCAAGCAATGAAAAAGAAGAAGAACATTCTCGTTTGGCTTCCGACTTGGTTAAGATCTCCGATCCAACAACAAGAACGCTTTTGATTCAAAAACAAGCTGTCTTGAGGAACTTTTTAGGTTAATGCTTACTGATGAAATTCAAAATTTATTTAACAATGCAAAACGTATCGTTTTTATGACCGGGGCTGGCGTTTCAACCGCTTCGGGAATTCCCGATTATCGGAGCAAAGGAGGGCTTTATACAACGAGCGCCTTGGACAGGCCGGAATATTTATTGAGCCACACCTGTTTTCAAAAAGACCCGGAACGGCAATACAAATTCATGAAAGAAAATATGTATTTTCCTGATGCTAAACCAAACGCGATCCATCGGAAAATGGCCGAATTTGTTAAAGCCGGTAAGGCACGCGTTATTACACAAAACGTTGACGGCTTGCATACAAAACTGGACCCTTCAACTATCGAATTTCATGGTTCTTTGTATCGTATTTACGCCCCGGTCGATCAAAAGTCAGCGAATGTCGACGATTATTTGAAGTCGATGTACAGGGCATCGGATCATGCTGTTTTACGCCCCGACATAACTTTTTACGAAGAAATGCCTCAGCATGTTCAAGAAGCAGTTGAGACAGTCTCCAAAGCCGATTTACTTGTTATAGTCGGTACAAGCTTTCAGGTTTATCCTTTTGCCGGTTTGATCGATTATGCACCGGCTGATGCGGATAAAATCGCCATTAACATGGAACGAATTAATACAACTGCCCCCATTCGACAAATCATTGGCGATGCAACAAAATTCTTTTCCGAGTTGATCTCGCATTAGTATTAAGTTATGGATCAGGAGAGTTTTTTTCAGAGGGGTAAATCGAACAATAAATATTGGTTTGGCATTTCAATCAATTTGTTGTTCATTGTTTTTGAAGTTATTTGTGGTGTTTTTGCCGGTTCTTTGGCGCTCGTAACTGATGCGATTCACAATCTGGGGGATGTTCTCGGTTTGGTGATTGCATTCGTGGCGGTTATTTTGATTAAACGCAAACCGACCAAACACCATACCTATGGTTTTTATAACACAACAATTTTGGCAGCTTTTACCAATTCTTTGATTTTGGTCGCCAGTTTGGCAATTGTAATTTGGGAAGCTTTTTTGCGTCTAATGAATCCGGAAGATCATGTTGATGGCTGGATTGTTGTTATCGTGGCCTTAACTGGTGTTGCAATCAATGGCTTGACTGCTTATATTTTCCACAGAGGGTCAAAACGGGACTTAAATGAAAAAGCCAATTATTGGCATTTTTTTGCCGATGCTTTGATTAGTCTTTGCGTTGTTTTTGCTGGTTTTATAATTAATTTTACCAACTGGGTGATCCTTGATCCCCTGGTTTCAATTTTTGCCGCTGTCTTCATTCTTTTTGAGTCATGGCGCGTTCTCTGCCATGCTTTTAGTTTAGTGACGAACGGCGTTCCCGACAATATTAGTGAAAATGAAGTTGAGAAATATCTTTTAAGCTTTCCGGAAATCGAAAAAATCAATGATGTTCATATTTGGGCTTTATCGACTACGGAAGTTGCTATTTCGGCTCATTTACAATGCAATCGACCGGCTGATTACATGAAAATTCTCGACGATGCCACCGATGGTTTGCGAAAGAAATTCGATATCGATCACGTCACTTTGCAATTGGAAACCAGCGATAAAAAGCACAAGGAATCGAAAATATAGATAATTTAGCGAAAAATTGCCTTTTTTAGGCTTTTTTTATTGTATAGTGAGTTTGGTTAGTTTTTATTTATCAGCTACCCACATCCAAGTGGATTGACAGATATGATAAACAGGAAATAGCCAGATTTATTTTGATTAAAAGATTCAAATTTTCTATTAAAAATTTTTTAATAGTTCTTTTTTGATTGATTCTTTTAGAAATGAGAGGTTTTATTTATCATGAGCGAAAATGCTGAAGGCAAAACTCGCAGGAATCATGGCTTGATCCATTATGCGAATGGTCCTTCTTTGGAGGAAATTAACGGCACTGTCAAGGTACCAAAAGGACGTGGTTTTTGGCGAACCCTGTTTGCTTATTCGGGTCCCGGAGCACTTGTAGCGGTTGGATATATGGATCCTGGTAATTGGTCGACTTCTATTACTGGTGGCCAAAATTTTCAATATCTGCTGATGTCAACTATTCTGATTTCAAGCCTGATTGCAATGCTTCTGCAATATATGGCCGCGAAGTTGGGAATTGTTTCTCAAATGGATTTGGCCCAGGCAATTCGTGCTCGGACTAGCAAATCACTGGGAATTGTACTCTGGATTATGACTGAATTGGCAATTATGGCGACCGATATCGCCGAAGTCATCGGGGCTGCGATCGCCTTGTATTTGTTGTTCCATATTCCATTAGTTATTGCGGTTTTCATAACAGTTTTCGATGTTCTTTTACTTTTATTGTTGACGAAAATCGGTTTTCGAAAGATTGAAGCAATCGTGGTGGCTTTGATTCTTGTAATTCTATTTGTATTTGTTTATCAGGTGGCTCTCTCCGATCCTAATTGGAGTGGGGTCATTGCGGGACTTGTCCCAAGCGCAAAAGCATTTGCAACTTCGCCGCATATTGGTGGGCAGACACCGTTAACCGGTTCCTTGGGAATTATTGGTGCAACCGTTATGCCCCATAATTTATACTTGCATTCGGCTATTTCGCAGACCCGTAAGATTGATCACAATGATGAGGAAGATGTTGCCCGGACAGTTCGTTTTTCCAGCTGGGATTCAAATATCCAACTGACGGCCGCTTTTTTTGTTAATGCACTGCTTTTAATCATGGGTGTTGCTGTCTTTAAATCCGGAGCTGTTAAAGATCCTTCCTTTTTCGGTTTGTTTGAGGCCTTGTCCGATACATCGACTTTAAGTAATGGCATTTTAATCAGTGTTGCAAAAACCGGTATTTTATCTACTTTGTTTGCCGTCGCTCTGCTTGCTTCCGGGCAAAATTCGACAATTACCGGAACTTTAACCGGCCAGGTTATTATGGAAGGCTTTGTTCATATGAAAATGCCCTTATGGTTGCGTCGTTTGGTAACCCGTTTGATTTCTGTTATTCCGGTTTTGATTTGTGTCTCGATGACTAGTGGACAAAGTGCTATCAATGAGCACGAAGCTTTAAATACTTTAATGAACAATTCGCAGGTCTTTTTAGCTTTTGCATTGCCGTTTTCAATGCTGCCCCTTTTAATGTTTACGGATAGTGATATTGAAATGGGAAGGCGTTTTAAAAACACAATGTGGGTTAAAGTCCTTGGCTGGATTTCAGTTCTTAGCCTGACTTTACTAAATTTGATCAATCTGCCTGGAGCTAATGGACAGATTGCTGCCTTCTTTGGTGACAATGCCACTAAATCTCAGTTATTTTTGGCTAACATCATTGCTTATGCTTTGATTGTTGCGATTATAGCTTTGTTGGTTTGGACGATTGTCGAAATATTAAAAGGCAATAAACGTTATCAACTAGAAAATCATTCGGTTGTCGGTGTCGAAGATTAAGAGATTTTTGAAAAACTTGAGAATCGTGATTTTATTTTTACTAGGCGGATACAAAAAGATATAAAACTGAATAAAAATTACTTAAGAAAGGTATTAGAATGTCTGAAAAACCAATAGATAAAGTTTTTAATAGGATTCTCGTGGGGGTCGATGATTCAGCCGATGCGCAGTTAGCCTTTCGATACGCAGTCAGGAGAGCTGTTAAAGACAATGCGACTTTAATCATTACTTCTATTTTGGAGAATGATGAAATGAATGTCTATCAAGCTTTGACGAAAGATTATGTCCACGGAGAACGTTATGAATTGGTCGAACATTTAAAAAAATACCGGGATATAGCCGCCAAAGCCGGTGTAAAGGATATTAAGGAAATCGTTGATGAAGGCAATGCTGGAGAAACAATCGTTAAAAATGTTATTCCGGCGGTGAAAGCCGATCTCTTGATTATTGGCTCACTTTCAAAAAAGGGAATTAGTAAATATTTTGGTTCACAAGCTGCTTATATGGCTAAATATGCGCCAATTTCTGTCTTAATTATCCGATAAGATTCAAAATAGAGATTAAGTTTTTAAAATAAAATGGATGCTCAATCCATTTTTATTTATATGGAGAGAAATATGAATTTAGCTGAGAAGATAAATGTTGTCCGGGCGAGTGTGATGGGGGCAAATGATGGCATCATTTCAGTAGCTGGGATTGTTTTGGGTGTCTTTGCCGCGACTCAGGGTCGTACTAATGATAATTGGGTAATTTTTGTTGCCGGATTTTCCGGGACAATTGCCGGCATGATTTCGATGGCAGCTGGAGAATATGTCTCTGTACATGGGCAACGTGATGCCGAAAATGCTGCGATTGAAAAAGAAGAAATTGCTAATCAGGAATCTTTTAATCAACAAATTTCTTTGGTAAAAGATTTTTTAATTAAAGACGACATTTCAAAAGAACTCGCTCAAAGGGCTGCCAGCGAAATGATGAAGACCAAGCCGATTGAAACAGCTGTCCGCGTTAAACACGGATTTAATATTAGCGATAAAATAAATCCTTATCATGCCGCTTTGGCTTCTTTTATTAGTTTCCCGATTGGTGCTACCCTGCCAATGTTGGCAATTTTAATGGTTAACCGTTCTTATAAGGTTGCTTCGACCTATTTTGGGGTACTGCTTGCCTTGATAATTACTGGATATCTGGCTGCTCGGATTGGCAACAATGACCGAAAAAAAGGTATTACTAGAAATGTCCTTTCCGGTTTATTTACAATGACAGCTACATACTTAATTGGAAGGTTGCTGCATAAATGAAAAATTCCAAAAACAAGCAGACTTTAGAGCAGCGTTTAAACAAGATTAGAGCTGGTGTCCTTGGTTCCAATGATGGGATTCTAACGGTTGTCGGCGTTCTATTTTCAACGGCTGCAGCAACGAGTAATAATTTTTTAATTCTGGTTGCAGGCTTTTCCGATTTGTTATCCTGCGCTTTTTCGATGGCAGCTGGAGAATATGCCTCCGTCTCTGCGCAACGCGAGATCGAAAGAGCTGTTATTAAAATTGAACAAAGGAAAATTGATCGTGACAAAAATTATGCACGTAAAACGATCGCTAGAAACTACATCAGTTGGGGAGTTAACAGAGAAACTGCATATTTTATTGCTGATGAATTGATTCAAAAACATGAGATTGAGTCGCTTGTTTCCGCTAAATATACTTTAAAAATCGGCGAGTATGTAAATCCATGGGGGGCGGCTTTTAGCTCTTTGATTAGTGCTGCTTTGGGTGGTTTGTTTCCACTACTGGCAATGCTTTTATTGCCGGGCCATCTCAAATTTGCCGGAACAATCGTTGCAACGACTTTTGCTGTTGCTCTTACTGGAAGTTTGGCAGCCAAACTTGGCGAGTTTCATTTGCGGCCGGCAATTATTCGAAATATTGTGATCGGACTGATAACTGTTGCAATTCACTACTATATTGGAAAACTTTTTTGATTCTCAGGAGTGCTTATACGATAATTTAACTTGGGAAGTATTATAGGTTCAATAACCTATAATAAATAATTTCACGGTTTTTAATGATGCTGGGCTTTTGTTTCAGCAGATTTATGGCCTTTGGGTTATTACCAGATTTAAATTAAATTTGGTATTTCTTAATTTGTAAGGGGACGTTGAGCACTTATGGTTAGCAAATTCAAGCCAAAACAATTCAAACATGTTCTTGCCGCTGTTGATGACTCGCCTCAGGGTCAATCTGCGTTGAGTTTTGCAATTCATCAAGCTAAGGAAGATCATGCAAAATTAACAATCCTATCTGTCCTTGAAGAGGATGAACTGCCGGTGACAACGCGTTTGGACGCTAATGAAATGAGTCTGCTTCAAGATAGAATCGATAAAGCGTTAATGGATTACCAACAGATAGCCAAAAATTTTGGTTTAAAAAATGATCGAGTAGAAAAAATGTTCGCTCAAGGGGACAATGCCGGTGAAACAGTTGTCAAAGATGTTTTACCACATACTGATATCGATTTGGTCGTTGTTGGGGCACATTCAAGAACCGGATGGTCAAGCCATTTAGGCTCTCAAGCGAGTTACATTGCAAAGACCGCTCCTGTATCAGTGACAATAATTCGTGATAAAAAAATATCGGAAGATGAAGAAAAAATCGGTTTCTTGAATCGACAATAATTATTTACTCGTAATTTTAATAGGTTTTTTTGTATTTTAGGTAAAGTTGATTAATTTCCGGATTGCTAAGCATTTCTCTCGGGAAAAAGAAGCGTCGGTCGATTGATTCCTTTCCATTGATTGCTTCGACCAATGGACTCAATTTTGAAAGTTCGACCTGTTGACCATCGGGATAAACAAATTTAATTCCCTCTTCGCCGGTTTTTGGCGAATAACTCTCATAAGGAAGATCGGTTGCGTCATTCTCACCAGTATAATATTTCGGATCGAATCCACGATCTTTGATCTTCTTTCTAAGACTTGGAATGAGGTCTTTTGTTTTCTCATTGAGAACAATTGATTTGAGGGGTTTACGATCTAAGAATCTTTTGGACAAATCGGCCAGAATTTTATCATCGACTTTTTGCCAGATATTAAAGGCGGTATTAAAAACCGAATCATCCAAAGAAATGTAGTCTTGAATGTCTATTTTGTTTTTCAAAGCAAAAATCGGTCTAATAATAGGGAAGAAAATAGGATTATCCGGATCTTTATCAAATATATCCTGTGCCCGAATCAGAAGATTTTCCAAAACGACTTCCATTCCGCGTGAGACAGGGTGGAAATAAACCTGCAAATACATTTGATAACGGGAAATTACATAATCCTCAATCGAATGGACACCGGCGATATCAAAAGCGAAACCGTCTTTAATCGGCCGCATTAAGCGAAGAATTCTTTCGATATCATATCGACCGTATTCCGCGCCGGTATAATAAGCGTCTCTTAACAAATAATCCATTCGATCGGCATCCAGTTGCGAACTAATCAGTTGAACAACTCTTTTATCCGGATAGCTTTTTCCAATTACCGCTGCAACTCGCTCTGGAAAATCATTTGAAACAGTTTTCAAAATAGCATTCACTTCGGTGCTCGGATCGACAATAATTTTTTGAGTGAACTGTTCGTGGACAGTATCAAACAAATGCTCGAAAGTATGGGAATAAGCTCCATGGCCGACATCGTGAAGCAGAGCGGCAGCTTGAACCAATAAATCATTTTCATGATCCCAGTGTCTTTCATTAGCAAATTTTTCGTTGTCGTCAAGGGCTTGGATCATTCGTCGAGATATTTCATAAACACCCAGTGAATGTTGGAAACGTGATTGTTCCCCACCGTGAAAAACTGAATTGGCTACTCCAAGATGTTTAATCCGACGCAGACGCTGCATCTCGTGCGAATTAATTAAATCCAGAATAATCGAATCATCAACATGAATAAAACCAAGAATTGGATCTCGGAAGACTTTTTCAGAATTAAGAGTTGTCATTAATTAAATTTTAGACTATTATTGAACAACTGTATAATTTTAATGATGAGAGACAGTTTTAAATCGGCTATTAATATCAAAATTGCTTCGAAAATTGATCAAGCCGGCGAACAGCAGACAGTTAATCAAGCGGTTCAAGGGGACTTGCTTTTAAACGAAGATCATTCTTATACAATTCTTTATAAAATGGAAAATCATCTTATACGCTTGGAAGTTGCCCCAGAAAAAACCCGAGTTGTCTATTTTGGTCATGGCGGTAGAACGGTACTTGTATATGATGAAAAAATCGACCTGGCTGAATCAAAATACGCCTCTGATCAGGGAATTATAGATATGCTTGTTAAAACGGAGAATGTTGATTTCGATCAAGTCGATGCGACCGGTTCCTTACATATAGAGTATGAATTGTTTCAGGATAAGGATTCTTTAGGAAAATTCGATTTAACCTTGCAATTTTCACCAACGGTTAGTAAGATAGATTAGCATCCTAGACAGGAAAAGGAATATAGATGGTACTAAAAGATAACACAAAAGAACAAATTGCGGAATTTAGCAACATTGAATTAGCTCGTGAGATATTAAACGAAAAGCGCAAACAGACAAAATTCGTTGATTTGTTGGCTGCTCTTGAAAAGGTTCGCGGTGAAAAATTCGACGAACAAACAATTGTTCAGATTTATACAGATTTAAATGCTGATGGATCTTTTATCAGCATGGGTGAAAATGAATGGGCTTTGCGTTCTTGGTTTGCCATTGATTCAATTAACGAGTCGATTCATGAAGATCTCGATGAAGAAGACGAAAAGCCAAAGAAGAAACGCGGCAAGAAAGCTGCTGCAGTCGAAGACGATGTGATTGGTATCGACGATAGCGATGATGATGACGACGATGTGATCGATACTGATGATGACGAAGACTCTGACGATAGCGATGATGATGACGAAGACGATACCGATAGTTCAAATTCAAATGATTCTTCAGCTGGAAGCGATAGCGATGAAGGCGAAATTAAATTAAATACAAACGATGAAAGCCTTGATGTCCTGAAAGATAAAAATGATCTTGACGATTTGAGTGATGGAGACCAAGAGGTTTAATCAGATATCTTTAATTCCACTGATTTCAGTGGGATTTTTAAATTGGAAGACATTTTCAGCTTTCGTTTTCTGAATTCTTATTTTCAAGAAAGAGAGCTTGACGATTGTCAAACATACCTGTAATGTGAATAAGGGCGCTCTAATCGATAGAGCCAAGCTCCTAACCTAATAAGTCGGGAGTTTTTTTTATTTTATGACAGACAAGAAACAAACTAAATATATTTTTGTGACTGGTGGGGTTGTTTCTTCGCTTGGAAAAGGCATTGTTGCAGCAAGTCTCGGCCGTTTGCTCAAGTCTCGGGGACTGGCAGTGACCGTTCAAAAATTCGATCCTTATTTGAATCCGGATCCAGGTACGATGTCGCCTTATCAGCATGGTGAAACTTTTGTGACCCAGGATGGCGTTGAAACTGATCTTGATCTTGGCCATTATGAACGTTTCATGGATATTAATACCAATAAGTATTCTAATGTTACTTCGGGAAAGATTTATCAAGAGGTAATTGATCGTGAACGAACCGGTGACTATATGGGTAGGACAGTGCAAGTTATTCCTCATGTGACCGATGCCATCAAGGACAAGATTTTTCGCGGTGCAAAAGAATCCGAAGCCGATGTAATTATTACGGAAATTGGGGGAACGATCGGTGATATCGAATCGATGGCATTTATTGAAGCGATTCGGCAAATGAAAAAAGAAGTTGGATCGGACAATACTTTTTACATTCACGTTTCACTCGTACCTTTTTTGCGGGCAGCCGGTGAATTAAAAACAAAACCAACCCAACATTCCGTTCATGAATTGCGTGGAATGGGAATTCAGCCGGACATGATTGTTGTTCGTTCCGAAAAAGCGATTACCGATAGTATGAAAGAAAAACTTTCTGAATTTACCGATGTCCCAACCGAGGCAATCATTCAGTCGATTGATTCGGATGTTTTATATTCGGTTGCTTTGAATTTAGCCGCCCAAAACATGGATCAGGTTGTTTTGGAAAAATTAGGCCTTGGTAGCCAACCAAAAGCCAATCTTTCTCAATGGGGGGCTTTGGTTGACCGAATTCGTCATTTATCTAAAGAAATTAAGATTGCTTTGGTAGGGAAATATACTGATTTGCCGGATGCTTATATTTCGGTTCATGAAGCTTTAAAGCATGCCGGTTATGCGGTTGATTCCAAAATTACTTTGAAAAGTATTAATTCCGAGATGCTGACAGATAATAATGTTGCCGAAAAATTGGCAGGAATCGATGGTGTCATTGTTCCAGGCGGTTTCGGGCCGCGTGGGATTGAAGGTATGATTTCAGCGATTAAATATGCTCGTGAAAACAATATTCCCTTTTTTGGTGTTTGCCTGGGGATGCAGATGGCCTCTGTCGAATTTGCCCGCGATGCTGTCGGGATGTCGAATGCCAATTCGACAGAAATGAATCCTGATACTCCTTATCCGGTAGTTGGATTAATGGATTCACAAAAGAAAATCACAAAAATCGGTGGCACGATGCGATTGGGTTCCTACCCGGCAATATTGAAAGCCGGCACTAAGACGGCCGAAGCTTACAATAACGTTTCAGAAATTTCCGAGCGCCATCGTCACCGTTATGAATTTAATAACGATTATCGCGAACAGTTTGAAAAAGCAGGAATGGTTTTCGCCGGTACTTCTCCGGACAACTCTCTGGTAGAAATTATTGAATATCCTCAAAATGATTTCTTCATTGCTGTTCAGTACCATCCGGAATTTTTAAGCCGTCCCGACCGTCCAGAGGGACTTTATGCCGCTTTTATTCAAGCGGCTCTTGCATACGAGGAGAAGCTAAAAGACTGAAATCTAAAGGAATATAAGTTAGAATTAAGAGTAATGACCAAAATCTTAATCAATGGCGGAAAACGCCTGCATGGTGAAGTTACGATCGGTGGAGCAAAGAACTCTACTGTTGCTTTGATTCCGGCTTCAATTCTTGCAGAAACCCCGGTTCGTTTCGACACGGTTCCAGCAATTTTGGATGTTAAGAATCTACAGTTAATTCTTCGATCAATGAATGTTTCTTCTAATTTTGAAAACGGCTTTTTAGAAATTGATCCGACACATATAGTTGACGCCCCTCTGCCAAAAGATGCAATAAAATCTTTGCGAGCATCCTATTATTTCATGGGTGCCTTATTGGGAAAATTTGGCAAGGCAACTGTCACTTTCCCTGGTGGCGACAACATCGGTCCACGACCGATCGACCAGCATATTAAAGGCTTTAAGGCACTCGGTGCCATGGTCCGCGAAGAAAATGATACGATTTATATTACAACCGGCCCCGAAGGACTTCACGGCGCCGAGATTTTTTTTGATAAGGTTTCTGTCGGCGCAACCATGAATTTAATTATGGCTTCTGTTCGGGCTAAGGGTTTGACAATATTGGAAAATGTTGCTCGTGAACCGGAAATTATTGATTTAGCGACTTTTTTGAATAATATGGGTGCAAATATTCGTGGAGCCGGAACTGATACGATTCGAATTACCGGAGTTCCGGTTTTACGTTCATCGGCTGTTCATGCGATTATTCCCGATCGAATCGAAGCTGGTACTTATATCACGGCAGCAGCGGCAATCGGAGATGGCGTAACAGTCAAAAATGTTATCCCGGAGCATTTGGAGTCATTTACTTCTAAGCTGATTGAAATGGGTGTCCATCTTCGAATCTCCGAAGATGAAATTTATGTGCCGGCGACCAGCCATTTAAAGCCTGTGACGATTACAACGGCTCCTTTTCCTGGATTTGCAACCGATTTGCAGCAACCGATTAGTCCACTACTGATGAAAGCAGATGGTGTTTCGACAATTGTTGACACGATCTATCCTCAGCGGATTCGTCATATTGTTGAACTGCGTCGAATGGGTGGCGATATTTCTTCTTTGGAGGGTGGCGTTATTCAGGTTAACGAATCACCAAGATTGGTCGGGACTGATGTCCAAGCTGCCGAGATCCGCGCTGGTGCTGCTTTGGTGATTGCTGGCTTGATGGCTGACGGACAGACTATTATTGATCATGCCGAACATATTTTAAGAGGCTATGAACAAATTCAACAAAAATTAACCGGACTTGGAGCCTCGGTCTCGGTTTTAGGAGTTGACATACCCAGTTTGATGCCTTGAAAGTTTTTAACTGGCTTGAAAAGGTTGGCTTGAGCTGTTATTATATTAAAGTTACTACTGACTCTTTGACTTCAGGTTAAAGGGCACTAAGGAGAAAAATATGAAAGCAGATATTCATCCAGATTATCGCCAGGTTGTTTTCGTTGATTCAACAACTGGTGCTAAATTCTTATCAGGTTCAACCGCTAAAGCTCAAGGCGAGGTTGAATACGAAGGCCAGACTTATCCAATGGTTCGTGTTGAAGTTACCTCGGATTCACATCCTTTCTATACTGGCAAGCAGAAAATCAATCAGGCCGATGGTGCTGTTGATAAGTTCAACAAAAAGTATGGACTTAACTAGTACTGATAGTTTAAGTCGCTATGCGGCTTTTTTTATATGCTGAAATATACAAGGAGATTAATATGAAGAATCAATTTTCAAAAACATCGTGTACAACTATTTTGGTAGGTAAAAAGGCTAGTTATGACGGGTCGACAATCGTTGCAAGGACGGAAGATTCCGGCGACGGCACTTTTGAAGCAAAAAAGTTTATTGTCGTTAGCCCGAAAGAACAGCCGAAACATTATGTTTCCAAGATTTCAAAAGTTGAAATCGATTTGCCAGACAACCCGCTTAGATATACATCTGTCCCAAATGCTGATTTAACAGAAGGAATCTGGGGCGAAGCCGGAATTAATTCGGAAAACGCAGCCATGAGCGCGACTGAAACAATCACGACAAATGAACGTGTTTTGGCTGCTGACCCAATGGTTACTGATGGAATCGGCGAGGAAGATTTTCTAACAATCGTTCTTCCTTATATTCATTCTGCTAAAGAAGGAGTTAAGCGACTTGGTTCTCTGCTTGAACAATTCGGGACTTATGAACAGAACGGTGTTGCTTTTTCCGACGCTGATGAGATCTGGTTCTTAGAAACAATTGGTGGCCATCATTGGGTTGCTCAACGCGTTCCGGATGATTCCTATGTTACTGTTCCTAATCAGCTTGGAATTCAAGAGATCAATTTCGACGACAGTGATAACTTCGTTTATTCTGCTGATTTAAAAGATTTTATTCGGGACAATCATTTGAATTTGTCCTTCGACGGTAAGGTTAACAGTCGTTTGACTTTTGGTTCGCACGCTGATATAGATCACCATTACAATACCCCCCGTGCTTGGTTTATGCAGAAGTTTTTGACGCCGAGTGTTGAACAAGATCCCATGAGTGATACGATTCCGTTTTCGCAAAAACCCTTTAGAAAAGTCACGATCGAAGATATTAAATATGTTTTGTCCGGTCATTACCAAGATACTGTCTACGATCCATATGGTACAAGTGGGACTGAGGCCGAGAAGCATATGTTCCGTCCCATTGGGATCAACCGAACGAGTGAATTGTCGGTTTTGCAAATTCGACCGAATAAGCCAAAGGGTAATCAAGCTGTTCAATGGATTGCCTTTGGTTCAATGCCTTTCAACACGCTGGTACCTTTTTATACAAATGTCGAAGACACGCCAAGTTATTTAAGAGATACGACAAATCGAGTAAGTTCTGAGAATTATTACTGGATTAATCGAATCATCGCTGCTTTGGCCGATCCCCATTATCGTGATGTGGTTGCTTATTTTGAACGTTACCAACAAAAAACCATCGCTCTTGGTCATAAAAATTTACTGTCCGCCGATAAGTTGGCCGCCGGTAAGAGTGGCCAGGAATTAACCGCTACTTTAGAAGCAGCCAATAAAAAAATTACCGATCAGATTAAAAAAGAAACCGAAGACCTCCTGGATCAGGTTCTCTTCACTGTTTCCAATTTAATGAACAATAAATTCGCTCGAAGCGATAATTAATAATTTAATTACTTGCTTTATTCATAGTAAAATTAAGTCGGAGCATCTGCTTCGATTTTTTTGTTGCCTAAAGGAGGTAAATATGAAACAAATCGAATTAGGGCAGTCTGGTTTGAACGCAAGTCAGATTGCTTTAGGTGTTATGAGAATAGATAGAAAAAATGCCCAAGAAGCTGCCAAAACAGTTTCTACAGCTTTCGACGCGGGAATTAATTATTATGATACAGCCGACATTTATGGGGCTGGAAAATCGTCTACAATTTTTGGTCAAGCTTTAAAAGATGCCGGAATTGATCGAAACAAAATTTATATACAAACAAAGATTGGCATTATCCTGAAAAATGGACAGATTAATGGTGACGGCTTAACCGGCCTTCGTTATGATTTTTCACGCGAACACTTGCTTTCGGCTGTTGATATCGAATTGCAGCGTTTGCAGACTGATCACATTGATTTTTTGCTTTTGCACCGTCCCGATACTTTGATGGAGCCCGAAGAGATTGCCGATGCTTTCAGTCAACTTGAGGCTTCCGGGAAAGTTTTGCATTTCGGGGTTTCCAACTTTACTCCCTATGATATTGAACTTGTTCAACAAGCCGTTAGCCAGCGCTTAGAAGTCAATCAATTACAATTTGCTTTAACGCATGCGAATATGATTTCTGAAAATATTCAAATGAATATCGACGGCAGTCCGGACTCTGATACCCATGTTCGAACTTTTGATATTTTGACATATATGCGTTTGCACAAAATGACGATTCAAGCCTGGTCGCCTTTCCAATATGGGATGTTTGCCGGTGTCTTTATCGACAATCCTAAGTTTAAAGAACTAAATGATCAATTGCAGACTTTGGCCGACAAGTATCATTCAAATAAAAGTGCTGTCGCTGTTGCTTGGATTTTAAAACATCCGGCAAATATTCAAACAATTCTTGGAAGTACTTCGCCGGAGCATATCAAACAAATGACTGAAGTTGATGATGTTCATTTGAGCAACCAAGAGTGGTACGACCTTTATCAGGCTGCCGGCTATAAAATTCCTTGATATAGTTTGTCGAGACAAAGCATTTTCCAAATTGAAAATGCTTTTTTCTCACGAATAAAATATGTTTATAAAATAAAAGGATTAAACGATGATCACATTTGATGAAAACACAAAGGTATTTCATTTATCCAATAATCAAATTTCTTATCTCATGTCAGTTGAAGAAGGAAACCTGCTTGCCCATCTTTATTTTGGTAAAAGAGTTGGGCATTATTCTGGAGAAAGATTAAATCCCCGCTTTGACCGTAGTTTTTCCGGCAATCTGCCTGGTTCTTTAGATCGCACTTATTCAAAAGATACTTTGTTGCAGGAATGGTCGGGAAATAATACCGGAGATTATCGAGCCCCAGCTGTGATTATCCGCGATGAAAACGGGGCAAGACAAACAGATTTTCGTTTTCAATCTTATAAAATAATTGACGGAAAACCGGAATTGAAGAATCTTCCCCATGCTTATGTCAAGGATGATTCCGAAGCTCAGACTTTGATTGTGAATCTATTGAATGAAAACTTGGCATGCGAAGTTGAACTCAGTTATAGCATCTACAATGATCGACCCATTATTGCCCGCAGCGCAAAATTAATTAACAAAGGACGACATATTTTGCATATTGAAAAGATTGCCAGTATGCAGATTGATTTTCCAAAAAGCGATTTTCAAGTTATCTCCCTTCCAGGCGCTCACGCCCGCGAACGGCAAATCGAACGGCAAACGCTTCACCATGGATTGACTCAATTTGAAAGTCGTCGGGGTACCTCCAGCCATCATATGAATCCTTTTATTGCTTTGATTCATCCATCGACAACTGAATTTAACGATGAAGCGATTGGCATTCAATTGGTTTATTCCGGAAATCATCAAGAAACGCTTGAACGCGATTATATCGACCAGACACGGGTTCTTGCCGGCATTAACCAGTATGATTTTGATTGGAAGCTAAGAGCGGGTGACTCCTTTCAAACACCGGAAGCTCTGATTGTTTATTCAAGTAGCGGCTTAAACGGAATGTCTCAAACTTATCATCGTCTGCTCCGTGAGCGCGTTGCTCGTGGAAAGTATCAATTTGCTCAGCGGCCAATTGTTATTAACAATTGGGAAGCAACTTTTTTTGATTTCGATACCGAGAAAATTCAGAAAATTTTGGATAACGCTGCGCCCTTGGGAATTGAAATGTTTGTCCTTGACGACGGTTGGTTCGGGCATCGGGATGATGACAATTCAAGTCTTGGCGATTGATTTGAACATGCAACGAAACTAAGGGGTGGACTGAAGGCCTTGAGCCAACAGGTCCATGACAGGAAAATGAAATTCGGTCTTTGGTTTGAACCGGAAATGATTTCTGAAGATTCCGAATTATATAAAAAACATCCTGATTATGCTTTGCAGGTTCCTGGCCGAGGGATGACGCCTTCGAGAGGGCAATATGTATTGGATTTTTCTCGAAAAGAAGTGGTCGATAATATTTTTAATCAAATGACCAAAATTCTTGATAATGTTGATATAGATTATGTCAAATGGGATATGAATCGTCATTTAACAGAAGTATATTCAACTGAATTACCAGCTGATCGTCAAGGCGAGGTAAGTCACCGTTACGTGCTGGGTGTTTATGATTTGGCTCAACGGATTACTTCCCGATACCCAGACATTCTTTTTGAGGGTTGCTCTGGCGGTGGCGGTCGTTTTGATGCCGGCATGCTTTATTATTTTCCTCAGTCCTGGACATCTGATAATACCGACGCCGTGGCGCGTTTGAAAATTCAATACGGTAGTTCTTTGTCTTATCCGGTATCGAGTATGACAGCCCATGTCTCTGTTTCTCCGAATCAACAGACCGGTCGTCAAACGAGTTTTGAGATGCGCGGGGATGTGGCGATGGCGGCTGTCTTTGGCTATGAATTGAATTTAGCCGATTTGTCCGATAAGGAAAAAGAAATCGTTAAATCGCAAATTAAATTTTATAAAAAACATCGTCAACTAATTCAGTACGGAGATTTTATCAGATTAAAATCGCCTTTTGATGGAAACCAAACAGCCTAGGAATTTGTTTCACCTGATAAAAAAGAGTTGCTGCTTTATCGTTATAAACTAATTTCCCAAGCTCAACCGGAATTTACTTTGACAAAATTGGCCGCTTTGGATCCTGATAAGATTTATCTGGCTGATGATAAAAAAGGTATGCCGGTGATGAATTGATGAATATCGGTCTTTATGATACACCGATTCAATTGGCCGATTGGACCAGTCGAGTTGATTATTTTCAAGCTGAAAATTGATTCGGGCGATAATTTAATTAAATGCGAAAAGTTTCTTAGAAGGGAAACTTTTTTGTTTGTTCGTAAATTCCCTTATTGACTTGTGAATAATTTAATTTAAAATAAAGAAGTGGTTGAATTATCATTTTCTAATTTTGTGATTGCTCGTCTTTTAAAAGTATCTTGATTTTAATCAAATAGTTTTCGAAGTGAAGTATCCTAAATGATATTCGGCGACTTTCCAATTATTTGATAAAGGTTTAATAAGATCCAATAGGAATGCTGATTAATAAAGGGGAATATAGAAATATGAATGCATTAGTTTTAGATAAGATGAATCATTTGGAGGTTGAGAATTTGGAAAAACCAACTCCCAAAAATAATGAAGTTTTAATTAAGGTCGCTTATGTTGGCGTTTGCGGAACCGATAAAGCATTGTATCAGGGACTTCCTGGTTCGGCGGATGCAGTGCCGCCAATTGTTTTGGGACACGAGGATTCGGGAACGGTTGTTGAAATCGGTGAATCCGTTACCAATTTTGAAGTTGGTGATCGCGTTGCAATCGATCCGAATATTTATTGTCATAAGTGCGATTTTTGCCGTACGAACCGTCCTGAATTATGTACTAATTTATCTGCCGTTGGTGTTACTCGCAATGGCGGATTGGAAGAATACGTGGCTGTCCCAGAAGAAGTAGCTTATAAACTGCCTGATAATGTCAGCTTCAAACAGGCTGCGTTAACAGAGCCTTTGAGCTGTGTTGTCCATGGGGTCGACTTGTTAGCTATCAAGCCTTTCCAAGAAGCAATTGTTTTGGGTGATGGTTTTACCGGTCAATTGTTTGTTAAGACGCTTAAAGCTTACGGCGTTTCCAAAGTCACTATTTCAACTCGTCATCTTGATGATGAAAAGCACGTTGATTTTCTTAAAAAGGTTGTTGGTGCCGACGAGGTTGTCGATGCTCGTTCAAATGATTTTGACAAGGATTATGATGTTGTCGTTGAAGCGGTCGGATCAGCCGATGTTCAAGAACAGGCAGTTAAAGCCGCTGCTCATGGTGGACAAGTGTTAATGTTCGGTGTTGGAAAACCCGAACAAAAGTTTTCTGTTTCTTCTTATGAAATCTTCCAAAAACAACTGACGGTTCAGGGATCGTTTATTAATCCCTATACTTTTAAAGCGGCTATTGCAATGATCGCCGCCGGCAAGATTGACCCTTCCGAATTGGTCAGCATGGAATTAAAAGCTGCCAAAATGAACGACTACCTTTCAGGGAAGATTAGAACCAACAAAGCTGTTTTGAATATTGAAGCCGCCTTCTGAGATCAACTTGTTTCACAAGGGTAATTGTTAATCCTTTATAATACTTTTATGGCCTTTCAAAACTTTTAAAAAGGAGAAAATATGCCGGTTCAAAATAAAGCAATGCTGATCACCTATTCGGATTCGATGGGTAAGAATATCAAGGAATTACAATACATTTTAGATAAATATATTGGAGACGCGATTGGTGGAGTTCATCTGCTGCCTTTTTTTCCGTCAACCGGAGATCGTGGTTTTGCGCCCTCGGATTACACTCGTGTCAATCCGGATTTCGGTGATTGGGAGGATGTCGAGGAACTTGGAAAAAAGTATTATTTAATGTTTGATTTCATGATTAATCACATTTCCCGTGAATCGATTATGTATCAAGATTTCAAGGAAAAAAAAGGATGCTTCCAGCTACAAGGACTTTTTTATTCGTTGGGAAAAGTTCTGGCCGAAAGGACGCCCGACGAAGGCCGATATCGATTTAATTTACAAAAGAAAAGATAAGGCGCCGATTCAGGGGATTACTTTTGCAGACGGCAGTCAAGAACATCTTTGGAATACTTTTGGCGATGAGCAGATCGATATTAACGTGAAGTCCAAAGTTGCTCAGGAATTTTTTAAAGATACTTTACAGTCAATGGTTAAGCACGGTGCGGATTTGATTCGCCTGGATGCCTTTGCTTATGCAATTAAAAAGATTGATACTAATGACTTCTTTATTGAACCGGAAATTTGGGATTTACTGGAATCAGTTCGGAAGATTCTCGAACCCCTACATGCTGAAATTTTACCGGAAATTCATGAACATTACACAATCCCGGCCAAAATAAATGAGTATGGTTACTTTACCTATGATTTTGTTTTACCTCTGGTAATTTTGTACACTCTTTATTCTGGAAATCCCAAGCAATTGGCCAAATGGTTGAAAATGTCACCAAAAAAAAACAGTTTACGACTCTTGATACTCATGATGGAATCGGGGTTGTTGATGCTCGCGATATTTTAACTGATGAGGAAATCGACTATACTTCCAGTGAACTGTATAAAGTTGGTGCGAACGTCAAACGGACTTATTCATCTGCGGCCTATAATAATTTGGATATTTACCAGATTAACTCGACCTATTATTCAGCTCTTGGCAATGATGACAAAGCCTATTTGCTTGCCCGTGCAATACAAATTTTTGCCCCGGGAATTCCACAAATCTATTACGTAGGCCTGCTGGCTGGTGAAAACGATTTGGATTTGTTGGAAAAGACCAAGGAAGGACGCAATATAAATCGTCATTATTACAGTGAAGAAGAAGTTGCCAATGAAGTGCAGAGACCAATTGTTGCCTGCCTACTGAAATTGTTGGCTTGGCGCAATCGCAGTGCCGCTTTTGATCTTCAAGGAGATATTCAAGTCAGCGCAACCGACAAAAATGAAATCAAAATTATTCGAACTTCAACCAATGGCCAAGACACCGCGGAATTAACCGCTAATGTGGCTCTAAAAACCTTTACTATAAAGGAAAATGATCAAATTATTTTAATTGAAGATCAGACTGATACAAAGGATATCTAAAAGGTTTGATTTTCTTTAGTCCTTAAAAAAATTCCGATGATGGCGTTTAAAAAGCGGCATCATCGGAATTTTTTATTATCTATTTTTTGCCTGTTTAAAAATTCTTGCCAACGGCGATTATATAAATCGACAAGTTTTGGAGAGTTCAGGACCTGAAAAACATCAATGCTTTCTTTTATGCTTTGTTTTGCAACTATTCGGTCTCCTTTTAAATAATCCAGTAAACCCTTAATAAAATGCAATTCTGTTTTTTCGTAAAGATATTGTTCGTTATGAATCGAGTTTCCCGCCTGTTTGATCAATTGAGCCAATTCGGGAATTTTACCTTGAAAGGCCATGATTAGGGCAGTACTCAAAATGATATATAGAAAATCCGCCTGGTGATTCCAATTTACATCAATTGTTTCCGAACCATTCTTCAACATTTGCTGTGTTAGATAAAAGGATTGCATGGGAGAGAATAAATTGATGATGCTCATATATAGTCTGATTTCATAGTGTGTTCAAGTTTCTTTTGCGAAAAGATAATTATAGAGAAACTGTTTTTCTTTTTGGGAAACTTTAGCAATATGGTGCTTCTCCATGATTGATTTTTCTTTTAGAAAATTTACATAATCATATTCAATTTGGTTATTTATCCATCTTTGATAATAATATTTGCTTAATTTATTTGATTTTTCAATGATTTGCTGGTCGACATAATCCTTCGTATCCTCGTAATGAAAAGGTTGATAGCGATTGTTTCTTTGATTATTTATATAGACGAATTCTTCGACCGAAACATTGATGTTCAGCAACAGGCGATATAATTTATCGAAGACAATATTGCTTTGATCCCTTTCAAAGCGTGATAAAAATGATTTTGAAACGACGTTTTTAGCAGCGTTTGATAAACTGACTCCTTTGGCGATTCTCAATTCTTTGAAGGTTTGGCCATATCTGTCATGATCTCTCCTGCGAACTATATGCAACTTTTTTATTGGCCTCCTTATTAATTATCGGCATCAAAAAAGATAAAATCGTTGTTCGAAAAGTGTCGGATAGTTCGCTTGGTTTTAGGTTTGGTTTGATGTATGTTTGGCAGCATAAACTGATTTTGAGTATCGGTATTATTTCTATTCTGCCTTTGATTGTCACACAGATGTTTAATGTTTCTTCACCGGATTATATTTCGACAGTTTTAAAGTCCAATAGTGTTGTTTACGGTTTGGCAGACATGAGTTATGGTGCTGGTGGTCTATTGGCAGGCTTAATTACAAGTTGGTTAATCCTCATATTTCCGAATAAAAAAATTATTGTAAATTTGTTCGCTCTTGCTAGTCTAGTTTTGTTTTTCTTGTATATCGGTCGTTTTGTTTTACTTATGTATCTTTGCACTTTCTTATTAGGATTTTCCAATTCTGCTTTGAGGGTCGTAATTAATACAGTTCTAATGAAAGAAGTCGACAAAAGTTTTATGGGTAGGTCGACTTCCATCTGGAACGGAATTGCTCAGTTTATTGAAATTTTTATATCTACAGTAATTGGTATTACAAATGATCATTTAGGAGCAGCTTTTGGTTTCTTATGTATGTTCGCCATTATGTTTGTCGGTGTCTTTTGGAGTCTTAAAGCGATTAAATTGGAAACAATTGATGGACTTTAAAATAATCCTTGGTACGATTAACATTTTATTAACTATTCGACAACTTTTTATAAACATTTGCTGGATATACTTTGCTCCATAAATATCAAAGGAGCAATCAATAAAAATGGAAATCGAAACTTACAAAGATATTTTTAAATCGAAAAACGGCAGGATATATTTAGAACAATTACCTCATTTAGAAAAAATTCGTTCAGGACAATCATTTTTATACCGTAAAAACGGCAACGAAAGTATGATTATGGAATTGTCGATGCATGATTTAGTCGACGCTGATTTATTGGAAAAGGCGCTTCTTCGATCACTGTCTAGATACCCTTATCTAACCAGCAAATTTATCCAAGTTGATGGCGATTTTTATCTTAGTGCAAATTTTCTGCCGATGAAGGTCGTCGAGACTCTTCGATTGAGACCACTCGGAGGTTTGGAAACAAATTATCATTTAGTTGATATTACCTTTTATGAAAAAAGATTTATGTCGCTTATCATCATGCCCTTTGCGATGGTCAGGGAATCATGCCTTTTGTCAGAAAACTAATTTACTATTATTGCTTAAAAAAATATCAACCACCGATTGATATTGATGATTTGAGTTTAGCTTCCGAAAATATGTCAATTGGCGAATTACAAGAACCCTTTGTTTCGGAGGAAAAAGCAACCGATACATTACCTGTATTTAAGCATGATGCCTTTAGGCTTCCGGAATTGACAACTGATAAACATCTCTATAAAAGCACCAGATACGAATTAAATATTGATCAAGATTCTTTTGTCGGGTGGGCACGATCAAAGCATGCAACGCCTTCGATCACTGTTGCTTTGCTAATGTCCAAGGTAATCGAGAATGTTCATCCAAATGAAAAAGAAATAATTTGCAACCTGGCCAGGGATGACCGTGCCGGAAGCAGTTGCCAAAATACTTTTCGTAACTGTGTCGGCAGTATTGAATTAGCTTACAGTCGACATCCTGATGAAATTCCTTTTCTTGATCAGGTTGAGAATTATCGAAATACGATTAGACAAAGCAAACAGAAGCAACAGCTAAGAGACTCTATTAGCCGGATGACGGCTTTATCCGATCAACTTGACAAGCGAAAAGGATTTTTAGACAAACAAAAAATGCTTTCCTTCTACGACGATTTGATTCTAGATACTTTTGTTTTGAGCTATATTGGACAGTTCAAGCTTGGTGCTTATGAATCTTTTATTGACGACATTCATTCTTATATCAGTGGTTCGAAAGGTTTAACAATTCAAATGTCGGCTGTTAATGAAACTCTGTCGCTTGATTTTATTCAAAGTTTTGCCGACAAAATTTATTTGGAATCATTTATTGAAGAATTAAAGCAAAGAAACATCGGCTTTTTTGTTAAAGACCCGATTGAATTTGAAACGCCCTACGATGCTTTAAAACAAAGCTAATTTATTAAAGAAGCTTAAGGTGATTGATTTTTGTCAATTAACATTTCATAAACATTTTTAAAACATTTCGTAAACAAAGTTTCCCTATTCTATAGATGTTCAAAAGATATTTACAAGAATTATTAAAAGGAGGCAAGTATGAAAATATTAATCTCGATCATCACTGTTATTATGACCGGCGGCTTAGGCATCTTGGCTGTCGCTCTTTGGAATCATTATCACTATCAAAAAAATTCTATTTAATTTAAAAGGGAGTTATCAAAATGGTCGCAGGAACAATCGCAATTGTAATCGTTGTTGCTTTACTCACAGTGGCGTGGAAAATATTTAATTAATCAAAAAACAGAAAGGAAATTATTAAAATGATTATTATTATCGGAATCTTATTAGGAGCGTTCACTGGTTGGGGGTTTTAACCATAGCTGATCGTCATAGCAGGGCATTACTTGTCACAACTTCGACTTTTGGTGCTTTGGGGGCTGTCGCTGCCAACCAGTTACTTAGTTGGGGACTTACAGTTTGGGGGATTTCTATCTTACCGGTATTAGCTGGTTCTATCGTCTTGCCTTTAGTTTCTATCTATGGATTTTATTTCGGTAAAAACTATTTCAAAAAGCTTCGAGCAGGTAATTAAAATCTTTGAAACTATTTGATTTGTTATGATCATATTGAATGGTTTTTCGATTCTGCGGAGGCACGAATGGTCAAAATCCTGGTAGTTGAAGATGATGAAAATTTTAATTCATTAGTCAGCCGGTATCTTGCTTCGAACGGTTTTGAAGTAATCAGTTGTGCTGATGCTCAAAAAGCCTACGATGCTTTGTATAATAATCTCTTTGATTTAATTGTCACTGATGTTATGATGCCGGGAATTGACGGTGTTGAATTCGCCAAGACTGTTAGGCAGCTTAACGAGAATATTCCAATTCTCTTTGTCACTGCCCGCGATGATATCAAGACAAAAAAAGCTGGTTTCAGAGTAGGTAT
Organism: Oenococcus oeni; assembly: GCF_020510245.1. NCBI lineage: Bacteria > Bacillati > Bacillota > Bacilli > Lactobacillales > Lactobacillaceae > Oenococcus > Oenococcus oeni. The sequence continues at coordinate 1,772,333 of NZ_CP084701.1, read as the reverse complement.
TGATGATTATTTGGTTAAACCGATTGATCTGGATGAATTGAAATTAAGAATCAGTGCTGTTTTGAGAAGAGCCAATATTTCGCAAAATCAGAAAATAGAGATTGGAAATTTATTACTTAAGTCTGAAGAAATTTCTGCCAGCATAAATGGTGTTCCTATACCTTTGACTGTTAGAGAATTTAATATCTTGTTTAAAATGCTTTCTTTCGCCGGACGAGCCTTTTCAAGGGCTGAATTATTAGATGATTTTTGGGATACCGAAAGTAATGCCAGTCTTCGAGCCGTAGATGTCTATATCACGAAGTTGAGGGAAAAGTTCAAATCAACGAATGCTTTTGAAATTAACACAATTCACGGTTTAGGGTATAAAACTGTTATTCGATCATGAAAACAAGACATGGTACGAGGAAAAAAAATAAATCATCTTACTTTTCTTTGCGTAATTATATTCTCATGCTATTATTATTCAGTATTATTGGCGGGATTCCCGGTATTCTGTATGCTTCTAATGCTCAAAATTGGCAAGATGTTTTAATCAGTGGTTACACCGGATGGTATTTGCTTTATTGGGTCATCTTTTCTGCGATTTTCTCGGCTTTTGCTGCATTTCGAAGATATCGCGACTTCGATAAACCAATTAAGCAGTTGAGCCAGGCCGCTAATCAAGTCGCAAATGGTGATTTTTCAGTTTACTTGCCAGCGATTCACGATGCTGAGCATTACGATTATTTAGATATTTTATTCGAAGATTTCAACCTGATGGTCTCTGAACTTGGATCGACCGAAACATTGAAAAGTAATTTTATCAGCAATGTTTCTCATGAGTTTAAAGCTCCTTTAGCGGTTATTCAAGGCTACGCTAATAGCCTTAATGATGATTCCTTATCTGTAAAGGAACGACAAAAATATTTGAGGGCTATTGTTGAAGCAACCAACAATCTGGCGTCTTTGGTGACTAATATTCTTCGTTTAAATAAATTAGAGAATCAAAATATGCCGACCAAACTTTCTTATTTTGATTTAAGCCGACAATTAGCTGATTGTGCTCTGCAGTTGGAGCCAAATTGGGAGAAAAAAGAAATTGATTTTCAAGCCGATCTATTGGATCATTGTCCGATTTTGGCTGATGAAGATATGTTGGCGATTGTCTGGAATAATTTGTTAAATAATGCAATTAAGTTCACGCCTGAAAAGGGCAAGGTTTCTCTTATACAGAAAAAACAGGATCAGGGCGTTCTTATTTCAATCGTTGATTCGGGGATTGGTATGGAAAGCTCGGTTATTGATCATGTTTTCGAACAGTTTTATCAGGGAGAAACATCGCATTCCAATAGTAGGAACGGTTTGGGGTTAGCAATGGCCAAAAAGATAATTTCACTTTCAAACGGAACAATCAGCGTACAAAGTAAAGTCAATTTAGGAACGACGTTTTCCGTTTGACTGCCTACCGATCAAAAAAAACGATCCGGATTAACGATTTTATTTATAAATTCCAATTTAAAATTCCAAGAAAGGACAGAATCACCATGCCCAATATTAAAAAAAGAAAACCCGGATTTCATCGGTTATGAATATCGAGAGATTAATATCAATAATAAGCTAGTTGATTTTTATCTGGATAATTATCCCAATTTTGGTTGGCAGATAATATCGGCCGAAAAAGCACAACCCGTTAATAGCAAGATGATTATTAAATTGAAGCGTAACAGACATATTGCAAATAAGCAGGAATTGACCAGGCTTCAAAGAAAATTTGAGGCTCAGCTAAGTCAGGTTGATAAACTTGAGCGGGAAAAAACAGTTCGGGCATCGGCAACAGCCTTAACGATTGGTTTCCTTGGTTCAGTCTTTTTAGCTGCTTCTGTAATGCTTTTCCATTATAATATTTTTTTATCTTTCGTTTTAGGGATACCGGGATTAATCGGTTGGATTCTCCCTTACTGGGTTTATACAAATATCAAGACTCGTCGTTCACAAGAATTATCTCCGCAAATTAATAAACTATACGACCTGCTTTACGATACCTGCGAACAAGCGCACAAGCTTTTAACTTTATAAAATTAAATTAATTTTAATATACATAGATAAGGGGAATAAAGAACTAATTTATTGATCTTTGGAATTTTTTGATAAATAAATTGATGTGAACAAGTTTATGAAAATAAATCGAAAAGGTAAAGTAATGAATTATTTAAAATCAATTATAAATAGTTTGCATTTGCAAAAGCACGTTGAAAATAAACCAGATCGAGTAGTTTTATATAATGCTTTGTCAACTATAACTAATTTTATTTTTGCTGTTTTTAAATTGATTATTGGTCTAATTTTTTTCTCTCTTTGGTTTTTAATATTTGGTAGTTATTACATGGTTTTATTTGCAATACGAGTTTATTTTTTACATAAATATACTAAAGTTCGAAAATCGGATTTATCAAGAAGCGAAAGATTAGTTATCGAAAATAATTGTCTTAGAGAAGGAGGCGCTTTATACAGTCTTCTAGGAATGACCTTTACGGCTTTTTCCTGTTATATGCTTTTTTATGGTCAGGAACAAAAGTACAATCAAAGTCTTGTATTGCTAATTGCCCTAATGGGTTTCACGAAAATAATCTCTTCGGTTGTCGGTTGGGTCAAGTCGAGAAATTTTAAAAGTCCGATCATTCTGTTTTTAAAGTCTCTAAACATCGCCGATGGTTTGGTTGCTATTGTCTTCACCCAATATTCTCTTTTATCGATGGAACGTTCTTCGAGTGCAACTTCTGCCACTGGCTTATTTGGTATCGGGATCGGAATTTGTTTAATATTTGTAGGTTTCTTTATTATCTTTAAATCGCTTAAATACAAACAGATTTGATTTATGTTTATCTATTGTCGATATAGTGGACTATCATACAAATAAATCGACTGGTTGATAATTTTGATCAATAAAGAGAGGATCGTTTGAATGGATTTTTTTCAAAGCAAATTTTTATATGGAAAAAAACAATCACAGTTTTGTATTTTTCGAATGCCAAGGAATACCACTAATTGCCCAGTGGTTGTTACAATTCATGGTGGCTTTTGGAAGGCTGAATATGGTCTTGAAGAAATTGTGCCGCTTGACGAAGATTTAGTTCGGCGCGGTTACGCGACTTGGAACGTTGAATATCGTCGTATTGGTGAAAATGGTGGAGGATGGCCGGGGACATTCAGCGATGTTATTGACGCGGTTAATTACTTGGCTTTTCTTAAAGAGGATTTTCCACTTGATTTATCTCGTGTGGTTATCTTGGGACATTCGGCAGGAGGACATTTGGCTCTTTGGTTGGCATCCCGTTGGAACACAAAACAAGCGGATCAAATGGGAAATGTTTTGCATACTTCTATTAAAGCCATAATTAGTCTGGCTGGAGTTTCGAATCTGGAAGAAATGTGGAGAATAGAAAGCAAAGGAAAAACAAGCAATAATGTTTCTTCTTTTCTCGGTGGTACGCCGGAAGAGGCATCTGACCGATATCATTTGGCTTCGCCTTATGAATTATTGCCGCTGCATGTCCGGCAAATTCTAGTTCATGGGGGAAGTGACCAAGAGGTTCCGCTTGATTTAACTCTTGGTTACTACAAAAAGGCAATCAGACTAGCTGATGATGTCGGCTTAATATCGGATTCAAGATCAGATCATTTTGATTTGATCGACCCCTTTTCGTCAATTTGGCTTTCAACTGCTGATTCATTAAAAAATATAATTAACTCATAAATGAGAAATACAATAAATAACAATTTTGTAGAAGTCCACTTACATGATTATTTTTATATTCTTTGGCTATAAAGTCCAATTTTACGAAGAAAGGATTGACGTCTTTTTAATGAAGAGCCGCGTAAATAGTAGGCGGTTGATCGCTTGATTGTTTTAATACCGCACATCTTCAAGACTTGTTTACTAAGAACTTTTCCATAATCCTTTTGAACCAGGTGAACGTAGAATGAAGGAGTATCGTTCGTGGTAATTATCCAAGCCTTTTTTCCTTTTAAATGACCAGTAGGTAACAAACCTTTATATGAATAAGCGTAGCCTTTAGAGAATGTTCGATCGATAAAACCTTTTAAAATAGCCGGCATTCCCGACCACCAAATCGGAAAGATGAATATTAACAGATCGCTGTCAGTGATTTTTTGACGATAATCAGCCAGATCAGGATCATCTTTTAGAAAGCGTCGTTGGTGCAAATGATCAAAATGCAATACCGGATCAAAATTCTCGGCATACAGGTCAATGATTGTTACTTGATGTTTTGTGGATAAATTATTCTTGACCTGTTTTAAAATTCCGGCGTTGAAACCCTCCTTATTTGGATAGGAATAGATGATTGTGATCCTCATAAAACCCCCGGCTGATAAAACTTAAATTGCAGGCTCTTATAGAAAACATTATAGCAAGGCCAAAAGAATTTAAGGACCATGAATATATAATATTAAGCTATAAATTGATTTAGTTGACTATCGTTTCATGGATTTCGTCTGCTTCCAATTTTGTTTTCCGAGCCAACAAGAATAGAATGGTGATTGTATTATCGTTTGACGGGCTTTGCTTCGTTACTTAATTTCCGAGATACAAGAAAGGATAAAGTTATTGGAGCCAAAAAAATCTAAATTCAATAATAGCTTTTTAAAATATAGTACTTATATCATTTCTATTGGGGGTTTTCTTTTTGGCTATGACACCGGCGTAATCAACGGAGCCTTGGCTTTTATGAGTAAACCCGATCAGCTTAATCTAACTCCGGGACTGCAGGGAGTTGTTTCCAGTTCATTGGTACTGGGAGCCTTCTTTGGAGCTCTTGGCTGTGGAAGAATTGCTGATAAATTTGGAAGAAAACAGACTCTGCGTTGGATTGCTGCTTTATTTACAAGTTCAACGATTCTATGTGCTCTTTCAATGAATTTCTTATTTATGTCATTTTTCCGTTTTGCTCTTGGCTTATCTGTCGGGGCGGCCTCAAGTCTATCTCCTATGTATTTGGCTGAGATTTCTCCTGAACCGGTCAGAACGATTAATGTCAATAAAAATGCGATATTCATTGTTCTTGGCCAATTGTCTGCTTTTTGCATGAATGCTTTTCTTGGCAACATTGGGGGAAATTGGAATCCTATTTGGAGAATTATGATTGTTTCGGCAAGTATTCCGGCAATTATTTTGTGGATTAATTCTTTCCATATTGTTGGAAGCCCACACTGGCTCTTGCTTAAAAAAAGATTTAAAAAAGCTCGTAAACTTTTTTCCAAACTGGGATTTGAAAAAAGCACTTTTGACGGTATCGAACAGGAATCAAAAACAAAAAGTAAAAAAGATGATGACATCTCTTGGAAGAGCATCCTAAAAAAACCGAGTCTGGTTTATCTGCTGATTTCTGGAATTTTGATTGCCTTGATTCAACAAATATCCGGAGTTAATACAGTAATGTACTACGGTACTATTTTGATGGAAAAAGTCGGCATGGGACAAAGCGGATCTCTATATGCCAATATTCTGATCGGTTTGGTGTCTTTTGTAGCCAGCATTTTTGGTACAAGATTAATTGCCCGTTTTGATCACCATCGGATGCTTTTGATTGGCTTGTTCGGCAACATTCTTTTTCTGGCTTTATTGGGACTTGTTTTGCGTTTATCTTTATTTACGCAGACAATTACGAATGCCTTGGTCTTGATTTTTCTTGCTCTATTCTTGGCAAGCCATCAGGGAATTGTCAGTCCGGTTACTTGGTTAATAATGTCGGAAATGTTTCCCGGAAAAATCAAAGCACGTTTTATGTCTATAGCAACGGCTACTACCTGGATAACTAATTTTATTATCAGCCTGATATATCCTTTGCTTATATCGGCGGTCGGTACAGCGGTTGTCTTCTTCATTTTCGCCGCCAGCAACGGTGTTAGTGCCTTGCTTTCGATCTTTGTATTGAACGCTAAAGAGATTCAACGGGCTTATCGTAAAAATGATTTAATGTCCCAAGAGAGTAATTAAAGTTTGAGAGAGTTCAAATGTTTTTAGAATTATAAAAAAGGTTTCAACTAAAATAGTTGAAACCTTTTTTATTTTCCTTTATTTTTTCAGACTGAAGAATCAATTCAATATAGATTCAAGTTTCTTAAGAGAATCCAAGAATTCGGAATTGGTTTTTACGCCGCTTAATTTTAATTTTTCTTCCCACCATTGATTTCTGATGTCGATAATCTTTTTTATTACTTTTTTTCCATCGCTGGATATAGCGATTACGTTCGTCGTCCGATTCTTTGACGAGATCTCTTTACTTATGAAATTCAAGGAAAGGAGTTTGGTTGTTTCCCTGGTTATTTGGCCCTTATTAATCACCAATTTTTGAGCTAATTCTGATTGACTGCTGTTTTTATTAAAAAACAGATAAAGCAAAATGTAGGCATTGGTCGGATTTAAATCGTATTTTGCATATTCGCCCTTTGTGTCTTTTAAGAAAGCACGGTGTATTACGGAAAAGTATTGTGCTATGTCACCTGGAAATGTCTCTTCTCTCATAATTTTTGATAGCAGTTCCTCTCCCTTTAATTGTATCAACTTTGCAGATTGCAAAATAATTTGACATTTTCTTTGTTAATGTTATTGTTTAAAAGTAAACGTTTAAAAATCAACGTTTAAAAGTAAACATGTCAAGGAAATTTTAATTAATCCTGCATGCAAAAAGTTTGGAGTTTTGTATGATTTTAGTTTTAATTAGCGCTTTATTGCCAATCATAGTTACTTTGTGTTTGGGATATTTTTCCGGGGCAAGAAAGGATTTTGGAGAAAGTCATTCCAAGATCCTGAATAAATTAATTATGTCCTACAGTTTGCCAATGAGTCTTTTTGGTGGAATTTTAGCTACCGGAAGGAAAGTAATTTTTGAAAATATTCCAGTTGCGATCTGGATTTTTATTGGCATGGTCGGAGGGTATTTGATTGTTTTCTCGATTTGCAAATTTATTTTGAAAAACAGTACCTCTTTGTCGGCTTTAAGATCACTAACTATATCAGGTCCGGCAATTCCTTTTGTCGGTCCGACTTTGTTAGGTTTTTTATTTCCGACAGAAACTTCTTTGATAGTAGCCATCAGAAGCTTAATTATGAATGTTGTTCAAGTTCCCTTAACGGTTATTCTTTTGTCGACCGATAGTTATGAATTATCTGCCAGTAATAAAAACAGAAAAATTAACAACCTTGGTCTTGATATCATTAGTGCTTTTAAAAAACCGGTTGTTTGGGCACCGATTTTTGCTTTGATTCTATCTTTGTTCGGAATAACACTGTCTCCGATTTGGCAAAAGAACTTTTCTGTTTTAGGTGGAGCAACTGGTGGAATGGCTCTGTTTTCAATTGGAATAATCTTGTATGTTAAAAAACCCAAGCTAAATTTAGCCGTATGGATGAACACTTTAAGTCGTACAGTCTTTGTTCCGCTGGTTATTTTTTTGGTCATGATGTTCTTTAAAGTAGATAGATCGGTGATTAATATGACAACCATGACCATGGGAATTACGGTAGCTGCCATTTCAACTATTTTTGCTAACCAATATAAAGTCGCTGAACAGGAAATGGCTTCGACACTGTTCTTAAGCAATATTATTTCTATATTTTCAATGGGATTAATAATCGTTTTCCTGAAAATTTAATTTTTTTAATTATTTAAGACAAAGGAGATAAAATGGATACAGCTCATCAAATTGTTAAGGTATTAGAAGACCGTGATGTTAAATATGTTTTTGGAATTCCAGGCGAAGAAAATATTCATCTAGTCGATGCAATCAACCAATCCGACAAAATTAAATTTATTCTAGTTCGTCACGAACAAGGCGCTTCTTTTATGGCGGGTGTTTATGGAAGACTAACCGGAAAACCCGGTGTTGCCGCCGCTACTTTGGGTCCAGGAGCGATAAACCTGCTTTTAGGAGTGGCGGATTCTCAAACCAATTCAACCCCGATGATCGCTATTACGGCTCAAGGCGGTCTGGACAGAATTTATAAGGAATCCCATCAAGTTATTGATTTAAAAGCAATGTTTCAACCGATAACCAAATGGTCAACCCACATATACGAAGCGAAAACAACTTCCGAGATAATTGGAAAGGCCTATGATAAATCCGTTAATGGCCGACCAGGACCAGTTTACATCGGTGTCCCTCAAGATGTTGAAGAGCAGGAAACTGGTTCTCAAATCAGTACATTTTCAATGCCTAAGGAGAGTAACGAACCCAATCCAAAGTTAATTGAAAAAGCTGCTCGACTTATAAAAAACGCCAAGCATCCAGTTGTGATGGCCGGGATGGGTATTGTTAGGAATCATGCCGAGAAGGAACTGAATGCTTTTATTGAAAAGACTCATTTACCGGTAGCCACTACTTTTATGGGTAAAGGGTCGGTTGACGATCGCTCTAAATATGCACTCGGTGTAATTGGTTTTATGGCACATGACTATGGGAACTTCGCTTTCGATCAAGCTGATCTAATTTTGTCAATCGGTTATGAACTTTCTGAATTCAATCCTGTCCGCATCAATCCAAAAGCCAACAAGACTATTATTCATATGAGTACTTTCAGCGAGGATAGTGATGAACATTATCCTGTAAAAGTAAATATTATTTCTGATATCGACAAAAGTATCAGGGCTTTGTCCGACTGTTTGAACGATTTTAAGTCGTCGGAGACTAAGGCTGATATCAGAGAAGAAGTTGAAGCGGAGATTGCGTCTGGAAAAGTTGAAAGCAAAGTGCCTCTTACTCCTCAACAAATTATCAGTGCGACAAGGGAATCGGTTGATGATAAGGGAATTGTTTTAGTTGATACCGGTGCTCTTAAGATGTGGATGGCTCGTTTATATCCAACCTATGCTCCTAATACCTGTTTGATTGATAACGGACTTTCAACGATGTCCTGGTCTTTGCCGGGGGCTATTGGAGCGAAACTTGCAAAACCAGATCATCATATTTTGTCAGTGATGGGTGACGGCAGTTTTATGATGAATTCTCAAGAGTTAGAGACTGCTGTCAGATATCATATTCCGATTACGATTCTTCTTTGGGTCGACAAATCATATGGACTAATTAAATGGAAGATGGATATGGAAATGGGTCATCATTCCGAGGTTGATTTTGATAATCCTGATTTCGTCGAATACGTCGAATCATTCGGTGCCAATGCTCATATTGTCAGCAGCAGAAACGACTTAAAAAACAAACTTCAAAATTATCTGAAAAACGACAATCAGGTTAACGTTCTTATATGTCCAGTCGATTATAGAGAGAATATGAAACTTATCAATAAACTGGGAAAAGTTACTGTGTCACTTTGACTTAGGCCAAATGTCATCATTTCCAAAAGCATAAAGTGTATCAGTACATTTTATGCTTATATTCTATAAACCCTTCGATTTCTCTGTTCAAAGAGTTTTCTTTTACTTGGTAACAGTCCATGAGAGTTCAAAAAAGCATTCGGCAAAGGAAAACCAAAAACTAATTATGAAAAAGACCTGTTTAAAACAGGTCTTTTTTTGTTGGATATTACTATTAGTATCAAATTAGGTTATCAACAAAAAAGCTGATAAAACCGGCAATTAATTGTGGATGAAGCCACTGCAAAAAATGGTGACCATTTAAAACAAGCTGAATTGAAGCGTTGTTTTCATTGAAATATGGATTACCCCATTTAATATAATCGGGATAATTCAGGGCTGATAGAATTGACAATGTTGGTAACTCGGTTCCAATCTTCATGTCTTGAGTTTTTTTCAGTGTTCTAACGGCTTCTTTTAATTCATCGATTTCAAAGAAATTACCTGATTTTTTTTGATAAATCTTTTTGGCCTGCTTAGCTAAGGGGTCGGGAAGCCATGGATTAATATCTGTATCCATTCCTTGATTGGATTTTTGGCTTTGTTTGGCCTCGTTGAGACTAATGTTCAGTTGATCTGTGTCGTGCAACATTATTTTTGGAGCAGTTGGATCAATTCCAATCAAGCCCGATACTTGAAAGTCTTTTTGTTTTTGATGAAGAATATTGAGCAGGTAAACTGCGCTAAAGCTATGCGATACGATAAATAGTTTAGAACCGCCTACTTTAGCTAATAGTTCCGAAACTTCCTTTGAATAATTCTCCAATGTACGCTGATGGTAGACAGGGTCGCTACTAAAACCAGACCCAAGCATATCGACACTGATCAGATTATATTTACTTTCATCTAAGAAAGTAAATAAATTGTAAAAGTCTAAATAAGCACTATTAATGCCCATGGCAGCGAAGAAAACAAGCGTTGGTTTATTTTGTTTAATTTCTTCACTGGAAAAACAAGTAAAGACGCCGCGAGAAGTTTTGACATAATTTTTATTCATTATTAATTATCTATTTTAATGCATCCGCTTAAGTTGGTTTTGTTCTTTAGCTTCGTCATATGCTCTATTCAGCAGGTGACAACTTCTCATGTATATGAAAAAAGAAGAGGATATGAAATGTTCTCAATCGTTGCCGCTTTCGACTTAATTTGCGTTGCCACTGTTTTATTTAATTCAAATTCCGTCTGGATTCCTCTTTTTATCTTTTCTTTTATCATAAATATCGATATTTGGGGAACTTTCAATTGAATTAGTGTTTTTGGAAAGATGAATAAATAGATAGTATTTTTTGAAAAAAATCTAAAAAATGAATACATTATAATTTTCCATAGGAATTCACATTAATTTGTCTTTAACTGATTCGAGAAACTCTTTGGACCTTTTAATGCAACAGATTTTTTGTTAAAGTTGAGAATTTAAATAATTACAAGGTAGAGTTGTTGGCATTAATTAACGGAATCGATATAGATAACCAGGGACGTTGCGTTCATTATCACGAAGAGAACGATGTTGCCTGTTTAAAACGTGCTCAGTGTGGCGAGTATTATGCTTGCTATTTATGCCATGACGCGAGCGAAAATCATCATTTTTTGGCCAGTGATAAAAATGATTCACCAGTATTATGTGGTGTTTGTCGACATAAAATGAACTTCGACGAGTATACAAGCGGGAAATGTCCATACTGTGGGCACGCTTTTAATCCAAACTGTAAAAAACATTATTCAATATATTTTTCTTAAATTACATAACCATTCCATCGATTTTCAGAGGAAAAAGATCGAATCAATTAAGGCACTGATTAAAGTTGATTTGAATCAAGATTATTATCAGATGCCTGTTTATGAACTCAGCGGTGGTCAGCAAGGCGGGTTGCTTTAGCGAGGCTGCTGTTGAAAAAGATTAGCATAATTTTAGCTGACTAACCAACCGGATCGTTGGACGGAAAAAATGACGAACAAGTAATGGATATTTTAAGTTCTTTTGCTAAAAAAGGTTGTATTGTCATCATGGTCACTCACTCTAATCAATATGACCGGTATTTTGATCGTATTATTCAAATTTAAAAGACTGATTTTATTTATAATTTATGTTTTTTCTGACAATTTTCTTTGGTAGTTAATTAACGACGATTGACAGATAGGCGAATTTTGGATAAGATTACTGGCAAATAGATAAAAAATATGGAATAAGGAGTTTTTTAATGGTTTTGGCACCTGCATATCTGAATAGTTGCTGCTGTGAACCGCGTCTTACGCGATTCACTGGTTGTTGTGTCTAAAAACCGATCTTAAAAAATTTCTCTAGACCAATTTAAAATCAGAAAATCAGTCCGTAAGACGCAAATTCTCAATTCGAAATTCGCGTCTTTTTATTTGCTTTTATTTCACAAGGAGTATAAAAAATGTTAATTAATAATCTTTACCAGGTAATCGGCAAGACCCCACTACTGCGCCTGAATATCGACGTTCCAAACCGTAGTCGAATTTATGCCAAATTGGAAATGTTCAATCCCGGCGGTAGTATCAAGGACCGACTGGGAATTGCTTTGATCGCTTATGGACGGAAGATCGGCGCCGTCAAAGAAGGCACAACAATTATCGAACCAACCGCCGGAAACACCGGGATCGGTCTTGCTTTGGCAGCCCAACAATATCACTTGCCGGTCAAATTGATTGTGCCAGAAAAATTCAGTTTTGAAAAGCAAACCTTGATGCGGGCCTTAGGGGCTGAAGTGATCAATACACCGGCTGATGATGGGATCAAAGGGGCGATTGCCAAAGCCCAATCCTTGGCAAAGACAATCAAAAATTCTTATGTTCCATTACAGTTTCAAAATCCAGCCAACCCCGATATCTACTATCGAACCCTGGGTCCGGAAATTTTGCAGGATTTGTCCGGGCAGAAAATCGATGCTTTTGTTGCCGGTTCCGGAAGCGGTGGTACCTTTGTCGGCACAACAAAATTCCTGCAGGAACATTATCCGAAAATGCAGGCCGTGACTGTCGAACCGGAAGGTTCAATTCTAAACGGGGGACCAGAACATCCCCACCGAATCGAGGGAATCGGCGTTGAATTTGTTCCGCCTTTCTTCGATCAGATTCGTGTGGACCAGGTTAAAACAATCAGTGACGATCGGGCTTTTGAATATGTTAAATGGTTGGCTGCACATGTCGGTCTGTTCGCCGGCAGTTCAAGTGGCGCTGCTTTAGCAGCAAGTTTACAGCTGGCAAAGGAGTTGCCGTCCGATTCAACGATTGTGACTGTTTTTCCGGATTCAAGCGAACGTTATTTAAGTAAAGGTATCTACGACTAAAAAATTGAGGTGAATTAAATGAAATTCAATACAAAACTTATTCATGGCGGTATTAGCGAAGATTCATCAACCGGGGCAGTTTCAATCCCTATCTATCGTTCTTCGACTTTTCATCAAAACAAGGTCGCTGGAAATGCAAAGTGGGAATACGGGCGCAGTGGAAATCCAACCCGTGCGGCTTTGGAAAAACTGATTGCCGATTTAGAAGAAGGGAAAGCTGGTTTTGCTTTTGCCTCCGGTTCGGCGGCGATTCATGCGGTTTTTTCATTGTTCTCTTCGGGTGATCACATTGTTGTTGGCGATGATGTTTACGGAGGTACTTTCCGTTTGATAGATCAGGTGTTAAAACGCTTCGGTTTGGAATTTACTGTTGTTGATACCCGAGATCTGTCCGCGGTTGAAAATGCCATACAAAAAAATACCCGGGCAATTTATTTGGAAACGCCGACCAATCCCTTATTGAGAATCACCGATATTAAAAAAATTGCCGAGATTTCAAAACACTACCAACTTCACACAATTGTCGATAATACCTTTGCGACCCCTTATAATCAAAATCCGTTGGTTTTTGGAGCGGATATTGTTGTTCATAGCGCAACGAAATATTTGGCTGGGCACAGTGATCTTGTGGCCGGTCTGGCAGTGACCAACGATCCTGAAGTTGCCGACAAATTAGCTTTTCTTCAAAACTCGATTGGTAGTGTTTTAGGTCCTGATGATAGTTGGTTATTGCAGCGGGGGATTAAAACTTTAGCTGCCAGAATGGAAATTCATCATAAAAATACTCAGCTTATTTATGATTATTTTTCTCGCAATGACAAGGTCGCGCGGATATATTATCCTGGTGATCCTGCTTCTCAAGGATATGAAATTGCAAAACGACAAATGCGTGGTTTTGGCGGCATCATATCCTTTGAACTGGAAAAAGGCTTGGACCCGAAGAAATTTGTTGAGAGTCTGCGGATCATTGATTTAGCGGAAAGCTTGGGCGGTGTCGAAAGTTTGATCGAAATTCCGGCCTTGATGACACATGCCTCGATTCCTCGAGATATTCGTTTGAAGAACGGTATTAAAGACGAGCTGATCCGTCTATCGGTTGGTTTGGAAGATGGTCAGGATTTACTGGACGACTTAAAACAGTCATTCAGCAAGATTTAGTTTTTGAAAGGAATGATAAATGTTTACTGCCGCTAAATTTATTCAGCAACACGATCCGGCTGCTCCTGGTATTTGGGAAATTTTGTTAACCTATTCCGGCTTTCATGCCGTCGGTTTTTATCGGATTGCCCATTATTTTTGGCAGCACAAACATCGTTTACTCGCGATGTTGATTTCTCACTGGGGCAAAAAAGCAACCGGTGTTGAAATTCATCCTGCCGCAGTAATTGGCAAAAACCTTTTTATCGATCATGGATTGGGTGTAGTGATTGGTGAAACAGCTGTAATTGGTAACCAGGTTACAATTTTACAAAATGTAACTCTTGGCTCGCGGCGGCCAATACCTGGTTTGCGTCATCCTCACATTGCCGATAATGTTTTTATTGGTGCCAACGCTCAAATTTTGGGAGCTGTTAAAATTGGCAAGTACGCAAAAATCGGGGCTGGAAGCGTCGTTTTGAATAACGTGCCGGCCCATCGAACGATCGTCGGTAATCCCGGTAGATTAGTCGACTAATTTTTTGACTCTTTCGTTGATAGTCTTCAATTATTTCTAAAAGTACTGATATGGCCTATAACTACCCCTACTAAAATTCCCAGTCCAATACCGATATCCAGATGTTTGATTAAAACGCCTAGCAAAATTCCGATGGCGACTCCCAAACATAGGCCGATCCTTTTTAAAATAAAAAACGCTGTTTGATCAATGAAAACATGCGTTTTTTAGTATCTTTTATTTTATTTACGTAGGAAATTCAGAACCGTTTCTTTGTATTTGTCTGCACATTCCAGCCGCAAAGGATGGTCGGACGGGAATTTGGAAAACTGGTTGTTTTTAATCAATTTATGAAGAATTTCGCCTTTTGCTGGTGGGTTAACAGGATCGTAAATTCCACTGGTAATCAGAGCCGGGCAGTCTGTTTTGTTTAATTGATCGCGGAAATCAAAAGCTGTGATTGATTTTAAGGCGCGGTATTCGTCCTCGGCGTCAAGTGTATTCTTCTGAAGTCCGGACTTCTCTATCGAAGCAATATTTTTTGGATCATGAGTTAAATGTTTAATGCAGTATTCTCTTCTTTCAGAAGTTTTTTCGGGGATGCTGTCCTTTTTAGCAGTTTCTGCCAAGGCAGAGTCCGGATTTTTGGCCGCAGAAACATTCAAAATAAGTTTGTTGATTTTTTCCGGTATTCTGACGGCTGTTCCTTGGACTATATAACTCCCTAATGAGCCACCATAGAGAACAAAATCCTTCAATTTTAATTATTTTATCAATTCGATGCCATCGTTAATATGATCTTCTAAATCAAATTGTTTTTTTGGATGGTCGTAATTTCCATGTCCTCTCAGATCGTAACGATATACCTGATATTTTTCTGTTAAGTAGGACGGATCGCTGTCGTAACTTTCTTTGCAATCGGTAACGCCGTGAATCATCAGCATTGTTTTGCCCTTTCCGTTGATATCATAAGCTATTTTAGTTCCGTCGGATATCGTTAATTTCTTTTCCATTTCTTTTCTTTTGAAAAATAGTTTTAAAGACTATTTAATAAATCAATCGTGCACTTAACTAATTTTTTTCCAAAATGCATATAAATAAATTGTCTGATTGTTCAAAAGAAAAATTATGTATTGGGATTTTTCATTTAAAAGAAATATAGTTTCGATCTATATTTTTAATCCATTAGAATTTTAAAATTTATTGGTTTTGATGAGATATATAAAAGCAAAAATTGCTTTTCTTTAAATGAATTAATATCAATTACCTTAAAAAATCTGAATAGAAAAGTAGTTTCTCTCAAAATGAAATCAGCTCTAATATGATTAAGTTATTCTTAAACTGTAAGTGAGATTTCGATAGTATTTTAAGGATGGATAGCTGCTTAAAATTTTTAATATGATATTGCTGAGTTATGTTTTATGGCGAACGGCAGGCCTAAAAGCTATGTAAAACTTCTCGATATATAATTACTAATCTGGATACAGAAAGGGATCATGAATATTTACTTTATATTTCCTTTAATCTTTATGCTACACGAATTGGAAGAGACTGCTTTTATGCCGGGTTGGGTAGCTAAGGTTAAAGCGAATAAGAATAAGCGGCTGGCTCAAACGATTCCTGAAATTTCTGCGAAAAACTTCACTTTAATGGTCTTAGAAGAATATATTTTGTTACTAATAATTATGTTGTTTTGCTGGTGGACGAAAAATCTCTATTTTTATTTTGCTGTCATATTGGCTTATAACTTACATATTTTGTTTCATATTGGACAAGCGGTCATTTTTAAGGGTTATATTCCCGGACTGTTTTTAGGAATCGTTTCCTTGGGATTAGCAAGTTGGCTTATCTGGTTAGCTGCCGATTACGTTAGCCGGGGCAAGGTTTTTGCATTCATGCCACTGGTAGTTATCATAATTGTGGTAAATCTAATCTCTATTCATAAATGGATTCACTTTTAAATTAACGTTATTTATTTGCTCGACTTTAGGAACTAATTTTTTTGTGACTGATTTCTGTTAACTTAATATAATTAACTCTAAATGCCGAAGGAGAAAATTTGTGATTAGTATTTATTTTGTGCGCCACGCCTTGCCTGACTATTCTTTTGATGATGATGCGACTATGCCTTTAACGGCCGAGGGCAAGAGAGATTCTTTAAAAGTTTTAAACAAATTAAATAATGCCCATTTTGATTTTTGTCTTTCCAGCCCTTACAAAAGAACTATTGAGACAATCCTTCCGCTGGTCAAACAGTTGAATTTGGATCTACATACCGATCCTCGTCTAAAGGAGAGAATCAAGGGGGAAAGTTAATGATAATTATCAGGAGTTGTTGAAAAAACGCTGGGATAATTTTGATTTTCACGAAGAAAACGGTGAATCGATGAATAGTCTTCAGCAGAGGAATATTGCGGTTCTATTTGAAATATTATCTAAGCATAAAAATGAAAATATACTGTTTTCAACTCACGGGGCAGCTTTAAGCTCGATTCTGAACTATTTTAATCCAAATTTCGGATATTTGGATTTTGTCAGGATTCAAAATTTTACGCCGTATATTTTAAAAATAGATTTCAATGAGCAAAACAAAATAATTGATCAAAAAGAGTTATTGATCATTTCCAAATAATTGATTTTCATTTTTATAAAATAAATAATCAGAATATTGATAAACCCATTATTTATAGTTTGGCAAGAAAAATAAAAGATTTTTATAATTAAAAATGGTATTCAATAATGAGCAATCGAATGGATCCAAGGGGATAAAAAAGAATGGTAAAACACATTTATAAAAGGCGCGGAGCAGAGAGAGCAATTTTAAAAGAATTAAAAACATTAGGTGGTTCCGCTTCTCGAGACGATATTAAACAGGCAATTGCTGATGACAATGATAGTGAATTTAGTTATGAAGATGTTTTTGATCCAGTTATCTCCAGATCAGGCAAACAATATGTTCCTTTTTTATTTGATTTTAATTTTGGAGTCAATAATTTGTTTATTGCCGGCTATATCGAAAAACCCGAAAGGGGAAAAGATATAATTTTAACTGAAAAAGGAAGAATCTCCAATGAGAAGTTTTTTCCAACTCTTGAAGAAAAAAGATTAATTGATCAGTATTGGAAGAACAAATCAGAATTAAGAAAAGCTCGAAAAAAAGCTAATTCAATTATTGACGACTCCACAAGTACCAAGGCGGTTGAAATAGATGAAAACTCTGGCGATTCGGATTGGAAAACTGAACTTATCGACCAGCTAAAAAAATTCAGTCCCGGAAAATTTGAAAGTTTTTCTAGACTCTTAATTTCTAAAATGGGAGTTAGGATTGACAATCAACGAGGAATAATTCGTTCTGGAGATCACGGCATTGATGGTTTTGGTTATTTCCAATCAGATGAGTTTAGGACAAGCCGAGTTGCAATCCAGGCGAAAAGATTTACAAATGGATCGGTTGGCGAACCAGAAATAGACAAGTTTAAAGGCGTTATGGACAGTTTCAATGCTGAATATGGCATTTTTATTACTACTAGCTATTTTACCGATCAAGCGAAAGAGAAAGCAGTAGTTGGCAACAATTCGGTCACCTTGATAGATGGAATCAAACTGGCCTCCTTGGTTCAAAAATATCAATTGCATATAACACCGGTTCAAACCTTTACTCTAAATGACTATTACTTTGAAAAGGAATAAGTAAAGTCCTAATCAAATCAGCTGAATTAGATTTTAATGGAGATTTTTCAAGTGTTTTAATCAAATAGATTATTAATAATTGTCTTTCGCCTTAGGCATCCAAATTATATTCGGCAATATATTCTTTAACAAATTCATGCATAAATTCGTCACGTCGTTTGGCAATTTGCTTTGCTGTTTCTGTATTCAAAGAATTTTTAATTTTAAATAATTTTTCATAAAAATGATTAATTGTTGTTTGCTTCCCATTACGATAATCGGTCTTATTTTTTAAAACTCGCGCCTTTATTTTTGGATCATAATCGATTTGTTGGTGTTTAAAAGCATACTTAAAAGCGCGGATAACTGCGATTGCCCCGATTGCTTCGAGCCGGTCAGCATCTTGGACAATTTGCCCATTGATGTCCAATTTTTTTGCTTGGCCAAAAGTTTCCGCCGACCAGGACATGTTATCGATAATATAAATAATCGGTTTTGGATCGACATCAATTGCATTTAAAAAATCAATAACTTTCTTTTTAGCTTCTCGTTGATCCACAAATAATTTATCGTCGTAGGTATCGTGCAAAGTCGCACTTGCCAAGACTATAAATTGGTTGGCAGTTGGTTCTTTTTTAAGAATTTTCTTTGTTAAACCGATTACACGATCAATATGCGAACTATCATGACCGGATTGATCGCTGTCTAAGATGCCACACATAAAATTATGAATTTTGTTCAGTTTTTCAGTTTCTTCACTGTTTGGATTCATAATTTCATTTTAATTGGCAATAAAATTTTTACTTCTTTTTTCTATAGATTTAATTAAAAAGTTTCATTTGAAAATTTCAAACAAGGGTCATTTTTTATTAACTGTTTTCATTTTTATATTTTGTCAAAGAGTAACCTCCAAAAACTACAAGCCAAATTAAAGCCGTGACGACTCCCGGACAGGTCTCTTTTTGAAAGAGCATTGATATCAGGATGAAAACCATAAATGCAATTGTTAAGGGACCGAAAAGCTTTGGTTTCGGCATCAGAAAACCATTGTCAAGATAGTCCTTGGATTGGGTGTATTTTCTATGAGCAAATAAAGTAAGAATATAAATTAACAGGTAAGCTCCCGAACTGACGCTGGCAATGACAGAAAAAGCGTCTTTAATTGTTGGAATCGAGTTGATAATCGGGGAAACCGCAACCGCTAAAGCCGATAGGCAAATGGTACGTGCCGGCACACCGTTCTTACTAATGACGGCACAGTTTTTATTGAATTTACCGGATGAATCCGATGCCAGCTGATAAAGGTGTCGGCCGGAAGAGTATAAGATGGAATTCAATGCGCTGGATGCTGCCGTTAAAACAACGAAATTGATTAAGCCGGCGGCCCAACTGATTCCCAACAGCTTGAATATCCAAACGAAAGGAGACTGTTTCGGGTCCAAAGACTGCCAAGGATAAATCAACATGATCGCTATTAATGAACCGATATAGAAAATTAGAATTCTAATAATGATCTGATTAATTGCTTTTGGTAAAACGGCCCTTGGATTTTTTGTTTCGCTGGTCGTGATACCAACAAATTCAATTCCTTGATAAGCGAAGAAAACCATTGGGAAAGCCATTACGAAATTTTTAAAGCCGTTTGGAAAGAGTTGAAAGTTTTTTGAAATATTTGTCAGCCCGGCGGCCCCGATTGGGGTTTTAAAATCCGTAGCAAGCATGAAGATGCTTGTCAAAATTAGAGCGATGATGGCGGATATTTTAATCATGGCAAACCAAAATTCAGCTTCGCCGAAAAATTTGACTGTAATTAAATTAATTGACATAATTGCGGCTAAAAACATTAGTTGAATTATCCACATGGGCATTTTTGGAAACCAGAATTGAAAATAAATACCAACTGCCGTTAATTCGCCCATTCCTGTAAAAATAATCGAGAGCCAATAAGTCCAACCAGAGAAAAAACCAAAGGGTTTTCCCAAGTATTTGCTGATGAAGTTTATAAAAGTATGCTGGTCTGGATCCATGTAAAGCATTTCGCCCATCGCTCTTGTCAGCAGAAACATAAAAATTCCCGCGGCTAAATAGACCAGCATAATCGACGGTCCGGTAAAAGCGATTGATCGGGAAGCACCTAAAAATAATCCGGTTCCGATTGTTCCACCAATCGATATTAGTTGTATATGACGGTTTGATAGTTCTCGTTTCATGTTATTTTTACTATCGTTTAACTTTTTCATTTAGTATTTATATTAAGCTATCTTTGGCTTATATATATAATGGAAATATGTATTTGAAGGGGACTCATTTGTCATGACGAAAAAAAATAGATTTTATATTACAACACCGATTTATTATCCATCGGGGAAATTGCAACTAGGAAACACTTATACGACCGTTCTAGCAGATTCCGTAGCCCGTTTTCATCGCGCTTTGGGAGAAGATGTTTTCTTTTTAACCGGTACTGATGAACACGGTTTGAAAATCCAGGAAAAAGCTGAAGCAGCCGGTAAATCCGAAATGGAATATCTGGATGAAATGGCTGTTAGTATCAAAAAGCTTTGGAAATTAATGAATATTTCCTACGATAAATTCATCAGAACGACTGACGCATACCATGAACGCGTTGTCCAGCATATTTTTAAGAAATTTATGGATGAAGGGGATATCTATAAGGGTAATTACACCGGTTGGTATTCGGTTTCCGATGAGGAATATTTTACCGAATCTCAATTGGCAGAAGTCTATCGCGATAAGGATGGCAAAGTAATTGGCGGGAAAGCACCATCCGGTCACGAAGTTCAACTCGTCAAAGAAGAGACCTACTTCTTTAAGATGAGTAAATATTCCGATTGGCTTTTGCAGTATTATCATGACCATCCTGAATTTCTCCAGCCGGAAAGCCGGATGAATGAAATGATTTCTAATTTCATCAAGCCGGGTCTGGAAGATCTGGCTCTTACGAGAACCAGTTTTAATTGGGGAATACCAGTTCCTGGAGATGAGAAACATGTTATTTATGTTTGGATTGATGCCTTGTCCAACTATATTACCGCGCTTGGATACGACCCTGAATTAGGTGATTTTGATCATCAACCTGAGTTGTTCAAAAAGTTTTGGCCGGCTAATCTTCAATTAGTTGGTAAAGAAATCGTGCGTTTTCATACGATTTATTGGCCAATTATGCTCCATGCTTTGGGACTGCCGCTCCCGGGCGAAGTATTGGGCCACGGCTGGCTGGTCATGAAAAACGGTAAAATGTCCAAGTCCAAAGGCAATGTTGTTTATCCGGAAACATTGGAAAGCCGTTATGGTCTTGATGCCGTCCGTTATTATCTCCTACGCAGCATGCCTTTTGGAAATGATGGCGTCTTTTCTCCGGAGGATTTTGTCAATCGTGTTAATTTCGATTTGGCCAATGATCTCGGCAATTTACTGAATCGAACTATCTCGATGATTAATCGTTATGATAATGGTTTGATCCCAAAGCTTGGAAAGCTTCTTCCTGAAGATCGCGAACTTGAAGAGACTGCTTCTCAGGCTGTTGAAAACTTCAAGGATGAAATGGAAAAAGTCCACACGGCCGATGCTTTGGAAGCAGTTTGGACCTTGATCCGGCGTACGAATAAATATATTGATGAGACAGAGCCCTGGGTACTTGATAAAAATAAGCAAAGGGCGGAACTTGATGATGCAATGGCTCACTTAGCGGCCTCGCTACGGGTTGTTGGTTCCTTATTGCAACCGGTGCTGACCCAGGCGCCAAAGAAAATTTTCGATCAACTTGGTTTGCCAGAAGTCGAGCCGATTTCTAATTTGAATTTTGCCGATATTCCTACCGGCGTAAAAGTTGTTGAGCGTCCAACACCGCTTTTTCCAAGACTCGACGTAAAAAAAGAGGTTGAATTTATCTCTGGTCTTGTGCAAAAGGATACCAAAGGCAAAGGCCGCGCTCGGATGGAAGCTGCCAAGGAAAAGGCCCGCGAAGAACTACAAAACGAAACTATCGAGGAAATTAATTACGATGATTTTGCTAAACTTCGATTAATTGCCGGAAAAATAAAATCGGGAGAAATCCTTAAAAATTCAAAAAAATTGATTAAGTGGCAAATTGATGATGGTAGCGAAGGCGGCCGCCAAATTCTCTCCGGAATTCGTGAGTGGTATCCGGATCCTTCGGTTCTGGTTGGGAAAAAGATTGCAATTGTCGCGAATTTAAAGGCAAAAAAAATGGCTGGAGAAATCAGTCAGGGGATGATTCTTTGCGCTGAAAATTCTGATGGAAAAGTGATCGTCAGCGAATTACCTGACGAAGTCGAAGCTGGAGCAGTGATTAATTAATCACTGCTTTTTGTTTTTGAAAATAAACAGTTTAGAAAATACGTAATTCAAAATAATTGCGGCAATTTGAACGAACATTGACCAAATGAAGGTATTTGCAAGCGTGGGCGAACCGATAAAACCGCTTATTATCGGGAAAGTCGTAATACCGGATTGATAATTGAGATGGTTCAAAGCGAAGAAGTTAATAAAGAAACGACCATATTTTTCGATGCAAAGCCAAGTGATAAAGAAGTCGAGTAAAAAGACAAATAATCGCGCCGCTACGAACTTTAAAAATTGAATCAAAAGAGGAGCCTTTTCGGCTTTTTTGAAGACCCAGATCTTATTTGTGATAAAGGCGAAAAGAATTGCCAATATCTGGGCGACAGCTACGGCCAGAAGAGCGTTTTTGCTTAAATTAAGAGTTAGAAAACGTGCTATAAAGTAAACAACCGTTGTTAAAATACCAAAAATCAGGTAAAGAATAATTTCGTAATTTTTATTAAAAAAATTTTTCATAATCAGACTTTCTAATTTTAGCCCAAATCTTCCCGGTTAGGTTTTTGTTAATAAGTAATTTAGAATAAATGTTGAATTAATAAATTTAGTTATAATTAGACAGAGAATGACAGAACCGCAAAAACGTTACATACCTTTTAAGAGAATGATAGACATTGCCGGAAGTTTAGTTGGCATTGTTTTATTGTCCTGGCTTTTTTTAATTCTAATTATTTTGCAGAAAATAAACGACCTGCATGGTCCGATTTTCTATTTTCATGACCGGGTTGGGAAGAATCATAAGCATTTCAAACTGATCAAGTTTCGTTCGATGCGGGCTGATGCGGATACTTATTTCAAGCGTCACCCGGAAGACTATCAAACTTTTGTTAAAAACGATTACAAGTTTCCGGCCGGTGA
Organism: Oenococcus oeni; assembly: GCF_020510245.1. Taxonomy (NCBI): domain Bacteria; kingdom Bacillati; phylum Bacillota; class Bacilli; order Lactobacillales; family Lactobacillaceae; genus Oenococcus; species Oenococcus oeni. The sequence goes on along the minus strand of NZ_CP084701.1, from coordinate 1,749,087 downwards.
GGATCCCCGGGTTACGAAGTTTGGCAGGATTTTACGGCGGACAAGCCTTGATGAGCTGCCTCAGCTTTTTAATATTTTCGCCGGCCAGATGTCGATTGTCGGTCCACGCCCGGTTACCGAACCGGAATTGCGCTACTATGGTTCGAATGTTGACAAATTTTTAAGCGTTTTACCCGGGGCGATGGGTTTGTGGCAAGCAACCGGGCGTTCCGACATTAAATATCCCGAACGTGCCGAGATTGACCTTGAATATGTCGAACACATTGGTTTTTGGTATGACTGGTATATTGTTTATTTGACGATGAAGGCTATTTTTTCTCGTGCGGGGGCTTATTGATGCAAGCTAAAATCTACGTGGCATCTCACAAACTTTATCAGATGCCTAGTGATCCTTTATATCAGCCGATTTGGGTTGGACACAGCAAATCGAGCAATCCCTTTGATTTGCCGGCTGGATGGATTGGTGACGATACTGGTGACAATATTAGCGACAAAAATTCCTCTTTTAATGAATTAACAGCTCTTTATTGGGCTTGGAAGAATTCCGATGCCGACATAATCGGCCTTGTCCACTATCGAAGATATTTTTCGCTTAACCACAAAAAAGGTCTCGATAATGTTTTGAACAGCAAGCAATTGGATGATCTTTTTAAAAACAATCAAATTGTCCTGCCGAAAAAACGTAATTACTATATTCAGACGAATTATTCGCATTATGTTCATGCTCATCATGCGGAGGCAATTAATAAAGCTCGAGAATTGATGAGTCCAACTTATCAGACCAGTTACGACAAAATAATGAAGAGAACCGACCAGCACTTGTTTAATATGCTGATAATTACACGCCAACAACTTGATGAATATGCAGATTGGATGTTTGACATTTTATTCAAACTGGAAAAAGAAATCGACACGAGTACTTACGATCAATATGAAAAAAGAGTTTTTGGTTTCGTGGGCGAGCGTTTACTGGACATATTTTTGGACGCTAATAATAAAAAATATGTTGAGGTTCCCTTTGTTTTCGAAGAGAAACAAAACTGGTTTAAAAAAGGCGGCAATTTTTTGATAAGAATGATCGCCGGAGGAAAAGATGACAAATAAATACAATACAAAAAAATATGATTATTTAATTGTTGGAGCAGGTCCCTTTGGTTCGATTTTTGCTTATGAAGCGGCTAAATTCGGCAAAAGATCTTTAATTGTTGAAAAACGCCCACATATCGGCGGGAATATGTACACACATACAGAAAATGGAATTACCGTGCATGATTATGGCGCTCATATTTTTCATACAGATAACAAGGAAGTTTGGAATTTTGTTAATAAATTTGCTGATTTCAATAATTATCAAAACCAGGTTATCGCTAATTATCAAGGCGAACTCTATAATCTTCCTTTCAATATGAATACTTTTTATGAGATGTGGGGAGTTAAGACTCCGGCCGAAGCCAAAGCAAAGATTGAAGAACAAAAAAAGGAAGCTGGGATAAGCGGACAGCCACGCAATCTGGAAGAGCAGGCGATTTCTTTAATTGGAACCGATATCTACAGAAAACTGATTAAAGGTTATACGGAAAAGCAATGGGGCAGAAAAGCAACAGAATTACCGGCCTTCATTATTAAGCGTTTGCCGGTCCGATTTATTTTTGACAATAATTATTTCAATCATCGCTATCAGGGTATTCCAATTGGCGGTTATACCCAGCTTTTTGACAAATGGTTGAGTTCGGACTTAATTGATGTGAAAACAAACGCCGATTTTTTTGAACACAAAGATGATTACATTAAAGAATTTCCTCGAATTGTCTATACGGGGATGATCGATCGTTTCTTTGATTACCGTTTTGGCGAGCTGGAGTACCGAAGCCTCAAATTTGAGTCAGAAACACTTGATACGGACAATTATCAAGGAAATTCGGTGATAAACTATACGGATGCAAAAACGCCTTATACGAGAGTTATGGAGTGGCGTCATTTTGACGGTTTGGCCGACAAAGGGAAGACGATCATTACTCGTGAATATCCTCAAAATTGGGATCGCAGCAAAGAAGCTTATTATCCGGTTAACAATGAAAAGAATACCGAGATATATAAAAAATATGCCAAACTGGCTCGACAACATAAAGATCAATTTATTTTCGGCGGCCGACTTGGCCTGTATCGATATTTCGATATGGATCAAGTAATCAATGCAACTTTTAATACCGTTAGGCAAGAGTTCCATTTGTCGGCCGAGTTCAGTTTCGATAAGAATTAATAACGTTTATAAAAGTCTAGTTTTATTTTTCAAAAAACTAGGCTTTTATTTTTATTAATTATATTTTAATTAACATATTATATAATGCCTCACGATGTTTAAAAATTTATTTGGAAAATTTAGGGACTCAAAACTTAATAAAACTTTTGGGAAAGTTTTCAACAAGATAAATAATTTTAAGTCTAAACACAATTCGTCGATGCTGGCGAGCATTTTTTTTCCGCGCTGGCTTTTTTACGGTTTGATTACTTTAATATTCTCGCTCTTCGATGTTTTCTTTGTGCAATTCATGATTCAGGTGGGAATGGGCCAGAATCTGACGCAAAAAATCGAAGCAGCCACCAATTTTATTATTGGTGGTCTTACGCCGGGAAGCCAAACTCATCAGGTTGTTTTGAATCTAATCTTTGTTTTTGCCATTTTTGGAGTAATTCTGGCTGTCACGAATCGTTTTTGGCTGACTTTTATTCTCAACAATCTGATTTTTATTGTTTTTGGAATCGCCGATCAACAAAAACTGGTTTATCGAAACGAAGCCATTCTGCCATCTGATTTATCACAACTATCCAATCCTTTTGCCTTGGTTAGCTTTATCGGTATGAGTGCTTTTGAACTGATTGCTATTTTTATTGCGGGAATTCTGGCTGTCACAGTCCTTTATTTTCTTTTTAGGAGATTCGATTCCCGAATAAAATTTACCAAGTGGTATATTCGTTTGCCACTTTTCCTGATCTGTGGCCTAGTTCTTTTCTCTGCCCAGGACCTTTACACTCCGGGGACAATTCCTAATAAAGTTGCCCTTCACTTTGACGATACGCCCAAGCCATGGGATACGAATTTAGATCAAAGAGACAACGGAGCCATATATTCCTTTATGCGTTTTTTCGATGACAAAGTTATGACGATGCCAAGCGGCTATTCAAAAGCGGCGATCGAAAAAATTGATAAAAAATACAGTAAAATTGCCAAAAAAATCAATAAAACGCGAAAAAATTATTTAAATCAGCAAACAGTTATTTACATATTAAGTGAAAGTTTTTCTGATCCAAGGCGGGTTCCCGGTTTAACTGTGAATCCCGATCCGATTCCTAAAATAAGATCTCTAAAAACGAAAACAACTTCAGGATTGATGCTGAGTTCCGGTTATGGTGGCGGAACTGCCAATCTTGAATATCAAGCCTTGACCGGTCTGTCATTGACTAATTTCCTTGCAACTTTGACTTCCCCTTATGTTCAATTGGTCCCAGGGTCCAGTTATGTACCAAACGTTAGTAATAGCTGGTCAATTAAAAACGCTATTCATCCTTACCTTCCTTTGGTTTACGATCGTTCGACGGTTTATAAAAAAATGGGTTTTCAACATTTTTATTCGCTCTATAGCCCAAAAGTCAAATATTCGTCTAGAATTGGCAAAAACCCCTACGCCAGCGATGAATCTGCTTATAAAGATATCCTTTTGCAGCTTAATAAAACTTCCAAACCGCAATTTATTCAGACGCCGACCATTCAAAATCATTTAAGCTATAACAACTGGTATGACAAATATACTTTCGACATTAAATCTACTTATAATCGATCCAGTTGGGAATCTACTGAAGTTAAGACTTATGTTCAAGGACTGAATTATACTGATGACTCAACCGAGAAATTCATTGAAGCTTTAAATAAAATCAAGCGGCCAATCACGGTTGTTTGGTATGGCGATCATCTTCCCGGAATTTATGACAGTGAGATGAAGGATTCGAAGAATTTGTTAAAACTGCATGAAACTGATTATTTCATATACTCAAACAAAGCAAGCAAATCCCATTCGACTAAGTTGACCGATAACACAAGTTATACTTCTCCTAATTATTTCCAGGCACTGGCGGCCGAACACATGAATACTAAAGTTTCACCATTTTTGGCACTACTTACCGAATTAAGGGAGCAAATTCCCGCTTCTTCGAATGCCCTGGCTAAAAACGGCTCTGCTTTATGGGAACCGAACGAAAATAAGAATATTTATTTGAATAATTCCGGTGAGCAGGTTAATAACAGTGACTTAACAAAAGAACAAAAACAGTTGTTAAAAGATTATAAGATGGTTCAATACGATATCACTCGCGGCAAGCATTACGTCAAGAACGATGGATTCATGAAAGTTCCAAGCAAATGATTGTATTGTATCGGAGCATATGCGTATTGATAAGCAAGTAGGGTAGAATAGTTAAGAGTTGATCCCTATGAAAAATTTAGCTATTTTAATTCCTGCATATAATGAATCTTCGACAATTGAAAAAGTTGTTAACGATACGAAGCGCGTTATTGAAACAATTCCTGATGCATCGGTGTATGTATATGATAATAATTCCGACGACGATACGGCACAATTAGCCGCTAAAGCCGGAGCGATTGTCAAACACGAATATGTTCGTGGAAAAGGTGCTGTTATCCGGCGGATGTTCCGCGAAATCGAGGCACATGTCTACATTATGATCGATGCCGATGATACTTATCCGGTTGAAGCAATTCCGGAAATGTATCACCGGGTTGTAGATAAAAAAGTTGATATGGTCGTTGGCGATCGACTATCATCTACATACTTCCAAGAAAATAAACGGCCCTTTCACAATGCCGGAAATTCGATTGTAAAATTTTTAATCAATCATTTATTCGATACGAATATTAAAGATATCTTAACTGGTTATCGAGCTTTTTCTTACCGTTTTGTCAAAACTTTTCCGGTATTGTCGAAAGGTTTTGAAATTGAAACTGAAATGAGCATCCACGCTGCTGAAACAAATATGTTTGTTGAAAATCAAGTAATTGAGTATCGCGACCGGCCCGAGGGCAGCGAATCGAAATTGGATACCTATGGTGACGGAATGAGAGTGATTCTGAAAATTTGGAATTTATTCAGAATCTATCATCCGTTGGCTTTTTTTGGTACGATCTCTGGAATTCTGACGATTATCAGTCTGATTACTTTTTGTCTGCGCGTATTTATTCCATACCGAAAAACAGGTCTGGTGGCAAATATGCCAACGTTGGTCGTTTCGATGATAGTTCTTTTGATAGCGATCGTTTCCTTGTTTAGCGGCTTGATACTTGATGCAATTCAGTCTCAAGAGAAAATGAATTTTGAATATAGGCTAATTGATGCTGAACAGAGAATTGATGAATAAAATTAAAAATAATTTTCCTTACAAATGGGTTTTTAGTTTTTTATCGGCCGCTGCTTTTTCGGTTAATTTTAATTATGTTTCTAATTTCGAAGCTTTCTCAACGATCAATCAGCGCTTTTCTTCAACTAATTTTCCGCTCGTATTATTGGCTTTTTTGTTGCCTTTTTTATCATTTTTCTTGTTGGAAAACGGGAAAAAACCTGTTAATAATTCTTGGCAGATTGTAACCAGCGTTATTCTCTCTTTATTTGCACTGTTGGGTGAAAGCGTTTCAAAGACTCTTAATTTGGATTTATTGCTTGCCAGCAAAGTAACTTTTTTGATTTCTTTAATTGTATGGGCCGGATTTGCGATTTTCATTTATGCATTTATTGATGTTCTTAAATTTGTTTTTAAACAGATTTCCGACGCAAAAGTCATTGAAAAAATAAATCGTTACCATTTTCCTAATTTTTATTGGACAGCTTTGATTGTTTTTTTGCTCTGGCTGCCAATAATTATCTATTTGTTTCCTGGCACGATCGGTTATGACGGTTCCCGCCAGCTGGACGAATTTTTTAAAGTCTACATTCCCAGATTGCATTTTACTTATTTTCCAACCAATCACCATCCTTGGTTTGCTACTTTGGTCATGGGCGGAATTTTTAAGTTGGGTTTGCTTTTATTTCACTCGAATACTGGTGCTTTTTATCTGCATTCGACAATTTTGCTATTGGTCTCCGTTTTTGCCTATTCGGGCTTGGTTTTAAGAGTACGTAAATTATCGAATAACTTTAATGCCTGGATTGTAATTCTGTTTTTCGGTTTGGAACCGCATTTTTCGGCTTATGCCGTCTGTTTTGACAAAACGGGTTGGTTTTTAGCTTCGACTGCATTTTTCGTATCGGCATTCTTGGATGTTATTGTGCTGAAGAAGAAAAATATTTTTTCTTCTTCATTTTTGGTGATTTCTGCTCTTTTGGTTTGCTTATTTAGAAATAACGGCATTTACGTCGTTTTACCGGCAATTCTCTTGTCGATTTTTCTTTTTAAGGAAATTCGACGGCCCTTACTGATAATTTTTGCCGTTGTTTTGATTGCTTATGAGGGATGGTCTAAAGTCGTACTGAAAGCCTTGGACGTAATGCCTTCTTCGCCAGCAGAAATGCTAGTCGCTCCAATTCAGCAGACTTCCTTTATCGTGACTAACTATCCAAGGGAATTGACAAAGGCGGATAAAAAATCAATTAACAAAGTTATGTATCTGGATAAAATTTCCAAGACTTACAATCCAACTTTCGGTGATTCCGCTAAAAACCTCTTTAGATACAATTCCTTTCTCATCTTGGCAAGTAGCATTAAAGAATTTCAAAAAAATCCTAATTGGTGGAAAGGGAATCTTTACAAAAAAAATGTCAAACAGTATTTAATCACTTGGCTAAAAATGGGAATCAGACATCCACTGCAGTACGTCAATGCCACTTTAAACAATCAATTCCTTTCTTTAGACCCGATTCCGGAGCGCAGTTTTAATTTGAATGATCCTTATGGATCTATTTCAATTTATGTCGGAAGACCAAGAAATACCTATTTTGTTTTGAGCAACAAATATTTAAAAGATGTAAAGCCCTTGGTTAAAAGCCAAAAAGGAATGCTCGACTATCTATCGTTAATTTGTGCAATTCCGATCGTTAATCTCGTCTTGAAAACAGCTTTATGGAACTGGTTGGCAATTTCAATGTTGATTTACTTTATTTTTAAAAGAAATAAACTGGGAATAGCATTAACTCTGCCGTCGATTCTGACTTTTTTGATTAATTTAGACGGATCGGTTAATGGGGACGCAAGATACACAGTGCCAATCGAGATTATGATGATTGCTCCGTTACTGTTTATTAATGCGGATGAAAAGAAACAATTAGAAAAAAATAAGCAGTCGCAGCCACCGATCTTTGGTGCTTTGATATACTTATCCAGGAATTAATTATGAAGACATACTCCTTATTAGATTTATTAAAATTAATAATTAGCAAATGGTGGATTTGGGTAATAACGGCGATTGCTTTTGCTTTTGTCGGATTCGGATTTGCGAAAATAACCCATTTTAAAACTTATCAGGCAACTTCAACGTTGACCGTTGCACATAATTATTCGAAGATTAGCCAGGCTGATAAACAAAATAATGGGCAGGATGCCTTTGATTTGACTCAAAGCGATATCCTCCTGCAAAACTCGATTAAGAGTTTGATCAAGGATTCAGCAATTACGGATAACGCCAAGAAAAAGATTGATTTTTCGTCGAATGATATCAACGTTAATTCGCCTGACAATAGCGTTTTGATTAAAATAAGCGCAACCGCGGGTAAAGCCAAAAAAGCAGTTAAAATTGCGGATGCCTTATCAAAGTCAACCCAAAAGATTCTTCCTAAAATTCTTCCGGCTGCCGGGAAAGTTATTATCGCTCAAAAGGCTGTCGAAACAATTGAGTCAACTGGCCCGAGTGCAAAAAAATACGCCTTAATCGGAGCTATTTTCGGCTTGGTTTTGTCGGGGGTAGTACTCCTTTGGAACGATATAAAGGATAAACTTAGGTAATGTCTGCTTGGCTGATATTTTTTTCTCTGTTTGTTAAACCATTTACTCAGTCAATTCCACAGCCCTTTGCTGTGCTTCCTTTTTTTGTGATCGTTTTATATCTTGCTTTTCAGGTTTCGCTTGATCCACAAGGAATTTTGAAAGCAAAGGTTTTTCAAGGCAAAGTAATTCTTTATTTTGCTTTACTAACTCTGTCGGAAATCGTCCTTCTGATTTGGAATTATTCGAAATTTGGTTCGGATTCACAAGATTTCAATATTTTGGGGTCTTTTGTCGGTTTCATTTCGACGATTATCAGTTTCTTGCTTGTCTATTTTTTGCTCTATTTTTCAATTAAATCTGATTTTGACATGCAGCGTTTTATTAGAGGCTCCATGCTGACCCTTTTTTTGATGGGTGTGTTTATTCTATTGCCGCAACTGACAGTAGCTGCTGGCAAAAATATATTTTTAGGATGGGCCAATCTGCTTGATCGCTCTATTCTTCCGCGTTGGGAAATTCCCAGCGACTATTTGAGAGGCTCTTATGTAGCCACGCTGCATCGTGCAAATGGCTTGGAAATCGAACCGGCTTTTTTGGCCGGACAATTGTCGGTTGTTTTCTTGCCTTGGATATTATCGGCGATTAAACATAATTTTTCTTTTTTGAAAAATAAATTTGGTAATTTTCCTTATGAAGCTTACTTGCTACTTGCCTTTATTGTTATAACGCTCGTTCTAGCAAAAACAACAACCGGGCTGGTGGCAATCATTTTGACCGCTTTGATTATGGTCTCCGATTTGCGCGGACCAATCCAAAAATTCTTTATCGGGGCAGCTGTTCTGGCACTTTTTCTTTTGGGAATCGCTTATTTTACCCTTCCTCGAATTAATGGTTTTTTGAACAATTATTTATTTGCGAAGGGTGGTTTTTCGGCTTCTGATCGAATAGGAGGTACGATCGGTCTGTTCTTGACCTTTCTCCATTATCCTTTGATCGGTGTCGGCAATGGATATATTGGTCACTACTTGGTTGAATATGTTCCGAGAAATACCAAACTAAATATTGAGTATTTATGGGGCTTCAGCCATCGCTACTCGGTTTTATCCGATTGGGGCGGCTTCTTTGCTCAATACGGTTTATTGTTTTTTCTGCCGATCGTCAAAAAAGTTCGCGAACTGTTCTATAATTTTCGAACGCAAATCGTTCAGGATGATTTAACTTTTTTTGTTAAAGATGCCGCTAAATATACGATGATAATTTACAGTTTTTTGGCTTTGTTTGATTTTAACTGGCTGAGTTATTATTCTCTTATTTCAATTTTTGTTTTTGTTAGATTTGTTCAATATCGAATGGATGAAAAACTGGTGGTAAAATCATAGGGATGTCTAAATTATTTATCGATGATATAAGCAAGGCAAGTGTTAGTGCAGTTGTTGTTACATATAATCGCCTGGAATTATTAAAACAATCTGTTTCAGCACTTCAAAATCAACATAGTCAAACTTTGAAACATATTATTATTATCAACGGCGCTTCGACCGATGGAACTAAAAAGTGGATTGAACAGGAATCTAAAAAAGACGACAAAATTATCGTTTTGAATCTACCAAAAAATATCGGTGGCGCCGGCGGTTTCAATCAGGGAATCCGCGCATTTATTGAAAAGACAAACGATGATTTCGTTTGGTTGATGGACGATGATTCATTGGTAACCAAAGATTCACTTGACCGTTTATTGGAAGTATGGAAAGTGGATCCAGCCGCAGGTATGGCCGCTAGTCACGATATTTGGAAAGATGGGACCTGGGCCAACATGAATATGGCATCTCCGCTTTTTTCCGATAAGATTAAAGTTTATTATGGCGATCAACCCTTTGTAAGAATTAAGCACTCAACTTTTGTTTCAACGATTGTTTCTCGGATGGCAGTTTTAAAAGTCGGTTTGCCGCAAAAAGAATACTTTATTTGGGGAGACGATATCGAATATACTCAACGCGTGACGCATTTCTTCCCTGGATTTTTTGTTCGCAATTCGATTGTTTTACATGCCAGTGGTCAAAATCCTTTGCCAGGTGATATTTCTGGCGAAAATGATAAACAGCGTTTGCCTCGTTATTTAAATGAATTTAGAAATCGTCTTTGTACCTCACGCCGCCGCCATTCTTTACCAAAATATCTAAAAACGCTTGCTCACAATATCTTTGATTTGTTAAAAGTCATTTTAAAACCGGGTGTTAAATTTCGAATTGCCAAACTTGGCATTATTATTAAAGGCACCTGGAATGGATTCTTCTTTAATCCACCAATCGAGTATGCTGATTCAGATTATCAGTATCGGGCCGAGGTTACAGAAAAGACATGGAAATAAGTCAGCATCCAAGCGTAGATGTCGTTATACCAACTTATAAGCGTCCTAAAAATCGCGACCAACAAAATTATATGTTGAGGGATGCTTTGAATTCCGTTCTCCGGCAAAGCTATTCGGTCAATGAAGTTTTTGTTGTTGTTGATGGTCGTTCTGAAATTGCTAGGAAGATCGTGGCTGATTTTCATAATGATCGTATTAAAATCATTGAGTCAATCGAAAAAAAAGGTGGAGGAAGTGCACGCAATTTGGGTATTCGGGCCTCCCAAGCAGACTTTGTTGCTTTTTTAGATGATGACGATCTCTGGAATGAAAATAAAATTGAAAAACAATTGGCAGCATTAAAAAACTATTCCCCCAATGATTTAGTTTTTTCTTTCACACAAGTGAAATCTGAAGAAAACGATCGTTACGATCTTTTACCGGAAAGCGGCCCAAAAAAAGACTGGTCTTTTGCCGAATACATTTTTCTGCATAAGGGTTATATGACAACATCGACTATTATGTCGAGCCGTGGTTTATTAGCTAAGAATATGTTTACGGAAAAACTTCCAAAACATCAGGACTGGGACTGGCTGTTTAAAGCTGATTTTTACTGCCATGCCAAGTCTGTCTATGTTGGCGAGCCCTTAACGATATATCGGACGCAATACGTAGGGCGATCAATGAGCGTTTCTCAACGGAATACCTGGCATTATTCTCATGAATGGATGCTTGGCTATCGAAAATATTTAAGTCGGGAAGTTATTGCGAGCTTTGATCGTGGAAATGTGATTAACGGTTTGCTGGATGATCATAGTATGAATAAGTTAAAAAAAATCTGGATTTTACGGCGTATTCTGTCTGATTTTCCTGATCAAGAACGCAAATCCGAATGGAAAGAACATATTTTTCCTTTTATTATTGCTCAATTGAAAGGACGATTTCATGATGAAAAATGAACCTGAACCATTAGTTTCTGTCATTATGCCGGTGTATAATCAACTGGATTTTCTTGATCCGGCTATTAAAAGTATTTTGAGGCAGAGCTACTCTAATTTGGAATTGATTATTGTTGATGATGGTTCGAATTTGGAAACAAAGAAATTCTTATCGCAAGTTGCCGCTTCGGATCAACGTATTAAAATTTTCCATCAGGTTAATGCAGGTCAATCAGTTGCGAGGAACAACGGGCTTTCAAAGGCAAAGGGCACCTATATATATTTTATGGATTCGGATGATTTGGTCGATACTGATTTATTTAAGCAATCAATAAGATTGTTGCGACAATCACAAGCCGATCTGATCATCTTCGACATTGGCGAGTTAAACGAAAAGAACGAACGTGTTCTGATGGACGATGGTCCTAATTATCAACGATCTAAATTGATTTCAACAGAGGAGGCCCTCAGTCTGATTATTCGTTATTCTCGTTTTGTTGCCCCTTTTAACTATTTCGCCCGCAAAGATATTTATACAGAAAATCAAATTACTTTTCCGGAAAACATGATTTTTGAAGATCAAATTTCAACACCAACGGTTTATTCGCATGCAGGAAAGATTGTTTTTTTGGCCGGAGGACCGTTTTATTGGTATCGTCGGCGAGGAAACAGCGCGACTGGAGAAAAATGGACTAAGAATTTAAAACAGACAATTACTGATCTTTTCTTTGCATTAGACAAGGAAAGACAAATTTATTTGAATTTTTTCAATGAGAAATATATTGATAATTGGCATTTTCATCGAATGATTCGTTTTTATAATTTTTATTTTCCTTTTAATATTCGAAAAGAATTCTCCAAAAAGATGAAAGACGATATCGTTTCAATTGGTATAAATTCGTTGACCCGTCGCGAGAAAATGACATATAGAGCCGCTTCGTCGTCTTATATTAATTATTTTTATCGAAATTTCAGAAAAATTAAGGATATGTGATTCTTTTATCAGCTTGTCTATAATTAACTAGTCGAGGTACTTTTTATGAAAATTGCAGTTATCGGTACAGGTTATGTCGGCCTTTCATTGGCCACGCTTTTGTCTCAACAAAACGAAGTTAAGGCTTTGGACATTATTGCCGAAAAAGTTGAGAAAATTAATCGAAAAGTCAGTCCGATTGTCGATCATGATATTACGGATTTTTTTGAGCACAAAGATTTGAAGCTTCAAGCGACTCTGGATCCTAAAGAAGCAATTACGGCGGCTAGTTTTGTTATCATTGCAACGCCAACCAATTATGATCCGCAAACAAATCATTTTGATACATCCAGCGTTGAAGCTGCTATCAAAGAAACAATTGAAATAAATCCGCAGGCTCAAATTGTTATCAAATCTACAATTCCGGTTGGTTTTGTTGATAAGGCAATTCAGCATTTTGATTTTAAAAAAATTTTCTTCTCTCCTGAATTTTTGCGTGAAGGCAAGGCTTTAAGCGACAATCTATATCCAAGTCGAATTATTGTCGGCTCTCAGTCCAAAGAGGCTCATCAATTTGCCGAGTTGTTGAAGCAAGCGGCAATTAAAGAAAATATTCCGATTTTGTTTAGCAACAGTGAAGAAGCCGAAGCAATTAAACTTTTTTCGAATACATATTTGGCTATGCGGGTAGCTTATTTCAACGAATTGGATACCTACGCGGTCAGCAACAATCTGGATACAGCAAAGATTATCAAAGGTGTCGGTATGGATCAGCGGATTGGTGATTTTTATAACAACCCGAGTTTTGGTTATGGCGGCTATTGCCTGCCAAAAGACTCCAAACAGTTATTAGCTTCCTATGAAGGAGTACCACAGGAACTGATGACAGCAATCGTGAAATCCAATGACACCAGGAAACGGTTTATTGTTAAACAAATCTTGTCGAAGAAACCAAAAACAGTTGGTATCTATAAACTGGCTATGAAGTCTGGTTCCGACAATTTCCGCCAGTCATCGATTATTGATGTTATGAATTATTTGGCTGAAAACAATATTGAAGTCATTATCTATGAACCAACTCTAAAAACAAAACTTTTTCAAGGGAAAGAGGTTGATAACGATTTAACTGATTTTAAAAATAAGGTCGATCTAATCATTGCCAATCGGGTCACTGAAGAAATTAAAGACTCGGCAGATAAACTCTACACTAGGGATCAATGGAAAAGAGACTAATAGAACCCCATTTGGGGATTGTCACAATTAACTACCTTAATTGGCGAGATACAGTCGAGATGGTTAAAAGTTTGCAAAAGCAAGATTTTCAATCTTTCCATCTGGTTATTGTTGATAACCATTCTGGTAACGGATCTTTTCAAAAATTATCAGAATTTTATTCGGACAATCAGCAGATTACCTTACTCGAAACTTCTGAAAATCTTGGTTTTGCTAAGGCAAATAATTTAGGAATTGATTTTCTTAAAAGGAATTATGATTTGTTTAAAATTTTCATAATTAATAATGATCTTCTTTTTCAAGATAATACTTATTTAAGTAAACTAACGCGTTTTAAATATGATATTAATGTTGGCGCAGTCGGCACGAATATTTTAGATAGTCGAAATCTTCAACAGAATCCGATTTATGAGCGAACCAATCTATTGAGACTGCTGGAACAAAACTGGGACTTTTTTTTCAATCCGATTTTTCATTCGCACCATAATGTCTTTAGAAAAATTAGCCAGTTTTTACGGCAACTGCGTCCGGAAAAAGGGGACTACGTTAGGGAAAATATTTTTTTTCTACATGGATCCGCAATTCTTTTGACTGAGAACTATCTCAAATGGTCAAGAGGATTTTATCCGAAAACTTTTTTATATTTCGAAGAGAATATATTAAAAATAATTTTTGATAAAACATCATTAAAAATGACCTTTGCTCCTATTTCCGGTGTTTATCATAAAGAAGATCAGTCTTCTAAACTCGCCAAGCAAGACGAATCTTTTAAAATAAAACTTTTATCAGAAAATTCTCGCAAGGCAATTTTTTTAAAACTTCTACCTGCTTTTTTTATAAAAAGAATAATGAGTGATAATTAATCAATGCAAGAAATCAAAAAACAATTAAAAACTGGAGTCGTCTTCACGGCAATCGGACAATATGCCGGTGTCGTTTCCAACCTGCTCGTAAGCATGGTTCTCTCAAGGATTCTTTCTCCGACCGACTACGGAACCTTAAACATAGTTCTTGTTTTTTTGCCTTTCTTTCAAATGATTTCCGAACTAGGAGTTGGTCCGGCTATTATTCAAAATCGTGATTTAGATGATTTGGATCTTTCTTCTCTATTTAAAATGTTGACGGTGGTGTCGCTTTTGATTGGCTGTTTTTTTGGTTTTTTTGGTTTTGGTCTCTCTTGGTTTTATGGAAAGACAATTTACATTCCTATTGCCTGGCTATTGAGCATTAATATCATTTTTTCTATCATGTCGGTTGTTCCGGTTGCAATTTTAACTAAAAACCAACAGTTTAAAATACTTAACTTATCTGGTTTGATGAATTATATCATCGGCAGTGTGATCGGTATTATTTCTGCCCTTAGCGGTTTGGGAGTTTATGCTCTGATTATTGGCTCGACTGTACCGGCCATTCTTAATTTCTTTTGTTATTTTCGTCTATCGGGTTTGCATGTTTTATCCGGGTACAATAAAAAATCTTTCTTAAAAGTTCGCCATTTTTCATCAAACCAATTTGGTTTTGGACTAGTAAATTATTTTTCTCGAAACCTCGATAATATTATGGTTGGAAAATTTTTCGGTGCGGCGGCATTGGGAAGCTATGGCAAATCCTACCAGATGTTGACTTATCCTAATTCGATTCTTACAGATGTAATAACTCCAGTTATTCAACCGATTCTGGCTCAGCATCAGGAAGATATTGAATTGATTAAAAACATATACTCTAAAGTTTTAAGATTACTTTTTCTGGTTGGGGTACCTTTGTCATTTTTCTTGTGTATTAATGCATCGCCATTAATTGCTTTCTTATTCGGCGGTCAGTGGGATTCAGCGATTGCCCCCTTTAAATTTTTATCTTTGGTAGTTTGGACCCAGATCGCCGGTTCAACAATTGGTTCGATTTTTCAGGCTCGAAACGAAACCAAATATCTTTTTAGAACCGGAATTATTTCGACAGTCATAATTGTGCTCGGAATTATCGCCGGAATTATTCTTGGTGACATTGCTAAATTGGCTTTTGTTTTGTCGATTGCTTTCTTAATCAACTTTTTATTTACTTTTTGGATGCTGACTCATTTTGCTCTTAAAACGAATCTTTGGTTTGTAATTAAGATATTAATCAAACCTTTTCTACTTTCGATTCTTCCAACTGCTGCTTCTTTGTCTTGGATTATTTTTGGAAAAAATCCAAGTTCCAATTTCTTTCAGTTGGTCATTAACACTTTGATTTTTGGAATAGTTTTTTTGATCGAGACTTGGCGAACGGGCGATATAAAGTTTGTTATGAATTTTATTAAAAGAAATGATTAAGTGATTTAAAGTCATATTTTTATAATCTCGTAATCCCTGGATAATAAATAATCAGTAAAATTACTCCTGTCAATTAAAAACTCTGGAATTTATCAATTTGGAAAAAATGAAGAAGTATACGCTTTTAATACCGCTTTTGTTGAGTTCTGCTGTGTTTGAAACGAGCTTAGTTACTCCATCTTTTATGGAACTTGAGCAAAAAACATATGCTACTTTTCCAATTACGAAGTACGCTTCTATTACTTCTTCGACTAATGCTTCATATATAGCTGTAATCGTTGAAGGCAGCAGAAATGATGGGATTTATATTTCCGGACCGGCACTAACGAGTGCTGCTACGATGATTGCCAAAACTTTGTTTAATACTTATTTTTTTCGCTTCGGTAACTAATTCTTTTTATGACTATTTATACAAGATGAATCCTGGAGTTACTCGGAATACTTCTTTGTATCATAACGTCTTCCGTTCGGTTGCTGGAAGCTATAGCCAAGCAGCAAAAAATCTTGTCAGCGACGGATATGCAACCGATCTGACTTATGGACAAAATTAATTAATCTTATAAACAGTTATAAGCTTTATAACTTAGACTGATTTGCTCAGATTATTCTTTAAATTTAGAAGCCTGATAAAGGCTTTTTTGTAAATTTATATTTGCAGAAAAGCTTAAATATAGGCTCCGGTCCAATTTGTGATATTACAGACCAAGTAATTTCTTTAATTTCCAGTTTCCAGCTATTTGTCTAGGAGATAATTAAAGGAGCTTTTTGTTTATGGCTAATTTTTAAGAGAGTTATTTGGAAGGAAAAATAAATGAAATCAAAAAAAACAACAATTATAATCAGTTCGATTATTGTCTTTCTGTTCATCATTGGAGGAGCCGTATTTGCAGTTAAGGCTTTGGATCAACCAAGCGGATCAAAAAAGGGAAGCAGTCAGAAGAAAACAGTTTCAAGCAAAAATTCCAGTAAAAAATCAAGTCAGAATAAAAGTAAGTCTTCTGCAAAATCTCAAAGTTCTTCGTCCAGCGTTAATAATAATTCCAGTACATCGACAAGTTCTTCGAATGTTCAGACTAAATGGGCTTCGCTCAGCTTGACTAATCAGGTCGCGATTTTAATTCAAGTCGCTTTCAAAGGCGACAACGGGAAACCAAATGATTTATTCCAATTCGATAAAAACTATTGGGATATGACCGGATCTATTTCAAATGGAGTTATTAATCGTTATGTGCCTAATGCCGATAGTTTTTCTGGTATTTCTGATCTATTATCAGCAAAAATTACAATTTCAAACAATCAAATTACGGTTGTTCGGCCAATCACTGCGGCTTTTACAGTCTCGCTAACTCAGGCGATTAATGACTATTACGGTCAGTCAAGTAGTCTTGATTATACTCAGCAATTAGCCAAACGAGTAGTCAGCCCGACGAAATTGACCGATTTGGAAAATAATCGATAATAAAGATTACTATTTTCATAATCGTTCCGAAGCTTTTTGTTATTATAGACAGTGATTTGGACTAATTTTTGTCATATTAGCGAGGAAATTTAAATGAAAAGATTTTTAATCGGGCTTTTTTCAATTCTAATTGTGGGTGTTGTTGGTATAGCCTCTTATGCTGTTTGGACAACTCATGGAGCAATCGAAAAGATCCATAAGGATAGTTCTATTAAGACGTCCGACAAGGCCGACACGTTGACCAAATCCGGCAAGCCGATTGCTATTTTGCTTTTGGGCACTGATACCGGAGCCCTTGATCGGAGCTATAAAGGTCGGACTGATTCAATGATGATTGCGGTGATTAATCCGAAGACAAAAAAGACCTTTCTTTTAAGCCTTGAACGGGATACTCCGATTACAATTGATGGACAAACAGTTAAATTGAATGCCGCTTATGCATATGGTTCAGCTAGTTCTTCTATTAAACAAGTTGAAAAACTCGTTAATATCAAGTTAAATGGTTATGCCTTAATTAATATGGGTGGTTTAGAGTCGATTGTCGACTCTCTCGGCGGAGTTACTGTTACTTCCAATTTAACTTTCACAGAATTTGGTCATTCTTTTGTTAAAGGCACTGTCTACAATATGAAGGGAAATCAACTGCTGTCCTATGTTCGAGAGCGGCATTTAGATCCTCGTGGTGATTATGGTCGCCAGCTCCGTCAGCAGCAGGTCCTAAGGGCGGTTATTAGCAAGGCGGTTTCCAATCCGACAACAATTTTCAATCAGAAGTTTATCAAAAGATTGTCTTCTAATATTTTGACCGATTTGTCTTGGAGCAGTTTCAAAAATCTTGCCTTAAAGTACCGTGCTGCTTTTGGGACTGTTAAGTCCGATCAAATGGTTGGTACAGGTGAGACGATTAATGGGCAATCGATGCAGGTGATGAGCCAGGCGGAAAAAACTCGGGTTCATAATGAATTGGAGAAGTATTTAAAATGACTGAAGCGGAATATTCGGCATTAAAAAAGGTTGCCGACCAAGAACTAGATAAAGCTTATATTCCTTACAGCCATTTCGCTGTTGGCGCTGCTCTTTTATCGGCTGATGATCGAATTTTTCCCGGCTGCAACATTGAAAATGCTGCTTTTGGTTCAACAATGTGTGCCGAACGGACGGCAATTTTTTCAGCTGTTGCCGCTGGTTGCCACCAGTTCAAAGCTCTGGTTATTTCCGGGCGAACCGAGGGCGCAATTGCTCCCTGTGGGGCATGCCGTCAGGTGATGGTGGAATGGTTCGATAAAAAAATGCCGATATATTTAACCAATACATCCGGAAAAGTTGTCAAAACCGATTTAGACCATTTATTGCCAGCATCTTTTGAAGATTTAAAGTGATACGATTAGTTTTAATGTGCTTTACGCTATAATTTTATAGTACGTATCTGGAGGAATAATGGTAGATATTATTAAGACCAATGCCACTTTTAAAGCCGGCAAAGGCAATAAAGGAACTTTGAGCTTTGAAATTCCAGCAAAACAAATATCAAGCGGAATTGACCAGGCTTTCAATAAACAAAAAGACAAGATTAACATTCCCGGTTTTCGTAAGGGACACGTTTCAAAAGAGTTGTTTTTGGCTCGTTTTGGCGAAGAAGCTCTTTATGAAGACGCTTTGAATGCAATTTTGCCTGATATTTATGATCAAGCAGTTAATGAAGCTGATATCACTGTCGTTGGACAACCACAAATCATTCCTGATGATTTGAAACATGGCGGTCCATGGAAGATTCATGCCGAAGTTACTTTGGCACCAACAGTTGAACTTGGTGATTATAAGGGCGTAGAAGTTGAAAAGGAATCCGACGAAGTCAGCGATAAAGAGTTAAATGCCGAATTAGAGCGTTTGCAAAAAGGCGAGGCTGAGCTGGTACCTGCTAAAGAGGATCAGGTTTCTGAAAAAGGCGATACGGTCGTGATTGATTTTGACGGTTCTGTCGATGGAAAACAATTCGACGGCGGCAAGGCACAAAACTTTAGTTTGAGTCTGGGATCGGGACAGTTTATTCCTGGGTTTGAAGACCAGTTGGTTGGCCATAAAGCCGGGGATGACGTTGATGTTAAAGTTACTTTCCCTAAAAATTATCAAGCTAAAAATTTGGCTGGCAAGGAAGCTGTCTTTGCAGTTACGATTCATGAGTTAAAGAAATTGGAAACACCAGCTTTGGATAACGAATTTGCTAAGGATGTTGATGATTCGGTTTCTTCTTTAGAAGAGTTAAAGGCCAAGACCAAAGAAAAGTTGGCAAAAGATAAAGCGGAAAAGAACAAGGATGCTTTTGAAGATGCCGCAATCCAAAAAGTTGTCGATGGGGCAAAAATAAATCCCGAAAAGTTGCCTGAAGAAATGATTAACGATGATGTTTCTCGTCAGATGCAGACATTTTTCAATAATTTAGCTGGTCAAGGGGTCAAGCCGGAAATGTATTTCCAGATTACCGGAACCAGCCAGGAGCAGTTAAAGCAACAAATGACGGAAGGCGCACCCAACCGGGTTAAGACTAATTTGGTTCTCGAAGAGATTGCTCGTGTCGAAAAGATTAATCCAAGCAACGAAGAGATAGATAAAGAAATCAAGAGCTTGGCTTCCGAATACAATATTAAGGAAAGCGAAGTTGAGAAATCGGTTTCTGCCGGCATGCTTAGCCACGATTTGAAGGTTCAGCAAGCGGTTGAATTGATTGTTAACAGCGCTCAAGCAGTTGAAAAAAAGTAATTTTTAAAACCGTTTTTAAAGAACGGTTTTTCTTTTGCTTTAGAAAACTTGTATTATGCAAACTTTGTTATAATGAAAAACATGGACGTAGAATCAATACAACCGACATTAGCTTGTTCTTTTTGTGGTAAACGCCAGGATCAGGTTAAAAAATTAATCGCAGGACCGGGTGTTTATATTTGTGACGAATGTGTTGCCCTTGCGCAGCACATTATTGATCAAGAACTGGAGCATGAACAACAGGCTTTGGTTCTTGACGACCTACCAACGCCAATCGAACTGGTTAAGCATTTAAATGAATATGTCATTGGTCAGGAAGAAGCTAAAAAGACTTTAGCGGTCGCTGTTTATAATCACTATAAGCGTGTTAACGAGTCCTTGCAGCATAAAAGCGATGTCGAGTTACAAAAATCGAATATTTTGTTGATCGGGCCAACTGGTTCCGGTAAGACTTATTTGGCTCAGTCGCTGGCAAAAATGCTCGATGTACCTTTTGCAATTGCTGATGCGACAACGTTAACCGAGGCTGGTTATGTTGGCGAAGACGTTGAAAATGTCGTCTTGAAATTATTACAGGCTGCTGATTTCGATGTTGAAAAAGCTCAGCGCGGCATCATTTACATCGATGAAATTGATAAAATTGCCAAGAAGTCTGAAAACGTTAGTATTACACGTGATGTCTCCGGCGAAGGCGTTCAACAATCCCTTTTGAAGCTTTTGGAGGGTACGATTTCATCGGTACCGCCTCAAGGTGGACGCAAACATCCGCAACAGGAATATATTCAGGTTGATACCAGTAATATTCTCTTTATTGTCGGTGGAGCTTTTGATGGTATCGAAGATGTTATTCGAGATCGTCTCGGTGAATCGATGATCGGTTTTGGACATGAGGACCAACAGGAAAAACAACAGTTCGACAAGAAGAATCCATTAACTCAGTTTACTGATCAGGATGTGATAAAGTTTGGTTTAATCCCAGAATTCCTTGGTCGTTTACCAATCATTTCGATTCTGAATCCATTATACGAAGACGATTTGGTAAAAATTTTGACGAAGCCTAAAAATGCCTTAGTTAAGCAGTATAAGGCCTTATTGGCTTTGGATGGCGTTCAGCTTGATTTTGATCCGAAAGCTCTTAAAGAAATGGCCAAAATTGCAATTGATAAAAAATCAGGTGCTCGTGGCTTACGCTCGATTATGGAATCGACTATGAAAGAAACAATGTACGAAATTCCTTCCAAACCGGATGTTGCCAAAGTTCTGGTGACTAAAGCGGCAGTTGATGGCAAAGCTCAGCCTAAGATTATTTCCACTTCCAAAAAAGCATTAGCATCTTAATTCTATTATTAATTGGGCTATACCAAACCTATAATGGAAGTATGGCAAAATTAATTAAAAATATTGATATCTATACTGGCGTAGGAGTCGTGAAAAACGGTTTTCTGCGCTTTTCTAATAAAATTGAAGAAATCGGCGAAGCGAAAGCTTTTGTTACTAAAGGTGACGATCAAGTAATCACTGTTCCAAAGGGGGCAATTATCGTACCTGGTTTTATTGATGTCCACACCCATGGAGGCTATGGTTTTGATACGATGGATGCTGATGTCGATGGCTTGAATCGTTTTATGGAAAATCTTCGAAGGGAAGGTTTGACAAGTGTTTTTCCGACCACGATTACGCAAACAAAAGACAACATTAAAAAAGCTCTTGTTTCGGTTGCTGAAGCAGCAAAAAATAATTCAATGATCCGGGGAATCCATTTGGAAGGTCCTTTTATTAATGCCGACATGAACGGGGCGCAACCGGCAGAGTATGTGATCAGGCCTGATTTGGCTTTGTTTAAAAACTGGCAAAAAGATGCTGATGGTTTGATCAAATTAGTTACTTACGCTCCAGAAAAATCCGGATCGGCTTTTGAAGCCGGTTTGCATAATATGGGTGTTGTGCTTTCGGCTGGCCATACAAATCAATCTTATTTCAAAATGAATAAGGGCCAAACCTTGGCTTCCCATGTAACTCATTTATACAATCGCCAGTCGCAATTAGAAGGCCGTGAACCCGGTGTCACAGGATATGGTGTCTTAACGCCGTCTATCAAGGTTGAAGTAATTGCTGACGGGGTACATGTTTCTCCTGAAATGATTAAATTGGCTTATCAGTTGAAGGGTGCCAAAAATATTGAAGTAATCACTGATTCGATGAGAGCCAAAGGCCAAAAAGAAAATGAA
Organism: Oenococcus oeni; assembly: GCF_020510245.1. Classification (NCBI taxonomy): domain Bacteria; kingdom Bacillati; phylum Bacillota; class Bacilli; order Lactobacillales; family Lactobacillaceae; genus Oenococcus; species Oenococcus oeni. The sequence goes on along the minus strand of NZ_CP084701.1, from coordinate 1,726,860 downwards.
GTTTCAGAATTAGGCGGTCAGAAGGTTATTGTTAAAAACGGAGCTGCTCGTTTGGAAAACGGCCATTTGGCAGGTTCGGTCCTTAAGTATATTTTGGCTTTCAGAAATATTCAAAAATTCACTGGTGCCAGCATTGAAGAGGCCGTCTTAATGACTTCAGTAAATCAAGCGCGAGAATTTGGCTTGAATGATGTCGGCAGTCTGGAAGTTGGCAAACGGGCAAACTTTAATTTGCTGAATTCCGATCAGGACTTATTAGAAAACTTTCTCGACGGAGATGGTTTAAAGGCAGTTGATCAAAAATGAGCGATATGCCTATTTTTCTTCAAATCCGCGATGATTTAGCCGAAAAAATCCGTAGACAGCATTTTAAGGGTGGAAGTCGTTTGCCAGCCGAAAGAGTTTTGGCTGAACAGTACAAAGTTTCTCGAATGACTTTACGCCAAGCGATTGCATTATTGGTTAACCAAGGTAAATTGATTAGAAAACCCGGTTCGGGAACTTATGTATCCGATCAGGAAAAAGAAGTTTCGGAAAATCTGAAGGGTATCACCAGTTTTACTCAGATTATGCAATCTCAGGGTAAAAAAGCTCAATCAAAGTTCATAGTTTTTAAGCGTCACTTGCCGTCGGCAATTGAGGCCTCTAATCTTGAAATTGATCGAAATGAAGAAGTTATCACAATCGAGAGAGTTCGTTATGGGGACGAGGAACCGATCGCTTTTGAAATTACGACAATTCCGGTTTCTTTAGTCGGCAATATCAACCGCAGCCAAATGGCTCACGGACTTTATGAGTATTTAGAGGACCGGGGCTTTCATTTTGGTAAAGCTGTTCAGGAGATTTCAGCGGTCGTACCAAACGAAATCGTTTGTAAACGATTAAATTTAACTCTTGGCCAGGCAGCTCTTTTTTTGCGTCAAACATCTTACCTTACTGATGACAAACCGTTTGAATTTGTAAAAACCTATTACGCTGGAGACCGATACCGTTTTTATCTTGAAAAGCATTAATGTTTTTGGTAAATACTCATTTAATCGCTTTTTGACTGCTTTCATTGCCAAAACGCCAAACCGTGATTAGCATTGTAATGCCAAACAGTTTAGTGATCTCATTGGTTATTCTGGTACGGCGTTCAGGCAATATACCGTTCGATACCAATCCGAAAATTTTATAAAATAATGGCGATACTTTCGTTAAATCGATCGGTTTTTCTGGTGTTAAGCGTTAATGCGTTCTTAATTCTCAGCACTTTCTTAATTAAAATTAGGAATCTCTTTTTCGTAAGCTTCAATTTTTTTGGCGTAATTCATTGTGATCGCGATGTCATCGAGGCCATTGATGAATTTGTGTTTCCAAAGCGGATTAATTGAAAAATCAAACTGATACTTTTCATATCGTACCTGTTGCCTTGGAAGATCAACAATGATTTTTTCTTTAGCTGGAATTGAAGCCAGGATTGTTCGATCTTTTTTAGGAAGCTCGATCGCCAAAAGACCATTCTTTGTACTGTTCATATAGAAAATATCGCTGTAGCTCCCGGCGATTACGACTTGAAAGCCATAATCCTTTAGTGCCCAGACGGCGTGTTCTCTCGATGAACCACAACCGAAATTTTCTCCCGTTACCAAAATTTGTGCCTGCTTGTATTCCGGCTTATTTAAAATGAAGTCCGGATTGGCCTCTTTTGAAGTGGCCTTGTAACGCCAGTCATAAAATAAATTGCGTCCGTAGCCACTTTTAAGAATATTTTTTAAAAACTGTTTTGGAATAATTTGATCAGTATCGATATTGTCCCTCATTAAGGGAATTACGCCACTGTTAATTGTTGTAATTTTTTTCATCAAATTATCTCCTTTCTGATATCAATGAAATGACCGTGGATTGCTGCAGCGGCAACCATTGCCGGACTTGCTAAATGAGTCCTTGAACCAGCTCCCTGGCGACCGGCAAAATTACGGTTGGATGTCGAAGCACAATGAATTCCTGCTGGTACTCTATCGGGATTCATCCCCAGGCATGCCGAACAACCGGGTTCGCGCCACTCACAACCAGCCTCTTTGAATATTTTGTCCAAGCCGATTTTTTCGGCTTTTTCTTTAATTTTTCGTGATCCAGGAACGACTAATGCAGTAATTCCGTTTTTGATATGTTTGTTTTTTAGAACTTTTGCAGCAATAATCAAATCGGAAAGGCGACCATTGGTACAGGAACCAAAAAAGACAAATTTAATTGGTATTTGGTTTGCTTTTTCGCCAGCTTTCAAACCGACATATTCATAAGCTTTTTTGTCTTCTTCGTTTTTAATTTTTGGAAAAGGCTGATCTATTGGTACAGCCATCCCTGGGTTTGTTCCCCAACTGACAAAAGGTGCCAATTCGTTAACACTGAAATCGATTACCTTATCAAAAGCATCCGGACTGTCCGTGTAAAACTGTTTCCAGTAAGAAACTGCTTTTTCCATATTGCCCGGCGCATATTTTCGATCGGCGATATAATCAAAGGTTGTTTGGTCTGGCTGAATACTTCCCATTTTGGCACCGCCTTCGATGACCATGTTGCAAAGAGTCATTCGCTCTTCCATGTTCATATTCCGAATTGTATCTCCGTAAAATTCAACTGCGTAACCAGTTCCAAAGGAGACACCTTCACGAGCAATAATACCCATGATAATGTCTTTGGCATAAACTCCTTTCGACAACTTTCCGTGGACATGGATTCCGATTGTTTTTGGTTTTGTTTGCCAAATCGTTTGTGTGGCGAGAACATGCTCGACCTCACTGGTTCCGATTCCAAAAGCGATCGAACCAAATGCTCCATGAGTGGCCGTATGTGAATCTCCGCAAACAATTACCATTCCTGGTTGGGTTAGGCCCAGTTGCGGACCAATAACGTGAACAATTCCTTGGTCTTTTGATCCCATTCCAGCCAAACGAATTCCGAAGTCTTTTGTGTTTTTAGCTAAGGTTTCAATTTGTTTTTTGGAAATTAAATCTTTGATATTGAAAATATCGACCGTGGGAACATTGTGATCCATTGTGGCAAAATTTCGATCCGGCCGTCTGACCTGACGATTTTTTTCCCGCAATCCTTCAAAAGCCTGTGGCGATGTGACTTCGTGAAGTAGTTGCAGATCAACGTAAATCAATTGTGGTTCGCCGGGTTCTCCGGTAATTACATGTTGATGCCAGATCTTGTCGAACATTGTTTTTTTCATATTTATTCTAGTTTTCCTCAATTCTTTTGATAATTGCATTCGTAACAACAGTTGTTTTGCTGTTTCCACCTAAGTCGGGAGTTGTTGTGCCATCTTCTATTGTTTTATTGACACTATCTGTGATTCGCTTGGCCAAATCTTTTCGATTAAAACTGTGGTCAAGCATCATGGCAACTGAATTAATCATCGATAAGGGATTGGCAATTCCTTTTCCTGCGATATCGGGCGCTGATCCGTGGATTGGTTCGTAAAGGGCTGGGCCGTGATCGCCCCGGCTTATCGAAGGGATTGTTCCCAAAGAGCCGGTAATTTGGGCCGCTTCGTCACTTAAGATGTCGCCGAATAAATTTTCGGTTACGATTACGTCGAATTTTTCCGGAGCGGAGATAATTTTCATTGCTGCGGCATCGACGTAGCAGCTGTCAAAGCTAATCTCGGGAAATTCTTTGGCAACTTGGTTGGCAATTCTCCGCCATAGTTTGCTGGTTGCCAAGACATCGGCTTTATCGACTAGAGTGACATGATGGTTGCGTTTTGCAGCCGTTTGGAAAGCAATTTTCACTATTCGTCTTATTTATGTTGCGCTATAACGCATGGTATCGAGAGCTGCTTGTTCAGACTCTTCTCGTGGTTTTCCAAAATAAATTCCACTGGTCAGTTCTCGAACGATTAAAAAATCAATTTTTTTAATTTGTTTTAAGGGCGAATACTTTTGCATAGCGGGACTAATGGCCGTCGGCCTAATGTTTGCGAAGAGATTTAAAGCTTTACGAATTTCTAGCAATCCTGCCTCTGGTCTTTTAGAAGCTTGGTCCCATTTGGGGCCGCCGATTGCAGCCAACAGAATCGCGTCGCTATCTTGACATTCTTTTAGCGTATTCGCTGGCAGTGGATCACCGTCTTTGTCAATTGCTGCACCGCCAAAGGGCAGTTCCTTGATTTTATAATCAAAATTTTTATTTTTACTAACAACTGCTAAAACAGCTAATCCGGCTCGCATTATTTCAGGGCCAATATAGTCTCCGGGCAAAACAGCGATTTCAAAGCTCCGCCCATTCATCTTTTCACCTCGCTAATTTGCTGCATTATTACCTGTAAATCTTTTTCGTCGATAAGAGCTTTTTTGTCGGCTCTTTCTTTGAAAATTGGAAAAATAATTTTCATTGATTCGTGATCGAACGGATAACCCATTTCCTTTAGCTTTTCCATTACGGCATGTGAACCGGATAGTTTTCCCAGGGGCAGTCTAGTAGATTTTCCGCCGACTGTTTCCGGCCTTAGGATTTCGTATGTTTGGGGATTTTTCAACATTCCGTCTTGATGAATACCAGATTCATGGGCAAAGGCATTATTACCGACGACTGCCTTATTTTTTGGCAAAGGCATTTTGGAGTACCTGCTAATCATTTCACTGGTTGCTTGGGTATCTTTTAAGTTGATATTATCGGTCGCATGATAGTAGTCTTTACGAACATATAGGGCTGCCGCAATTTCTTCCAATGCAGCATTTCCAGCTCTTTCTCCAATGCCGTTGATTGTTCCCTCGATTCGTGTGGCTCCATTTTCGATTGATGCCAGACTGTTCGCGACAGCCATACCTAAATCATCATGGCAATGAACGGAAAAGATAACTTCGTCAAAAGTGGGAATATTCTTTCGAAGATATGTGAATAAATCGGCAAATTCGGCGGGATTCGTATAACCGACTGTATCGGGGATATTAATAACACTTGCGCCTGCTGTGATAGCTGTTTCAATCGCTTGGACTAAGAAAGTTCGTTCCGTGCGGGTCGCATCTTCCGGTGAGAATTCAATGATTTCAAAAAAATGATGGGCATATTCAATGCTGCCTTTGATTTTTTCAAGAACCTCTTTTTTTGTCATATGTAGTTTGGATTGACGATGAATCGGACTGGTAGCGATAAAAATGTGAATTTGTTTATGAATTGCCGGCGCAGTGGCCTGTACACAGGCATCGATATCCTTTTTATTAGCGCGGGCCAAAGCAGTTACTCGAGCCTTTTTAATTGATGAAGCTACCGCTTGAACTGCTTGGAAATCTCCCTTCGAAGCTATCGGAAAACCCGCCTCGATTACATCGATACCCCATTTTTCTAGTTGTTGCGCAATAGCTATTTTTTCTTCGATGCTGAAATTAACGCCAATTGTTTGTTCGCCGTCTCTTAAAGTTGTATCAAAAAACTGAATTTTTTTAATCATTTTGAATAATCCTTTTTTTTGGAATAAAAAAAGTATCCCAACAAAATGGGATACTTTTTTCGACAAGCCCCATTTCTACAACAAAATAGGGCTCGACAAATAATAATTGTCAGAGTCCTATATCAGATCAACAAGGCTTTTAAAGAGATCATGTATGAAAAATTATTCATTGAAATATTGATAAATTTATTCATAATTCATAACCTCCTCAAAAATGTTTAAAACAAGTGTATCACTTAATTATTAAAAAGATCACTAAGTTTATTGAAAGAAATTATTTTTCATTGCATGTCGGCATGATTAATTCTTTTTGCCAACCAGTCGCCAATTCCCTGGATCGCAAATATTAAAATCAGTAAAGCAATCGTGCCGATCCAAACGACATCGTATTTTGATTGTTGTCCGAAGGTCACAACGGTGTTTCCCAGACCGCCTGATCCGATTGCACCGGCCATTGCCGTTAAACCGACCAAACTGATCAGGGTTACTGTTGAAACGCGAATTATTTCCGGGAAACTTTCTCTCATGTAAATGACCAGAATATCCCAATTATTTGCACCAAGAGCCTGGGCCGCTTCGATTTTCCCTGTATCAACCGATTTAAGGACTACTTGAATCTGTCGTGCGTAAAATGGAGCGACCGAGAGGCTTAAAGGAACCAAGGCGGCTGTTGCGCCGAGCGTAGTCCCGATTAAAACTTGTGTAAAGGGCGAAATCACGAATAGAAGAATTATAAATGGAATTGCTCGAAAAATGGAAACAATTTTATCAGCTAACCAGAAAATTTTTCCGTTCGGCAAAATTCCATCGTCGTCGGAAATAACCAAAATAATTGCAAATACTAAACCAATTGCACCGCCGATGATGGCTGAGAAAAATGTCATGTATAGGGTTTGATATATTGCCGCCCACCAGCCATAGTCGCCGCTCCAGCCCATTGAAACAACATTCGGCAGGACTTTAATTAACCAATTAATCATTTTCCCTCCTTGATGATTTCCAATTTGACGTTTTGTTTTTTGATTTCATCCAGAGCTTGTTTGAGTTTTGTTGCTGTACCCGACAAAACGACAATCAAAGTTCCAATTGGAATATTTTCGATTGTTTCGACATTTCCGTAAAGAATATTGGCTGAAACTCCGTAATTTTTTGCCAATGAAGAAATTAATGGTTCGTCAGTCGAAGAGCCACTAAATCCCAGTTGGATTAAAAACTCGTTCTTTTGCAATCGGGCGATTTCCGGTTGCCTCAAAATTTTTTCAAGAGCTTCCTGATTACCGGAAGCCGATTCGATAAATTCTTTCGTTAAAGGTTTTTGTGGATCGGCAAAGATGCTATAAGTCGAATTTTTTTCGATGATTTCACCATCTCTCATCACGGCAACCCGATTGGCAATATTTTTGACTACCTGCATTTCGTGAGTAATCAAGACGATTGTCAAGCCGGTTCGTTTATTTAAATCAGCCAACAATTCGAGGATTTGCTTGGTTGTTTTTGGATCAAGGGCGCTAGTCGCTTCATCGGAAATTAAAATTTCCGGGTCATTAGCCAATGCTCGCGCAATTGCAACTCTTTGTTTTTGACCGCCGGATAATTGAGAAGGATGGTTATCGATGCGGTCAAAGAGGCCAACTTCTTCCACCAGTTTTTTGGCCTTTTCCAGTCTCTTTTCTTTGGACATTTTGGAATGCTTCAAAGCAAAGAGGACGTTCCCTAAGACTGTTGATTGATCCAGAAGATTGAAATGCTGAAAAATCATCCCGATTTTTTGACGCAAATTACGTAATTCTTTTCCTTTGATCAGAACATTACCGTTTTTTACAGTTTTTGTCTGACCAATCATCATATCTCCGCTACTCGGATGCTGAAGCAAATTAATTAAACGAACCAAACTGGATTTTCCGGCACCAGAATAGCCGACAATTCCAAAAATTTCTCCTTTTTCGATTGCCAAATTAATATTTTTTACCGCATCAATCGACTCGCTTCCGTTTTGAAAATGAACACTGATGTTTTTCAGTTCAATGATCGAATCACTCATAACTTTTAATTAATTCCTTTGTAAAGTCGACGTGATCAAAATAATCCTTTATTCGGACATTTTCATCAGGGGCGTGATCGGCTGAATCGCTGTAACCGATTCCGATGGCAGCGATTGGCGATTTAAAGTTGTTGTAAAAGTAAGCCATTGGGCCGGTTCCAGGAGTCGTTGGCAGCAATGAAATATCGTTACCGTAGATTTGTTTATCTGTTTTAATAACTCGCTGAATTTCTGGTGCAGATAGATCGGAACGGTATGGTGTTTCTCCCAAAGTATATTCGGCTTGAACGTTATCAAAATGATTATTTTTTAAATGGTCGACAACTTTTTGAAAAATATCGTGTGGGTCCTGATCTGGGACTAGTCGGATCTCCAATTTTGCAGTTGCTTCAGCTGGCAAAACCGTTTTAACACCATCTTCCTGGTAACCAGATTGAATTCCTTCGATATTTAGAGCGGGTGAAAAATATAAAGCTTTTAATAATTCAGTTTTTGTTTGGCTGTTTAAAAGCGGAGCTGTTAATTGAAAACTGTCGACTAATAAATGCTCGTCAATGGTCGAATATTGATTGACCAATTCCTGTTCTCGTTCGCTTGGTTTGCGTACCGTGTCGTAAACCCCTTTGATTGCAATTGTGCCGTCAGAATTACGCAGGGAATTAATTGCTGCAACCAATTGCCAGGCAGCTGAATCAATTACAGGGGCAAAACTGGAATGCAAATCCCGTCCAGCAGTTTTTGCTTTCAGATCGAAAGTTACAATTCCTTTGGTCCCGCCGCCGATTTCCTGCTGACCCTTGTTGTTGTATCCGCCGGATTCCCAAATTACGAGATCGTTTTTCAGAAATTGAGCATGTTTTTTTAAATAATTAGCGAGACCGCGGGAAGCTGTTTCTTCAGAACCTTCAACAACAAAATCGATGTTTACCGGTAAAGAATGATTGTTTTCTTTTAGATATTCGGCCAACGCTGTTAAACGAGCCAACAAATTTCCTTTGTCATCATCGATGCCGCGACCAAAGAACTTGTTGTCGCGTTCGGTCAGAATCCATGGGTCGCTATGCCAAAGATCAAAAGGCTCAGCCGGTTGGACATCGTAATGATTGTAAATTAAAAGTGTTTTTGCATTATCCTTTGTGGCTTTAAATTGAGCTAATACAAGCGGAAACTCATATTGATCGTCAATAATCACCTGGTCGGCTTTTAATTCTTTAAAAAAACTCCCAATCAACTCGCTGGCTTCTTTTAGACCTGTTTTTTTGGCCGAAACGCTTGGAATTTTAATTAATTGTGCCAGTTTTTCTAAATAATCCTGTCTAATTTTTGTTGTCGCAACCATTTTTACTCCTTCCAAACTTTTTTAGCAGTTGAAATAACCAGTTTTAATTTTTCCCACTGTTGATCCTCTGTCAGCAGATTACCTTCTTCGGTTGAAGCAAACCCACATTGAGTACTGATTCCGAGGTTTTCCAAGGGGACATATTCGCTGGCTTCTTGGATGCAATCGATTAGTTTCGTCTGTTCCTCTAATGCGGGCAGTTTAGAAGTCACTATTCCAAGAATTATTCTTTTATTCGAATCTTGCTTCCAAATTTGTTTTAATGGTTGAAATCCACCAGAACGGTCGTTATCGTATTCCAAAAATAATCCATCGTAATTCAGTTGTGCTAAATATTTAGCAATTACGTCATAGCTTCCAGAAAAAAGGTAAGTCGACTTGAAGTTTCCACGACAGATGTGAGTTGTTACCGTTAGATCCTCTGGTAAATCCTTTAAAAGATTATTAATTACTTGGATTGAATCGTTGGCTATTTTTTCATATTTTTGACGACTTTCGGGATCGTTTTTTGTGTCATTTAATTTACTGATTAAAAAGGCCCAAGTTGTGTCGTCTAGTTGAATATAGCGAGCCCCCAATTCGTAAAAATGAAGAATTGTTTTATGATAGGCAGCTGCGATGTCAGCCAAATAATCAATCCAATTTTCGTAAAAATGATGCCAATTGTCACTCCGATTATCCCTAAACAGCAAGCTCGGAGATGGGATTGTTTGTTTAGGCAGGATATTAGATGGTGTGATTGATTTTAAATATTTGAAGGCAGCGAAAAAAGGATGATTTGGATTGTAAGCAATTTTTCCAACTAATTCCGCGTTATCGGTTCTCGTTTTGCTACCATGAAATTTATAACTTTTTTCGTAGTCATATTTACCAACTCCGGAAAGTCCCCAAAGAAAGTCCAAATGCCACCAACTGCGGGAAAATTCTCCGTCGGTAACATCGTTTAAACCAAGTTCGACTTGTTTATCGACAATTTTTTTAATTTCTTTCTGTTGAATCTCAAGTAGCTTTTCCTGGTCTATTTCACCGGCGCTAAATTTTTTATGCGCAATTTTTAAATTCTCGGGTCTTAAAAAACTGCCAACAATGTCGGCCCGGAATGGTGGCCTTGTCAATGTAATATTTGTATTTTCCGACATCTTAAATTTCTCCTTACTTTATTTTGATATCCCAAGCTGCCAGTTCAGTACCGTCAGAATATTTTTTAATTAACTGCTTAACTTTCTTTTGGTGATAGCCTTTAATGATTTCTTTATAGGCAGCGTATTTGGCTTTGTTTTTCTTGTAATTTGGTTTGGCAGCGATCACGTTGATCCACTTCTTTGATGCTTTGTTGACCGGTTCAACGTATATGGCTGATTTGAATTTTAATCCGGCTGATGAAACGAAGGTGTTGTTTACAAAAGCAGCATCGACTGAACTTAAAGAACGGGCGGTCTGCGAAGCGTCGACCAGAGTTATTTTGATCTTTTTTGGATTACTTGTGATATCACTTGGAGTAGCCAAAGTGACACCCTTCTTTAATTTAATTAAACCAGCTGTCTGCAAGGCAACCAAGGAGCGACCCTCGTTGGTTGCATCATTAGGAATGGCAATTTGTGCCCCTTTTGGAAGATCCTCGACACTCTTATATCCTTTTTTGGTATAAAGACGAATCGGTGCGATGACTGTTTTAGCGATTGCCTTGATATCACCGTGATTTTCTTTGTTCCAATTATCCAAAAAATCATAATGCTGAAAAGCGTTCAAGTCGATATTGCCGTCTTCTAAAGCCTTGTTGGGCTGGGAATAATCGGTAAATTGAACATATTTAATTGTGACATTTCCATGCTTTTTAGCATATTTGCTGATGACTTTCCATTCAGCCTTGGCCTCGTCATCCATTGTCATTACACCGATTTTAACTGTGATTGCTTTGGCCTTGGCAGATGCAACTGTATTTGAATTAATTGCCGGCAAAACAAGTGCTAAGGTACTCACGGCCAGACTTGAAAGTGAAAAATAGGCTGCCTTTTTAATTGCTCTTTTCATAATAAATAAATCTCCGATCCCAAAATTTAGTGATTTATCGCGGAATTTCCCGACAAAAAAATCGCTCCTGTAAATTAATACAGAAGCGACTTGTCGCGTTACCATCCTGATTTGTTTCTTTGCTTGCACAAATAAACCTTACTAACCATCTTTGTTAGCAGATGGGCTAACAGCAATGGCGTGTCCGATAACGAGGACCATTCCGTTTGATACTTTCGGTAAACCGTTCGTATCAACCAATCACCGGCCATTTTCCTTTTCTTAGTAAAGATCGGCTTACAGCTAGTACCGACTCTCTAGACATTACTGGAAAAGTACTTTCCGGATCAATTCGTTTGAAATCTACGTAACACAATATAACAAGGGCCGATTGCTTTGTCAAACATTTTTAAAAAAGAAAGAGAGACACAAAACAGATCTAGCGTTTCTTTATTAGGAGCAAATGGTGCAAGATAAATATCTTGCTAATTTATATTTGTGGACAGAAGAAATTTTGATGAATTTATTGGCTTATTTCTTATTTAAGAAAAAGTTTTTTTAGGGGTGTAAAATAGTTCATATAAAGTTTTGAATGAATATTCATTCCGAAATTGTTAAAGGAGTAATCTTATGACACAACATGTTTATATGATCGGAACTGGAATTGGAAATCTGTCTGCTGGAATATATTTAATTCGTGATGGCAAATGGTCTGGCAAACAAATCACAATGTATGGTTTAAATACCCACGGCGCAAATGATGGTAATTTGGTTGAAGAATATACCAAGGAATACCGGGGGCCTAAATTAAGCAATACAAAGGGCTTTTTGGCCGAGGGTGGTCGCATGCTTAATGAGGCGACTTATGAAAATCTCTGGGACATTTTGCGAAGCGTTCCGTCTTTAGATAATCCTGGTCAGTCAGTGACCGACGATATTTTACATTTTGATCACGCCCATCCAACCCACGATGTTGCTCGTTTGATGGACAAAGTCAATGGTTTGAGAATTAACGGTAAAAATGATTACGAAAAGATGCAGTTTAATATGCGCGATCGAAGTTTTTTGACCAAATTAATGCTGATGCCGGAAAAGGATGAAGAAAAATTAAACGACATCTCGATTGAGGAGTGGTTTAAGACAAGTCCGCACATCTTTACAACTAATTTCTGGTATATGTGGGAAACGACTTTTGCTTTTAAAAAAGAATCTTCGGCGATGGAACTTCGCCGTTATATGAACCGAATGATTTTAGAGTTTTCCCGAATTAATACTCTGGAAGGCGTTACGCGAACTCCTTACAATCAATATGAATCGATTATTTTGCCAATGCGGAAGTATTTGGAAAATAGCGGGGTTGAATTTGTAAACGATACTAAAGTTACTGCTTTTGATTTTGCCGATACGCCTTTTCGCGATGACATTATCGTGACCGGCTTGGAGTTGGAAAATGTTGATTCTGGAAAGAAATCAAAAATCAACGTTGAAAAAGATGATTTTATTTTTGATACAAACGGTGCGATTACTGATTCGGCAAGTATCGGTGATATCGACACAGCAATTGTCGAAAACAAAGAATATGCTCCATCAGCAGCTTTGTGGAAACAAGCAACCGAGCATTTTTATTCCCTTGGCCATCCGGATAAGTTTTTCAACGACCGTTCGCAATCCGAATGGATGAGCTTCACGGTGACAACCAATAATCATTTCTTGTTGAATCAAATTACCCGAATTACTCAGCAGGAACCCGGCAATGCCTTAAATACTTGGGTCGATTCGAATAATTTGCTTTCGATCGTTGTTCATCATCAGCCACACTTTAAAGCTCAAAAAGAAAATGAGACCGTTTTTTGGGGCTATGCAATGTTTCCTAGAAAGAAAGGGGACTATGTTGACAAACCATTTATTGAAATGACCGGTCGGGAAATTCTTAGTGAATTGATTGGTCATTTAAATGAAGTCGATGGGGCAGCTGATAAAATCGGTGATCATCTTGACCAGATTTGGGATTCGGTTGTTAACGTGATTCCGGTTTATATGCCTTATGCCAGTGCTCTTTTTAACCGGCGCGCAGTTGGGGACCGTCCTGCGGTTGTACCAAAGAATTCTAAAAATTTAGCCTTTATTAGTCAATTTGCTGAAATGCCCTTCGATATGGTCTTTACCGAACAATATTCGATTCGAGCGGCGCAGGTGGCCGTTTACAAATTCCTCGGTATTCCTTCTAGTAAATTAACCAAACTTCATCATTATGAAAAAGATCCAAAAGTGATTGCAAGGGCCACAAAGAAGATGTTTAAGTAATTTGTTTTTCACCAGAAGAAACTTTTGAAAAATTGAAACTTCGATAAATAAAAAAGCATTCTCTATCTGAATGCTTTTTTATTTGCAAAACTTTTAAAGTTTGCTTAAATTTGAGATCAAAACTCCGCCAATCACGACAAGAACAGAGCCGATAACTATTTTAACCATTTGATCGCGAGTCTTTTTTTCGTGTAAAAGATAAATTCCACCGAAGGTTCCGACAATCACACCCATCTGTGAAAGGGTTGTGGCCGTTGCTTGCCCGATTGCCGGGTTGGCCGTTGAAATAAACATAAATAAATTTCCGACTCCCCAGTTTAAACCGGTTAAAATATTTCTCCAAGTTGCTTTTTGAAACATTTTTTCGGATTCGTGGAAAACAAAAATTACGATAATAAAAGCACCTATAACCTGGCCGATTGCTTGAGGACCAATGATTGCCGTCATGTAGCTGGCGCCATTATTAGCTTCATGGACGGCCTTGCTGATAAAGCCGACTTTGAACATCAAGTTTGGAAAAACAAAGTAAAGCATGTAGCCGATTGTTGAAAGCAGAAGAGCAATCAACCCGTGTGAATAGGCAGCCGGTCTTTGGGTACTGGTAGACTTGGAAGCTTTTGAACGAGCGGAAGTCAAAAGCGCGCCAGTTGTAACCAATGTAATGGCAATTGCACCGAAAATCCACATCTGAATTGTTGTCCATTCGCCAAGAACGGCTGCTGCCATTATTGCGTTTGAAACAATTTGTCCGGCAGTTGAAAGCGGAAAAGCCGAAGAAACGCCCATATCTTTATAGGCGACGAATTGTCCAGCTGTACCAACTGCCCAAAAAATTCCGGAAAATAGGCCGACTATCCATATGCGGTAATCAAGCGAAATATGATTTGGAATCACATAAAACAGCATTACTGCCAAACCGAAAATTAATGCGCCGAAAGTCATGCCGAGTGTTTGTTGGGCAGCTGATCCACCCATTTTTGTGTTAACTAAGCCAGTTGATCCCCAAGTTATGGCAGGAATCAAGGCAATTAAAATTCCCATAAAATACCTTTCTTATTTTTTTATGTTGTAAAACGTTTAAAACAACCTTTTAACTATAGAATAATTGGTAACCCCTTTCAAGTGAAAAAAGTCCCAATTTTAAAAATTAGAATTCTCATCTAGTAATGAAGATATAGATTTTCTTGGTTGAAAAGCCGGTATCAAATTTAATTCCTTTTGAGCTGATTGTCTTCAAAGAGGTTGTCTGCGATGTTTTTGCTTCTTTGGCAAACTTTGTGAACTTTTCTAAAACGTTTTTTGAATTGGCGCCAAGTGAATTAGCCAGCAAGGCGAAAGTTGTTGCGAAAGTTTGAGCTGATTTTTTATTGCTTCCGCTTGAAAGCAATTTAGCCGGGACGATTAAGGATATTCCGATTAATCGACCATTAGCGACGTTGACTCTTATAATATAATTTTTATTGCTAACAGCATTTTTAATCGCATTTTTAAGCTTTTTCGGTAGAAGGTTATCCTTGTTTTCTGATTTCAACTTCGCTGTTGCCGCTTGAACTTCTTTGGCGTCCTGCTTTAATTCTTTGTTTTTTTCTTCCAATTGAAGTTATTCGGTCCGACTCATTCGAGCGATTTCGGCGGCCGTTGTTTGTTTTGCCGCTTGCGCTTTTTTTAATTCGTTTGCTTTTTTAATAATGCTTTTCGGTAGGGAACTGGCAATTAAAGATTGATTATATTTTTTGGCGAATTTTTGGTAGTCAGCCAATTGTTTACTTGCTTTAACAACTATTTTGGCAGATACGTTGCCATTATAAATCGTTACTTTCTGTTCTTTATTCGAACTTGGAATATTTATTGCAAAAGAATTCGATCTGATTCGAACAGAATGCTTTTTTCCGTCATTAATTGAATAGCTGATAAATTTATTTTTAGTTGCGGTTCCCTTGATATTCGTGGACAAACCACTTGCTTTGTAAACTGTTTTATCCGGTTCGACTTTCGCTGGGCGAAAGATATAATATCTGACACCGGAAACTATTAAAAGGAGAAGGATTATCTCTGAAATTATTTTCGTTGACTTCTTCATCAGATAACCACCTTTCCGGAAAATTGGCTATTATACAGATCGGCATAAAAACCGTTTTTCTTCATTAACGAGTCATGATTTCCGGTTTCAACAATTGATCCGTGGTTCATAACGACAATATGCTGAGCATCGCGGATTGTTGAAAGACGATGTGCGACGACAAAACTCGTTCTTCCTTTTAGCAGAGTTTCCATTGCATGTTGAATTTGGACTTCTGTTCGACTGTCAACAGAAGAAGTCGCTTCATCGAGAATCAGAATTTCCGGATTGGCAAGAAAAGCTCGCGCAATTGTAATCAATTGCCGCTGCCCTTGAGAGATATTTGACGCTTCTTCATTAAGAATTGTTTTATATCCTTTTGGCAGTTGCTTTACAAAAGTGTCGACGTGGGCGGCTTTTGACGCTTTAATAACCTCATCTTTTGATGGATTTTCTTTTCCGTAAGCGATATTGTCATAGATTGTTCCAGTGAAAAGCCAGGTGTCTTGAAGTACCATTGCGAAGTGGGAACGTAATTTTTCGCGGCTCATATCACGTGTATCCTGGCCGTTGAAACGGATCGAACCGGCTTTTATATCGTAAAAGCGTTCGAGAAGGTTGATCATAGTCGTTTTTCCAGCCCCGGTCGGTCCCACAATCGCAACGATTTCGCCTTTTTTAACCGGCAAATTATAATCGGTCATCAATAATTCGTCATTGGGATTGTATCCGAATTGAACGTGATCGAAATTAATTATTTCTTTTTCTTTTTTGACCGGAAGATTTTGCTTATTATTTTTCATTTCCGGTTCATCAAGAACTTGAAAAATACGCTCTGCAGAAGCAATTGTTGATTGAATTTGGTTTGTAAGAGTGGTAATTTGAGAAATCGGTTGACTGAATTGATCGGTATATTGAAGAAAGGCCTGAATATCACCGATTGGAATTTTGCCATTAGCGACTTTAATCCCACCGAGAATTGCAATGCCGATGTAACCCAAATTATTGATAAAGGTCATTAGAGGCATAATCATGCCGGAAATAAATTGGGCTTTCCAGCTGGCTTTATAAATTTGATCGTTTTCTGCTGCAAAGCTTTGTCGTTCTTTGTCTTCGTGATTATAGGCTCTGACGATTGTATATCCGGCATAAGTTTCTTCGATCTGATTGTTCAATAATCCCAAGTGGCGTTGCTGATCGGAAAAATATTTTTGTGAACGGGGTGCGACGATTCCGATGATAACAACTGAAACAGGTACGATAATCAAAACCCATAAAGTTAATGGGATCGAAATTGAGATCATCATCCAAAGAATCGAGAAAAAGGTTGCAATCGAGGTAATCAGCTGGGTCAAATTTTGTTGCAGAGTCGACGAAATATTATCCATATCATTGGTTGCTCTGGACATAATATCGCCATTGGAGTGTGTGTCATAGTAGCTGATCGGAAGATTCCGCATTTTGTTTTTCAAGTCGCGTCGAAGATCGAAAACGGTATGCTGGGAAACACGCGTCATGATAAATTGTTGTGCAAAAGAAAGAATTGCCGCCAGTATATATAAGACAATAACTTCAATCACGATACTGATAATTTTGTACCAATTCATCGGCAAAGTGGAAATGTGCATCCCGGCTTTTATTTCGGCAGCTCCCGAGAGAACTCCTTCATAAATTTGAGTCGTTGCTTTTCCAAGAATTTTTGGAGTTTGTGCTTGGAAAATTGCTGATCCGATTGCAAAAACGACCACAAAACTGACAGCCAGCCAACGCTTTTTCATATAACCGAATAAACGTTTTGTGGTTGGCCAAAAATGTTTTGGTTTTTCTACCAGACCCGGGCCACCATGCGGTCCGAAACCGCGCGGGCCGCCAGGATGTTTTTGAGTCGTTTTGTTGTTTTCGGCCATTATTGATCTCCTTTCCGAATCTGCGAGTCAATGATTTCTTGATATGCTTTGTTTTTTTCTTTAATTCCTGATGCGTGCCGACACCGGTCATTTTTCCGTCTTCAAGAACTAGAATAGTATCGGCATCGACAACCGTTGAAATTCTTTGGGCAACGATAACAACGATTGATTTTTTAATTTCTGGGTCTTTTTTCAAAGCAGCCCGCAAATTGGCATCGGTTTTAAAGTCCAAGGCCGAGAAGCTATCGTCAAAGATGTAAATTGAAGCTTTTTTGGCTAGAGAACGGGCAATTGCCAAGCGCTGCTTTTGGCCTCCAGAGAAATTGTCGCCCCCTTGTTCAACGTGGCCGTCCAGACCGCCGTCCAGTTCTTTAATGAAATCACTGGCTTGGGCAACATCCAAGGCATGCCAGAGTTCTTCGTCGCTGGCATTCGGATTTCCATATTTAAGATTATCGCGAACAGTTCCGGTGAAGAGGGTTGCTTTTTGTGGCGTAAGAGCTATTAAATCGCGAAGATCATGTTGACGGTAGTTTTTGATATTTTGACCGTTAACTGTAATTAATCCTTTGTCAATATCGTAAAAACGCGGAATTAAATTAATCAAAGTCGTTTTTCCAGAGCCGGTTCCACCAATAATTGCGACTGTGTCACCAATTTTGGCAGAGAAGTTTACGTTTTTGAGCGCTGCTTCTTCAGCACCATCATAAAAGAATTCAACGTCTTTGAAAGACAGTTCCGGTTTCTCAAGGGCTTTTACTGATTCTTTGGGATCTATAATTGTTGATTTGGAATTAAATAATTCATTGATTCGATCCGCCGAGGCCTGGGCACGAGGAACCATTACGAAGATCATTGACAGAAGCATAAAACTGATCATAACCTGCATTGCATAGGTCATAAAGGCAACCAGGTCACCGGTTTGCATTGCCTGATAGGAGATTAATTTTGCTCCGAACCAAGTGATACCGACATTTGTTCCAGACATTATCAAGGTTACCAAAGGAAAAATTGCCGACATAATTGTAAAGACTTTTATGGCATTGTCTGTATAATCATCGTTAGCATCTTTAAAACGAGACTGTTCGAACTTGTCTCGCCCAAAAGCACGAATAACCCGGACACCAGTCAGTCCCTCACGAAAAACCAGATTGATTCGGTCGGTTTTTTTCTGCATTGCTTTGAAAAGTGGTATCGCAAAGTACATCGCAATACCGATTACAATCACCAAAACCGGAATCGATACGAGAAAAATTTTTGTTAATTGAGGCGACTTGCTATAGGCCATAATACTGGCCGCCACCAGCATGATCGGAGACATAAGCATCATCCTTAAAAACATCATGGCGACATTTTGAATTTGGACGACGTCGTTGGTTGTTCTTGTAATTAGAGACGAAGTGCCGATTTGGTCGAATTCTTTGTTGGAAAAGCTCATTACTTTGTTATAGATATCGCGTCTTAAGAGCATCCCAAGTTTTTGTGAGGCAATCGCTGAAGTATAAACATTAGCCACACCGGCTAAAACCGAGATGAACGAATATAAGGCCATCCAGACACCTGTATGATATATGTAGTTTATATTGCCTTTGATAACGCCGTTATTGATTAAATTAGAAGTCAAATCAGGCAAAAGCAGCATCGTATAAACCTGAATGATCATAAAAACGACTGATGCTGCAACTGCCCATATGCTCATTCTTCCTTTGGCTAATTTAATCATGCTCTTTCTCCTTATATACTCCGTATTTTAACCAGTCTATTTGTTTGTCTATTCCTTCCAGGATATCTTCTAAATCCACTTTTTGACCGGAATCGCATTTTGAAAAGTAGGCCGTTGCTGCTTGAATGATGATTCCCGACATTATGTGCCGCAAAGTTATCAGATCCTTTTTTGATTTTATTTTCAAAAAAGAGAAATCTATCTCATCGAAATATTCCGGTGCTTTGTTTTCCGGATGATGAAAATTCGCAAAACTATCAATAATATTTTGATCTCGTTGAATATTCAAACCGAAAATAGCATTTTCGAAAAAAATCGAATTCTCGCCATTCACAATTCTTCTCAAGACTTTTTTTGCGACTTGCCGCCATGCCTCAATCAAATCGCCTTGGTGATTTTCGAGTTCTTTTTTGAAATTTTCATGAAAGCCCTGAAATTTTTTTTCAAAAAAATAATGATACAAATCATTCAAATCATCAAAATATTGATAAAAACTTCCCCGAGGGATTTGGGCTCCAGTAACTATATTGGCAATACTTGCCTTTGATAAGGGCACGCGGAAGAACTCTTTTTCAGCGGAATTAATAATCCTTTGACGTTTTTCTTCACTTAAATTGTAAAAAGTTTCTTTCGGCATACAGATTGTTTTTATTATGACATGTTGTCATATGACAACATGTCATAATAACTTTATTAAAATTAAAAGTCAAGAAAAAGATTTTGTTTTCCTTTTCATAATCCGATATCTTTTAGTTTGTTATCGAGGATTTTTTTTGTTAAGATTGCAACAATATGAAAATCCTAATGTATGCTGTTTTCGAAGATGAAGTACCTTATATTGAAGAGTTTGCCAATCGTACTGGCCATGAAATCGTTCAGGAAACCGATTATTTATCCGAAAAAAATGTCGATTTGGCAGCCGGTTTCGATGCGGTTGTTACCCAACAGACGGTCAACATTCCTGACATGGTGTATTCTCGTCTGGCTGAATTAGGTATCAGGCAAATCAGTATCCGTCAGGTTGGTTACGATATTTTAAATATCGATGCGATTCATAAAGCCGGACTGCGTGCGTCAAATGTCGCAGCTTATTCGCCAAGAGCGATTGCCGAATACACATTGACACAACTTTTAAACCTGATCCGTGACAACAAGAGATATTATCAGGCCACAGAATCGGGTAATTGGTTATGGTCTGCAGCCCCTCAGGGGAAAGAAATCCATGATCTAACGGTCGCTGTTATCGGCGCTGGACGTATTGGTTCGGCTCTGGCTGAGATGCTTCATGTACTTGGCGCGAAGGTTTTGGCAGTTGATCCGGTTTACCATGCTCAAAATGAAGCTTTTTTGGATTATACAAATCTTGACGATGCTTTGAAAAGGGCTGATGTTATCACTTTCCATACGCCTTTAAACAAGCAGACCAATGGTATGGCCGACAAAGATTTTTTTCAAAAAGTTAAAAAGAATGCATACATTTTAAACTTTGCCCGCGGAGGGATTATTCAAACTTCGGCTTTATTGGAAAATTTGCGTAGCGGAAAATTAGCTGGAGCAGCTCTGGATGTTTTGCCCAATGAAACCGAGTTTATGGGCAAAATCCAAAATCCTGACAAACTTCCGGCTGATGTTCAGGAATTAATGTCGAGGGACAACGTTTTACTGTCGCCACACGTGGCTTTTTATACGAACCTGGCCGTTAAAAATATGGTTGAAATAGCTTTAAACGATGCGATTGCCCTTTCTCAAGGCAAACATATCGAGAATGAAATTCTTTATTAAACTTTTAAAAATAATTTAAATCAATCCCTAAAAACAGTCAAAAAGCTCTCCACAAACTAATTGAATTTTGTGGAAAACTTCACTTTATTGCTTTTTTTGAAAACGCTAACATCAAGTTAATGAAGGATTTATAAATCTGGTTGGATCGGAAAAAACTTGATAGAACTGATTCTGAATTGGATTTATTTATCCTTCAGAGTGAAATAATTGATTGTTTTTTATATCAATTCTTATTTTTGTACCAGAGGGGGATGCGAGTGTTACTAGGAAGCATTGAAGCTGGCGGTACCAAATTTGTTTGTGCCGTCGGCAATGAGGATTACCGGACAAAAAATATTGTTCGTTTTCCAACGACTACACCAGAAGAAACATTGACAAAATGTGTCGAATATTTTAAGAAATTTGACGATGTAAAAGCGATTGGCGTTTCTTCGTTTGGACCGATTGAATTGCGTCGCAATTCGCCTAAATATGGTTACATAACAAATACGCCAAAACCCGGTTGGGCCGATGTTGATTTCGTAGGTCGTTTAAAAAAAGATTTTGATGTACCAATTCATTGGACCACTGATGTTAATGGTTCGGCTTATGGAGAATATGTTATTTCGACTTTATTCAACGAGCATATTAATTCTTTGGTTTATTACACGATCGGAACTGGTGTTGGTGCCGGCGCGATTGTGAATGGCAAATTTATCGGTGATCTTGGCCATCCGGAAATGGGGCATGTACGTTTAAAGCGTCATCCGGATGATTTGGACTTTCCAGGAATTTGTCCTTTTCACGGCGATTGCCTTGAGGGACTCGTTTCCGGTCCGACTTTTGAAGCGCGAACCGGTAAAAAAGGTCAAAACGTTCCACTGACTGACCATGTTTGGGACATAGTGGCTTATTATGTTGCTCAAGCAGCGATTCAAGTTACTTTGACACTTCGCCCGGCAAAGATTGTTTTTGGCGGCGGCGTCGTTAGCGAGGAATTTTTGAAAAAGGTTCGTGTCCAGTTTAAAGAGCTGTTAAATGATTATGTCGATGTTGGAAAACTGGAAGATTATATTGTGATGCCGGCAATCAAGGAGAACGGATCAGCGACTTTAGGCGATTTTGCTTTGGCACTTTTGGAATATCGTAAATAAAGTTAGTGAAAAAATTATTTTAATAGTGATATAATACAATAAGTGAATTATTTCACATAAAAGGGTTTGAATTAAAGATTATTTCCCATTTTGAATAATGATTCCTTTGTTGATTCTTAAATTGACAATTGTTGAAAAAAGGAGATTTTATTATGGCAACGATGGATGCATTAGTATTAACTGCCGTTAAGAATATGAAAATTGAACAAGTCGACAAGCCTCAAGTGAAGGCAAATGAGGTTTTGATCGAGACCAAATACGCCGGAATTTGTGGAACCGACCATGCTCTTTACAATGGTTTGCCGGGTTCGGCCGCTGCGGTTCCACCAATTGTTTTGGGACACGAGAATTCCGGGGTTGTTTCCGAAGTTGGTGAGAAAGTTACAAGCGTCAAGGTCGGCGACCGGGTAACGGTTGATCCGAACATATACTGTGGCCACTGTTTCTATTGCCGGACTGGCCGTCCAGAACTTTGTGATAATTTGTCGGCCGTCGGTGTTACCCGTAACGGAGGTTTGGAACAATACTTCACAGCACCTTCGACACAGGTTTACAAGGTTCCTGACAACGTTTCTTTAAAAGCCGCCGCCACAACCGAACCGATTTCATGTGCTGTTCACGGTGTTAAGTTGTTAAAGTTAACGCCTTATCAAAAGGCTCTGGTAATCGGTGATGGTTTTATGGGTCAATTGTTTGTTCAACTTCTGCGTGCTTACGGAGTTCATCAAGTGGATTTTGCCGGTATTATCGATGAAAAGCTGGCTCTGAACAAAGAAAAATTTGGCGTTACCAATACTTACAATACGACTCGCGACAAGATTCCGGCTGATTATGATGTTGTGATCGAAGCAGTCGGTCTTCCCGAAACACAAGAACAAGCCGTTAATGCAACTGTCAAAGGAGCGCAAGTCTTGATGTTTGGTGTCGGAAAACCAAATCAGGAATTCAAAATGAATACTTACGAGGTTTATCAAAAGCAACTTACAGTTCAAGGTTCCTTTATCAACCCTAATGCTTTTGAAGATTCTTTGGCATTGTTGTCGAGCGGGAAATTGGACGTATTGTCTTTGATTAGTAATGAACCATCACTTGATAAAGTTTCCGATTATCTTGATGGCAGTGTTAAAAATGTCAGCAAAGCTGTTGTTAAAGTAGGTGCTTAATCGATGTCTTCTAATATCTCAGCAACATCAAAAACAGAACCAATACAAAAAACACGAACAATTTCAATGCAGAGCTCAATTGCTTACTTCATCTTATCGCTGGTTATTAACTCAGCTGGAAATGTTTTGACACTGGTAACAAGTGCCAAAATCCATCCTTCTTATTTAGGAGCTGCTTATTGGACCGCTGCAACAGTAAACTTCGGAGATGCGCTTAATTGGAATCTTTTCTGGGCCTTTATTATTATTGGTGTTCTAACAGTAATTTTGAACGCGATTCTGATCGGTCATTGGTCTTGGTCAAGAGCAATCGGAAATATGATTTTTATGGTTCCTTTCTCAGCATTGATTCAGGTTTTCGCTGATTTTTTCAATGGTGTTTATCCGGTATTCAAAGGCTTGCCAGAAGCCCACAGTTTAGGAATGATCATTCTTTATATCGTTTTAAACTTCTTCGGTGTTGCCTTGATCGCAACTGCTATCTCGATTTATCAAAGAGTTAATCTGGTTTTGCATCCGGCGGATGATTTAATGCAGGTTCTGCGTTTTAAATATTTCAAAGGCAATGCTGCAGCGGCGATGTGGGTATCCTATATTCCACCAACGGTTCTGGCAATCATTGCTTTAATTATCGATCACCAGTTTACAAATTTGGGCTTGGGCACGATTTTCGCCTTTCTCTTTCAAGGTGGAATTACCGGTTTTGCCGATAAGCGGGTCTTTCTCCATCTCCATCACCAGGCACTGGATGTTGGAAAACAAATTAATTAATAAAAAGGAGAATTTCAACATGGCATTAAAAAATTTCTTTACCGGAATTCAACACGTGGGTATTCCTTCGGCTGATTTGGATAAAACGATCGATTTCTATAAATCGCTTGGTTTTGAAGAAGCCGGATTGTTCAAAAACGGCAAGAATCGTTGTGCATTTATGCGCTTTGGCAATTTAACGATTGAAACATGGGAAGGCGATCCAGCGGTTATGAAGGCCGGTGCAATTAATCACATTTCCCTGAATACAACGGATATCGAAAAAGCTTTTAGCGCTGCTAAAGAACAAGGCCTACGTTTGGTTAATGATGAAATTCAATCAATCCCTTCGTTCTGGGATCGTGGAATTCGTTTCTTCAATATTCTTGGGCCAAATGAAGAAACAATTGAATTTTGTCATATTCTTTGATTTTTCAAAAATAAGTTTTAAAAAACGGATCAAATAACGGTCCGTTTTTATTATTTATTCTGTCTTTTCAATCGCTTTTTTTAAAGTTTCCAAGTCTAATTCGCGTCGGCGAAAATCGGGATTTTCAATTGGTAGATGCAACTGGAAATCCTGAAAAATCTGAACCTGGAGGTCGGCTTTTTTGATTTTAAAATCTAATAGGTGCCCTCCGAATTGACGATCATCGGAGAGAATGTGAAGGTGAAAGCCGGCCGCGGTTGTCCCTTCATACATCGCTGCTGAATAATAGCCAACCATCGTTGCCGTCAGTGAATCAGCATGGAATTCATGTTGCGCTGCCGCGACCTTTGAAAATGGCGGGTATGGTTTTTCTTGTTTATCGGCTGATCGCGCCAAAACATTTGTAAATTCTCCGTGTACTCTAATTGCGGCAAAGACATTTTTAAGTTTATATTCTTCTTCAACCCTTTTTTGAAAACTATCGGAATCAAGATTAATTAGGCTTTCGCTCTTCAACTTTTGATCGAAGTAGTTAATATTTGCAAAGGGTGCTTTTTCGTGCTCGATGTCCATTTTTTGGACTTTTCCGCTGCTGGGGATTCCATAAGCCACCCCATCCAAAACTATTAATTCGACCCCGATTCCGGTTGTTGTACCAATACCGAAATCGCCGTGTTCGAGAAGATCTTTAAGCAGTATTGTCCCATCATATTGGCCATCCATAATTTGAGCCAAAGTGCCATGTTGATAAGCTTTTGTTAAATCTTTCATTTTTAATCCATATCTCCTTCGATCAATTCCGAATAAAGTTCGGTATCGTGCGAATAATCGACTGGAATATCGACCAAAACCGGTCCTTGATCCCAATTAAACGCCTCAGTCAAAACTTGGTCGATTTTTGTAGGATCATCTACACGCAAGCCTTTTGCTCCAAAGGATTCGGCAAACTTCACAAAATCGACTTGACCAAAATCGACTCCGGCTGATTTGCCGTACTTCATTTCCTCTTGGAATTTAACCATATCGTAATGTCCATGATCGTTAAAAATAATATGAACCAGATTTGATTTCAGTCGAACAGCTGTTTCCAATTCCGCGCTGGAAAACATAAAGCCGCCATCCCCGGATACACTGACAATTTTTTCATTTGGACGAACCAAACCTGCCGCAATTGCCCAAGGCAAAGCAACGCCCAGGGTTTGCATGCCGTCGGAAATTAAAAAATGACGCGGACGATATGAACGGAAGAAACGGCTCATCCATATATATACCGAGCCAACATCCAAAGTAACAGTCATATTATCGTCGACTTGTTTTTGAATGGCGTGAACAACATCCAAAGGATGGGACAGACCGACTTTTGCGACAAATTTTGGGCCGCCAGGCTCGCTTTTAAGCTGTTCACGGTATTTATTAAGCAAAGAATTGCTTTCTTTTGACAGCGAATAATTATTGAGCTGTTTGGCCAATAGATTAATTGTTACCGGCATGTCGCCGACTAATTGAATTTTCGGATTATAATGTGCATCGATCTGGGCATGGATCGAATCGATCGTTGCAATCGGCAGTTTATTATTCTTGTTCCAAACACGCGGTTCATATTCAACGGCATCATAACCGAGTGCAATTACCAAGTCGGAAGCTTTTAAGAGTTGATCGCCGGTTTGGTTGGCAAATAAACCAACACGCCCAAAAAACGATTGTTCTACCAAAGACCGATCGATAACACCGGCACCTTGAAATGTTTCGACAACCGGCAATTTAGTTGCGTGCAAAAAATCATGGAGAGCTTTGACGGTTTTTTCGTCGGAACCGCGTTGGCCAACCAAAATAACCGGCAATTTTGCCTGACGTATTTTACCTGCCAGGAACTCGATTTGTTCCGGACTGGCCGGACCAGCAGAAATATTTTCTACTTTTTCCAAGGCTTGACTCGATACCGGACTGTCGTCAACGTCTTGTGGGAGACTGATGAAAGAGGCTCCCTGAGGGGCCGCGCTGGCAATATTGAAGGCATTTGCAATTACTTCGGATAAGTTTTCTGCATCTTGTACCTCGGTCGTGAATTTTGTAATTCCATTGAACAAAAGTACTGAAGGAGTCGATTGGTGTGTTCGGCGATAAAGATCCTGTCTTTGAACTTGGCCGGCGATTGCGACAACCGGATCATTTTCAGTCTGTGCCGTCAAAATTCCGGTTGCCAGATTCGATGCTCCCGGTCCGGATGTTACGAGCACTACACCGGGTTTTCCGGTCAGACGTCCGACCGCTTGAGCCATGAAAGCTGCGTTTTGTTCGTGTTTTGTGATCACGAGTTTTGGAGCATTGGAATTATTTTCAATTACTTCAAAAAGCCGGTCTATTTTGGCTCCGGGAATGCCGAAAACATATTTAACGTCATGATTTAATAGGGACTCAAGAACCAGATCGGCCCCAAAACGTTTCTTTTCTGTCATAAATAAATTCACCTCTGTCTTTTTTGTATTTTAACACTTGTGAATTTTCATTGACAACAAAAAGCCTGCTTTAAACAGGCTTTTCTTCAATAAAGTATATAGTTTCATAAACTTTATTTTGTGTATTTATCAATAATATCAGTCAACTGTTTTTGGTTGTGTACGCCAACGATCCGATCAACGACTTCACCGTCTTTTTTAACGATCAAGGTAGGGATCGCTTTAATTCCAAGTCCATTTGCCGTTTCCTGGTTTTGATCGACATCAATCTTGCCGAATTTAACACTCGACATTTCATTAGAAAGTTTTTCCAAGATAGGTGCCTGGATTTTACAAGGGGTACACCAAGTGGCCCAAAAATCAGTCACAGTCACGCCGGATTTGGTTGCTTCTTCAAACGAATCAGAATTTAATACTGAGATTGCCATATAATTCCTCCTTCTCTAGTTCTCATTGTACTTACTTACAATAAGTAATGCAAAAATAATTTAAGAAAGTACTTGCTTTGAGGTTGCTGGAGCCTTTATACTTAATCGAAAATCATGATCGAAAACGAAAAACAACTCAAACGAAACTTCGGCTTTTTTGGTACTTTATCTCTTGTTATTGGAACAGTCATCGGTTCCGGTATATTTTTTAAGCAAGGACGTGTTTTGCAGGAAGCCGGATCCGCTAAAATGGCGCTTTTGGCCTGGTTCGTTGGTGGGGTTTTAACCCTTTCTTCAGCGATGTCGGTTGCCGAACTCGGTTCGGAAATGCCACAGACTGGTGGTATTTATATATATTAGTAAGATATTTGGAAAATTCTGGGGTTTCTTGACTGGTTGGATGCAGATCTCTTTTTATGGACCGGCTTTGATTGCGTCCGTCTCTTACTTTTTTTCGACTTTGTTTGTCACTTTTTTTAAGCTGCCGACAAAAATAACGTTTTTTTATTTTTCGATGCGAAGTGTTGTGGCTGTTTCGATACTTGCGTGCATTTTGATTGCACTGATGAATATGCTGGAAAACCGAGTTAGTCGGACTTTTGCAATTACGACGACTGTTATTAAGATGATTCCTATTTTTGCTTTGATTCTGTTCGGTCTGTTTTTTTGGTAAGACCGGCGCGACTGGAAGCGCAATTTCAGTTCTATCCGAACAGGTTGATAAGGGCAATTTTGGTGTTGCTGTTTTGTCTACATTGTTTGCTTATGATGGCTGGGTAATTATTTCCAATCTTGGAGGCGAGATCAAAAATGCCCAAAAAAATCTGCCTCGTGCAGTCACAATTGGGATTTTTATCGTTCTGCTGGCTTATATGGGTGTTTCTTTTGGTGTTTTCAGCTCTTTGCCAGGAAAAGAAATTGTTTCTCTTGGCGATCATGCTCCTTTTCATATTATGCAGGAAGCCTTTGGTTCGCTTGGTGGCCGGCTCATGGATATTGGGGTTATGATTTCGGTGATTGGGACTTTGAACTCGAAAATTCTAAGTTTCCCCAGGGTCGTTTTTGAAATGGCCGATCACGGGCAATTGCCATTTTCGAGTTTTTTCCATACTTTGGGCAAAAAATCAAAAACACCCAATTATGCGACGGCATTTGAAATCCTGATTGCGGCGCTCTTATTGAATGCTTTTTCCTCTTCTCAGGATCTTTCCGATTGGTTGGTTTTTGTCAGTTTTCTCTTTTATCTTTTGACTTTTGTGGCTGTCTTTATTTTGCGTCATCAGTTAAAACGCAAACCGCATTTCGCAGCTCCTTTGCATCCGCTTTTTCCAATTTTGGCGATTGCCGGTACTCTATTCATTGAGATTTCGACGATTGTCAATGCATTAAATGATTCAACTGGGGAACAGCTTTTCGGAATTACAATCTCGCTTTTAATTGTTGCACTTGGAATTCCGCTTTATTACTTAAGGAAGTCTTATAAACTATAAGTATGCAGGAAACAGTTTATCCTTCGTTAGCAATCATTGTGCCTGTTCATAACGAAGAGGAAAATATTCATATTTTTTATGACGCTGTTAAAAAAAATTTGACAGCCGAAGGTTTGCTATCATTGCCGGACGCCTTTAAGCATTTAAAATATGATTTTTGGTATATCGATGACGGTTCGATTGATCGAACCTTACTTGAGATCAAACAACTTCAACTGAAAGATTCCTCGGTCCACTTCGTTTCCTTCTCGCGAAATTTTGGTAAGGAAGCCGCCATTTATGCCGGTCTGACTTATGCAAAAAAATATGATTATGTTGTTTTGATGGATGTTGACTTGCAGGATCCACCAGCTCTTTTACCGAAGATGCTTGGAAAATTAGCCAATGAACAATTGGATAGCGTTGCTACCAGAAGGTTGGACCGCAAGGGAGAAAAGCCGTTAATTAGTTTCTTTTCAAATCTCTTTTATGAATTTATTTCCAAGATTTCATCGACAAAACTCGTCAGTGGAGCACGCGATTATCGAATTATGAGTAGACAAATGGTTAAAGCTGTTTTGTCGATGCCGGAAAATCAGCGTTTTTCCAAGGGACTTTTCACTTGGATTGGTTTTAGAACCGAATATATCAGTTATAAAAACGTTCAAAGAAAGAAAGGACAAACAAAATGGAGTTTTTGGAAACTCTTTAAATACGCAATTTCTGCACTTATTTCTTTTTCGACGGTGCCTTTAACGTTGGTAACTGTATTGGGTTTTTTAACAACTTTGCTTGCAGTGGTTGGCGGTATTTTTGTAATTGTTCGTAAATTACTTGATCCGGCAATTGCAATTGGCGGCTGGACAACGATTACGGTTATCATTATGTTTTTTGGCGGTCTGCAAATGTTCAGTCTCGGAGTTGTCGGCAGATATATTTCAGCGATTTTTTTAGAGTCGAAGAGAAGGCCGATTTATGTCGAGAAAGAGAGCAAGTAGGTCAAAAAGAAGGCATATAATCGGAAGTATGATTACTTTGAAAAGTATTAATGAAATAAAGGAAATGGATCAAGCCGGTCAAGTAATTGCCGGTATGCATCACATGCTGCGTGATTTGATTAAACCAGGACTCGATACTTGGGAAATCGAAGAAAAATCACGGGCCTATATAGAAAACCATGGCGCGATTGCCAGCCAAATCGGTTTTGAAGGCTTCAAATATGCTGTTACGGTATCTGTTAATAACGAAGTTGCCCATGCCTTTCCGCGCAAAGGACTTATTTTGGAAAATGGTGATTTGGTTAAAGTTGATACTGTTGTCGAAAAGGATCACGGTCTGGCCGATTCGGCCTGGACTTATCGGGTCGGGACTGTCAGCCCGGAAATCGAACGCTTATACGAAGTTGCCCATAAAGCACTTTATGTCGGGATCGATCATGCGCTTGTCGGAAATAGAATTGGCGATATTGGCGCAGCGATCGATCATTTCGTAACTGACGAAAACCACTTCGGAAACGTTCGCGAATATATCGGCCACGGTATTGGACCGACGATGCACGAGGATCCTCAGGTTCCTCATTTTGGTGTTGCCGGGCATGGTTTGCGTCTCCGCCCGGGGATGACGATTACGATTGAACCGATGGTAAATACCGGTACCTGGGAAGTCACAACCGATTATGCAGGCGATGGTTGGACTGTGGCGACCAAAGATGGTGGCTGGTCGGCTCAATTTGAACATACGATTGTTATTACACATGACGGTCCCAAGATTCTCACTTCTCAGGACCCGGAAATTGACGATAAATATTTGATCAAAAATTGGGATAATTTCGAAATATAATTTTTTATTCTCAGTGCATTAACTAAATGACAAAAAAAATAACAAAAATTTCAGCTCAAAAGAGTAAAGGCCGTTATAACTTGGATTTAGACGGTAAATTTGCTTTTGGGATTTCAGAGATGACTTTGATTAAATTTGGTTTGGCGAAAAATCGCGAACTGAACGAAAAAGAAATCAATGAAATAAAAAAGTACGAAGATATTGCCCGGGCAATTTCCAAGTCTTTGAATTATTTATCACACCATTTAAGAACTGAAAAAGAAATTTTTGATAAATTACGCAGTTTGGAATTTAATAATGCAACGATCAAAGCGGCGATCGCACGTTTGAAAGATGAAAAATATCTCGATGATAAGATTTATGCCGAGAATTTTGTCCGCACACAGGCTAATCTACAGGCGGCCGGGCCATTGGTTATTTCGCAGAAATTAAAATTAGTCGGTATTCCCAATACCGATATCGAAGCGGCTTTGGCGGTTTATGAAACTAACGATCAAATGGAAAATGCTCTTTCTCTAGCTGAGAAATATCAAAAACATTATTCCAAGAATTCGATTATCAAGCAGAAACAAAAAATCAATCAAGCACTTTATACAAAAGGCTACGATTCGGATTTAATTAAGGCGACAATTGATAAATTGGTTTTCGAGGAAGATAATCAGCAGCAATTAGAGAATGCACGCCGGACAATTAATCACATTTGGTCTCGTTATGATAAATATGGTCGCGAGAAAGCTTATCGTGCTCGCAGTTATTTATATGGGAAAGGCTTCCCGGTTGAAATCATTGATCAGGTAATTGGAGAGAAAGAAAATGACGGAACAAGGTCGGATTTTAAATGAAAAAAAAGAGTTTCATGGATTTATTTTTGACGTTGTCAGCCGAAAGATTAAGACTCCGGATGGCCTGACAGTTGAGCGGCAGGTTGTTTTACACGGCAATGCGGTTGCTTTTATTGCTCCTGTGCCTGTTGATAATCAAATCAAATTTGCTTTAGGGACCGAATATCGAGCTGGGCTTAACCAAGAAAGAACCAGTTTCCCGGCTGGTTTGATCAATCCCGGTGAAGATCCGAAAACGGCTGCTTTAAGAGAAGCTCGCGAGGAAATCGGGTTGCAATATCGCGATGCACAGGAGATATTTTGTATCAGTACCAGCGAAGGTTTTACAAACGAAGCGACCCATTTAATGCTTCTAACCGATTTACAGGGAAAGACGGACAAAAATTTCGATCCAAGTGAGTTTGTGAAAACTGTTTTCTTTTCATTTGAAGAATTGGAAGAAAAAATTCTTTCCAAAAAAATTACCACAGCCCCTGGAATTATCGGTTACCAGTGGATGAAAATGCACCGGGAAGTTCTTGAGAAACTTTAGTCGAAATTTTCGCTCCTTTCACTGTGATAAACTTTAATCGAAGACGAAATGTCTTGAGGTAGGATTATGACTAAAGACGCAGCTCGCAATCCGCGGGAAGGCGACTTTATCACGATCAAAAGTTACAAGCACGACGGCCATTTACATCGGACTTGGCGTGACACGATGGTTTTGAAAACCAGTGAAAATTCTCTCATTGGTTTGAATGATCATACACTTGTTACCGAAGATGACGGTCGGCGTTGGGTTACCCATGAACCGGCACTTGTATATTTTCACAATAAGTATTGGTTTAATATTATCGCGATGATTCGTAATGATGGTGTTAGTTATTACTGCAACCTTGCCAGCCCATACGTTATGGATAAAGAAGCTTTAAAGTATATCGATTATGATTTGGATATTAAAGTCTTAACAAATGGGACTAAGCACCTTTTGGATGCAGATGAATATATTGCTCATGGGCAGCTTTGGAATTATCCTCCGGAAATTGATGAGATTTTAAAGGCTCACACGAAAATCCTCATTCAGATGATCAATAGCAATGCCGGTCCTTTTTCACAAGAATATGTTGATCTTTGGTATTCGCGGTATAAAAGTCTTGTAAAACGCAAAAAGTGATAAGTCGTAAGCGGAATCTAATTCCGCTTTTTCTTTTTGCTTCGCGGTTAAACTGTTAAAATTTTATCAAGGAGGAACTATGTCAGAATCATTACCACGTGAAGATGCAGCTCATGTAGCCAAGCTTGCAAAACTTCATTTTAACGATCAGCAATTAAATCTTTTCACTGGTCAGTTAGCAAATATTTTGGATTTAGTAGAAACATTAAACGAAGTTGATACCGACGGCGTTAAACCAACTTATACTGTTTCTGATAATATCAATGTTCTAAGAGAAGATGTTGCCGTCAAGTCCAATCAAAAGAACGAATTATTGGCTAATGCGCCTGAAACCCAGGATGGCCAAATTAAAGTTCCAGCAATTATTGACGAGGAAAGCTAAAATGACTGATTTTTTTAATGAAAATTTAACAAGTTTACACAAAAAATTAGTCGATAAGGAAATTTCTGCGACTGAGCTTACAAAAGAAGCCCTTAATAAGTCGAAAAGTTCTCAAAGCGAAATCAATGCCTTTATCACGATTGATGATGAAGGGGCTTTGAAACGAGCTGCTGAAATTGATGCTGTTGGAATAGATCCGGATAATATCCTCTCCGGTATTCCCTTTGCGATTAAAGATAATATCGTTACCAAGGGCCTAAAAACAACGGCAGCTTCGCATATTCTTGATAATTTCGTGCCAGTTTATGATGCGACTGTTATCGAAAAACTGAATGAATTGGGGATTGTCACAATCGGCAAGACCAATATGGACGAGTTTGCGATGGGCGGCTCAACTGAGACCTCTTATTTTGGTAAAACTGCTAATGCTTGGGACCATACAAAAGTTCCTGGTGGTTCATCAGGTGGATCGGCTTCTTCGGTTGCTTCGGGAGTTATCCCGGTTGCCTTGGGTTCGGATACTGGTGGCTCGATTAGACAACCAGCAGCCTTTAATGGAATCGTAGGTTTAAAACCCACTTATGGTCGCGTTTCGCGTTGGGGCTTGATTGCCTTTGGTTCTAGTCTTGATCAGATTGGTCCTCTAACAAGAACCGTTGAAGATAATGCTCGTGTTTTAGCGGCAATCTCCGGAAAAGACCAACGGGATACAACGACTGAGGATCAATCGGTTCCTGATTTTACAAAGGGAATTAAGAAGGGTGTTAAAGACTTGCGAATTGGTGTTCCCAAAGAATACTTCGCCAAGGGCATCGATGAAGGGGTCAAAGATGTCGTTAAAAAGGCGATTGCCAAATATGAATCATTGGGGGCAAAAGTTGATGAAGTCTCTCTTCCTCATTCCAAATACGGAATAGCCGCTTATTATATTTTGGCTTCATCGGAAGCTTCTTCTAATTTGGAACGTTTTGACGGTATTCGCTATGGTTTTTCTGCTCGTCAGGATGGTCAAACGTTGGAGGATTTATATGTTAGAACTCGTTCCGAAGGTTTTGGTGATGAAGTAAAACGCCGAATTATGTTAGGCACTTTTGCTTTGTCGGCTGGTTTTTACGATGCTTATTTCAAAAAAGCAGCTCAAGTGCGTACTTTGATTGTTAATGATTTTGCCAAAGTTTTTGAAAATCACGATATTATCTTGGGACCGACAACGACTTCACCGGCTTTCGATCTTGGTTCAGAAAATGACGATCCTGTGAAAATGTATATGAATGACTTGTTGACAATTCCGCTCAATTTGGCCGGTTTGCCAGGAATGTCGATTAATGCCGGTTTCACCGACGGTTTGCCGGTTGGCCTGCAAATTATCGGCAAACGTTTTGATGAAAGTACAATTTACAAAACAGCCTACGCTTTTGAGCAGGACAGTCAATTATTTACTAAACATCCGGGGGTGAATTTCTAATGTCGAGCTTTGAAACCACGATCGGACTTGAAGTCCATGTTGAATTAAAAACGAAATCGAAGGCTTTTTCTCTTTCACCGGTTAATTTTGGTGATCCAGCTAACGAGAATACCAATGTAATCGATTGGGGCTATCCCGGTGTTTTGCCAAGCGCCAATAAGGGCGCTTTGGAATCCGGTATGATGGCAGCTCTGGCCTTGAATGCACAAATTACCCGCGATGTTCATTGGGACCGGAAAAACTATTTTTATCCAGATAATCCAAAGTCCTATCAAGTTACCCAACAGCAAACACCGATCGGTCATGATGGTTACGTTGAAATAAAAAAAGAAGACGGTACGAGCAAACGAATTGGTATTAAAGAATTACATGTCGAAGAGGATGCGGGAAAAAATTCTCATTCCGGTAAGGGCTATTCTTTGGTGGATCTTAATCGTCAAGGGACGCCATTGGTCGAAATTGTTTCTCAACCAAATATTTCCAGTCCCGATGAAGCTTATCTATATTTGGAGAAACTGCGTCAATTAATTCAATTTACGGGCATTTCCGATGTTAAGATGCAAGAAGGATCGATGCGGGTTGATATTAACATTTCTGTTCGCCCGATTGGAGCAGAAAAGTATGGTACTAAGGTTGAGATTAAGAACGTCAATTCTTTCCAATATGCGAAAAATGCCTTGGCCTATGAGGAACAACGCCAACGTGACGAATTGATGGCTGGTCATATAATTGGTCAGGAAACCCGTCGTTTCGACGAACCAACGAAGTCGACAATTTTGATGCGGGTTAAGGAAGGCGCGGACGATTATCGTTATTTTCCGGAACCGGATCTTCCAGTGATTCATGTTTCCGATGAATGGATTAAAGCGGTTAAATCGAGTTTGCCCGAAACTGCCGATGATCGTATCGCCCGTTACATTAATAAATTTGCTCTCTCTAAAAAGGAGGCCGCTGTTTTGACCCAGACACTTGAGATGGCTAATTTTTACGATCAAGTCGTTGATGATGGTGCTGATCCAAAACGAACTGCGAATTACTTGATTGGGGATGTAAACGCCTATTTGAATGAAACCCAACTTGATTTGCAGGACACAAAATTGACGCCTGGACATCTATCCGGGATGATTAAATTAATCGACAACGGAACAATTTCAACCAAGCAGGCAAAGAAGGTTTTCACGGCAATTACGGATGGCGAAGAACCAAAAGCCTATGTCGAGAAAAACGGTCTGGTTCAGCTATCGGATCCGAACAAGCTAACGCCGATCATTAATCAAATACTGGATGATAATCAACAGTCAATTGATGATTTTAAAGGCGGCAAAGATCGTGCAATTGGTTATTTGACTGGGCAGGTCATGAAAAAAACTCACGGCAATGCCAATCCAAAAATTGTTCACGAAATTTTGCTGGCCGAGCTTAAAAAAAGATAATTAGTAATTAAATTAATAAAAGCATGTTTAAGTCTTAGATTTATTTCTAAGGCTTTTTAAGTAAAAAATTGTTTTTATTTGGTTCTTAATTTAAGGATTCTTTAATAAGTGATCTGTGTTAATCGATATTAATATGAGAAAGTTTAAATCATGTTCGATCACTCTAGATTATCAACTGCTAAACGAAGACAATTATCAATAGGAAGAAATTGTAGAGATTTTTAAATGGGGTTTGGGAATGAATAAAAACAATCACGAAGAGAAGAAACTATTTAATATATTGACTTATACATATTTGGCTTTCTATTTG
This sequence comes from Oenococcus oeni, assembly GCF_020510245.1. Classification (NCBI taxonomy): domain Bacteria; kingdom Bacillati; phylum Bacillota; class Bacilli; order Lactobacillales; family Lactobacillaceae; genus Oenococcus; species Oenococcus oeni. The sequence goes on along the minus strand of NZ_CP084701.1, from coordinate 1,691,005 downwards.
GTAGCTTTGTTATTAATGATAGTGAATGTTGTTTTTGGCAAGAGTTTCTTATTCTATTTGGCACTGGTATTTTTGATAGTTGGGATTTTTATTGATATTGCTTCTAATTTCATCAACTGAATCATTGTATCCGTTGCCAATACAATAAATAATAAATTAATAAAAGAATTTCTACCCCCTATTAGAACCATTAAAACAGATATGCTTTCCACCTTGAATTTTAAAGAGAAAATTAAAAAATTAATAGCTTTAAATTTATTATTTATTTGTTTTGATTTCGTTTTTTTGTTCTGCTGATCTTTTTTTCAATTCTTCTTGTTCAATTGCTTTTAGATAGCTGCTTGTCAATTGAGCCTTGATCTTTGATTGTTGGCCGTTTTTAACAAACAAAATAACCGTAATGCCAAAAGTATTGTTGTTTTCTAATACAACCGGGGCCTGTATTTGCGGTTGACTTATGATTGAATTATTTTTATTCAAAATAGTTTCATTTACATTTTTGATAGCTTTGATTGCCAAAGGGCTTTGCTGAACATTTTTGATCGGAATGTCAATTTGGACACGCATGTTGGCTCGGGATTGATTGTTGATGGTTGTGATACTGCTGTTAGTTATATAGTTTAAACCGCCGTCGGTGTCTTTAATAGTGGTGATCCGTAAACCAAAAGCGACCACCCGCCCGCTGATATTACCGTTTATTATGACGCTGTCGCCAACTTCCATCTGTTGTTCGAGCAAAATTAGAAATCCGGAAATAATATCGCGAATAATGCTTTGGGCTCCCAACCCAACCACGACTGTTACAATCCCAGCACTGGCAACTAAAGTGCCAATTGGGAAACCCAGTGCGCTTAAAATTGTATATAAATAGAAGAAAACAATGAAATAGCGAACAGTATTACGTGTTAGAGTGTGAAGCGTATCTGCTCTTTTTTTGTTGATTCGGCGCGATCTCAAATAGGTATCGAAACTTCGATCGAGCAGAAAAACAGCCAGTCGATTAATTATCCAAAAGATGATTGAATAAATTATTATTTGTATGATCGAATCGAGAATTTTAGGGCCAATTATTTCCCAGTTGAATTTTTGCCAATAATTAGCGAAAGTCTTTATTAAATTATTTGTAATCATAGACGGTTTTCTTTCTTTAACAACTTTATGTTCATTTTAAACGAGCTTCCTTCCTTTGACTATTAACCGACATAAATCGTTTTTATTTTCTTTGCTTAATCTGTTTAAATTTCGAATATTCAAGTACTTCTTAGAATTTTGGATTAACTGAAAAGTGGATGCGCTTTCATTTGTATGATAAAGGAAGTACAATTAACTTATTATTAATAAGGAAAGTGTGATTTGTATGAAACAAGTTCAAGTTACTGCTGTCGGAGAAAATTCGTTTGTTGATGTCGACCAACCACAAGTGGGTCGACAGGATGTTTTAATTAAAATTAAGGCTAATGGAATTTGTGGGTCTGATACCTCCTACACTTCAATTGGTGGAATTCCACCACGCCAAGGCCATACTCCATTGGGACATGAAGCAGCTGGTATTGTGGCCGATATCGGTTCGGATGTAGATGACGTTTCCATCGGAGATCACGTGGTGATCAATCCGATGTCGGCTGAAGATGGCATTATTGGTAATGGTGGCGCACAGGGTGCTTTATCAGACTATGTCAATTTAATTAATGCCAAAGCTAACCGGAATTTCCGAATTATTCCAAAAAATATTCCTTGGGAAGTTGCTGCTTTAAATGAGCCGATGGCGGTTGCGCAGCATGCTGTGAATCGTTCCAAAGCGAAAGCTGATAGTAAAGTTGCTGTTTTTGGGGCAGGACCAATTGGCCTGGGAGCAATTATTAGTTTAAAGGCTTTAGGAGTTAAGAACGTCGTCGCGATCGATATTATTCCTGAAAGATTACAAAAGGCTTTGGATGTTGGTGCCGATTCAATCATTGATTCCGGCAAAGAAGACGTATTGGAACAATTAATTAAGTTTCATGGTCAAGGGCTGGAAAAAGTTCCAAGCGGAAATAAACGTTCGGCTACCGATATTTATATCGATGCAGCCGGAGCTTCGATTGTTCCAAAAACAGTTTTTAAAATTGCCCAATACCGTGCTGTTTATACAATTGTTGCTGTGCACAAAAAAGAAGTTCCTGTGAATTTCGGCGATCTACTCGATAGAGAGTTGGACATCAGACTTTCAGTCGGCTATCCAACTGAAATTTTTCAGGTAACTGATAATATAATCAAGTACCCGGAACTATACGCTAAAATTATCAGCAATGTTTTCCCGTTTTCGGATGCCTTAAAGGCTTTGAAAACCGCTGCAACGCCCGGCGCAGCGGACAAAGTTGTTGTTTCTTTTGACTGATATTGTTGCACCGCGGTTTGTGTGTATGCTTGATTTAATTATTCTAGGATTACTTTGGTTTAACTTTATTTTTATTTAATATTTGATTTACTTAGCTTTAACTAATCGGCGTTATCTTATGTTTTGTAGCCAGTTTTCAGCTGGCTACAATCGCAGCAGCATAATTAAATAGCTTCAATACTTGAAATTGATATATTTTTCATGAGAAAACTTTAAGTTTCCCAGTACAATATTTATTATGATAAGGCGCCAGTTCATTAGCTGGCGCTTTTTTGTCAAATTAAAAACTCACAGCAAAGATACGATTATGAAGCTTCACTATGAGTTATTTCAATGATTTTAGTAATGTGTAAGCGCCCGTTTTTCAAGAAGAGAAGTTATTTTGAATCGGATAATAAAGAGTACCCTGCAAGCGCTTACAAGAAATCATTCTAACACCGCTCTTAACTGCTCAGAGTATGTTTTGGAAGTCAAAACGTCTTTGGTCTAAACCAATTTGCGTACATTATTGGAATTCCTTAACCTACAGTACTTTTGAATCAGATTTTTTGTAGTTATCGAAATAGCAGAATATTTGCAATTATATTGTCATTTTTATTTCTTTTTTTAATAACAGTTCAATATTTTTTTCTTAGATGAAAGGAACTTATAAAATTATTTTTAATAAATTATTTTTTTGCTCAATATTTCATGGACTAAAGTTTTTTATATTGAGATTTGATTATTAATCCAGGATAATGTTTTTTATTAGATAGTCTGTTTAATAATTAATGGGGAACTTAATATGGCTTATATTCAGGTCAAAAACGAATTTAAACGTTATAAAATGGGTGAAATCGAGATTGTCGCCAATGACGATCTTTCTTTTGAGGCTGAACGAGGAAAACTAACCGTTATTCTTGGACCAAGCGGTGCTGGAAAGTCAACCATTTTAAATATTTTGGGTGGTATGGACTCGCCAACCGAGGGTAAAGTCATTGTAGATGGCACTGATATTGCTGTTTTCAATGAGAAACAATTAACTGAATATCGGCGTCAGGATATTGGCTTTGTTTTTCAATTTTACAATTTAATACCGAATCTTACGGCAAAAGAGAATGTTGAATTAGCTTCTTCGGTTGTAAAAAGCGGCCTTGATGCCTCCGAAGTATTGAAAGATGTCGGTTTAGAGAAACGATTGGACAATTTTCCTTCCCAATTGTCCGGTGGCGAGCAGCAGCGCGTTGCTATTGCGCGAGCTTTGGTTAAAAATCCCAAGATACTTTTATGCGACGAACCAACCGGCGCGTTGGATTATGAAACTGGCAAACAAATTCTGAATTTATTACAAAGTGCCAGCCAAACATATAATAAAACCGTTCTGTTGATTACACATAATTCAGCAATCGCTGAAATGGCCGACAGAGTTATTAGAATCAATGACGCCAAAGTAGCTTCCGTTCAGGATAATGCAAAACCGATTCCGATTTCGGATATAAAGTGGTAGGAAATTTCAATGAAACCCTTAACTAAAAATATGTGGCGTGCCATCAAAAAACCCTTGGGAAGATTTATTGCGATTGTTTTAATTATTATGCTTGGAGTTTTAATTTTTGTCGGCGTGAAAGCTTCAGGACCCAGCTTAAATGATTCTTTGAGTAAAACGTTACTTAATACTAAATTGAGCGACATCCAAGTCCTTTCAACAACCGGCTTTGACAAAAAAGATATTAAAATTGCCGAGAAGCTTTCCGATGCAAAAGCCGAAGCCGTTAAATTTAAATATGTTTTAGCAGGTAAAGACAAGTCTGCAGTGGCTTTGTTTGGATACCAGTCTCAGCAAAAGCAAAATAAATTAATTCTGCGCAGCGGAAGATTGCCAAAGTCCAAAAATGAAATTGTTTTGGATAATAGAGCCAAAACAAAATATGGATATAAGTTAGGGCAAACATTTACTTTTCTTAAATCAGCAAATTTAAAACAACGGAAATATAAGATTGTTGGTTTCGCTGATTCGCCAATGTATATTGACAATACAGAAAGAGGAACAACCAATATCGGTGACGGAACGGTTCATTTTTTTGCCTATATACCTGATAATCAAATGAACCTTGATTCTGCGACTTTGTTGAATATTAGATTCGACAGTTTGCAAAAATACAGCAGTTTTGGCAATCACTACCAGGACCAAATTAACAAGAAAATAATTCAATTAAAAAAACTTTTTAAAACTCGCTCAAAAATACGAAGCAGCCAGATCTTAAATAAAACACTTAGCGTTATAGAAGGAAAACAAAAACAACTGAATCAGGCCAAAAATGAAGTTGATCAAGCGAAAAAACAATTGGTCGAAAAATCCGGTGGTCTTGTCAAAACAACACCTAAACTGGATCAACAAGAAAAAAGATTGAATGTTCAGCAGAAGAAACTTAGTGGACTTTTAAAAAAGGCCAATCAAAATTCCAAAACGGTTTATACTTGGCAAACACGTGAAGATTTGCCGGGATTTTCCACTTATGGAGACAGTTCGAATCGAATTTCAGCAATCGCAAATGTATTCCCGGCGTTCTTTTTCTTGATTGCTGCCCTGATTACTTTCACAACCATTACGAGAATGATCGAAGAAGCTCGTGGACAGATTGGCATTTTTAAGGCCTTGGGATACTCTAAATTTTCAATCGCCCGCAATTATATTGGTTATGCTTTAATGGCAGGAATGGCCGGTACAATTATTGGTGCACTAATCGGTAATAATTTTTTGCCACTAATTGTATTGTCTTTGTATAAAAATTACATACCAATCGTTGCTGTTGTGAAATTTCAATGGGGATTTTTTGCCTTATCTATTTTATTTTCATTAATCGCAACCACGGGCGCTGCTATAATTGTTGTTTTTAACGAATTATCAGAAAAACCAGCAGCATTGATGCAGCCGAAATCACCTAAATCGGCTAAAAAAATTTTGCTGGAGAAGATTAAACCTCTTTGGTCATCGTTAAATTTTAAACAGAAGATTAGTTACCGCAATCTTTTTCGATACAAATCGAGAATGTTTATGACAATTATCGGAATTGCCGGTGGAACAGCACTGATCCTCACCGGTTTTGGGATACAAAATTCAATTGCTGCCAGTGGTACGCGTTAATTCAACGAACTAACCAAATATCAAGCACTCATTAGACTGAAAAGTGCAAAAAGCGAAAATCGGGTTCTTGGAACCTTACAAAAAAATAAACGCTATAAAAGTCACGTTGATATTTCTTCTGATATTGGCAAAATTCAAGCAAATGGGAAACAGGTGAGCGATACTGGCATTTATGTCCCGAAAGAAAATAGTCGGTTTTATCAGTACGTTAACCTTAGGAGAGTTAATTCCAATCAAAAAATAACTTTGCCAAAGAAAGGTGTCGTAATTACTCAAAAAATTGCTGCTGTTCTAAATATAAATGTTGGCGATAAAATTAGAATCACCACTAGCAGCGGTATAAAGGCCCAGGCTGAAGTTAAGGCTATTGCTGAAAACTTTGTTGGTAATTTTATGTATATGAGCCAGTCCTCTTATACAAAACTATTTAGCCACAAGGCCAACTGGAACAGCTTTCTAATTAGGCTAAAAACACAAACAGAAAAGCAGCGTAACAAGCTGTCTAATCAATTGATCGAAAAAGATGATGTTTTGGGTGTCACTTATTCAGAGGATCAAAAAAATGCTGTTTCAAATATGTCCTCTAGTTTAATTCCGATTATTTTGATTCTTATTTTGTTATCAGGAATACTGTCTTTTGCTGTTTTGTATAATTTGACGAATATTAATATTTCCGAGCGTATACGTGAATTATCAACCGTTAAGGTACTTGGTTTTTATGATAAGGAAGTAAACATGTATGTTGTGCGGGAGAACATTGTTTTAACTATTATTGGAATCTTTACCGGCTATATTGTCGGAAATTTGCTTACCTGGTATATTCTTCAGCAGGCAGAAACCGATCAAGTAATTTTTCCATTGACGATTCATTTATTTGGTTATATTGCGTCAACATTTTTGATGATTTTATTTACCGTGATTGTCATGTTTATTACACATCAGCGATTAAAAAATATTGATATGGTATCGGCACTGAAATCGAATGAATAGCAAAGAAATTAAAAGTTCTATTTTTTACTTCGCGTAATTTATATTTTTCTGTTGAAACTCTTAAATTTAAAAATAAAGAAATTCTAAAAAACTATCTGTTCAGTTTTTAGAATATTTGACTAATGTTTTTTTAGTATATTTTTTCAGTAACTCGTTTTCTTCTCTTTGAATGGCTGATTTATTAGTAGCTTCTTTGGGATGCTCTTGCAAATAGTCCTTCAATTGTTTTGAGACCGTTTTTTTCGTATTTTTCTTAATATCTTTTCCTGCTTTAACTAGATTTGTTTTAGAAATTACGAACCAATTGCGGGGAAGAACGAAACTAACGGTATTTTTTTTAATTTGATGATTGTTGATTATTCCGGCAAAAAGTATTTGATCGGCTTTATTTGTGTAACGGTATTGACTAACTGATTTAATTCTTGAAGCGTTTTTTTGAGATTGATTGATAAGCAGCTTAACAGTTATACCGTTTGAATAGGTTGTTTGGCTTTTATGCGATTGAGTACTGCCTTTGTAGACATAAATTTGTTTTTGTTCCTTGCCTTGGTTGATGTTTTGATAAACCAAAATGTGATTTGATCCTGGAAAATTAACCAATGGATAAATAGTTTTTTTAGAACTCATTACCTTTAATTCTGTTCCCCAGTGATAATGTGTATCGGCGATCAACAAGGTTTGGGAGGCTAATTAAGTAATTATTAAAATGGCTCCAATAGTTATTCGGTGTGGAATGTTTCCTAATAAAGCTAATAGAATAATTCCAATAATACAGATTAAACTGATAATAATTATCATCGGTCTGCTCCTTTTACAATGTTTTTGTTTTCTTGTTTTTTTAGGTCTTTATGATGGGACAGGAACCAAACTGGAATAGCAGCCGCCGCCGTTATTGCAATTGACCAGATAAAAGCCATGTGATAGGCATTCGACAGATTTGAAACTGTTGGTACTAGTCCGTTTGTTTGACTCTGAATAACTGTTGCTAAAATTGCCGATCCAAAAGCGCCTCCGACATTTTGTAATGTCCTGGTTGCTGTGGTGGCTTCGGGAACCTGCTCAGCTGCTATGCCGCTATAGGAATCGGACATAACTGGAATCGTTAATCCACCTTGGCCAATCCCACGAAAGAAAAGCATCAGCCAAATTAAATATTTACTGGTATTAGCATCAAAGAAAGCAAAAGGCAGAGTACTTAATACTGCAATAACAACGGAGACCAGAACAACCCAACGAGTTCCAATACGATCGGTTAGTTTGCCTATTTGGATCCTCGACACCAACAAACCAACTCCCTGAAAAATTAAGTAGGTTCCTGACCAGACAACGCTTAAGCCACGAACATTTTGCAAATACAGAGGCAGAAGAAACATGGCACCATTAACCGTGATTCCAGACATTAAAAGAATCACTGTAGCTCCTGAAAAGTTAATTGATTTAAACAAACTTAGACTAACTAATGCATGTTTGGAGAACTTTTGTGCGTAAATAACATAAGCAACTAGTAAATCAATTCCGATAAATAGTGGTATTAGAACGTTTGCAGACGATAGATTGCCATAATTACTGAATTTAACAATACCTAGAATTAAAGAAGAGAACATTCCTCCTAATATCAGAAAACCAATCCAGTCAAAACTTTTACCATATTTTTTAGAAGCAGGAAATTTTGGCATGAGCCAAATTACTAAAGCAATCGAAACGGCAACGATTGGAATATTAACATAAAAAATCCAGTGCCAGTTTAATTGATCAATAATATATCCACCAATCGTTGGTCCTAATATAGGTATTAATACGGCGGGCAAACCCACGATAGCCATCAAACTTCCCAAATTTTTCCCACCTGCTGCGCGAACAATCAATGTCGATAACAAGGAAACAACTATTCCTGATCCAGCACCTTGAATTAATCGACCAATGATTAAAATATCAATATTTGAAGCAATTCCGGAAAATATCGAACCGATTAAAAACAAAATAATGCCGGCTATATAAAGATTTTTTCCACTGAATCTATCTGAAGCCCAGCCCGTAAAAAGAACGGTAATACCAAGGGAAAGTATATAGCCAGTCGTGACCCATTGGACGACGTCGACAGAACTGTTTAAATCATTCATAATGGTGTTAATTGCTACGTTAGTCATCGTTGTGTCAAGCATTGGTGCGATAGCGCCTAATATTAAGATAAAGGCAATTTTGACAATCTCGTGACGATTATTTTCTTTGTTCGTTATTACAACCTCATTTACTTTATTACTTAAGGTACTTAAGTACCTTAAGTAATATAACTCATTGTTTTTAAGAATACAAGGAGGAGTTTTCAGATGGAAACACAAAAACAAACTCGTCGTCGTGGTGAGAAATTAGAAAATACGATTCTAACTGCAGCTTGGGATCAATTAAATAAAGTTGGTTATAAAGATTTAACCATTACAGAGATTGCTAGTTTAGCCGGTACGAACAAAACAACTATTTATAGGCGTTGGCCAAACAAATCTTTGCTTGTAGTTAGTGCTTTTTCTAAGTTCGTACCCAGACCAAAAATGCACATTCCCAATAGCGGAAATTTGCGTGACGATCTTGTTAAACTATTTGAACAGTTGGTAAATCAGTTAGAATTCTTAACTAGCGGAAAATTCGAGGGATTGCTGCTTGACCGTTTACGTGACACGTCTATCGATAAGGTTTTTGGAAGAGTGGACGAAAATAACGCCCTACAAAAATTTATTGTAATTATTCTTCAAAGGGCAGAGAAACGCGGAGAATTAAAAATCAATCAGCTATCTCAAAGAGTTTTAGAACTTCCGTTTTTATTATTATTGAATGAAGTAATTTCAACTCGCGGAATAGTGCCTAAAGAATCTCTCACAGAAATTGTCGATAAAATACTGTTACCGGTTTTTTTGAGGTCAAATTAAAATAACGATAATTAAATATTAAATCTTTATGTTCCGGATTATAATCGCGGAATAAAGCAGTTTTAGTTGCTTTTGCGGTGTTTTAAACAGTTGATCAGTTCATATAACCACACGTTTTTTATTAAAGAGGAATTAATTATTTTCCAAAAAGATTATTATAACGAGTTGGATTTCGGTCAAGTTTTCCGTTGAATTTACTATTTTTTCAATCCTGATCACTAAGTTTGAAATCAAGCAAAAGTTCACTTGATTTACCTTGGAAATCATATTTATAAGTTCCATCCAAACCCTTTAATTGTTCGGTCGCATTAACTATTTGAGCGTTAATATTCAGTCTTCCTTCTTCAAAGGTGCCGTTTTCACAAGCGGTAAAAGTTCCTTCCCTGTTTTTGTAAATTCTTTTAAAGTGAAAAAAACCAGAAACCCTGGCCTCTGCCTGTTGGCCATCAACGTCCTCTTCAAGATAATAAAGGAGATACTGCAGGTAGGCAATCCCCTCTAAAATGCCGGAAATTTTATACTCTACTTCAACTGTATGGACCGGAAAAAGATCTGTTTCGTTTTCGATTGCCTTCTCTTCCCATTTAGTGACTTTAAAATCTGATTTTTCCATTAATGAACCTCTTGGTTTGATTTTTTGTTATCGAGATTTCTAGTGTCAGGCATAAAAACGCAAAACTCACGATAGAAATTATTTTATGTTCAGTATCGCAATCGTAAGTAAATATAACTTTATTTTTTGATTTTGTAAGCCTTCATTTTGGTTGAGGAAAATATCTTATTAAACGAAACAACTAATGTTTATCTAAACGCTTACAAATGTTTATTTTATCATTGAAGATTTAAATCAGATTAAAGCGATAAAAAATTGAGCTCAAATCAGTCGGGTCTCATTTGCTCGGCTAAAGTGCTTAACTCTCTCAATTGCTTCAATAATTGGTCAATCTTGGCCTGCTTTTCAATACTTGAATAGACTGACGACCCTTCCAAAGAGCCCTTTAATGTATAAAGTTGATTCCGGAAGTTTAATAGTTCTTGTTTTTGAATCGTTCGATTTTTTTGGAGCTGTTTGAGTGTTTGATAACAAACTTGTGCGGCATCTTCTATAGAAGACCGATGATTATTCTTATTAATAATTTTTTGATCGGGGCTTGACGACCGAATGGGAAATTGTTGTCGAAAAGCATTAGCAAAACTTATAAGTCCTTGATCCAGTTTTATAAGTATCTGTTGGTTGTCCATAGCTTAAGTGTAGAGAGTTCGACTAATTATCGCATGTTTACATATAAATTAAATATAAAAAATGATTGAACCGTTTAAAGTTCAATCATTTAATCGTTTATTGATTTTCAGTTTTTCTTTGGCAGCGGCTTACGACGCATATCCATTTCAATTTGCTCAAGTGATTTTCCTCTGGTTTCTGGAACGAGATAGATCACGAAGAATATTGAAAGAATGGCAAAGAAAGTGAAGATTGCAAACGGCCCACCGACATTGTCATGGAAAGTTGCCAATAATACGAGAAAGAATTGAGAAACAATAAAGTTTGCAATCCAGTTAGCAGCTGATCCTATCGATGTGCCGACTCCACGAATATTCAATGGGAAGATTTCACCAATCATTAACCAGCAAATTGGTCCCCAGGAAACGGCAAAACCAAAGATATATATCGCAATGAGAATCATTGTCGGAATGGCCGCTTGTTTAACACTGAGAGTAAAGTTAAGCACGGACAAAATTCCAATTGATACTGACATTACAATCGATCCAAACAAGAGGATTGTGCGACGGTTAAATTTGTCCATGATATTGTATGCCAAAACGGTACATAGAAAATTAACAACACCAATGCCGACTGAGATCCAGATAGCATTGCCTGCTTGAAAGCCGAATCCTTTAATAAAGACCTGTGGCAAAAAGTAGATAACGGAATTAATACCAACCAATTGTTGTAAAAGCATCAGTCCAATCGCAACAATGACGGCTGGACGGGCAAAAGTAAAAAGTTCTTTAAAACCGCCTTTGGGCTGATTGGAAACTTTTTTAATATCTGCTAGTTCCTTATCAGGATCTTCGTTGGTTTTTTCACGCAAGTGGTGAAGGACACTTCGAGCTTCATCGATTCTTCCTTTTTCTACCAGATAACGTGGTGATTCCGGTAGGACAATCGAACCTATGAATAAAATTAAAGCCGGTATTAATGCCGATCCGAGCATCCAACGCCAATCACGAAGCCCTAACAAATTATGACCCAGGAAGCCGAGATTAGAAACATATGCCAATAAAATACCAAGGGTAATCATTAGCTGGAACATGCTTCCTAATGATCCTCTATGTGGGGCATCAGCTAATTCGGCCAAGTAAGCCGGAGTTAAGGCTGAAGCGGATCCCACGGCAAAACCCAGAATGATACGAGCGATAACCATTGAAACAAAACCGACAGCCGACATTGATAGCCCAGATCCGATTAAGAATAAAACCGAGGCCAGAATTAACAATTTTTTACGACCGAACTTGTCGGATAAAGAACCAACAGACAGGGCCCCAATCGATGATCCGATCAAAACAGAAGATGTAATGAAGCCAGTTTGTTCGATATTTAGACTGAAATCACTTTCGATTAAAGATGATGCACCGGAAATAATCCCAGTATCAAAACCGAAGAGCAAACCTCCCAAGGCACCAAAAACAAAAATAAAAAATATATTTAAATGATGTGCTTTCAAAATAATTCCTTTCCATAATTAGTTAATTAATTGCAAACCATAAAAAGCTCAACAGTTTTTAAGTGTAAACCCTTGCATTAAAAAAATCAAGTAACTAATAATTCCCAAAATTGATTTTAAAAGAATTCGGAAACAAACGATTTATTTGAATACTTATTTTTAAAAGCAAAATTTTTGGCAAGAAAAAAGGTCAATCGGTGAAATTTCATTGGCTGTTTTGAATAGCTAATTGCAATAACTACTTATAGAAGTTCATTATTAATTGACAAAGTATTAAATAGGTTTTAGTGTTGATTTTAAAAGCAGTATTAATGCTTCAATTGTTTTTTTATTTATCGTATTACGTTTTTGATTTTTTAAAGGAGGGATATTGAAACAAGCTATTGAGACAATTCCAGCGAATAAAAAATTAAAATATATAAAGAAAATTGCCATTTTAGCCACTTTTGGAGCTTTTTTGTTCGGTTACGATACGGGAGTCATTAATGGCTCTCTTTCTTTTATGGCTCGAGGCGATGAGCTTAATCTCTCTCCGTTTATGGAGGGACTGGTCACCAGCTCTTTGTTATTTGGAGCGGCAATTGGGGCCGTTATTTGGGGCCGTTTGGCTGATAGATACGGTCGTAAATCAATTTTACGTGTCTTGGCGATAATTTTCTTTTTTTCTACACTTGGTTCTTCTATCGCACCGAATTCATACGTTTTGATTATTGGCAGATTGTTTATGGGTCTAGCAGTTGGCGGAGTTGCCGGAATTGTGCCGGTCTATTTGGGAGAAATGGCACCATCCAATATTCGTGGAAGCCTGGTATGCCAAGATCAAATGATGATTGTTTTAGGACAATTACTGGCTTATGTCATGAATGGCATTTTGGGAAACGCCTTTAATGTTTCCTATATCTGGCGTTTTATGATTGCACTGGCAGCGATTCCTGCGATTATCCTCTGGATAGGGACTTATATTATTCCCGAGACGCCCCGTTGGTTGGCAATCGAGAAAAAAAGTGATCAGGCTTTAGTCGTTCTTAGAAATACCAGAGACGATAAAACTGCTGATCAGGATTTAAAGCATATTGAACAAAACATTAAAAAAGAAAGTTCAAGAGGGCATGCGAGCCTGCACGATTTTCACACTCCTTGGATTAAAAGAATTTTAATTATTGGAATTACGATTGCGGTAATGCAACAACTGGCCGGTATCAATATCATGATGTATTATGGAACGACCATTTTGGAAAAAACGGGTTTCAGCACGAAGGCAGCTTTGATTGCCAATATCGGTAACGGAGTTCTATCTGTTTTGGGTACCACTATATATATGTTCTTCCTTGCTAACCGAATTAAACGTCGACTTGCTTGGATTGGCGGCTTCTGTTTCACGACGACTATATTAGCTGCCATTGCGATTTTGAGTCACTATGCTGCTGGACTTTCGATTTTGCCTTATATTGTTATCACCTGTACGATGCTGTTTGTCTTTGTTGATCAAATGACTCTTGGACCGGTTTGCTGGCTGCTTTTATCCGAGATTTTTCCATTGCATGTGCGTGGATTGGGGGTCGGAATTGCGACTTTCGGCATGTGGATAATGGACTTCGGCGTTGGCTTCTTTTTCCCGATTTTAATTGAGATCTTTGGTTTATCAAATACTTTTTGGATTTTTGCCGTGATCGGTGTGATTTGCATAATTATTTCTTTCTTTATTATTCCAGAAACATCCGGAAGAAGCTTGGAACAGTTGGAAGATTCATTCCGTCGTTCATAATTTCCAATTAAATCCTAAACTGATCTCTTATTTTTGTTACTCGACACATGTGTATATCATTCGATCATAATTGTTTGGGGAAAATTTTCTCAAAAATTTTCTCAATTGGATAATAAACGAATCCCCAAACCAGTCCTTCTATTAAATTGAAGGGAAGTACCATTAATAGTATGTATTTCCCCAGACCGATTATTTTACCGATGTTATAGTTCATAAATTCAGCATATAAAGGTAAAGCGAAGAAAATATTGGCAAATATTTCAACTAATGTTAGAGCAATAGTCGAGGCAATAATCGCTAACCAAACGTTCTTCCTTCTTAGGTAACTAAGAATCAGCATATAAACAATGACAGCAACAATATTAATCGGTAAACCAATCCAAGTTATAACTCCCTGATTTAATAGAATCAAATGCAGGACCGATCTAAGCAAAACACCAAGTAGTCCGTATCTAATGCCGAAAAAATGAGCCAATAGAAGCAAGGGAATAATCGAGAGTTCCAGTTTTAAAAAACTCGCTCCTGGAATAATCGGCACTTGTGGAAAAATCATTAAGATAAAGCTGACAGCCGAGAAGAGAACGGTAATCATTAAGATTCTAAGTTTTTTTCTGCTTTCAATCATGTTTTATTTTTCAACCTTTCATTAAATATCGGAGATGGTATTGAAATTTATCATCCTTTTTGCATCGCGATATTTATTAACCAAAAAAATAAATTCATAAATCGATTTCTTTTTCTATTTAAATTAGCCAATAAAAAAAGCTCCATAAATATGGGGCTTAACTGATGACGCATCAAACAAAATCTCATAATTCAGTGTAATGAAATTTACACTGAATCTATGAAATATTCGTCTATTTCTTCTCCCATCCAGACTATACTGTCGGTCCCAGAGTTTCACTGGGTCAACCGCTTGCGCGGGTCACGGACTTCAACAAAATGTTGTTACCGTCGGTTGGGAATCACACCCTGCCCCGAAGAATTTATTTAATTATCTTAATCGCAGAATAATTATACTACCTAAAAGTTTAAAAGAAGCAAAAAGATTGTGATTTATTTGGTAAATTCTGGCAGGCAAAGAATAATTACTTTTTAAGTGACTGTTATTAAAAAATAGAAATCATTATTATATTAGTTAACACAAAACTGCCAAAAAGTTGTCATAAGTTATACATTATTGAAATAATGAGTACGGCAAATACAACTTTTTTAATTTTATCGAGTGTTTTAGTTTTGTTTATGACACCTGGATTGGCTTTCTTTTATGGCGGACTCGGCTCAAAGAAAAATGTTGTCAATACAATGATGTCGGTCTTTGTCATGTGTGGACTTGCAGTTGTTCTTTGGGTGATTTGCGGTTATTCGCTATCTTTCGTCGGTGATTTCGGCGGTGTTTTTGGAAGTCTCAGTGCCCTTTTGTTACATGGGGTGAAATTAACCGCTCTGACATCGACAAAAATTCCAACCAGTTTATATTTAATTTTTCAAATGATGTTCGCTGTAATCACACCGGCTTTATTTGTTGGAGCAGTAGTTGGCAGGATTCGTTTTAAATTTTTACTGCTTTTTACTGTTTTTTGGTCAATTTTTATTTATTATCCGTTAGTGCATATGGTTTGGGCAAACGGATTTTTGGCCAAAATGGGAGTAATTGATTTTGCCGGAGGAACTGTTGTTCATATTGATGCTGGTGTAACCGCCCTGGTTCTGGCTTATTTTCTTGGACCACGTATCGGTTATCGCAAGGGTAAACAAGAAGGACATTACAGTCTTCCTTGGGCACTTTTGGGGACGACGATTCTTTGGATCGGTTGGTATGGTTTTAATGCCGGTTCTGCTTTAGCAGCCAACCAAATTGCTGTGCAGGCCGTGTTGACCACAACGGTCGCGACAGCTTGTTCAATGATTACCTGGATGCTGATTGAAATGTCTTTAAAAGGTAAAGCGACTTTGGCAGGGATATGTAACGGAACCCTGTGCGGATTAGTTGGAATTACACCGGCTACCGGTTATGTAACTGTAGCCGGATCTTTTTGGATTGGAATATTAGCGGCTGTTGCCAGTTACTTTTTTGTCAATTTTCTCAAAGCCAGAATTGGCATTGATGATGCTTTGGACGCTTTTGGCTGCCATGGGGTTTGTGGAATAGTTGGCAGTATTTTAACCGGTTTGTTTGCCAGTCGGGCGGTTAATTCTTCGATAAGTATTAATGGATTATTTTATGGCGGCGGATTTAAATTATTTGCTGTTCAGTTATTTGCAACGCTTTTTTCAGTTATCTTCACGGCTCTAATCTGTTTTTTAATAATAAAGTTTCTCAAATTATTCATGAAAATGCGGGTCGATGTTAAAGAAGAACAAAAAGGGCTTGATTTTGGGGAACATGGTGAAAATGTTGATTATGTGATTTCATTGACATTAGAAGCTTATCAATTCGAAGATCAGAAAAAAGAATTTTTTCAGGATGAACCTAATAATCTAAAAGAAGTATCTAAAAATTCGAAAGATACTTTGAATTCAACAATAAGTTAGTTTTTAAAAAGAGATAGCTTGTTTGATTGAACTCTAATTATGAGAAGTAAAAAAAGCGCATAATTTGCGCTCTTTTTTTATTTAGTTTTCCTGATTAGTATTAAGATTATTTTAATAATTATTAATTGATTAGAGGCAATCATGACTGTAGAAAGAGTGAGGAAATATTTTGAACAGTTCGCTTTAAACGATCGAATCAAGATGTTTACCAGGCCGACAGCAACCGTCGATCAGGTGGCGGAAACTTTACGTTCAAGCTGATCAAATTGCTAAGACGCTGGCTTTCTCATTTGAAGATCGATCCTTTGTGGTAGTCACAAGCGGCATGACCAGAATTTCCAATCAAAAATTTAAAAAAGTCTTTAACCAAAGGCCGAGGATGCTTCCTCACGATCAGGTAGAAACGATGACCGGTTACCGAATTGGTGGTGTTTGCCCTTTTGCTTTGAACGATGGGGTAAAGGTTTATTTGGATTATTCTTTAAAAAAAACATGATTTACTTTACCCGGCCGCCGGCGATCTCAATGCTGCTATCCGTTTATCTTTGGACGAGTTGGAAAAATATTCTCGAGCAGCTGGCTGGGTTGATGTTGCAAAAGAAATAGCCAAATAGTTTTAGGCGTGTAGGGGGGTACTTTAAATGAAGGAAGAACTTACAGATATTTTTAAGATAATCGACTCCAAATTGGAGAAATTGTACTCTGAAACAAGTTTTTCTTTACCTGATTTGTACGGCGAAGATCAGTGGAGAAAAATCTATATTGGCGATCGTGTCATGGCTGGCAACCTCTTCTTGCGAAAAGTTAATCAGGGCTTTTATAATGATATTCAGGTTTTGCCGAAAAAGGATCGCAAAAATCGTACTTTATATTTTAAGTCCTGAACCAAACAACTTAAATAATTATTAAATTGGATAAAGAGTTGACAAGGACGTGGCGACTTTTAATTTTGAATTAGTTTTACAATCGCTTATAAGCCAGTCGGCATGTTGATTTGATAGCCTATAATAAATTTGTATGAAACGTGCCCGTATTGTTTATAATCCATCCTCTGGTCGTGAAGCGATTCAACGAGATTTACTAAAAATAATGAAAGTTTACGAGCGTGCCGGCTATGAAACTTCTGTTTATGAGACAACCCCAAAAGCATTTTCAGCCCGCGATGAAGCAAAGCGTGCTGCCCAAGCCGGTTTTGATTTGATTGTAGCCGCTGGAGGCGACGGAACTGTCAATGAAGTTGTCAACGGTATTTCCCCTTTAAAAAAGCGTCCTTTGATGGCGGTGATTCCTTCGGGAACGACTAATGATTACGCTCGTGCTTTAAAAATACCCCGCGATGATTTGGTCGAAGCTGCTAAAGTTATTAATAAACACGAGACACTTAAAATGGATATCGGTGAAATCACTTCCGGTAATTCTCGTCTTAACTATTTTATGAATATTGGGGCACTTGGCACTTTATCTGAATTAACATATGAAGTTCCTTCGATGTTGAAAACTCTGTATGGATATTTGGCTTATATTACCAAGGGTGCCGAACTGATCACACGCATTCAATCGGTTCCTGTTCGGATAACTTATGATGAAGGAAAATTCGAGGGACAGGTCAGTCTTATTTTATTAGCCTTGACGAATTCAGTTGGCGGTTTTGAAAAAATTGTTCCTGATGCCAAACTTGATGATGGAAAATTTTCCTTATTAATTGTTGAAAAGTCTAATATTGCTCAACTTTTTAATTTAATTACGAAGGCTTTAAATAACGGTTCCCACATTAAAGACAAATTAATAACTTACATTAAAACAAGTAAGGTCAAAGTCGAACCTTTATCTAACGATAAAATGAAAGTTAATCTTGACGGTGAATTCGGTGGCGTTGCTCCAATGACTTTTAAAAATTTGCAGCGGCATATTGAATTTATCGCGGTCACCTCAAGAATGAAACCAGGTTCAAGAACGAGAGCTCAAACTGCAGATGAGGTAATGGCTAAGAAAGCCGAAGAAGAGTTCAAAACAGCTTCTAAAGAAATTAAGAAAAAGGTGGGAGTGGATAAGTGAGCAAAAAAACTTATTCAAAATTAGTTAAGAATCAAGAATTAACCGGAGATGTAATTGATCTAACTTATGAGGGATTAGGTGTTGTCAAAGTCGACGATTTTCCGGTTTTTATTGTTAATTCACTTCCTGGAGAACGAATTAAGTTTGCAATCACCCGAGTTTTAAATTCCTATGCATTTGGACGAGTGCTTGGAATTATTAAGGAATCTCCAGATCGGGTTCGAGCCGATCACCCGGAAATGATTGCTAGTGGCATCGCTCCGCTGGTAAATTTGTCCTACCCGGCTCAGCTGGAGTTTAAACGCAAACAAATTCGTCAATTGTTTCATAAAGTTGGTATCGATGATCTTGAGATATTGCCGACGTTGGGGATGAAGAACCCGACTCATTATCGAAATAAAACAGTAGTTCCGGTAAAATTTCAAGCAGGGAAGTTGGTGACCGGCTTTTACCGCCGTGGTTCTCACAAGCTGGTTCCGATTGAAGATTATTATTTAAATGATCCGAAAATTGATGTTGTTGTTGGAATTGCTCGGGATGTTTTGAATGATTTTCACATTTCCGCCTATAATGAAATTTCCCGGGAGGGAATTGTGCGTTACCTGATGGTTCGCCATGGTTATCATAGTGGCCAGACAATGCTGGCGGTAGTGGCAACAAAAAAACATTTGCCGCATGAAAAAGAAATTATTAAAGAAATTAACCAAAGAATTCCGGATTTAACCAGTTTTTTATTGAACTACAATCCCAAACAGACAAATGTTCAACTAGGGCTGGATAATCGTGTTTTATCCGGTCAACAGGTTATTCATGATACTTTGCTGGGACTTGATTTTGAAATCGGTATCAATTCTTTTTATCAGGTCAACCCGCAGACGACTGCTGTTTTGTATACAAAGGCAGCCGAATTGGCCGGATTGAAGAGTAACCAATTGGTAATCGATGCTTATTCGGGAATCGGAACAATTGGTCTTTCGATTGCCAGACAAGTTAGAAAAGTTATTGGTGTCGAGGTTGTTGTTCCGGCCGTTGAAGATGCCAAAAAAAATATGTTGGCTAATCGAATTGAAAACGCCGAATATATTGCTGCCGATGCAGCAGAACAATTTATTAAATGGGCCGATGCCGGTGTCAAACCGGATGTAGTTTTTGTTGATCCGCCAAGAAAGGGCCTGACTAGCGATTTAATTCAATCATTAGGCGTGATGGCACCATTGAAATTCGTTTACATTTCTTGCAATCCTGCTACACTTGCTCGCGATGCTGTTTTGATCAAAGAACAGGGATATCGAATTTCCAAAGCGGTTTTACCAATTGACCAATTTCCACAGACGATGCATGTTGAATCGATTACTGTTTTTGAAAAAGAATAAGAATCTGTTTCAAAATAAAGATTTTCAACACCATTTTGATAATCTTAGAATAATTGGTTTTCAGAGGAGAGATTAGATGAAAAACGTGTATTTTAATCATGATGGCGGTGTTGACGACTTGGTGTCTCTTTTGCTTTTGTTGCAGATGGACAACATTAAGATCACCGGAGTTGGCGTAATGGGTGCAGACTCATACTTGGAGCCGGCTTTGTCAGCCACAAGGAAGATAATCGACCGTTTTGGCAACGGGATCGAACTCGCACCGGCGGCTTCGAATTCGCGTGCGGCTCATCCGTTTCCAAAAGATTGGCGAATGGATGCTTTTTCGTTTGATGCTTTTCCGATTTTAAACGAGAGCGGTAAGATTAAAACTCCGGTTGCTGTTAATCCGGCCCATCTCGATTTGATTGAAAAGTTAAAATCCGAGTCGGGGAAAACCACTTTAATTATGACCAGTCCGCTAAGCGATTTGGCTCGGGCAATCAAAAGTGATCCGACGATTGTCGATAGGATTGAAGAATTGTACTGGATGGGCGGCACGATGGATAATCGTGGCAATGTGGCCGAGCCGGAACAAGATGGAACGATTGAGTGGAACGCCTATTGGGATCCGGAGGCTGTCAAAATCGTTTGGGATACCAAGATTCCAATTCATATGGTTGGTTTGGAAAGTACCCGCCAGGTCCCGTTAACTCGATCTGTAAGACAGCATTGGGCACTTGAACGTCAATACCCGATTATTGATTTGATTGGCCAGGGTTATGCTTTGGTGCCGCCATTGGAGCACTTTGAAACCAATTCAACCTATTTTATGTGGGATGTTTTGACAACGCTATACAGCCAGTTTTTGGATGTTGCGGAAACAAAACGAGTTCTTAGCGATGTTTCTATTGCTGGAGAATCTGCAGGCCGAACATTTGAAAGTGAAAACGGTCGACCGGTAACACTTGTTACAAAGGTTAACCATGATCGTTTTTTTGCTTTGATTGATGAACTTGGTAAAAAGAATAGTTGATTGGTAATAACTAAAAAACTCGGTTATTGTGGCTGCTGGAGGCAGAAAGCTAATAATCGAGTCTTTTTATAAACTTTAAAATCTTTTAATGAGATAAAAAAGTTATTTAATTTTGTTTACTGCCCATTTAGGTTTTTCACCCGAAAGGACTCTAACGACTTCACTGGCGGAATCGACTGCCATCCGCTCCATGCATTCTTTTGTGTTTGAAGCAATATGCGGTGTTAAAAGAACATTGTCGAGTTTATAAAATTCACTTGTTAACGGTAACGGTTCTTCGTCAAAGACATCCAAGGCCGCTCCGTTAATTTGCTTTGTTTTTAAGGCATCAATCAAGGCTTGTTCATCTACGAGAGCTCCACGGCCCAAATTAATCAGTGAGGCGCTTTTTTTCATCATTTCCAATTCTCGTTTTCCAAATCCATGAATAGTTTGATCGGTGACTGCCAGATGAAGAGTAATCACATCTGATTGACTTATCAAAGTGTCGCGATCAACCAGTTTACCGATTTTTGTTTCTTTAACGAAGGGATCGAAAATTAAAACATCCATTTCCAAAGCATTAGCTTTTTCTGCAACTTGTCTGCCAATACGTCCGTATCCCATTACACCGATCTTTTTATGAGATAAATCAAAACCCATATGATCAAGTTTGTAGGCAAAATTTCCTTGACGCATTTCGTCTGATATTTTAGTGAGGTTCTTTGATAAATCCAAAATTTCGGCGATTGTCGTTTCGGCAACTGTTGAAGCATTGGCCATTGGCGTAATTGTGACGTATACGCCATGTTCACCGGCGAATTTTTCATCAACGTTATCAAACCCTACTCCATGTCGAGCAATTATTTTTAAATTTGTAAATTTTGTCAGTGTTTGATTATCGAAAGGATCGGTCATCAAGACAATTCCGTCAGCGTCTTTGCCGACTTTTAAAATTGTTTCCTGTTTATCATCAGGGGCCTCGATTAATTCGAAATCATGTTCGCTTAAATAATTTTTACCTGCTTTTGATAATGCTTTTGGTACAACAACTTTCATTTTTAATTCTCCTTTTTATCTTAATAAATAGCCACCATCAACCGGCAGAGTAACGCCGGTGATATAGTCTGATGTCGAACTGGACAAGAAAACTATAGCTCCCATCAGTTCTGATGGATCTGCCCAGTGATCAGCCGGAATATGGCTGAGGATTTCAGTGTTCCTTTCTTTGTCGTCACGCAAAGCTTGCGTCATTGGTGTATTGATATATCCGGGAGCCAGTGCATTAACTTGGATATTTTCCGCTGCCAGTGCGTCGGCATAAGCCTTTGTTAGACCGACTACGCCGTGTTTGCTGGCAGTGTAAGGGAAAATAAATTTGCCGGCACGATAGGACTGCATTGAAGCAATATTAATAATTTTGCCTGATTTTTGTTCGGCCATTGCTTTTGCAACGGCATGCGACAAAAAATACAATGCGTTCAAGTTTAAATTAATTACTGCCTGCCAGTCTTCATCTTTAAATTCCTGCCATTTATTTCTTTTTTGTAGTCCGGCGTTATTAATCAAAATATCTATATGACCAAATGTTTCCTTTGCTTTTGCAACAATCTCTTTTGGAGCATTCTGATCGGTAATATCCTTTTTCAAAAATTCAATTTTTTGGCCGGTATTTTTAACCAAATCACTTGTCTCTTTCCAGCCTTTTTCACTATGACTGACAACAAGCACATTAGCTCCGGATTTCATCAAAGCCCGAGTATAATATTGGCCAAGTCCGGAAGCACCACCAGTAATAATCGCGTTTTTATTATCTAAACGAAACCAATTTGTATTAAAATTATCAACATTTTTCATTTGTATCCTCCTAAATATTCAGTTAAACATTACAACCGCAAGCAATAAATTTAAAGCGCATGTTCCCCAAGCCCAAGGTACGCCAGTCACCAAGAACTTTTTCGGGTCTAGCTTCGTGTATTCTAAAGCCCACAGATTCCAAGACTGGGTAACACAAGCCGAAACAGCCATTGAAACCGCCGGGACGATTATCAGCGCAAAACCAAAATATTGATTAAAAAATTCGGTTCCGGCGATTACGGCTGCCGTTGCCGAACCTGCTCCCCAGACCATTAATGGTCCTCGAAACAAAGCCAGCGGAGCCAATATAGCAAAAGCAATTGCAATTATTAAAGGGTTGTGGGGAATTATGTTGTGCAGGATTGCACTGAAACGGGCTGTATTTTTGACAGCCGCAGCACTGAACATTGTCAAAATAAACAGCATTACCAATAAGCCGGAAATATCCGATACGGATTTGTTTATTGTGCTGTTAATTAATTTCAAACAGTGCCGGTAGGAAACCATGTTTCCGGTTAATAGAAGCGCCAGAATGATTGAAAGAAGCAGAGCCGGAATCGGTTGCCAGCCGAAGGCCAAATTCATAAAGACAGGCATGATTGGAATAAAATAACTGTAAATAGGCGCTGATTTTTTATCTAAAATATCATCACCATTTTTATTTTTTTCCTCGACGATTTCTTCGTTGGCATGAATTAGTTTTGCATGAACGAGAATGAAAATAACTACGACCAACATTTGAACAATCATTGCCGCGAAACCATAACCTAAATATTTGCTTCCATACAGGACTTTTGGGAAAAATAATTGAATTTGTTTGATGATTACGATATTGACATACATTGGCGCTCCGACTGATAAAACAAAGGCTGCGACAGAAACGTTCTTAGGCAAGCCTAGCGATTCCAAAATAGGCAACAGGATAACGCCAACAGCTATTACAGCGCCGACGCCGTAGGAACTTGTAAAGATAAAAGCAGTCACTATGCAAACCAGGATTGCCGCAACAATCGGATGTTTATGGCTGACACGAATTGTTTGTTCACTGATCGATCCGGCGATTTGGGTGTCGACGAGCACACGACCAAACCAAGAACCGAAAATTATTACAACAATTGTCGAACCATAATCAAGTGCCGGCTGGGAAAAAATATCATTAATCGCGACTTTATAAGAAATACCGCCAATGATAGTCCAAAGAAGCGCCATGAAGAAAAAGCCAATCATGATATTGCCACCCCGCATTACGAAATAAATGAAGGCAAAAAAGGTTAGTAGTAAAAGAATTCCAATGATTAAATTTGTCATCTTAATCGCCGCTTTTCCAGATATTCTTCAAGACTTTTGATATCTTTTTTTAAATTTTCAATCGAATCGACCGGATATTCTAAAGCAATCGGCAATGTTCCATCAAAATTGTCAAGTAACTTTTTCCAGTCCAGCTTGCCATCGTCGATTGGAACTGTCTTGGTTTGTTGATTTTCAATCGTGTAATTTTTTAGATGAATATAACGAGTATAGGGAAGCAGTATTTTACTTGAAGAGACGGTATCTTGTTTTGTAAAAATCCAATTACCCAAATCGTTTACAAAGCCAATATTTAAATCGGCTTTTTTTGCAGCGCCGATAAAAATAACAATTTTTTCTGCCGATCCGCTCAATTTTGTTTGATCGTTTTCAACATTTAACTGAATGCTTTTTGGAACAATTGTTCCAAGCTCCTGTCCCAAATTTCCTTGGTAACCGTCGAATTCGCCAACATTCAATTTCACATAACTGGCCCCGAATAGGGACGCTTCAGCGAAGTATTGAAGTAATTTTGGGTTAATTTGGCCGGATTTGAAAATTACATCGGGAACTGAATAAAATAAGGTCAAACGTTTTCCCAATTTTGCACAATTAAGCGCCTCCATTTCCCTTAAATCGTCTGAAAAGTACTCTCGGCGAACTTCGATGTTCCAAATTCCTAATTTTGTCAATTGCTTAACGAGTTCAATTTGTGTCTTTCCAGCATTGTGCTGATGCTGTAACAGCAGGGTATTAGCGACTATTTGATTATTTTGCACGAAGAACCTCCTGATTTTTAATTTATAGCTTGCTCCTAGTTTATGAAAACGTTTTCTCTAAGGAGCCAAACAAAGATTACAACAGTTTTTTTTAACTGTCAATCTCTAAATATAAATTTCACAATGAATGCCCGACCATCAATTGGCTTTTTACAGTGATTACACTTGCCTGCGTTTCCGATTCCTGAATTTCTTCCAAGAGCTTATTAGCTGCTGTTGAACCTATTAATTTTGGATTCTGCTGAATGGTTGTGATCAGGGGGTGCGTGAGTTTTGCCCACTCCCAATCATCAAAAGCCGCCAGTCCGACTTGGTCCGGAACACTTATATGCCTTTGAGTCAGGACTCTCATCAATCTTAGTAAGAGAGGTCCCTTTAGGGCATAGATGGCAGTTTTTATTTTAAAATTGTTTGTTCTGTTTTTTAGTGAAACAAAAATATCGTCATCGGAACTTGTTACTTTGATTTCGATTAGACCCAAATTAAAAGAATGGTTTTTTTGCAAATCATCGAGAGCCTTATACCGATCTTGGCGGGCTGTGTTTTCGTCAATTTTTTCACTGAGAATTAAAATTTGCGGATATTGCATTTGGAGCATTAGTTCACCGAGTTTTTTGGAACATTCATAATTATCTGTGACAATTTCCGGCCAGATTTCCGGCTCTATTTTCCGATCGACGATTACAGTCGGAACATTTTGTTTTTTTAAGAATTCATAGTCGACGGCCAGTTGCCCCATCGGCTGAAGGATTATACCGTCCACCTGCAGCTCCAAGAGGCGTTCGATTTGTCTTTGCTCCTTTAGCTGCGAGTTGTTGGAATTCATGAGAATAATTTGAAAACCAATGTCGGATAGAACTTGGTCGGCACCTTTAAAAAGTAGAGATGAAAAAAAATTCTCGACATCTGCTACGACAACGCCAATTAAATGACTGTTTTGTCTTTTCAACATTTGAGCCTGGCGGTTAACGTGGTAGTCGACATCCTTAATGGCCTGCTGAATTTTTTGTCGCGTTTTCGCTGACATTTTGCCGTATTTTCCGTTCACATATCTTGAGACGGTCGTAATCGAAACTCTGGCAACTTCAGCAACATCGTTGATTGTCGCTCTTTTATTGTTTTTCATGTTCTTCCATTCAGTTAATCCTATCCTTATTATTTTGAATCATTTTTGTGCAGATTAATATAGTACATGATATAAAATTTCATAAATTAGCTGTAATTAGCTGTGAAAACCATTCCAAAAATCTTTTGAAATATTTTTATTAAAAACGGTTGACAAATTATTCCAGTCAGAGTAGCCTACTAATCAATCAAATAAATAAAACAACGAACAGAAGAGTAACTTGTTTGAGATGCAAAGAGAGCTGACAACGCTGAAAAGCCAGCCATTGATTCAAGCGAACCACACCTGCGAGTGCAGCCGAAATACTGCCGGGTCACCGTTATCGTCAAGAGTCATTGACTCGCTGAGGTTAACTAAGTAATTAGTTGGCATTAAGAGGTGGAACCGCGCAAAACGCCCTCTCAATCTTTATTGATTGAGGGCGTTTTTTTATTTATTTGAAGAAGGAGGGATTAATGCATTACATTTTTTCAATTTTACCGGATATTTTGAGCGGCTTGAATATTACTGTGGGTCTGTTCTTTTTAACTTTGATTGGCGCCACGCCACTTGGGATTTTAATGGCTCTTGGAATGCGATCACAATTTTTTGTTCTTCGTTGGCTTTTAAATGCTTATGTCTGGGTAATTAGAGGTACTCCTTTGATGCTTCAATTGATGTTTGTCTATTTCGGACTCCCAATTGCAAGCAACAATGAAATTGTTTTTCCAAAAATGACCGCTGCCGTTGTTGTCTTTATTCTTAATTATTCTGGCTATTTTGCAGAAATATTCCGCGGCGGAATTCAAGCGATTCCCCAAGCCCAATACGATGCCGCTGGTGTTTTGGGGATTAATCGCCGACAAACCTTTCAAAAAATTATTTTGCCGCAAGTCTTTAATATTGTCCTTCCTTCTTTTGGAAACGAGATTATTAATTTGATTAAGGATACTTCTTTGGGATATGTCATCAGTCTGGTGGATATTTTATACATTGCTCAAGGACACGCTGTGGCGGACGTAACTTTGTTGCCTTATGTAATCGTGGCAGCAATTTATTTAATATTCACGGCCCTCGCAACTTTAATTATGAAACGGATTGAATTGAATTTAATTATCGGGAGTGGAAATAGTGCTTAAAATCGAAAATCTAACAAAAAGTTACGAGAATAAAGTTGTCTTTAAGGAGCTGAATTTAGAAATCAACGATGGAGAGGTTTTGAGTATTGTTGGCCCTTCAGGAATTGGAAAAACAACTTTATTAAAAATTATTGCCGGTCTTTGCGGAGCTGATTCTGGAAAAATGGTCATTGACGGACAGAAAATCAATGTTACTGAAAAAAATCAAAACGCTTTAATCGGAGTAATTTTTCAGGATTTCAATCTTTTCCCACAATATACCGTCTTGGGCAATATCACTCTTGCTCCTCGAATTGTTAAAAATATCGAGACTGATCAAGCGAATTCAAAAGCCAAAAAAATTTTGGATGAACTTGGAATCGAAGATAAGGCTGATTTGTACCCTTATCAATTATCAGGCGGTCAGAAGCAGCGGGTAGCCATTGCCAGAGCTTTGGCAATGGAACCAAAAATTCTTGCTTACGACGAACCGACTTCGGCTTTGGATGAATTTTCGACTGGTCAGGTTGTCGAAGTTATCAAAGAATTAAAAAAAAGAGAGGTTACGCAGATGGTCATTACTCATGACATGCCATTTGCTAAAAAAATTTCTGATCGAATATTTGATTTTAAAAAGGAGATAGTAACAAAATGACTGCAAATGATAAGAAAAAGGCTTTTATAAATATCGGAATTATTGTTTTGATAATTGCCATTATTGCCGGAGGCTGGACATATTTTGCGAACAAAACCAAGACGAAGAGTTCCGATCATTGGTATCGAATTAAAAAGAGCAAAGAAATTAAAATTGGGCTTGATGATACTTTTATTCCAATGGGTTTTAGAAACAAGAGTGGCAAATTAATTGGTTTTGACGTTGATTTAGCGAATGCAACCTTCAAAAAACTTGGGATTAAGGTTGAGTGGGAACCAATTAATTGGTCAACCAAAGAGCAGCTTTTAAATGATGGACAAATCGATGCAATCTGGAATGGATATACAATTTCCGCAGCGCGGAAAAAGAAGGTGGCCTTTTCGATTCCCTATAAAAAAGGTACCCAGGTACTTGTCACTTTGTCAAAAGATAAAATTAATTCTTTTGCAGATATGAAAGGAAAAACTTTGGGTCTTCAAAACGGTTCGACAGCGCAAACCCAATTTCAACAATACAAAAATCTTCTAAAAAAATATGTTAAAGGAACTCCACAAAAATATGATACTTTCGACAAAGCTTTCATGGATTTGAAAGCCGGCCGTATTCAGGGAATTCTGGTTGATTCGATGTACGCCGGTTATTATGTTAAGCACTTATCAGATTCACAGGATTACAAAATCATATATGGTGGCTATCCTACCGACGAAAATGGTGTCGGTTTTAGAAAATCCGATTTAAAGTTGCGTGAAGAAGTAAATACTGTTTTGAAAAAATTCCAACAGAACGGCAAAATGAAATCCTTGCAGGAAAAATGGTTTGGAAAAGCTGACAGCGGATTGAAATAAGCTAAAATTTAATCGATGTTAACTTTTGAAAAACAATCTCTGTCCGATACAACAAAGCTTGCTCAGAATTTGGCGGCTTTTTTGTCGATTGGCGACCTTCTTTTGTTGTATGGCGATCTTGGAAGCGGGAAAACGGCCTTCACTCGTTCCCTGGTGCAGGCACTTGGGGCGGATAAAAATGTCATTGTTAACTCGCCGACTTTTACGATTCTTCAGCAATATAAGGGTCATGGTCTAGTTTTTCCAATCTACCATTTTGATGCTTACCGTCTAGAGAATATTGGCGCTGCCGATCAGGGGTTTGAGGACTATATCAACGGTGATGGTTTAACTATAATTGAATGGCCGCAATTCATGGCTGATATTCTTCCTGGTGAATATTTGAAAATCGAATTTGTTTACGACAAGGATAAGCGTGACATTACCATTTCGGCCAGTGGAGACCATTATAGGAAGCTTTTGGAGAAACTATGAATTTTTTGGCAATGGATTTTGAAACTGCCAGTAGTGAACCGTGGTCGGCGGTCTCATTAGGATTAACAATTGTTCGTGATAATCAAATTGCACAAAATTGGTATTCATTGATTAAACCGGAAACTTCTTTTTCTTATTGGAATACGGAAATTAATGGTTTGACTGCAGATGATGTCCTCGATTCACCGAAATTTCCTGAGGTTTGGGCTGATATCAAGAATCTATATGACGATTACCCAGTTGTAGTCGGTCACAATGTTCGTTTTGACAACAACGTCTTAAAACAAACACTAAAATATTACGGCTTGAAAACCCCGCGTTATTTGAGCCTTGACACAGTTTCTCTTTCGCGAAAGTTCCAGCCGGGAATGGTTAACCACAAGCTTGATACGGTTGTTTCCGATTTGGGTCTTTTTTTGGAACATCATCATAATGCATCCGATGATGCCCAGGCGTCAGCCCAGATTCTTATCTATGAAATTGAACATTTCGGTGAAGAGCGAGTGAAAGATTTTGTTAAATTGGTTTAGGCGAAAAAATGGCATTAAAAATTACAACAAAATACATGATCAAAAATGATTGTTTTTTAAAGGGGGACCCTTTGCGACCAAGTGGAATAATGATTCATTCGACTGCTACACCGGGAATTATGGCCGACGATTGGTTCTCGATTTGGAACAAATCTTTTGCTCATGGACAAATGGACCGCGAAGTTGCCGTCCATGCTTTTGTTGATGATAAAGGCGTTTTTCAATATTTACCCTGGACCATGCGTGGCTGGCACGCCGGCGGAGCGGCAAATAATGATTGTATTGGGATCGAGACTTGCGAACCAGCTGGAATTGAGTATGCTGTAGGTAGCTTTAACTTGATTGCTTACGATCCAAAAAAGTTTGCCAGCTATTTTAATAAAGTATGGCAAAATGATATACAGCTTTCGGTTCAATTGTGTCGCCGCTTTCAAATTGACCCGGCAAAAATTATTAGCCATCGTGAAGGTTTTTTGCTTGGCCTCGCGACTAATCACAAAGATCCGGAGCATTGGTGGAAATATTACGGAAAAACAATGGATGATTTTCGTCAACAAGTTAAAACTATATTAGATGCGGGTGAATGATATGGCAAAAAAGAAAAAAGAAAAATTTGAGTCGATTCGTACCTCTCATGTTGATGGGGATGATTTGGTCATGGATAGTCTTTTTGCAAAAATTAAATTAAGCGAGAAAAAAGAAGAGGAAAATGTCGAAAAAGAAAAGCAGGCATAAATAAACCCACTGGGACACAGTGGGTTTATTATTTATTACGATCCAAAAAAGTGCTTGAAATTCAGATAAAATGTAGGTATGAAGAACCCTTGGAAAATTATCTTATGGATTGTTGCCGTCTATTTGTTTTTCAACCTACTTGGGGCTCTGCTCGGAGTAGTTTTCTCTTTAATTGTGCCTTTAACCATTTTGTATATAATCTATCGCGGGGTAGTAAGACATAATCGGATTTCAAAGAGAATTGCCCGAAAAGTCAAGAATAAAACCGGTGTTTTGATATACAAACACGATTGGTGGAAACTTATAATTTCTTTTTTGGCGGCTCTGCCGCTCTACTGGTTTGCTCAAATTCAGACAAATTGGATTTCTTATACACTAATATTCACTTTTTGTCTGATTGCCGGATATTTTTTTATAACAGCTTTTCGGCGCTGGACCTACTTGAAAATTAGTGATTTTGGATTTGTTCGCGTTGACCACAAGTATTTTTTTCGTCACAAACTAATCTATGATTGGTCGAGAATTTATTATACCGAGGTTTCTACGGAGGGGTTAAATTATCAACTGTATGTTGCAACTCTTGACGGTTCTTTTACAATTAAACAAAACGATGTAAAAGGGATTGCAATTCCCGAATTAAAGAAAATTGTCGATTCGTATATTCGATCAAAAACGACAAAGAATGATTCCGATATTTTCCGGGAGAATGAGCAAAATGATAATTATAGCGGTACTGTTGGCGGAATCAATCATGTTGCCGATTCGGTCTTAGACGCGACCGATTCGATTCTAGCTACTGCTAAAAATAAGTTCGATGAATATTTAAACCAAACAAAGCTTGCCGACGAGGGAACTTCGATTGATTTAACACCGATTATCATTTTTAAGAAAAAAGGAAAAAGTAAACGACCTTTTGGTCAATTTACTGCCTATGGATTTGAATTTTCCAAACCCTTAATAATTTCAAAAAATGATACGAAAATTTTCCAAGTTCCTTGGAAAAATATAAGTGATATTAAAGTTGATGATTTAAAGCGTCCAAGCCAGTTAGAATTAAATTTGAAGCTAGTCAACGGATATGATTTAGATCTTTTGATTGCTGATAGCGAAAGTGGTCAGAAATTTATCAGTCTACTTGAAATCAAAAAATTATACCTGCGAGTTCAAACTTTAAAATCGCATAGCAAACATAAAAGTATGACCGTTTAGGAGGATGAATGGCAAATTTAAACAACGGAACTGGAGAAACGAATCAAGTTGACCCGAAGAGACCTATTTTGCCAAGTTTAAGTCCCGATCAACAAGCGAAGGCCAGGGAATTATCTAAACAATTGGACGGTCTCGACCAGGAACAGATTATTAATTACGGTTCTGATATTCAAAAAGAAATATCCGATTTTTCACAAAATGTTTTGAATCAAGTTTCAAATAAAGAGCTTGGTTCTATTGGCGGCAATTTGCGGGATTTGGTTGTAACAATTGGTGAAAGTAAACCGGAAGAGTTGGCGCCACAAAAAGAAGGCTTGATTTTGAAAATTTTTGGTCGTGTGCGTCGCTCGGTTCTTGAAATTCAAGCAAAATACGAAAAAGTCGGCGAACAAATTGATAAAGCCGCCACTCAATTAAGCAGCCAGTGGCAGGGCTTAATGAATGATAATAAAATGCTCGAAGGTCTTTATCAAAAAAATCTTGATTACTATAATCAATTAAACTTGTACATCGCTGGAGCCGAGGTTAAGGAAAAGGATATTCGCGACAATATTCTAACGGCAGCGCAAAAACGTGCTACAAAGACACAAAACCAGTTGGATGCTCAGACTGTCCAAGATGTTTATCAAACTTTGACGACCTTGGAGAAGCGCAATTACGATTTAAAACTCACTCGGCAGATTGCTATTCAACAGGCTCCGCAAATTAGGCTGGTTCAGACAACCAACCGTCAATTGTCAGAAAAAATTCAATCTTCGATTAATACAGCGATTCCTTTGTGGAAAAATCAAATTGCGATTGCCCTGACACTTTTTAAACAGCGTGATGCTGTCAATACGCAAAAAGCTGTTTCCGAGACAACCAACCATTTATTAGAGCAGAATTCAGAAATGCTGAAACAGTCCTCTCTTGAAACTGCAAAAGAGAGTGAGCGTGGCGTGGTTGATATTGGATCTTTAAAAAAATCTCAACAGAATTTAATTGATACGATTCAACAAACGATTCAGATTCAAAACGATGGACGTGAAAGGCGTGCCAGCGCAGAAAATGATTTATTGCAACTGGAAGACCAGATGAAATCAGAGTTAAAAAGAATTTCGAATAATCGTAATTCAACTGGCGATTTAAAAGATCATAAAAGCAATTAGAGCTTCATTTGTAAATAAATTGGTGCGTGATCGGCACGAGTACCTGTGTCGATCATTCCTGTCTTAACTATTTTTTCTTTGGCTGAGTTGCTGACAATGTAGTAATCGATCCGCCAACCGGCGTTGTTTGTTTTTGCAAGCCGGTTTCTTTGACTCCACCAGGAGTAGGCAATTTCTTTTGGGTGCTGTAAACGCCAGGTATCTATAAAGCCAGCAGATAACAACCTGCTGAATTTTTCTCTCTCCTGATCTGTAAAGCCAGCCGAATTATGGTTGCTTGAGGAATTTTTTAGATCGATTTCTTCATGGGCAACATTTAAATCACCGGAAAAAATAACTATCTTTCGTTCGGACAAGTCACTTATATAGTGTCTGAATTGGTCATCCCATTTTCCACGTGCCGGTAGTCTTCGCAAACCGTCACCTGAATTAGGCGTATAAACATTCAATAGATAAAAATCAGGATATTCCAAAGTAACGATTCGCCCTTCCTGATCCATTGTGTCGGGCGCATCAATGACTGGTTTGTCATAGGAAATCGGCGCCTCTTTGGCGAGAGTCATTACACCGGCGTAACCCTTTTTTGCCGGTGGAGTGCTGTTTTTGACAAAACGCAGATAGTTGGGGAAAAGTTCTTCTAAAACTTCATCCTGCTTTTTGTTTAAACCGTTTTCCGGCAGTTTTGTTTCCTGAATTGAAAAGAAATCCGGTTTGGCAGCGGCAATTTTCTCAAGAGTCTTATAAGTGAGTTCTCCTCGAGGAGATTTGTGCTGAATAGCTGCGTTTAGACTATCGATATTCCAAGAAATAAAGTTCATAAAGCTAGTCTAAACCATCACGGTTACAAGCAATGATAAAATCAATATATCGAAGACTTTACTAAACAATTTTCTAATATTGAAATATATAAGGACAAATCGATCGCTGAATATGCATTTGCCCAAGTTGGCGGAATAGTTGATTATTTAGCTTTTCCAAAAAATGAACGGGAAATGGAAAAGTTATTAGTTGCTGCTAGTCATGAGGATCTTCCCGTACATGTGCTGGGCCAGTTAAGTAATATGCTGATCTCCGATCAGGGAGTTCAGGGATTGGTAATTATTACAAGCGAAATGAAGAAAATCGAAATCAACGGTCGCGATGTTATTGCCGGGGCTGGGATTGATATGATTTCTGTTTCCGAATTTGCCTATGAACATGCTTTATCCGGTTTGGAGTGGGCAGCTGGTCTGCCTGGGTCTGTTGGCGGTGCTGTCTATATGAATGCCGGCGCCTATGGTGGTAACACAGCCGATTGTCTTAAGAGTGTCGTTGCTTTGGACAGAAATGGCAGGCCAACAGTTTTAACAAAGAAAAAACTCGGTTTTTCTTATCGAAATTCTGGAATTCAAAAGAATGATTATTATATTATTCAGGCTACTTTTGAGCTTAAACCCGATCAACCGGACGAAATTCGGCGCTGGATGGATGAATTCAACTTACGAAGAATTGATAAACAGCCTTTGAATTTGCCATCGAATGGCTCAGTCTTTAAACGTCCAAGCGGATATTATGCCGGAAAGTTGGTTTCCGATGCTGGGTTGCAAGGTGTTCAGATCGGTGGTGCACAACTTTCAACTAAACATGCTAATTTTATTGTTAACATTGATCATGCCAAGACCGAAGACTATTTAAATTTAATTAATTTGGTTAAACATACGATTAAAGAAAAAAATGGTATCGGCATGGAACTTGAAATAAAAATGATCGGAAAGGGATTTACCGAGAATTAATGGAACTCTTATTGTTATTTCCAATTATTATCTCTTTAATTGTTGTTAGCAGTTTAATCGCGCATTTTTTTCCTTTGATCCCGGTAAGCCTGCTCCAAATTATTTTTGGAGTTGGGCTTTCTTTTTATATTAAGGGAAGTATCGGCCTGGATACTGAATGGTTTCTGCTTTTATTTATTGCCCCTTTGCTTTTCCACGATGCCTGGAGATTTCCAAAAAGAGAACTCTGGCAACTGAAAGCACCAATTATTGCCAATGCAATCATTCTTGTTTTTTTAACTGTCCTCGGCGGTGGCTGGCTGGTTCATTTATTGATACCGATTTTGCCGCTTCCGGTTAGTATCGCTTTAGCAGCAGCCTTATCACCAACCGATCCAGTCGCTGTTGGCACAATTCTTTCACGAATTAAAATTCCACAAAACCTTTTGCACGTACTGATGGGAGAAAGTTTATTGAACGATGCTTCCGGATTGGTTGCTTTTAAATATGCTGTTTCGGCAACAATGCTCGGTTCTTTTGTTCTGCATGATGCTTTTTTCAATTTTATTTATATTTCCTTGGTTGGCGCTTTAACCGGATTCATCCTGATTTCAATTCTTGATTGGGGAACTGAATTTATTCGCAAGCGTGGCGCCGGCGATGAGATTCTGCATGTCATTATCAACGTGCTTGTGCCTTTTTTGATATTTTATATTGCTGAAGATGTCGAACATTCTTCTGGAGTTATCGCGGTTGTCGTGGCCGGCATTTTAACTAATTTGAGAAACAATGCCGATTATAATTCCAGTTTCGAGTTTGACGTTCTTTCGGAAACTATTCGGCGAACGCTGGCTTTCGTTCTTAACGGCACAATTTTTATTTTGTTGGGGATGCAATTCCCACACGTCTATAAGGATGCGATTATTGATGGTGATTTGGATCTTTTTAGAGGAATTATTTATGGTGTTATGGTTTGGTTCGTCGTTTTCATTATCCGGGCCATCTGGACTTATGCTAACGAGTATTTGAGTTTCAAACGAAATCCGAAAGATGCCAACGCTCCTTCGATTATCGGATCAGCTATCATGGCTGTTTCCGGAGTCCGTGGAGCAATTGCCCTGGCGGCCGTTTTATCGATTCAGTCTGTTTCCGGGAAAACTTTCCCTGATTATTATTTAATGGTTTTTATTGCCGGTGTTGTTGTTATCCTTTCTTTAATCGTTGCTTCGATCATGTTGCCGATTTTAGTAAAACGGGCCGGGCCGGTTTCCAATCTTCCAGTCGATGTTCAACTGATCGATCAGGAATCCGATTTCAATATCAACGAGTTTGGCCAAACTGAAAGGAAGACTCATTTTATGAGCGAAGAAGCGGCCAGAATTTTTCAGTTGCAATCGGGTATTCAGGCTCTTCGATCAGAATTAACCGATATTGCCGCTGGAGATGAGGTTGTCGATGCCCGCCAGGCGGCTGTTTACGATCTCGTCTATGAACGTCAACAGAAGATCAATGATTTACAGGTTAAAATTAATCACCGACGGGCTAAAAAATTGGTTGCTAAAGAACAGGCTTATCGAGTGATCGCTTTAAACGCTGAAATTGAGGTAATCGAAGGTTTGTATAGACAAAAAAAGTTGTCCCCAGCTGTCTATCATGCGAATATGTTGGGCGTGAAATGGTCCTTAAGAGATATCGGCCATCGGCGCAGTTTCTCTTTTCAATGGTTTTTGCGTGTGATTAGACGTACTTTGCAACTAGTCGAGTTGCGGGTTACAAGGGTTAAAACTAATCGAGCGAAAAAGCAAAATTTGATGGTTCATCGGGCGAGAGCGAAGGCCGGCATCAAAACTTTGGCTGCCCATTTAGAGAACAAAAAAATCGATAATATCGGCCGCCAGGCAGCCTTCAACATAATTATCAATTATCGAAGCTGGCTGGCGAGAATCAAAGCCAGCAAGACTTTTAATAAGAGCTACGATTCATCTTTGATGGGTTTATCATTAATTGCAATCAATGCTGAAAGAGATTCAATTCAACAACTATTTGAAGCAAAACGGATTCCTCGTCACTTGGGAATTAAATTATTGCAGGAAATAAATTTTGCCGAGATATCAGCGCTTTCGGACAACGGTAGTTAAGTTATACTAAAATCAATGAACTTAATTGATATCTTTACATATGAAAATCTCGTTCATTTGATTGATATTCTTGTTATTTGGTTCGTCCTTTACAATATTGCTAATTGGGTCCGTGGAACGCGGGCAATGCAGCTCGTTCGCGGGATCGTTATTCTAATTGTCGTTCGTTTAATCGCTTGGTGGATCGGTCTTGATACGGTTTCCTGGATTTTGGATCAGGTTATTAACTGGGGTCCGATTGCTTTGGTTGTTTTGTTTCAACAGGAAATTCGCCGGGCTTTGGAAAATTTAGGTACCAGATCCTTTTTCCGGCCTGCCGGGACGTCGGTTCCTTCCGAAGAAATTGTTATGACAGCTTTAGATCAAGCCTTGCCTTACCTGTCCCGTCGGCGAATCGGTGCTTTAATTGCGATTGAACAAGAGACCAGCTTAGCCGAAATAATCGATACCGGAATAACCCTAGATGCTCAAGTCAGCTCTGCTCTTTTGATTAACACTTTTATTCCCAATACACCTTTGCATGATGGAGCGGCTATCATTCGCTCCGACCGTTTGGTCGCTGCAACTGCTTATCTGCCTCTTTCAAGCAATCCGTCAACTTCCAAGGATTTAGGTACCCGTCATCGAGCCGGATTGGGCTTAGCCGAATCAACTGATGCGATTGTTATCATCGTTTCCGAAGAAACCGGCGAAGTTTCAATTGCTCAAAAGGGTGTTTTGCATCGTAGCCTCAAACCGGAAAAATATGATCAATTTTTGCGTGATCGACTGATCACAGAAAACGAGAAAAATCATAGTGATGTTTTTGCTAATTTAGCCAGTTGGGTTGCCGGCTCCTCAAAAAAGAAAAACGGCAACCGCCATGATGATAATTCCAAGGGAGGCTCGGGTTCTGATGAGGTACATTAATTCTCTTTTGCGGAAAAAATGGTTCCAACTACTGGTTACCCTTATTTTGGCGATTGTTCTTTTTGCGTATGTTACCGGAACAACCGGCACTGTCCGAAGCAGTAAAAGTCAACAAAATGAATTGATCACAACACAAACAACCGAAATTAATGTTCCAGTTAATGTCAATATGAATGAGAATAAATATTATGTATCGGGAGTCCCACAAACTATTAAAGTCAAAATAACCGGCCCTTCCGGATTAATTACCGCGGCTCAAGATTCGCAAACTATTCGGGCGACAGTTAATTTGGAGAAACCGAAAATTGGTTCTCAGAATGTTTCACTTAAATTAACTGGCTTATCCGATACATTGGCAAAGACCCTCGACCCATCAAGTTTAACTGTTAATGTTTCCAGGAAGATTTCCAAGAGTGTGCCGATTATTCCGACTTATAATCGAGATAACATCGCCAGCAAATATGTTGTTTCCGGTTTCAAGATTTCACAGACAAAAGCAACCGTCACTGGTCCTTCGGATTTAGTCAAAGTTGTCAATCATATCTCGACGAGCCTGAATGTTCCGGCGAATACGCAATCAAGCATTAATAAAAATATTGCTTTGAAGGCTGTCGATAAAAACGGTTTGGTAGTTTCGGTTGAGATAAATCCCAGTTCAGTAGCTGCTACGCTTGACGTTACCAGTGAGTTTGCTGTTAAAAATAGTAGTAAAGAAACAAAGACCGTTTCTTTGAATCCTAAGTTTACCGGATCTAAATCAATGTCGAATTATAATGTCACCTTAAGTTCTTCGAGTGTTCAAATTACCGGCGATAAAAGTTCGGTTGATAAGATCGATTCTGTACCGGTAACTGTTGATATGAACCAAATCAGTACTTCCGGCGGAGTTATTACGGTTAAGCCGTCTTTGCCAAAAGGAATCGATGAAATTACCCCTAAGGCAGTTGAAATTTCGATTACGGCCCGAACAATTACCGGCTCGAGTTCAAATAAAAGTTCAAGTTCCAGTTCGGAAGGGAAGTAATGGCTAATTATATGGTTTTTGATCTCGTTCAGGAGATCACTCGTTTAGACGGCTCAGTTTATGATGAATTGGGAAATATCGTTATGAACGGCCGAGCTGAATATGCAGCTGAACAAAATTTCATCAAACAAGTTAGAATTTTGAAATTAAACATCCCCCATTCAAATCACGTTGAGAAGGTCGAGAGGTATATCAATGATCATTATTCAGATCCCGGTTTTTCAATGAAAAGATGGGAAGAATGGAAAAAACCGCCAGAAATACAAAAGGAAATGCAGGTGATTCTCAATGACAACCGTCTAGGCTGATTATTTTCCTCAACAGTTTCTCT
Organism: Oenococcus oeni; assembly: GCF_020510245.1. Lineage (NCBI taxonomy): Bacteria > Bacillati > Bacillota > Bacilli > Lactobacillales > Lactobacillaceae > Oenococcus > Oenococcus oeni. The sequence continues at coordinate 1,652,250 of NZ_CP084701.1, read as the reverse complement.
GTAAAATAACCGCCTCTAATTTTCTTTGATAAATTGTCGAGATTATCGGAATCGATCTCGGCTTTTTTAATTTTGTCCGGAATTTCCGCTAGGTTATTAATTGCAATGCCAATTTTGTTTTCCAAAACAAATTTTGTGATTGCTGATTTTTCCCAGACAATGACGGGAATATTCGCGGCCAGATAAAGACTCAGTTTGTGCGGAGAATTAATTTTTTGATAATTTTGGTAATTTGTTTTATTTTTTTCTTGGTCCTCATCCCAAACTAGGCCCCACTTATTGTTTAAGAATATTGGTAATTGGTCGGGAATGATCGGTTTGTGTAATACCAGATAATCGTTTTTTTCCAGCGACCATTTTTTTGGCAGGCGGCCAAAAATATCTATTGGTATTTTTAATGAGTAATTTTTAATCCAAGATGATTTCGATAGGCTTCCCGCGTAGACCAAGGAAGTCGGAATTTTTGTCGTTTTATTTTTTTCCGGACTTAAATAATCGAATAATTCGATTTGGAAAATATTTTGATTTATTCGAAAAAGGCGATTTGTCATTTTTTTATTATGAGTAATTAGATAATCGGCTGTTGATAAAACTTGGAAAGCAATTTTTTTGGATTTATAATCATGAATTCTAAATGTTTCAAAATCATGGATTAGAATTACCGTCCTACTGCCTACTTTTTTCAACTCTTTTTGAAAATTCAATTCCCATTGATCACCCAAATAACTTGGATATTGATGAACCAACAAATCGCCTGGTTTTATAACCGATAAATCGACTGTTTTTTCCGCACGATTTATTTTTAGAATTCCAAAACCAATATTTTCAGCAATTTTTGCAAAATCTTCCTTGGCTTTATCAGCGCCGATCGGCATCCATGGTTCATCAGTTAGAGTTACCCAGTTCATATCTCAACTATAATGGAATTATGCGAAAACCAATTATTATTGCAAACTGGAAGATGAATTTTTTGCGCGATCAAGCTAATTTATACGTTAAAAAGTTGATTAAAAAGCTTGGTAACAAAGAAAATATCGAAGTTGGAATTGCTTCTCAGGATCTTTTTTTAACTGATTTGATTAAACTAACTGAAAATACTCCCATTTCGATAGTTGCTCAAAATGCTCATTGGGAAAATTTTGGTCCCTTTACGGGCGAAACTTCTCCCAAAGCATTAGCCAATGTTGGGGTAGATTATGTCATGCTTGGGCATTTTGAACGACGCGAACTATTCAACGAAACTAATTCAACTGTTAATTTAAAAGTTCGGACAGCTTTGAATAACGGTATGGATGTGATTGTTGATGTTGAGGAGCTGGAGCAGGTTGCTCCGGTCCTAGAAGGTGTTTCAGAAGAACAGATGCAACAAATTATCATCGGATTCGAACCGACCTTTGCAATTGGAACCGGAATGTCAGCCAGCACTAAGGGTGCCGAGGATGTTGCCGAACAAATTAGAAAGACGGTTAGAAAGCTCTATGGAAGCGATGTCGCCGATTCAACAAGAATTTTGTATGGCGGATCGGTGAATCGCGATAATTTAAAAAGTTTAATCAAACAAAAGGATATCGATGGTGTTTTAGTCGGTAAAGCTGCTTTGGACTTTCAAAGTTTTTGGGAACTTGTTGAAATTATTGAGAATTCGCTTTAATAGAAACGATGAAACCGTTTACATTAATTGAATTTTCCTCTATAATGAAATCGCTTACAAACAGCTGCTGTAGGGTATTAGCTTTCACAACGCAGCAAGCATTTAGTCTTGTAAGTTCATATTAATTGCCAATGCAAAACTCTGAGATGAATGGGAAGCTGCCAAGCGGTGGCGCAGCTAGCAAATATATGTCTTCCCCAAGGAGAAAAAATGGTTGAAATGTCTTTGGAACATATTCGGAAGGTTTATCCTGGCCAGATTGTGGCTGCTATTCCTGACTACAATTTGAAAATTAACGATGGAGAATTTACGGTTTTCATCGGTCCTTCGGGATCTGGCAAGTCGACAATCTTGCGAATGATTGCCGGACTTGAAGATATCACTTCCGGTGAATTCAAAATGGATGGCAGGCTCATGAATGATGTTGAGCCTAAAAACCGCGATATTGCAATGGTCTTTCAAAATTATGCTTTATATCCACATATGACGGTTTTTGACAATATGGCTTTTGGTTTAAAACTTCGTAAAGAGCCAAAGGATAAAATCAAAGAAGCAGTTGACAAAGCAGCTGAATTATTGGGTTTAACGGATTTTTTGGATCGTAAACCAGCTAATCTGTCCGGTGGCCAGCGTCAGCGAGTCGCTCTTGGACGAGCGATGGTGCGCGATGCTAAAGTGATGTTGTTGGATGAACCTTTGTCAAACCTTGATGCCAAGTTACGAGTAGAAATGCGTTCAACAGTTGCCAAGCTTCATCAGGAACTAGGCAACAATTTCATTTATGTAACTCATGACCAAATTGAGGCGATGACGATGGCTGACCGAATTGTTTTGATTGACCATGGTGTTATTCAACAGGTCGGATCTCCGGAAGAGCTTTATAACAATCCGGGTAATAAATTCGTTGCCGGATTTATGGGTTCACCGTCAATGAATTTCTTGAATCTAATTTTAAAGGGCGACCAACTAGTTTCCAAGGATGGCAAAGTCAACCTGAAAATTCCTAAAGGAGATTCCAAGTTTCTAAGGGAAAAGGGCTATGAAAACAAGGAACTCATTTTTGGTATTCGTCCCGAGGACATTCATACCGAATCAGTTGCCAAAGATGCCTATCCGGGAGATACAGTCAAAGTAAAATTGGATCTGGTCGAGCCGTTGGGTGCTGAAACGATGTATTATTTTGAACTTAATAATCAACAGTTCGTTGCCCGGGTCAGTGCTCGTGAAATTGCCCAGACCGGGGATCAAGCTGAATTGACTTTCCAGATTTCCAGTGCTCATTTCTTCGATCCAATAACAGAATTAGCAATTGTTCCTCCGGAAGCGAAGGTTTATAAAAGTCCGACGAGGCAGGAATCCGATGTTGCCAATACGAAGGGAACCTCGCTGGAAGGACAAAAGTTTTCTGAAAAATATTAATCGTTTTTTTAAACACAGTCTATTTTTAAATTGATTGTGTTTTTATTTACATTTAGATTCTAGTCCGTCTAGGTCTGCTAAAATATTAACTGTTGCATGGAGGAAAATAAATGTCATTAATTGCAAGTATTTACGCACGTGAAGTTCTTGACTCACGTGGAAATCCTACTGTTGAAGCTGAAGTCTATTCTGAAGATGGTTTTTTTGGTCGTGGAATTGTCCCATCAGGCGCATCAACCGGTGAGCATGAAGCGGTTGAACTACGTGATGGCGACAAAAGTCGTTATTTAGGCAAAGGAGTTACCAAGGCCGTTGCCAACGTCAATGGAGCTATCGCTGAAGCCTTGATTGGCAAGTTCGATGTTGCTGATCAGCGTGGAATCGATTTGGCGATGATTGCCTTGGATGGCACGCCGAATAAGGGAAAGCTTGGTGCTAACGCGATCTTATCTGTTTCGATCGCCACAGCGCGTGCTGCGGCTGAAGAAGCTGGTTTGCCGCTTTATCAATATCTTGGCGGGCCTAATTCCTATGTTTTGCCAACACCAATGATGAATGTTATCAATGGTGGCGTGCATTCAGACAATAAAGTTGATTTTCAGGAATTTATGATTATGCCTGTTGGTGCCAAAACAGTTAAAGAAGCTATTCGAATGGGTTCTGAAACCTTCCATAATTTGAAGAAACTTTTGGAAGCCGATGGCAAAAATACCAGTGTTGGCGATGAAGGTGGCTTTGCTCCTGATTTTGCTAATAATGAAGAGCCACTACAATACTTAGTTAAGGCTATTCAAGCTGCTGGTTATAAACCAGGCAAAGATATTGCTTTGGCAACTGATGTTGCTGCATCTGAATTATATGATGCAGATACCAAGAAGTACAAACTCAAGTGGTCTACCGGTGAAGAATTTACGGCTCCTGAATTTGAGAAGTATATTGAAGGCTTGGTTGCTAAATATCCGATCGTTTCCGTCGAAGATCCATTGGATGAAAACGAATGGGATGATTGGGTTGAAGTAACAAAAGAGCTTGGAAAGAAAGTCCAAATTGTTGGTGATGATTTCTTTGTTACCAACACTGATTACCTCAAACGCGGTATCGAAATGGGTGCTGCGAATGCAATTCTGATTAAGCTTAATCAGATTGGTACCTTAACCGAAACCTTTGAAGCGATCGAAATGGCTAAAGAAGCCGGTTATACTGCAATTGTTTCTCATCGTTCCGGTGAAACCGAGGATACAACGATTGCTGATTTGGTTGTTGCTACTAACGCTGGTCAGATCAAGACCGGATCAATGAGCCGGACTGACCGAATTGCTAAATACAATCAGTTAATGAGAATTGAAGATGAATTGAACCAAGGCGAACCAGAAGGTGTTTCGATTTATAAAGGAATCAATTCCTTCTACAATTTAAACGCTGATGCTAAAAAAGAAATTCAAAGCCACCAGGGCTGATTTCTGAAATCTGTAAACGTCGAACGTCTTGTTCGACGTTTTTCGTATCTGATTAAGGAGGAAAAAATGAAAGTTACAATTATTGGTGCAGCCGGGCAAATCCCGCATTTTCTAATTCCAATGTTACAGAAACAAACCGATGCAGAATTAACTTTATTCGCTCGGAATGCTACCAGCCGCCTGCTTGATTATTCCAAACCGACAGTTCGAATTGTTGATGGAGATGCAAGCAAAAGCGGTGATGTTAAAACAGCAATTACTGATGCCGATGTTGTTTTCATGGATTTCGACAATCCCGAGGCTGTTAAAAATGTTATCAAGGTTATGGACCAATTAGGGAAAAAACGTCTTATCGTTGCCGGTGTTTTGGGTGTTTACGATGAAGTTGCCGGTGCTTTTGGTAAATGGAATAATATGATGATTGGTTCCGGATATTTACCACATAAACAAGCAGTTACCGAATTGGAGAAGTCTGATTTGGATTATACCTATATGCGAATGACTTGGCTTTATGACCAAGACGGCAATACCAACTATGAAACCCAAAAGAAGGGACAACCTTTGATTGGCGCTCAAGTTACTCGTCAGGCAGTTTCACAATACGTAATTGATATGATTAAGAATCCTGAATTGGGAATTCGCGAGTCAAATGGGGTCGTTGAACCAAACACGAACTTCGCTAAACCGAGTTTTTACTGACTAAACAAAAAAATCAATTATTCAAAGTTTCAACGCTCCTTTTTTCGAGCGTTTTTTCTTGACTTTTAAGTCTACAAGTGTAGACTATAACTTGTAGATGACAAATGTAGATTATAAAAAAGAACAGATCTCCAATTCTGAATGGCAGGTCATGAGAATCGTCTGGTCGCTTGGCCAAACGACAACTAATGAGTTAATTAAATATTTGAATCGTAAAGAAACATGGCAGCCTTCAACGGTTAAGACTTTAGTATTTCGTTTGGAAAAGAAGGGGTATTTGACTGATGATGGGGTCAGCCGAGGCAGAAAATTTAGTGCTCTTATTTCCGAGAGTTCGGCAATGCTCGAAGCTGGAGATAATCTGTTTTCTTCAATGTGCGCTATGAAAAATGGTATGGTTTTAAACCATTTGCTTGAAGAATTGGAACTATCTAAAAAGGATATTGAAATTATGATCGGAACCTTGGAAAAAAAGTTGCCGAATGCGGCCAAAGAGGTTGCTTGTAACTGTTTGCCTGGGGAAGAAGGTGACTGTAAATGAAGATGGATGATATGAAGGATATGAAGATGGATAACATGGAAGGCATGAAAATGGATCATGGAAACATGAAAATGTCGGACGAAACCTCTCGAATGGATCATCAAATGAGTCACGAAGATATGATGATGTCAGCTGATTTTAAAAGTAAGTTTTGGGTTTCGCTTGTTCTGACAATTCCAGTTTTACTTATGTCTGATTTGATGGGTTTATTGAGTAAGCCGATTATCAGTTTTCCAAGATCAGTTTGGCTGTCTGCCATTATTGCCAGTGTGATTTTCTTTTACGGCGGCGGAATTTTTATCAAACACGCTCGAATGGAATTGCAAATGAAAAAACCGGCAATGATGAGCTTGATTTCAATGGCAATCATCGTCGCTTACTTATACAGTATTTATACTTCCTTCGCAGGTGTTGGAATGGATTTTTGGTTGGAATTGACAACTTTGATTGACATAATGCTGTTAGGACATTGGGTTGAACAAAAAGCGACGGCTAAAGCCGGTGATTCTTTTGAGGAGATGGCTGCGCTTTTGCCTAGCGAAGCAACCGTCTTGCATGGCGATATGCAGATGAAAATGCCCTTATCCGAAGTTAAAAATGGCCAAGTTGTTCTTGTTAAGGCTGGTGAAAAGATACCGGTCGATGGCCGGGTCGTCGATGGAAAGTCCAGTGTGAATGAATCGATGGTCACCGGCGAGAGTCGGCCAATTAATAAACAAACCGACAGCAAAGTAATTGGCGGATCGCTGAACGGGGATGGCAGTTTAAAAATAAAGGTCACCGCCACTGGAGACTCTGGTTTTGTTTCTCAAGTTATGGAGATGATCTCTAAAGCCCAGCAACAAAAATCACGATCGGAAAGCTTGGCTGACAAAGTTGCTTCTTGGTTGTTTTATATTGCTCTGGCTGTTGGCTTGATTACTTTTGTAATCTGGTATGCGATCACAAGAGATTTCAGTACATCGATCGAACGTTTGGTAACTGTACTCGTGATTGCTTGCCCACATGCTTTAGGCTTGGCAATACCTTTGGTGATCGCTCGTTCAACTTCAATTGGTGCTCGAAATGGTTTACTGGTGCGTAATCGTCAGGCAATTGAAAATGCACCGAAAATTAATATTTTGGCCATCGATAAAACAGGAACGTTGACTGAAGGTAATTTTGCTGTTAAAGAATATACAAATGATCAAGTACTAACTTTAGCTGCCAGTTTGGAACAAAATTCCAATCATCCGTTGGCTAAAAGTATTGTTTCTTTTGCCACCAGAAAAAAATTAAAACTTAAAACCGCCGATCAGGTTAAAAATATTAGCGGTGCCGGCTTGCAGGGCATCGTCGATGGAAAACAATATTTGTTCGTTTCGAGTGGATATCTAAATAGTCATCATATCTCCTTTGATAAAAAAGAAGATAATCGCTTATCTGCTGAAGGAAACTCGATTTCCTATCTTATTTATCAAGATCGGGTCTTAGGTTTTGTTGCGCAAGGAGATCAGATTAGAACGGAAGCAAAACGGTTTATTTCTGGAATCGGAGCTTTAAATATTAAAGTAGTCATGTTGACCGGCGACAATCAGGGTTCGGCAAAAGCTGTTGCCAATCAATTGGGCATTAAATATTTTCACGCTCAATTACTACCTGACGATAAAGAAAAAATAATTGAAAGTTATCTTAGAAAAGGAAACAAATTGGCAATGGTCGGCGATGGAATTAATGATGCTCCCAGTTTGACACGCGCCGATATCGGTATTGCTATTGGCGCCGGCACAGATGTCGCGGTCGATTCTGCTGATGTTGTTTTAGTTAAATCAAATCCATTCGATATTTTGCGCTTTTTGAAATTAGCTAGATCGACCATGAAAAAATTGGTTGAAAACCTCTGGTGGGGTGCCGGCTATAACTTGATTGCGATTCCTTTGGCTGCCGGTGTGCTTGCGCCAATTGGTATCATTCTGTCTCCAGCTGTCGGGGCAATTCTAATGGCTCTTTCAACTGTGATTGTTGCAATTAACGCAATGACCTTAAAAGCAAATTAAAAACCCGCAAATAAAATTGCAGGTTTTTATTTTGTGATCAGAACATCAATCTTGGCATTTCTGACAACGAAGGACGTTACTGAACCAATTAGAAGTTTTTCGATATTATTTAATCCGGTAGCGCCGACAATCAAAAGATCGGCTTTGAATTTCTCCGGAAGTTTGTAGGCAATCAGTTGCCTTGGAGATCCATACTCAACATGTGTTTTAACATTCTTAACGCCAGATTCAATTGCCTGTTTTTTCAATTTTTCCAAACTGTCCAAGGACTCGTTTGTAAGTTTCTCCAAGAACTTCTCATCGAAAGTTCCCATTGATTGGAGCGAAGGAGTATCGATTACGTGCGCAATAACCAATTTCGTTTCTTTACCATGAACAGCAGCCATCGTAACAGCTTTTTTAAAAGCATCACCTGCTTCTTTACTGCCATCGGTTGCAATTAAGATTGTTTTATATGCAATGTCCATACCTTTATTTTAGGCATTTTCAGCCCGATTATCAATTTGAATCGAACTTCAATCATCACTTTGAAGAAAGTGACTTCTTTGAAAAACAATCACAGATTTTGAGCAGTTAACTATTTGAACGACTGACCCGAAGCGGTTTGGAAAAAGTAAAGAAACTAATTAAATTAATCATGATCATAATCCCACTTACAATGAAAACTCCACGGTAGTCGAAAATATTCGCTACCAGTGATCCCAATAAAGGACCAAAGACGTTTCCCATTGCCAAAAAACTTTGATTATAAGAAAAAATCCGGCTGGTAAATTCTTGAGGTGTTTCGTGAGCGAGAATTGCTTGGATGGCCGGATTCATTGCTGCCGTTGTCAAGCCGATGAAAAGACGCAAAACGAACAGCACCCAAACATTTGAGACGAAAGCCATCGGTATCATTGAAACAATCCCAATTAAAAAACCGCCGATAACCAATTTTTCCGATCCGATCCGATCACCCAGACGACCGAAGCGGGGTGCGAAAATTATCGCCGTCATACCTGGCGCCGCTGCAATTAAACCAGCAATCATTGATAGATGGCTTTCATTTGGTTCCAGCAATTGCCGGACATATTGTGACAAGATCGGGTTAATTGAATTCGTCACGAGATTAACAACCATTGAGGTAATGAAAAGTCCAAAAACCATCATTGGATATTTTGCCGATTTTAAAGCTGATGGTTGTTTTCCTGTCGGTTTTTCAGTCACCAGGGTTGATTTATCTTCATGAACGCCAATTAAAGTTAGAAATGTCAACAGGAAGAAAATCGACCCGGTAATAAAAAAGGGCATCCGATAACCAAAAATATTCGCCAAGAACCCACCTAATAAAGGACCTATCAGTGCGCCTGACGTATAACCGGTTACAACGATTCCCAAAGCGTGTCCGGAATAAATTTTTGGTGTGTCTTTGGCGACTAGAGCGTTGGCATTGGAAACATAACCATTGAAAAAACCCATTAAAAATCTTAGCCCGATTAAGACCCAAACACTTGTCGAAAAACCGGTCAAAGTGTAAACGACAGCCATTCCCAATGCTGCCCTAATCAACATTGGTTTCCGGCCGACCCGATCGGCGAGTTTTCCCCAAATCGGCGAGACAATCGCCGTCATTAAAAAGGTCGAAGAAAAAGCAATTCCGGAGTAAAGATTGACTTCTGCTTTGGTAAAGTTTCCCAAAGTTTCGGTAAAAAGGCTTAAAAAGGGCAGTACCTCTCCGGAACCGACACCAATCATGAAAGTTCCGAACCACAGGATATATATATTTCTTTGCCAATTTGGCAGGTCATTTAGTTTTTTAAACATGTTTGCCTCTTAATAAAAAATATCAGCAGTCGATAACGAATCGTTTTTTTTCGATTATCTATAATTGATTACTTGAAAAGTAGTTGCTAACTTCCATATAATTCAGAGGCTTGCCGGTTAAAATAATTTATTAAACGGAGACAAATTTATGAAGATCAGCACTGTTCAAGAAATCAGATATTGTATTGGCTGATTAAAAATTAACTTGGGTTAAAGCCCAAATGGTCTTTTCGGATTTTAAAATGAATGAAAAGAAAAAAGCTTGATCGCTGCTTCAACGAACGTATATTAAAATAGATGTTGCAGCTGCACTTGGCGCCTATCATTATACGCCAGTCCGATTAGTTAGTTTTATGAAAAGAAAAATTAATCAAGCTATCTCCAGGTTCGAACCGTTCATTTTATTTAGGACAGAGAAGGAAAAAATATTAAAATGCATTATTCAATTGCGGAAATTTGTAAAATTGTTGATGGAAAACTTATTAATATCAGCAACCGGCAAGCTAATGAGACTTTTGTCGACAGTCTTGATTTCGACAGTCGAAAAATTAAACAGGGCGCTTTGTTTTTACCGATTTCCGACCATGATAATGCGTCGGTTCACAAACTCTTTTCGGATTATACGATTGCCGAGAAGGATGGTCATAAATTTATTAATTCTGCTTTGAAAAACGGGGCAGTTGCCAGCTTTGCCGATCATATTGTCCAAACGAGTCTGCCTTTGATTCTTGTTTCCGATACACAATTAGCCTTGTGGGCATTAGCTAAAAATTACTTGAATAAAATTAATCCCAAGCGAATTGCTGTGACCGGCAGCAACGGCAAGACGACAACCAAGGATCTGATTGCATCTGTTTTATCAAGGAAATACAAGGTTCACCGAACTGTAGCCAGCAATAACAACGAAATCGGTGTCCCGACAACAATTTTGAATATGCCGGCAGATACCGAAATCGCGGTTATTGAAATGGGGATGGACCATCTGGGACAATTAACGGCTTTGTCAAAAATGCTTGAACCTAACATCGCTCTGATCACGATGATCGGAGAGGCTCACATCGAGTTTTTTAAAACAAGAGACAAAATAGCCGACGCCAAAATGGAGATAATTAAAGGTTTAAAAAAAGACGGAACTTTCATTTACGATGGCGATGAGATTCTTTTAAAAGAACGCGCCGATCTATTTTCCGGGGAAAAAGTTACTTTTGGCGAAAAAGAATCCAATAATTTTTGGGTCAGCCAAATAGAAGACAAAAAACGCTTGTCTTTTAAAGTCAACCAAGAGACTTATTCGGTAAATCTTTTAGGAAAGTTTAATGCTGACAACTGTGCTGCTGCCGTGGCAGTTGCTAAAGAATTTAATTTAAGCAGCAAAACGATTCAGGAAGGTTTTGATAATTTGCAAATCACAAAAAACCGTTTGCAGCTGCTGACTGGTTCTAAAGGAGAAACGATTATTTCCGATGTCTATAATTCGAACCCGACCGCCGCTATTAAAGCGATTGAAATTTTAAAAGATTTCCCAACCCAGGGAAAAAAGATTCTTGTTTTGGGAGATATGCTTGAACTTGGCGACCAGGAAGTTTCTTTGCACCTTGCTTTAAAAGCTCCAATCGAAAGGGCGGCTTTTGATGAGGTTTATCTTGTTGGTCCGATCATGAAAAGTTTGGCTGTGAAAATGCAGGCCCGCTGGTATGATAAGGCTTTTTTAACCGACCTGAGCCGTGATTTGCAAAGCAGTTTGTCTAAAAATGATGTAGTATTATTAAAAGCTAGTCACGGGATTCATTTAGAAAAAGTAGAACAAGCGTTGATTTGAGTTGCAAAAGGTTTAACAATCCCGTACACTTAGGAAGAATGATTAGCTACGTTTGAGCAACGGATTTTGCAAGTGGCACATTTATACGTTTTACAAAATTTAGGAGATTAAAATATTGAAATTTGAAGAATTTGGACTTAGTCCAGAACTTTTGTCTGCGGTCAAAAAGCATGGTTACGATGAAGCAACCCCGATTCAGGAAAAAACAATTCCGTTGATTATACAGGGAGTTGATGTCATTGGCCAAGCACAGACCGGTACAGGTAAGACGGCAGCTTTTGGTTTGCCGATTTTAGAAGAAGTGGATCCAAAGAACCCACAAATCCAAGCCTTGGTTATCAGCCCAACACGCGAGTTGGCTATGCAGACCGAAGAAGAACTCAACAAGCTTGGTTCCGACAAACACGTGAAAACTCAAGTTGTTTTCGGTGGGTATGATATTCGCCGACAGATCCATGCTTTAAAAGAACATCCACAAATCCTTGTCGGTACTCCCGGACGATTGATTGATCATTTGAATCGTCATACGATTGATTTTCGCGGAGTTAAGACTTTGGTAATCGATGAAGCCGACGAGATGCTAAACATGGGTTTCTTGGAAGATATCGAAACGATTGTTCATTACACGCCGGATGATCGTCAAACTTTACTTTTTTCTGCAACGATGCCTGACGACATTAAGAAAATAGGCGTTAAATTTATGAAAGATCCCGAAGAAGTCCACATTGCTTCTAAGGGTCTGACTATCGATTTGGTTGACCAATATCTGGTTAATACTCGCGAATATGAAAAGTTCGATGCGATGACACGCTTATTCGATGTCGAACAACCTGAACTGGCAATTGTCTTTGGTCGGACAAAGCGTCGGGTTGACGAATTGACCAAAGCTTTGCAGCTCCGTGGCTATAAAGCTGCCGGAATTCATGGCGATTTGGATCAAGCAGCCCGTATGCGGACTTTACGTTCCTTTAAAAAAGGAGAATTGCAGTTCTTGGTTGCAACCGATGTTGCGGCTCGTGGCTTGGATATTTCCGGAGTTACGCATGTTTATAATTACGATGTTCCCCAAGATCCCGAGTCTTACGTTCACCGGATCGGTCGTACTGGTCGTGCCGGACACCATGGTGTTTCTGTAACTTTTGTTGTTCGTGGTGAAATTGATTATCTGCGGGCAATTGAAAAATTGATCAATAAGCGTATGGCCGCTTTAAAGCCGCCTTCGGCTGAAGAAGCGCATATTGCCCGTCTGAAGAACGCCAAAGCAGAGACTTATGCTGTTTTGGGTAAAACAACTATTGATAACGTCGAAGACGAAGCAACCGAAATTGCCAATCAATACGATGCTAAGTTAATCGCAGCTGCATTGTTGCACGCTCTGTCCAATGATGATGAAAGAACTCGTCCTGTCGATATCGCACAGGAAAAGCCTCTTCCTCGTCGTCATAGTTCATCTGACCACGGTCATAACTTCCGTAGTGGACGCTCTAATGGCAATCGTGGTCGCAATGGTCATAGCAATGGCAACCGCGGTGGTCGTCGTGGCGGATTTAAAGAAGAATTTGTAATTGATCGTGGCCATAAGCCGGCCGATCGTCGCAATCAACGAATTCAGGCACGTCCAAAAGGGGTTGCGAAAGCGGCTCCGAAAAAACGTGAGTTTAAAATTGTCAAAAAGTCATGAGTTATCGAATTGGGATTGATATAGAATCAATTAGTGATGTTCAGGCTGCTGCCGAGAAGCATAAACAATTCTTGGATAAGGTTTTAACGAAGTCCGAACAAAAGCAATTGGCTGGTCGTAAAGGTAATGGATACTATGCCTATTTGGCCGGTCGTTTTTCTTCTAAAGAAGCTTACGCAAAAGCAACTGGTTTTGGAATTGGCAGCAAAGTTAATTTCACGGATATTGAAATCCTGGATGATGAAAATGGAGCACCAAGACTTTCAGTTTCTGGTAGGTCTCTTTTTTTAAATGCAAAAAGTTATCAAATTTCCATCTCACATAAGATAAAATTAGATTTGGTAGCTACTGAAGTATTAATTGAGGTTGAAGATGGTAACAGCGATTCATAGACCAACTTGGGTCAGCGTCGATTTAGACGCAGCCGCACATAATTTACAAGAGATTAGAGAGTGGACAAAAGCAAAAAAGGTATATGCAGTCTTAAAGGCGGATGGTTATGGTTTGGGAGCCATTCCGTTAGCAAAAGCTTTTCAGGAAACAGCTTCTGCAGATGCTCTGATTGTTTCTAATTTGGATGAGGCACTTGAACTTCGTCAGGCTGATTTGACTTTGCCGATTTGGGTACTTGGAGCTTGGGATTATTCTGATTTAAAACTTTTTATTGACCATGATATTGTCATTACTATTCCAAGTCTTGCTTGGCTGCAGAACTTGCCTGATTTTGAGGGGACCTTAAAAGTCAGTCTTGCGATCGATACTGGAATGACACGAATTGGTTTTGATAAAGCTGACGAAATTTCAGCTGCCAAAAAAATTATCGATAAAAATCCTCAACTGGATTTATTTTCTGTTTATACTCATTTTGCTACAGCGGATGAAGCTGGTGAAAAGAGCAAAGCTTATTTTGAAGAACAGCTCCGGCGTTGGCAGGAATTAACCATTAATCAAGGATTCGACCCTTCATTATTTAGTATGGCCAATTCGGCCACTTGTATCTGGCATCACGACGACCCAAGAATATCTTTTGCAGCAATTCGTCCTGGCCAATTGATTTCTGGTGTTAATGTAAGTAACGGTGAACTTAAAATGCCACCGAATTTGCATTTGGAAAGAATTTTTTCTGTTTGTTCGGAGATCGCCGATGTTCGTTTTGTTAAAAAAGATCAATCTTTAAGTTATGGCGCCAGCGAAAGAATGCCTGAAGATGGTTACGTTGCTACATTACCTTTCGGATACAATGATGGTTGGTTGAGACGAATGCAAAAGAGTTCTGTAATTATTAATGGAAAGAGAATGCTGATTATCGGCCGCATTACAATGGACCAGACAATGGTTAAATTGGATCGTAAATATCCAATTGGTACGCGGGTTACTTTAATCGGGAAAGATGGTGGCGAACAAATCACTGTCGAGGAAGTTGCTAATTATTCGCATACAATCGTTGATGAAATTCAGACGACTCTGGCACCTCGGATCAAAAGGATTTATACTGGCGACTTAGCCGAAGTAATCGGTGCAAATTATGGTTAGGAAAAAGGTGCCTGAACGCGGGGATATTTATTATGCTGATCTATCTCCAATTATTGGTTCCGAACAGGGAGGCGTTCGGCCGGTTTTGATTTTGCAAAATGATACCGGCAATATTAATTCCCCAACGGTTATAATCGCGGCCATGACTTCAAAACTAGGCAAGACAAAATTGCCCACCCACGTTTGGCTTCCGGCAAGTGCAACGAAATTAAAAAAACCATCAATTATTATGCTCGAACAGATCAGAACAATCGATAAACGCCGATTACACGATTTCGTTGATACGCTTGAGGAAAAAAATTTAAATGATGTTGTCAAAGCTTTGAAAATCAGTCTAAATCTTGACTGATTTTTTTATTCTTGTTTAATGAAAGTTTTTTTTATTATCTGTATGATAAAAGGGTTATGACTAAAAGAAATAAAATTTTAATTGGGATTGGAAGCTTATTAGTGGTGGTTTTTTTTGTTTTTGAAATCATTATTATGGTTAAGCAGGAACAAGCTAGCGAAGCTGCTTCTAGTTCGAGCAGCCAGGCTTCGACAAGTAGTTCTTCAAGTACTCTGAATGCAAAATATACAACGAGCGAGTTAAATAAATTGGATCTACCGCAACTTTCGACAACTATCGGGTCGGAAGAAACGAAAGTTACAATCGAAACGACCGATGGTACAATTGTTGCTAAAATTTTCAACAAATATGCTCCTTTGGCAGCAGAAAACTTTTTGACCCACGCTAAAGAGGGCTATTACAATAATCTGGATTTCTTCCGAGTTGTTAAAGATTTCATGATTCAGTCCGGTGATCCGGATAACACTGGTCTTGGCGGGAAATCTATTTGGGCTTCCGGCACGCATAAGAATAAGAAAATCGATTCCGGATCGGGATTCAAAAATGAAATCAGCCCAAACCTCTACTTTATTCGAGGAGCAATTGGAATGGCTAATGCTGGTAGCAATACCAATGGTTCTCAATTCTTTATCGAACAAAGTAGTACTAATGTTCAATCGCAAATCACCGATAAGAGTTCTTATCCAACCAAGATTTACGACGCATATAAAGAAGGTGGTACGCCAAGTCTGGACGGTAATTATACTGTCTTTGGACAAGTTATTTCCGGGATGGATGTTGTTGATAAGATTGCCTCTGCAGCCGTTAAGACCAATTCGGTAACTTCCGAGAAATCGGAACCAAAGAAAGCAATTAAAATCACAAAAATCATTGTCGGTAAGGAAGGCGCTCAATAACTATTCGTGAGAAATTTTATTTGCAATTTCTTGTGAAAAAAAATGATTTAGCTACTATAATTATCTAGTTATGTGGAAGTACGTTAAAAAGGTTCTGATTGGCAAGCCGCTAAAAACGAATAACACCGGATCCCAAAGTTTAAATATTTTCAAGGCGCTGGCTTTATTGTCTTCGGATGCCCTATCTTCGGTCGCTTACGGAACGGAAATGATCACTACGGCCTTATTGGCTGGCGGTGCTGCTGCTCTTTGGTTACAGTTGCCGATTGCTGGCCTGGTTTTGATTTTGCTTGTTGCAATTGCATTATCTTATGTGATGATTATTCGTGCTTACCCATCCGGAGGTGGCGCTTATGCAGTTGCCTCCCAAAATTGGGGCCATTGGATAGGATTGGTTGCCGGCGGCTCTCTACTGGTTGATTATATGCTGACCGTCGCTGTTTCGGCGGCTTCTGCAACTGATGCAATTAGTTCGGCAATTCCTGAAATTCATAATTTTTCTTTGCTTATTTCGATTGCAATTGTTATTTTATTGATGTTGATGAACCTTCGTGGCTTACGAGAATCCGCCAATTTTTTGATGGTTCCAGTATATTTCTTCGTAGCAGCGATGATTGTTATGCTGCTTATCGGTTTTGTTCGTTTGGGCTTAGGGCAGATTGCTTATCACGCGCCGACACTGGCTGAAAAAATATCGCCAACGATGACCATTGGTTTTCTCTTGTTTATGAAGGCTTTCTCTTCAGGTTCTTCGTCTTTGACGGGTGTTGAAGCGATTTCGAATTCTGTACCTAATTTCAATAAACCAAAAGAACGAAATGCTTCTAAAACACTTTTGATTCTGGTGTTTATTCTTGGTTTCTTCTTTGGTTCGATCACATTTTTCAGCTATTATCTTGGTATTGTTCCAAACGGGCAGACAACTGTTATGGCACAAATTGCCGATGCTATTTTTGGCGGCACCGGAATTGCTTTTTATGTTTTTCAATTGGCAACGGCTTTGATTTTGACTGTTGCTGCCAATACAGGTTTTTCTGCTTTTCCAATGT
Source organism: Oenococcus oeni (assembly GCF_020510245.1). NCBI lineage: Bacteria > Bacillati > Bacillota > Bacilli > Lactobacillales > Lactobacillaceae > Oenococcus > Oenococcus oeni. The sequence continues at coordinate 1,635,317 of NZ_CP084701.1, read as the reverse complement.
TGGCATACAACATGGCTAATGATAAATTTATGCCGCATTTATTTAAGGATAAAGGCGATCGCCTTGGCTATTCAAACGGAATTGTCAGTCTTTCAATTGGTGCGATTGCTCTTTTATTGGTTTTCGACGGTAAGGTTGAAGCATTGATTCCTCTATATGCTGTCGGAGTTTTCGTTCCTTTCACTCTGAGCCAGTCGGGAATGATAATTCACTGGTGGCGGGAGCGCGGCAGTTTTTGGATTTTCAAAACGTTGATTAATTTTATCGGCGCATTGATCTCACTGGTCCTGGTTGTGTCGATGTTTACTTTACATTTTTCCGGTGTCTGGCCTTATTTGATTATTATGCCTTTGCTTTTGCGTCTCTTCCATGGAGTTCATTCTCATTATGTCAGTATTGCAAAACAGTTGAAACTGACACCAGCCAAAGCGCGCGTTCACCGTCACGATTACGATGGCGCGATGGTGATTGTTTTTATGGGTAATGTCACTCGTGTTACAATTTCAGCAATGGATTATGCAAGATCCATCGGCGATGAAGTTATTGGAATGCATGTTTCCTTTGATACAGATATTAAAAGAGAAAGAAAAACAGCTAAAGAGTTTGAAAAATATTTTCCCGGTATTCGTTATGTAGATATTCATTCGAGCTATCGTTCCGTGATTGTACCGGCTCGCGAATTTATTGATTCGATGAGTAAACAAGCAACCAAACGGAATTGGTCATTGACCGTCATGGTACCGCAATTTGTTCCAAAACATTGGTGGCAGAACGCGATGCACAACCAGACGGCTTTCAGATTAAGGAATGCTTTTGTTTCTCGTGACGATATTACGATTTCTTCTTACTACTATCACCTCAGAGACTGATAGAATGTTTATTGTGAGTAATCACAATTACGGGATGTAGCTCAGCTTGGTAGAGCACCACGTTCGGGACGTGGGGGTCGTGGGTTCGAATCCCGCCATCCCGATTATCTGTATGAGACTTTGTAAATGACCGGATCTTAGAGTAGGATGGAATTAATTTGATTTAAAAAGTTGTTTACTCAGCTTTTTTTATTTTGGAGAAAGAATTTTTATGGGGATTTTTATAAAATTAAAATGGTTCTTCAAAGAAAATTTGAGGATGTATGCAATTGGATTGTTATTGCTATTTCTAACGGACCTTTCACATGTGGTTCCACCATATATTATTGGTCTTTTTACTAACGAAGTGGTCGATCGCAAACTAACCTGGATTTATTTGCTGGTCTTTTTGTCGATTCTGGCTTTAATTTATTTATTATCTTATTTATTTCGTTATGGTTGGAATACCCACATTATCAAAGGGGCAGCTCTATTAGAAAGAACTTTGCGAAAGCGTCTTTACGACCACTATATGGAGATGGACGCACCTTTTTATCAAAAGTATCGTACCGGTGATTTAATGAGTCACGCGTCAAATGATTTATCTGCAATTCAAAGAGTCGCTTCCGGCGGGATTTTGATGGCTTTCGATTCTTCTGTAAGTATCCTGCTGGTGGTTGCTTCGATGATAATTTTTGTTGACTGGCGTTTAACTTTAATCGCGATTGTGCCTCTTCCTTTTTTGGCAGTTGGCGTTTCGTGGATTATGCCTCGATTAAGAAGAGCCTTTACCCAGTACCAAGAAGGTTTTTCCAAAATGTCAGACCATGCCCAGGAATCATTTCTCGGTATGAAAGTTATTAAAACCCTTGGTCAATCCAAAGAAGATATTCAGGCTTTTAACGGACAAACAGATCGCCAAATCAGGATTAATGCGCGAGTTGCTCGCGTTGATTCGATGTTTGATCCTTTAGCGACTATTATTATGACTTTTTCTTACGTTTTAATGATTATTCTTGGTAGCGAATTTGTCCTTCACAAAACGATCACAATTGGTCAATTGGTCAGTTTTACGGCTTATTTGAGTCAGCTGGTTTGGCCGATGTTTGCTCTGGGACAACTTTTCAATGTTTTGGAACGTGGGAATGCCTCATATGATCGTGTAATGGATTTAATGAATGAAAAAAGTCTGATTCACGATGATCCAAGAGGTGTTAGCGTTGTTAAAGCGGGCGAATTGAATATCCGAATCAAGTCCTTTAATTACCCCGATGATCCAAAAGCTGTTTTAAAAAATATTGATATCAAGGTTCCCAAAGGAAAAACCTTAGGGCTCGTTGGACCGGTCGGCTCCGGCAAAACGACCATTTTGCGACTTCTTTTGCGTGAATTTGATTCTTATGATGGCGAAATAGATTTTTCCGGTCATGATATTCGCGATTACAGATTATCTTCTTATCTAAAAAAAATCGGTTATGTTAGTCAAAATAATTTTCTTTTTTCAACCAACATTGCTAAAAATATCGCTTTTTCCGACCCCGATCTGCCTCAGAACGAAGTTGAAAAAGTTGCTAAATTGGCTGCCTTGCACGATGATATCATGCAAATGCCAAAGCAGTACAATACCGAAGTAGGTGAAAACGGTATTAGTCTTTCCGGCGGCCAACAGCAGCGTGTTGCGATCGCCCGTGCTTTAATTGTTAGTCCGGCAATCTTAATTCTCGATGATGCGCTCTCTGCCGTCGATGCACGGACAGAAAAAGATATTTTAAATGCCTTGCAGCATCAGAGCAGGGACCAAACGACGATTATCTCGGCATCGAGAATTTCCTCAATTATCAATGCCGATGAAATTCTTGTCTTTCAGCACGGAAAAATTATCGAACGTGGAACTCATCACCATCTTTTAGCCCAGAATGGCTACTATGCTAAGACGTTCCATCAGCAGGAAATGGCCTCTCACTATGAAGCTAAATTGACAGGAGGTGACTAATGGCAGAGAAAAAAACTTCCGAAACAACTGAAAATAACAGTGTTTGGGCTCATTCAATTAAAGTTCGAGACCAGCTTGCCGTTGTCTGGCGTTTAATTAAAATGGCACGGCCTTCTTACCTGCTTTTTAGTGGCTCGATTTTCTTTGTAATTATTACGATCGTTTTCGACGGTTACCTGCCCTATATTCTGGAAAATTTCATGAATAAGCAACTTAACGATCCTAGTACGCCATTAAAGACAGTTGTCGCTTTTGCATTAATTTTTGGTTCGATTCGAATTTTTTCGGCAATATTATTGTATTTTCAAAACTTTTGGTATACACAGGCTTCTGAAACAGCCTTGAATAATGTTCGAAAAAAACTTTATTTAAAACTCCATTCCTTGGGCATGCGTTATTTTGATCAGGTTCCCGGCGGTGCCTTGGTCACTCGTGTTATGAATGATACAGAATCTTTTTTTGATTTTTGGACGCTTTTTTTGAATCTTTTATATGCAGTGATTTCGATCATCAGTATTTATATCTTCATGTATTTTTCCGATGCCGGATTATCGATTGGTTTACTTCTGATTATCCCGATTACTTTATTTACCATTTGGATTTATCAAAAATACTCTTCCAGTGTCTACCGAAATATGCGTGCAAAATTATCAACCTTAAATGCCAAGTTAGCCGAATCGATCAACGGAATCGAGACAATTCAGAATTTTCGCCAGGAACAACGGATGATGGGCGAGTTTGAATCTATAAATCAAGAATATTTTGATGCCCGATTTAAAATGGTAAAGATGGATTCACGTTTGCTTGGCCCAATGAATCAACTACTCCTGGGTTTGTCGATTGTCTTTATTCTTTGGTACTTGGGTAATCAATCTTTTTCGTCGGCAGTAGCTGGCGGGACAATTTATGCTTTTACCAATTGGATTGCCAACATTTTTAATCCTCTGAACAATGTTCAACAAAATTTGTCGACATTTCAAGATGGGATGGTTGCTGGATATCGAGCCGGCAAGATTCTCGATGATACGACTTACGAACCGGCACAAAATAAAGGAGCTGCTGAAGAGGTTTCTAAAGGAAAAATCGAATTCCAGCACGTTGATTTCTCTTATGATGGTAAAACAACGATTCTTCATGATTTGACTTTTACAGCCGAACCCGGTCAGACCGTTGCGCTGGTTGGCCATACTGGTTCTGGAAAATCTTCGACGATTAATGCTTTGATGCGTTTTTACGAGTTTCAAAAGGGCCGGATTTTGATTGACGGTCATGATATTCGCGATATCGAATTAAATGATTTTCGCAAGAAAATAGGGTTGGTTCTGCAGGACAGCTTTATGTTTTTCGGTGATATAAATTCCAACATCAGGATGTATGATGACTCGATTACCGAACAACAAATTAAAGCAGCTGCGAAATTTGTCGATGCCGACAATTTTATCGAATCTCTGCCAAAGGGCTATCAAACACCTGTTTTGGAAGGCGGATCGTCCCTCTCGGCCGGTCAAAAACAATTAATTTCTTTTGCTAGGACAATTGTTCGTGATCCGAAAATTCTGATTCTTGATGAAGCAACAGCCAATATTGATACTCAGACTGAAGCAGCAATTCAAAAGGCTTTAAAAAATATGCGGACAAATCGAACGACTATTGCAATTGCCCATCGACTCTCAACGATTAAAGATGCCGATTTGATCCTTGTTTTGGATAAAGGTTCGGTTGTTGAACGCGGTACTCATCGCCAATTACTTGCCAAAAAGGGTTATTATTACGACCTTTATAAGATGCAAAGTATGGAAAATGCCGGGAAATAAAAGATTTCTTTACTTCTTTTTTAGTCTCTGTTTAATATTAATATCGAAAGCCGGTATAATTATTTGTAATTAGAAACAATTTTGAAAGGATTTCAATGGTAGAAAATAATCAGGATAATATGATTCAATTTGTGGACGTAGAAAAATACTATGGTCATTTCCATGCGTTGAAAAATATTAATTTAACGATCAAACGGGGAGAGACGGTCGTTTTAATCGGACCTTCAGGTTCGGGAAAATCAACTTTAATTCGCGCGATAAACGGATTGGAACCAATTCAGGAAGGACATTTGATTGTTAACGGATATGATCTTCATGATCCAAAAACCGATATTAACAAGATTCGTAAACGTGTTGGCATGGTTTTCCAACATTTTAATTTGTACAATAACAAATCGGTGATTGAAAACGTTATGCTTGCTCCGAGAATTGTTAGTCATATTCCGGAAGAAGAAAATGAAAAATATGCCTTGGAGTTATTGGATCGCGTTGGTTTAAAAGACAAAGCTGGTTCAATGCCAAGTATGTTGTCTGGTGGACAAAAACAACGTGTTGCGATTGCCCGCAGCCTGGCAATGAAGCCGTCAGCACTTCTTTTTGATGAGCCGACTTCTGCCTTGGATCCGGAAATGATCGGCGACGTGTTAAGAATTATTCAAAATATTGCAAAAGATTCCGATATGACCAGTTTGATAGTTACTCATGAGATGAATTTTGCCCAAAACGTTGCTAATCGAGTTATTTTTATGGCTGACGGAGAAGTACTCGAAGATTCAAAGACGAGTGATTTCTTTAAAAAACCGAAAAGTGTCCGCGCGCAACAATTTGTTGATCAAGTTCAAAATCATTAAAGAAGAGAGGAATTATGGAGAAGGCAAAAAAGAGAAAGATTGGGATAATTTCATCCATAATTTTGACCTTGTTAATTATTTTTGGCGTGGTTTCGGCATCCGCCCTTGCTGAAAACAATTCTAAACATGTCGATACTTGGGAACGTGTTAAACGACTTGGCAAAATTCGCTGGGGAGTAAAGGCTGACACAAAATTATTCGGTTTAATGGATACTAAAACCGGCCAACCGGAGGGATTTGATGTTGACATTGCCAAAGCCTTGACGGTTCAGCTTTCAAAGCAATCCGGTGTGCCGATGCAGGCTGATTTTACGATTGTTACTTCAAATACCCGTATTCAGCTTTTAAAAAATGCGAACATTGATGGTTTTATTGCAACGGCGACAATTACTCCGGAAAGAGAAAAAGTAATTGATTTTTCTAATTCCTACTTCAAAGCCGGGCAATCGATACTTGTTAAAAAAGGTTCTGGAATAAAGTCGATTAAAGATTTGAATAATTCCAAATCAACCATTATTGGTGTCGTTGGTTCTAATTCTGTTATTAATGTTAAAAAGTTTGCTCCGAAAGCGAAAGTTCTTGCTTTAGGGGATTATGGACAGGCTATGGCTGCTTTGAAAGCTGGTCAAGGTCAGGCGCTTACGACTGATAACGGAATACTTTATGGTCTTGCAACGGAAAATCCTGGTTATACAGTCGTTGGCGGCACTTTTACATCGGAGCCATATGGAGTCGCTTTTGATAATAATCAGCCGGAGATGGTTAAACAGACCAATAAAGCTTTAAAAGCAATTATTGCAAATGGAACCTATAATAAATTAATTAAAAAGTGGTTCCGGGGTGTTCCCGGACTGGATTGGAGGTCGCTTGAAAAATGATCAGTTTACTAACTTCTAATTTTCATTCTTTTCTAGTAGCTTTCGGTTATACTCTGCTTTCAAGTATTATTGCTTTGATTGCTTCGACTGTGTTGGGAACCTTATTTGCGATTTTGCAGATTGTTCCAAGCAAGACGGCGAATGTTATTGCTAGGGCTTATATAGAGGTTTTCCGAAATATTCCGCTTTTAATCATTGTTATGTTCTTTTATCTAGTGGTCACAAAAATTGTTAAGATAGGTGGTTTCACGGCTGGAACGATTGGTTTAACGCTTTATACTTCGGCTTTTATTGCCGAAACCGTTCGTGCCGGGATTAATTCTGTTGGAATTGGTCAAACCGAAGGAGCACGTGCCAATGGATTGTCTTCTTGGCAGACTTTAAGAATTATTATTCTCCCTCAGGCTTTTAAGATTGCTATCCCTTCATTGGGTAATCAATTTATTAATCTCGTTAAGAATTCTTCTATCTTGGCCTTTGTGGCAGGTGGCGACCTGATGTACACAGCGAACAATGTTGCTGCAACGACTTTTGATAGTTTTAATTCTTATATTATTGTAGGAATTTTTTATTTGATTATTACTTTGCCCTTGAATTACTACATGAAGTTTCTGGAGACAAAACTAAAGGGAATGGCTTAAAGGGGGAGTTATGAATATTATTGCAGCTGGAATATTTGACGCTTTTACAAAAAATAATGTCCACTATCTTCTTGGCGGGCTTGGAATTACAGTTGGGGTCTCGATAATTTCCGTTATTGGCAGTTTGATTTTTGGTTCTTTCATAGGAATAATTATTTATGAGAAAATACCTTTCTTATCAAGATATGTTTCGATAATTAATGACGTTATCCGCAATTTACCACTTTTATTGATTATCTTTTTCGTTTATTTCGTTTTGCCGGTAATTGGTATATATTTACCGGTTTTCTGGGCAACTGTGATCGCGATGACCGTTTTTGAATCGACTATGTTGGCTGAGATTATTCGTGGGGGATTGCTAGCGATTCCGATTGGCCAGACCGAAGGAGCCAGGTCGGTTGGAATGACAAATCAGCAGGCGCTGTTAAACATTATTCTTCCTCAGGCAATTAAAAAAATGATTCCACCAATTATCTCTCAATTGATATCTTTGGTTAAGGATACGAGTTTGGCAGTTGGAATTGTTTTGGCTGAAATGACATTTCGTGGACAGATTATTTATGCACAAAATTCGAATTATACAATTCCGGTTTTTATTGCATTAGCGATTATGTACTTCATTCTGAATTACGGTCTTTCTCTGATTGCACGTTGGTTTGACCACAGGATGGCAGCTTGAGACCTATTTTATAGGTCTTTTTTATTTAATATCTATGTTAGAATTGAAACAATTTAGGGGGAAAAATGGTTAGAGTACAAGATGATTTGTTTTCAGCGATTAATGAAGAATGGCTGAAAACAGCAAAGATTCGTCCTGACATGCCTTCTGCAAGTTCGTTTACTGATTTATATTTATCAATTGAAGACGATATGCGCGCTGATACAAAAGCTTTTGCCAGCGGCGCAGAACAATCGCCAACTTATTTAAAAAATTTCATTGATCTTTACAAGCTTGCAGGAGATTGGGACAAGCGAAATGAGGAGGGTGCCGAACCGATTAGAAAAGCTTTAAAACCGATTCTTGCTTTAAATAGTTTCCGGGACTTTTCTTTGGCTCTTGCCGATTTAGATTTGAACGGTTATGCCAGCAGTTTTAATGTTGGTGTGACTCCCGATTTTAAACAGGCTGATCGTTATATTTTTTGGGTTGACGAACCCGGTACTATTTTGCCGGATTCTACTTATTATGCCGATGATAATCCGCAAAAAGGACCATTATTGACGGCCTGGTCTAAAATGACAAGCCACTTGCTGATTGCTAGTGGATATTCGAGTAAACAATCCGAGACAATCGTCGAAGATGCTAAAAAATTTGATGCCTTGTTACCGAAGTTGGTTTTAAGTCGTGAAGAACAGACCGAGTACTACAAGAATTATCATCCAAAATCAATTGAGGATTTTTCTGCTTATTTGGATACGATTGATCTAAATGCTTATATTGAAAAATTGGTCGGTAAAAAAGTCGACAAAGTTATTTTGTCTTCCGAACGCTTTTGGAAGGCCGCTAAAGAAGTCTATTCCGAGGATCACTGGCCGATTTTTAAGAACTGGTTGATTGCCAAAAATACCAATTATTTTGCGAGTTTTGCTTCCTATGATCTATTTAAATTTGCCGGTAGCTTTTCAAGAACTTTAACTGGTGCGGCTCAAGCACCTTCACCGGAACGAGAGGCTTATGCGCTTGCTCACAGCCAATTTGGTTTTTTACTTGGAGAATACTTTAGAATCAAGCATTTTTCTCCCGAAGCAAAAAGCAACGTTGAATCAATGATTCACAAAATGATTGCTGTTTATCGCGATCGTCTGACGCATAACGACTGGTTGGGCCCGAAAACGATCAAAAAAGCAATTAATAAGCTTGACCACATAGCAATCAAGATTGGCTATCCTGATAAAGTCCCAACACGTTTTCTAGAAAGAAAGGTTGACCATACTGCCACTCTTATGGATAATTACATTTCTTTGTCGAGACAGGAAGCGCGTTTTCGTCTTAGCCGTTGGAACACAAAGGTCGACACAAGCGAATGGGATATGACAGCCGATACGGTTAATGCTTATTACGATCCTCAAAGTAATTCGATTAATTTCCCGGCTGGGATCCTTCAATTGCCTTTTTATGAGTTTAAACGTGATCCTGCGGCTAATTATGGTGGTATTGGGGCTGTTATCGCTCACGAGGTTTCCCATGCGTTCGATACTAATGGGGCCCGTTTTGATGAAAAAGGTTCGCTGAATAATTGGTGGACCAAAGACGATCTAAAAGAATTTGAAAATCGAGCCAAGGCGATCGTTCAGGCATGGACGAATTTGAAAATCGACGGGGTCCCTGCCAATCCAAAATTAACTTTAACCGAAAACATTGCCGATCTTGGTGGCATGAGTGCGGCTTTGCAGGCCGCTGAAAACGGCGATCATTTTTCGGCTAGACTTTTCTTTTCGACTTGGGCGGCTATTTGGCGAATGAAGGCTAACGATGAATACGTAAAGCTTTTGGCCAGCATAGATGAACATGCTCCAAATAAGCTGCGGGCCAACGAGCCTGTTAAAAATTTTCAGGAATTCTTTGATGCTTTCGCCATTAAGAAAGGTGATGGAATGTATCGTGCTCCTGAAGATCGCGTAAAGCTTTGGTGATTTGATCGACAGGAAATTTTTTAAATAATTAATTGAAAGAACACATGCTGACAGAAAATAAAAATTCAAAATATCTAGTTAACCGTGAGCTTTCCTGGTTGAAGTTTAACGATCGAGTCTTAGCGCAGGCAAACGATCAAAGGCATCCCTTATTAGAACGAGCCCGTTTTCTCTCTATTACCCAAAAAAATCTTGATGAATGGTTTATGGTTCGTCTGGCCTCGATTCATCAGATGGTTCAACTGCGTTTAAAGTCGAAAGATCCGACTGGCCTTTCGCCAACGGAGGAACTGGACGTAATTTCGCTTGCTGCAGGTGCCCAGTTGAAAAAACAACATTCTCTATATGCACGATCACTGGTTCCAATGCTGGCCAAAAAGCACATTAACATTCTTGGGATCGACGAACTTGAAGAATCGCAATATGATTGGCTGGAAAAATATTTTCAGCAGGAGATTTTGCCGATTTTAACCCCGATGGCTGATGATGGTACACGCCCTTTTCCTTTTTTGTCTAACGACAGTTTAAATCTTGGCATTCGGATTGTTGCCAATCCGACTAAAAAGAAAAAAAGCAAAACGGAGAATTATGCTTTTATTCAGGTTCCAAAGAATCTGCAGCGGGTAATTAAACTTCCGATCGGAGTTGGACAGACTTATGTTTTGATCGAAGATGTAATTCGAGAATATATCAATCTTTTATTTCAAGGCTATAAAATTCAAGAAGTAACTGCTTTTCATTTACTTCGTGATATGGAATTAAGCATTGCCGAAGAAGATTCTCCTAATCTTTTAAAAGAAGTCCAGACCCAATTAAAAAAACGTGAACGTGGTCAGGTAATCCGTTTGGTAGCAGAGAAAAAAATGTCCAAGAAACTTGAGAAGCATCTTCAAAAAGCTCTCCCCCTTAACAAACGGAGAATTTATCGTGTTTCTGGTCCGGTTGATCTGGCTTTTCTTGATACTTTGATCAAACAAGTTCAAATTCCTGAATTAATTTATCAACCCTTCCAACCGAGAACTGAGTTGTCGTTAATGGGCAAAGGAATTTTTAAAACGATTGCCGACCATGATGTTCTTTTGCAGCATCCTTACGATGATTATGGACCAGTTGTAAATTTAATAAATCAAGCTGCCGATGATGACCAAACGATGGCAATCAAAATGACTCTTTATCGAGTTTCTGATCATTCTCCGATTGTAGCTGCGCTAGGAAGAGCCGCTGAAGCAGGTAAACAGGTTACGACTCTGGTGGAAGTCAAAGCACGTTTTGACGAAGAGAACAATGTTCACTGGGCTGAGGAATTAGAAAAACAGGGAGTTCACGTGATTTATGGTCTTCCTAATCTAAAGGTTCATGCCAAAATGACTTTAATAATCAGAAAAGAGAGTTCCGGAATCAAGCGCTATATGCATGTTGGAACCGGCAACTATAATGAAGTAACCGCTCGTCTTTATACAGATATTTCTTTGTTTACATCCAATGATCTTTTGGCTGATGATCTTGCTCAGGTTTTTAATTACTTAACCGGCTATTTTGCACCGAAAAATTTGAAAATTGCTCATATATCTCCGAATGGGATCGCTGATCATCTTGAGAAATTGATTGATGCCGAAAGTGAGGCGGAACTAAAGGGTCAAATTTCAGGAATTTGGATTAAGGCTAATTCTTTAAATGACACCAATATCATTGAACATCTTATTTACGCTAGCCAGACTGGCGTTCCGATTCATTTGTTGATTAGGGGTATCGAAACACTCAAACCGGAAATAAAGTCGGTTACGAATAAAATCAAGGTTCATTCGATTGTTGGACGTTTTCTTGAACATTCTCGAATTTATAGGTTTGCTAATAATGGTAACCCCTTGACTTATATTTCCAGTGCAGATTTAATGCCAAGAAATCTTTACCGTCGTGTTGAACTTTTAGTGCCGATTGTTGATCCGAAATGCGAATCGGAACTTGCCGAGATCTTTGAAACGATGTGGGCCGATACAGTTAATATGTGGAAGATGAAATCAGATGGCAGTTATGCTCGGCATTCCAAACGTCGCCGGAGAGTTGATAGCCAAGCGTTGTTTATGGAACAGGAATTCGTTGCAGACAGGTTCGCTGAAAAATTTGTTGGCGATGAATATGTTAGACTAAAAGTGGGAGAGTTTATGACAAAATTTGCAATTATTGATCTTGGATCAAACTCGATTCGAATGACAATCAGCCAATATCGCAAAAATGGCGAATACGAGGTGCTCGGTCGTTTTCAGGAAATGGTTCGTTTATCTGCTGGGATGGGCAGGAAACGCGTCCTGCAATCCGATGCAATTGATCGCACGATTCAAGCTGTTAAGGAATTTAAAAAAGAGATCGCAAAATATGACCAAATCAACGTTAGGGCGGTTGCGACGGCGGCTGTTCGCCAGGCCTCGAATCAAGAAGAATTTTTGGAAAGGTTTCAGTCTGCCTTGGATCAGCCGTTGGAAGTGATTTCCGGAATTCAAGAAGCTCATTATGATTATATGGGCATCATTGAGACCTTGCCAATTGACAATGCACTGATTCTTGATACCGGTGGAGCATCTTTGGAAATGGTCATGGTTAGAGACAGGAAAGAAATTCATGCAATTTCTTTACCTGTGGGAGCGGTAAATATTTCAGAAACCTATCTGGAAAAAGATAAAATCTCGGCAGTTTCTTTTTTCAAAAGCTCGACTGCTTTGCAGCGACTTTTTCGCGATGTTTCCTGGCTTTTGGAGGTTCGAAATTTTCCGATTGTTGCGATTGGCGGTTCCAATCGAACTTTAGCGAAAATCTCTCGCCGACAACGAGAAGTTGTTGGTTTGCCGATTCATGGTTATCATTTGCCGTCGGATGAAGCTAATCATATATTCGAACAAGTTCTTGGCAGCAATTTGAAAGAACGGGGCGATCTTCCTGGCTTGGCCAAAAATCGAGCTGACATTATCGTGGGTGGTATGTTGCCGATAATCAAACTTTTTCAGTATATCGATTCCGATCAAGTTATTTTTTCACAATCTGGTCTTCGCGAGGGGATTCTCTTTGAAGAAATTCAAAAGGTTACCGGCCATGAAGTTCTTGACCCGAGAGTTGATGAATCGGTTGATACAGAAAGTGACGAGACTTAATTCCAACGAATGAAAAACTTTTTTGTAAAAACAAGTCTTTTTTTGTTGGCCTTTTTTGTCGTTCTTCTTTTTTGTTTTCTTCAATCTAAAGAACAAAATAAATCAGTCCACAAAAGCGGGCAGCCTCTGCGCCCTTATCATTTCCATAAAATCGATCAATTTTCGGTTAAGTATAAAGAAAATTTTGATACAAATAAATTTCAAAGGAAAAGCCCTTTGGCCAGGACAATTAAACAAGAAATTAAAGATAGTAATTTTTCTGGGAGTATTTTAATTATCCACAAGAATAAGATCCTCTTGAATACCGCCTACGGTTATGCCGATAAGAATAAAAAGATTCTGAACACACCGAAGTCGTTTTATGGAATGGCCTCAATTGAAAAAGGATTGACGGCTTTATTGATTATGAAACAGATTCAGGCCGGTAAAATTACTTTGCAAACCAAACTTGACCTTTTTTATCCAAAAATTCCAAATGCCAAAAAGATTACCATTCATAATTTGTTAACAATGACTTCCGGACTTTCATCCAAAGGCAATCCGATAAATTTAAAAGATGGAAATGCATATATTGATTGGTATACAGATCATGCCATTCAAAAATATCCAATTGGTAGTTGGCATTATGATGCGACTAATTTTAAAATTTTAGCCGGTATATTGAAAATATTGACGAAAAAAAGCTATGCCACTAATTTAAAAACTGAGTTTGGCAACAAATTTCATTTCTTATCGCCGGGTGAATTTGTTGCTAGCAAAAATCATACGTACTCTTATAAAAATAATTTAACGACTGAAGCAAGCTTTTCCAAAGATCCTTCATATCTTCAACGCGAGGTTGCGACTGGCAATCTTTTTACAACGACAGGAAATTTATATTTGTACTTCCGACAATTACTTAACGGAAAATTAATTCCAAAAAAACTCGTTCAAGAAATGTATTCAAAAGTCAATGGTTTTGCTTATGCTTCCGGTGCTTATACTTATCCCCGATATTATAAAGCTCACGGAGATATTTTGAGTTATGAGCCGAGTATCTTTATTAATAAGAACGCTACTAACGCCGTTATCATGCTTTCAAATGTTTCAAATAAAGTCCCTTGGGAAAAATTAGCCGAAAAAATTTTTCAGAAAATCAACATCTGATTATTTTCTGGCACAGTTTTTTATTGACTGCTAGAATTATCTTTGTAGAAGGGGAAAATGACTGAAGCTGCTTATACAAAAACATACATCGACCGAGCCGAGGGGGGCAGACGCATTTGCTTTTAGATGATGTTCAGGCTGATGATCAAATATTTTTTCAGACTGTGCTTCTTTCTTTGGACGAGCGTTTTAAAGGACGGTCTGACTCGCTGGAAAAAAATATTACCGGGGTCTTCAATTCCTTAGTCGAACTGCGTATAATCAACCAGGCAATTATGTCGGGTAAGGCGATTGTTTTTCCAAGTGATTTTCCCTATGAAAGTTTTTTATCCTTTAAAAACGGTGATCAAATTGTTTTGACCCGAGAAAAATTATTGGCCTTCGTTGAATTATTTTTCAAACAAATTCGTCAGATTTTCCAATCGGAATGATCTTCTTAAAAAGCTTGGAAAAACTCAATTAACTGATAAAATGTAAGTATGAATTTCTATGAACCGGAAACAAATACAGATGATCAGCTTAAAAAGAATATCGAAGCCAAGGGTCGCAATTTAATGTTTTTATCTGCCGATTGGTGCGGAGATTGTAAGGCGATCAAACCATTCGTTCAGAATATCAAGGATCAGGTTTCAAAGACTGCCAATTGGTTTGATGCAGATCGGGATGCTAATTTGGAAATTGCCAAAAGCCAAGGTTTGAGGGGAATCCCATCTTTTGTACTCTTTCAGGATGGCAAACAACTTTCTCACATTGGAGACGGGGAACGTCTGACTCCCAAACAAGTTTTGGATTGGTATCAAACAACTCTATAAATTTTTAATTTTTAGGACGCTTTGATGGCGTTTTTTATTTGTTTTTTTCTTTTCTTTCTGCCTGCGTTTTAAAAAATATTCGATAAAAAAGATTCTTTTTTTAAATTTTTGGTTTACATTTTGTTTGTCGCATGGCATAATTTGTACAATTCGCTTCATTAAAGGAAAAGGAGATATTTTTGGGACTTTTAAAACTTGCTTTTAGACGCAGTTCGATTAAACAATTTACGGAAGCCGATGCCCATTTAAAAAAGGTACTTGATACGAAGGATTTGGTTGCTTTGGGTATCGGAACTGTAATTGGAACAGGAATATTTATTTTGCCGGGAACCGAAGCGGCCACTCATGCCGGCCCTGCGGTGGCAATTTCTTTTTTGCTGGCTGCTATTATTTCCGGTATATCGGGGATGGCTTATTCAGAATTTGCCAGTGCTCTGCCAGTTGCCGGATCGGCTTATTCCTATGGCTCGGTTATTTTTGGGCAGGTCGTCGTCGACTGGTTTCTTGGCTGGTCTTTGATACTTGAATATTTCTTGGCGACTTCGGCCGTTTCTGTCGGTTTTTCATCTTATCTCGCAGGTTTGCTTCAAACGGATCATATTAGTGGCTTTAATTCCATTTTGGCTGGTCCGATGGAAGGCGGAATTATTAATTTGCCGGCTGTAGTTTTGTTATTGGTGATTCTTGGTATTCAAATAATCGGTTTATCAACGACTCGCTGGGTCGAAAATGTTTTTGTTGCGATTAAACTGGCTATTTTGGCAATTTTTATTATCGTTGGTTTATTTTTTATTAAATCAAATAATCATGTTCCTTTTTATCCAAAAGAATTTCAGACCGGTGCCTTTGGATTATCGGGAATTTGGATGGCTACCTCGGGGATTTTCTTTGCTTTTATTGGTTTTGATACTCTCGCTGCTCATACTGCGGAGGTTAAAAATCCAAAAAAACAGGTGGCTCGCAGAATCATTTATACGGTCATCGTAGCGGCGGTACTTTATACCTTGTTTGCAATTGTTTTGACTGGAATGGTTAATTATACGAAATTAAATGTCAGCGATCCGGCTTCGTTTGCCTTTACTTTCGTCGGTCAAAAAGGGTTGGCTTCGGTGATTGGAATCGGTTCGATGATTGGCATGTTTACGGGTGTTTTAGCCTTGGTGTTTGCTTCTTCTCGTTTAATTTATTCTTTTGGTCGCGATGGTTTGTTACCAAATTTTATTGGGAAAATTTCCGGTAGCCAACATGTGCCCTTTAATGCGCTTCTGATTGCTGGTGTGGTTGAAATTATTTTGGCCGGCTTTGTGCCTTTGTCCTATCTTGCTTCTCTAATCAATGCAGGTACCTTGGCGGCTTTCACATTTGTTAATTTTGGTATCATACCGCTCCGCCATCGGACAGATTTACCAAATGAAAACGGTTTTCGGGTACCTGGTTATCCAATCATTCCAATTATTGGTGGTTTAACAAGTTTCTTTTTTATAACTCAGTTAGAGACAAAAACCTTGGTAATGTTTGGCGTCTGGACATTGGTTGGTTTATTGATCTATTTCACCTATGGAGTTCGTCATTCAATGGTTAAAGAAAGCAAATTTGACCAGTCAATAATTAAAGAAAATAATGCTTGAATTTTCATTAGATATCATGTTAAAATGATATTTTGTTAGTGCCCTTTGGCCAAGTTGGTAAGGCAATGGCTTCTGGTGCCATCATGCGCTGGTTCGAGTCCAGCAAGGGCAATAGTTAATTAAAGCTGGCATGTTTAAGTAAAGACATGCTAGTTTTTTAATACACAAAATAAATAAAGTGCAACGTGTGTTAGCAATTTTTGCTTAATAATTTGGATCTTGACAAACTCCTGATACAAGGTTGTATATAAAGTTCAAAAATAAAAAATATGCTGTTTAATTGTTATGGTTTTGCGCCCCGTCGATTGCTGATCTTTATCTTTATTTAAATTAAAGACACCGTTGATCAATTTCACAACTGAAAATGGGAGATAACGTTATTTTAGACAAACAAGATCGTCCGATTTTCAAAATGTATAATGAGAAAGGGATAAGAGTTATTTTTAAATAAAAGGAATTAGCTTTTTAATATTCAGTGGATCTTGGAGAATCAAGATTTCATTATTTTTTATTCGAGACAGATTGTTATATGTTGCTTTTTTGACAATAAAAGCTCCCGTTAACAAAGTTTTTTATTTTTATATCGGTAATTATTGGGTGTGCTTTAAGGTCTAATCTGTTAATCAATATGTTTATTCAATTATTTATTATCTTTTTAACAATTATTGGAATATTCTTCTTAAATCGTTCCAGCTTATTTAAAAATCGTTCACAATATTTTCGAATAGCTGCCATGTCAATTATTTTCCTGACGGCTTTTATTAGAATATTTCGCTATAGTTCGATAATGGGACTTAATTTGGACGAAGCAATGGGTGGCTATAATTCCTGGAGCTTGGCCCACTACGGTGTTGATTCGGCTTTAAATCGTAACCCTGTCTATTTGTATGCTTGGGGCACGGGCATGAACCTTCTTTATCCCTTGATCAGCGTTCCTTTTATAAAATTGATCGGGCTTAGTTTGGTCGCTTATCGTTTACCGATGGTAATTCTCAGCATCGGATCGATTTTTTCTCTTGTGGTTGGAATGCTGATGTATAAATTACCGAACAGATTGATTTTGCTGAGTTTGGCAACCGTTTTTCTTAGCCCTTGGTCAATTATGGCTAATCGTTGGGGCTTGGAGAGCAATCTTTTCCCAATTATTTTCACTTTTGCTGCTTCGGCCTTTTTGCTTTTTTTAAGTAAACAGGCAAATCATCCGAAACAAGCAAAAATGTATCTCTATATCTTTGCTTTTTTAATTGCTCTTAGCGCTTATGCTTATTCGAATAATTGGTTTATGCTGCCGTTTTTCGTTTGCGGGATTTTTGGATATTTATATCTAAAGAAAAAAGCGTCTCTTAAAAGCCTGTCGGCACCTGCTTTTTTGATCTTGTTGATCATTTGGCCACTTTTATTATTTGCCAAAATTAATTATTTTTCGGGGAAAACATTCAAAATATTATCTTTGACGATCCCAAAACTTTCAAGCAGTCGTAGCAATTCGGAATTAATTATTGGTCATGGAAATATTTTTTATTCGATTTCGAATAATATTTTCAAGTTTATTAAGCTAATGGTGACTGGGAATGATCATCTTATCTGGAATTCTTTACCTCAAATCGGTATTTTATATCCTTTTATGTTTATATTCTGTATTGTCGGTATTGTAATTGCTTTTAAAAAACGCAACGATTGGGATAACTTTATGTTAATTTCTTTATTATCCTGTTTCCCAATTGTCATGATTATTAAAATCAATGCAAATCACTTGAATGCGTTAATGTTGCCGATTTTATATTTTGAGGCGCTCGGTCTTTATTATTCGCTAAAAGGGCCGATCCTTAAGATGGCATTCACAATAGTTTTTTCTCTTTATTTTGTTACTTTTTCTTTCTTTTATTTTCATGCCGATCAAACTTTGCTAACACAGGGAAGGACCTTAACACCCTCGATTTTGGGCAAAGCGATTCGATTTGCCAATAAAAGCAAAGCGAAAAAAATTTATATCACTTGTCTGCCGAAGGGTGGATATGTGATTCCACGCTTTTATTGTCCAATTAGTCCGGTTGCTTTTAATAAAGAAAAACCCAATGTTACTTTTAAAACTGAATCGAATTATAAATCTTATGGCAAGTGGTATTTTAAGCAACCAAAAAAGATGAGCAATAATTCTGTCCTGATTGTTAAAAAGGGTCAAAAACTTCACTTCAGGCTGAGAAATAGACACAAGAAAGATTTCGGGCAATATCGTGTTTACTACTAAAAAAGTTGGTTGAAAATAATATGGCTATAAAAAATATTAAAGAAAAAGAACTTCAACGCGAGTCGGAATTTGAAAAAAGAATAATTGTCTTTTCTTTTTTAGTCATGTATTTGTTGGCCGTCTTTTTTATCAGCAGCGTTATGGATGTTCGACGTTTTAATATTCCCTGGGCTTTAGAGATTCCAAAAAATTATTTCAACATTTACAGCAGTAAAATTCACCCGTTAGTTAACTACCCACCTTTAATCCCTTTGATATTAGGTGTAATTGGTTCCTTCTTGAACTTCGTTCATATCTCGCTGGGTCTGAGAGGATTACCTTTTTATTTTTTATGTAACGGTTTGGTAAAGCTACCTTCCTTGATTGGCACTTTTGCCTTTATTACTTGGCTTAAAAAAGAACGGTCTTCATTCAACGGAAATAATTGGCCTTTGGTCTTACTGTTTCTTTGTTCACCGGCTTTGTTTCTCAATACCACTGTTTGGGGGCAATTTGATGTAATCAGCGTGATTACGCTGATTTTGTCTTTTTATTACTTGGAGAATAAACATGTTGAACTTGCATCTTTTTGGATGGCGGTCTCATTATTATCGAAACTTCAGGCAGTCTATTTTTTCCCAATCTTTGTTTTATTCCTAATCATTCACTATAAACTTCTTGATTATTTGAAATCTTTTATTACCGGCAGTCTGACTTTTCTTGTTCCTTGGTTTCCTTTAATGATTATTAATCATGACTTTTTCTTACCGATTAAATTATATTTAAATGGAAGCGGCCGTTATTTAGCTATTAACGATCATACTTTTAATTTTTGGTCGGTTTTTTATCCTTATTCGGTTAAATTGCTGCCAAAAGTTAACGACGTTTTTGCTTTCGGTCTTACTTTTAAGAATTTGAATTTTCTGATCTTGTTGATCATTCTTGCGATAATTTTCTTAATGATTTTGCGTTTTCATTTCGATTTGAATGAAGCTTTATTAATGTATTCGTTATGGATTTTTACTTTTACAATGCAACAACATGAGAGATATGAAATCCCAAGTCTTGCATTTATTTTCCTGATCCTTATTTTAAAAAAGGATCGTCAAAGCAATTTAGCTTATCTACTGATTTTTGGCGCTTTGAATATTTTAATTTTCTTTAATCAGTTGAATGTCTATTTGTCCCACGCGGCTGAGATTTCTTTTGGCAGTATTTTTGTACTCATTGCTTCAATTATCTCGGTCTGTTTAACAATTACGATTTCTGTCTACTTAGTATTCAAAGATAAATTGGAAACAAATTAATTAATAAAGTTTTTTCCGGCCAATATATTTTCAGATTTATAATATCTTAAAAATAGATTCGCTTAGATCATAAATTTGCTATTTAAAAAACTGTTGCGATTACAACAGTTTTTTTAGGCACAAAATTCATTCAATAAAAATACAAACATCAAATGTTTTTTTAAGTAGGTATTAAAAAAATATGGGTTTAATTCTTTGATAATCGCAACTCATTTTTTAAGATAATTTCTTCTAAATAGTTGCTATACTTGGGTTTTTAAATCTTGTTGTTTTTTGTAAAACTTGACAAGCGTTGGATATTTATGGTAAAAACAACACTAATAATTTAAATTTGTAAGTTTTAATTTAAGGGGAGGAATTAATTAATGTGGCAACTGAAAAAATTTTAGACGTAAGGGATGTTAGCACGGCCTTCAAAATCGATGGCCATTTTTATGATGCCGTCACTCACGTAAATTTACAAATAAAAAAAGACGAGATTCTTGCAATTGTGGGTGAATCCGGTTGTGGAAAAAGTACTCTGGCTACAACGATTATGGGTCTGCATGATCCGGCAGAAACGAAAATTTCCGGTGAAATAGACTTTGAAGGAACCAATTTGGTTGGATTGCCTGAAGACAAATACAACAAGATTAGAGGAGCCAAAATCGGCATGATCTTTCAGGATCCTTTGTCATCATTAAACCCGTTAAAAAGAGTTGAAGATCAAATAAAAGAAGTGATGGACTATCATACTGATCTGTCTTCCGAAAAGAAGCATGCTCGAGTAATTGAGCTGCTTAGTCAAATGGGAATTGTTAATCCTGAACGGACCGCTCATCAGTTTCCGCATGAACTTTCCGGTGGAATGCGGCAAAGAGTGGTCATCGCAATTGCAATCGCCTGCAAACCGGATCTTTTAATCGCTGATGAGCCGACAACTGCTTTGGATGTTACGATTCAGGCTCAGATTCTGGATGTTTTGTTAAATATTCAAAAAGAAAATCATGCCGGAATTGTTTTGATTACCCATGATTTAGGTGTTGTTGCTCAAACAGCTGATAAAGTCGCTGTTATGTATGCCGGACAAATTGTTGAATATGGTTCGACAAAACAAATTTTTAAAACACCAAAGCATCCTTATACGCGGTCTTTATTACGTTCGATACCACAGTTGGGCGGCGAGAGCGATGATTTATATGTAATTTCCGGTAATGTTCCTTCGCTGCAAAAAATGCCCGCGAGCGGAGACCGTTTTGCTTCCAGAATTCCATGGATTCCAGCTTCCGATCATGAAAAGAATCCGCAGATGCACGAGGTAAGCAGTGGTCATTTGGTTCGTTGTACCTGTTATAAGAGTTTTTATTTTCCTGATCAAAAGAAAAAGAAGGTCGCAAATGAGCTTAATTGAGATTAATAATTTAAAAGTTCATTATCCGATTCGTTCAGGTTTTTTCAATCGTGTTACCGACTCGGTCAAAGCAGTTGATGGAATTAGTTTCAATATCGAAAAAGGGCAAACATATGGTCTAGTCGGCGAATCAGGATCGGGAAAATCGACAACCGGGAAATCAGTTGTCGGTCTTGAGAAAGTTACTAGCGGTTCGATTCTCTACAACGGCGTCGATATTACCAGTGAAAAAAACCGAAAAAAATTGAATTATAACCGCGATGTACAAATGATTTTTCAGGATTCTCTTTCAAGTTTGAATCCAAGAAAACGAATTGAGGACATTATTGCCGAACCATTAAGAAATTTTGAGCATTTGAGCAAGAATGAAGAAAAAATGCGTGTCCTTCGTTTACTCGACATCGTTGGTTTGAGTGTAGACGCCTTGTATCAATATCCTCACCAGTTTTCCGGTGGACAAAGACAAAGAATCGGTATTGCCAGAGCCGTAGCTACAAATCCAAAATTGATCGTTGCTGACGAACCAGTCTCTGCCTTGGATCTTTCTGTTCAGGCCCAAGTTTTAAATTTTATGAAAAAAATTCAAAGAGAATTCGGAATCACATACCTGTTCATTTCTCATGATTTGGGTGTTGTTCGCCATATGTGCAATAACATCGCAATCATGAACAAGGGAAGGCTGGTCGAAGTCGGTAGTCGTGATGATATTTATAATCATCCTTTACACATATACACGAAACGACTACTGGCTGCAATTCCCCAAATCGATGTTGATCATCGGGAAGAGCACCGTGAAAAAAGGCTTCAGATTGAAAAAATATATCAGGAACAGTCCTCGAAATATTATGATCAAAATGGTTTGGCTTATCCACTAGTTAAAGTTTCTTCTATGCATAGTGTTGCTTTGCCACCTCAGGAAGCCAAGAAATATTCAGAAAAAGAGGTGGAAGTATAATGTGGAAAACAATTTTACGCAGGATTTTAATAATGATACCGGAAATTATCATATTAAGTATTATTGTTTTCCTGCTTGCTAAAGCAATGCCCGGAGATCCCTTTACCGGATCAATCAACCCGCGCGCTGGAGTTGCACAAATTCATCATTTGATGGAAGTAAACGGTTTGTACGATCCTTGGTACCAACAGTATTGGAATTGGGTCGTTCACTTATTCCATGGAAATCTGGGTGAAAGTTATCAATATAACGAACCTGTCACACGCATAATCGGTCAAAGAGCTGTCAATACTTTATGGCTATCTTTGTTCACGGTGGTATTGACTTACTTAATTGCTTTGCCGATGGGGATTTATGCCGGACGTCATGAAGGAAAATTGCCGGATACGGTTATCCGTTTTTACACTTATGTGACCTATTGCATTCCTTTTTTCGTAATCCTGGTTTTGGGGATCTGGATTTTTGGCTATGTTTTAGGTTGGTTCCCAACAACTGGATCGGTTTCTCCGACCGCTAATGGCACTTTTGCAACGATCGGATCAAGATTCTATCATATGCTTTTGCCTGGCATACTGGGAGCTTTGTTTGGAACAGTCAACATTGTTCAGTATTTGCGTTCTGAAGTTGTCGATGCTAAATCCTCCGATTACGTTCGGACTGCACGGGCGAAAGGAGTTCCGATCAACGATATATATCGGCACCATATTTTTAGGAATTCCTTACTACCGATTGCAGCTTTTGCTGGTTACTCGATTACCGGATTGTTAAACGGCGCTATTTTTACCGAAAGTGTTTTTTCCTATCCTGGAATGGGATTATTATTTGTAAATTCTATTTCTTATCGTGATTACACGGTAATAACTGCACTGGTATTACTATTTGGAATTCTTAATATCTTTGGGACCCTTCTATCAGACATAATTTTGAGCATAGTGGATCCTCGGATCAGGATCGAATAAGGGGGTAAAGGAGATGAAACAAACTGGTGAAAATTATGAAGAAATCTCAACTGAAGATTTAAAACGCTTATCAAAACAAGCTGAAAAAGAGGCAGCGCCATCGGCTGGACGAATAATTTGGAATGAATTCAAAGCCGACCGTCCGGCTTTGATTGCCTTGGTAATCGTTGTGGCCTTTATTCTCTTTGTTGTAATTGCATCTTTATTTATCAATACATCAAAAATGATGGAAACCAATATTTTGGATTATTTCGATGCTCCTTTTAAAGATGGTTTTCTTTTAGGAGCTGATGCCGGTGGTCGTTCGATTGCCCAACAATTGATTGTCGGTTCGAGAAATTCAATCGGAATCGCTTTGGGGTTGACTGTGATTTCCTCGACTTTCGGAATTGCTTGGGGGCTTATTTCCGGATATTTTGGCGGTTTTGTCGATTGGGGCATGCAGCGTGTCTATGATTTTATGATGATGCTGCCAATGACGATGATGATTATTGTCATTGTGACAATAATCAATAACTACAATGCAGTAACTTTGACATTGATTTTTTCCTGCTTTTATTGGTTGGGGACTTCCAGACTGATTCGCTCGCGAACACTTGCAGAATCTAAAAAAGACTATGTTGCTGCTTCGATTACTTCTGGTACGAATCCTTGGAAAATTATTTTTCGAGAAGTGATGCCGAATATTTCCTCTTTGATTATTGTCGATACGACTTTATCTTTCGCCGAAAACATTGGGGTTGAAACTGGTCTTTCGTATTTGGGATTTGGGTTACCGGCTCAAACACCCTCCTTGGGAACTTTGATTGCGAATGCCAATGATCCGAACAATATTACCGAATATTGGTGGACTTGGTTTCCTGCAGCTTTAGAGATCATTATCTTGTGTTTGGCAATTAGCTATATTGGCCAAGTTGCCAGACGTGCTGCTGATTCTTCGCAACGCAAAAGCAACAAATGAAAAATCTGTCATTTAAGGAGATGATGCCAGCTGAAAAGTTTTTTAAAAATGAGTCAATTTACAACATAATTTTGAAGAGTTAGTTTACTTATAAAAAAATATTTGTGGGAGGTAATAGTGAGTAAATCTAAAAAAATTACCCTTTCGGCAATGGCAGTTTTATCGGCTGTTGCGTTAGCCGCTCATCCGGTCAGCGCTAAGAGCACTTCTGGAACAGTCAGTTTTCCGTCAGCATATAAGAACACCAGTGCTGCCAGTAAAAGTGCCAATAATAAAAGTACCTTAAAGGTTGCAGAACCTAACGATTCGCCTTTTGAGGGAATTTCTGATCCGGTATTAGCATCAAATGCAGAAGATGCCGATGTGTTTGCACCTGGTGGATTGGATACGTTATTTTTTAACGATAAGAACTATAAAATAGTTAATGGCGGACTTGCCAACTTAAAATTAGACCGAAAGGCCAAGACGGCAACAATTACGATCCGCAAAAATGCTAAATGGTCAAATGGAATGGCCGTGACAGCGAAAGATGTTGAATATGCATACGAAGTAATCGCCAATCCGAATACTACTTCACAACAATATTCTTCTGATTTTGCGACCATCGAAGGTATGACTGCTTACCACGCCGGCAAAGCTAAAACGATCTCCGGATTCACTTATCCGGATGGACAGAATGGTAAACAAGTTGTAATTCACTTTACCAAGATGTCCCCAAGCATGAAATATGCCGGTAATTCTTTCATTTGGGATTCTGTTGAACCATATGAATACATCAAAAATGTTTCAATTGCAAAACTGGCTTCGTCAAGTCAAGTACGTAAGAACCCTATTTTTACTGGTGCCTACAAGCTCGACAAAGTAGTTGAAGGAGAATCGACAACTTGGTCTCCTAACAAGTACTATTTTGGCAAAAAGGCAAAAATCAAGCATATTGTAATTAGTGTCGTTTCTTCTAGCAACGTTGACAAGGCTATCCAGTCAAAGAAATATGATTTCACTTCACCTAATGGCGTTATGCACGGAACCGATTATAAAGAACTGAAAAATCTTAAAGATTATTCAGTCATCGGTCTGCCGGAATTGGGTTACGATTACTTTGGTTTTAATGTCGGCCATTACGATACTAAGACACAAAAGAATGTCATGGATAAAAACAGTAAAATGGCAAATCGCAGTCTCAGACAGGCAATGATGTATGCTTTGAATTTGGATGCGGTTGAAAAGAAGTTTGGTTATGGTGTTAGTTGGCGTGCCAATACACTCCTTCCACCAGTCTTTAGCAAATACTATAATAAATCAGCTAAAGGTTATCCATTGAACATTAAAAAAGCCAATGAATTGCTTGATAAGGCTGGTTATAAGAAAAAGGGCAAGTGGAGAGTACGCCCTAACGGAAAACCATTAACAATTTACTTTGGTGCAATGCAGGGAACTTCCGCTCAACAAGCCGAATATCAAGATTACTTGCAGCAATGGCATAAAATTGGTCTGAATGTCAAATTGGCTACAGGCAAAGAAATGGAAATGAATAGTTTCTATGATACTTTGGAAAAACCAAAACAAAGTAAAATCGATGTTTATGCCGCAGCTTGGAGCCTATCTTCCGAACCGACACCAACACAAATTTACGGTGAGGATGCACCTTATAACATGGGTCATTTTGTTTCAAAGGAAAATACCAAGTTAATGAATGAAATGAATGGAAGCAAGGCTTGGACTGAAAGTTATCGAGTTAAAGTCTTCAAAAAGTGGCAGGCATATATGAACAAAGAAGCCGCTTATGCTCCAGGCAGCTTTAGTTATACATGGGCTCCTGTTAACCATCGTGTTAAAGGATACAATGTCAGTCCTTCTAACAACGAATTCTGGAGTAATTTGTCACTTACTTCGTCTAAGATTAAGTAAGCTGCCGAGCATTAATTCGATAGTTTACAATTATTGATAAAGTAAAAGATATAAGTTTAGATGCAAGACGAGAACGTAGTTCTCGTCTTTTTATCTGAATTTTTTTATATTTATAAGTTAGCCTAAAAACTCCCGATTAATTAATCGGGAGTTTTTAAGTAAAGATTCAAATGATTGAATATTTATTTTATTGCTAATTTTTGTTTGGAAATATCCAAGCGGTGTTCGAAATAAAAATAAGTAGTAACTATTACATAACAAATTGTTGGAACGATAAATGATAATTGCATCGAACCACTGATATCGGAAACCAGCCCCTGAATTGCCGGGATAACGGCTCCACCAACGATTGCCATTACTATAAAGGCGCCAGCTGTTTCTGTAAATCTCTTGTCCTCGACTGTATCCAAAGTGTGGGCATAGATTGTTGGCCATTCTGGTCCGAAAAAGAAACTTGTTGCAATTGCCGCATAGACAGCAGTCATGTTTGTAACCGTAGTTGTTATCAGCAAAGCGATAGTACCGAGAGCGGAAAAAACAGTCAAAACTTTTGTTACGGAAAAGCGGTTCATTAGTAGGTTGGCAACGATTTTTCCGAAGAACCAAACGGCGTAACTGTAAATCATAAAGGTACTGGCATCGCTATCGCTTATCGAATGATTCAGATCAAGTGCCAAACGAATTGTAAATGACCAAACTGTCGTTTGCATGCCGACATAAAAGAATTGTGCCATGACACCTTTTTTAAAGCGAGAATTCTTTGCCAGATATACTAGCGTTTCTTTTAGACTCGGGCTGCTTTTCTTATCTTTACTTGTACTGATTGCTTTTGATTTCGGCATTGGTGTGAAAGCCAAAATAGCGAGCATCAGAACCAAAGCAAGCAGGATGTATTTATAGGGTTCCAGCGTTAGCTGAAGCATCTTTTCGCCATAAGCCAGTCTTTGAGCACCATGCATATTTTTCATTGTCTCTGACAAGTTTCCGACGGAACCGAAGATCAAATATTTTCCCAAAATAATTCCCATCATATCGCCCAGTGGAACCAGGGTTTGAGAAATATTCAGCCGGATATTTGCTTGTTTTTTAGGTCCAAGCATCGAACTGTAAGTATCACAGGATGTTTCCAAGAAACTTAGACCGATTGCGATCGCGAAAATAGCAACGAGAAACATGCTGTATGTTGCCATGTTCGATGCTGGGAAAAATAATCCACAGCCGACAATGTAAAATACCAAACCGGTCATGATCGCAAATTTATAACTATTTTTTTTGATGATTAGTGAAGCTGGTATTGCAATTAAGAAGTAGGCTCCATAGAAAGCACTTTGTACAAAAGCTGTCGAAGCATCGTTCAGTTGGAAAACAGTTTTGAACTGGGTAATTAAAATATCATTTAAAGATGCTGCCGCTCCCCAAAGCGGAAATATAAGAGAAACGATTACGAATTGGAAAATGGGTGTTTTATCCAAATATCCATCGGATAACTGAATCCATCCATGTTTTTTTTCGACTGCTGTTGATTCCATAATTTTAAACCTCCATGATTTTTTTAAGTTGAATTAAAAGACTACGCCGGATTCCAAAATAATATTTGAAAATGCTGTCATCTCTCCCGTTCTGATAAAGGCATGCGTTTTGGCAAGATCTTTTTTTAATTCGGAATGAGGAACAAATTCTATTTCGACATTTGGCATCAGTTGTTTGATTGCCTGCAATTGTTCCGGATTTTTTGTTTTTATTTCATCTGCTAGATAGATTTTTTGGACTTCTAATTCTGTTAACACGTTCTTTAAAACATCGATAAAACTTGGTAAATTTTTCGTCAGAGCCAAATCGATTTTTTTTGTTCCAAGCGGAACCGGCATTCCGGCATCGCCGATTCCCAGCCAATCCATGTGTCCCATTCCGGCAATTACACTTGATATCTCTGAATTAATAACTGTTGTTTTTTTCATATTGAATTTCAATTTCCTTTTTAATTATTTTTTAAAGAATGACCGAATAAATTTAAATCAGTTTTTAACACTTTCATAGTTCTTCTCTGCAATTCTAATTTCGTTTAGAGTTGGAATAGAAGGTTGGGCTCCCAGTCGCTGAACTGTTATTGAACTGGCGCATTGAGCAAATGATATAGCGGATTTAATGTTTGACAAATCTTTTTTCAGCTGCGAACTTAGTGCGCCGATGAAGGTGTCTCCGGCGGCTGTTGTATCAACTGCTTTGACATGATATGCGGATACTAATTCACTTTTTTCTTTTGTAGAATAAAAGACCCCTCTATCGCCGATTGTGATAATTAAATTATCGATACCCATTTTTGAAAATGCTTTTGCGGTTTCAATCATCGACTTTTCATCGGTAATTTTTATGCCGGTTAAAACTGTACTTTCTGTTTCATTTGGCACGATTAAGTCGGTTAAAGTTAATAAACTAGAATCGATTTTGGACGCCGGCGCAGGATTCAAAATAGTTGTAAGACTATTTTCTTTTGCTATTTCGAAAGCTGCTTTAGTAGCATTTTGCGGGGTCTCGAATTGAGATATTAAAAAATCCGAATTTTTGATGTTGTCGCTTATTTTTTTAATATCTTCTGGACTTATTTTTTGATTTGCGCCTCCATATACTAAAATGCAATTTTGACCATTCTCGTCTAATAAAACAGTTGCTGTGCCAGTTCCTACTGTGTCATTGACCGTAATCGGCGAAACATTGATGTGATCATTTTGAAGCGAGTCAATCATGAATTTTCCTAAATCATCATGACCGATTTGCCCAATCATTGTTGTTTGAGCACCTGAACGGACGGCGGCTACGGCTTGATTTGCTCCTTTTCCGCCGGCAGCAGAGCTTTTATCTAAAGTTTCTAGTGTTTCTCCAGGATTTGGGAAACGCTTTATTTTTAGAATAGTATCAACATTTAAACTGCCTAAAACTATTACCTTATTCACAAGATCAACCTCTTTCTTATCCAAGATGAAATTCGTAAAAATTAAGTAAAACGCTTTACTAACTTTATCAATTAAATAGTCTAGCATTGTTTGAAAGTGTTTTCAATAATTTTTTTAATTCGGTAAAATATAAATCAATTTATTGATTGGATTATTTGAGTCTCTGATTTTTTTAAAAATTTAGGTGTATATATATTTGTATGGAGAAAAATTTACAGAACGAACTTAAAAAAGAAGCCGCCATTCGGGCAGCTGAATTTGTTGAAAACGATACTGTTGTTGGCCTAGGTACTGGATCAACAGTCAAGTTTTTGGTTGATGAGTTGGGACGGAAGGTTAGAGAAGAAAATTTATCCTTTACCGGAGTGACTACTTCTAAGAGAACTGCTTCTCAAGCGGAGTCTTTGGGAATTAAGATTGTCAGTCTTGATTCAATTCCACGGATTGATCTGACGATCGATGGAGCCGATCAGGTTGATAATAATTTCAATGGGATCAAGGGTGGGGGAGCCGCTTTGCTGTGGGAAAAAATCGTTGCCACAAATTCTAAAAAAAATATCTGGATTGTCGACCAATCCAAGCTGGTCGACAGAATTGGAAGCTTTCCGCTTCCGGTTGAAGTTATTCCCTTTGGTGCTTTACATGTCTTAAATAAATTCGAAGAGCTCAATCTCAATCCGGTTTTGAGATTGACGGAAAATGGAAAGAAAGTCATGACTGATTCCCAAAATTATATTATCGATTTGCATTTAAATCAGATTATTGATCCGGCCAAGCTTTCCAATCAATTGATTAATACAGTTGGCGTGGTTGAGCATGGATTATTCTTAAATGTAGTCGATAAGGTTGTTGTTGGCAAAAAAGGCCAACCCCTCATTCTGGAAAATCCCGATAAATAATCAAAGCCAAAAGTATTTATATATTTTTTTGTTTTTTGTTTAATCTTCGTCTTCTTTTGTGTGTATAATTATGCAATTTAATTTTCATTTTATGAAATGAGAAGGAAGGAGATTAAAAAACACTGGGATTGATTAATTTTAAAAAACGGACAAACGTATTGCTATTGGGAAGCTTGCTTTTGGCTAGTATCGGAAATGGTCTATTTATACCGACTGTGGCCAGTGCCAAAACAAATCCGACACTGTATTTCTCGATGCCGACTGATTTGACAACGATGGATATGGCTTTAATGACCGATGCTTATGCCGACCAGATTGCGATTAATGTTCAGGAAGGCTTACTCAGTCGAAATGCCAAAGGCCAAGTCAAGGCTGGATTGGCTGAAAAATGGAAACATAGTTCTGACGGAAAAACTTGGACTTTTACTCTGAGAAAAGGTCTTAAATGGTCAAATGGTGACAAACTGACTGCTTCGGATTTTGTTTATGCTTGGCAAAGAGTCGTTAATCCGAAAACTTCCAGTCAGGCGGCTTACAAATATTCTGGAATTAAAAATGCCGACGAGATTCAGGCCGGGAAAGCGAAGGTCAGTTCACTTGGAGTCGTGGCAAAAAATGATCGAACTTTAGTGGTAACGCTGGATCATCCAATGCCGCAATTTGAATTGGAGATGGCCTCTCAATCATTCTTTGCTCAAGACCCAAAGGTCGCTAAAAAGTATGGTAAACAGCTTGGAACGGCCTCTAATAAGCAGGTTTACGATGGCCCTTATAAGTTAACCGGTTGGAATGGTACTAACGGAAAGTTTACCTTGGTCAAGAACGAAAACTATTGGGACAAAAAACATGTTAAAACTGATAAAGTCGTTGAAACGGTCGTCAAAGAACCAACGGCTGCAATTGGTTTGTACAAAAGGGGAAAATTGGATCTAGCTCCATTGAGTTCTCAACAATCGGTTACAGCTAATAAAAAACGGTCTGATTTTAAAAAGTATTCTGGGGATGCGGTTTATTATCTCGAATATAATCAAACAGGCAAAAATAAGGGACTTGCCAACAAAAATATCAGGCTCGCCTTAAGTTATGCAATTGACCGGAAGGCCGTTGCTAACGAGATATCCGGTGGTATGTATACAGCGGCCACGAGTCTCGTTCCGGAAGGTGCCGGTGGCAAGACTTCAACTGGTGAGGATTTTGCAAAAGCGGCCAAAAAATATACTGGGAAATATTATAAATACAATATGAAAAAAGCCAAAAAACTTTTCAAGACCGGTTTGAAAGAGGCTGGTTTGAAAAGTTTGAAGATTTCGGTTGAAGCAACCGCTGAAAGTCCTGTGTCGAAGCCTGAAGTTGATTATCTTCAACAAACTTGGCAGAAACTCGGTAATATAAAAGTTACGGAAAAATTCGTTCCATTCAAGCAAAGGCTACAGGATCAACAGAACCAAAATTTCGATGTAATGGTTGCTGGTTGGTCCTCTGATTTTGCCGAACCGACTGGTTTTCTGACTTTATTTACTAATAACGGAACCAATAATGATGGCAAATGGATTTCAAAAGCTTATACGAATGCTTTTAATCGAGCAATGGACCAAGATGCTTTGAATACCAAAGCTCGGACGAAAGATGAAATCAGTGCCGAAGTTGCTCTTGCTAAAAATGCTGGAGCATCACCGGTTTACTGGAATGCTTATCCAAGTTTGGTTAATCCGAAGTTAAAAGGATTACAAAATTTTAATTCTGGTGATTCATTCTATTATAAATATGATTATCTTAAGTAAATAAAAAACGAGCTTCTAAATTGAAGCTCGTTTTTTTATTCCGATTTAATGTAATTAATTCCGTCTTCTTTAGGAGCTTTTGTTTTTCCAAAGAAGAGGGTCAAAACAATGATTGTTAGAACGTAAGGGAAAATTTGCAACCAGACGGCAGGAATATTTTTAATAACTGGAATTTGAGTCCCGATTACCGATAATGATTGCGAAAGGCCGAAAAACATCGAAGCCAACATGGCTCCAATTGGGTTCCAACGGCCATAAATCATTGCTGCCATTGCAATAAAACCTTGGCCGGCAATTGTTGAATTGGCGAAGTTCAAAGCAATCGATTCGGCGTAAAGCGCGCCACCGATTCCTCCAAGGAAACCTGAAATCAATACGCCTTGATAACGCAAACGAGCAACATTCAAACCTAATGTATCGGCAGCTTGTGGGTTTTCGCCTACCGAACGAAGACGTAAACCGAAACGAGTTTTATAAATCACATATGAAGCGAGAATCGATACCACGATTGACAGCAGCGCTGGATAGCTTGTATTTTGAAAGAAGAGTTTTCCCAGAATTGGAATTTTATCCAACAGAGGAATATCGGAATAACCAAAGCTCTCATTAATTTGATTAGTCTGACCTTTTCCGTAGATTACTTTGATTAAAAAAACACCAAGAGCTGGGGCGATCAAGTTGATAACCGTACCAGAAACGATGTGGTCTGCTCGCAGGGTAACAGTAGCTAAAGCGTGAACCCAGGCAATTGCCAGCCCGATCAGCGCTCCGACCAATAGGCCAATCCATGGCGTTAAACTTCCAAACTGATCGGCAAAGGTTAGATTAAAAACGATTGAGCTGAAAGCACCCATGGTCATAATTCCTTCCAGACCAACGTTGACAACACCACCATGTTCCGAGAAAGCACCGCCGACAGCTGTAAAAGCAAGTGGAGCGGAATAAATAATCGTAGTGCTGATTAATAGTGCGAGAATTGATAGAAAACTCATGCTTCCAACTCCTTTTGTTCTTTTTTGCTAATCTTTTTTTGTTGCTGCTTTCCAGCGCCGGGGCCTTTTCCTTTATTCGAAGACGCTTGATCGGCTGATTTTATTTTTTCGATCATTAAATCGATTAGATATCCGGTTCCAACAAAGAAAATAATCAACGCAATTACGATCGCGACGAGTTCGGTAGGAACGCCTGATATATTTGGCATTCCCGCTCCTCCAACGGTTAAAGCAGAGAAGAGAGCGGCGGCTAAAATGACTCCAATAAAGGATCCCGATCCTAATAAGGCAACCGCCATACCATTGAAGCCTGTCTCGGGGGTTGAATTCTGGACAAAAACATTCCCATAATGTCCTAATCCTTCTGTGACACCGCCAAGGCCCGACAAGGCTCCGGATAAAGTCATCGCCCAAATTTGCGTGGCTTTTTCATTAATACCGGCATATTTGGCTGCATCGGCATTTTTTCCAACAGCATCAATCGAAAAGCCTAAAGTCGTTTTCTTCATCACAAACCAGATTAAAAGAGTTGTAATCAGAGCGATAAAAATTCCGGCCGAAATCGATGATTGGTTGGTTAGATCCGATAACCATTTCAAACCGATTCCACCATGATTTCCGACTTGATTGCTGGAATCAACCGTTTGTTTGATCGAGTTAGGAAAGACAGCTGTAATGGCATCATTACCAAGGTATAAGATTACATAATTCATCATTATTGTGATAATAACTTCTGAAGCTCCGAACCTGGCCCTTAAATAACCGGGAATGAAACCGGAAATTGCGCCGATCACAACTCCGAAAGTTGTTGCGCCAATGATTATCAAAAAATCAGGTAAATGGGGGAAAGTCAGTGCGAACCAGACACTACCGACCCAAGCTCCGAAAAGTTGACCAGACATTCCAATATTGAAAAACCCTGCTTGTTGAGCAATCAAAAAAGATAATCCGGTCAAAATCAAAGGAGTCATTTGCGAGAAAATTTCACCAATGTTTTGTGGCGTCCCAAAAGCGGTGC
Source organism: Oenococcus oeni (assembly GCF_020510245.1). Classification (NCBI taxonomy): domain Bacteria; kingdom Bacillati; phylum Bacillota; class Bacilli; order Lactobacillales; family Lactobacillaceae; genus Oenococcus; species Oenococcus oeni. The sequence continues at coordinate 1,601,581 of NZ_CP084701.1, read as the reverse complement.
TGATTAAAGAACCATAGCCGGAAAAAGGATTATATCCGAAAAAGAGCATAATGATTGCTCCGGCGATCAGGCCGAAGACAACAGAGCAGATGGCAATGATCGTTTTGTTGTTTCTTGATTGCATTATTTAACTCCTGCCTTATTTTTGTTTTTGCTTGCTTCCAGTTCTTTTCTAGCACTCTTCAAGCCGACCCCGGTCATCATCAAACCAAGTTCTTCTTTGGTTGTGTCTTTGGTGTTGACAACGCCGATAATTTTTCCGGACGATATAACCGCAATTCTATCAGCCAGATCCAGAATTTCATCAAGCTCGAAGCTTATGAGCATAACTGCTTTTCCAAGATCTCTCTGTTTAATTAATTGTTTGTGAATGTATTCGATGGCTCCGACGTCAAGACCACGCGTCGGTTGAGCAGCAACAATCAGTTTGGAATCACGCGAAAGTTCTCTTGCGACGACGGCTTTTTGTTGATTACCGCCTGACAAGGATCCAGCTGGTTCATCGATCGAAGTCATTTTGACATCGAATTGTTTAATTAATTTTTTGGCATGATCGGCAATTGCTTTTCCCTGAAGAATTCCCATTCTGGCATATGGTTTTTCGTAGAAATTTTCAATCACCATATTGTCAGCAAGCGGCATATTGATTTCTAACCCATGACGCAGGCGGTCTTCTGGAATATGGGAAGTACCGGCTTTGATTATTTTTCTTGGTGTCTTATTGGTAATATTCTTGCCGTCTAAAATAATTTCTCCGGATTGTGAGTGTGTTAAGCCGGTAACTGTTTGAACCAATTCTGTCTGACCATTGCCGTCGATTCCGGCGATACCGATAATCTCGCCAGCACGAATATCGAGAGAGAGGTGATCGACTTTAGTAACATTTTCTGCGTCTTTAACGACAAGATCGTTGATTTTTAAAATATCTTTGCCTGTTTTGGCTGCTTTTTTCTCAGTTGTAAAAGAAACTTTTCTGCCAACCATTTTTTCTGCCAAAGTTATTGCAGAAACATTCTTTGCATTAAAAGTTTCAAGCGATTTTCCTGATCGGATAACGGTAACTCGATCTGCTGCCTGACGAATTTCTTCGAGTTTATGAGTTATTAAAATGATCGCTTTTCCTTCGGCGGCCAAATTCTTCATTGTCGCGATCAATTCTTGAATTTCTTGGGTAGTTAAAACAGCTGTCGGTTCGTCGAAAATTAAAATATCGGCTTTTCGATAGAGAGTTTTTAAAATTTCAACACGTTGTTGTTGACCGACTGAAATATCGGTTATCAAAGCATCTGGATTAACTTTTAATTTATATTTATCGACAAGGGCTTGGATTTCCTTTTTTGCAGTCTCGATATCCAACGATGCCCCCTTGGTTTTTTCGGCACCAAGCATAATATTTTCCGTCACTGTAAAGGCATCTATCAGCATAAAATGTTGATGGACCATTCCAATTCCAAGCTTGGAAGCTGCCGCCGGATTTTTGATCTTGACTTTTTTTCCTCGCAAAAATATCTCGCCGGATGTTGGTTGCAACAAGCCCGACAAGATATTCATTAAAGTTGATTTTCCGGCGCCGTTCTCACCAAGCAATGCATGAATCTCACCGGCTTTTACCTCGAGATTAATATCATCATTGGCAGCAAAATTGCCAAATTTTTTGACTATATGTTCCATTTTAATTGCCGGAATTTTTTCTTTTATTTGCTCCATCATTTTTCCTCAAGTCTCTCCATACTATGTAGGCTCGCCGCCATTAGGCAGGTGAGCAGTTAAGATTATTGTACCGAAGCATAAGATTTTGGATGGATCGGAACCTTGATACTTCCGGATTCAACTTTTTTCTTTGCAGCTTGAACAGCTGACCAAACGCTGGAACTCATTGAATCTTTTGCTAGATAAACTCCATGTTCTTTAAAACCAAAGCTGACGGTTTTTCCACCAGGGAACTTTCCGGCTTGAGCTTTTTTGGAGATATCAATTACGGCTTGACCAACTTCTTTCACTGCTGAAGCCAGAGTGAAGTTTGATTTGTTGCCGTTTTTATCTGTGTAATTACCATCGGATTTTTGATCACGATCAACACCGATAACCCAAACTTTTTTGTCAGCTGCTTGTTTTTGGTTCAAGGCTTTTGCTTGAGCGAAAACACCATTACCGGTTCCACCGGCGGCGGTAAAGATCACATCGTCGCCATCAGCATACATGGCTGAAGCGATTGTTTTTCCTTGAGCGGCATCAGAATATGAATTGGCATATTGAACATTTATTTGTATATTCTTATTGACGGATTTGGCTCCGGCAACGTAACCGGCCTGGAAAGTATCGATAATGTCGCCTTTGACACCACCGACAAAGCCGATTTTTTGTGTCTTCGACGCTTTGGCGGCAGCAACACCGGCCAAATAAGAAGACTGTTCGGTATGGAATGTTATCGAGACAACGTTCTTAATATTTGGAATTGTGTCATCGATAATACCGAAATTGGTTTTTGGATTTTGTTTGGCCGCTTGTTTGACAGCCGGTTCCAGATCATATCCAATGCCGAAAATTGTTTTAAATTTTGCTTGGATAGCAGAGTTGATATTTGGTTTATAATCAGACTCATCATTACTCTGGAAGTAGTTATATCCATTATTTCCTTTGGATAAACCTTCTTCTTTACCATATTTCTGCAAACCTTCCCATGCAGATTGGTTAAAGGAATGATCATCGATTCCCCCAGTATCGGTGATAATCGCGACTGATTTTTTCCCCGAATCATTAGTGGAAGTTTTTTTCCCACCATTCAGACCGAAATAAGCACCGACTGCTGCAATGACCACTACGACTATTGCTACGATAGTCCAACGAAAACGATTCATAAATCTCTCCTAACTTAATTAGCTAAAAGCCCACACTTTCAGAGAGTCTTCGATTTATCATTCGGAATATCCCCTGAAATGCGTTACTAAATAGCCTAAAAGTACAATAGCTTATAAATACACGAACGTTGAAAATTAGAATATTACATTTTGGATAAAGGAATATCGTCTTTATTTTCTAAATTTTGCTATTTTTGTTAATTAAAGAGCTTAAAATTGCTGCTTTAAAAAAAGATAATTTTATTTATTTCTATTTGGATAATAATTTACTTATTTTTTTATCGATTTTATTGCTTGAATAGGAAATAAAGTTCGGAAAAACCGGCTTAAAATACTAAGATACTTATAATGAATAAATTTGAAGTTCACGAACAATTGGACAAAGTAATTCTTGTTTCCGATATTCATGAAAATTGGCAGGCTTTAAAAAAAATCGTTGATTTGCCGGAATATGGAAAAAGCGACTATACTCTGGTTTTTCTCGGTGATTATACTGATGCCAATGGTTCTAATCTGCATGAGCCTATTAAAGTGATTAATTTTATTATGGATCAGGTCAAGAATCATGGCGCTTTGGCAATTCATGGAAATCACGATGACATGCTCTATGGTACAGCCATCGGCGATTCTGACAAATTTTTTAATTGGGGAAACAATGGAATTTTAGAAACCCAGGAATTATTGGGTTTAACAGCTAACGATGTTAATATCGAATTAACAAAAAATGAATTGAACGAGAAATATTCCGAATATATCGATTTTCTTGATGAAATTCCTTACGCTATTGAAGACCAAAAGCGTTTATTCGTTCATGCGGGTATTGATTGGACTAAGAATAATTACCACGATACAGCAGTTGAGGATTTGATCTGGATTCGCGAAAAATATTTTTTCAGTAATTTTTCAGCGGCATCTTTATATGATCCTGTTAAACGACCAATTGTAGATAAGGCTTGGCACAGAAATACTAGCAACAAAGTAATTGTTGCCGGGCATACACCGAGTTATTTTTTGTCAGCCGATCAGTCAAATCCAATTGTCGAAATGAGAAATAATCAAAATGATTTTTCCCGCTATGATATTGACGGCGGTTCTCATTCGGCTGATATCGAAGCGGCTTTGAATATTTTGATTTTAGATAAAGAAGGAAAAGAGATTCGCCGGGATCGCTTACTCGCTTAATGTGCAAGAAATTTTTTCGACAAGAGGATCAGTCTAGCTGCATAATTAAAGAATGAGAAAAGTGGTTGACGAAGTTTTGAAGAGATATAAAGCAGGGTGGGAAAATTTTTTTGTGATTGCCCTGACTGGTTCGGTGTCGGTGGGGAAGTCAACGATTTCTCAGCAATTATCCGATGAATTAAAGAAATCTTTCCCCGGCGTAACAACCGCTATTATTTCTGTCGATTCTTTTATTTTTTCTAATGAAGAATTGAAATCCCGTGGAATTTTTTCTGAAAAAGGTTTCCCTAAAAGCTATGATTTAAAAGCGTTGTCGGCAGCGTTATTTGAATTAAAAAACGGTTCTAACGAGATTAAGATTCCCGTTTACTCTCAGGCGATCAACAATATTGCTGCAGGTGAGTTCGAAACAATTAAAAAACCAAAAATCTTGATAGTTGAAGGGGTTTGCGCTTTTAGGATCGATAATTATGATTTATCGATTTATGTCGATGCCGATGAAAAACTGATTTACCAATGGTTTTTGAAACGGACGCTCTCTTTTATTAGGAATAGTAAAGATGATCCGAACAATTTTTATTATCAGTTTTCAAAGATGCCGATCCCTAAAATCATGCCAGCGATTAATCAAACTTGGGAACAGACCGATTTAAGGAACCTGACCGAATTTATCGAACCGATGAAAAAGAAGGCTGATATGGTCATACATAAAACAAAGGGACACCGGATCGACAGGATTATTGTCAATTAGACATCGCTTTTAAGTTTTTAGATGTTGCTGTTTTTCTAATCAAAGAATTGATTTTCTTATTAAGCCATTTAATTGAATTGTGTCCTACGATAAAAATAATGAATGCCTATTTTTTGCCTTGTGAATTATGTAAGCCATTTTATGAAAAATATAGTACAATTATATTGTGAATTAACATACAAAGGATGTGTAAATTATGACAAATAAAGTCGCAATTGTTACCGGTGGTGTTCAGGGAATTGGCCGTGGAATCGCTCTGCGCCTATCAAAAGACGGATATTCAGTGATTATTAATGGAAGAACTCAGGAGAAACTAGACAAAGTTGCTGAGGAGATCAAAAACAACAACGGAAAGGTGATTACTTTTGTTGGAGATGTCTCAAGCAAGTCTGCTAACGAGCAGTTAGAAAAAAAAGCCGAATCCTAATTTGGACGTTTGGACGTTTTTGTAGCCAACGCCGGAATCGATTGGGTTGATACTATCGAGGGAACACCGGCAGACCAAGTAGATAATGTAATAAATATTAATTTGAAATCGCAAATTTGGGCCTTGCAAACGGCGCCGAAAGTTATGCGAAAAAGTGGCGATGGAGGTTCAATCGTTTTGGCTTCATCAATTGCCGGCATGGAAGGTTTCGAGATGCTGGGAATCTATTCTGCGACTAAATTTGCAACTCGCGGATTGGTTCAAGCGGCAGCAAAAGAATTGGCCGTCGACAAGATTCGCGTCAATGCCTATAACCCAGGAATTGTTCTGACACCAATGTGGGATGAAATCGATGCCCGTTTTGCCGAGCGTAAAAACGTCCCCGTTGGATCGACACGCCAGGCATTTATAGATGGAATTCTATTGGGACGTGGTGAAGAACCTGAAGATGTTGCTAAATTGGTCAGCTTCTTGTCCGGCGATGAAAGTGATTATATTACCGGTCAGTCAATCGCGGTCGATGGTGGAATTAAATTTTCTTAATTGCCAGGAATGGAAGATTAAAATTTGTCTTGTTTAAAAGAAAGAGTCAGTTAGGCTGAAAAAGGCTTGATTGACTTTTTGATTGTCAAAAACGAATACTGTTTTCAGAAAATATTCATCTTCAACTTTCAAATCACAAGGGATAACGGGGTAAATAATAATCGGGGTAAATAATAATGAAGAAGAAAATTTGGGTCTTTTTAGTTCTAATTGTCCTTTCTTTGTCTGCAATTTTTGCCTATTTCTACATTAGCAACAAACAGAAATCGGCTGTTCAATATGCAGATGTTCCTTATCAAAAAAATGAATTCCTTATGGGAACGATTTGTACATTGACGATTTACGATAAGGGAAAATCAGCTGTCTTGAACAAAGGAATGGCTACGATCCGTCACTTTGACAAAGAAGCAACTTTAACGGAAAAAGGTTCTGTTCTTGATAAAATAAATGCAAATGCCGGTATCAAACCGGTCAAGGTTCCCGATGATTTTTGGCCCTTGATTGAGAAGGCCATGTATTTTTCTAAGAACTCCGATGGAAGTTTTGATATGGCAATCGGTGCGGTGACAAATCTTTGGAAAATTGGTCTCCCTGGGGCACGCGTTCCCTCGGATTCCGAAATTAAATCCGCCCTGCCCCTGCTCAATTATCACGATGTAATTTTGAATAAGAAAAAACATACTGTCTATCTAACCCGAAAGGGCATGAGACTTGATTTTGGGGGAATCGCTAAAGGGTATATTGCGGATCAGGTTAAGAAAACATTTTTAAAAAATCATGTTACAAGCGCAATTGTCAGTTTGGGCGGTAATATTTATGTGATTGGTAAGAGCCATCCAACTTCTGGAACAAGAGACTGGAATGTCGGCATCCAAAATCCCAATCAATCAAGAGGATCAAGTGTTGGCTATGTTCGTGAGTCCGATATGTCGATTGTGACTGCCGGTACTTACGAGCAGTATTTAATTTCTCATGGTCATAAATATATTTATTTGATGAATCCTAAAACCGGTTATCCATATGAAAATAATTTGGTTTCAGTGACAATTATTTCCAAGAAATCTGTTGATGGGGATGCATTATCGAATGCAGCTTTCGACAAAGGTCTAAAAAAGGTCTTAAATATATGAACAAGAAAAATAAGCAAAACATTCAAGCTATTTTTATTACAAAAGATAAAAAAATATACATTACGAATGGTTTAAAAAATAATTTTAAACTAACCAACCATAAATTTAAAATGGGTAATTAAATAAAATATTCTTCTTTAAGCAGTTGTTTAATAGCAGCTGTTTTTTAAATCCTAAAAGAAACTGATTATTTTTTTATTTATATTCTTTACTATTGCCAAATCAAAAAATTAAAAACTCTCGGTCGGAATTCCATCGAGTTTTGCCTGCCAATCGATATCCGGATAACGTTTAAGAAGCGCATTTTTTAAAATTCTTTTTGCTAGATTACCGTTGCGCGTCAAAATTGGACCGTGAAAATAAGTCCCATAGACTTGTTTATAGATAACGCCTTCGGTTTTATCGTCGCCATTATTGCCATTGCCGGATACGACCGTTCCCAGAGCTTTTTCGCCTTTGCCAAGGAAAGTCCTTCCCTGATGATTTTCAAAGCCGTGATAAGTTTCGCCGCTTTCGTTGTTTTTGATTTGGATATTGCCAATCAAGCGTTTCCCGCGCATGTTATCAAACAATTCGGAAGAATTCAAATTAACTGTATGATGGCTCATTGCTCCAATTCCGTTAATTATTTTTCCGTTAGCAAATTCCATTGTTGTTCCAAGCAGCTGAAAGCCGCCGCAGACAGCAACCAAAGAACCATTATTTTCGATATATTTTTTTATTTCATCCGATTTGCTGGGCAGGTCTTTTGCAGTCACCGATTCCTCATAATCTTGGCCACCACCGAAAAGAACAAAGTCGTAATCGTCGGCTTTAAAGGAGTCCCCAAGTGAAATTAAATGGTAATCGGTTTCAACCTGAATTTGTTTGGCATAATATTTAATCGCAATCACATTTCCGTAATCACCATACGTATTCATCAAATCCCCATATAGATGAGCAATTCTCAGTTGATAATTTTCCATTAAAAACTCTCCTTCGCCAAACCGGCTTTGGCCAATTCTTCACGAAACATCAACATACTTGTATAAGTTGCAGCGACATATACGTTTTTGGTTGGCAACTCTTTGATTCGGTCGATTAACTTGGCAAAATCCTGTTCGACAATTTGATTTTTAAAGCCTGCCATTTTTAGTCGAACACTGAAGTCTTTATAACGCTGTCCGCCTACAATAATTTTTTTCAGGGCCGTCTGGTGTAGCTTTTCGAATTCAGCATCGAAGATCCAACTTGTGTCGATACCGTCGGCATAATTAGCGTTTAGTAAAGTTACCAAACTGAATTCTTCCGGATCGGTCATCATCATATCGATTACAGAGTTAGCTCCAACCGGATTTTTTATCAAAACAATCGTAACCAAGTGGCTGCCAATTGTTAATTGTTCCTGACGACCAAAAATTCTTGAATCTTCGTTTAAAGCATTGAAAATATCTTCAGCGGAAATTTGGAATTCCCGTCCTAAAGAATAAGCGGCCAAAGCATTATAAATATTATAAAGACCGCCCAGCGGTAATGTGAATTTATTTCCAGCTATTTCAAATTCCGATTTCGATGGAGTTAATGAATTAATTTTGTTCACCGAGTATTTGAGTTGTGGCCGTTTGAAAGAACCATCTTTTGTGAAATAATCTCCAAGATTGGCATATGTTAAGTAATGATAGTGGAGAACCTGGTCGTTAGTCGGTGCCAGTACTCCATCGGTATTATTTGGAGCACGCAGGTCGCCAGCTGATTTTTTGTGGGCGAAACCAAAATAAACAGCTTGATTTTTATAGGGCTTTCGAGCAAAGATTGGTGAATCCCCGTTGGCAACGACCTTTGCTTTTGGTGCAGTTTTGATTCCGTCTGTTATTTTTTCGTAAGTTGTATATATTTCGCCGTATCGATCCATTTGGTCGCGAAAAATATTTGTCAAAACAAAATGAGTTGGCTGTAAGATTTTTGCAACTTCTTTTACATTGGCTTCATCGACTTCTAATACTGCAATCGGAATCGTGCCGTGACGAATTGATTTTTTAATTTTGTCTTTCTGGGAAAGTAGAGCGGCGACAATTCCTTGAATCATATTTGAACCGGAATTATTTGTTACAACGACACGATTTGTTTTTTTAAGAACTCTTGCGCAAAGAGCAGTTGTCAACGTTTTACCGTTTGTACCGCTCACAATTACCGTTTCAATCTGATCGCGAAATTCTTCAAGAAAAGTTGGATCAATCCGATAAGCGATCTTGCCCGGAAGCGAAGTACCACCGCGATGGAGAATTTTATGTAAAAGTATGTAGCTGCTTGAGCCGGCAAACAAGGCAAATTTGCTTCTAATAGTCATAAACAAATTATAGACTAGCCGAAAAAGATGATTGATATAATTAGGGGCATGACACAGCTATTTTTTGAGTACGGTGCGATGGGTTCCGGAAAGACTATTGAAATTTTAAAAGTTGCCCACAACTATGAGTCACAAGGCAAAAAAGTCTTGTTAATGACTCCGGCGGTTGACGATCGGGCAGGTATCGGAGTTATTTCCAGCCGAATCGGTCTGAAAAGAGAAGCGATTGCTATTCATAAAACGGACAATTTATTTACGGAGGTTTCAAGAGTCGATGGAGAACTTGCTGCCGTTTTAATTGATGAAGCCCAATTTTTAGAACCATTTCAGGTTGACCAGCTGGCTGATGTTGTTGATAAGCTTAATATTCCGGTGATGACTTTTGGATTGCGCCAGGATGCTTTCAATCATCTTTTCCCTGGGTCGAAACGGCTTTTTGAAATCGCTGACAAACTTGAAGAAATGAAAACGATTTGTACTTTTTGTGAAAAAAAGGCAATTACTCAGTTACGTGTCGTTGATGGCAAGCCTCAGTATCAAGGCAGCCAGGTTTTTATTGGCGGAGACGAAACTTATATACCGGTTTGCCGAAAACATTGGAAAAACCCAGATCTCAAAAAGTTGAAAGAATTTTTTCCGGCAAACAAAAAAGTATCGAAACAGTAATTTGTTCCGATACTTTTTTGTTAGTGAGGATAAAAATTAACGGTAAAGAACTGGGACTCGTTGGGCAAACAAGCGAGCAACGGCTACGATTGCGACTATTTTAATAGCTCCTGGTACCAAGAAAGGCAAAACGCCGTTTGCGATTGCTGCCTGTGGGGTTAAATGAGCCACAAACATTAGCCAAGCGGCCCCGATAAATAGTTGCAGTGTTGCGGCGGTTAGATTAGCAACACCGATTTTTAAAGTGGCCTTCGAATTATGAAGCATGAACTTGACCAAAAATGCGTAGATCAAGAATCCCCAAATATAGCCACCGGTTGTTCCGAAAATAACTGCAATTCCGGAATGAGCTCCGGCAAAGACTGGTAAGCCAAAAGCGCCCATTAAAATGTATAAACTAATTGATTCCAAACTAATATTTAGACCAAACATTGTTGCGATTAATCCAATCGCCAACGTTTGACAAGTGATTGGAACGAAAAGCAAAGGGACCGTGATTTGAGAACTAAGCGCCAAGAAAATGGCCAGGACAAGACTTAGTCCGAAATTTTTTAAAGTTTGTTTATTCATGATATTTTCCTTCTAAAAGATTAAGTTTTATAATTTCTCCACTACTAATAGTTAATAATTGATTATTATCATTTTTTAGCAGAATAGCTCCTTGACTATTAATTTTTTCAACTTTTCCGATTATTTTCTTTCGATTAACAACTATGGCGATTTTTTTACCCAACACAATTGAATGCCGACGATATTCTTCCAAGAAATCTCCACTGCGATAATTTCTGTAAATATCGAAAAAAAAGTTAATAAATTCTGCGATTAACAGGTTTCTTTTCGAACTGTCGCCTTTACTGATTGCTCCGGCTTTGCCGAGTAATTCGGTTGGCATTTTTTTTGTATCCAGAGTTAGATTAAGCCCGATTCCAATCACCAACGAAGCAATTCGCCCAGATTCCAAGTCGGTTATTGCCTCAGTCAAAATTCCGCCACACTTTCGATTGTTTAGAATTAGATCATTTACCCACTTGTATTTAACCTGTCGATGAAAGACTTTTTTTATTGCTCTTCCGGCGGCGACAGCAGTTGCCGTTGTCAAGAGACCCGGATTTACTTTTTCATCAATTGACAGCGGCAAAGCAATGCTCATATAAATACCGGATGCAGCCGGCGAATAGAATTTTCTGTCGAAACGTCCACGGCCGGCTGTCTGCTGATTTGCAAGTATTACTGCTGGTTTTTTCAAGTCCTCAAACAGCATTTGTTTGGCGATTGTGTTCGTTGAAGAAACCTTGTTATAAACAACAATTCTTGGCTGATGGTCCAGTCTCAATTCCTGGGAAATTAAGGCGGCATTTAGTTGATTGTCGATCATTAACCGATAGCCAAGCCCATGCCGACTCTCAAGGCTGTACCCTTGTTCTTCCAACAAACGAATTCCCTTCCAGACTGCCGTCCGACTAAGTTCTAATTGGGAAGCCAATTGATTTCCGGAGAACCATTTTTCCGGATAGGAACTCAAGAAAGTCAGCAGTTTTTGGCTGGTTGACATTTTTTCACCTCCATTTGTTAACCAATTTACCCCTTAACGTTAACTAATGTCAAGATTTTATTTGATATTCGAAGTAAATTATTTGCAACTTATAGGAAGGATTAATTTGTAATTTTTCAGTGAAAAGACCCGTTTTAAGGCGTTTTTTTAGGATTAGACGTTTTTTTGAATTGCGAAATAATTGACAAGCAAAATACCAATTGTTAGTATACATAGCACAAACACTTTGATGTTTGAAATAAATTTAAGGAGGTTGGCTGGTGTTATTAAATGTTCAGCAGATTGCTGATTTAATTCCCAACAGATATCCGATTGCATGGATTGACGGCGTAACGGATTTTATTCCCGATCAATCAATCACAGCTTTCAAAAATGTGACAATCAATGAACGATTCATTCAGGGACGAAAAGACGAAAAAGTAGTTCCAAATATATTCCTCATTGAAATGTTGGCTCAAGCGGCTTCGATTTTGATCCTTAAATCGCCTAAGTTTGCACACAAAACCGCATATCTCGGTGGGATTCATTCGGCCCGTTTCAAAAGATCGGTTGAACCCGGAGAAAAGATTGAATTATCAATTTTACTGACTAAAGTTCGCGAAAACATGGGAGTCGTCGATTGCACCGCTGCAGTTGGAGAAGAAGAAATTTGCCATGCCCAGCTATTATTTGTCGTTTCACCGGAGGAACCGGCCGTTGATTAAAAGAATGTCGATCTGGAGTATTTCGATATTTAAATATCAAAATAAAAGGGTAGCTATATGACTGATCGCAAAATCAGACAAATCAGCGCTTTGCTGATCGAAGTTTACAACGGCATTATGCAAGTTGAAGATAAATATTTGCGGACCACTCAATTCCGTGATATCACCGTTAAAGAGGTTCATACGATAGATGCAATTACGATGTATGACCATAAAACGACGACCGCTGTTGCTCGACAGTTGAGGCTTTCGCCCGGGACCGTCACTGCTTCGATCGATAAATTGGTTCGAAAAGGATACGTTGTTCGTTTGCAGTCAAAAGACGATCAACGGGTTATTCGTTTGGGTTTAACCCGACGAGGCCGCTTGATTTATCGAGCTCACCAATCTTTCCACCGACAAATGACCGAGAGCTTCCTTAATGGAATGGATCTCGAACAAGTTGACATTATTGAACATTCGCTGCTTAATCTGCAGACGTTTTTGCAAATTGCAGACGAGAAGGGTGATTCCAATGAGAACGATTAAAATTATTCAAACGGCAAGCCAACTTCCTGAGAAAATTGTCAGTAATGACGATCTTGCCGGAATGATGGACACATCGGATGAATGGATTCGCAGTCGAACCGGAATTTTCAAACGGCACATTGCTGTTGATGAAACGACTGCCTCGTTGGCTGCTTCTGTTTTGCAAAAATTATTAAAAGGGAGTGGAATTTCTGCCGATCAAATCGATTTTGTACTTGTTGCGACAATGAGTCCGGATTCGATGGCACCATCGACGGCCGCTCAGGCTTCTGCGTTGGCTGGTTTAAGCAATGCCTTTGCCATGGATATCAATGTTGCTTGCTCCGGTTTTGTTTACGGCTTGACTTTGGCTCATGGCCTGGTCAATACTTTGGGTTCTCATTATGGAGTTGTAATTGGGGCTGAGACGCTTTCCAAACTGGTTGATTGGCAGGAACGTAGTACAGCCGTCCTGTTCGGAGATGGAGCAGCCGGAGTTCTTGTTGAAGCTGTCGATGGGCCTGAACGTTTGTTGGCGGCTGATCTGAAAACTTTTGGCAAAGAGGCGAAATCCTTAACAGCTGGACATTTGTGGTCATCGACAACTTGGAATCAGCCGGAAAAGGGAAGTCGCTATTTTCAAATGGACGGCCACGCGGTCTATTCTTTTGCCACTAGGCAGGTAGCGGCTTCGATTAAAAGAACCTTCGAAAAAATTTCTGCTGATATCGGTGATACAGATTATTTTTTGCTTCATCAGGCCAATCAGCGAATTATTGACAAGGTAGCTGATTTATTAAAGCAGCCTGCAGATCGTTTTCTTAGTAACCTGAGTAAATATGGCAATACTTCCGCTGCCAGCATTCCTTTATTACTGGATGAAATGGTTACAGGAAATATTGTTAAATCCGGACAATTATTAACTTTCAGCGGTTTTGGCGCGGGCCTCAGCGTTGGAAGCATAGTCTACAAGTATTAAAAAAACAAAAACATCAAATCAATTAATTTATTAAATTTTGGAGGACATAAAAATGTCAAAAGAAGAATTATTCAACAAAGTAAAAGATATTATTGCAGATCAGACTGGCGAAGACGCTTCAAAAATCACTATGACCACAAATATTAAAGATGATTTGGACGCTGACAGTTTGGACATTTTTGAAGTTATGAATGAAATCGAAGATCAATTGAATGTCAAAATCGAAGTCGAAGAGGGCTTGGATACGGTTGGCGATCTCGTGAACTTTGTCGACAAACAATTGGCTAACGCTAAAGGAGAATAATAATTATGGAATTAAGTCCATTTTTTAAATCACTGGGCTTACGTTATCCAATCTTTCAAGGTGGAATGGCTTGGGTAGCTGACGGCAAGCTCGCAGCAGCAGTCTCCAATGCTGGTGGAATGGGAATTATTGGCGCCGGTCATGCACCGGCAGATGTTGTTCGTCATGAAATCGAAGTTGCTAAATCATTAACATCTCGACCTTTTGGCGTTAATGTAATGCTTTTATCGCCGCATGTTAAAGAAGTTGTGAAAGTTATTTTAGAAGAAAAAGATTCAATCGCTCTAATCACAACCGGAGCCGGCAATCCTTCTGAATATCTGGAGGGATTTCAAAAAGCGAATATTCGTGTGATTCCAGTTGTTCCTTCGACCGGGATGGCCCGAATTATGGCTCGCGAAGGCGTAGATGCTGTGATTGCCGAAGGAATGGAATCTGGTGGGCATATTGGCCGGATGACAACGATGGCTTTGGTACCTCAAGTTGTTGACGCTGTTGACATTCCGGTTATTGCTGCCGGTGGAATTGGTGATGGTCGTGGTTTGGCTGCTTCAATCATGCTTGGAGCTCAAGGCGTCCAAATGGGAACAAGATTCCTGGTTGCTGAAGAATGTCATATTCATCCGCGTTATAAAGAGTCGGTTTTAAAAGCAAAAGATATCGATACGCTGGTAACCGGTAAATTTGCTGGTCATCCGGCACGTGTTTTAAAAAACAAGATGGCTGTTAATTTTATTCGTCAGGAAAAATCAGAGGCTCAAAAGGAAAATCCTGATTTTGGCGGAGTTGAAGAATTAGGCAATGGAAGTTTGCGTAGGGCGGTTGAAACCGGCGATGTAGAGAAGGGTTCTTACATGGCTGGAGAAATTTCCGGCTTGGTTACTAAAGAACAACCAGTTGCTGAAATTCTACAGGAAGTAACTGATCAGGCTGCAAAATTACTTGGAGGTTACGGCAATTAAACTCGCTTATTTATTTAGCGGTCAGGGTGGAAAAATCGAGCCACTCGACCAGTCACTTTACCTTGAATCGAGCAGTTTTCGTGAAACTTTCGATCAAGCAAAATCGCTTTTGGGAGTTGATTTATGGAACCTTTGGCAAAGCGGGGACAAACGTTTGGCAGAAACGCGTTTTGCTCAACCGGCAATATTTGTTTTAAGTACGGCTCTTTATCGCGCCATAAAGAATGAACTGCCACAGGCAAGTGCTCTTGTCGGTCTGAGTTTGGGTGAATACAGTGCTTTGGTTGCTGGTGATGCTTTGGACTTTTCAGAGGGTTTGAAACTAATTGAAAAACGTGGGCAGTTAATGCAACAAGCCAGTGAGGAGTTTCCCGGTGCCATGGCTGCGGTTATGAGCCAAGATACAAAATTGATTGAAGATGTATGTCAAGATGTTTTTCAATCAAGTGGCCAAAAAGTTCAGATTGCTAATTATAACTATCCAAAACAGACCGTCATCGGTGGCCAAGTGGATGCTGTTAAAACAGCAGTTGAAGCTCTTCATCAAGCCGGTGTCCAGCGAATTGTTGATTTGCCGGTTAGTGGAGCTTTTCATACTCCTTTGATGGAATCAGCCAATCGACAATTTTTACCGGATTTGGAAAAGATTCAGTTCAAAGACCCGATCATTCCAGTTGTAAGCAATACTACCGGAAAAGTTTTCACGGATTCCTCAATCGGCGAGACTCTCAGCAAACAAATGATCAGTTCAACTCGTTTTACCGACTGCTTGTTTGAATTACGGGATCTTGGTGTTGATTCTGTTGTTGAATTGGGTCCTGGACATTCGCTGGTTTCTTTTGCCAAGAAAACTCTAAAACTTGATGGATATTATGCTGTCAATGATTCAGCTTCCTTGAAGAAAGCTCTAGCTGCCTTAACAGCCTAAGTTTGAAAATTAAAGGAGTTTATATGGATTTACAAGATAAAACCGTACTTGTCACTGGCAGTACTCGCGGAATCGGCTTAGCAATTACAAAAGCTTTCTATTCACGTGGTTGCAATATTGTATTGAACAGCCGACATGCAATTCCTGAAGAAGTATTGAAGCAATTCCCCGATAACAATCGTGTATTTTCTGCAATTGGAGATGTTGCCGATGAAAAAGAAGCTCAATATATAGTCGAGCAAACGATAGAACATTTTCATCAAATTGATGTGTTGGTTAACAACGCTGGTATCAATCGTGATATGTTGGCTAATCGGATGTCTTCAGAAGATTTTCAAGCTCCGATTAAAACTAATCTAATTGGTAGTTTTAATGTCACTCAGCCGGCGCTTAAGACGATGTACCATCAAAAAAGAGGCAGCATTATCAATATTTCCAGTGTTGTTGCTTTGATAGGCAATATTGGCCAACTTAATTACGCTGCCAGTAAAGCTGGTTTAATTGGTTTGACAAAAACACTTGCTAGAGAAGCTGCTCGTCGTCATGTGCGTTGTAATGCAATTGCGCCGGGCATGATCTCGACCGATATGGTTTCTGCTCTGGCTGAAAAAAATCAAGAACAGTTAAAAAAACAAATTCCTTTAGGTGATTTTGGATCACCTGACGAAGTTGCTCAAGCGGCGGTTTTTTTAGCGGAAAATGACTATGTTACAGGTCAAGTAATCACCATTGATGGTGGTTTGTCGATGGCTTGAATTATTTAGACAAGATGGAGGTATTTAATGACACGAGTAGTAATCACTGGTATGGGTGCCGTAACGCCGTTGGGAAGTTCGGTTAATGAATTTGTTTCCGGCTTGCGAAAACAACAGGTTGGTTTTCGACCGATCTCGACTTTTGATTCAAGCGCAACCGGCGTGACTTTAGCTGGTGAAGCAGCAGACTTTGATCCTTTGGTTCGTTTAAGCAAAAAAGATTTGCGGAGAATGGATCGCTTTTCGCAATTTGCCGTTTATTCGGCTTTGGAAGCTTATCAACAAGCTGGGTTGGAAGATCAAACACCCGATCCCGAACGTTTTGGAGTAATTTATGGTTCTGGAATCGGCGGTTTAACAACTATTCAAGAACAGGTTATTAGAATGCACGATCTTGGTGCTGATCGCGTTTCGCCAATGTTTGTTCCAACTGCAATCGCGAATATGGCGGCCGGAAATTTGGCGATCCGTTTTCATGCACAAAATATCTGCATGACGATCGTAACAGCATGTTCTTCCGGCGCAAACGCGATCGGCGAAGCTTTTCGAGCAATCGAGTCCGGCCGAGCCGATATAATGCTAACCGGTGGTTCTGAGGCTTCGATTAATGAAATTGGAATCGGTGGTTTCGCTGCTCTTTCGACTCTGTCCAAAGCAACTGATCCAACAAAAGCTTCTCTACCCTTTGATAAAAACCGTAACGGCTTTGTGATGGGAGAAGGAGGCGGAACACTTATTTTAGAGTCGCTCGAACACGCCCAAAAACGTGGCGCTGAAATTCTTGGCGAATTAGTTGGCTATGGTGCCAGCGAAGATGCTTACCATATTACAAGTCCCGACCCGGCTGGAACTCAAGCAGCTAGAGCTATGCGATTGGCAATTGAAGAGGCTGGCTTAAAAGCAGAACAAATTGGTTACATAAATGCTCATGGCACAGCTACTCATGGCAATGATTTCGCTGAAGCTGCCGCAATTAATCAAGTTTTCTCTAAAGATCAGCAGGTTTTGGTCAGCAGCTCTAAATCAATGACCGGTCATTTGCTTGGTGCAGCTGGTGCGATCGAGGCAGTTGCGACTGTTAGCGCATTGCGTGATGGGCAGTTGCCAGTCAACGTCGGGATTACTGAACAGGATCCGGAATGTCAAGTTAATCTAGTTACTGAAGAGAATGCTCAAACAAAAGTTGACTATGCTTTGAGTAATTCCTTTGGGTTTGGGGGCCATAACGCTGTTTTGGCCTTTAAAAAATGGAGTGATTAAGCGTGGACGAAAAAACTATTAAAGATCTAATTGAACAGATCAATCAAAGTTCGATTCGTGAATTTGATTTAACTGTTGACGGGGTTCGTTTATATTTGTCGAAAAACAAAAATAATCGTGAAAGTTCAACTTCTAAAACAGCTGATAAACCAGCTTCCTCGGCACAAGTTCCTTTGGATTCTAACAACTCCGATTCTAATGATGAAGTTTCCGAGGCAGACAAAGGAAAAGCTAAAGCCAAACAACAAGATGACGAAAATACGAGCACTATTAACTCTCCTTTAGTTGGAGTGGCTTACTTGCAGGCCAATCCAGATGCAGAGTCATACGTAAAAGTTGGCGATCAGGTTAAGGCTGGCGATGTTGTCTGTGTTATCGAGGCAATGAAAATGATGACTGAAATTAAAAGCTCGGTCAGCGGCACAGTTGCCGAAATTTTAATTGATAACGAATCAATGGTTGATTATGATCAGCCTTTAATTAAAGTACACACGGAGGCAAAGAAATGACGGAACAAATTGTAATGACAGCGACTGAGATTCAGAAAGTTTTACCTCATCGTTATCCGATGTTAATGGTTGATCGGGTTTTGGAATTAGTATCTGGTGAACGAATTTTGGCCCAAAAAAATGTCACAATTAACGAAGAATTTTTTCAGGGGCATTTTCCTGGGAATCCGGTTATGCCGGGTGTTTTGATTGTTGAAGCACTTGCCCAGGCTGGCGCGATTGCATTGCTTAAAATGGATCGTTTTGCTGGCAAAACACCTTATTTTGGTGGTGTCGATAAGGTCAAATTTAGAAGAATGGTTCGTCCCGGCGATACTCTAACCTTGAATGTGACTTTGGACAAATTAAAAGACAACATTGGTAGTGCACATGCTCTGGCAACCGTTGATGGAGAAAAAGCTTGTTCTGCGGATTTGCTCTTTTTGATCAAGTGAGGTGAAATAAATGTTTAAACGTGTTTTGATTGCTAATCGTGGTGAAATTGCTGTCCGGATTATTCGCGCCCTTCGTGAGATGGGGATCGAATCAGTTGCGGTTTATTCAACGGCTGATCGCGATAGTCTTTTTGTTAAATTGGCAGATATCGCCGTTTGTATCGGTGGGCCGCAGCCGGCCGATTCTTATTTAAACATTCAGAACATCGTCAGTGCGGCTGTTCTTTCTGGAGCCGACGCAATTCATCCTGGCTTTGGTTTTTTGTCTGAAAACGCCGAGTTTGCAAGAGTTTGCGCTGAATGCGGCGTTATTTTTATTGGCCCGGAGGCCAAGACAATTGAATTAATGGGTAATAAGTCCAATGCTCGCAGCACAATGAAAAAACATGGTGTCCCGGTTGTTCCCGGCAGCAATCAATCGATTAAAAATATCGATGCTGCACTCGAAATCGCTGATCAAATCGGTTATCCGGTTATGTTAAAAGCGGCAGCTGGTGGTGGGGGTAAAGGAATTCGTGCTATTAAAGATCGGGAAGATCTGATTAAAAAATTTCCTGACGCACAGCGGGAAACGAAACTTTCTTTTGACGATGACGATATGTACATCGAAAAGATTATCCAATCCCCCAAGCATGTCGAAGTTCAGGTAATGGGAGATAGTGCTGGAAACATCTTGGCTTTTCCCGAGCGTGACTGTTCTTTGCAGCGTGGCCATCAAAAAATGGTTGAGGAAAGTCCTTGTCCTTTGATTAACCCTTCAGAACGTGAATACTTGATGTCGGTTGCCGCCAAGGCTGCCAAGGCAATCAATTATTTGAATACCGGTACTTTTGAGTTCTTGATGGATGACCAGCATCATTTTTATTTCATGGAAATGAATACTCGTCTGCAAGTTGAACACCCGATTACAGAAATGGTAACGGGTATCGACCTAGTCAAAATGCAAATATGCGTTGCTTCTGGAGAAAAGATCTCTTTGAAACAAAGCGATATTAAAATTCATGGAACGGCAATTGAGTGCCGAATCAACTCCGAAGATCCGGTTCATAATTTTCTGCCTCAAGCCGGAAAAATAAAATCTGTTCATTTTCCACTGGGATGTCCGGGTGCACGCGTCGACTCGGCTATTGAAAACGGGAGTACAATTCCGCCTTTCTATGATTCGATGATAGCGAAATTAATTGCTCACGGGTCGAATAGAAAGGAGGCTTTGGCAATTATGGATCGTATGTTGGATGAGATGTCGCTTGTTGGAGTTAAAAGTAATTTGGATTTTCAACAAAGGCTTCTTCATTCCCCGGCTGTCATCAAAGGCAATACAACGACTGATTATATTGAAAAAGAATTTTTGCCCTATTGGCAGGCCCAATTGTCTGAGGAGAAGGTAGGATGACCTGGTTTAACCGACTTAAAGACTATTCCAAACAACAAACCGACAAGTTGCTTAACCGATATTTAACTCAAATACCTTCTGGGATTTGGCGGGAATGTCCAAGATGCCATTCGCGTTTTTATTATCGTCGTTTTGGAAATTTCGATGTTTGTCCCGAATGTGGTTATGGATTCCGTTTAACAGCCCGCAAAAGATTGAGAATGCTCACTAAGGATGCTGTTGAATGGGACGCTGATTTAGTTACTAAAGATCCGCTTTCCTTTCCTGGGTATTCGGAAAAATTGCAGCGGGCTCAAAAAATAACTAAATTGAATGAAAGTGTATGGACAGGACTGGCTCTTTTGGATAAAAGATCGGTTGCTCTGGGGATCATGGATCCTTATTTCATTATGGGAAGTTTGGGAATGATTACCGGTGAAAAACTGGCTCGTTTGTTCGAACGGGCTACTCTTCATGAATTGCCGGTGATTCTTTTTACAGCTTCCGGCGGTGCCCGTATGCAGGAAGGAATTCATTCTCTAATGCAAATGTCCAAAGTCACAGCGGCCGTTAATCGTCATCGCCAGGCAGGACTTTTGTATATTGTTGTTCTAACTGATCCAACGACTGGCGGTGTTACAGCCAGCTTTGCGATGGAAGCTGACATTACAATCGCCGAACCAAAAGCTTTAATCGGTTTTGCCGGGCGGCGTGTTATCGAGCAGACTGTCAAACAAAAATTGCCTGCCGATTTTCAAAGTGCCGAGCAATTACAAAAAAATGGTTTCGTTGACGAAATAGTCCCGCGTGAACATTTGACCGAAGAATTGAAACTTCTTTTGGATATGAATCAATCAAACGCTTGGAGAGCCAATCATGACAAATAAGGAAAAAGTTTCAGCTGCGGAAGTCGTTAAACGAGCTCGTAGTGATAATAAAACTGATAGTAGAGTAATGATTAAGCAATTGCTGACTGATTTTCGTGAATTTCATGGCGATCGCAATAGTGCTGATGATCCGGCCATTATCGGTGGAATCGGTCGGCTTTTGGATCGACCGGTGACTTTGATTTCTACTCAAAAAGGCCATGATGTCGAGAACAGATTGGCAACCCATTTCGGCAGCCCGGAGCCTTGGGGATATCGAAAAGCAATCCGACTCATGAAACAGGCCGAACTTTTTTGTCGTCCGGTCGTTACTTTGATTAATACACCGGGTGCTTTTCCGGGGATGGACGCTGAAAAAGCCGGCCAGGGCGAAGCGATTGCATCTTGTATTGCTACAATGATGAATTTAAAAGTTCCGGTTATTTCGCTTATTTTCGGTGAAGGAGGTAGTGGTGGAGCGCTTGCTTTGGCCAGCAGCGATCGTGTCTGGATGACTGAACATAGTGAGTATGCCGTACTTTCTCCAGAAGGATTTGCCTCGATTTTGTGGAAAGATGCCAAGCGTTCTTCGGAAGCCGCTGAAGTCATGGGATTGACTCCGGCCGCTTTATTGGATGCTGGCGTTGTTGAACAAATTTTACCGGAGCCTTTGGATTTGGTCGGACTTCGTCAGCAATTGTTTTCAGCTTTTAACGAATTATTCGCTTTGACGCCTGATGCTTTGGTTGAACAGCGTTATCAACGTTTTCGGAAGTTTTAAATCGTTTTATTTTGTCAACGTTAATCAACTATTATAGATAAGTGGACAAAATCTTTGCACAAATTCAAAACGTAGTTGATCGTTACGATGAACTTAACGAGCTGCTGGCCGATCCCGATGTGGCTTCTGATAGCGGCAAATATACTCGTTATGCCAAAGAACTTGGTGAGATTACGCCAATTGTCGAAAATTATCGCAGATATCAACAGTTAACCAATGAAATCAACGATGACAAAGAACTTTTAAATGATAAAGAAATGGCTTCTTTGGCAAAAAAAGAATTGTCTGAATTGGAACCGGAACAATCCGAACTATCAGAGAAACTCAGAGTTCTGATGATCCCAAAGGATCCGAATGACGATAAGAATATTATCATGGAAATTCGTGGTGCTGTTGGTGGAGATGAAGCCAACCTGTTTGCTGGTGATCTGCTGAACATGTATGCCCATTATGCCCAATCGCAGAATTGGAGTTTTGAGATTGTTGACCAGACAGTCGGCGAGGCTGGTGGTTTTAAGGAAGCGGTTATCAATATTTCTGGTGAAAATGTTTATAGCAAACTGAAGTTTGAATCCGGAGCTCATCGGGTCCAAAGAGTTCCCGTTACAGAGACTCAGGGGCGTGTTCATACCAGTACTGCAACTGTTGGAGTTATGCCTGAGTTTGAAGATATTGATACAGAGGGCCTGATCGATCCGAAGGACGTTCGTGAGGATGTCTATCGTTCTTCAGGTGCTGGAGGCCAGCATATCAATAAAACCAGTTCGGCAGTCCGTCTTGTCCATCTCCCAACCGGAATCAAAGTCGAAATGCAGGAGCAACGTTCCCAACAACAAAATCGAAGTAAAGCTTGGCAGATTCTTCGTTCGCGGGTCTATGATCATTTTGCCCAGGAAAACCGTGAACAATACGATCAACAGCGACGGACAAAAATCGGCAGCGGCGATCGCTCGGAACGGATCCGTACCTATAATTTTCCTCAAAATAGAGTTACCGACCATCGAATTAATTTCACTTTGAATAAACTGGACAAGGTAATTAACGGCGATTTGGAAGAAATTATTGATGCTTTAATAATTGCTGATCAAACTAAGCGCTTAGAGGAAATGATTTAACTATAATAAAGGCTAATGACCACTTTACGGCAAATTAGAAATGATTTTTTTAAAACATCAGTCGACTTTGAAACGATCGATGTTTTTTTGCGCGGAGAATTGAAAATTAACAATACCGAACTTTTGTTAAGGTTTTCCGAACAAATTCCGGCACGAACCGAAAGCAAGCTCAGACTGGATTTCGACAAAGTCCAAGCCGGTGAACCTGTTCAATATGTACTCGGCTTTGCCAATTTTTATGGGCGGGATTTTTCGGTTGGACCACAGGTCTTGATTCCGGAAGTTGAGACAGCCGAGTTGATTGACCACGTTAAGAACGCTGTATTGCTGCCCTTGGAAGATGATTTTTCAATTTTGGATATCGGTACCGGGAGTGGAAATCTGGCGATTACTTTGGCGCTGGAACTGAAAGCGAAAAATGTTTTAGCTGTCGATATCAGTCAGGATGCTTTGGACCTGGCTAAAAAAAATTCGCAAAATTTGTCGGCTACCGAAGTTAAATTCATTCGTTCCGATCTTTTGGAGAATGTTAATGGCCTGTTTGATTTGATTGTTTCCAACCCGCCTTATGTTAAGACTGGTGAAAAAGAAATTGACAAACAGGTTGTTGATTTTGAGCCACATCAGGCTCTTTATGCCGGTGCCGATGGTATGGATGTTTTTAGGAAAATGATTCCGGAAACTGTTAAGCATTTAAAACCGGACGGTTATGCAATTTTTGAAATGGATTATCGTCAGGGTGATGAAATCAAATCTTTGATTAAAAAGAATTTTCCAAAAGCCCAGATAGAAATTTTTAAAGATATTTCCGGATTGGATCGTTTTATCGCATGGAGGAATTAGAAGTATGACCTTGGTATTGAAAACAAGTGAAAAGGCAATTGCCGAAGCGGCCAATATAATGGCCAGCGGAGGGGTTGTTGCTTTCCCGACTGAAACTGTTTATGGGATTGGTGCTGATGCCACTAAACGTGATGCAGTGGAAAAGGTCTTTGCTGCCAAAAAGCGCCCGCACGACAATCCTTTAATCGTAACTGTATCCAATGCTGAAATGGCTTCTCGTTTTGCTAAACTGGATTGGCGTGCCGAAAAATTGATTGAAAATTTTTGGCCTGGTTCTTTAACAATGATTTTGCCTTTAATTGATCAGGATATTCTGCCGGATAACGTTACCGCCGGACTATTAACGGCGGCTTTTAGAAATCCAAAAAACGATGTGACTCGTCATTTGATTACCTTGTTAAATAATCCTATCGTTGGCCCTTCAGCTAATTTATCGACCAAACCTTCTCCGACAACCGCCGAACATGTTCTCCATGATATGGATGGGAGGATTGATGCTGTCATCGACGATGGCCCAACTGAGATTGGCGTTGAATCAACAATTGTCGATCTGTCAGTCAAACAAGCGACCATTTTACGTCCAGGAGCAGTCACGGCCGATCAGGTCTCTTCTGTGTTGGGAGAAAAAGTAATTGATCCGACTGGACCAATCTCGCTTGCTGCGAACATCGCTCCAAAAGCTCCCGGAATGAAATATCGTCATTATGCTCCCAGCAAGGCAGTCGTGATTTTCAATCAAACCGACTTAAAAGATTTAAAACAGCAGCTTAAAAAAAATGATGCCGTTGTCGCTTTAGAAGACAGCTTGAATCAATTAAAACTTGATCGCCGGCATTCCTGGTCTCTGGGTGAAACGGCCGATTCGGCAACCGAAGAATTATTTTCCGCTTTAAGGTTTTTCGACGATCAAAAAGATATTCAAACAATTTATGTTGAGTCCCTGCCTAGTGAAGGAATTGGAGAAGCTTATATGAATCGTCTGGAAAAATCGGCTGGCGGCCAACATTTCGGATTGTAATGATAGTATAGAAAAGGGTTATTAAAAACATGTCTAAATTTACTGTAATCAATCATCCATTGATTCAACACAAATTACGAATTTTACGTGATAAAAATACTAGTACGAAAGACTTTCGCGACTTGGTTAATGAAATCGCGATGCTGATGGCTTACGAAGTCAGCCGTGATATGCAGCTGGAAGATGTCGAAATAGATACACCTGTTGCCCATGCGACAGTTAAACAATTAACTGGTAAAAAGGTCGCTGTTGTGCCGATTTTACGAGCTGGTTTAGGGATGGTCGACGGTGTCGTTAAATTAATTCCGGCCGCTCGAATTGGCCATATTGGAATGTATCGTGATGAGAAAACGCTCGAACCGCACGAATATTTCATTAAATTGCCCGAAGATATTGAAAAAAGAGAAGTAATTGTTGTTGATCCAATGCTCGCAACCGGTGGTTCTGCTAAAGATGCGATAGCCGCCCTAAAGAAGCGTGGCGCGAAATACATAAAATTAATGGTGCTTGTTGCTGCACCGGAAGGTGTTAAGGCTGTTCAGGCAGCTGACCCGGATGTCGATATTTATGCAGCAGCACTTGATGATCATTTAAATCAAAATGGTTATATCGTTCCCGGTCTAGGAGATGCCGGCGATCGTTTATTCGGCACGAAGTAAATAACTATTGATCGCTTTTTTAGCGGTCTTTCTTTTTGGAGTCTTATGTTTGAAAAACGTGTTTTAAAAATAAAAGGTGGTTCTAATTTTCGTGACCTTGGCGGTTATCAGACCCATGACGGAAAAAAAATTCTTTGGGGCAGGCTTTTTCGCGGTTCTGCACTGAACAATTTTACCAATCATGATCTTCGGGTTCTAAAGCGCCGCCATATCAATACGATTATTGATTTTCGCAGTCTTGACGAGAGCTTAAATGATCCTGATATTTATCCAGAGACCTCCAATGATATAAGATTGACAGTTTTAGACCAGGACACGACTTATTCGACGATTACTCCGGAAGAATTTCATCGCTTATCCCACAGTAACGGTTTTGCATATAAGCAAATGATGAATACTTATCGGCGTTTGATCACTGATGAATTTTCTCAACAAGCCTATCGGCAATTTTTTGATTACTTGTTGAATCAGGACGATGGTGCAATTTTATTTCACTGTACGAAAGGAAAAGATCGAACAGGTATTGCGACGGCACTCTTTTTTTTGGCCGTTGGCATTGACAAAAAAACTATTTTTCAGGATTACCTGTTGACGGATACTTATAATCATGAACAGACAGAGGTTGAGTTAGAGCGGATGGTTGAAAGAGGAGAGGACGATGACGATATAGATAATGTAAAACATTTTTTGCTGACAGATCGTAACTATCTCGAAAATGCTTTCGCTGCTATGGATGAAATCGCTGGAAGCCCCCAGGCCTATTTAAAAAAATACCTTGGCCTTAGTGATGAAAAGATTCAAATTTTACGGAATAAGTACTTGTCTTAGTTTTTATTGATTTTTTTCCTTTGCTAAAACAGGTTTTTGTATTTTCTGCTATTTTTTGCTTTAAAATTTAACCACTTTTTCAAAATAATTTTGACAGCTGGCATTTATTACTCCACCGATCAGAATAATGGAACTAGAAAAATTAAGCCAAAACATCAATAATATAAAGCTTCCGATTGTCTGATACGAAGAAACCCGTTGGGCAAAATATTCAACATATAGCTGAAATCCCTGAGCCAGTAATAGCCAGCCCAAAGACGTAAATACTGCGCCAATCCAGACGTAGCGCCATTTTATTTTGGCCTGAGGTACGAAATAATAAATTAATATCAGGAGAGAAAATAAACCGACCAAACCAATTAAATTTTTTGCTCCAAGCAGACTCGTCAGCCAACCGAGAGACGTGCCAAAGTTATTTTTCAGTAATTTGAGAAGGTATTGGCCAAACAGCATTATTGATAGAAGAAGAGCGAACAATAGAAAAGCCAGTAAGAGCAGGATAAAAGAAAGAATTCTGCTTACAATGGCATTTTGTTTGCTCGAAGAATTGTAAATCTGATTGAAGCAGCGTCGAAGCGTCGCAATTAATCCGGATGCCGACCAGATTGTAACTAAAATTCCAATTGACAAACTACTATTGCTGCCGTTAGTCAGAAAGGAATTGATAATCGGTTTGATAATATTACTCATATCAGACGGTGTGATTTGAATAATGTAATTAAGAATCGTCCTAACACCGATTTTCAGATGTGCCAGCAAATTTCCAAGTATCAAAATAATTGGTGGTAGGGAAAGCAATAAATAGTAAGACAAGATTATCGCATTATTATTAACATTCCCCTGTTGGTAATATTTTTTAAATAATTTAGCCCAACGAAGAAAACTGTTCAACAATTTATGTTTGTTCATTGAGCTCCCCCTAATTTATCGAAAAAGAAAATTAACCCGAATAACTCAACTTAATTATATAAGTATCCATCAAAGTATGTTCGTTCTATTTTTTCCGCTCAGTCGTTTTCGATAATCGGTTGGCGTCACTTTGTAGATTCGTTTAAAAGTTCTCGTAAAAGCTTTTTCATTCGGAAATCCAACTTGAGTAGAAATTACCAGGATTGATTTTTTTGTATTTGTTAGTAGCTGATATGCTTCATGAAGACGAACCAGATTCAAATATTCAATTACCGAGTTGCCCATATAATACTTAAAATTTCTCGAAAAATAACTAGTAGACAAATTAAAATGATCGGCAATTTTTGTAACTGTCAAAGCTTCTTTGGCGTGTTCTTGAATAAACATGATTATTTCATCCAAACGTTCAAATGGTTTATCGGTTGTGGCAAGATCGTTTGGCGTCGTTACGATACTGGAGAAATTTTTTGTTAGCAGGTAGAGAATCTGTAATATTTGCGAAGTTTTGCTGATCTCATCCAAAGAATTTGTTTGATGGGAAGCAAATTGGAAGAATTTTTTTAAAATCCCTTCCAATTCTGCTAAATTCTGTTGATTATTTGCTGTTAATAATTCCTTATCGGGAATTTCATATCGACGATAGCGATAATTAGGAACTATTTTCATTAGAAAAGGATAAGGGAATATTAAACTTAAAGCCAAACTATCTTGCCGTTTTTTTGTTTTCGGGAAAAACACCGAGTGAATCTCATTGGAATTAACAACTAAAATCGTTCCCGGTCGGGTTGAATAGTGTTTCCCGGCAATTGTGAAATCGGGAATGCTGCCCTGATAGGTATAACTTATTTCCAAAGAATGATGCCAGTGTTTTGGAACATTAACTGCCTTATCATGCAGAATTATCTTGACTGGAAAGATTTTGGATTTGCTATCGATTGATTCATGATAATACATAAGTTTTACTTTCAATAATGATTGAAGAGCTCTTTTTTAAAATTCAGAATATAAATATTGTTCGCTTAAGAAAAAGATGTCATAAAAAGACTGAAAAGAGGGTCGCAATTCGCTCTTAAAGTAACCGCTTTCATTGTAACCTAACTTTGTACAGGGATTTAACTTAAAAAGAATTTAGTGATTTGCCGGCAGAAATAATTATTAAGCAAATACTTGTACGAAATTAATTTGGAGGTATAAAACATGCAAGAAGAGAATATAGTTCACAGACCTTTATTCAAACTATCAATTCTTTCAATCTCTTTGATGACGATGATCGCTCCGGCTATTTCATCAGCTTTACCCTTGATGTATGGATCTTTTAAAGGGGAAACGGAAACGGCTGTGGAAACTTTGGTAACGGTCCCGAATTTTGGTATTATTGTCTTCCTTTTCTTGAGTACTTTTGTTATTAAACTAATTGGAGGAAAAAACACAGTGATTTTTGGTCTATTGCTTGCACTCGTTGCCGGTATAATTCCGGTTTTTTCGAACGATTATGCACTCGTTTTTGTTTCCAGATTTCTCTTGGGATCCGGAATCGGTCTTTTTAATTCCATGTGCGTCAGTCTTATTGCGAGATTTTATAAGGGTGATGAATTATCGACGATGATGGGTTTTCAGGGGGCGACTGGATCGCTTGGAGGCGCCTTGGGAGCCTTCCTTGTAAGCTGGCTGGTTACTTTGGGTTGGCACCAGACTTTTCTGATTTATCTAATTGCATTACCGATTATGGCTTTGTTTATTTTCTGTATTCCACGACAGCTGTTAAATGAAGGTAAAAGTGTTTCTTCTTCAGGAAAACAAGTATCTTCAAATTCCGGTAAACAAACAATCAATCTTCCGGTTTGGGGACTGTCGGTTTTGATTTTTTTGGTTTTTGCGTTTTTCCTGGCTTCCCAATTACAGCTTCCAGCCTTGGTAACGGCTAAAAGAATTGGTAGTTTGAGCCAGGTATCTGTTTTAAACGGAATTACAACTTTGTTTGGTATTCCGATTGGAGCCGTTTATGGCAAAGTAAGTAAATTCCTAAAGAACCTTACTTTATCTGCAGGATTCTTATTTGCTGCCCTTGGATTTTCACTGATTGCTTTTGGCAGTGATTTGTTGATCGTTGGTTTAGGCGCAATTGTTTCCGGTGTTGGTTTTGGACTTATGGTACCGTCGATTTATGTCTGGATGGCTAAGGTTGCACCAAAGAATTCGGAAAATTTGGCATCTACTGTTTTATTAGTTACTACTAATATTGGAGTTTTTGCCTGCCCGACAATTTTGAATTTTCTCGGAGGATTATTTTGGACAGCCGGCGCTCAGTCGAGCATGCTGGTCGCGATGATCGCTTTTATTGTTATGTTCGTGATATCAATTTTTTCAATATTTTCTTTTAAAACGAGAAACAAGAAAGAAATTGTTTAAATTGAATGTTTTTAATTTAAATTTCTTATAAATAAAATAAAAATCAGGATTAAATATGTCAGAAATAGTTTTAAAAAAAATCGAAAAGTTTAAGCAGGAATGGGGAAAAGCCGATGCAAAACGCGATGAAGGCTTATCAACCTCGCCAAAAGGTATTAAACGCTATGATAATTTGAGCTATGGTCCCCATGGCAAGGATAATTTGTTCGATATATATCTACCGGAGGATCATGATCTTCCGATTCCAATGCTTATCAGCATTCACGGCGGCGGTTTTTTCTATGGAAATAAAGAAGGATATCAGTTCTATTGTTTGGGCATGGCTCAACGCGGTTTTGGAGTTATCAATTTTAATTATCGCTTAGCGCCTGATCATCCCTATCCAGCCGCTTTGGAAGATGTTAACGAAATGATGAATTGGCTCGGCAATCATGTCCGGGATTATGGTTTGGATCCACAATCAGTCTTTGTTGTCGGCGACAGTGCTGGTGGGCAATTGGCTGAACAATATTTGACGATTCTCAGCAATCCGGATTTTAAAAAATTGTTTGATTACAATTCACCCAAACTAAGAATTCTGGCGACCGGTCTGAATTCCGCTCTTTCTTGTCTGGCTGATCCGGAAAGCATGCCGGAGGACAGTGAAGTCGAAGCCTATTTTGGCAAAAATGCTTTGGAAAAATGGGGACAACAACTACGGACGGAGGAGTATCTGACAAAAGATTTTCCACCAGTTTATATTGTCACTGCTGTAGACGATTTCTTAAAACATCAGTCGCTCCAATTGGCAGAAAAACTTAAAAAGGTCGGCGTTAATGTTCAACAACGGGTATTTAGCGATGACCAGCATCCAAGAGGGCATGATTTCCAACTTGATCAAAGAGATGAATTGGCAAAAGAATGCAATGATCTTGAAGCCGATTTTTTCCGCAACATTTATGAAAGTTCTAATAGATCAGTAGAATGATTACTTCATTTTTAATAGGGCTTTTATATAAGCTATATTCAAAAAAAGAATTCTAAAAGAGAATTCTTTTATTTTATTATCCCAATTAAGTTTTTTATGAACATGTTTATTACTAAGTTTTCTCAGACCTTGCCGAATGTATTGCGATATTTTAGTGGTGTCATGCCGATAATTCTTTTAAACACACTTCCATAGTGACTTGTCGATGCATAAGCAAAATTGAGTGCAATCGTATTGATCGGCAAGTCTGTATAAATCAAATCGCGTTTGCTCGCTTCGATTTTTTCCCTCTGAATATATTCATTTACAGTTGTTTGCTGAGTATCGTGAAATATTTTGGATAAGTATTGTTCGCTGACATTACAATATTTGGCGAGTTTTTCAAGATGAATTTTATTGTGCAAATGAGTTTGGATATATTTTTTGCAGCGTTTGATGATTAAATTGGTCTTTGTCTTTTCGACTGGATAATTAATATTATGAACCAACTCGGTATATTGGATTTTTGCCTGCAAACTTAAAGCAATTACGTCCTGAACATTATTGGCTTGTTCAACCGATCGAATATATTGGTCATTGATTGTAAAAGATTGTTCATAATCAATTCCGCCTTTAATGGCGGCTCGTGCTAACAAGACCAAATCAACAATTGCCAGATTTTTCAAAGAACGCAATTTGGTTGGTCCAAGTGTAGCAAAACTCCCTTCGTATGACTCGTGGATACTTTCCTTCAGGGCCGATAAGTTACCTTCCGTCACGCTGCGAAGCTCTCTTACTTCCTGATCGTATGGATTATGAACAAATTCGTTTTCTTGGTTGTCACTGGAATAACGGGCTATTTGTGCATCGTTGTTTCTAATTTTATTTTCGCTCAAGTGATTATTGATAAAAATGTCCGAATTTTGAAGATCGCTTCCATGAATTGCGTTTTGCAGCAAATTTAATTCTTCGAATAAAAATTCTGTCGAATAAGTAGAATCGTCGGTTTGAGCGAAAACGGGTGTTTTCTCAGATGAATCATTAATAGTAACCGGACCAATCAGGTATTTAATATTTTTACCGGAAATTACGGCAATCACTTTTTGTGCCGACAAATATTTTAAATATGGAAAATCTTTACTCGAATCGAGCAATAGTTGATTAATCAATTCACGATTATCGATTAATTTGTCTGAATGTGGAGGATGCCCCCAGTACTGAATTAAACGATCCTGCTGAAATAAGCGAATCGGGACCCGGAGGACTCTTATAAGATGATTCAAAATGGCATCCAATGCGGTTTTCAATGACTGAGCCTTCTTAAGAATTTAAATCTAGTTAAGTTGCAATTAGCAAATTTTTATAATAATTCAGCATAAAAATTTGCTAATCTGTTTAAAATTCTTATATTAAAACGCTTACATTATTATTACAATAGATTTCGTAAGGAGGCAACAAATTTATGAAGATAAATATTAATGACCAAAATAGTTACGGACAAATTAATCCGAATTTGCATGGTCAATTTATTGAATTTTTAGGAAATTGCATCGATGAAGGAATCTGGGTAGGCAAGGATTCCAAAATTCCCAACATCGACGGGATGCGAAAAGGAACTGTCGATGCCCTAAAAAAACTTGCTCCACCAGTTGTACGTTGGCCTGGTGGATGTTATGCCGACACCTATCATTGGCGAGACGGTATTGGTCCACAGAAAGATCGACCGATTTCCTTCAATGAAAATTTTGGAACCTATCAAAGAGATCGACATTCGTTTGGCACGGATGAATTTATGGAATTCTGTGAATTAATCGGTGCCCAGCCCTGGTTCAATATAAATATGCTCAGCGCTAGTGTCCAGGAGATGAAGGATTGGATGGAGTATTGCAATCGCAGTGAAAAAACCTCGTTATCGAATCAAAGAAAAGATAATGGGCACGCTGAACCATATGCTGTTAAATATTAGGGAATTGGTAATGAGGTTTGGGGCGGTGGCGGATCAATGACACCGGAAATGTATGCCGACAAGTATCGGGAATATGCATCGGCGATGCCGACCTTCCAAAAAAGCATTTTTGATCAGAACCCAATCTATAAAATTGCAAGCGGCCCCGATGGCAATAAGCCGATAGAACGTGTTAAGTGGACAAAAGATTTCTTGAAGGCTTTTTCCTTTTATCGGCAACCGGGCATTAACGCTATGGATCTGCACTTTTATAACTGGAACATTGAACACGAATCCGATACGCCGACGGATTTTGGCGAAGATGACTGGTACCGAGTTATCAACGGGACTCGGGAGTTAGATCAGATTATCAATCAACAGGCTGATTTGATTAAAGAGGGTTTGCAAAATATACCTCAACCCGAATCATCGCTGGACCACAGACTTGATCGAATTGATTTGGTGGTTGGCGAATGGGGCAATTGGCATAGAACTGCTTTTACTGCCAAACCAGCATTAAAACAGCAGGTCACGATGCGGGATGCAATTTCAACGGCTCTCATGTTGGATATTTTGCAGAAAAATTCCGATAAAGTAACGATGGCTTGTGTTGCTCAAACAATTAACGTTTTAAACGCCCTGATATTGACTGAAGGCGACCAGACAATTCTGACGCCGAACTATGATGTTTTCATGATGTATAAGGCACATAGAGGCAATTCTGCTTTGAAAATTCAGACTAATCAGGATCAAAAAAACGTTTATACTTTTGCTTCGAAAAAAGATGGAGAAATTATTCTCGATGTTATTAACGCTAATTTAAACGATCAGGTCAAGCTGACAGTTGAATTAAACAGGGAAATTGAAAGTATTAGCAAAGATTTTCTGCAATCTGATCGTCCTACCGATTTTAATTCGTCCGATAATCCCGACTTGATTAGGATGCAGCAAACGTAAGTTAAAGATTTTAGTAAAGGAGAAATAACTTTAGAGCTGTCACCAGCTTCAGTCAATGTTTTTCATATAAAAACAATTGATTGAGAACTGCTCTTTAGAGGTATATAACCATGGACAAAAAAACAAA
Organism: Oenococcus oeni; assembly: GCF_020510245.1. Classification (NCBI taxonomy): domain Bacteria; kingdom Bacillati; phylum Bacillota; class Bacilli; order Lactobacillales; family Lactobacillaceae; genus Oenococcus; species Oenococcus oeni. The sequence continues at coordinate 1,568,029 of NZ_CP084701.1, read as the reverse complement.
TAATTTGGGTTTAAAGCTTGGCATCTTGGCAACTTCTTTGTTAATAAGCGACGCCACAGCAATTTCGGTTACCGTTGCACCGATGGAAGCAACTTTTTCAAATATCAGTGCGACAACCGTCGAATCCCTTGTAACGATTCCATCATTTTCAATGTTGTTGTTTATTTTGCTTAGCAATTTTGTTATTAGATTGATTGGAAAAAAGAAAACTGTTTTGTTGGGACTCTCTATGGCATTTATTGGAGGTGTTTTGCCTGCTTTTGTTACGAGCTTTCCAGCTATTATTTTTTGCCGATTTTTGTTGGGTGCCGGAGTTGGAACCTACAACACACTTGCCGTTGGCTTGATTAGCGACTTTTTTACCGGAGTCGAACAGAAAAAACTTTTAGGTTTTCAAACGACTACCTCGGCAATCGGGTCGGCCTTAACAACCTTTCTAGCCGGAATTTTAGTAAGTTATGATTGGCATTACGCATATTTGGTTTATGCTTTGTCGATTCCGATTTTGCTCGTTTTCTACCTTAATGTTCCTGAACCAAGCAAAAAAATTGCTAACGATAGTTCTGCCTTGAATGCCCAGGAAAAAAATAAAATAAAACTTAATTCAACTGTCATTTTATCGGTTGTTAGTATGTTCTTCATGTTTGTTTTTCTGATGAATATAGCCACGAAAACAAGTGAATTTCTCACCGAACAAAATATTAAAAATGCTGCTTTTCTTGGTACTGCATTAACAATTGGCGGCTTGTTAGGTGCTGTGAGTGGTTTCCTATATGGAAGAGTTTATGTCCATCTGAAAAATATAACTCCTATTTTTTCCAGCGCGGTTGTTGCTCTCGGCTTTGCCGGCGTCGCTTATAGTAGCGAAATGATTCTCTTTACGGTTGGAACTTCACTCGTATATATCGGTTACAGTATGCTTATATCTTATTTGTACGGAGTGATATTCGATAATGTTAACGCTGCATCGAAAAATATATCTGTATCATTAGCGATGGTTGCATGTAATTTAGAGGCCTTCTTTTCTCCGTATATCGTGTCGATTATATCGAATGCAATCGGCAACAGTAGCGCTAAAGAGGGCTTATCAATGTCCGTCTTGTTCTATGGTGTTTTAGCGGTTATCTTTGTTTTTCCGGTATTCAAAAAGGGTATCGGATCAAACACAACTAAAGCAATCGATGGAAATAATTAAATACTTGCTTTATTCGCCAATTTAGAAATTTGTTAAATTTTCTACTGATATTCAATTTAACAAAAATTTTCATTTTAAAAGGAGTCTAACTTGTCTAAGATTACTTCAATTATTTCAGGATTATCTTTAAAAGAAAAAGCCGATCTTGTTTCCGGCAAAGATTTTTGGTTTACCGCTCAAGTTTCCGGTTTAGATAGAATGATGGTTTCCGATGGACCGTCTGGACTGAGAAAACAGGCTGATGCTTCCAATGCTTTGGGCCTGAACAAAAGCGTCGTTGCAGTTAATTTTCCTTCTTCGTCTTTGACGGCTGCTTCCTTTGATCGTGCTCTGCTGCAGGAATTGGGCAGAAATCTTGGCCAGGCGGCCAAGGCTGAACGAGTCGGGATTTTATTAGGGCCCGGTATCAATCTAAAAAGAAGTCCTTTGGCCGGACGTAATTTTGAATACTTTTCTGAAGATCCTTATCTTACTGGTGAATTGGCCAGTTCCTATGTTCAAGGTGTTCAAGAAAGTGGTGTCGGCGTCAGCCTAAAACATTTTGCCGCTAACAATCGGGAGGACCAGCGTTTTACAGCTTCCTCCAATATTGATCAACGCAGTCTGCATGAATTATATCTTTCAGCTTTTGAAAAGGCTGTTAAAATGGCTCGACCGGCAACAATCATGTGCTCTTATAATGCGATTAACGGAACCCTCAATTCCCAAAACCAACGCTTGTTGACGCAAATTTTAAGAGAAGAATGGGGATTCAAAGGACTTGTGATGTCCGATTGGGGCGCTGTCAGTGATCATGTTGCGGCCTTAAAAGCTGGTTTGGATTTGGAAATGCCTGGCAAGGGAAACGAGTCGACTAGTGAGATTATCGAAGCCGTTAACAAAGGTCAACTGGATGAAAAAGTTTTGGAGCGGGCTGCCTCAAGAGTTATCCAAATGGTTGAAAAATGGCAGCCGGAAAATAAGACGGTTATCTCTTATGATCTGGAAAAACAGCATCGATTTGCTCGCCAGCTTGCCGGTGAAAGTATTGTTCTATTAAAAAACGAGCAACAGCTCTTACCGCTTAAATCTAATCAGTCTTTAGCTGTGATTGGACAATTAGCTGAAAAACCACGTTATCAGGGGTCCGGCAGTGCTCATGTCAATGCCTTTAATACCACTACTCCGCTAAAAGTTGTTCAGGATATTTTGCCGAAGACTGCTTATCAAGCGGGTTATCAAATAGACTCTGATCAAATCGATCAGCAGGCCGAACAAGCGGCAGTCGATCTGGCAAAGCAAGCCGATCAGGTAGTTGTTTTTTCCGGTTTTCCAAGTTCTTATGAATCGGAAGGTTTTGATAAGAAAACGATTAGTTTGCCTGATAATCAAAATCATTTAATCGAACGATTAGCTGCTGTTAATAAAAAAATAATCGTTGTTTTAGAGAACGGATCGGCTCTTGAAATGCCTTGGGTTGGACAGGTAGAAGCAATCGTCGAGACCTATTTGGCTGGCGAGGCCGTTGGCGAGGCTACGTGGGATATTCTATTTGGTCGTGTTAACCCGTCAGGCAAGTTGGCCGAAAGTTTTCCTATAAAATTGGCCGATAATCCGACTTATTTGACTTTTAACGCAGATCGGAAAAATGAGAATTATCATGAAGGTCTCTTCGTTGGTTACCGCTATTATGACAAGAAAAAACAGGAAGTCCTGTTTCCTTTTGGTCATGGACTGAGTTATACAACTTTCGAATATAGAAAACTGGAACTTTTAAAAAGCGATCATGAAGTAACTGTTAGTTTTGAAATTAAAAATACCGGTTCGGTTGCCGGCAAAGAAACAGCTCAGATATATCTTTCCAATCAGACTAGTGAAATCGAAAAACCGCTGAAGGAACTAAAAGGTTTTGCCAAAGTTTCTTTGAATCCGGGACAGACAAAACAAGTCGAAATTGTCTTGGATAAAAGATCTTTTAGCTGGTACAATCCTGAGACTGATAAATGGCAGGTTGACAATGGCTCTTACCAAATACAGTTGGCTGCCTCCAGTCGCGATATTCGTTTAACCAAGAATTTGCTTATCGATTGGTCGGAGAATAAAGTGCAGGCACTTAGCCCTGACAGTTATCTGAGTGATATTTTAAAGGAGCAGGCTTTTAAAGCACCTTTGAAAGAGAGCGGATTGGATAAATTGTTGGAACAACTGGCCGGCGATGAGAATAATCAAGCAATTTTGACCAATATGCCTCTGAGAGCTTTGATGATGATGGGCGTTTCCAATCATCAAATTCAACAATTTATTAAACTCGCCAATCAAAGTTAAAGAGTAGAGCACTCTAATTATTTTATATATTTTCATCTTCTATTAAAAATCTGTCGTTATTTGAAACGGCAGATTTTTTTAAATATTTAAAATCCATATCTTCTGTATTTTTTTAGGTTTATCCGATTAAATTTTTTTTGCTGTCAAAAGCGGCATTTGTTTTGCCAATAAATTTTTTGCGAAATTAGAATCATAAATCCAACGATTGATTTCTTCTTTCTTTAGAATCAAAGGCATTCGATTATGAATCGGAGCGACGGAAGCATTAGGCACAGTCGTAATCAAAATCGATTTTGCTTGGCCATCAAAAAAGTTATAAAAACCGGCAATATAGAGTGCACTCGGCTTTTCTTGATAGTTGAAATAGATTTTTTGTTTATCCTTGGTCCACTCAAAGAAACCACTTGTCGGATAAACGCAGCGATATTTGATAAAAGCATCGGCAAAGATTTCCTTATTCATAATCGTTTCTGCACGGGCATTGATGATTATTTGTTTTTCTTTAAAACCGGGAAAACCCCAAGGCATTTGAACGATTCTGACCTGTTTTTTGCCGGCAACAATCAGTGCCGTTTGATCTGTTGGAAAGATTTCTCCACTTTTTAGTTGATATCCATTATCAAGAGCCAATTGATAGATTCGTTGAATTTCTGGACTATCCGTTGGTTTAAACATAAAACGCCCACACATTTTACACCCCTTTTTTAGTCTAACAGCAAGCAAAACTTAGTGAAAAATTGATTGACTTTTGCTAAAACTCTTTCTTGCATGAATTTTAAAAACAATTTTATTTTTAAAACGTTTGACATATATTTCGAAGTAAGATATCTTATGTAAGAATATTTCATCACTTTGGAGAGACATAATGAATAAAATCGAACAATTGCCATCAAGAATCAAATTCATTTGGCTAATTCACGTTTTCGGGAATTTGCTTTTACTTGTCATCGGTATGGTATTGCTGGAATTTGCCATTCATTATTGGAAACTGGCCGATTGGTTGATCTATCCAGCCTTAGTTTTAGCTTTATTGATTATTTCTTTTGAACTGCTTTCAATTCCTTATCGTTATCGTTTTTGGCAATATAAAATTACCAATGATTCAGTTGAAATACAGTCCGGTTTTATTTTTCGTGACCGGGTGGCGATTCCAATTGCCCGGGTTCAAAACGTCACTTTATCAGCCGGCCCTGTACTTCAATGGCAAAAACCGGAGAAAGTGGTCGTTGCAACTGCCTCCAGTAGTCATAAGATTGACGGTTTAAAAGACGATACCGCAAGGCGGCTGCGTGATCAGATTATGCACTTGGCTTTGGAGGCCCGCGATGAATAAGATTATGAATAAAAATAGTCGTTTGCATCCATTGGCCTTTTTTGTTTTTTTATACAATAATTTGAAAAGATATCTTTTATTTATTATTTTTTTATTTTTTGAAATTATTGGGGACCGCCATTCAGGATTATTACTGTATGGATCATTAATTCTTCTACTGATTTTTTCTTTTATAGATGCCTTATTTAGATATATATTTTTTGCTTATCGATTTGACGAAAACAGTTTAACGATTGATTCTGGAGTTTTTGTCCGTCATCATGAACACATTCCGTTTAATAAGATCCAAACAATTCAGCATAAACAATGGTTTTTCTTGCAGCCTTTTGGTCTTGAATCGCTTTCAATCGAAACGGCCGGTCATAATGATGGAAAAGCCGAAGCGATTTTGCCGGTTATTCCTTTAAAAATTTCCAATTTTATTGAAAAACTAAATCAACAGTCTCGTCTGGAAGACGTTTCGTCGGAAGTTGTTCCCCAACAAGCCAAAAATAAAAAAATTGATAGCAACTATCAAATAAATTTTCATGATTTATCAAAATATGCCTTGACTTCATTCGGCATTATTCCAACCCTTTTGGGTTTTGTTGGATTCTTTTCTCAGGTTGATGATTATTTACCGCAAAGCATTAAGAAGCCGGTTGAATCGACAATTAACAGTTTGGTCGCACAGGAATTTTTAATTATCCTAATCCTGATCCTGCTTTTCAGTTTGCTTGCCTCCTATTTGACCACTGTCCAAAAGTATTATCACTTCACTTTGATTAAGAGTGAGCATAAGTTAACGACGATTCGTGGTTTTTTTCAAAGATATGTTGTTAGTTTGCCCTTAAAAAAATCCAAGCAGTTTTTGTCAAGCAAAGTATTTTACGTCAGTGGTTGAAATTAGCAACTGTTGAAACAATCGTTGCTTCGGATGCCGGTAAAAACGAGAAGGATGCCGGCGATCTGGTTATTCTTCCTGTTATTGAAAAACAACAGCTTTTTCAACAAGTTCAGAAATTTATTTCCTACTTTCCTAAACAAATGCCTAAATTAACCCACTTACCGACTTTTCAGAGTTGGTATTTTATCCGTAATGCTATTCTGGTTTGCTTGCTTCCGATCGTAGCCTTGATATATTTCTATCATTTTTGGGGTTGTTTTTCATTGCTGATTGTTCCTCTGGTTATCAGTCTTGGCTACTACAAAAGCCGCCATATGGCTTTTGTAATTATCCCCGGTGGGCGTTATTTATTTCAAAGCGGTCGTTTTTGGACTAATGAGCTCTATTTGATTCAGCAAAATAAAATACAATCTGTCAGTTATCGGCAAACTATTTGGATGGCTCGCAAACATTTAGTTCATTTATCTATCAGTATTCGTCACGCTAATTCTAATCATGAAGTTCAGATTCGCTATCTTCCAGAAAAGGAAGCTCGTCGGATTTATAATTGTTATTTGAATAAATCCAATACTTAATACTTCAATTATCTGTCCTGATCGAAGACGCTGTTGTTTCTTAATTCTTCGACTATCCTTTTAATTCCAGGGATTTGTAAATCTTTTTTATAAACAAAACTGATAATAAATTCCGGAACTTTTTCGTTGCTCAATTCCAGGGTTGCCAAATTATCCTGTTTTTCAACTGCTATCTCAGCGATAAAACCAATCCCGGTTTTTTCAGCAATCATTTTCTTTAAAATATTGATATCCGGTGTTTCGTAAATAATTTTCGGGTAAACATTGTAAGTTTCTTCCAATTTACGAAAAGCAATTGGGTGAACATTACCTTCTTTTAAGGAGACAAATTTCTCGTCGGCGAGATCTTCAAAAGAAACCTTTTTTTGTTTAGCTAAAGGATTATCTTTATTGACAACAATCGAATATTTTTTTCGATCGATTTCAATTGTTTCCAAACCTTCAATTTTTACCGGTTCAACCGAAGAAATAATTGCCAAATCCAGCCGGTGATTTTTTAAAGCCCCTAAAAGTAGGTTGGAGCCGGCTTCATTAGTCGCAACATTTTGAAAAAAGGGATTGCCGACAAAATGTTTGACTAATTTTGGTAAATAATAATTTCCAATAATTTGCGGCAAACCGAATTCAATTGTTGGTTGATTCATTCGGTCAATTTCTTCGTGGGCGGCAACCACTTCTTGAAGAATTTTTTTGGCGTGTTTTTCAAAAACTTTTCCAGCTTCCGTCAAAGAAATCCCGCCATGCGACCGATTGCGATTAATTAGAGTTTTTTTCATCTCGTTTTCTAAACGCTGAATGGCAAAGGAAATTGTCGGTTGACTGACATTGAAAAAAATAGCTGTTTTTGAAAAGGATTCAAGTTCGGATAACTTGTCGAAGTGTTCGATATCGGTGAATTTCATATAAGATAATTTTATCTCTTTTATAAGTTTTGACTATATTAATCCTAATGGAATATAATAGTCTGGTTCTTAAGGAGGAAATATGACAGATCCAGTAAGTATTTTAAATGATCCTTTTATTAACAAAGGAACTGCTTTTACGGAAGCGGAGAGAGAGGAGCTTGGTTTAAACGGTTTATTACCGGCCAAGGTTCAGGCTTTACAAGAGCAAGTTGATCAGACTTATGCTCAATTTCAAAGCAAGGTTTCAAATCTCGAAAAACGATTGTTTTTAATGGAAATATTCAATACGAATCACGTGTTGTTTTATAAGCTTTTTTCTCAACATGTTGTTGAATTTATGCCAATTGTTTATGACCCGACAATTGCTGATACAATTGAAAATTATTCGGAATTATTTGTTGAACCGCAAGGTGCCGCTTTTTTGGATATTAATCATCCGGAAAACATTCAATCGACTCTGAAAAATGCTGCTAATGGCCGCGATATCAAGCTGCTGGTCGTTTCTGATGGCGAAGGTATTCTTGGGATTGGAGACTGGGGTGTCCAGGGTGTTGATATTGCTGTCGGCAAACTGATGGTTTATACAGTTGCGGCCGGAATCGATCCATCAACAGTTCTTGCAGTTGTTATTGATGCTGGAACAAATAACGAAAAGCTTTTGAAAGATCCTATGTATTTGGGAAATAAATTTAATCGTGTTCGTGGCGATAAGTACTATGATTTTATCGACAAATTTGTTAATCATGCCGAATCGCTTTTTCCTAATTTATATTTGCATTGGGAAGATTTTGGCCGTTCGAATGCTTCTAATATCTTAAACAGCTATAAAGATAAAATTGCTACTTTTAATGATGATATTCAAGGAACTGGAATCGTCGTTCTTGCCGGCGTTCTTGGAGCGTTGAAGATTTCCGGTCAGAAATTAACTGATCAAACTTACATGAGCTTCGGTGCCGGAACTGCTGGAATGGGAATTGTTAAACAGTTGCATGAAGAAATGGTTGAACAGGGTCTTTCCGACGAAGAGGCTAAAAAGCATTTCTTCCTTGTTGACAAACAAGGCCTCTTGTTTGACGATGATCCGGATTTAACTCCAGAGCAAAAGCCTTTCGCTGCTAAACGAAGTGATTTCAAAAATGCTAATCAATTGACCAATCTCCAAGCAGCTGTTGAAGCTGTCCACCCGACCATTTTGGTCGGAACCTCGACACATCCAAATTCCTTTACTGAAGAAATTGTTAAAGATATGTCTGGTTATACTGAAAGACCAATCATTTTTCCAATTTCCAATCCAACAAAATTAGCCGAAGCAAAAGCCGAAGATGTTTTGAAATGGTCTAATGGAAAAGCCTTGATCGGTACTGGTGTTCCAGTTGACGATATTGAATATGAGGGCAACGCTTACCAAATCGGTCAGGCCAACAATGCCTTGATCTATCCAGGTCTTGGCTTTGGTGCCATTGCCGCTCAATCAAAGCTGCTTACGCCTGAAATGATTTCTGCTGCTGCCCATAGTCTTGGAGGAATCGTTGATACAACAAAAGTTGGTGCTGCTGTTTTGCCACCAGTTTCAAAATTAGCCGACTTTTCGCGTACAGTCGCTGTCGCTGTCGCTAAAAAAGCTGTTGAACAAGGTCTTAATCGCCAGCCGATTGATGATGTTGAAAAGGCCGTCGACGATTTGAAGTGGGAGCCGAAATACTAATGAATGCTTTTATTACGAGTGTTGAGAGTGTCGTAGAAATTATTCTAGTGATCGCTTTAGGTTATGTTTTAAGGAGATCGGGTAAATTAGCCGACTCTTTTAAAGGGAATATCTCGTATTTGATTATGAATATTGCCCTGCCGCTGTCGATTTTTGTTAGCGTGCTGACTTATTTGACCCGTGATAAATTAGTTAGTCTGTCTGGCGGTTTGGTTTTCGCTGCGGCTAGTTTTGCTGTCAGCTACGTGCTCGCTTATTTGATCACAAAAATTTTTAAAATTCGGGTTGGTCGTCGTGGAACATTTATCAATATGTTTGTTAACGCTAATACGATTTTTATCGGTTTACCGCTAAATTCGGCTTTGTTCGGTGCGAAGTCTATGCCTTATTTCTTAATTTATTATGTTATGAATACAATCTCGACGTGGGCAATTGGCATCTTCTTTTTTTCATCCGATGATCCAACGAGGGATAAGACGGAAAAACAAAGTTTTAATTGGAAAAAGTTATTACCAATGCCATTAGTTGGTTTCTTGATTTCGATTGTTGTTCTGCTTTTGGCAATCCCGATTCCCGGATGGGTTAGCACGACTTTTTCCATGGTTGGCGGAATTGTGACGCCTATGTCTCTGATATATATCGGAATTATTTTGGCTGATGCTGGATTGAAATCGATTCATTTCGATCGCGATTCGATTTTAGCCTTAATCGGCCGTTTCATCATTGTTCCGGCGGTTATGATTATAATTTTAAAATTGTTTGGCGGATCAATGCCAAAGCTTGAATCTTCAACGCTGATTATTCAAGCAGCTGCTCCTGGGCTGGCTGTTTTGCCGATCTTGGTTGGACAAAATCATGGTGACGTTGAATATGCAACAAATGTCGTTACGACTTCAACGGTGCTCTTCGTGATTGTTGTGCCGATCTTGATGCAGTTTGTCTAATGATAATTTACGATTGAAAGACTTACGCTCCGTAAGTCTTTTTTTCTTGTACAATTTTAATCAGGTAGGAGGAAAAAATGGCAGAAGTCGAAAGTTTTACATTGGATCACACAAAAGTTAAAGCACCATACGTGCGTTTGATTGAAGAACAGAAAGGACCAAAGGGTGGCACAATCGCCAATTATGATTTACGTTTGGCCCAGCCAAACCAAACTTCGATTGAAACAGGCGGTCTTCATACCCTGGAACATTTATTTGCTTCTTTGATGCGGGACCGGCTTGATGGAATTATTGATATTTCACCTTTTGGTTGCCGAACTGGTTTTCATATGATTAGTTGGTATACCTACGATACTGAAACAGTTGCAAAAGCATTGAAAGAGACCTTAACGGAAATTCGCGATAGTATTGAATTTTCGGATATTCCTGGTGTCTCTGAAAAAACTTGTGGTAATTTCAAGGACCATTCTTTGTGGAGCGCTAAAAACTGGGCAAAGGTTATTTTGGATGAAGGTATCAGCAGCGATCCTTTTGAAAGAAAAGTTGTTTGATTCAGTTAAAAATTTTTTCAAACGCAGTTTAAACGACTGTGTTTTTTTATAATTTATTATTAGAATTTTTAGATAAAACAAAGCAGACAGAAGGGGTTAATGATGAAACAATTGAAAGTTTTGGCAGCGTCGGCATTGGTTGCCGAACTTGATGGATCTGTTTTAGCGGAGAAGAATGCCCATCAGCGAGTGCCGATTGCTTCGGTTACGAAATTAATTATTATTTATCAACTTTATGCAGCTGTTGAAAGGCATCAGCTTAATTGGACCGATCAATTAACTACAACAAAAAGAATTGCTGAATTTACAAAGGGTGAAGTTGTTGCTGAAATAAAATTAACCGAAGGCGAAACTTATACGGTCAAGGATGCCCTTGATGCACTTTTGATTTTATCGGAAAATACTTTCGCCTTTGTTTTCGCAGAAAAACTTTTTAAAAACTTGACCAATTGGCATCGAAAAACGATTGCTCTTTTGGAATCCTGGGGTATTAATAACCCGATTATTCCCAATCCGGCTGGTCTTTCCAATCAAGATCTGGAAACTTATAAAGACCCCGAGATGACCGATTCTTACGAACCGCTTTTTTCGGCCAAAGAAGTCCTGATAATTACCGAAAAAATTGTCGATCGTTTTCCGGAAGTTTTGAAGATTGCCCAAGAATGGAAATTTAATTTTAAAAGTAATCGGCAAGAATATCCTTATTTAAACCGTTTTAAATTCCTAGCAATTACCAAGCACAAATGGATTGGTTTGAAAACAGGAACTTCACCCGATACGGAATCTTTTGTCGGAATTGTTCAATCTGATCAAAAACAATTTGTAACGGTATATCTTGCTGCCAAAATTGATTTTCTCGAGCCAAAGGGACGCAACTGCTATGTTGAATCAGAAAAAATGTTGTCTTCGGTACTCAAATAATAACTGATAATTTTATCTTTTTATTAAAGAATGCATTATGAAAAAAACAAAAACCGTCATTATCACCGGGGCTTCTTCCGGTATGGGCTTCGCTGCGGCAGAATTATTTTCTAAACACGGTTGGCAGGTTTTCGCTGGTGCTCGTCGACTTGAACGAATGAAAGAATTAAAAAAATTCGGTGTTGAAACTTTTTTTCTTGATCTTTCTAAGGATGACTCAATTGAAACTTTTTTTCGGCAGGTTCTACAAAAAAACGATGATATCGATGTTTTAATCAATAACGCCGGCTATGGAGAATATGGCAGTCTTGAGGATACTCCAATCGAACAGGCGCGTGCACAATTCCAAGTTAATGTTTTTGCCGCGATGCAGTTGACCCAGCTACTTTTGCCGTTTATGCGAAAAAAACATAAGGGCAGAATTATCAATATCTCCTCGATTGCTGGTTTTCTCTACACTCCTCTGGGAGGTTGGTATGACGCGACGAAACATGCTTTGGAAACTTTAACCGATACCCTGCGTCTGGAGACGGAAAACTTTGGTATTCAGGCGATTTTAATTGAACCAGGCGGAACCCGCTCTGAATGGCTGGAGACAGCTTTGAAAAATGCTCGAAAAAATACGCCAAAAAATTCGATTTATTATTCTTTGATCGACGCTTTTGATAAAATGTTTTCACCAATGTCATCGAAACGAAGCAGTCAGGATTTAGCAGAATTATTCTATCAAGCGGCAACTGTCGAACATCCGAAAGCTCGTTACGCCGATGGCTTTTCCAACCGAACAGTAATCTGGGCTTTCCGTCATTTGCCCTATAGTCTTACCGATATGGTTATTAAGAAATTGATGAAATAGTAAAATGAAGACATGCTGAAAGTTTTCAATACTGCTACTTTAAAAAAAGAAGAGTTTAAACCAATCGTTCCGGGGAAAATTACCATGTATGTTTGTGGTCCAACCGTTTATAATTACATTCACGTTGGAAATGCCCGTAGTTCGATTGCTTTCGACACGATTCGCCGCTACCTGCTCTATCGAGGCTATGATGTTAATTTTGTTTCTAATTTTACCGATGTCGACGACAAAATAATTAATCGTGCTCAAGAAGAGGGAGTTAGTGAAAACGCAATTGCATCGAAGTATATCAAAGCTTTTTATGAAGATACCAAACCGTTAAATATTATCCCAGCGACTACTCGCACGAGAGCAACCGAAGTAATTCCGGATATTATTGAATTTGTGAGTGACTTGATTGATAAAGGCTACGCATATGAATCTCAGGGGGGTGTTTATTTCCGAGTCAGAAAGGCTGGGAATTATGGTCTACTGGCTCATGAAAATTTGGAGGATTTAGAGGTTGGCGCCTCTGGTCGTTTGGATGATGGTGCGCTTGCTTTAAAAGAGGATCCTCTCGATTTCGCTCTTTGGAAGAACGAACCGCGTCAGGTTATTAAATGGGATTCTCCTTGGGGACAGGGCCGACCTGGCTGGCATATTGAATGCTCGGTTATGTCGACTAAATATCTGGGTTACACAATTGATATTCATGGCGGCGGTATTGACCTGGCTTTTCCACACCATACTGATGAAATGGCTCAATCCGAAGCACATACTGGCAAACAATTCGTGCATTATTGGCTTCACAATGGCTTTGTTAATGTTAACAACGAGAAAATGAGCAAATCGTTGGGAAATTTTACCACGGTTCACGAATTATTGAGTTCCTATGATGACCCGATGGCAATTCGTTTTTTGATGACTGCCACTCATTATCGTCGGCCGATTAATTACTCTTCTTCCGAATTAGAACGAGCACGGGTCGAATTAGACCGAATCCGAACTGCCTATCGCCGTTTGAAAAACGCCGATTTTAAAATCGGCGATGATCCACAAATTGATCAACTCGTTTCAAAACAGACCGCAGCTTTCGTTGAGGCAATGGACGATGATTTTAACGTTGCCAATGCTTTAGCTGCCATTTTCGAATTGGTCCGTTTGGCCAATTCTTATGTTGATTCCGGCGATGTGAAGGATAAAAGCGCTCAAGAAATTCTTAGACAAATTGCTGAATTAATCGGAGTTTTTGGAATCAGTGGTTTGGAAACAAAAAAAGAGTCCCTGCCAAAGAAAATTGAACTTCTGTTAAAAAAGCGTGAAACTGCTCGAATTAACAAAAATTGGCAGCAGTCTGATCAATTACGCGACGAAATTTTTTCACTCGGTTATAAAGTGAGCGACTCGTCAAATGGACAACAGGTAAGGAAAATATGACGAATACAAATCTGCGACTTTTTGCGGCTGATATGGATGGAACGCTGCTCGATAATGACAATGCCTTTAATCGGCGAAAGTTTGCCGAAGTTATTGGCATTTTACGGCGCCAGCAGAAAAAATTTGTGATTGCTACTGGCAATCAGACGATTCGCATTAATAAGATGTTTCTTCCTTTTGATTCGGATGGCCAGGTAATTTCCATGGTGGCTGAGAACGGCGCTTTTATTCAAAATGGTCAAAATTTGTTGCATCAATCAATTATTGATCCGATCAAAACCAAACGGATTTACGATCTTTTGCCAACTTTGAATCCTCGACCGACTTTAGTGGTTTTTGCCGGAAAGGATGCCGCTTTTGCTCCTACTTGGCAGGAATCGGTTTAGGTGGAAGGCACACGAATTTTTTTTGCTGGAACAATTGATGATTTTTATCCTAATTGGGTTCCGATCAAAACTTTTGCAGAAATCAACGTTCCAATTGATAAGATTTCGCTTTCTTGGACCAATGACAGCGGTCAGGGTTTTCTTGATTTGCTGAACAGCGATCCGATCCTTTCCGGTTTAAGAAGCCCAATTTCGGGTTTTGGAGCAATCGATATTGTAAATAAAAATGCCGATAAGGCTTCCGGGTTACAGTTGTTGGCCAAAGAACTGCAAATTAAACCCGAAGAGATGGCTGCTTTCGGCGATGGGCTGAATGATTTGGAAATGTTGCAATATGTTGGTCATCCATATATTATGCCAAATTCGCAAGACGAATTGAAAAGCTATTTTAATCAAGACCAATACACAGTTTCCGACAATAATCACGACGGTGTTTTGGATACAATTTTAAAACTGCTTGATGATTAGACTGCTTTGAGTTGTATGAGCTTTTCGTTTAACATAAATTTCCAGATAGAAAAAGAGGAAAAAACCAATGGCTTTTTTACAAATAAATTATCATTCGCATGTGTTGGGCAAGGCCACGATGATGAATGTTATTCTTCCTGAATTGGATACTAATAATAATAATAATAAAAGAAGGGACATCCCCGTTTTATATTTGCTCCACGGTATGGGTGATGATTTATTTTCCTGGCAGCGCGAGACTAATATCGAACGTTTGCTCATGAAAAACAATTTGGCGGTTGTGATGCCAGATACTGGTCTTGGTTGGTACACGAATACGGATTATGGCCTAAACTATTTCGATGCTTTAACGGCTGAATTATTTCAAAAAGTCGCTTTCATGTTTCCGGAAATTTCCCAAAAACGCGAAAAGCATTTCGTTGCCGGTCTTTCAATGGGCGGTTATGGTGCTTTTAAACTGGCAATGTCGACTGATTATTTTTCTTATGCCGCTTCGTTATCCGGTGCTTTGATGCATGATTTTAATTTTCCACAAATGTTTGAAATGGCTCCAAAAAAATATTGGCAGGGTGTTTTTGGCGACTTGGACAAAGTTGTCGGTTCGAAAAACGATTTATTTGCTTTGGCAAAAAAACAGTCCGAAGGGAAAGCAGAATTACCAAAATTGTTTGCTTGGATTGGATTAGAAGATTCACTTTATCCGGCTAATCAATTTGCAATTCCAACTTTTAGAAAATTTGGATATGAGGTTAATTATCAAACATCGCATGGTCGCCATGAATGGTATTACTGGAACAAACAGATTGAAAAGGTGTTAGAATGGCTTCCGATTGATTATATTAAAGAAGAACGTCTATCATAAAAATCGAAAAAAGGAGGTATTGCGAATTATGAACGAATATGGGATTTTTGATAAAAAAGATTTATTGGATGGATCTTCCGTTGAAAAATTGATTGTTTCCGGTGAGACTGCCAACCATATGGAATTGCAGGATCTTCCGACTAATGAGAACTACGACGAACTTTTTGACGAATATGATGAAATTACGGTCCAACCGGATGGCAAAATTATCGATGTCTACAAGGGCGAGAAACCTAGTTACGATTGCGCATGAATTTTTGAATCTGTTTTCTAGGAGAAAACATGAAATATATAAGTTATGAAAATACTGATGCTTTTTATAATGTTGCGATGGAACATTATTTGCTTGAAGAATATCCTTTGACCGAACCGGTCTTTTTCTTTTCTCAATATGGCAATGCTGTAATTGTCGGCAAAAATCAAAATACTTTCGCCGAAGTTAATCAGGCATTTGCAAAAGAAAACGGCATTCAAGTAGCGCGTCGAGAAACCGGTGGCGGCGCCGTTTATGACGATTTAGGCAATATTAGTTTTTCTTTTGTTCTTCCAGTTAGCGATCCGGCCAAAGTTAATTTCAAAAAATTTGTTCAGCCAATGGTCGACGCTTTAAATAAGCTTGGAGTTCCGGTTGTCACCGATGGCCGAAATGATTTGATTATCAATGGAAAAAAAGTTTCCGGGAGTGCCCAACGTTATGCCAATGGACGCTTATTGCATCATGGAACCTTATTGTTTGATATCAATATGGAAGTTATGAGCCGGGTTTTGACGCCGGCTAAAGATAAATTTATTTCAAAAGCAGCCAAATCTGTGAAAAGTCGAGTTGGTTTGATAAAATCTTCACTTCCTGAGGGATTTACGATTCTAGATTTCAAAAATCAGTTGACAAAAGAACTTTCCAATGGCGACGACGAATTAAAATTAGAAGAGCATGATTTAAAACGTGTCCAGGAATTGCGTGATAATAAATTTTCTACTTGGAATTGGAACTGGGGCAGGACGCCCAAATTCGAATTTAACAATTGGCAGCGTTTTGCCGGTGGAAGTGTTGAAATACATGCCAACGTTTCTCAAGGAAAAATTACTGTAATCAAAATTCAGGGAGACTTTTTGGGAATCAGTGATATCACTGATTTAGAAAAACTTCTGCAAGGAGTTCTCTTTACGAAAGATGCAGTTAAAGGGGTTCTACAAAAAACAAATCTTAGAAATTATTTTGGAGACAAAATATCGCTTGAAGATCTTGAGAGCCTATTTTAAAACTGCGAAATAAATTATTTGAATAAACTTAGATATTCGCCGTAACCAGCTTTTTTCAGCTCTTTAACCGGGATGAATTTCAAAGCAGCGGAATTGATGCAATATCTCAGACCGCCTTTATCATCGGGACCGTCGTCGAAAACGTGGCCTAAATGGCTGCCGGAATCTTTACTGCGCACTTCGGTTCTTGTCATTCCCAAAGATTGATCGATTTTTTTTACGATACTTGGGTTTTCGATTGGTTTTGTAAAACTTGGCCATCCACAACCGGCATCGTATTTATCTTTGCTGGAAAATAGCGGTGTACCATCAACAACGTCGACGTAAATCCCTTCTTCGTAAAAGTCATCATATTTACCGGTGAAAGCACGTTCGGTAGCTCCCTTTTGAGTAACTTCGTATTGTTCTTTACTTAAATGTGATAAGTCTTTATCTGCCATAACCTAATTTTCCCATATTCAAGTGGGATAATTATATTCATAGGAGGAACTTATGTCAATTCTAACAGATACATATACTCTGAATAACGGAACAAAAATTCCCAAGGTCGCTTTTGGAACTTGGCAAACGCCTGACGGGGATGTCGCTTATCAAGCGGTTTCTTCGGCTTTAAAATTTGGATATCGTCATATCGATACCGCTAAAATTTATGGCAATGAAAAGTCGGTTGGCAGAGCCATTGCCGATTCAGATGTTAAAAGAGAAGATTTATGGGTAACAACTAAACTGCCTTCCCAAGATAAGACTCGTGATCTTGTTTTGGCTGATTTCGAGAGTTCTCTTTCTCGTCTCGGGCTTGATTACGTTGATCTATATTTGATTCACGCTCCATGGCCATGGGGAGAAGCGGGTAGCAAGCACTTTGATGAGGAAAACGCTGAAGCTTGGAAAACTCTTGAAGAATTGCAAAAGTCCGGACGTGTTAAATCGATCGGAATTTCCAATTTTGATGTTCACGATATGGAGAATATCCTGAAAATTGCCGAAATTAAACCGGTTGTCAATCAGATCCAATATTATATTGGTTTCACCGAACCAAAAATTTCCAAATTTGCCGCAGAGCACGATATTCGTATCGAGGCATATTCGCCATTAGCGACTGGCGACATTCTGAATTCTGAAGCAATTCGCAAAATTGCTGGCAGGTATAACGTCAGTGTTGCCCAACTGGCCTTGCGTTTTACACTTCAAAACGGAACCGTTACTCTCCCGAAAGCTATTAGTGAGAGACATATTCAAGAGAATACCCAACTCGATTTCACAATTAATGATGATGATATGAGAACCTTAAATTCCATGCCGGATGCTGCGCCAGCTCATTTCCACAATTCTACTCAGGGTTAAAATGACGAGAAAAATTGGAATTTTAGGTTGTGGGCATGTTGGTTCAACGATTGCTCACCAAATCATTATTGAAGGGATCACCGATACGTTAGTATTGATCGATCCGGACCGAGACAAATTATCAGCCGATCTATTGGACTTCCAAGATGCTCAAGTTAATTTGAGTTATCATACTAAGCTGATCGCTAACGATTATTCGGCTTTATCCGATGCCGATGTTGTCATCAGTGCCTTTGGTAATATTACCAAAGCTTGGGAAACGCCTACTGATCGTTTCGCTGAGTTTCCTTATACGAAAAAGTATGTTGAAGAAGCCGCCCCACGTCTAAAAGCAAGTGCTTTTAAGGGTGTCCTGATTGTTGTCTCCAATCCTTGTGATGTAATTACTTCGATTTTTCAAAAAATAACAGAACTACCGAAGGATCAAGTTATCGGCACTGGAACTCTGCTTGATTCATCGAGAATGAAGAGGGCAACAGCGGCTGCTTTGAAAATAGATCCCCGCAGCGTGATTGGCTATAGTTTGGGCGAACACGGAAATTCGCAATTTGTTGCCTGGTCGACGGTTCGTGTTTTGGGGAAACCGATTAAAAAAATTTTAAAAGAGGGAGCCTATCCAAATGCTGATTTGGAAAGAATCGATCATGATTCGAAGATGGGTGGCCATATTGTTTTCTTTGGCAAGCATTACACCAATTACGGTATTTCAGCCGCGGCGCTTCGTTTGCTGAAAGCTGTTTTGAACGATGCCCATGAGGAATTACCGGTTTCAAATTATTATCAGCCGCTTGACACTTATCTTGGCTATCCGGCTATCATTGGTCGCAAGGGAATCATTGAGCAGCTTCAATTGGATCTGAGTGTAGACGAGCGGACAAAGTTGAAACAATCGGCTGATTTTATTAAGGATAAAACCAAAGAGGCTCTAAAAAAGAACACTGAATAAGTGTTTTTCTTTTATACTGGAAACATGGCAATTTACGATCCAACTAAAACTCCCGGGGATGTTTACGATACCCATACTCATTTAAACGACGATGCTTTGTATCATGATGTTGCCGCTTATGTTGGACGAGCACGCGAATTCCGCGTGATGGAAATGAATGTAGTCGGCTATGATCCAAAAGGGAACCAGCGGGCGATCCAAATTGCTCACGATTTTTCTGATAAAGGGATTCGTGCGATTGTTGGTTTCCAACCGGAAGATACGAATAAATTCGATCAGTCGGCTGAAGAAGTTTTGCGTAAACAATTATCTGATCCAGTTGTAATTGGTGTTGGTGAAACAGGACTTGATTGGCATTGGAAAGGTTTTGACCGAGATGCTCAGATTAATTCTTTTGAAAGGCATCTTGATTTAGCGGCCGAGTTTGATTTACCAACGACTATTCATATGCGTGATTCTTTTGAGGACCTTTATCGAATTCTAAAAGAGCGTCGGCTTAGCAAATTTGAAATGCATTCTTTTGCCGGTGGACCCGAACAGGCGGAAAAATTAGTCGATCTTGGTGCCTATATTAGTTTTTCCGGGATGGTCACTTTTAAAAACGCTAAAGAAATTCATGAAGCGGCAAAGGTGGTTCCACTTGATCGGATCCTGGTTGAGACCGATGCTCCTTATTTAGCACCGGTTCCAAATCGTGGAAAAACCAACGAACCGGCCTGGGCTAAATTCGTCGTCGATGGTTTGGCAAAGGTCCTTGAAATCGGCCGAAACCAATTGGCAAAAATAACAGTAGAAAACGCGCATCGCTTATGGCCCAAGAATTGAAAAAAACGATTTTTATTGTTGAAGGAAAGAATGATACAGCTCGTCTGCGACTTGCTTTTGGAGATTCGATCGAAACAATTGAAACCGGTGGTTCCAAAATCAGGTCCGCTGTTTTGGACCTGATAGAGCAAAGTGCTAGGGATCACGAATTGATTTTATTAACCGATCCCGATTTCCAAGGAGAGAGAATCAGGAAGATAGTTCTTGAAAGGGTCCCCAACATCAAGCAGCTTTTTTTGAATAAAATCGATGGTAAGCCCAATCACAAGGGCTCATTGGGGGTCGAACACGCTGATCCGAAACTTTTAAAAAAACTGCTTGGCAAGTATGTCAAAGAATTTTCTCCAACTTTAGAGATTCAACGTTCCGATTTGGTTGATTTTGGTTTGATTGATGGTGCTGGTTCAGCTGTTTTGAGAAAAAAGATATCGGATCAATTACACTTGGGAAATACAAATGGCAAACAATTTCTTAAGCGGCTACAAATGTTTGGCATCACTAAAAAAGAATTGAAAGAAGCGATTAAAAACCTTGAATGATATTCCAGCAATTGGCAGTCCGATCAGAACGCGGGCGATTTTAAATGAGTACGATTTGCATGCCAGCAAACGTCTTGGACAAAACTTTCTAATTGATTTAAATGTGTTGCAAGAAATTGTTCAGGGAGCAGCGATCGGGCCGGACGACACGGTTATCGAAATTGGTCCCGGAATCGGTTCTCTGACTGAACAATTGGCAAAAGCGGCCAAGCAAGTAGTCGCTTATGAAATCGACAAAAAACTAATCCCGATATTATCGGAAACTTTGCGACCTTATAAAAACGTTAAAATTGTCAACCGAGATATTTTAAAAGCTGATTTCTCGATTTTTGCGAAAAATCAGTCTTTGAAAATCGTTGCCAATTTGCCTTACTATATTACGACACCGATTCTTTTTTATTTACTTAATAGTTCGCTGAATTTTAAGTCAGTTACCGTGATGATGCAAAAAGAAGTTGCGGCTCGCCTGCAGGCCGGTGTTGGAAGCAAGGATTATGGGGAGCTGAGTTTAGCAATTCAGTATCGTGTTAATGTCGAAATAATTCTTCCCGTAACTCGAAAATCTTTCATGCCGTCACCGAATGTCGATTCAGCTGTTGTTCAATTAACTCCAAAAGAAAATTTTCAGTCTTTTCCACATGAGGAGGCCCTTTTTAAAATTATTAAAGCTTCTTTCGCTCATCGTAGAAAATCACTTGTTAATAATTTGCTTTATTATTTTGGAAAAAACGATGAAAATCGAACAAAAATCGAACGTTCGATTTCCGAGACTGGTTTCGATTTAAATATTCGAGGAGAACGTTTAACTTTGGAAAATTACGAACAATTAGTTAATAATTTGTCTGAAAATATGATTTTTTCTAAAGAATGAACTGTTAAACCTTGTAAAAAATCGTGATATCTGCTAAAATTAGATAGTCTCATAATACGAGGAGGTAGTATGCCAGAAGCATTACAGAATATTAAAGATAATTTAGATGAAAAAATCGGCAGTCCAATTACAGTGATTGCCCAGGCTGGTCGAAAGAAGACGACTACTCGTAAAGGTGTCCTGATTGAGACTTATCCGTCCCTATTCATTGTTGAGCTTGACAAGGCGGAAGGGACCTTCGAACGTGTTTCCTATAGTTATACTGATATCCTAACAAAAAATATTGATGTTAATTTTAGGCAGCAACAAGTCAAAACCGCCTAAGTTCTCCTTAAAAGGAGTTTTTTTATTATTCGGAAATATTTGCACCGCTTAAATTAAATTCTAATAATTTGATTTTGCAACCTCTCAGTTTTTCCGTTTTATTCAACTGATCAAGCAGAAAATCTGCTTGATCTTTTTTTGCAATTATCATGACGGTTGTCCCAGCACCGGACAGATAACTGCCAAAGATTCCCACTGAATGGCAAAGATTCCTAACCGTTTTTAATTCGGGAACCAACTTTATTCGATAGACTTCATGAAATTGGTCGGACTCCAAGAGCCTGGCTACATTATCCCAGTCGTGTTTAAAGAGGGCTGCCAGTAAAAGACTGCTTTCGGCATTATTTCTGACGGCTTTTCTTCTGTCCAAACTAGTCGGCAGAACTTCACGCGATTCGCTGGTTGCTAATTCGCGATCCGGTATTACTGCGATTGGCAAATAATCATCAGGTGTATCAATCTGATAAGTTAAAAAGTTTCCTTTCTTTTGTGGATCAGGCCCACCAACCACAATGCCGCCAAAAATTGCTGGTGAAACGTTGTCCGGATGGCCCTCTATTTTTACTGCGCGATCAAGAATTTGTTGCTTGATTAGATTAATTGATTCGGACAGTTCGTTTCCCAACATTAAACCAGCGATGATTGCCGAAGACGATGAGCCTAAGCCGCGAGCCAGTGGTATTTCACTCTCAACAAAAATTTCGTGTGGCTGAATGCTGGCATCGACGGTTAGAGCTGATAAAACTATCATATTTTTTTCATCAGTGGGAACCCTTTTATCAAAAGGATGATGGACTATCCACTGATCGCTTTGCTTGGAAATTCTGACCTTTAAATACAAGTTGACTGCGAGGCCGAGCGAATCAAAACCCGGGCCCATATTGGCGCTGGTTGCCGGAACTATTATTTCAGGCATTGGTAACCTCTTTTTGCTCGATTAGGAGCTTGAATTCATGAATTATCTCAACACCCCGAGCCTTTCTGATTGTTGTTTTAACCGGATTCAATTGGGCATCCGAGGCTGGATAGGTAATGATCACAACACGGGTATTGTCGCCAACCGGATCGTATTGACGAATATTGCGAAAATTGATATCGCTCATTAGGAAGAAAGCCGATAGCTTGTGCATCACTCCTGGACGATTAGCGACGTTGAAAACGATATAGCGACTGGCAATTCGATCTTTTGGTTTTGCCAGCGTCAAATCGGAAGAAAAATTCGTGTTGAAGCTTTCCGGTTGGTCGATCTTTTTAGTCAGCTCTATTAAATCAGCGGCAACTGAGTTGGCTGTTGGGAATTCGCCGGCACCGGGTCCATAGAACATCAGACCACCTGAATATCGTCCGTTAACGAAAACGGCATTATTTTCATTTTGAACCGAAGCTAACGGGTGCCCTTTAGGGACAAGCGTCGGAGCAACTGATAGTTCCAATTTGTTGGAAATAACTGTCGCACTGGCTAAAAGTTTTATTTCATAACCAAGATCAGTAACATCCTGCAAATCAGCTTGAGTAATCGTACGAATTCCACCCATTTGAATATCTCGTTGATTGATTTGTTTTCCAAAGGCAAAATCAGCTAAAATTTGCAGCTTATAAGCAGCATCGATTCCGTCGACGTCGTTGCTTGGATCTGCTTCGGCAAAACCTTTTTCTTGAGCTGTTTTTAGGGCAGCCGCATAAGAAATTTTGTTCTGGCGCATTTGTGAAAGAATAAAATTGGAAGTTCCGTTAACGATGCCGTTGATTTGTTCGATTTCATCAGAAGCTAAGCTATTGGAAAGAGATCTTAAAATCGGGATCCCACCGGCAACAGCTGCTTCATAAAAAAGACCGACATGCTTTTCTTTGGCAAGTCGACTTAATTTTCGTCCTTCGCTGGCGATTAAATCTTTATTAGCTGTGATAACGTGTTTGCCGGTTTGAAGCGATTCTTCAATTATATTCTTAGCCACTGTCTTGCCGCCGATAAGTTCGATTACGATATCAATAGCCGGATCTTCGATAATTTTAGCCGGATCATCGGAAATATTTAATCCATCGAATTCAGGAGCGCGTTTCTTTTGGAGATCGTGAACTACTACTTGAGAAAGCTCAAAATTAACGTTGAATCTATTTTGATAGTTGATTTTTTCTTTTTTTAGGATTTTTATCAACCCACTGGCGACTGTTCCCAAACCGAAAATTCCAATTCGATAGTTTTTCATGAACAAATGTTAACACGCCGGCTCGCTTTCTGCTATTATGTCGGCAGAGGTTATATGAAATTTCAAAGTACACGCGGACAAGCAGCGATTGTTGATGGGGCTGACGCCCTTATCAACGGATTGGCACCGGACGGCGGACTTTATGTACCGCTTGTTTTTCCAACAATTGATTTTGATTGGGAAAAATTGCAGGATGAGAATTATCTTCAGATTGGTCAATTAATTCTTTCGACTTTTTTTGACGAATTTTCAAATAACGAAATAACTGATTTTTTGAAATCGGCTTATCGGGATTTTGATGATTCAAAAATTGTTGAAATCCATCAGCTTGATGACAAACGAAATTTATTGGAATTGTTTCATGGACCGACTTTGGCTTTTAAAGATATGGCGCTCTCCCTTCTACCTTATTTATTGACTGCGGCTGTCAAAAAAAACGGCAGTTCAAAGACAATGGTTATTTTAACGGCAACTTCCGGTGATACCGGTGGTGCGGCTTTAAAGGGTTTCAATGATGTCCCGCAGACAAAAATTGTTGTTTATTATCCGTCGGTTGGTGTTTCCAAATTACAACGTCAACAGATGACGACAGCTGACGGAAAAAATACTCACGTGGTTGCTGTTACTGGCAATTTTGACGATGCTCAAAAAGCGGTTAAAAATCTTTTGACGGATCATCGGTTGGCTCAAAAAATGTCAGCAGCTTCGCTTGGTTTTTCCTCTGCGAATTCTATTAACATCGGTCGTTTGGTACCTCAAATCATTTACTATGTGTATGCTTATGCTCAATTAGTTAAGAATAATCGCCTATCGGCTGGTGAGAAATTGGATATAAGCGTTCCGACTGGTAATTTTGGTGATATCCTGGCTGCTTACTGGGCCAAAAAACTTGGTGTCCCAATTGGAAAATTGACCGTTGCTTCTAATGCCAATCATGTTCTGACCGACTTTTTTGCAACCGGAATTTACGATGCCGATCGCTCCTTTCAAGTTACCAGCAGTCCGGCAATGGATATTCTTGTTTCCAGTAATTTGGAACGGCTCTTATTTGACATTGCCGGTTCCAAAGCGGTCGCCGCTTGGATGAAAGACTTGACCGACAAGCGTCGATATCAACTCGATGATTTTTCTTTGAGCAGACTTCAGGATTCTTTTAATGCGGCGTTTGCCGATTCCAAAACAACCGCTCAAACAATTCAGGAAACATTTCAGCAGAATAATTATTTGTTGGACCCTCATACAGCGGTTGCTGTTTCTGTTAACAAAGATTTTCCAAGCAATAGGCAACAACTGATTGTTGCAACAGCCAGTCCCTTTAAGTTTTCCGAAACTGTTTTAAAAGCGCTCGGAAAAGAATCCGACAATGATCCACAAATGAATTTGAATCTCATATCTGATTTGAGTGGCCAAAGAGTTCCTTTGGCGATTAGCGGACTTTTCGATAAAAAAATTATTCATACAAAAAAATTGGCAATCAAAGATTTGCTAACCGATTTGAATGAAGCTCTCGGAATTTAAAGCTCTTTTTTAGGATGGCCGTTTTCAAAGTGATCGTTATAGATTGCTTTAACGGCTTTTTGTTCGTCTTCCGGACGAACGCCAAGCATAATGGAAATTTCCGAAGATCCCTGATTAACCATCGTTAAAGAAATTCCGGCATCTCTGATCGGATCAACGATGTCGGCCATTGCGCCAACTCGATTAACCAAACCTTCGCCGACAACCATAATGATTGCGTAGTCGTTTCTCCATTGAAGATCGTCCGGTTGAATTTCGTCTTTAATTCTTTGCGTCAGTTTTTCTTTGCGACCATTTGTTAACTGGTTTTTATCCAAAATAATCGTCAAATCATCGATTCCCGAAGGCATATGCTCATAGGAAATATTCAAGTCGGCCATGATTTTTAATATTTTAGCGGTAAAACCAACTTCCCGGTTGATTAAATAACGGTGAAGATAAATGGCTTGAAAATGATGCGAGCTGGCGATCCCAGTAATTTTATTTTTGTGGGAAACCTTGTCGCGCGGAACAATCTTTGTTCCGGGCATTTCCGGACGGTTCGTATTTTTTACGCAGATTGGAATTTTTCCTTGAATTGCCGGCAGAATCGCTTCGTCGTGAAAGACGGCAAAACCCGCATAACTTAGTTCCCGCATTTCGTTATAGGTCATCTCTTTAATTGGTGCCGGATCGGCTACCAAACCAGGATTAACGGCATAAATCGAATCAACATCGGTAAAGTTTTCGTATAAATCCGCTCCAAACCCGCGAGCCAAAATTGCTCCAGTAATATCGGAACCCCCACGTGAGAAGGTATTAATCAAACCGTTTTTCGTGATACCAAAAAAGCCCGGGAAAATAAGTACTTCGTTATCGGTGAATTTTGTTTTGGCGATTTTTGCGTAGGAACCCGGCAGAATCTGTGCTTTTCTTGCTTCGCCGCTGACTGTTAAGCCGACTTCTTTTGGTGTAAGAAGACGGGCTTTTAGCCCAAGCTGTTTGAAGATAAGTGTTATCAGGTGGGCTGACATATTTTCGCCTTGGGCTGATAAAGCGGCTCTAAAAAAATCATTGGACGGGTAATCTGCCTGGGCAACTGAATAGAGGTGTTCTTTTAGCTGCTCGATTCCCGACCTTGGGATTTTAAAGAAATCGCCAATCGCCTGATAGCGCAGAAAAATTTGTTCATAAATTTGAGCTGTTTTTTCCTCGTTTAAAATTGCTTCGGCCAATTTTAGGAGAAGATCGGTAATTTTAACATCGCCCTTAAAACGTTTTCCCGGTGCTGAAACAACGACGATTCTTCTTTCCGGGTCGCTTTTTACAATTTGAAAAACTTTTCTGATTTGCACGCCACTGGATAACGAGCTTCCGCCGAATTTGACAATTTTCATAAGCCTTATTCTAACCGAATTATATGAAACTGCATCGAAAGTATTTTGAATAATTGACGAATGTTCGGAATTTGCTGGTATTAATCCTTTTTTTTAGTAGAATATTAGCGAAAGGACATTTATGAAAACACCTCGAGCTGAACGTTTAGTAGATATGACCCACTATCTTGTGGAAAGGCCGCGGACACTTGTACCGTTGACTTTTTTTGCTAACCGCTATTCTTCGGCTAAGTCATCAATTTCCGAAGATTTAACAATTCTAAAAAAGACCTTAAAAGAGCGTGGCGTTGGACTCTTGGAGACAATTCCCGGAGCTGCCGGCGGGGCCAAATTCTATCCTTATATTTTAGAAAGAGAAGCTGACGAGTTCGTCAATGATATGCTCAAACAGGTTAATGACGAGACGCGGGTTTTGCCAGGCGGTTATGTCTATCTTTCCGATCTTTTGGGCAAACCATCGGTTTTGCGCCAAGTCGGCCGTTTAGTTGCAACAGAGTACTTAAATACTGATATCCAAGCGGTTATGACTGCCGCAACCAAGGGTGTTCCAATGGCTGCAGCCGTTGCAGAACAATTAAATGTACCCTTTGTGATTGTTCGTTCCGGGGAAAACAAAGTTACCGAGGGCCCAACTGTTTCGGTCAATTATTTAACTGGTTCTTCCAAGCATGTTGAAAAGATGGAATTATCGCGGCGGAGTCTGCCAACCGGTTTGAATATTTTAATTGTCGACGATTTTATGAAGGCTGGCGGCACGATTAATGGTATGAAAACACTCGCAAAAGAATTTGATTTCGATGTCAAAGGTGTTGCGATTTTTGCCGAGGGCCGGGCTCAGGAACGCCAAGTCGACGATTTTACTTCATTACTGCATGTTGATACCAATCTTGATTCCGGAGAAGTAATCAAAGTTCAGTTTGGAAATTACAAACAGAACATTTTTCGGGGAAGGGAAAATAAGATTGTCAGAAGTTGATGTTGTTATTTTAGCGGCCGGCAAGGGCAGCCGTATGAAGGACGATCTTTCCAAACCGCTTCATAAAGTTGCCGGCCTGCCGATGCTTGAATGGATTTGCCGGGCAGTCAGGAAATTTAATCCGAAAAATATAATTGCCGTTCAGGGAGCTGACGAAGATTTTTCTTCTTATGTCGATGAAACGGTCGTTCAAAAAGAGCAGTTGGGTTCTGCGGATGCTTTGCGGTGCGCTTTTCCAAAAATCGATGCTGAAAAACTGATTGTTATTAATGCTGATATGCCTTTAATGACCGAGAACGCCTTGGTTGATCTGGTTGAAAAAGGAGAAGGCTTCGATGCAGCTTTGCTGACAGCCGATCTTAAAAAGCCTTTTGGTTATGGCCGCGTTATACCGGTTGGCGAACGTAATGTTGTTGAACAAATTGTCGAAGAAAGGGATGCAACTGCCGACCAGGAGAAATTGCATTTGGTTAATGCCGGTGTTTATCTTTTTCGTGCCGACTATATTAAACGTGCTATCAACAATGTGACGACCGATAATTCTCAAAGTGAGTATTATTTGACTGATGCTTTGCCCGGTGCCAAAATTGTTCAAGTTGCGGATTGGCAGGATATTCTTGGTGTCAACACTCAACAACAATTGGCAGCTGTTAGCAAAATTGCCCGTAAACGAATTAACGATCAAATAATGGCCAACGGCGTTACAATGATCGATCCATTGACAACCTATATTGATGCCAATGTTCTGGTTGGAACCGGAACCATCATTAAGCCGGGTACAGTCATCGAACATGATTCGGTGATCGGAGCTGAAAATGAGATTGGTCCATATGCTCACTTACGTGAAAAAACTGTGACCGGTATTGATGTTCATATTGGAAATTTTGTCGAAACAAAAAATGCCAAGATTGGTGATCATACTCATATTGGCCATTTAACTTATGTTGGCGATGCCGAGGTTGGCCAAGCGGTCAATATAGGTGCAGGAACAATTTTTGTTAATTACGATGGCAAAAATAAACATATGACCAAAGTTGGCGACCGGGCCTTCATTGGCAGCAACAGCAAGCTGGTCGCTCCGGTTGAAATTGCTTCTGAAGCGATTACAGCTGCCGGATCAACAATTACCGATAATGTTGATCGGCACGCCATGGGCATTGCTCGACAACGGCAAACGAATAAAAGTGATTTTTGGCAGCGAATGCCTCACGAGGATTTTGCGACCGAATATGATGCTAAACACGATCAAAGGGATGGCCAGCCTTGATTGCTAATATGTTTCTTTAGGCAATTAAAACGGATATTATTTTTGTTCAAAGTTTTAAAATTAGAAAAACAAAGATTTGAAAAATGAGAGGAAGAGATTATGTGGGGAAATAAAAAGAGTTTTATTAGTGTCAGAGATGTTGTTGCTATTGGAATCGGTACAGCGGTCTTTTTTGTTCTCATGCGTTTTTTGGCAATACCGACTCCTGTCTCGAATACGACGATCAATTTGGGCGAACCCTGGCTTAGTTTAATTGGAGCTATCTTTGGTCCGATTGTTGGTTTTTTGGTTGGTTTTATCGGCCATGCTTTGAATGACACAGCCTCTGGCTGGGGCGTTTGGTGGACTTGGGTTTTTGCTGATGGAGTTCTTGGCTTGTTATTGGGTTTAACAAAATCTCGCCTAAAACTGCAAAGCGAGCATTTAACGAAGAAAAAAATTATTTTTTTCAATATTTGGCAGGTTGTTTCCAACGCAATTGCCTGGTTTTTGATTGCTCCGCTCGGAGACATTGTTGTTTACAAACAGCCCGCTGCTAAAGTATTTTTACAGGGTATTTGGGCTGGAATCGGAAATATCGTTGCAATTGCGATCGTTGGAACAATTTTATTAGTTGCTTACAGTAAGACCAGAACCAGGTCGGGATCGTTAAAGTCTGAAGACTGATTTCTATGCCAGCTGTTACATTTAAAAACGTTAATTTCAAATATCGCGTTCAAAGCCAAGCCACATTGCATGATGTCAGCTTTGCTTTTGATTATGGGGAGAAAATTATTATTGCCGGGCCATCCGGCTCCGGTAAGACCACGATTGGCCATTTAATTAACGGTTTGATTCCACAAAGTTTTCCCGGGAATCTCGATGGTCAGATCTTGGTTAATGATCAGGATGTTTCTAAATTGGATATTTTCAATTTATCTTTTGCCGTCGCGACTGTCCTGCAAGATACCGATGCTCAATTTGTCGGCATGACAGTTGCTGAAGATGTTTCTTTTCTGCTTGAAAATGAAAATATCGATCATCAAACACTATTAAAAAAAACAAATCATTGGTTAACGGAACTGAATCTTCAATCGGTTAAGAATCATCATCCCCAAGAACTTTCCGGTGGACAAAAGCAGCGAGTCAGTATGGCCGGTGTTTTAAGTTCGGACAGCAAGATTCTTTTGTTTGACGAACCATTGACCAATCTCGATCCGGCTGCTGGGAGAGCGGCAATTCAATTAATCTCCCAACTACAGAAAAAGTTGAATTTAACGGTTATTATCATCGAACACCGTTTGGAAGAAGCACTTAAAATTCAGGCCGATAAACTGGTGATTGTCAGTCGAGGAAAAATCATTGCCAACGATACGCCTGATCGGGTCCTGCAAAGCGGGGTTGTTTCTCAAGTCGGACTTCGTGAACCGCTTTATCTGACCGCTTTAAAGAAAGCCGGTTTCGATCTGAGTTTGGAGAAACATTTGACAGATCTTTCTTCTTTGAATCAAGAATTGGTTAGCAAAAAAATCTCGAATTGGCTTAATACTCAAATTTCTGTTAAAAAACCAAATCCTGGTCAACCGATTTTATCAATTAAAAACTTGTTTTTTTCCTATCCGAAACAAAGCGTTTTTAAAGATTTCAATTTGGATTTTTATGCTGGTCAGATTACGGCGATTGTTGGTAAGAACGGTTCCGGAAAATCAACTTTTTCAAATTTAGTAACCGGTTTTTTAAAACAGGATTCCGGCCAGATTTTTTTCGATGGTCAAAGCTTGGACTCTCTGTCTGTCAAAGAGCGGGCTGATAAAATTGGTTACGTTTTGCAAAATCCAAATCAAATGATCAGCCAAAATATTGTCTTTGACGAAGTCGCCTACGGACTGAAATTACGCGAAGTTAATCCTGAAGAGATCAAAACAAGAGTTCGACGAGTATTGAAAATCTCTGGTCTTGATTCGATGCGTCATTGGCCGGTCTCGGCTTTAAGCTTCGGCCAAAAGAAGAGAGTGACGATTGCTTCTGTTTTGGTTTTGGAACCGCAAATTCTTTTATTGGATGAACCTACCGCTGGACAAGATTATCTGAATTATCGTTCGATCATGAATTTTGTTGCTTCTCTTAATCGTGAGCATCATACTTCGATTATTGTCATCACTCACGATATGCATTTAATGTTGGAATACGCTGATCGAGCCTTGGCTTTGGTTGACGGCAAGATTCTTGCTGATGATCGTCCAGCCGCGCTTTTGAGCAACTTGGAGCTTTTAAAAGAAGCCTCTTTGGCTCCGACCAGCCTTTATAATCTGGCCCGATTCAGTCAAGTCGATCCGATTAAATTATCGGAAAGACTTGTTGAAAGCGAGGCCGATTTATGAATAACAATTCTTTTAATCTCGCTTATCGGGATCGTGGCACCTGGTTGGACCGGGCCAGTGGAGCAACCAAACTATTAGCTTTTATATTTTTATCCGGTATTTCGATGATTGTCTTAGATACCCGTTTTTTAATTTTCCTCGTAATTCTTTCTTTAATTGTTTTAAAAATCAGTAGAGTTAAATTTTCCGAAGTTTCTTTTTTGATTAAATTGGTCGTCTTTTTTATGATTATCAATCTGTTGATGATTTATGTTTTGGCACCTGGTTATGGTGCTCAGCTTTATCACTCCAAGGATATTATTTTTGGTAGCGGTCCTTATGCTTTGACGAAACAGGAATTATTATATCTGGTTAATATTTCGCTCGAATATTTTGTTGCGGTTCCTTTGGCCTTGATATTTTTGTTGACGACAAATCCCTCGGAATTTGCTTCCGGTTTGAATCGGATCGGAATTTCTTATAAGATCAGTTACGCAGTTTCTTTGGCTCTTAGATACATTCCTGATGTCACAAAAGAGTATCAGCAAATCAGTCTTTCTCAACAAGCACGCGGCAACGAGATTTCTAAAAAAGCAGGCTTTTTTAAACGTTTAAGGGGTGCTGCTGCGATTCTTGTGCCCTTACTGCTCAGTTCGATTGATCGAATCGAATCGGTTAGCCAGGCCATGGAATTAAGGAGATTTGGGGCCAAGAAAAAACGCAGCTGGTATTTTGCAGAACAACTCAAAGCTGTCGATTGGCTGGTCTTGTTTATAGTCTTGCTAATTATGATTGGCGGGGTTATTCTATTGGTGGTTAATGGTGGACGTTTTTGGAATCCGTTCATCCATTAAAGGAGTTTATTATGGCAAATGAAATACAGACAGCAATCTTTGCAGGCGGTTGTTTCTGGTGTATGGTCGAACCTTTTGACTCGCTTCCCGGAATTATTAAGGTCCGTTCCGGATATACGGGCGGCCATGTCGATCATCCAACCTATGAGCAGGTTTCATCACATCAAACCGGGCATACCGAAGCAGTGAAAATTTGGTTTGATCCAAAAAAAATATCTTATGCCGAACTAGTTGACCTTTATTGGCAGGTGACCGATCCGACTGATGCCGGCGGTCAATTCCAGGATCGTGGCGATAATTACCGGCCGGTTATTTTCGTTAACTCTGATAGCCAGTACCAGACAGCCCTTTCGTCAAAACAAAAGTTACTTGATTCGGGGGTTTTCGGAGAAGACCCAATTGTTACCAAGATTGAAAAGGCTCAGACTTTCTGGGAAGCAGAAGATTATCACCAGGACTTTTATAAATACAACCAAGCACGAATGAAAGTTCAAGATGCTCCGCGCGAGGATTTTATCAAGGAACATTGGAACAAACAAAAAGCTGATGATTAATTCATCAGCTTTTTTATATTTTTGTTGGGTCGATATGCAATAGATGCTTAAAAAGATGTTTATCCCCCCAAGCGATATTGTTTCCCTGCAAAAAGAAACAATATATTGTTCCAATTCCATAACTCAGTAATTTTCCGGAAAATGCCCAGCAAATTAAAGAAATAGTAACGGCAAAGATGAAATTGGAAAGTTGCCCAAGTGGTGCCGAACCGCGAAAAAACTTAAAACGAGCGACGTTCGTCAAATTATCGAGCGGGTGTAGTACGAAATTAGCCCTTTGAATGACCGATACTCCGATCCCGATACACCAGATTCCAAATAAATCAACTATCAGTTTGGGAATCAAACTAAGTGGTGCAAGCAGGGGATGGAACAAATTGGCAAATTCAGCGACGAAAAGACTGAACAACAGACCAAAAATTACATTTCCGATTGCTCGCCGCCAATTGATTTTTTCGACCATAAACAGATTTATAACAGCCGCTAAAATTGCTTCAATCGCTAAAAAAAGCATTGTCGGCAGATGGGTTACATTGGCCAGATTAACAGCCGATGCCGACCAGGGAGCGGCTCCCAATTGGGCAGCAATCGATAATCCGTTTCCAAAAGAAATAATTGCCAGGGAAATAAAGAAGTAGGTGATTTTCTGTTTTAAAGTCAGCTCAAAATATTCCCCGTTCAAATAATACATATTTCTATTAAAGCACTAATCATTTATTCAAAAAAGCCAAGAAATTAATTCTTGGCGATATATTTGCTCAAAACCTGACGTCTGAGCATTCGATACAAAGTCAGCATCAGTCCGATCAAACTGAGAATACCGGCGAAAATAAAGCAGAAATGCATCGACTTAATAAAGTATTCCGGATGGCTTGGCAGATAATTGACAACCTGCCGGCCGGCTAAGCGACTCATACTGAGAAAAAGCATGGTTGTTGCGAAAGTATTTCCAACAATGAAGCCGACATTTCTCGCCAAAGCCATGACCGAGCCGGCGATTCCCAATAATGGCTTTGGCACAGTGCTCATTGTCAAAGCATTGTTTGGCGATTGGAAAACAGCTGATGCCAACCCATTGGCAATCAGGGTAATTATCAGCAGTATATAAGGCGATTTACCACCGATCGAAAGGTAACCGATTTGGCTGAGCGTTAAACCGGCTAAACCGATTAAAGTAATCATTTCTTTATCGAATTTGTCTCCAGCCCAACCTGAAATTGGCGAAAAAATGAAGTTGGTAATTGGAAAGGCCATCAGAATCAGACCGGCCTGACCGGGGGTTAATTTGCGCAAATCCTGCAGATAAAAGGGCATCAAAATGTTTGTATAGGAATTAATTGCAAAAACCAGAAAGGCGGTTATCAACGAAATCGAATATAATTGATTTTTAAAAATTTCTAGTTTGATCATCGGTTCTTTAAAGGCTGGTTCGACTTTTAGGAAGGCAACTAGGAGAATGATGGAAATGATCAAACCGGCGATTACCCAGAAGTCTCCAAAACCAACTGATTCGGCTGCATTGATCGCCAGGAAAAAGCAGGCGATGAAACCGAAAAACAAAGCTGAGCCGATGTAGTCTATTTTTCCATCAGGTTGGGAAATTGTATCTTTCGGAAAATATTTAAAGCCAATAAAAATTGCCAAAATCCCAACTGGTACGTTAACCCAAAAAATATATGACCAGCTGAGAAAATTTAGAATAGCTCCGCCGAGGGCTGGTCCGGCAATCGCTCCGAGAGAGACGAACATTCCGATTACAGACATCGCCCTTGCACGAATGTTCGGCGCGAAATTTGAAGTGGTGATGCCAAAGCTTGTTGACATCGCCATCGAGGCGCCGACGGCCTGAATTGCTCGGGATGCCAAGAGGAAAATTAGACCAAATTTGGAAATCCCGGCTAAAAAGGAACCAATTGTAAAAATGATTGTTCCGATTTTGAAGATTTTAATTTTCCCGTAGACATCGCCCATACGACCGAACAAAAGCAATAATCCAGAAATAACAATCAAGTACACGATGACAGTCCAAGTTGCCTGGTTTAAAGGTATTTTTAAGTCTTTTGAAATTGAGGGCAGAGCGATATTGACGATCGAACCGTCAAGGACGCTCATAAAAGTCAGCATGCCCAAAGCGACTAATATCCATATGTGATCTCTATCTAATTTGTTTGAACTTGTAAAGTTTGAATTTTGCACAACCAACATTCTAACATTTTGTTAGTATAAGTTGGATGACTGAAATTTTAGGACAAACAATATTGGATCAAATTGTCGATCAAAATTTTCCGCTGGCAAGTTTTCCTGCCGAAAAGTATTCTCAAGCAGTAGCTGATACTTTGGAAGGAAATTTTGATTTAGGCAAGATTAATCGCAGCGAAGTTAAGATTAATGGCGGGATTGAAAATGATGGCCAGACCATTTCTTTGGAATTGGCCCCTTATCCTTTGCCCCTTCGTTATATCAATGAATATAAAAAGTTAATTCATGTCGATCAGCAGATTGAAGTTTTCTCTTATTTGATCTTTGAATCAAATAAAATCAGCCGATCCAAACTGAAAATTGTCCAGCTTCCGGATTTAAAGGATTTGGATTCACAAATTCAAAACTTTTATGAGATTGAAAAAAATTGGAAAGCTCCAGAAGAAGACAATAAAACAATTGAAAAAGATGCAAAAACCTCCACGAAAAAGTGAAGGTTTTTATAATTGCTTGGTGAGTATGCGAAAATTGATTAAGTGTTTTAAAACTTCTTGTATTAACTTTAATAGTTACTAAAGAAGCAGGGGAGAAAAGGGAGAAGTATATGTTAAAACTCGAGCATGTCAGCAAAAGTTTCGATAATCTTCGCGCACTTGTCGACGAATCCTGGCAATTGGATGAAGGCCAAATTTTGGGGTTAATTGGCCAGAATGGTGCCGGCAAATCGACGACTTTTAAGTTGATTTTAAATTTTATCGAGACCGATTCCGGACAAATTACCTGGAACCAAAAGCCGATCGATAATCAAACAATGAATATGATTGGCTTTTTGCCGGAGGAGCGCGGGCTTTATCCGGATGTTAAGGTTGGCAATCAGATAATGTATTTTGCCGAATTGCATGGTCGTTCAAAGGCCGAAATTAAGCCGAAACTTCAAGACTGGATGGATCGTTTCGACGTTAAGGGAAGTCTTAACGATAAAGTTAAGAAGTTGTCAAAGGGAAATCAGCAAAAAGTTCAATTGATCACTGCTTTGATTCATGAGCCGAAACTGATTATTTTAGACGAACCTTTCAGTGGCTTGGATCCAGTTAATGCACAAATTCTTTTGGATATTATTGTTGAGCAAAAAGAAAAGGGAGCAGCAATTATTTATTCTTCTCATGACATGAATAATGTTTCGTCGATTGCCGACAAAATAGTCATGCTTAATCGTGGCCACGTTGTCTTGAATGGTCAAACGAACCAAGTCCGTCAATCCTTTGGTCGAACTAGAGTTTATTTGGAATCGCCTTTGACTGCCGCTGAATTATCGGCAATTGAAGGTGTGGAAAAAGTCGAAAAGTTTGCTGGTGGTCTTCAAATTTCTTTGAGTGATCCTAAGGTTGGCGAACAGATTTTTAAATTGGCCACCAAAAACGGTTATATTACGGCCTTCGATCAACAACCACCGACCCTTGACCAGATTTTTAGAATGAAGATCGGTTCCGATGCAATCAAAGAGGCGGAAAGCGAGGGATTAACCCATGAATAAGACTTGGATTGTCGCCAAACATGTTTTCTTAAAAAATTTAAAAAGTCCATCTTATTATTGGATGCTTTTAGCTCCCTTTGTTTTTGTTTTAATTGGTATCGGTGCCAGTTTTCTTATTAATAAAGCTGTTTCCGGGAATCAGCCGACAATTGGAATCGTTGGTCAGCCTCAACAGGTTTCCCTTCTTAAGACGGCTTTGAAATCCAAAGCCAGCGTTAAGTCCGAGAGCAGCTTAAAAGCAGCTAAAAATGCATTAAGTAACGAAAAAATTGATGCATATGTTAAGACCAATGCCGGTTATACAAAAACGGAAATTGTCGCTAATTCGAAGTCTTCAGCTAATTTCGACAGCAGTTCAATTTCTCAAATTATTAGTAGCCTGAAGACAGAGTCTGCCGTCGCGAAATTGGGTCTCTCGGCAAAACAGGTTAAAAGTATCACTGCGCCAGCCAGTGTCAAAACAAAGTATGTTTCGGTCGAGAATAAAAAAGTCAGCCAAAACAGCAACAATGGTGGTCGCAGCGTTCGTTATCTTTTCGCTCAGGGAGCAACAATTATAATTTTTATGTTCCTGGCTATTTATATTCAAATGACAGGTAGTGAAATCGGTACCGAAAAAGGTTCGCGAATTCTTGAAAGTATTCTTGCCGCTGTGCCAGCCCGTCAGCATTTTCCCGGTAAGATTATCGCGATTGTTGGACTTTTTATTTTTCAATTGATTGCCTATATTTTCATTGCTCTGATAGCTTTTGCTTTGGCGAAACCATTTAATTATTCAAAATATTTGAATTTGGTTGATTGGTCCCAATTGGGAACTTCCTTCATTGTATTAACTGCCTTGATAACTTTAGGAGCAATCATTATTTATATTATTTTGGCAGCGGTTTTTGCTTCGATGGTCAGTCGGCAAGAAGATGTTGCCAAATCAACTTCGGTAGTCATGTGGATTGCAATGGTTCCGTATTTTCTCAGCTTTGCTGTTGCTTCTTCGGCCAATGCACCGGTTTTCAAAGTATTGTCTTTTATCCCTCTAATCAGTCAATCAATAAT
The DNA here is from genome assembly GCF_020510245.1 of Oenococcus oeni. Classification (NCBI taxonomy): domain Bacteria; kingdom Bacillati; phylum Bacillota; class Bacilli; order Lactobacillales; family Lactobacillaceae; genus Oenococcus; species Oenococcus oeni. The sequence goes on along the minus strand of NZ_CP084701.1, from coordinate 1,530,739 downwards.
GCCGATTCGGATGGCAGTTTCTTCGGCAACAACCTTTGATGCTTTGATTGCTCTTGCATTGCAAATCTTGATAATTCTTCTATTGGTTAAATTTGCTTCGGGTATCTATGCAAGAAATTCTTTGGACTATGGCGATGGGAAACCTTTAAAAAAGCTTCTAAAATATTTTCAAAGTAAAAATTCGTGATATACTTAGTAGCTGATGCGATGAGTCGAGGAAACGTCAGCTACGGCGCGTTTTTAAACACGGACAGCTGAGTTTAATCTCAGGGAACGCATTTTCCGCTGTCGTTTGGGTCGTTGTGGAACTTCCCGGACTGCCAGACTATTGGTACGTGGACGCAATTGGTAACAGTTGCCGTTAGCCAACTAACGTAAAAGTTGCAAAGCCAAACTGAGAGCGACCTCATAGCCGTTCTTTTTTTGTTTTCAAAAACGATTAAGATGAAAGTATGTTCAATTTAACGAAGGCTTTTTTAAAAGAAGTTCCAACGAATGCCGAAGTCACGGATTTTCATGAGGTTCATGGCGGTGATATCAATAAAGCCTATTCGCTAACCGATGCTCAAGGCGGGAGATACTTTTTAAAAGTTCAGCCTAATTCTGTCCTGGCTTTCTTTCAACACGAAGCTGATGGCTTGAAACTGCTTGGTCAGGCGGCTCGAGTTCCCAAAGTTATTGCATTAGGCCACGTTGGCCAGGACCAATGGCTTTTATTAGAGTATTTAAATGCGACGAATTATGGCAATCAATATTCGCTTGGTCAGGATTTAGCGAAAATTCATTCGATTACAAGTCCTAACGGGCAGTTCGGTTTTGATAAGGATTTTAAAGCTGGAAAGACCAGCAAAATAAATACCTGGCAATCCAGCTGGTACGAATTTTTTGTTAAACAGCGTTTGAATGTTTTACGTGAGCTGTTGATCAATGAAGGTAAGTGGAACGATGACCAAAATTATAAAAAAGCGATTGAAATTTTTCAATCGTTAATGGAAAAACATGACAGTCGACCAAGTCTGCTTCACGGTGATTTTTGGTCAGGGAATTTTATGTTTGATGCAGACAGTGGCCAACCGATATTTATCGATCCGGATGTTTATTATGGCGACCCGGAGTTTGATATTGGAATTACGACTGTTTTTGGTGGTTTCAATCAAGATTTTTATGTTGGTTATCAGAGTACCAAGCCCTTTCAATCCGGTGCCGAAAGACGTTTAATGTTTTATCAGCTTTATTATTTGATGGTTCATGCTCATTTGTTTGCCGGTTCTTATATTCAGGCTTATCGTGGGAAGCTTGCACAAATCATTCAACAATAAAGACTTGATCTTCTATTAGATCAAAACGCGACCAATTCTTATTTAAATTTTTTGCTGCTGATAATTCAGCCTGTTTCCAAAATTTTTTTGAGTTGGTAGCACCGTTTTTTTCGCCAATCACAATCAACTGGCCACCATGCTCGAAAAACTTATTGACGCGCAAATAATTTAATATCAGCCAGTCACAGTTAGAATGCTGTGGCGACCAGGCCAGCAACACAACCTCAATATCTTTTAAATAATATTCAATCGCGGCGCTGGCTTCCATCTTAACAACCTTTGTGACTGGCGATAGCGGATGGTTCATGACCTGCCAATCGAAGTTATCAGTCGCCTTGATCGGGTAGCCTTTTTTTAGTTCTCGAATCCCAGCCGTTAAAAAGCCGTTTCCAGCCATGATTTCAAGCGTTGGCCGCCCATTCAAAAATTTTAATAAATCACGAACCCATTCTTTTGAGATATAGGCAAACATTCCATATTTTTCAATCAGGTAATCGCGGTAATCGTGTAAAAGTCCATCCAGTTCTTCGGCCGGACGGACTTTTTGCTGAATTTCCAATTCAGACATCCCCGGTCTGATTTCTTTGGACAAAAAATCTTGAATTTCAATAATCATTGAATCGGAAAGCTCCAGTTTTGGCAGCTTATCTGGCAATCGTTTTTTGCTGATTGCCAGATCAGAAAAAAGCAGCGCATCAATTAGATCGCTGACTGAATAAAGTTTTGCAAAATAATCCCGGCAGGCTTTTAAGCGGGGAATGTAGGTTTCGAGATTAAAAGTCATTTTGATTATTAAAAAGATCGAGTGATTCTTGATGATTGATATTAATCAAATCACCAGTCGATCGACGTCCTCTCGCATGCAGATAACCGGAAATTAATTGAAGTATTTCATATTTGTCATTGTTATCCAAAGGAGTATCGTTATAAGTCAATTTTGACGAAGTAATCATTGCCTTGGCCAAATCGACTTGATCATTATTGTAACGTCCGACTAAATAATCAATTGAAACATCAAAATAATCGGCCAATTTCTTGACCTCTAAATAATTTGGGTTTCGTTCGCCGCGTTCCCAATTACCGATCTGGGATTCGGTATTCTTGGCTTCGCCTCTTGATATGTTTTTGTTCAAAGCTTTGGCAAGTTGTTTTAAAGTAATTCCCTTGCCTCGCCGTAATGCCCTCAATCTCTCTGGAAACATGCCTCTATCTTATCAGGAACGAGGATTTTATTAAACGCGCACCTCTGTTCGTCTTTTGCTTAAAATGATTTTTAATCTAATAGTAAGTTTTTTAAAACAGTTTTCTAAAATCTTTCTTCCTATTTTCAATTGCTTTTGCCAATTTTCGGGATTACCCAGTGCTATTCTACATATGTATAAGTAAAACTGTTACAGTTCCGCGGAGGCTTTGTAAATTAAAAATACATCGATCGAACGTTGGTTCGGTTTAATATCGGGATTATTCTTGAATGCTTTGGGGAATGCACTATCGGTTTCCGGAAACATGGGGAGCGGAGTTTGGACGGCTTCTGCCGTTAATCTAAGTAAATGGACCGGACTTAGTATTGGAATCTTTTTATTTATTAATGGGTTTTTAAATGCCTTGACCAATCAAGTTTTGATTCGTCGTTTTGATTGGAAACGTTTTTTGAATGAAATGATTTTCATATGTTTCTTCAGTTATTTTATTGATTTCTTCGTTCAAATTTTTGATCTTCTTGGTATCGGCCGTTTGCCAATCATTTTAAGAGCCGCCATCTCCTGTTTGGGAATTACCTTTTTTTGTATGGGTATTTCTTTATATCAACGTGCAAATATTGTTATGCATCCTAATGACGACACGACTAATATTCTTCGTTTTCTATATTTAAAAGGGAGCGCGACCAGGTCTCAATTGATTGATTTTGTTCCGCCTATATTAGTCATGATCGTTTCCTTTATTTTTACTCGGCATCTTTATTCAGTTGGCATCGCGACTCTATATTCGATTTTATTCAACGGCTTCATTATTCGAACGGCCGACGAATTTCTTTGGCCGCATTTGGAACATAATTTTCGTCAAAAAGTCGGTCCCCAAGCAATAAATAAATTTAGAACATAACTTTTTGGATTATTCCGAACTTATCCTTTTGACTTATTTTTTGTTTTACATTTTTGACAAATTTTCAGGAGCAAAAAATTCGAAGAAAGGGTATATTAAAAAAGATGTTGCGTTGGTTAATTAGAATTGTTGTTTTTATCCTTGTTGTTTATTTGGCAGCCTGCGCTTATTTCTTTAGTGTTGCCGAGCTTCGGAATTCCGAAAACGATAAAAATTATACTTACACCGGTGTTCCGGCTAGCCTCAAGCCTTATGTGAAGGATTTTCAAAAACGCTATCAGGCTTCCGGCGAAAGAGTGACAATTAAAAATGACGGTTTGAAATTGGACGCTTATTATTTGCCGGCTGGAAAGGCCACCAATAAGACGGTTATTATCATTCACGGTTTTCGTCGTAACAAAACCGGCATGAAAGCTTATACCGATATGTTCGCCAATTTAGGCTACAATACGCTAACAGTCGACAATCGTGGTCATGGGAAGTCTCAGGGCCATTATGTCGGTTTTGGTTGGTTGGATAAAGGCGATGTTGAAGCTTGGATCCGTTATCTGATCTCGAAGAATAAAAATGTCGAGATCGTTCCTTTTGGTATTTCAATGGGTGGAGCGACCGTCGCGATGATGTCGGGAGATTCTTTGCCTTCGAACGTCAAAGCTTTGATCGAAGATTCTGGTTACACCAGCGTCGAGGCAGAGATTACCTATGAGGCCAAAGCAATGTATAATTTGCCGCAAAAACCCTTTGTATCAACCGTTAGCTTAATTTCAAAATTATTTGCTGGTTATTCATATACCGAGGCCAGCTCTATAAAACAGGTTGAGAAAAACACCCGACCGATGCTCTTTATGCATGGCGGGGCCGATAGTTATGTACCGACAAAAATGGTTTATCAGCTTTATAATGCCGATAAAGATCCGGAAAAACAGCTTTGGATAGCTCCAAATTCTGGTCATGTACAAGGCTTCGGCGACCATCCAAGTGCTTATACGGCTCAGATTAAGAAGTTTCTTAATCTATATTTTAAGTAATATTTTTTTCATTTGTTTGTTAGAATAAAGAAGTTGTTCGAAAGGAAAATAATAAATGTCTACTTTATGGTTAGAAATTTTGGATTACGTTTACGTAATTCTTCAACAAATCTTATTCCTTGCTTTGAGTGTCATGTTGATCTGGGGAGGCTTTTTCATCAAGAATCACGGTCTCGGCGGTCTGCTTAACACAACAAGCGATGTTAAAGACAAGAAACCAGCTACTAAAACGACGGCCAAAACAGCTGCCAAGGCTGCTGTGAAGACTGTTACCAAGATTAAGGGTCAATACAAGGCATATGCTTGGCTTTACATCGGTATGTGGATTTTGAGTGGTTACTTCATTATGTATCAGGTAATCTTCTCATTGGTTTCTCTATTTATTAGTGGAAGCTCATCTTCTGGTACAAGCAGCTATTAATTAATGATTTGGAGATTTTAAAAACACCTGTTTTTTTGCGGGTGTTTTTTTGTATATTTGGATAAAACTTGCACTTTTATTTTTAAATATTTACCATATAAAAGATTATTTAAAAGACGAAAGGATCTGCATTGGAACAAAATTTAATTTCAAGCAAAGGAACTTTTTTGCTTGATAAAGACGAAAAACTTTCTTTAGAACAAAAAAGACTGATTGAAAAAATCATTACTTTCAGTCAGGAAAATATTTCGTCAGACAAGACGAGCATTTTGGTAATCGAGGGAGATGCCGGAACTGGAAAAAGTTTGATTCTTCAGCAAGCTTTCACAAAAATCCAGCAAATAGCTGAAGAGGATCGTCAGTCTCCTCTATATCGGACAAAGAATTTTTTGCTGGTTAATCATGCTGAGATGCTAAAAATTTATCGTAAGTTGGCCGGAGAAAATCCTCATTTAAAGAAAAATAGTTTCATGAAACCGACCTCTTATATCAACCAATCGGACAAACTTCAACGGAATGGCGATATCGTTTTGATTGATGAAGCTCACTTGTTGTTGACCCAAAGTGATAATTACAATAAATTTCATCAGAACAATCAATTATTGGAAATCATTAAACGCAGTCGTATTCTTGTACTTGTCTTCGATCCTTATCAGGTTCTTAAATTCAAGAGTCTTTGGAGCAGAGGGAAATTAGCTGATTTAATAGCTGCTTATCCGCACGAAATTTTTCATTTACAGCAGCAATATCGAATTGAGGATGCTGGGAATAGCCTGGCAAACTGGATTAACCAATTGACGCGAAAACGCAAAATTGTTCCCTCGGTTGAAAGCAGACATTTTGATTTGAAGTTTTTTGAAAATCCCCGATTGATGTTTCAACAAATTAAATTGCATAATCAACAATTTGGTCTTTCTCGAATGTTGGCAACAACCGATTTTCCTTACACAGTCGGCAAGGGAGTTTGGTACGTTCAAGCAGGAGATTTTCGTCTTCCTTGGGATCAATTGGACGTTGGCAACGAACCGTGGGCTTTACGCGATGAAACAATTAACGAAGTTGGCTCAATTTATACAATCCAGGGCTTTGATTTGAATTATGTCGGCTTGATTATTGGCCCTTCAATCTCTTATGACAAAAGAAAAAAAGAGTTGACTGTCGATCCTAGCGGCTATGAAGACCACGCTGCTTTTCGCACCCCGAAAGACCGCGATATTTCTACCGATGATCAACAACGAATTATGTTGAATGCTTTGAATGTTTTATTAAAACGCGGCCGCAAGGGCTTGTATATATACGCCTGTGATGAAAAGCTGCGTCGTCGCTTGGCACAAGTCACAATTGTTAATGATTAATTTATGTAAAAAAGACCTTCTTAGGTTTTTTTATTTTTCGAATAATTTCTTTTGCGTGTTCTTATTATTCTTTTGTTGAAAATTATTTTCTCACACGAGTTTGTTCGATTACCCGCCGCATTGAATTGATAACCTGGTCAGTTTGTTCGTTCAGACGATGCCCAACTAAAGTAAATAGAGTATCAATAATTGTAATTTGTGCAACTAAGGAACTCATTGATTCTTGACGAAAATTAACTTCTTCGGAATAAGAATTCAAAACAATATCGGCATTTTTCGCAATTGGTGATTCCGGAAAAGCCGTGATCGCCACAATTTTTGATCCATTTTCTCGTAGTTTGTTTTCAACCAAAAGGGTATCTTGATTTCGACCGGAATGACTGATAACGATTCCTAGATCTTCACTTGTTAGATGAGCCGCCTGCATAATTTGGATGTCGTAATCCGGGTGGCTGACAATATTTAAATTAGTTCGCAAGAATTTATGGTAAGCATTGAAGGCCACGATTGACGAACCACCAATCCCGAAAAAGCCGATCTTGTTTGACGATACCAGCCAGTCAACGACCCGATCCAAATCTTTCATATTAAGGTTGGCAGCTGTTGCGGTTAAGGCGGCAATGCCGGCTGAAAAAAGTTTTTTAACGATTTGCTCACTTTGGTCGCTTTGTTTGATTTCCGTGAAGAAATCCGAACTGCTGTTTTTTTTACTAGCCGATAAAGCGATCAGAAAATCACGAAAATTTGGATAACCGAGGTGCCGGGTAAAACGGGAAATCGAAGCTGTTGAAATACCGATTTTATCCGACAGGCTTTGAATCGTTGCATCCATTACTGAATCTTGATGGGAAAGAATATAATCAGCGATTCTTTTTTCTCCGGGATGTAATTTTTCATAATATGATCTGATTGTCTCTGTTACGTTTTGCACTAGGATTTACCTCTATGTAAATATTTTACACGTAAAAACTTGATATGAGTAAAAAAATTACATAAAATAATAACGTTAAGAAGGAGCAGAGATGAAAGTTGGAATGATCGGCCTCGGTAAAATGGGCCTTAATTTAGTAAAAAATATGATCGACAACAAAATTGAAGTGGTGGGATTTGATTTAAATAGTGATTCCATTGATAAGGCAGCTTCTTATGGTGCGCAAACTGCTGTTGATACTCAGGATTTGGTTGACAAACTCGATTCGCCAAGAATTGTTTGGGTAATGGTACCTGCTGGAAAACCAACCAATTCAACAATCGATGATTTGATTGAAAAACTCGATGCCGGTAATATTTTGATTGATGGTGGAAATTCGAATTATAAGGATAATCTCGAACAAAATAAGCGGACGACGGCTGCCGGTATCAAGTTCTTCGATGCTGGTACTTCTGGCGGAATGGAAGGAGCTTTGGAAGGCGGAAACTTCATGGTTGGAGGGGATGACCCTGAGGCCTGGAAAACAATCGAGCCATTATTTAAAGCTATTTCGGTAAAGGATGGATATCTTTATACCGGCAAACTTGGTTCGGGTCACTATCTTAAAATGGTTCATAACGGTATTGAATATGGCGAAATGCAAGCGATTGCCGAAGGTTTTGAAGTTTTGGAAGGTTCACAATTCGACTATGATTATGAAGCTGTTGCAAAATTGTGGAATCATGGCTCTGTTATCCGTGGTTGGCTAATGGAATTAGCGGAGGATGCCTTTTCCAAAGATCCAAAACTTGATCAGATAGCCGGAAGAATGCATTCTTCCGGAGAAGGTAAGTGGACACTCGAAGAGGCGATGAACATGCGGATTCCAACACCGGTCATTGCTCTTTCACTAATGATGCGTTATCGTTCGATGCAGGATGACACTTTTACCGGTAAGGTTGTTGCAGCACTCCGCCATGAATTTGGTGGCCATGCCGTCGACAAATGCGACAATTAAATTAAATACAACTGGGCAGTTTAACAATTGATCTTTGTGGACTGTCTTTTTATTTTCCTATGTTTGTCTATCATTGGCTAAAACTTCTCTATAGTAAGATAAAATATGGATTGACTGGTTTTAAATCAACCCAGTACCGCGCGGGTGCGGTGATTGTCAGGACGGAGTTGTTTTAGATGAGCAAAATTGCCATTATCGTTGATAGTTCGAGTTACATTCCTAAGGACCAATTAAAAAAACATCATATTTATGTTATTGACAATCCAATCATTTTTGGAGAAACTATTTATCATGAGTTTAATTGGCCGGTCAACGCGGATTTTTATCAGCAGATGGCAACTACTCCCATCCAACCAACAACAAGCCAACCAGCTCCCGGCGACTTTGAAGCAGCCTTCCAGGCAGCCAAGGACGATGGCTACAAACAAGCACTTGTCATTACTTTGTCTTCCGGCTTTTCCGGGACCTTCCTTAATACAAGCGCGATTGCTTCAAGTCATTCCGATATCGATATTCATGTTTGGGATTCGAGAATTGCCTGCCTTGGTGCTGGGAACCAAGCCCTTTTGGCCGCCTATTTGGCCGAAAAAGGGATTGGCATTGACGAGATTTTGAGTAAATTACAGATTCTTCGCAGTCGGACCGGTGTTTTCTTTGTGGTTGATTCGATTAGCCATTTACAACGAACCGGACGTTTGTCAGGTGGCCAGGCATTGGTTGCTGGCCTCTTGAATATTAAACCGATTCTGAATATCAATACCAATAAACAAGGGAAAATCGATGCAGTTGCCAAAACACGCAAAATGTCCGGCGCTTGGCGCTATATTGAAAAACACTTTGCCAAAATCGCGGATAACTACCAACGAGCCGGCTGGCCGATGCGTGTTTCGATTCTCGATGCGGATAATCCTGAATTGGCCGATGCTTGGCTTAAAAGGGCCGAAAAGCGTTGGCCGGAAATTATTTTTGAACGTGGTATTATAGGTCCTTTGGTCGGTGTTCATATTGGTGGGAAAGCAGTTGGTTTGATCTGGGCAGAGGACTATAAAAGATTGGAGGATTGAAATGGTAAAAAATGTTGCAGTGATCGTCGACAGTTCTTTTTATATTCCCAAAGAAGAACAGCAAAAATACAATATCTATGTCATTCCGACTCCAATTATTTTTAACGGGCGGATCAAGTATGATTCCGATTGGAGTTCGGCAGCCAAGTTTTTCAAGGATATGAATTCTGCAAAAAAAATGCCTTCGACTTCAATGGCTAGTCCGGCTGATGTTTTAAAGGCTTTTGAGCAAGTTAGGGCCGATGGATATAGACAGGCGATTTTGATGACGATGGCCAGCGGTATTTCCGGGTTTTACAACATGGCGGTTAATTTGGCCAACGACTATCAGGAACTTGATGTTCAGGTTTGGGATTCCAAATTTACTTTAATGGTTTCCGGAGTCCAGGCTTTACTGGCAGCTGAGCTTTTGGCTCAAGGGATTACGCGTGAGGAGATTATGAAAAAAGTGGCTTTGCTTCGTGATTCGACAAGAGTCTTTATTGTCGTTGACGATATTAGTCATTTGAAACGCACCGGCCGTTTGGCCGGAGGAGCGGCTTTGGTTGCCGGCCTCTTAAATATTAAACCGATTCTGGTTTTTAATAAGGCATCGAAAATTGTCGCGATTGGTAAAGAACGACAAATGAAACGTGCCTGGAACTGGCTTTTAAAACAGTATGCTATTGATGCTCCCGACTTTGATCGGCCAATCAGAGTCCTGTTCGCCGATGCGAATAATCGAGCTTTAACGGAAAATTGGCAGGCTGATTTCCATGAAAAATATCCCGATGTCATTACCGATTTTATTCCAATTGGGCCATTAATCGGCGTTCACACTGGTGAGAAAGCGGTTGGCTTCGTTTATATGGATGATTGGAAAGATATCGCTCGCCATCATTAAAATATTAATATTATTTTAATTTTGAATTGTTACTATATATACTAATGAGAAGTAAGAGGTTGTTTTTAATATTTTTTTCTCTTGCAGCGGTCTGCCTAGTATTTTTCGTTTGGAGTGACCATACCAGTGGTAAAACCACCGCAACGAATTCAAAAAAAACCTCTTTCAAAAGTATTCAAACAGACTTCAAAGAAGGTTGGAGTAAAATATTTAATCAAAAAACTTCCAGCAGTACGAATAGCAGTACGAATACGACAACGCAAAGCAATGCCAGCCCGATGATTTCTCAGGCTGAATTTACGAAAAAAATTAATGCAATTATCGGTAATTCCAAGGCCAATATTTATGTTTTGGATACAAAAACCGGAGCCAAACTAACTTATTCAAATAGCAATAAGGATTTCTGGCTGGCCAGTTCTGTGAAGGCTTCAATCCTGACACAGATTGTCAAAGACGATGGCCCTTTAACGGGCGACTTGAATGACATAGCAACGGAAATGGTTGAAATATCCGACAATCAATCAGCGATTGATTTGTTTGACGATATTGGTGGTTATCCGGCACTTGAGTCGCTGTGGAAGAACTTGGGGATGACCTCGACGGTTGCCAATACTGAAGGTTTTGGTTTGTCGACCTCGACAGCTGCTGATCAAATAAAATTACTGAAATATATTTTGACGATGCCGAGTAGCGACAAGGATTATATCTTAAATCTGATGTCCAATATTACTTCTAGCCAGCGTTTTGGAATCGGTGTGATGAAAGACCCGGCCTTTAAAAACGGTTGGTTGAACGCTGATAATGGTACTTGGCATGTTAACACGATTGGCTACTCGGATCACGAACGCTACCTGGTTGCGATCTTGACAAGGAACAACACTGATCAGGATAGCGGCGAAGCGCTTGTCAGCAAGATTGCCGGTTATATTATTCCAAAAAGTAAAAACAATTAGGCTGTTGGCTTGATTGTTTTTTTATTATTTAAAATATTCATTTTTAAATTTAGAATTAAATAAGAAATATTTTTAGAAATTCGGGGAGCAAACATGGAAGATGCAAGCAGACAAGCTGAATTGGTGAGAGAAGGTATTACCAGCAGTAGTGATTTGGTCGAACAGTCCTTAAACAAAATCGAAAAAGGTAATTCCCGGCTCAATGCGGTTACTTATTTGCGAGCCGACAGAGCGTTAGAAGAAGCAAAACGGATAAACGACCATGGTCAGCCTTTTTTTGGAGTTCCGATTTTATTGAAAGGTCTTGGCCAAAAATTAGCTGGTGAACCGGCGACTGCCAGTTCGCGTTTGTTAAAGAAACTTGTTGCCGACCAGACTGATTTTTATGTTCAAGCTTTACAAAAAGCCGGTTTCATTGTTATTGGGCAAACCAATGCCCCGGAATTCGGTTTCAAAAATATCACTGACCCGACTCTTTATGGGCCAACACGCAATCCATGGAATATTGATTATTATTCTGGTGGTTCTTCGGGAGGCGCGGCCAGCAGCATGGCGGCTGATTTTGTCAGCATTGCCAGCGGAAGTGACGGCGGTGGTTCGATTCGGATTCCGGCCTCCTTTTCTTCTTTGATTGGTTTGAAGCCGACCCGCGGACGGATTCCGGTTGGCCCGACTGACTGGCGAACCTGGCAGGGGGCCTCGATTAGTTTTGCCTTGACGCGTTCGGTTCGGGACAATGCTCGGCTACTTGACGCCATCCAAACGGTTCAACCAGCAGCAGCTTTTACTACGCCGCTTTATGAAGCAGGATTTTTTGCCGGGATCGATCAACTTGATAGAAATCTGACAATTGCTTATACGACTAAATCTCCAGTCGGAACAGAGGTTAGCGATGAAGCAAAAACAGCAGTTGAAAACGCCGTCGACTTTATTCGCTCGGAAGGTTTTCAGGTTGAAGAACAGGAAAATCCTTTGGACGGAAAAGAAATTATGCAGCTTTATTATCTAATGAATGCCGGGGAAACGGCTGCAATGTTTGCCGACATCGAAGAGGGGATTGGACGACCTACAAATATGCAGGATATGGAATTGATGTCCTGGGTTATTTATCAAGCCGGCAAACTCGTCACCGCTGGAGAATACAGTCAAGCCCTTAGTAAATGGGATATAGCCAGTTACCAAATGAATCAGTTTCACGAAAACTATGATCTTTATTTAACACCGACAACTGCTTATCCGGCGCCTAAATTAACGGATGAGTTGGTCAGTCCGGAATTGCTCGGTCGGATGAAAGAAGTCACTTCGCTGAATTCGTCGTTTGAGCGTCAACAATTGATCTATGATGCTTTTTTGCCGAGTCTGGCCTTAACCCCTTTCACTCAACAAGCTAATTTGACTGGTGAACCAGCCATTTCTTTGCCGACTCATTTGACCGCGGCCGGCCTACCGCTTGGTATTCAATTTCAAGCAGCAAAAGGTCGCGAGATTGATCTTTTAAGAATTGCCCGTCTATTTGAAAAACATAATTTATTCCATTTCCTGCATAAAACAGTATTTTGAGGTAATTGATATATTTTTTGAACAATTTTTTGAGCCAATTGGTGTTACATCAATTGGCTTTTTATTGATAATATCGAAATATTTATCAAAAAAAAAATTTTATTAGAAAATTATATAAAACTACTATTTTTTTACATTGCAAGCGTTCTCTAAAATGATATATTTCGGTATAGCTTCACGTAGTTGGACTTTTTTTATGACGGAAATGTTTCATTAAGACGCAATTATTGGGATTAATTGAGAACATTACATTTTTATCGCAAATAAAAATTGTTGTACGTGCGAGGATATTTTATTCGGAGGATTTAAAATATTATGGGTAAATGGTTTCGAAGATTATTTGCGGTTTTAATGGCATTGACCATTTCTCTGCAATACGTTGCTGCAGGTGCGCAAGCATTCTCTTCCACTACAGAGGATTCATCAGGCAATAGCCTTAAATTGGAGAGTGTTAAAGCTACCGACAGTAGTAACAGTACGAATGACTTTACTTTAAAAGTTCATGTTACGGCAGACAGCAATAGCAACTATAAAATTGCTCTAAACAGTCCACTGGAGTTTAAAACTGCTGCTGAACAACAAAGTAAAGAAACAGATTTAGTGAATTATACTATTGAACAACAGGATATTGAAATTAACGCTAAATCTGGTGCCGATAACGATATTTCAATTTCGTTAAATTTGGATAGTTCTAAAATTGGTCAAACTAATAAGATTCAATTGACTTATGAAAATCAGGCTGTTTCGGCAGATATTGCCCAAGAAGCATCCTCAGCATCTGCTTCTTCGTCTTCGGCGCAAAGTAGCATTTCGGCATCTTCCAGCTCTTCAAGTTCGAGTGCGGCAAGTTCAAGTTCTTCAAAGACGACGACGAAGTCGACGATCAAGGCGGCTGTTGCTGCAGATGATACGACGACTGGCAACGATATCTCGCAATACTTGCCGTCTTCAGATAATGGCACAATCATCGACAGTGCTGATATTACTTTCACAGACCAGGATGGTAATACGGTTGATCCTGATCAAGTGACTGCAGATACAAATATTTCTTTTGATTACAAATGGTCGATTCCAAATGATTTAGAAGATGGCTATCAACTTAAAGCAGGAGATTACTTTACTTTTCAATTGCCCTCGAATGTTAATTACCGTCCAGGAACTGGCAGCTTAGGAGATTATGGAACTTATTCGATCGCTGCCGATGGAACAGTTACATTTACTTTTAATGATAATGTGACCGATCATGACGATATTTCCGGAGATTTCTACTATAATCAGACGCAAATTAATGTCACGACCCCTGGACAAACAACTATTGTGATTCCAACCAAAGAGGGCCCGGTAACAACTAATATAGTTGTTAACCCAACCGGTGGTGACGATATTTCTAAAGTCGGACACACTTCCTCTAGTTCGAATCCTAAGCAAGTTATTTGGGATGTAACTGTTAATACCAATGGCAACGAATTAAAGAACGCAAAAATTTCTGATTCAATGCCTTCCGGAACAACTTTGGCGAGTACGGCTGTTTATCCGTTAACGATTGATATGTCCGGAAATGTTACTGCTACCGGAGCAGCTTTGGTTGAAGGAACCGATTATACAGTTGACAGTGATGGTACAGTCACTTTAATCGGCAAATATGCTGATACTTACCAAACCTTTAAGGTAGAGTACACGACGAATATCGATGCTGATGCAATCCCTGATGATGGCGGAAATGTAACCTTTACTAATACGGCAACACTCGATAATGATGGCAAGACTTCACCAGCAAGTGCCACTGTTACAGCGAGTTATGGCAAACTTCTAAACAAGTCTTTTCTCGGTGCGGATAGTAGTGGCAGCCAGAAATATAAGTGGGAACTTGATTATAATTTTGGTGAAAAAAGTCTTCCTGCCGGTACATCTATAACCGATACTTTGGACGGCAGCCAAGTATTTTCCGGTGATCCGGTTTTGACTTACGAAGATGGTTCGACTGTCCCTGCCAGTTCATACATTGTTTCCTATGATTCTACTAATAAGAAAATGACGATTACTTTCCCTGATGGGCTTGATCAGGGTGTCAAGATTAATTATGATTCTCAAGTCACTTCGCCTATCAACGGCAAGGTTGATTTGAACAATACTGTCGAAAGTGATGATAAAACGACTACCGCTGGTGGATCAGTCGACGAAGAAGGCCTAACAAAATCACTTGGTGCTGTAGACTACAACGCGAAGACAGTAGCTTGGAAACTTGATATAAATGAAGGCCGACAAGCCATGTCGGATTGGGTGCTTAATGATACGATTCCAAATGGCTTGACACTTGATCCTAGTTCCTTTGTTTTAACTGATAATGATACTAAACAGACTTTGGTGCAGGGAACCGATTATCAGATTACCGAGACGAGTACTGGTTTTAAGATTGAATTTATCGGTGCTTTGAAAACAAGTGCCAAGGATTATTACACTTTAACTTATAAGACCAGTTTTGATACTAATGAACTTCCTTCCAATGGTACTTGGACAAATTCAGCCAAAGCGACATGGACCGATGTCAATGGCGATTCTCATGAAAATAGCGGAAGCGCCGACTTTACACCAAAAGTTGAATTTGACAACGATGGTAGCAAATCAGGCGGTTACAATGCCACAAATAAAACAATTACCTGGACAGTCGTTGCCAATTACAATCAACGCACATTAACTGATGCAACAATTTCCGATCAAATTGTCGGTGACCAGGATTATGTTTCCGGTAGTGCAAAACTTAATGAAGCAACGATCAATTCTGATGGTTCTTATAGTTTGGGTACACAAGTCAGTTCTCCGGATATTACTTTCGACAGTGACTCGAATACTTTAACAGCGAAATTGCCGGAAGGCAGTACGAAAGCTTATGTCCTGACCTATGAAACTAGTCTGGCTGGCAAAGTCATTGATCAAAGCAGTTATACAAATACAGCTAAATATACAAATAATTCTAAAGAGCAGGATCTAACTGCTTCTGTCAGTGTTCCGAATAGTGGAAGTTTTGCCACTAAGTCAGGCGAGCAGGATCCTACTAATTCTGCCTATGCTGATTGGAATATTGTCGTTAATAAATCTCAATCAACTTTAAAGGATGTTGTTGTGACTGATCAGCCTTCCAGCAACCAAATTGTTGATCCGGACTCGATAGTTATTTATGGCACAACGATTGATTCTAAGGGTAATGTTACTGAAAACACTGCGGATAAATTAGTTGAAGGAACTGATTACACAGTCAACTTGGATACTAATCAAACGACTGGCGACCAAACCTTAACTATTAGTTTCCTAAATCAGATTTCGGCAGCCTATTCGATTGATTACAAGGCTCTTATTAATTCTTCGCTGACTAACGATACCTTAAGCAATACTGTTTCGATCACAGGTAATGGAGAAAAAACAGTTAATCAAGATGTTACTTCATCGACGAAAGTCGTTAATAACGGTGGTTCTGCAACTGGAAGCAATCTGAATCTGGTAATTCAAAAGAATGAGCAAGGTACCGGAAAAGTTATCGTTGGAGCAGAATTTGCTTTGTACTCCGTCTCTAATGGGCAAAAAGGGCAATTGCTTCGCACTGGGACGACTGATTCTAATGGACAAATTAATTGGGAGAACTTGAAGAGCGGAAACTACATTCTTGTTGAAACACAAGCTCCCGACGGTTATATCATTTCACCGACTTTGGCTGCTGGCAAACAAATTACCTTATCTGAAAGTAGTGCTGCCGATAATGATACTGTTGCGGATGTCGAGACAAACCAACAGGGCAGTGTAACTCTGAAAAAGACCGACAGTTCGACTGGTAACCAACTTGATGGTGCGGTCTTCTCCCTATATGAAAAAGATGGCACTTTGGTTAAATCAGGTTTAACTACCGAAAATGGTGAACTCTCATATAGTGGATTGAATGCTGGTGATTACTACTTTGTTGAAACCAGTGCTCCGGCTGGTTATCATTTCGATCCGAACAAACAATACGCTTTTACTTTGGATTCTGATAACATCAGCGCAACGGTTAATGTTTCCAATGATGAGAATTCAGTTGTTTTGACAAAGACCGATAGCAATAGTTCCGACAATAATCCTGTTCAAGGAGCTACTTATAGTATCTATACCAGCGATGGGACAGAAGTTGCTTCTGGTCTGACGACTGACGCTAATGGCCAAATCGAATATCAAAACAAGGACCTGGCGGCTGGTGATTACTACTTTGTCGAGACCGATTCCCCAGATGGTTATCAATTGTCAACAAAGCATTATGACTTTACGGTTTCTGATAATCAACAGGCGACTGTTCAGGTCAACTCGAGTGATCAGGAAAATTCAGTTACCTTAACGAAAACTGATGGTTCCGCTAACGGTGTTGTTAAGGGTGCTACTTATAGCATTTATACTAGCGACGGGAAACTTGTTAAAGATAACCTAACGACTGACGCTAATGGCCAAATCGAATATCAAAGTCAGGATTTGACCTCGGGTAATTATTATTTCGTTGAAACCAGTGCTCCGGATGGCTATCAACTATCCAGCAAGCATTATGACTTTACGATTTCGAAGAATCTTCAGTCGACGGTTAAAGTCAGCGCTGATGATGAAGAAAACGCAGTGGTTCTCACGAAAACTAATAGCGATAGCTCAGATAACAGCCCAGTGGAAGGCGCTGTCTATAGTATTTATACCAGCGATGGGAAACTCGTTAAAGACAACCTAACCACTGATGCTAATGGTCAAATCGAATATCAAAGTCAGGGCTTGAAGGCCGGTGATTACTACTTTGTCGAGACTAAAGCTCCGGATGGATATCAATTATCCAGCAAGCATTACGACTTTACAGTCACAAGTAATTCTCAAAGTGCTGTTACTGTAAGCACCAGTGATACAGAAACCTCAGTTGTTCTAACCAAGACTGATAGTGATTCATCAAGCAAGAATCCTGTTCAAGGAGCTACTTACAGCATCTATTCAACGGATGGAACCGAGGTTGCCAAGGACCTGGCGACTGATAGTAATGGACAAATTAATTACAAAGGCTTGAAACCTGGTGATTACTACTTTGTTGAAACCAGCGCGCCTGATGGCTACCAGTTATCAACAAAACATGTTGACTTTACTATCATTGATAATCAAACTTCAGCGGTGACGGTTGCTGCTGATGATCAAGAAAACGCCGTTGTTCTAACCAAGACCGATAGTGATAGTTCAACTAACAAAGTCCTTCAAGGGGCTGTCTTCGATCTTTATAAATCAGACGGAACCAAAGTAGCTTCGGATCTAACAACCGATGCCAATGGTCAGATCGAGTATCAAAATCAAAATCTGACAGCTGGAGACTATTACTTTGTCGAGATTAAAGCTCCAGAAGGATATCAGCTTTCAACCAAGCACTTTGACTTTACGGTTTCGATGAATTCTGAAAGTTCAGTTAAAGTTGCCGTAAGCGATCAAGAGATTACTGGTTCGGTTCTTCTTAACAAGATAGATTCTGATACCGGAAATCCTTTGCAGGGGGCTGTCTTCGATCTTTATAAATCAGACGGAACCAAAGTAGCTTCGAATCTAACGACTGATGCCAATGGTCAGATTAAGGTTAGTGATTTGAAACCGGGAAGTTATTACTTTGTTGAAAGTAAGGCTCCAAATGGTTACAACTTTAATTCTGGAAAGAAATACGCTTTCACAGTTATCTTCAATCAACAGACTCCGGTGGTGGTGAAGGCTGAAAACTCGGAAAAAACCGGTTCAGTGATTCTGACAAAAACAGATGCTAATACTGGTAAAAAGTTAGCCGGCGCGGTCTTTGACCTTTACAAGGCCAATGGGAATAGGCTTAAGACAGGTCTTGTAACCGGCAAAAACGGCACAATTCTCGTTGGTGGCTTGAAGCCGGGAAGTTATTACTTTGTCGAGACTAAAGCTCCGGCAGGATATCTTTTTGATCGAAATAAGCATTATAATTTTGCGATTGAAATTGGTAATCAAAAACAATCTCAAACAGTTAAGGTTACCGACCATCGTCAAGCTTCTGCATCTGCCAATAAGAATGGGCATGCAGATCATCATAAGGGAGCAAGTGCTTCCGGATATAAAAATGGTCATAAAGAATTACCGAATACCGGAGAGAGTATTCTGTTATTCTCGACTCTGGCTGGGACGATTGTATCTGTGTCAGCAGCTGGAACAGCTATTCTCAAGCGTAAGCGCGAAAATAAATAAATAATTAAATAAATTCAGCTATTTTAAAAGCGTATGAATAATATTCATACGCTTTTTTTGTTCAGAAGTTTTTCAATGTATTTTTGGCGATATTTGGAAGGCGTCATTCCACATGCTTTATTAAAAGTTGATATGAAATAGCTTTCATCTACAAAAGATAAATATTCGGATATGTCATGAATCTTTAATTGAGTTGTTGTTAAAAGTTCCTTGGCATTTTCGATTTTTAATTGGGTCAAATATTGTTTGATTGTTGTGCCGTATTTCTTTTTAAAAATCGCGTTCAAACTTTGTTCTGATATTTCTAATTCACTGCTAATATCTTTTAACTTAATATTTTCTCTGGAATTGATTTTTAAATAATGCTCGATTTTATCGGCTTTATCAATGAATAAATTTTCACGCCATTTTTTTAATTCGTTGAAATAGGCATATGGTATTTCTTCTAACCAACCATTAAAGTTCAAAATATTTGCTTGTAGTTCTATTTTCTGAACCGAAATTGATTGAATATAGACGTCTCTTTCAAAGGGCAGACCTTCTTTTGCCGCTCGATCAGTTAGCTTACTGATAATATCTATCAAAATATCTTTTTCACCACGGATTATATTATCGGTAGTAAGGGCATTGCCAAAGACTTGGCATTTTTTCATTTTATTAATGTAGATCTTAAAATTTTTTTCATCTAAACGGGCAAAGAAATCAACCATTTTATTTGCAAAGCGATGAAAATCACTGAGATTTTTCATTGGTTGAATCTGTTTAACTGGATCACTGATTTCGTTAAGATTGAAAATGACTAAATTCCAATTTGGTGCGGATTTCATTGTATAGAGAAAATAGGTCAGCTTCGCCAAACTTGTTGAATGATTAATAAAATCTATATTCGAAAAACTATTCTCCGAGTTGTTTAAACTATCGATCTTTGGCGATAATATCAATCCTTCATCTTTTGTTAATGGCACCAAGAGCATGTAGCCACCATTATATTTAACCAGAGAATAAAAGCCTTCTTTGGATAATTTGCCGGCTCTGATCATTAGTTCGTGATTATAATGCTTTGGACTATCCAAAATTGTTTTAATTCCCTGCTTGCTGTATTTAAAAATATCTACTGAAGCAGTTTTTTCTAAAAAAGTTAATTTATCTTCGTACATATGCTTTTCATTATATCTATGATCTATTAATTTAATTTGTATTTGTTAAATGTTATATGTGATAACATTGAATAGACGATATCCTTATGTTAGGTAACCAATATGGAAGTTATTTTTAGGAGATTAAATGGATACAACGATTTCTTATCAACGCCTTTGGCAACTGTTTAAGAAGAACTTTTTCTTTATGCTTGTTTCGGCGCTTATTTTTGCGCTTATGGCTTTTGCAGTCTGCAAGTTTGTGATTACGCCTCAATATCAATCGACGACTGCTTTATTGGTTAATCGTAGTCAGGATGATACGGCTGCCACGGCTCTAAACGATCAGCAAGCCGATGTTCAGTTGATTTATACATATAAAGATCTGGTCACCCGACCAGTTATTTTAAATAAAGTTGCCAAAGAATTGAAATCGACTTATCCAAGTTTGACTTCGACCGCTTTGTCGAAAATGATTACCGTTTCCAGTACTACCAATTCGCAAATCTTTTCGATTGCCGTCCGTTCGACTAATTCGCAAGAGTCCAAGGACATCGCTAATGAGACGGCTTCGGTTTTTAAAAATGAAGCCGTTAAACTAATGGGTAAAACGATTTCCAACGTAACAGTTGTCTCTAGTGGCCTTAAAGATAATACGCCGGTTTTCCCGAATACTAAGTTATTTTCTTTGGCAGGTTTTCTAATTGGCGGCTTTTTGGCAGTTGCTTATGTCTTAATTAAGGAACTTTCCGATAACACTTACCGTGAACCGGACTACATTGACCAACTCGGTTTTAATAATCTTGGGACTGTTAATTATGCAGCCTTTCATAAAAGGAGAAATAATTAATGTTTTCAAAGAAAAATCCGCAAAAATTATCAGCAAACGATTTAAGGTCTTCTCGTTATGGAGTTCCTTTGATTACTGTTCAGGACCCACAAGATGTTGTCGCCGGACAGTTTAGGGTTTTGCGAGCAAACATTGACTTTGCCGCAGCTTCCTTAAAAAATTTCAAAACAGTTCTTTTTACCAGCGCGGAAATGTCTGATGGTAAATCAACTGTCGCTCAAAATTTAGCGGTTGCTTGGGCCCAAAATGGTAAACGGGTTCTTTTATTAGACGCCGATTTTCGCCGTCCGACTGTACATAAGACTTTTGCTATTTCCAATGAGCGTGGCCTGACAACTGTTTTAGCGATGCATGATCAACCAGCTTCCTTAATTCATTCGACTGAAGTTCCTAATCTTTATGTGATGGCTTCTGGTCCGATGCCGCCCAATCCTTCAGAACTATTATCCTCTGATAAGATGTTGAAAGTTATTAATTGGATGAAAGAACAGTTTGAAATGGTCGTGATTGATTCGACTCCACTTTTATTGGTTCCCGATTCCCAAGCTTTAATTCCTCGTTCTGACGGAATTGTTTTAACTGCTATGCTTGGCAAGACTAAAAGAAAAAGCATGGCTTCAGCTGCTCATATCCTTAAATTAGCCAAAGCAAATGTTCTCGGTGTCGTTTCTAGAGATCCTCATCGGGCTGATAAGGGCTATGGATATAACTACCGCTATGATTATGCTTCTACCAACATGATGAAGACGGATGATGTTTCCAAAGATGCTTCGCGTCATTCCACCCCAGTAAAAGCGGAAACTCAATCAACTAGTTTAAAAAATACCGAACAATTGAAGCATGCGGCGGCGAAGGAATCTTCGCCATCTCCAAAAGCACAAGCTCCTAAATCAGGACGTTTTTTTAATAAAGAAACCGTTCAAGAGACTCCAAGGGCACCGCGAGTTAAAAAACCACAGGCTTCTTGGTCAAGTTTTAGTTATACAAGTAGTGGATCTGAAAAATCAGAGATTCCAAAGGAGACTGAGAAGCCTGGGCCTAGCGGCGCTTAAGAAGTTTATTTAGTTGATATTCATGCTCATCTGCTGCCAAGAGCCGACGATGGTTCAGATTCCATGACGACCTCTTTGCAGCTGGCCAAAGAAGCCATTAAAGAGGGTATTCATACAATTATTGCTACTCCCAATCAAATGGATGGGCGCTATATCAATGATGCCGATAAAGTTCTTTCAGATGTTGAAGATTTCAATAACGTTCTAAAGAGAGCTCAAATTGATCTTAAAATCCTGCCCGGTCAGGAAATTCATCTTTCCGACCAATTTCTGCCAGCCTTTGATCAGGGACGCCTTTTGACATTGGCAAATTCAAAGAAATATATGTTGATTGAATTACCCAATAATTCTATTCCTGAAATTATTAATCAGGTGATTAGTAAATTGAGAGAACACAGTATTACGGTAATAATCGCTCATCCAGAACGTAACTTGACTTTTTTAAATGACCCAAAAGAATTGAATCGATTAGCCAGGCAGGGAGCTTTATATCAAGTAACTAGTTCTTCAATTAATGGTTTTTTTGGCAAACAAATTGCTGATTTTTCACTAGCAATGCTGCGACGAGGATTTGTGACAACGATTGCTAGCGAAACTCACGGAATTACTAGTGATCAGCATTATCATTTAGTGGACGCTTATTCAATTGCCAACAAATTAATCGGCGAGGGTAAGACAAATATTATTAAACAGAATGCGGTTCGAATTGTTAAGGGAGAACCAGTGGACGGTACGACAATCAGAGAGTTTTAATTAGTAATAGGGGGTAGTTATTAATGAAGATGATGAGATTTGACGAATGCAATGGGAACGATTTTAATGGGTTTCATCGTAAATCTTTTTTTTATTGTATAAATAAAAGAATCATGGATATTTTTGGCGGTCTTTTTGGCTTGATTCTCAGTATAATTCCAATTATCTTTTTGGCAGTTCGAATTAAAAAAGACGGTGGACCGGTTTTTTATGCCCAAGAACGAATTGGGAAAAATGGTAAGTCTTTTACAATGTATAAATTACGCAGTATGGTAACGAATGCTGATGATTTAAAAGACACATTGTTGGAGAAAAATGAATTGCATGGCGGCCTGTTTAAAATAAAAGAAGATCCTCACGTGACAAAAATTGGTCGAACGATTCGCCATTATTCTTTGGATGAACTACCACAATTCTGGAATGTTGTTAAGGGAGATATGTCGTTAGTCGGACCGCGTCCCTGCCTGAAAAGAGAATTAGCTCAATACTCGGAACATGATAAACAGCGTCTATTGGTTAAACCGGGAATTTCCGGACTTTGGCAGACATCTGGCCGATCAAATCTCGATTTTGCCGACATGATTAAATTGGACTTGCAATACATAGAAAAGCGTTCAATTAAAATGGATCTAAAAATTTGTTTTAAAACAATTGGAATAGTTTTATTTAGTGAAGATCCGGGGGCTTACTAATAATGAACATTTCAAATAAAAAGAATTTAAAAGTCGCATTAGTCGGTTCTAGTGGTGGACATTTAACTCATCTGTATCTACTCAAACCATTTTGGAAAGACAAAGACCGTTTTTGGGTGACTTTTAATAAAGAAGACGCACAAAGCGTTTTGAAAAATGAAAGAATGATTCCGGCTTTTTATCCGACTAATCGTAATATAAAGAATTTAATTAGAAATACTTTTTTAGCCTTTAAGGTTCTTAAACGAGAAAAACCGGATATTATTATTTCTTCCGGTGCGGCCGTTGCTGTTCCTTTTTTCTATTTGGGGAAACTGTTTGGAGCTAAGACAATTTATATTGAAGTTTTTGACCGTATAGATAGACCAACTCTAACTGGAAAATTAGTTTATCCGGTTACAGATAAATTTATCGTTCAATGGCCAGAAATGAAAAAGATTTATCCTAAAGCTATAAACTTGGGAGGGATTTTTTAATGATTTTCGTTACCGTTGGAACGCATGAACAACCGTTTGATCGTTTATTAAGAGAAGTTGATAAGTTGATTGAAAAAAAAGTGATAACAGAAAAAGTTATTATGCAGACAGGGTTTTCTAAATATACTCCTAAAAATGCTGAGTGGAAAAGTTTTTTGTCCTATGACCAAATGGATCAAATGATTGTTAGTTCCCACATAGTTATTAGTCATGGTGGCCCGGCTAGTTTTTTAAATGTTATGTCTCAAGGGAAAACACCAATCGTTGTTCCCAGACTCTCAGAGTTTCATGAACATGTGAATGATCATCAATTGATTTTTGTGCAACAACTGATAGATCGTGGTTACGACATAAAATTGGTTAATCCAATAGATAATCTTGGAGATACTATAAAACAATATGATAAACATGCTGAAAGTTATAAATCACATAATTCGCAATTTATGGATAGTTTTGAGAATGTTGTGCATGATTTGTTCTAGTTTGTTTAGATTGATGAGGAAATAATGCTTTCTTACGATAATAGATCAGCTCAGCCACTTCAATACATAGCATGCTTATTCTTTTTGCTAGGAACTTTTTCCATTGCCTCTTTGACGGGTTTTAATTATTTTGGTATATTTGGAGCTTTTATTGGTGCATTTTTAATTACGGAAATTAATGTAAATAAGCAATACATAGCTTTTTCCATTCTTTTATCTTTAAGTTTACAAAATTTAATCATTGGTATTTTTGGACATTTAGGCAATCAATTTGAGAGTTTGGTAATTTTGACTCAAGTACCCTTCTTATTTCTTTTTTTTACATATTCGTTTCTGATATTAAAAAGAAAAATATTTTTTTCAAAATTAACGATTTGTATTGGACTATTATTACTTACAGTTCTTTTTGCTGCGACAGAAGGCGGTGGATTGTCAAATATGGTATTGCAAGTTAGAAATTTGACAACTTTTTATTTCGCTTTTGAAGTTGGAAGATATTCTTTAGATTCTCCCCTTTTGCTTAAAAAATTTATTAGAATGTTTTTGATTTTAGCTATAGTTATGTTTTTAAGCGGCATAGTTTTATTAATTGGTGGTTTTCAATTGTATAGTTATATTGGTATTAGAAACGTATATTTTGCCAAGGGATTATCCAATGAAGGAATAACGGGGATGCCAGGAAGATTTACGACTGATATTTTTAATATTCCTATAGTTCGTATGGGTTCTTTGTATTTTGAACCTGTAACATTAAGCTATTTTTTTTCAGCAGCTTTTGTATGTTCGTATATTATCAAGTGGACTAAGTCTATAGTTTTGTCAGTTACCATGACACTGTTGATGGGGGTTGCGATTCTACTAACTGGTGGTAAAGGGGGCATGCTTGTTTTGGCTTCTGTTCTTATCTCTACTTTGTTTTTTAAAATATTTTCATCAAAATTTATACATTTTAGAATGATTTCGTCTTTTTGGCTTGCTGCTTTTTTATCTTTCTTAATTATTGGGGTTTTTTCTAATTTTTATGGGCAAGAATATGCTGGTCCTTCAGCGGCACACTTTGATACTATAAGCCAGACTTGGACAACCATTGTTCAAAAACCTTTTGGGCATGGCCTTGCACAAGGAGGATTTGATCAAACTGATGCGAGTTTTTCGGATATGGAGAGTACTGGAGCAGAGTCGGCACTAATGAGTTTTGGATATCAATTAGGTATACAGGGTCTAATAGCTTTGTTTTTATGCTTTTACGAAATGACTAAAATGACTATTTCCAATTATTTTGATAAAGAGCATATGGTTTTGGGATTTATTCCATTTGCTCTATTTGCCGTTTCCCTTTTTCAATTAAATACTTATACACCCCAGGCTATAGTACCCTTTATGTTTATTGCAGGTAGTTTAGCGGGATTTGATAGTCGCAATAAGGAGAGACGCTCAATATGATACCTAAGGTGATACATTATATTTGGTTCGGAAAACAAGCAAAACCATCTCAAGTTACTAAACAAATTATGGGTTGGCAAAAAATGTTGCCAGACTATCAAATAAAAGAATGGAATGAGACAAATTATGATTTAACACGGGTGAAATCTAAATATGTTCAACAGGCCGTGGCAACTAAAATGTGGGCTTTCGTGAGTGACTATGTGAGACTTGATATTTTGAATAAAGAAGGTGGAATATATCTAGATACTGATGTAGAATTGATTGCTTCTTTTGATGATTTATTAAGTCACAAAGCTTTTATTGGAAGAGAATCTCAGTATGCATTTAGTACCGCGGTAATCGCAAGTGAGGCTCATCTGCCTTGGCTGAAGGACCTCTTAACGGATTATCATCGA
This sequence comes from Oenococcus oeni, assembly GCF_020510245.1. Taxonomy (NCBI): domain Bacteria; kingdom Bacillati; phylum Bacillota; class Bacilli; order Lactobacillales; family Lactobacillaceae; genus Oenococcus; species Oenococcus oeni. Next base: position 1,504,609 of record NZ_CP084701.1, on the reverse strand, counting down.
AGAGTTTTCCGAAAAGAGAATGGCATTATCGACAAGACTCCAAATTCAAAGTATATTCTCTATTTTTTTGAGCATGCATACGGATTCCAGAACTCCAAATATCTCAGGCCACAAACAGTTAACGATGTTCTATTGTTGCCGTCCACGTATTTTTCCCCGATTAATTTCGCGACTCACAAGAGAACACGCTCTAGTCAAACAATTGCTATTCATCATTATGCTGGGAGTTGGAAAACGCCTGCTGCAAAATTCAAAGATTTCTTGCTTTTGATATTAAATTTTATTTTTGGTGAAAAATTAATTGAAGCACTCAAAAGAAAACGACTCTAGTTTAGATGCTTTGGTTTGTAGACCTGGGCTGAAGACAAAATTTAATTCGATGACTTGATGTTCATTAATTTAGTTCGGTTGGGATAACTACAGTTGGGTTTTAATAGAATTAGGAGGACGAAAATGGTTTTGGTTTCTGTGATTGTTCCTATACATAATATGCAGGATTATTTGTTTGAGTGTCTGCAGTCATTGTCGAAGCAAACCCTACAGAATTTTGAAGTAATTTTAATTAATGATGGATCTGTAGATCACAGTTCAGATATAATTAATAATTTTGTTTCAAGTGATGTCAGATTTCATGTATATGAGACTACACATGTTGGCCAGTCGAGGGCTCGTAAAATTGGCTTAGACCACTCGAAAGGAAAGTATCTAGCGTTTCTTGATAGTGATGACGTTGTTGCCTCTCAATGGTTAGCTACTTTAGTAGATGATTTAATATCTAGTAACGCCGATATGTCGGCTGTAGGGTTTGATTTGCTCTTTGTTAAAAGGAATGGTAAACGCAAATTTGTCCAGATGAATACTAAGGGTTCTTTTTCTATTATTGAAGGCAAAGATGTTCTGAAAGCATGGATGTCTTGTGATGCTATAGGGGGTTTCTTATGGAACAAAATGTTTAAAAAAGAACTTTTTTGTCATATTAAGTTCGCTCATACAGATTATATGGAAGACATTTTTTTAATCAATCAAATCATTGTCAAAGTTCATATTCTTTCTTATCGGGCGGCCAGTTTGTATCATTATAGGCAAAGAGCTAATAGTTCGGTAAATCGAAGTTTTAAGAAGTCGGATCTCGAATCATTAGATTATGTATACACAATGATTCGTTTAGCAGAAGACGATGAAGAAATGAAGCCACTAGCTTTTTCGCGATATGCAAAAACCACCATGTCGATTATAAACAAGATGAAGAAACGAGATATAGTGCTAAATAACCAAGAAATACAAAAAATATTAGATAATTTGTACGTACACAGAAAATACTTACAATTAAAAAATCCTATTGATAACTTGATTTTATTAACAATGTTGAAGACTCGGAGAATTTATATACTTTCAAGGCTTGAAAAGGGTTTAATTAATTTCAAATATTATTTGAAATTAATAGGCGGTGATTGATATGCACAATTTTATTTTTAAGAAGTTTCGTAGCATATATTTCCCTGTTTTTTTGTCCAAATGGATAGCTGATTTTTTCCTCTTTCTGCTTTGTATGATTGTGTATATCTATTTTGAATTTTCAAATATCTTCAAAAAAAGTCCTAGTTTATTGATACAGAAAGAAGAAGTTCGAGCTAAACTTTTCAACATTTACAGCCCTCCATCAAGCAAAAAGAAATTTGTTCAAAATAGTGCTGATATAAAATTAAGTTTACGTGATAAAGTTGAATTGGCTATTATTGTACCGTTTTACAATGAGGCTGCCTTTATTGAAAAATGTGTCTCCAGTGCTTTAGCACAACGAACAACCTTTAGTTTTATTGTTCTGGCAATTGATGATGGTTCAACAGATCACGGCGCTGAGACACTGGAAGAGTTTAAAAAATTTGATAATTTTTTTCTTATCAAACAAAAAAATCAAGGTTTCTCTGGTGCTCGTAATATTGGAATCCAATTAGCAAAAAAGTATGCAAAATATTTATTTTTTTTAGATGGTGATGATTATTTATTTTCCAATAATTCCATCGACTGCCTACTTACCGAGGCTTTGAGGGTAAATGCAGATTTAGTCGATGGTAGTTATGCAGAAATCAGAGGATACGAGAAGTCTTATCACAAATTCAATCATGTAATTAAAAAAAACGGTATCAGCAACGAAGATATCGTACTAGGTTATGCATGGGGGAGAGTGATGAAAGTAGAACTGTGGAAAGATATTTATTTTCCACAAAATTATTGGTTTGAAGATACGATTCTTAATTTTTTTATAATTCCTAAGGTTAAAGTATATGCAGCTGTGGATGAGATTTGTTATGCGTACTTGGTAAACCCAAAGGGTATCACTCAATCCTCTAAGGGTAAAATAAAGAACTTGGATACACTATATATAGTTGAGTATATGCTCAAAGAACTTACGGCAAGAAAAATAAGTATTGACGTTAAGTATAGTCATTTGGTTTTGTTTCAGCTTTCGGCTAGAATGTCGAGGCTGAATAGCCTGCCTGAGGATATTCGGTTCTATGCCTTTCTTTACGCTTCTTTTATCGTAAAAAAGTATTTACATCAGGACCAAATAAAGAGGCAGGACCGCTTCATTTTCCATGTGTTCACGTTACAGAATTTTCAAGTGTGGAATTTACTGGTTAAATTACGAATCTAATCTCAGTGGTACTGTAGAAATTGATCGAAAAATAGGATAAATAGGTTCTGATGCCCTACTTTATGGTGAATGAGAAGAAAAAATGAAAATATTAGTAAGTGAATCTCGGTACTGTTTTCAAAGAAGAAGTTCGAGCTAAATTTTTTAATCAAAAAATATATTTTACCAATATTATATAGGGTACAAATTTTTGAAGGAGAATGAGTTTGTGAATAGAACCAATGATAACGAAAATGAGATCTTTTTTCATTCATTTTGTCCGTATACAGTGTTGCGTCATACCTTGTCTCAAAATGGACTTGATTAAAATACTTGTATCTGCCTTAAAGAACAAACATTTTAAACAGATATTCGACTTTAATACTTCGAATTTCGATGTAAAAAAATCTGGTCAAATATGGTAATTTAATTAATGAAATTTCCAAATAAACTTTTGTAACTTATGGAAATTTTTTAAATTAAACTATAAAAACTCACATATCAAGATTTACTATTTGACAAACATTTAATTTAGAGAAAAAAATGAAGATTCTTTGAATCTTCCAATTGAAGCAAGAAATTCAGATAAAACGAGTCCCGACGGATATTTTCTAATTGGAAATAAGAAAATAGGATACGATCATGTCCGATTCAGGTTTTGGATGCCTTGACCTTTTCTTGGGTGAGAAGAATTGAAAATGATATAATTTGTGTTGGAGGCACGCGCTGTGGTGATTTTTTTTTGCTTAGGTAATTTCGGTTTGGGTGGGGTTTCGAGAATTGTGACGCTTGTTGGAGAATCTCTCGGTAAAGATAATGAGGTCTATTATTATCCGATTGAGAATGTTGCCCCGTTTTGGTCAGTTAAAAAACGGGATCATATTCTATGCCATGCGAAAGATAATAATTTTTTTATTTTTTTTAAAAAAGTTTATAAGCATCTTGCTGCCCTCGGGGGACAGCAGTACAACATCAACTTTGTTCAATCAAACTTTATACGGGACTTGTCGAAATAGATGTTGCAGAAAAAAACGAGGATTTTGATACTTACTTCAGATTATCAGTTTGCTGCGGTACATATATTTAAGCGAAATCCCAATTTAAAAGTGGTTCTTTGGATTCATGAGTCATATGAGTCCCTCCAAAAAACTTCGAAAAACTACATGAAATTATTTAATCAAGGCATTAAAGAAGCAGACTGTATCGTTTGTCTTACCCAAGATAGTTATAACTATTTCTCTAAATTAAATAGCAATTGTGTTCTGATACCTAATTTTGTTCACTTGCCTGGCAATAGTCAAATTTCTGACTTAAGTAGTCGCAATATATCGGCGACAAGTAGAATCAGTTTTTTTCTTGGGATCAAGGGAATTGATGTTCTTGTCGAGACTGCAAAATTTATTTCCTCCAAATACAACATTACATTCGCGGGTTCTGGTTCGGAAAAAGAGATTAAAAAACTTAATAGAATAGAAAAAAATGAGGGTGTTTCGAATAGAATTATCTTGGAAGGGCCACTTCATGATGCAGAATTATTACATCACTATGTGAATAGTTCTTTATTTATTTCGACATCTCGATCTGAATCCTTTTCCTTAACAATCCTTGAGGCGATGTCACTTGGGCTTCCAATTGTGGCCTTTTCTACCGCGGGCGCTAGATACTTGCTCGACAACGGGAAATATGGTTGTATTATAGAACAAGGCGCGGTTCAAGAATTTGCGAAGAGGGTCAATCAATTAATGAATAATGATAAAAAATTGCTGCGGTATCAACGACTTTCTTTGAAAAGAGCTAAAGACTTCAATCCTACAAAGATTATGGAGAAATGGAATAGATTGTTGGAAAAGCTTAACACAGTAGACTATTGAGCCTATCATTTTTGATCAAATCCTCGAAGGAAAATTGTATGATTTCATGGAAAACAAAACGAGGAATTGCCAAATGTTATTGCAACGCCCAATTGATACTATTATTCATTAGGCAATGTTTGAGACATAACAAAACTTGAGGAATAGGTAAGAAAAAATAGTTCGGTAATTCGTATTATTTGTTAGTATTTAGAAGATGTATCTGTTCAATAAATTTTAATGGCTAGCGGAAGTTACTCAACAAAAATCAGGTTGTTGAAATTGCTATGAATGCGGCTAAATAAATACGTTTAGTTTTTCTGAAATAATTCTGTCAATTCTTTGCCAGAAAAATAGTAAATTATTATCATCTTATATTTAGGAGGCCAGCGTATTGGAAGAACCAAGCCGATTAAAAAACTCGATTCTCAATTCAAGCGTTGCTAGTTTAACTCAACTGGCAACCATTTTGGCCAAATTTATTGTACAAACTACATTTATTCATGAACTGGCTTTGAATTATTTGGGTATCAATGGTTTATTTAGCAATATTTTGATGCTACTTTCTTTTAGCGAACTAGGTTTGGGTTCGGCGATTGTTTTTTCGATGTACCGGCCATTGGCAACAGACCAACGAGGCGAAATTGCTGCTTTGCTGAGTTTTTACCGAAAAGCTTATTTTTGTATTGCAGCTACAGTTAGTATACTTGGGCTCATTATTCTGCCCTTTATTGATTTATTTATTAAGAATGGCTCAGTGCCATATATTAGAATCTATTTTTGTCTCTTTTTAGCCAATACCATCGTCAGCTATCTATTTGCTTATAAGCGGTCCGTTCTTACAGCTGACCAAAAAGATTATGTGAATTTAACCAATCAGTTTATATTCATGCTATTCCAGTCAATTGTGCAGGTTGCGGTTCTTCTTGTTTGGAAAAATTATTTTCTTTTTCTGATAATCCAAGTTATCTGTACGCTGTTATCCAATCTTGTGATTTCTATGCAGGTGAATAGTCGCTATCCTTACTTGAAGAATTTGTCCAAGACTAGAAGGCTCCCAAAAAAAGATTTAGACGATATTGTACACAACACCATGGGCCTGATTGGATCTCAAATCGGTGGCATTGTTGTCTTTGGAACTGATAACCTTTTGATCTCTAGCTTTCTGGGTTTGGTATCGGTCGGTTTATATACTAATTATTCGCTTATTACTAATGCCCTCGGCGGTATTTTAAATAAAGCAGGGGGTGCAGTCACAGCGAGCTTAGGTAATTTGGCCGTAAATGGGTCAAAAGAACATGTTTACCAAATTTTTCAACGTTACGTTTTCCTAAATTTTGCCTTGACTTTTTTTATTGTTTCAATGCTGGCAAGTTGTCTCGATCCATTTATTAAAGTCTGGATTGGCAGCCGATACCTTTTGTCGATGACTACGGTTTTTGTCATTATCATTAATTTTGCAATCAATCAGATGCGGCAACCGGCGCTGAATTTCATTGCCGCTTACGGCTTGTATCGCAAGATTGGTTGGAAATCAATTATAGAAGCTTTATTTAACTTATTACTCTCAGTATTTTTTATTGCTGTGCTGAAATTTGGTATTGCAGGCACACTTTTAGGCACAATTCTGACTAATGTGCTAATTAATGCTTGGTGGGAACCGGGTCTCGTCTTAAAATATGCTATCGGAAAGAAGCCTGGTTCATACCTCGAAGATTACTTGACATACATGATGGTATTGTGCTTGAGTTTGACATCAAATTTTTATCTATCAACCGTTTTGGATTGGCATGGCTTTGCTGGTTTGTTCTTGATCGCGGCAGTTTCCTTGACGGCCAATATTTTTATTTTCGTGCTTCTATTTTGGCACAAAAAAGAGTTTGCTTTTTTGTTGGAACTGCTAATGCGCATACTAAAGAAAATCTAGAGGGCTAGAACGAGTTGATTTTTATGCCCACTAGGGTGAAATGATTAATGCCTTTAGCGCCCAAGAGAATTTACAAACTACACAGAATGAGATGAGTAGCCTTAGTCTTTGTTCTAACAGCCTCTTGATGAGGAGACAGGGAGGCGGCGAAGCCGTTAATGCTGGTATTGGTGCGCTTCGTGCTGCGTCAGCATGGAGTGTCTTGGTTAAGCAAATTTGCCCTGCGTTCCTGAAATCGATTTCTTTTTACCCAGATCTATGTTATGAAAACTATAGGGTTAAGAGGATCATAAAAACGGTTTATGCCACTAGAAAGATTTCTCGTCTGAGCAAATTGGATCTCAAGAGGCCCAGGGCAGTTCCTACCAGCATTTGTGTCAGGCACTTGAAACGAAAGTTTTAAAGTCAGCCAGCATTGAAATGGATACAGTGAGGGATTTTGGGCAGTGCCAAATGATTCGAAACTGTCAGGGTAGTTGTTTTTGTGTGGCATGGTCTGCACAATACATATGCAAATAATTTTAAGAAAAACGTTGACTTTTCTGTCAACATTCCGACAACCTGTTTTAATCCCAAGATGATGACGTATTGAGAGTTCTCTAAATAAAATGAATGGGAACCATTCACACTGCCTGCTTCTACATGTTTCAGATAGTGCATTAATTATATTAGGCAATTGTGCAATTCCATTATTATTAACTAAGTGAATTTTATTTTATGCAAAACTTCGTGAATAAGGAGTTTTTTGTTACATATTTTTTTAAGTTTAGTTTCAATGAAAGATTTGGAGAGAGTAATGGACGAGGAAGAGGACAGGCTTTTACCTGAGATTGTTTCAAAAGCGATTAAACTACCGGAAGTCAAAGTAGCTCGAAAGGCTTTTCTGGCGAAGATTTTTAATCATCTAAAGAGTGCTGAGCTGGCGCAACTTGTGGATCAAGATCCACAAAGTTTGTATCAAACTAAGTACTTGATTAAAATCGCTAACCGCGTGGTATTAAATGATACAGAAAAAAGTACGGCTTTTTCTTTTGCTGCTGGGTTTACCGTCTAACCCTGTGATGATGGCTGGAACGGCAACGGCCGACATCCTGCAGTATTTTGCTTTTACCATCCGCATGGCTCAAGAAGTAGCCTATGTTTTTGGCCGGCCGAACATTTTTGATGAGGATGGTGTTTTAACCGAAGCCGGAGAACGAGAAGTGATGCTGTATCTAGGCGCGATGCTGGGGGTCGCCGCAGCCAATTCGGGCTTAATTTTTGTATCGAGAGTTTTGGCCGATACTGCGGGTAAAAAAATCATGCAGGCAGCTTTGACCAAGACGTCCTGGTATCCGCTGATGAAAAAAATCGGCACTGCGATTGGCTTGCAGGTGACTAAAAAGACAGCTTCCAGCTTGGTTACTAAGACGGTTCCGATTATTGGCGGCATCGCCTCCGGCGGCCTGACTTTTTTGACTTTTCATCCCATGGGTAAAAAATTGATCAAGGTTTTCTCCGAGACAATGCGGGCTGACGGCCAGCAGATCATAGAAACACAAAAGGCGATTGTGTCTGTGGAGTGACTGAGTGATGTCCACCATCTAAGTCTGGTCGTTTTCTTATATCAAAAAAGCTTTTTAACTTTATTTTTGTCACTGAAGACAGTATTTTCTATATAATTCTAATTGAGTTTGAGAAGAATTTTTCATGTGGAATTCAGCTTGATAAAGACTAAAGCTCAAGTTTTGTAAGAGGCATGATAAAAAATAGACCAACTAAAAAATATTTGTCTGATGTTGGTAATGATCATGAGAAATTATTTATTAGTTGACAAAATTTGTGAGTCTATTATTGTTCTCAATAATGCCTTCGAAAATTATTTTTAAGTATTATTTCGATTTTAGAATAAAGATGTGTTAGATGACTTTTTCTGAAGAGATATATATTGTACAAGATTTTCTAGTAAATGGACTTATCAATGAGAAAATATTTGACGAGCTTAAAAAATGGATTAGTTCCACATGGAGTGCCCTCTATAGATCAAATTATCAAATACTATTACCAGTTTGTACCTGAAGAGAAACGAGTCTCTGTATGCAAGAGCTAGTTTCTTAAAATAGTTAAATAAATTAGGGAAAATCGTAATGATACCTTTCATGATAATTTATCTAATACATTATCCGATGATCTTTTTATGAAATCGTTGCCTTTGAAGAACCAACAAGTATATTGGTCGTTTTTTTATATGTGATTATCGATCCTTCTAATAAAGGATTGCTATTGAAACAATGGCGTTTCAAGACATTTTTTTAAATATTTTTAAGTCTCTATATGTCATATTATTTTCTGTTATCCTATTAAGATAATCAATTGAAAGGAAATTAACATCGATATGAACGCAGCCGAAAAAATTAAAGATGTTTTGATTAATGAAAGGCCTGAAATAATTGAAGCCGCCACAAATCTCACCATATCGAATATTGAAGCTCTTCGATTTCGTTCTTCAGGTATCCACCAACTTGAAGACAGGGATAAGATCTGGCTTCTCAGTCGTTACTATGACAGTCACCCTGAAGATCGGAAAACAGATATACAAGAGTGATAATAAAACAGCGTTTCTGAAATAATTAAATCACCATCATTAAAGCTTTTACTTATTAAAATACTGATAGTGTTTATCGATAAAAGTCATTCGAAAAGGTCAACTTTAATTAGAAGACTTAAATCGAGTTGTTTTTATTGTATTAAAGTAATTTTTATTAATTTTTGCAATATAATTATCTCAATTTATGGGAGAGGGATCGAATGCCATCTGGGAAATTGTATGAATCACCGACTAGTGGGAGCGAACACGCTTGGGATTTTTATAAGAGCCGAAAAAATAATCCGAATTGGGTGGATGATTATCAAGCGATAAAAAAGGAGCATTTTTGGAATCAAATATTTAATCTACTAGTTTTTTTCGATTCAATGGAGCTCCTTACAATCTTATTGACTGCTTTTCCGAGAATCATGAATAGCGAACAGGTATTTATTCCTGGCTGTTTTTTGGATAAATTCGTGCAGTTTTTGCGAAAAATGTTTTTCATGTGAAAAAAGAAATACAATTATTTTTTTGATTTTTTGGACGATTTTTATTGTCTAGACAATTAACTTAAAAGGGAATAGCTATAAGTCCTCCCTTAATGGTACTTATATTCAAAAACGTCCAGAATATAAAATAACCCAGAAAATTACTCAAGAAATATCCAAGTTGTCTAATATATATTTCAATGACTTCGAAATTCAAGCATTAACTTTAGCTTTAATTGAAAAAACATTTACGAAAAAATTTCGTAAGTTAAACATTTCCGATTTGAAGACTTTTATTCCGGACAAAGTTTTTAAAGCATGCTTGGAAACGGTTAAAGATATTAAAAATGATTACAAATTATTTTTGAACGACCCCAATTTTTTGGTCCGGTTCATCATTCATGTTAATAATTTATTTGATCGAGTGAAATTTTCCAAGCAGGAAACAGAAGATACCATGCTGACAGGTTTGGCCTTGCAATACCCATTTATTTACGACCTGTCACTATATACAGCTGAAGATTTAAGCAAACACTTGAATATTTCGATAAGTTATACGGAAACAACTTATCTATTGTTGCATTTTGGATCGTATTTAATAAGCAGGAAACAGAATTTAATAAATACAGTCATTATTACAGTAAATTATTACAATAATGCAGATTCGTTGTTAACGAGTTTATCTAAACACTTTGGTGACGACATTAGCATTTCTGAAATAAAAACAAATTTCAGTAATGAAGATATTAATTCCAAATTAATTCTAACCACGGAAGATAATATCGATGTTAAAGATAATAACTATGTTGTAAAAATTACTCCGTTTTTAACGGATACTGACGTTATAAAAATTAAAAAGATGATAAATAAAATTAGGCATGATGTACAAACAGACAAAATAATTAAATTTCTACACGAGTTTACATCGCCAAATTTATTTTTTAATGATCTAAATTTTAAAAATAAGAAACAATGTTTAGTTTACGCAGCGGATAAATTACTTCAATACCAATACGTTGGTAAGGATTTTTTAAATGAAATTTGCGAAAGGGAAAGAATGGCGCCAACTCTCTTTGACACTGTCGCAATGCCGCATTCTTTGAAGTTAAATGCCAAAAAATCGCAAATGGTAGTCATGATAAATAACAAACCAATTAAGTGGTCCGTAGATAACAAAAGCCAACTTATTATTTTAATTTCTGTTAACAAAAATGATCGGGATATCTTTGAAGATTTACTGCAGGCATTGATCGATGAATTGTCTATTAGAAAAAACGTTCAATCTTTGATTAACAGTAATAATTACAATATTTTTTATACCAAGATTGTCAATTTAATGAAAAATAAGTCTTTCGATTAATTTAATACCTTTTATGAAAGGAAAATAATTATGCTAAAATCACTAACACTAAATAAGTTTCCCGATGATTTTTTATGGGGAGGTTCTATTGCTGCAAACCAGGCAGAGGGTGCTTGGAATTATTGACGGGAGGGGACCAAGCCAAGCCGATATTATGCTGTTGCCTGAGAAATATAGCCGGCTTGGTTCGTTTGGCGCAAACGTTACAAGCCAAGATATCATAAGAGCATTAAATGATAAGCAGGGGAATTATCCTCGACGAAGAGGTATTGATTTTTATCACACTTATCCAGAAGACCTAGAATTAATGCGTCGAATGGGCTTTAAGTGTTTTAGAACATCCTTTAGCTGGAGCAGGATTTTCCCAAACGGTGATGAAACTGAGCCTAATGAAAAAGGATTGGTTTTTTATGACAAGTTGATTGATAAAATGCTTGAGCTTGGAATGGAACCGATTATGACTATCTCTCATTACGAGATGCCAATTAATTTAATTTTAAAATATGGCGGATGGCAGGATAAAAAAATTATTTCTCTATTTTATCGTTTTGCTCAAACATTACTAAAACGTTACCAACACAAGGTTAAATATTGGATTGTGTTTAATCAAATAAATGACGTTTATGATTGGGGAGAATTTGCCGGTTTAGGAATTCTTAAAAATAAAACAGATGATTCCAGAACGAATATGTCAAAAAAGTTTCAAGCTGTTCATAACCAATTTGTCGCTAATGCCATGATAGTGAAGTATGCCCACGAAATGAATTCGTCTTTGAAAATAGGTGGAATGCTTGGTATGACACCTTTGTACGGTGCTTCTAGCAATCCAAAAGATGCCGCCGCGGCTTACTATTTATGGAGAATTCATGATTTATTCTTCTCAGATGTTTTATCGACTGGATCATACCCTGGTTATATGCTTAGATATTTCAGTGAAAATAATGTAAGTATAGATACAACCCCGGCCGAATTGGACCTAATTAAATCGAATACTATTGATTATCTTTCATTTAGTTATTATTACAGTGCAATTGTTGATCATCGACATCCATATACAGTTATTCCTAATCCCTCGCTTAAAAAATCTATTTGGTGTTGGGCCGATGATCCTGTAGGTTTCAGATATGTTTTCGATGTTCTTTGGGATAGATATCATTTGCCTTTATTCGTGGCTGAAAATGGTCTTGGTGCCGTTGATAAAATCGAAAATGGGGAAATTAATGGTAGTTATAGAATTTCTTATTTAAGCGAACACATTAAACGGATGAAGGAAGCTTTAAAAGACGGTGTAGACATTTTAGGTTATGCATCATGGGGACCAATAGATATTGTCAGTTATTCCCAAGCGGAAATGAGTAAAAGGTATGGGTAGTATATCTATGTTGATATTGATGATTTAGGAGATGGAACAAAAAGAAGAATACCAAAAGCTAGCTATTATTGGTACCAAAAAGTTATTAATACAAACGGTAATGACTTGTAATATTGACCTTAATTAGTTTTTTATTCCACAGCCAAATAAAAAACAGCTTGCAGTTTCTTATATTCCAAACTTTTTTTATTTTAGTTTTAAAGAAATTGAGAGAGTGATTAAAACTTTTTAATCTTTTCCAACAATGTGGCCAGAGCCTCGGTAAACGCTATTGTCGGAAGAATGTTTTTTACATACTAATTACGGGTTACGAGAAATAGATTTCGTGTTAAAAGAATCGAATCGCACTAACTTGAACCAAATTATTACTAATATCGAAATTGTGTATTAGATGAACATATTTAGTTAAATTGAGTTAATTTTCATGGATATGATATCATCCAGCCATTCAAGCGAAAAGATAAAAATGTTTTGACAGGCAACGTTTTTTGTGAAAATGGTTTTCTTCAAACGATTTTTTCAGAAAGTGCAAATGATTGATTGGGTTTAAAGAAAAACACCTGGCTTTAAAGAACTGTATCAGCTATATCAATAGTTGTTGTTTAAGTATCGCTATCCAATGATCAATGGCATTACTCAGATAAAATTCCTGGATTCAAGCTGCATTATCCAAGCTAAGTTATAAAGAATTGAACGTGATTGAACGAAATTTCTTCCACAATAATGTATACATAATAGAAAATGTAAGCGTTATCTTTAGAATTATACTGAAGTTGTAAGCTAAAGTCCGAAAGGAAGTGGCCGGTTATGAATAATTTAAATGCTCGCCAATTAGCAATTGTCAAAACCTTACTTAATGTTGATAAAACAACTGCCAATCGTTTAGCTTACGAATTTGGTGTCTCTGCCAAAACCATTTATCACGATTTACAGATTCTTAGACCGGTTTTAGCGGAATCTTTTTTAACGATCAAGGTTCAACCGCGAATCGGAATTTCCTTGCAGGGAAATACTGAAAACGCTCAAGGATTAATTAAAAATGTTTTACAACATCAGCCGATACCTGACAAAGACCAAGATCGTATTATTTTTATCCTTACAAAACTTTTGCAAACTGATGATTTTTATAAGATTTCGACATTTGCTCAAGAATTATTTATTAGTGTCAAGACAGTAGAAGGAAACATCAAACAACTTAGCAAATATCTTGCAGCGTATCACATAAAGATCGAACGCCGTGCACGAGAAGGAGTGTGCTTAAGGGCAGGCGAAGACCAAAAAAGAAAAATGCTCTTCTTGTTACTGAATAATTATTGGAATGACAATTGGTCTGCTGATTATGCTGATCCAGAAGATGCGATTCGCTATCAGGGTATCCAAAGTAATTCGCTTCTTTCTGATTCAACTGTTCACCAATTAATTCCTTTAGTAAATAAATTTGCCGTGAAAAGAAAAATTAAGTTGAGCGACTATTCATTCCAGTCACTGGTTATTCATTTGGCTATTGTTATTCAGCGAGTGAAAAAAGGGAACGTTATTTCATCGAACACATATTTATTACAAGATATAGGCCAACAACAACTGAATAATGCTGAATTTCTAACAAAAATGATTGAACAAAAATTTGATATTCATTTTCCAAGTAGCGAAATTGCCTATATTCAAATTCATCTTATCGCCGCGATAGCTGGGCAAGTAAATTTGAATTTAAAACAGGACTATGAGGAAATTTCTTTACCATTACAAAAACTATTATCGGATTTTGGTTCAGACCAAGAATTGTTGTCGGGGCTGACAATTCATCTACAATCGACGATCGAACGTTTGAAATTAAATGCAACGATCGCAAATCCCTACACTAAAAGCATTAAGCAAAATTATACGCAAGCTTTCGACAAAGCACTGCAAATCGGTAACTATTATGCAAAATTATATGACATTCAAATGAACGATGATGAGATTTCTTATTTTGCATTGTACTTGGAAGCTTATTTGGAACGCAGGAGAATGCATTTGCAAAAAATCAACATTGGCATTGTTTGCAGTACCGGATTGGGTTCGGCTCAGTTATTGGCAGCTAAAGTTCGCAAAGAGTTTCCACAATTTAATATCATCGGAATTTGGTCATTACAGGATTTGAAGCACCAGCATCTGGAAAATATTGATTTGATTATCAGCAAGATTCAAATCCAGATTAATGGCGTGCACACGGTAGTTGTATCGCCTTTATTAAGAAATAACGAGATTGACTTTATCAAGCATGCAATCCACAAAAGATATCGTGGCCAACAGAATCCACATGAAGCGTTTCTGAGTTTAATAGACCCTAAATTAACAATAGCAAAATCGTCTTTGACAGAATGGCCTCAGCTTTTGGACATGATGGGTCAAAAATTAATTGCGTATAATTATGCGATCTCCGGTGTCGTGCAAAGTGCTATTCAACGTGAAGAGCAATCTTATACGAGCTTTGGCGGTTATGCTGTTCCTCATGCTTCACCGGAGTTAATTAAAAGACCGGCTATTATGGTTTGTACTTTGGATAACCCGATTGATTGGGGAGACAATGCTGTATCAATAGTTTTCTTTTTGGCAATGACAAAAAATATTAACCAGAAAAAGATTGATCTAATTTTTGATGATTTTTACGGTATTGTGCATAATCAGCAAACACTGAACTCGCTGGTTAAATGTACTTCTAATGATGAATTATTTAACAAAATAGAAGAGGCAATCAATAAATGGTAGTAAATGAAATTGTTCAACCAAATTTAATCAAATTTAATTTAGAAGTCGACAACAAGGATGAAGTTATAGATCAACTTGCCGATTTGTATGTTAGAAATGGCATTGTTACAAACAAAAAAAATACATCTTAGCTGTTGATGGTCGCGAGCAGGAAGGCGTTACTGGTGTGGGAGCGGGTATTGCAATTCCTCATGGTAAATCAAAATCTGTTACTCGATCAGCAGTTGCTATTGCAGAATTGTCTAATCCGGTTGTATGGCAGTCTTTGGATAATAATCCAGTAAAATATGTTTTTTTACTGGCAATTCCAGAGGGTGGAGATGTTGAACATTTGAAATTACTATCAGAGCTGGCAGGAATTTTGATGGATGATGATGTGCGCTTGAAATTAAAGCAATCTAAGTCGGCTAAGGATATTCAAGCAATTTTCAAAGATCGAGGTAATGAAATATGACAAGAAAATTAATTGCAGTTACAGCTTGTGCGACTGGCGTTGCCCACACATATATGGCGGAAAAAGCCTTAATACAAGCTGCAAAGAAAATGAACATTTTAATAAAAGTAGAAACTCAAGGGGCTACTGGCATTGGACATTATTTAACTCCAAGAGATGTGCAAATTGGTGAAGTGGTGATTTTGGCTACCGATACAAAAATACGTGATTCGGATCGTTTTGATGGCAAAAAAATTTTTCAAGTGGGTGTTAGCGATCCAATTAAGAATGCAGAAAAAGTGATCAACAATGCTTTGGCATTGACTGATACAAATTAAGGAGACACTCGTTATGGATTGGAAAAAAATTGGCCGAGAGCTTGAACGGCATCTGATGACCGGGATTTCTTATATGATTCCAATTGTGATTGCTGGAGCGGTACTTATGGCTATAAGTCGTGTAGGCGCATCATTTTATGGTATTTCAAATATTTGGGATGTTAAATGGGCAAAAAGTGCCAATGTTATCATTCGTTTTTTTGAATACTGATGACGGCTGGGGCGGAACAGCTTTGGGGCTAATGTTTCCTGTTATCTCGGCGTATATAGCTTATTCCATAGCCGATAAAGGCGGGATTGCACCAGGGATTATTGGTGGAATGTTAGTTTCGAATATGAATGCTGGCTTTCTAGGAGCATTGGCTTCTGGTTTAATAGCTGGATACACAGTTAAATTTATGATTGCACATATACATCTTCCGAATGTGGCTAAGTCCGTATTGCCTGTTTTTATCGTGCCGGTTCTTGGATCCTTGATTACTTTGATATTAATACAGTATGTGATTGGCGTGCCTTTTGCTGATCTAAACACTGGATTGGCTTCCTGGTTAAAGGGATTAACCGGAACTAATAAGATATTATTGGCCGCCATCGTCGGCGGCATGGTAGGTTTTGATTTGGGAGGTCCCGTTAATAAAGCTGCTGTAACAACTGCAATGGCTTTATTGACGAGTGGTGTATATGATCCAAATACCGCTGCCCAAGTTGCCATCATTATCCCACCACTTGGTTTGGGGTTGGCAACTGTTATTAATAAAAGAAAATTTAATAAAGAACTTCAGGAAGCTGGTAATGCTGCATTGGTCATGGGGCTAATAGGTGTCAGCGAAGGTGCAATTCCATTTGCTGTTGAGTCTCCGCTGCGAGTAATACCAGCAAACGTGATTGGTTCGGCGATTGGCAGCTCTGTAGCAGTTGGTTTAGGAGCCGTTAACCGTGCCCCAATTTCTGGATTTTATGGTTGGTTGGCTGTCGAAAAATGGTGGGTATATGTTTTGGGCATTCTTGTCGGTACATTAACTGTCACTGGATTGACACTATTATTTAGAAAACAGCAACCGGTTATTCAAGAGACGGAAACACCAAGCGACCAACAAACGACAGATGATTCATATTTTACAGAAAATCAATGGGAGAACTGATTTAAATGCCATTAAAAAAAGTAAATGTTTATCTGGTTAATCACACCCACTGGGATAGAGAATGGTATTTTTCTCATCGGGATTCTTTGATTTTAAGCGATTTATTATTCACAAATATGATTAAGGAATTGGAAAAACATCCGGAAGCATCATTTACGCTAGATGGCCAGATATCGATTCTGGACGATTATGTTGCCGTTCACCCGGAAACAAAGGCACGGATTAAACATTTAGTTAGTAAGAATCAACTTCAGATTGGGCCGTGGTATACCCAACCTGACGCGTTGCATGTACAGGGAGATTCGTTATTACGCAATGGCATGATTGGCATATTGTTGAGTAGAAAGTATGGCAAGACAATGTCTGTAGGCTATTTGCCAGATACGTTTGGATTTAATAGTCAACTACCATTTATTCTTGATGAACTTGGATTAAAAAGTTTCGTGTTTTGGCGAGGCATTGACATAAAGAAAACCGGTAGCTGTTATTTTATCTGTCATAGTTTAGGCAATAGTCGAAAGGTTATCGCTGTTAATATGCCGCAGGGATATAGTATTGGAATGCTGCTGGATGCTTCAAATCAATATGTAAATCAGCGATTAGATCCTGCAGTTACCTTTATTGAGGATCAATCAAACCGTTTTGAACCAAATATCTTAATTCCTACGGGCAATGATCAGATGAGTATTATCACTAACTTCAGTGATCAAGTGGCGAAAATAAATGAAATTGGGAAATATCATTATCAGATTAGTAATTACGAAGATTTTATAGAGAAAATTTCTCATGAAA
Source organism: Oenococcus oeni (assembly GCF_020510245.1). Taxonomy (NCBI): domain Bacteria; kingdom Bacillati; phylum Bacillota; class Bacilli; order Lactobacillales; family Lactobacillaceae; genus Oenococcus; species Oenococcus oeni. The sequence continues at coordinate 1,486,958 of NZ_CP084701.1, read as the reverse complement.
CGTCATTGTCTGATTATATGAGAGAATTTTTAGATCCAGTCTTAGCCCGGGTTCATCGAACTTGTGGCTCAAGCCGAATGGATATTAAATTGGCAGCTACGGCATTGGAAGATAAATTAGTTCATCAGGTGGAACCTCTAATGGTTATTGGCAGAAAATTTGCCATCAACTTAGGAGATTGTATTTTGACTGATGCTTGGAAGAAACTGTTGGATAGTCAAGCACATGATAGTCTCGCAGGTAGCGTTGTTGATTCGGTTGCTGAAGATATTTTGCATCGATTGAAGGAAGGCAATGAATTAGCTGATGGTATTTTAAACACGATAAAACGTTTGATCAGTTTAAGACTGAAGCTAAGCTCGAATCAGGTTGTTGTTTTCAATCCTCTACCAAGAAATACCGTTGATTATTGTTCAGTCAGAATTGTTAGTCCTACAGAGAGTGTCGCATTCGATGGTGTTGATGACAGTGCCCTTGTTGCTAATAAACGAATTCATGGTCGTGATCATCTTTTGCAACAAACCAGAAGTGGCGATCAGCAGACTAACGAGCCCGGATACTTTATCAGCGATTATTTAGTTAAGATGGCACTACCTGCCATGGGTTATAAGATTTTGAATTTTCGTGCTGATTCAGAACTGAAATTGGAAACGACCCCAATCAAACAATTGCAAACTGAACATTTCACCGTGGTTTTCGATTCAGGACATGTTGATTTGAAATTAAATGATGGTACGGTTATTCATGATTTTATTTGTCTTAAAGATAGTGGCAATGCAGGTGATACCTATGATTATTCTCCGCCTGAACAGGACCGGGCCGTCACAATGCTATTCCGATCTGCAAGTGTTTTCAAACGTGGACATTATGAAGAAATGAAGTTAGCAGGACAGTTTAAATTGCCACGTACCCTGAGTGATCGTCGAAATGGTGAATCTAATACCGAATACCGTTTTACAATGACTATCAGCTATATTGCTGATTTGCTGCAGATTCACGTTAGCGTGGACAATCAAATCTTCGATCATAAACTTGTTCTGGCTATTAACACGGGTAGTGTTAATGATAAGAACATTGCTTCAGTACCTTTTGGATATTTAACGCGCAGCCAGCAATCTGTAAAGGACTGGCAGAAACATTTTGTTGAAAAAACTGTATCTATTTGGCCACTCGACAATAACGTTACAGTAGAAAATAAAAAATATAGCATCACTATTTTTTCCAAAATGATCAAAGAATACCAGCAACATGGCAAATATTTGCTATTTACTTTATTAGCAAGTACAGATCAACTTGGTAAGGCTGATTTAATTAATCGACCGGGTAGAGCATCTGGCGACACGACCAAAGTGGGTCATCCCTATATACCTACTCCTGGAGCCGAATTGCTTGGCAAACACAATTATGATGTACAAATCTATTTTGCTAAAACTTTTAATAAATTAGTCGTTGCAAAGATTCAGGAGAAGATCAATTTTCAGGCGATGAGTTATCAAATTCAAAACAAAAATCTGTTCCTCAATCGCCTCGATAATAAATTACAGGATGATTTAGTCCCGATTGCCGGACTTCCAACTCAATTTAATTTAATGGATCTTCCGAATGGCTTGTGTGTTAGTGCCTGTTACCCGTCTTATTTTGGAAACAATGCAACGATATTACGGTTATTTAATCCTGGCAAATTAGCAGTCGCTTTTAAATTACCGTCAGGTGCTCAAGCTGTCAACGCTTTGGAAGATTCGCGAGAGTATCACGGTATTATTGCTGCATATGATTTGTTATCAATTAAAATTCAATTTTGATATTTAAGCTACGTTTGAAATGACAGATAGGTCTCAAGTGGCCTATCTTTTTTTGATAAAGCGAGGTCTCATTAAACATGTCATATTTAGTTGTCGGATTTTTTCCTGGACTTATCTGGGGAATCTGCCTATTACTTTTCACTATGTTAGAGGAAGTGCTTTTGAAAAAATAATTACGGAAACGATTCTCTTGGAAGAAGTTGTTTCATTCGGAAGCAATTTCTTGATATCGGACAAGAAGCAGGCGAAAATTCTTGCCAAGATACCTCAGAATTAATGCTTATTGGTTAAAAAAATCGTAGTGAAATCCGTGAGTAGCCATTTTAAGACAATCTTGTTATTATTTCAATCTATCAATCTTTGACTTTTACAAAAATAAGTTGATTGCGACTAAATAAGAGATATTTATTCTAATATTAAAAATAGATGTCATCAAGTACAAATAAATTTGTTAAAAATTAATGACGAAATACTTATGGGAATGACTAAGGGGATTTTTTTGAGTAAAGCATTTTTAAAAATATAATTTCGTTTTTACGAATAATTGGACACTGATATAGACTTATCTAACAAATATTGTTGAATTTTTCTCTAATTTACGAACTATTTCAAAAAATTATTGAATATTATTCATTAATTTCTTGATTTTAGTAGATAAAAGCTTCTATAATTACTCTAAATTTACTTTCGTTGATGTGGGATCAATTGAAAGGGACAAGGAGTGATTTTTTTATGGTAAAAAAGAGAAAGGTTTCCTTAGGCAAAAGGATTGGTATTACAGTTTTAGCTGTCGTTATTTTGGCTGGTGGATTTGCCGCTTATGACACATTAAGTAGCAAATCTTCGAGTAGCAACGTTTTAAATGAGCCATTGGCAACTGATCTAACAACGCAGGATTTGTCTCAGGTTATTGATGAATATTCGTCTCAAATTGCAGGAAATGTCCAAGAAGGGCTTTTGTCAAGGACTGCAAGTGGAACAGCTAAAGCCGGCTTGGCAAAATCTTGGTCTCATTCAAAGGATGGACTTACCTGGACCTTTCATTTAAGAAAGGGTCTTAAATGGTCAAATGGGGATTCTTTAACAGCTTCCGATTTCGTTTATGCCTGGCAAAGAACTGTTAATCCAAAAACAGGAAGCCAGAATGTCTATCTCTATTCTGGTATTAAAAATGCTGATGCAATTAATTCCGGCAAGAATAAGGACTTAAGTTCTTTAGGAATTAAAGCACCTAGTTCTCACACACTTGTGATTACATTGGAACACCCAATGCCCCAATTTGAGAATTTAATGGCTACGCCTGCGTTTTTTGCTCAAGATAAAAAATTTGAAAGTAAATTGGGCAAAAAAGTTGGTACTAGTGCTGCTGATCAGGTTTATGACGGTCCTTACAAACTTGTTGGGTGGAATGGTTCCAATAAAAGCTTTAAATTAATACCAAATTCGAATTATTGGAATAAAAAAGCCGTTAAAAATGACGGTGTTAATTTTCAAGTTGTTACTGATCCAATCGCTGGTTTAGGTTTGTATAATAAAAAGAAACTTGACCAGACGACATTAAGTACGAATGCACAAATAAAGAAATATAAAAATTCGAAAAATTTAAAAATATATAACGAATCGGGAACTAGTTATCTTGAATACAATCAAACAGGAAAAGTTGCCGGATTGACCAATCAAAAAATTCGAGAGGCTTTAAATTTGGCTACTGATCGCAGCACGATTTCTCAAGAGGTTTCTGAAGGATTAGATTCACCTGCCAGTGGTATAACACCTGCTGGTCTTTCGAAAACTTCAAGTGGTGAGGATTTTGCAAAAGCTGCCTCCAAATCAACAGGTTACAGCTACAATATTTCGAAAGCTAAAAAACTGTTTGCTCAAGGATTGAGGGAAATTGGATTAAAGAAATTGACTTTGACAATAGAGGCTAGTTCTGATTCTTCGGCTTCAAAGCCGACCCTTGATACGCTCCAACAAACTTGGCAAGAACTTCCCGGATTGACTGTTAAAGAAAAATTCGTTCCTTTTAAGCAGCGCATGCAGGACCAGGAGAATCACAGTTTCGAAGTTGTCTTGGGTGGTTGGAGCGCAGATTATGCTGAACCATTGACATTCCTCAACATGTTCATCAGTGGCGGTGGAAATAACGATGGTTCATATACCAATAAAACTTATGATAAATTGATCGCATCTGCTTCCAACAAAAATGCCCTTAGCGATAAAGCAAGAACGGACAATGAAATTACAGCTGAAAAACTGTTATATAAGGATTCAGCTATAGATCCAATTTACTGGATGAATGCCGCGACCTTAACTAATCCTAAAGTTAAAGGAGTCCAATATTTCTCTTCTGGCGTCTGGTATTACTATATGCATGCATATCGTGTTAAATAAAATTATTTAATTAAAATAATTGGATAAAATAAGGAGGTTTTTTTGAAAGATAAAGATCAAATTGATTTAATTAAGGACTTTTCTAATGCAAATGGTGCGCCTGGTTTTGAACAGGAAGTTGCTAATTTGTTTATTAATAAAACATCGTCGAAAAGTGACACGGATATTGATGGTATTTTTAACTCCTATGCAAGCTTGAAGAGCAATACGGGTCATCGGCCAGTTGTTCAGCTTGATGCTCATGCGGATGCAGTCGGTTTTATTGTTCAAGCTGTTCGACCAAATGGTCTGTTAAAATTTGTAGCTTTGGGTGGTTGGATTCCAACCAATATTCCGGCCATGAAAGTACGTGTCCGTAATAAGCATGGCGAGTATGTGACCGGTGTCGTTGCAACGAAACCTCCACATTTTATGACTGATTTCGAGAAAAAAGCTTTGCCGGTTATTTCAGATATGTCTATTGATATTGGTTCTCTTAGTAGGGAGGAGACCATCAATGAATTTGAGATCGATACCGGATGTCCAATTGTGCCAGACGTAGAATGCGAGTATAATCCGAAAAACAAAATGTTTTTTGGAAAAGATTTTGATAATCGTTTGGGAGCTGCTGCACTAGTGAATATGATAGATAATTTGGACAGTCTTCCATTGTCCGTGGACGTGGTTGCAGCTTTATCAACGCAAGAAGAAGTTGGTTTGAGAGGTGTACATGCTACTACGAGAAAAATTAACACTGATCTGGGAATTGTTTTTGAGGGTTGCCCCTGTGATGATACTTTTTATCCTGACTGGTTGGCACAAACTGGTTTAAAACGTGGACCTATGCTTCGGGATATGGATACTTCTTTTATCGCCAATCCGATCTTTGAGAACTTCGCTGATGCTATTGCTAATGAATATCAGATCCCGCATACTCGTTCTGTCAGAACTGGTGGTGGTGTCAATGGGGCAGTAGTGGAATATTACGAAGGCGCGCCGACGATTGTTGTTGGAATTCCAGTTCGTTATGAACACACGGCTTACAATTGGGCTAATCTGGAAGATTTTCAAAATGCTGTAAAATTGGTTACAAAAATAATTGAAAAGATGGATATGGTAACTATTAAGAGCTTTAGGGGGCAAACACATTGAAAATATATATATCTACCGATATCGAAGGGCTGGCAGGTATTGTCGACTGGGATATGGAAAGTGGTGACACAGAAATATTCCGTAACTTGTATAACGAACAATTAGAATGGGTGTTGGAAGGTATACAAAAATCTTCGGTTAATGAAAAGATCACGGATATCCTTTTGGTTGACTCACATGCTAAAGGAAACAATTTGTCTTATGATAGACTGTCAGATTTTGATGATCGCATTAGCTTGCTGAGTGGATGGCCGCGAGAAGATTATATGATGAGTTGCCTCGATAATAGTTTCGATCAGGTTGTCTTTGTTGGTTATCATGCTGGTATCGGTAAGCAGGGCGGCAATATGGATCACGGATATAGTGCGAGATCCGCCTATAAAATATGGATCAACAATAAATATCAAAATGAGACAACGATTAATGTGGCTTATGCTTCTGAGGTAGGTGTTCCGGTGACTTTAGTGATTGGTGATTCTGCACTTAAGGAGCAATTAATTGATGAGCATATGTTTGATTCCCCTAAATATGTCACAACAAAAAAATCGTTAGCTAGGTATGCCGCTTTGAGTTTTCCGAGAAAAAAAGTTCGTACAGCTACGATTGACGCTGTTAAAGAAGTTTTACAAAATCCTGCGCCTTACTCGACACTTCCGATACCTAAATTGCCGGCTAGGCTTAAAGTACAGGTGTACAATACCGCCCAAGCCGATGCGATATCCCAATTACAGGATATCAATCGAATAGATGGTAGAACTATCGAAACGACAGCTAATTCTATACATGATCTAATGAACGAGATTTTAGCAATTGTAGCAATAGGTGGTACTCAAGGACGCTTTAATGGTGCTTAATGGATTAGTAAAATTAAATGATCAAATGCTGTATAAATTATCATTTTTATGTGAAATAGCATTTTATTGTTATTGATGAATCTTTATTAATTAATTTTATTTCTGTTGAGTATGGGACCAAGGATAGCAGCTAATAGAACTAAAGTAATAACAGACGTCACGATCCTGGTTAAAAAAGCTATTACCGTTGGAGCTAAGTCAGGTTCAAGCGAGATGGTCGATGTTGAAGAGATTTAATTAGTTTATGCACCTATTAATACGACTCGTGTCAAATTACGTGTTGCCGGAGATCTGGCCTAATTTTCTTGGAGTATAGAATTGTGGTCCTCGCAGTTATAAAAACTTAAAACATTAAAAGATCTCTGACGTATTTACTGTTTGTTTGTAGTAATTAGCTATGCTACACTTTTAGTGTTATTTGATTACAAATAACCAAACATCAAAATCTGGGGTGCCCAAGGGCTGAGACTATACCCACATAACCTGATCTAGTTCGTACTAGCGTAGGGAGATTACTTGAGAGATTTGTCGATTTATTATTTATATTGCATCCGTTGTTCGGATTTATGAATATATTGCGTTCGGCAGTAATAGATTTTTTTCAAGCCAGTTTCCTCACGGGGACTGGCTTTTTTAATGGCGTGCCCCCTTGGAGATGTTTAAAAATATATTTTTGGAGGGTGTTTTATGCACACGAAATGGTCTTTGCTTGATTTTATTTTTTTGGCTTTGATTAGTATTTTCTTTGGTTTTATTTTTTGGATATGGGCATTTGCCTATAACGCTATTGCGGCCGTTCTCACTCCACTCGGTTTGAGTCCTTTTGCCAACGACGCAACGCTTGGTCCTTGGTTGATGGCCGGGCCGATGGCAGGATATATCCTGCGCCGTCCAGGCGCTTCGATCATCGGAGAAACGCTTGCCGGAATTGTTGAAATGGTTTTTGGTTCCCAGTGGGGCATCATGGATATTGTTGCCGGAGCTATTCAGGGACTTGGGACAGAAATTGGTTTTGCTGCTTTTAGGTATCGTCGTTGGGATAAGACAAGTCTTTCCTTATCGGTTCTGACTTCTACAATTGTTACTTTCATTTGGGATTTGTTCAGAAATGGTTATTCACATTACACACTCTTGCTTTTGATTGCTTTGTTTATCACTCGATTGATATCAGTGACTGTATTTTCCGGCGTGATTGTTTACTTTACAGAGAAACTGATTTCAAAATCAGCGATCCTTTCAAATAATAAATCGGAGGTAGTTAAATGATTTCCAGTATTGCAGTTCAAGTATTACCCATGACCACGGATACGGACGAAGTAATTCGAATTGTTGATTATGTGATTGCTTATATCGACAAAAGTGGTGTTAATTACCAAGTAGGTCCATTCGAATCATCCTTGGAAGGGGACTATGATCAGTTGATGAATATTTTAAAAGAACTGCCAAAAGTTGCCGCCCAAATCTCGGATATTCCGGTGATGGTTTATAGCAAAATCAATATGGCAACCAAATCAGATGTTCTGACGATCGCAAAGAAAACGGATAAATATCGGGATAAATGACTACGAGTTTGTGTCATGTCAGCCTTTCTTACGGCGACAAAAAAATTATCAATGATCTCAATATCGAGTTTCAAGATGCTAGTTTTAATTTATTGATTGGTCCTTCAGGTATTGGAAAATCAACTTTTTTACGAATTTTAGCCGGGTTTTATCCGCAAATAAAAGGAAAAGTCATTGTTGCTGATAACGCGATTGATAGTTTGCCGGCCAATCTACGGGCTCGATATGTTGGTTTTCTGTTTCAAGATCCAAATACTCAATTTGTCATGACGACGGCTTTTGAGGAACTTGTTTTTACCTTGGAAAATTTGCAGACTCCCCGAAACGAAATTCGAGAAAGGGTTCAAAAAGCAATCGATTTCGTTGGGATTAATCAATTTTCCAATTCAAAAATAAATTATCTCTCGGGTGGCGAAAAGCAAAAGGTCGCTCTGGCTGTGATTGTGGCAATGGAAAGTAAGTTACTCCTTCTTGATGAACCCTTTGCAAATATCGATCAAGCATCGAGAGAATATTTACTGAAAAAACTTAAGCAGCTTCAATCAAGCGGTACGACAATTATAGTCGTTGACCATGATTTATCCGCTTATGAAAAACTGGCCGACCAGGTTTGGTTGATGGCAGACAGAAAAATTAAACCGATCAGCGAGGAAGAGTTTAAAAAACGTTTACCGACTCATCAAAGTTTTGATTTTGCGATTCCTAAAAAAGGCAGACTCGTTTGTGATGATGTAACGATCAAGGTTGGAGATAGGAAACTTTTTTCCGTTAACCACCTGTCCTTGGCGGAATCTGGAATCACTCTGTTAACCGGAGATAACGGCACTGGCAAATCGACTTTATTTAGTGCCTTGACTCGTTTAAAGGATTATGAAGGCAAAATTGCTTACATCGGTAAAGATATTTCTAAATTAAAGATTCCCCGATACATGAAGGAAGTGGCGCTCGTTTTTCAAAATTCAGAAAAACAATATCTGCGTATGACAGTTAGTGAGGAACTGGCCTTGAGTCTGGAACAGACTCGTCATCCAGTAGACTGGCCAGCAGAAGTGGTTGATGAATATTTGCAGCGCCTCAACCTGTTCGGGCTCGGTGATCAGATTATTTATCAACTTTCCGGTGGGCAAAAGAAAAAATTGCAGTTAATTGTGATGCTGATTATGGAAACACCGATCTTATTACTCGATGAACCTTTGGCTGGCCTGGATTTTCAGTCTGTTGAGCAGGTATCCAAGATTTTACGCGAAATCGCCGATCGCAAACGTCAACGTTTTGTAATTATCAGCCATCAACTTGATCGTTTATTGCCTAAAGTCGATTTTTATCTACGTTTGGAAAATCAGACTTTAAAGTATCAGGAGCATTTATTATGAATCCCAGTATAAAATTTATCTTAATTTTGCTTGTCAGTTTGGAAATTACTTTTGTTTTGGATTATCGCGTTAATTTATTAGTTGCCGGATGTGCATTTATCTATCTTTTGCTATCAAAGCTATCTTGGCGTCGTTATTTATTGCTGATTTTTCTTCCTGTGATTCCGATGCTTGGCGCCTGGACTTCTTTTAATACTTTCAGTAGCCCAGGGATTGCCTGGGTTATGGTTACCCGAATCCTTTCCTATATTTATCTTGGCGCCGCTTTTTCTTTTACAACTGATATGGATTTGTGGCTGGATTCTTTGGAACAAAATTTTCATTTGCCGACTGTTTTTATTTATGGTCTGCGCGGAGCTCTTTCTTTTGTGCCCCGAGTCAAGCAGGAAATAAAAACGATTCGAGTTGCGGCCTTGATGCGTGTCGTCAAGATAGCTCCTTACTCGCCGCAATTATTTCTTAAATCCATTCTGATTTCATTGCGATGGTCCGAACGTTTGTCAACGGCGATGATCTCCCATGGCTTTACCGAAAATGCACCACGGACTCATTTTAAAGAGATATCAATTAAAAAGAGCGATATCTTTATTGCCGGTATCTTGATTCTTTTGATGCAGTTCTCTCTTTTATTTTTTTGAGTTTTCTTGAATTTATCATATTTAATTTCTTGAATATTAATAAACATAATGTCACGATCTAACCAACTATATAGAAACCCCATTTTTGATAGCTGAATAATGTCACAAAAATTTGTCATCTTTCCTGACATTTTTAAATTAATTGTAATGTGAAGTTTTAATCTGGTCTTAATAATAGTTGGAGGGGTTTGTAATGAAAAATAGGGATGTTTCGGTTTCGAGTGCTCAGGGATGCATTTGTCGAAGACTTTAAATATTGTTGAAACGGTTTCACTGGCTGCTTCTGATATTTCTCCTACTTCGGGTGTTTTTTTAAATATGCCGGTTGCGATTGTAATGGTCGGAACCGGTTCTTTTTTAGTTTCTTTAATGGCCGGAATTATTGCAGTTTGTGTTGCTCTTACTATGGCTGAAGTCGGTTCGGCTTTTCCTAAATCTGGTGGAATTTACTCGGTAATCCACAGAGTTATGGGTAAGAAAATTGGTTTCCTCGCACTTGTCGCTTATTTAGTCGAGGGAGTTTTTATCCCTGCTGTGACATCGATGGGTTCTGCTACTTATTTAGCTGCAGTAATTCCAGCGTTGAAAGTTAATCTGCTTGCGCCGGCATTGATGTTGATTGCAATGCTTATTTCAATTGCAAATATTTCTTCGACTGGAAAATTTACGACTTTTTTGCTTGCTTTGGAATTATTAGTTGTTCTCACAATTACAATTGCTTGTTTGCTAAATCTAAAGCAGCCGGTTTCGGTACTTTTTTCAACACAAGTTATTCATGGAAATTCTTTTTCAAATGTGTCTTGGCCAACCATTTTTTCGACTATCGCCGTAATGCTTTTTTCATTTAATGGTTTGATTCTGCTTTAAATTTTTCTGAAGAAATGTCTGGGAATCAAAAAAGCATCGGCCGTTCAGTATTTGGTGCGGCCTCGATCGGAATTATAGCCCAATTGATTCCTTTAGCAGTTATATTGCTGGCAGCACCGTCTTTAAAAGGTTTTTTGAAATCATCGAATCCAATTCTTTATGTGTCTAATGATGTTCTTGGGCCGACAATGCATGATTTCTTAAGTTTGGGAATATCTTTAGCAATGTTTGCCTGCACGATTTCAGTTTTGTTGCAGTTTTCCCGTGTCCTTTATACCAGTGGAAGGGATAATATGTGGCCTAAAACAATTAATCATTTTCTTCAAAGCATTCATCCGAAATTCAAAACTCCTTGGAAGGCAACCCTTTTTCTTGGCGTAGTTGATATTTTCTTAAATTTCGTTTCCAATCTTGGCGATCTGATTTCCTTTACATCTGTCTTGGTTGTTTTGCTTTATGCGTTGATTGGAATTTGCGATATTATTGCTCGCAGTAAAAAAGTTTCTTTCCCATATAAAAATACCTTTGGTATCATGGCACCAATTATTACGATCGTTGCGTCTGTATATGTCCTTTCTAGACAAACTTTTATTAATTTGTTAATTTCTTTGGTTATATTGGCGGTTTCTTTTATTTATGTTTCCCTATTTAAAAAAGCCGATACAATAGATTTGAATTTGTAGTTGCTTTGTATTACTTGTAGATTTTTAGATTGGATGGGTCTATGGCGAGAGAAATTTTAAACAAAAAAGAATTTTATCAGCTTGTTAATGATTTTGATCTGACGGAAAAAGAGAAAACTGTTTATTGGAAAGAGCTCTCGAATGGTTTTTTCTCTTCTTTTGAAGAGCTTTCTAAACATTACCAATCGCCGGTAAAAAAGCCGGTCTATAGGAGAACTTTCCAAAGCCGGCCTTATGCTGACGATCGATATAATGCCTGGTATGTCAAAACCAAAATCGAGCACGCTGAAAGTGGCTCCTTATTAGGAAAGAAAATTGCTGTTAAAGACAATATTTCGATTGCCGGCGTACCAATGAGTATGGGAACGAAACTGCTGGAAAGTTATAAGCCAAAGGAAGACGCAACTGTTATTAGCAGACTCTTGGATCATGGAGCCGATATTCTTGGAAAATCCGTTAGTGAAAATTTATTCTGTTCCGGAAGCAGTTTTACAGCCGACAGCGGTCCAGTCGAGAATCCAAAAGTACCAGGATATTCAGCTGGTGGTTCTTCGAGTGGTTCGGGTGCTCTGGTTGCCAGCCAACAAGTTGATATGGCTTTAGGTTGCGATCAAACCGGGTCAATTCGAATTCCAAGTGCCTGGTGTGGTATCTATGGTCTCAAACCAACGCGTGGATTGGTTCCCTACACTGGAATCGGTTCGGTCGATCAATTGCTTGATACTGTTGGACCAATGGCTAACAAGGTTTCTGATCTGGCTTTGCTTTTAGATGCAATCGCCGGTAAAGATGGATTGGACGGTCGTCAAGCCTGGTTGAGCATGGGGCAGAGTTTTTCCTTTGCTGAACAACTGTCTTCTGAAATTTCCGGTAAAAAAGTCGGTCTTCTCCAACAAGGATTTAGGATTGAAGGTGTTTCTGATCCTGAGGTTGATCAAACAGTTCAAAAGAATGTTGGTTATTTCAAAGAACTCGGTGTTTCGGTTCAAGATATATCTGTTCCTGAATTCGATTTAGCGAGAAACATTGCTGATGTTATTAACACACTCGGGACTTCTCGACAGCAGCTTAGATATGGTGGCAGCAGTTTTGGAACTGATACTTATTATCCAATTGATCTTAGCGAGACCTTTAAAAGCAGGATCAATAGTAAAACGGTCACATCTTTAGCGCCGCTTGTTCAACTGATGTTATACGGCGGTGAAATGGCGGATGGCCAAATTGAAGATTACTATGGTCGTGCTCAGAATATGATCCCGCTAGTTAAAAAAGCTTTTGAAGCGGCTTTTAAAGAGGTTGACATTCTGGCTCTACCAACGGTTCCTTTCACTGCAAGAAAATTACCGCCGCTTAAAGCTGATATAAAAGAACAGATAGATAGTGGCGTTGGAGCTGGTCATAACGATGACCCTTTTAATATTATTGGCTGCCCAGCTATTAGCATCCCTTGCAAATTAGATGAAGGACAAAAGCCAATCGGCATGATGCTGGTCGCACCTTTTGGCCAAGATCAACAGCTACTTGATTTTGCTTATGCTTATGAAAGAATGATAGCTTGAGTAAGGGGCGATTTTATTCTAATTTTTTCTGAATATCTTTTTAAAAGTCATATTTTCATGGCTTTTTTTCTTGTTATTTCAATAATTTAGTGAAATAATTCAGAAGGTTTCGAAATGATTTTTTCCTTTCGTTTGAGATATTTTGTGGGAGTAGAGAGATGTTTTTAAAAAAGGGCAAAAAGAAGTTATACAAGTCTGGCAAAAATTGGGTTGCCGCACTGCTTTTATCAGCTGCTGTCTTGAGTTTTTATTCGGCTGGCCTAAACCAGCAGACTGCCAGTGCGACTACTAGTAGTCAAACTAAGGCAGTTAGCTATGACAAGATAACCAATAAACAGACCGTTAATTATTCGGCTTATGTTAATGAAAACAACCGAAACGATGGCTTATATTCGGCTCCGGCCTTAACTGATGTTGCTTCGATGACTTCAACCGGATCGGCTAAAAGCCTAAACGGACATTTGGTAACGGTATCCGAGATCGATACGACTAAAAGGGCTTCAACCGGCGTTAGCTATCAGTATGCCAAGATCACCGATAACAATAAAAGCTATTGGGTTGATCTTAGAGCTTTGAATGACTCTGCTCAGATAACTTCTACGCAAACAGTTAACTTCCAAGCCTATATCAATGGCAATACAAGAAACGACGGTCTGTATAGTGCCCCAGCTCTGACAACATCCAGTTCTTTAACACCACTTGCTTACAGCAAGTCCTTAAACAAAAAATCCGTTATGGTATCTGAGATCGATACGACTAAAAGGGCTTCAACTGGTCTTAGCTATCAGTACGCCAAGATCACTTACAACGGCAAGACCTATTGGGTCGATGCTCGGGCCGTCTTTGATTCGATTACCAGTAAACAGACTAATTTGAACTATTATGCAACAATTAGCGAGACTAATCGTAATGATGGTATATACGAGGAACCAGCTTTAACCAGTCTAGCTTCGATGGCTTCGACGGGTTCAGTTAAAACCTTTGATCAAGATTCTGTTGAGGTCCTTGAGATCGATACGACTTTTAGAAATTCCAACGACCAAAAGTATCAGTATGCAAAAGTTACTAATGGTACTAATACCTACTGGGTAGATGTTAGGGCTCTAAATACCAGCGGTTTTGCCAAGATCACTAGTTCTAAGACCGAAGACTATTCGGCTTATATTAACGAAGCTAATCGAAAGGACGGTATCTATGATAATGGACCGGCCTTAACCAGTCCTACGACTCTAACGGCTTCGGCTTTAGCTAAGACAGTTAACGGCGATCAAGTAGAAGTGATTGCTTTAGATACTACGACGAGGTCTAATGGCAGCCAGTACACTTACTTGGAAGTAAAAGACGGCAGTAATACCTACTGGATCGATAGCCGTGCTGTGACAGCTTATAACTTTGATAGCATTACCAATCAACAGACAGTTAATGAAACAGCCACGATTAACGAAGGCAGTCGTTCGGATGGCCTATATAATGCCCCAGCTTTAACCAGTCCTAGTTCTTTAACTTCAACTGGTTCGGCTAAAGATCTTGATGGCCAAACGGTTACGATTTTAGAAATCGATACAACTAAAAGAGCTTCTAACGGCAATACTTATCAATATGCCAAGATCGCTTACAACGGCAAGACCTATTGGGTCGATGCTAGAGCTTTGAATAATAGTACTTATTCAGGTGCTATTATGGTTAACTTTGAAGATGAAAATGGCAATCAACTTGCAAGCCCAATTGAATATACTGGTAAGATTGGATCAACTTATCAACCTGAGCCTAAAGCAATTACTGGATATAGTGTTGATCTGGCAAAAACAGGTTCAATCGATTTAACTTATTCCTCAACCACACAAACTATCACTTATATCTATGAAAAAAGTACTGCAACAACCACTGACTTGATTAGTGGCCAAGGCCAAGATACTGATAGTAATCGTTGGGTCGTTGGTACTGACGTTCAACCTGGTTGGTACAAAATAACGCCAATCGGTCTGGGAACAGATGATAATATTGTCTTAAATGTTGAAGGAAGTGATAGTTCAGATCTTCCCTTGGCCAATGACATTAGTGGAGCTTGGTTTGGTAGTGACAGCTCTGCTGGAGAAATATCTTCTTATCAAGCTTATCTGACAGCTGGACAAGTGATTGAGATGCAGGATAACGGTACCGATGCCGCAGCTGGACAAGGCCTTCATTTAGAAGCTCTTTCAACTAGACCAGCGACCAGCCTGATTGATCCTGAAAGTCCAATCCCAAGTAGTTTTCAAGACCTTGGTGCAGGAATTTATGAAGTCGGCGTTGATATTCGGCCTGGAAACTATCAAGTAGCAGATGTATTGGGAGAGGGTTATTTGTATACCGATGATGGTACTGTTAGTTTGGATCTTGGTACTGGCCACGGCGATAATTCCACGGGCACAATTACTTTGACCACTGGTGAGTTGTTGACAAGTACTATAAATGGAATCTCTCTTGAACCGGAAAATTAAAAGTAGATATTTGTCAATAATTATTCATTTGAATTAATTAATCAAACTATTTTCTAGCAATTGTTCTTTTTTGGAAACGGATAAAATATTGTTCATTGCCTTTCCATTTTGCAATATTTTCATAATGTCGTTTAATTTTTCCAGATGACTGCTCGTGTCAACGGTTGCGAAACCAATAATTATTTTTATAGCCTCACTGTCATTATTATTGACCAAATGAACCGGTTTTTTTAAAAGTAAAAATGAGAAATCCGTTTTGTTTACTCCATCCCCAGGTTTTGCATGAGCTAGTAGAACGCCCTTTTCAATCATCATATAAGGCCCATATTTTTTTGTCAGATATTCAATTTTATCAATATATTTTGTTTCAATCGATCTGTTTTTTATTAGGGGCTCGAAAGCTAAAGACAGCGCTTCTCTAAAATTATTTGCGTGATCTACAAAAGATATATTTGATTTAGTAAAAATCTCTTCAAGCTTAGTATGCGAATTGTTTGTAATTTTGCTTTTATTGTTCAGAAAGTTCGTTGAAGAATTTTCAATGTATTGTTTCAAAGCTTTTTTTAGTTCGTTAACATTTTCAATCCTTGCATATTCGGAAATAATGTCTAAAAGTCCCTCGATATTCATCTTGGGATTTTTTGTTTTAACCAGGCCTTCTTTTTTTAAAGCCGATTCAATATTTTTCCAATCCTGCTTACCTGGGATTGCTGAAACTTTTAAAACATTAATTCCTTTACGATTTTTAATTTTTATTGTTGAAACAATTAGTTTAATATCTTCCAGAGATGAATTCTCATAGCTTAATGTGTTGTAGGGTTTTGAGAAAGCAACTTCGGGAAATCTGTCATCTAATTGCTGCTTTAATATTCGTGATGTTCCAATTCCACTCGAACAGACAATCATGACATCGTTTTTTTGTTTTTTTAAATTCTCGGCTTCGATTGCTTTAATTTCACCTCCAAAGTAAAGTGCGATTAAAGCAAGTTCATCATCCGGAATATCTTTTTTGACGAACTCTTCAAATGGTCTTACGGAAAACCTTGTAAAAGAAAATAGCTGTTCATATTTTTGCTTGATTAAATCCAAATCTGGGTGCTTGTAGGATATACCGTATTTTATTCGATAATAGGTGGCTAATAAATGAGTCGAAAGATTAACCTGCAGAGAATCCAGCCTTAAGTTAACACCGGCTATTCGATTAAAACGGAAAATTATTTTCTTTGCGATTGGCAATATCTCTTGAATTCCGCCATACTCTTTATTTGCTTTATCGAATTGGCTTGAATGAATTGTATTGATCAAGTAACTTGCTTCGCCCAAATTGACGACATGATTTTTAAATAAAAATTTTTGTGCCCATTCCAAAGCAATTAGATTGCTCGGAATAACATTTGTATTTTCCAATCTATTCACCGGATTTTGAATTCTGTCGATATACCAATCCAAATAGGCACTCAAACAAATAAAAGCATCATCAGTAAAAAAATTCCCGGTCATTCTTTCAAACTCTTTTAAAAGAGGGTTGATGTTTTGAACTGATTTGACTCGCTTTGCAAGTAAAGAAAATAAAATTGGATTTCCTTTTGAGAACTGTTCGTATATCCAATTTCTTTTTTGAATTTCAGGACCATTGATCGTATGGCCGCCGCTGTTTTTCGATAAAGAAAGCTGATAATCCTTTAGAATACAACTGATTTTCTTAAAATCTTTATCGGCTGTATTTCTGCTTACATCGAATTTTGTTTCGATTAGTGTCAACGAGACTTTTTCCCTGTTGATTAATAACCAAATAATAGTTTCAATTCTTTGTTTTCCCGAGAAATTAAAAAATTCTTCATTTTTTTCGTTATTAAATCTTTTTGATTTTTCTAGCGCGGATATTGTTTCTTGGTTTAAATAAAATCCCAAATTTTTAACGTTAATTACTTTGTCGAAACCTTTTTCATCCAGAAATTGGTTCATTTTTTCGATTGAATAATAAACAGATCGACGGGATATCGATAACTGTTTTTCAAGTTCCGGGATTGTGATTAGATCTTTTGAACTAAGAAACAAGTTCAACATCTGGTTAACACGTTTATTTTTCGAAGTGTACATCGCTTAATTCCTTTGGTGCACTTTTTGCACTGCCTATATTGCTATTTTTGCACTTGTTAGCGCTTACAGCAAGATATAGTCTTATTTCTTGGGAAGAGAGGTGAATATATGCTTTCTAATTTATTGAATGAGAAAACAGTTAGAATCGCTGATGGAAAAAAATTAGATTGGAAAACATCTATTAAAGAAGCGTCAAAACCGCTTTTAGAGGATGGAACGATTCTAAATGGCTACGTAAGTTCAATGATTGATGTTGTTGAAAAAGAGGGTCCCTACATAAATATCGGACCGGGAATTGCATTAGCCCATGCTCAACCGAATGGTTTTGTTAATCGTGTTGGTATGGCGCTATTAAAGACTAAAGATTCAATTGCCTTGACTTCTAAAGACCACATGATAAACATCTGGTTTGTCTTGGCTGCAGTTGATTCTAACAGTCATTTGGAATCAATCAAGGAACTTACTAAGTTATTGACTGATCCAAATAATGTTGAAAAGCTACTATCCGCCAATAGTGTTTGTGATCTTCTCAATGTAATAAAGAATGTCGATTTAAATTTCGCTGTCAAAAGAAAAGAGGATAAAAAATGAGACTTGTCGCTGTATGTCAATCAGGTCTGGGTACTAGTTTTATGGTACAGATGAATATTCAAAATGTACTTAATGATGAGGGGGTCGATACAGGCAATTTCGAGCTTTCCCATATGGATGTCGGTTCAGCAACACCTGATTCGGCGGATTACTTTTTTATCGAAAGTACACTTGAAACGGCTTTGGGAAATTTGCCAAAGGAGAAAGTAGTTCTGCTTAAATCCATTATCGATGCAGACGAAACCAAACAAAAAGTTAATGAAATCCTTGATAAAAACAAAATTAATCATAAATAAAAACAGGAGTCGTTAATCATGAAAAAAATACTGGAATTATTTGTATCAATAGCGAGCCAACCCGCCATCCTTGTTGCCTTGATATCAATGGTTGGATTGTTGCTTCAAAAGAAAAAGGCTAATGAAGTTGTCGCAGGTACAATTAAAACCTTCGCCGGTTTTCTTGTATTAACCGGTGGTGCAACTATTTTGGAAACTGCCTTGGCACCCTTTGCAAAAATGTTTCAATTCGCCCTACATGTTCAAGGTGTTGTTCCGTCCAATGAAGCAGTCGTTGCGATTGCTTTAGTAAAATACGGAACTCCAACTGCTTTAATTATGCTAACAGGAATGATCGTGAATATTTTGTTAGCCAGATTTACAAGATTTAAATATATTTTCCTGACCGGTCAAGCGATGCTTTATATGTCTTGCCTATCTGCAGTTATTTTAATTTCTGCAGGTATGGGTGATGGCTGGCAAACAATTTTATTCAGTGGAATATTCGAAGGAACATTGCTTACTATTACACCAGCTCTTTGCCAGCCTTTTATGCGCAAGATTACAAAAAGTGATCAAGTTGCGATGGGCCATACCGGTAATATCGGCTATGCATCAGCTGGATTGATTGGAAAACTTTTTGGGGATAAAAGTAAGAGTACTGAAGATCTTAATATTCCCAAAAGTTTAGGGTTCTTGAGAGATTCTACTGTTTCGATTGCTCTTTTAATGAGTGTTGTTTATGTAATCTTGGCAATTGCCACCGGTCCGAGCTATATTGAAAGCAAATTAAGTGGTGGCACTAACTACATTGTTTATTCAATTATTCAGGCAGGAACATTTGCTGCCGGGTTCGTTGTTGTTTTACAAGGTGTTCGTATGATTCTTGGAGAAATTGTTCCTGCCTTTCAGGGAATCGCCAAGAAACTTGTTCCAAATTCAAAGCCTGCACTTGATGTCCCGATTATCTTTCCCTACGCACCAAATGCTGTTTTGATAGGTTTCTTTGTCAGCTTTTTTGTTGGAACTCTAAGTATGTTTGCAATGATTGCACTTGGAACGACTGTTATTATTCCAGGAGTTGTTGGCCACTTTTTCTGTGGAGCAGCTTCAGGTATTTATGGAAATTCAACTGGCGGAAGACGTGGGGCTGTTTTGGGAGCAACATTTAATAGTTTGCTGATTTCCTGGTTACCACTATTTATTCTTCCGGTTCTTGGAACTCTCAAATTAGCTGCATCGACTTTTGCCGATACGGATTACCTGATTCCAGGAATATTGGTCGGTAAATTAGGTAGCTATGGAGCAATAACACTTGTTTCCGGAATATTGATTTTCCTGCTTGTAGTTGTTTTGACCTCAATCGTATTAAATGCAAAGGACCGCTCAAAAGTGGTTCCTGCTAAATAATTTTTTAAATAATCAATCTATTAAAGAGGAGGACAAATGATCGATACTCAATTTGAAAATATTCCACTTAAAGAATTGAACCGTCAAGACGAACAGCAGGCAGTCAATGCGATCCGTTTTCTCAGTCTCGATATGATCCAAAAGGCTAATTCCGGCCACCCGGGCCTGCCCTTGGACGCTGCCCCGATGGCCTATACGCTTTTTCAAAAGTTCCTTAATTTTAACAATCGCGATCCATATTGGATCAACCGGGACCGTTTTGTTTTAAGTGCCGGCCATGGCTCGGCTCTGCTTTACAGCCTGCTTCATTTGAACGGATTTAAAGTCGGGATCGATGATCTAAAACGGTTTCGTCAGTTGGATTCACTAACCCCGGGTCACCCGGAGTGGAAACACACCCCGGGAATCGATGCGACAACCGGTCCTTTGGGTCAGGGGCTGGCGATGGCTGTTGGCATGGCGATGGCCGAAAAACATCTTTCGGCCATCTATAATCGCCCTGGTTTTAACATCTTCGATCACGAGACCTATGTGATCGTCGGCGATGGGGACTTAATGGAAGGGATCAGTCAAGAATCAATGGCAATTGCCGGTGAGAAAAGATTAAGTAAATTAATCGTTCTCTTTGATTCCAACGATGTCTCCTTAGATGGCCCCTTAAAGCTTTCGACCGGCGAAAAGATTCAGGATCGGATTATCGGCAACGGCTGGGATTACCAGTTTGTCGCCGATGGCAATAATTTGTCTGATATTGATGAAGCAATCAGAGAAGCGAAAAAGAGCGACAAACCATCCTTTATCGAAATAAAGACAATCATTGGCTACGGCACGCCGCTTCAGGGCAGCAGCAAAGTCCACGGGGCGGCAATCGGCGAAGAGAACGTGGCCAAGACCAGGGATTTCTATCACTGGCCCTATCAGCCCTTTGAAATTCCAAAAGATGTTTACGATCTTTTTAACGACAGTCATCAAGCCAAAGACCGGTATTATAAAAGTTGGCAAGAATCCTTTCAGCTTTACGCCGAAGCTTTTCCTCGATTAGCAGAGCAGCTGGAAAATAATGATTCGACTTTAAATACCGATAATCTGAAATTGGCTGAAAATAATGATCAAGAACTAGCAACCCGTGTAAGCAGTTCTGAGGTCATGCAACAAATCGCCGATCAAAACAGGACTTTCTGGGGCGGTTCGGCCGATCTTTCGTCATCTAACAAGACCTATCTGAAAGATCAAGGCGATTTTACCGATTTAACGCCTCAGGGTTCAAACGTTTTTTATGGAGTTCGTGAATTTGCGATGGCCGCAATTACCAATGGCATTCTCCTCCATGGCAATAGTCGCGCCTTTGCTTCGACCTTCTTTATCTTCAGCGATTATATGAAGCCGGCCATTCGCTTGGCCGCCCTGCAAAAACTCGCTTCGATCTTCATTTTTTCTCATGATTCCTTAGCTGTCGGCGAAGACGGGCCGACTCATCAACCGGTTGAACAGTTAGAGACGCTTCGGACCACGCCGGGAATCGATGTTTATCGTCCTGCCGATCAAAACGAAACCCTGGCCGCTTGGAAGGCCATTGCCAAAACAACGAATCGTCCAACGGCTTTGGTTACTTCAAGACAAAAGCTGCCTGTATTAAGAGAAACAAAGGACGCTCCAGTAGAAAGAGGAGCCTACATTGTTTCCTCAGCCAAAAAAGATCTTCCCGATGCGATTCTGATTGCCAGCGGGTCAGAACTCCATTTGGCTCTGGAAGCTAAAAGAGAACTTGAAAAAGAAGGTTACGATCTTTCAGTTGTCTCGATGCCCAGCATGGAGGCTTTTCAAAGGCAAAGTGAAGAATATCAAGCAAGTGTCCTGCCCAAGCAGGTCGTTAACCGTTTGTCGATCGAAATGGCATCGAGTTTGGCTTGGGGACGCTATACCGGAATTTTTGGAAAGAATCTTGCCGTCGATACTTTTGGCAAATCTGGCAAGGCAAATGATGTAATCGACGATTACGGTTTCAATCTTGCCCATATATCCCGGATGGTCAAAAAGATGATCGACGAAAATAAAAACTTGCAAATAGTCAAATAAACTTATTTTTCAATCTTACAGTCGGATTATGAAAAGTGATATTGAAAAGGCGTCGGTTAATAGCTGCGGCGCCTTTTTGTTTGCAATAGTAATTCGATTATAGCCATCATTTATAATTAGGATAGATTTGAATTTTCTTGGAAGGGAGGAAAGAGAATGTCAAATTCAGTTAGTTGGGTCGGGGCTTTATTGGGTTTAGCCCTGGCAATTGGATTAATTTTATGGAAATTAAATCCAGTTTATTCATTATTGCTTGGAACTATTTTTGGTGCCATTATTGGCGGCTCCAGTCTTAGCCAAACGGTTAATATAGTTGTTGCCGGAACACAAAGTGTAATGGGGACGGTTGTTAGAGTGCTGGCAGCCGGTGTCTTGGCCGGCGTCATGATGGAATCGGGAGCCGCGAATGCCATTGCAAGGGCGATCGTTACCAAATTAGGTGAAAAATGGGCAATTTTATCGCTGGCGCTCGCAACAATGATCATCACTGCTGTCGGAGTATTTATTCCGGTTGCCGTTTTGATTGTTGCTCCAATTGCTCTTGAGGTTGGCAGCCGCATGAAAATTTCTAAATTGGCATTGTTGGTTGCTCTGTCCGGGGGTGGCAAAGCTGGTAATATCATTTCACCGAACCCTAATACAATTGCCGCTGCTCGGGGATTTAATTTAGAGCTTAGCCAATTAATGGTGGCTGATTTTATTCCGGCACTTTTCGGTTTGGCAATGGCTGTGTTGTTGGCGACTTTTCTCAGACATAGAGGGGCGATTGCCAGTATGGCTGATGTTGAAGTCAATCAAAAGCAGACCGGCCAGACTAAGCTTGAAACACCTTCGCTCCGCTCTGCAATTGTCGCTCCACTGCTGGCGGTTATTTTGTTATTGATAAATCCGATTGGCAGCATTTTGCATGTTTCTTTTTTAGAAAAATTTCAAGTCGACGCGATGTACATTCTTCCTTTTGCCGGAATCGTCGGCATGCTGGCGATGCATAAAGGCAATAAGGTCTTGGAGTATACAAAAGCCGGAATGGAGCGAATGACCGATGTTGTTTTGATTTTGATTGGTGCCGGGGCTATCGGAGGTTTGATAACTTCTTCGACGCTGCCGGCTGAGATTGTTTCATTGATCAAAGTGTCGGGCATTTCTGGGACCTTCCTTGCCCCGATCTCTGGGATTTTAATGGCCGCAGCGACCGCTTCGACTTCGACAGGAGTTATTCTCGCTACCGGATCATTCAGTAAAGCAATCCTTTCGTTTGGAACAGCTCCATTAGCAGCAGCTGTAATGGTCCATACTGGCGCAACAGTTATCGATCATCTTCCTCAAGGAAATTATTTTCATGTTACTGCCAATGCGATGAATATGAATTTAAAGGAACGAATGGGTTCGGTTCCTTATGAAACGGCAGTCGGTTTGACAATGACAATCGTCGGTACTTTGATATATGGATTTTTTTAAAAAATATTAAATAAGCGTGAGGTGAAACATGAAATTCGTAATCGCACCAGATTCATTTAAAGGAAGTCTAACGGCAAAGGAAGCTGCAGACGCAATTCACGAGGGACTGCTGCGCATTTTTCCCCATGCCGAATATGAAATTATTCCAATGGCCGACGGAGGCGAAGGTACGGTTCAATCCTTGGTTGATGCGACCAATGGCGATTTTGAGACGATTGACGTTTTGGATCCCTTGGAAAAAAAGGCAAAAGCTCATTATGGCTTATTCGGTAATCAAAAAACAGCTGTAATTGAAATGGCTGCCGCCAGTGGTATTCAGTTTGTTAATGAGGAGACGAAAAATCCTTTGATCACAACAACTTTTGGTACGGGTCAGATGATCCTGGACGCCATGCATAAGGGTGCCAGAGAAATTATTATCGGGATTGGAGGCAGTGCAACGACCGATGGCGGACAAGGAATGGCGGAGGCACTCGGGGTTCAATTTCTGGATGCAGACGGTCATCCAATCAAGCGCGGTGGAGCTGGGTTGGCTGAACTCGACCATATTGATCTTTCCAAAGTCGATCCACTGGTTGCTCAAACAAAAATCAGAATCGCTTCGGATGTTGTAAATCCTTTGGTTGGACCGAAAGGTTCAGCTAGGGTTTTCGGTCCGCAAAAAGGCGCAACAAGATCAATAATCGAAATCTTGGATAAAAATTTAAAACACTATGCCGATATTATTCAACATGATCTTGGCAAAAAATTGGCTGATTTTCCTGGAGCCGGAGCCGCCGGTGGCTTGGGAGCCGGCTTATTGGCCTTCACCAATTCTCAAATGGAAAAAGGAGTTGAAATTGTTGTCGAAATGACGCGTTTAAAAGAACGTTCCAAAGGGGCAGACTATGTTATTACTGGCGAAGGAGCAATCGACTCTCAAACTCAGTACGGCAAAACTCCGATGGGAACTGCACAGGCTGTTAAGGCAGCTGTTCCCAATGTGAAAGTGGTTGCCTTAGCCGGGAATGTCGGCGATGGAATCGATCAATTGTATCAACTTGGGATTGATTCGATCTTTTGTATTTTGCCGGGGGTGGTCAGCTTGGATCAGGCAATTAAGAATGCCAAGAAAAACTTAACGCAAACCGCAGAAAATGTCGGTCGGTTAATCAGCCAACAATAATCCAGGTATCACATTAAAAAGCAGATAAAAAACGCCAAAATATCAGTTTGGCGTTTTTTAATATCGTTAATTATTTTTTGAAAATACTATTTAGGCTAAAAAGGATCCCTATTTGACTAAATATAAAATTATTATCCGGTTGTAGCTTTTTATGAAATTTATCTTAATAATTGATTTTTTTGACTCATAAGTTTTGTTTAAGAAAATAGACAATGAAATATTATTATTTATTAACTATTGACAAAAAATTATTAATATGTTAAGACTCAATAGAAGAAAATAGAGATTAAGTTCTTTTCCTGTAGGAAAAATTATCTTATTTATATACGAGAAAGAAAAAATATGAAAAAAATTATTGTATTGATAACTTGTTTTTTCGGATTTTTTTTGCTTCCAATTGTAGTAGTTCACGCTGACAGTATTTCGAGCGGTTCTGGAATTTTAATTGATGGAAAATTCGACGATTGGTCTGGTAAGCCGATGACGGATTTTTACGAAGAAGGAACGAATGGAAACGTTACTTATAAGCTGTCTATGTTGTCAGACGATCAATACCTGTATTTATACGTTAATATGATTCCTTACGGCGGACATCAATCCGGTCTACAAACTGCTGGATATGTTATTACTATCGGCAATAAGAAATACGATATAAGTTTTCTTAATGTTCCAGGCAACTTATCAGCTGGTCAGACGGCCAGCTTCAGTGCAGGTGTGTGGGATGAGACAAGTTACACATATAAAACCAACGGAGTGGGCTATGTAAACGCATATAGTGAGACTTTCCCTGCAGACACATCTTTATATCGAAAAGGAACATATACCAATAGTGTAGCTGAAGTCAAAATTCCCATAACGGATTTCAATCTCAGCACAATTTCAGGTCAATCGATAACACTTGCTAATTCGAATTTGGGTTATCAACATATTACGATTGAAGGTACTAGCACGGGACCTTATATTATTGTGGGAATTGGTTTTTTGCTTGCTTTGTTTGGATTTTTTGGAATTACTTATAAGAAGAAAAATAATCACGAAAAGATTGGATTTCATTAATGCTGATTACGACAATAATTTTGATTGGGACCATTATATGGGTTTATATCCTGTCAGTTTTAAAACGCGCCAAGTTATCGGCTTTCTATTTTATAACTGGAAGCGTCGGTCTTTTCTTAATTTTGATGGCCTTAAGCCGGCCATATGGAATCTGGCTTTTTTCAACGATTGTGACAAGAGGCATTGGTCTTTTCGGGTCTTTAAGTGGAATGTTTACTGCTTTTTACAGAGAAAATTTAATCGAGATACAAAATACTCACGATACAATTCTGATGTTTGTCGATTATGAATGTTCCGGAATCATTGAAACGACTGCTTTTTGGAGTTTGATAGCTTTTTACCCTGTTTACAGTCGCAAAGAAAGAACTATTATAGGCGTCGCTGGAGCTTTGTGGATCTATGCTGCAAATATTTTACGTCTTTTTGTTGTCGCGACAATTGTCTTTTTTAACGGAAATAAAATATTTTTCCTGGCGCATTCTGTTTTAGGAAGACTTTTCTTTTATATTTTGGTTATAGCCTTATATTACAATGTTTTTACCCGTGCTCATATTATAAAAAACTTTACAGGAAAGTTGATATATAAGGGAGACGAAAAATGAGTTTCTTGGATCAAGCATTTGCTCAAATGGGTTTTTGGATAACTTGGATGCTGATACCGATTATTTTTGAGATAGTCCCGGAATGTCTTTACTTTGTCAAATTAACATTTGAAAGCAGAAAAAAAAACGACTTAAAGAAACCGGCGAAATTGCCGATTATTTCGATTATTGTCCCTGTTTATAATTCCGAGGAGACACTTTTTAAATGCCTTGGATCAATCAGTGATTCAAGCTATCCAAACAAACTTATGCAGGTTATCGTTGCTAATAATCAAAGTACTGATAATAGCTTTCAAGTATTCAATAAGGTTCAACAGTCTTTCTCCAATTTGAGGCTTCAATGGATGAACACCGATAAAGGGAAAGCATCTGCCTTGAATTCGGCTATTTATAATAGTTCTGGCAAATATATTATTAATTTGGACAGTGATGGTGTTTTGGAAAAGAATGCACTAATGCGGATGGTTCTTGGTTTTGAAAATAACTCTGATATTGATGCAATGACTGGCACCATTTTAACCGAAAAAGCAATTATTCAAAATAACAAAAAACCGTTATTGAGATTATTACAAAATAATGAATATTTCGAATACGCTCAGGCTTTTCTTTCAGGAAGAAGTATCGAATCATCGGCTAATAGGCTCTTCACGATGTCGGGTGCTTTCTCGGCGTTTAGAAAAGAAGTATTATTAAAAACCTATATGTACAATACTCAAACAGTGGGTGAAGACACAGATATGACTTTTCAAATTCGCAGTAAATTAAAAGGGCGGGTGGCTTTGTGTACTGATTCTTTTTTCTACGTAGACCCGATTGAAAGTCTCGATCAGCTGTATATTCAAAGACAAAGATGGCAGCGTGGCGAAATCGAAGTCTCGCGTTCCTTTATGAGCGACCAGCTGCATCTCGATAAGTTTTTTAAAAATTTTATGGTTCGACGCTTAATGATTGACCACACCTTTGTTTTTCCACGAATGATTTGGATGTTCGGAATTTTTGTTTTGGCCTACCTTGGTTACTCACCAATTGTTTTGCTTTTATCAGTTATTTTTATGTATTTGCTATACGTCTTTGATTCATTTCTGAATTTTATCAACGTTAGAATGTTTCTAAAAAAATTTGACGAAGAGCGATCGTTCTATAGCAGAAAATGGTGGATTATGTTTACGATGCCTTTATACAACTTAATCTGTTCTTTTATCAGGCTAATTGGAATTATAAACAGTATCACTCTACCAATCAAATGGAAATCCAAAACGTTTAAAGAAGAATGCGCGGATATAAAAAAGTTGTTCGGAGTGATTTTAAGGGAATGAAAGACAAAAAGGGAAACAAATAAATGACACGTAAAAAATATACTTACAAAATGAGATCTTACATTAATGCCAGCCATGCAATTCGTTGGGAGGCCGGGATTGGTTCTGAGCACCCCCCACACTTGGGAGATAATTTGTGAAATCGTTAGTTCTAATGATCATATGATTAAATTTGAAGATATTGAGGAAGTTATTACTGAGACAATCAGTGGCTTATCAGGCAAATTTCTCAATACAATCGCCCCTTTCGACAAAATCAATCCGACACTGGAAAATTTAACAAATTATCTCTTCGATATGATCACTGATTCCTTGAAAAAAATAAACTGTAAATTGATAAGAATTGAAGTAGGAGAATCCCCGACACGTTTTTACTGTATATCTTTAGATTGATTATCAAGAAAGCGGGAAAAGTATGGTTAATTTTCCTATCGTGGAATTGCTTAAAGAGGAGATGAATTGATGAAAAGAAAGGGACTATTTTCTTTGGGAAATAGAATTATTTTTTATATTTTCAATTTTTTTATTTTTTTAACGCTCTATTTTGCTATCGCATCTCCCAATTTAACACTTGGCGATACTCCTGCCGGAAATCGAACGACATGGATTTCAGTTGTCTTTTTACTTTTTCTGTTGACAATCAGTCTTGCGATTTTCGTAAATGAAAAGTTACGCAATGTTTTTCGGTATATTTTTATCAAACGCGCTTTATTCAGTTCGATTGTTATTTTTGTTCTAGTGATCCTGTTGCAAATTATTTTTGTCGAGCTGACTCATCCCTCGATTGGTTTCGATGCAGGTGCCATTCATTCGGCATTGACGGATACTAAAAGTCGAGAACTACAAGCCTATTATAGTTTGAGCACGAACAACATTAATTTGATGCTACAGCAACACTAT
Source organism: Oenococcus oeni (assembly GCF_020510245.1). NCBI lineage: Bacteria > Bacillati > Bacillota > Bacilli > Lactobacillales > Lactobacillaceae > Oenococcus > Oenococcus oeni. The sequence goes on along the minus strand of NZ_CP084701.1, from coordinate 1,458,666 downwards.
CTTGCGAAATTCTTCTCCAATAGTTCATGGTTGCTTTTTGATAATATTAATCTCTTTTTGGTTGATTTATCGGCAGTTTTCAACACTTTGATTGTCGCGGTTCTGGATAGAAGAAAAATAAGCAATGTTTTGTATATTCAGTCGATTTGGTTGGCTCTATTTCCAATGATCTTGGTTCCTTACTCTGATACTTGGGTTTTGCCATTTGTTTCGCTTTATTTGTTGAGTTATTGTATTGTTTTCCATTCAAAATTTAATGGTATCCTTCGAGTATTTTTAGCGATTATTGGCGGGAGTGTTTTAAGTGCATCATACTTTATCAAACCGTCGGCTATTATTCCTTTTATTGCTATTTTCCTTGTTGAAATACTTTATCTATTTAAAAAAGATGATCGAAGAAAGAAAAAATACGCGTTTATTATTTTAATTTCCTCTCTTTTTTTCATTGTTTCAACTGGAATTACTTACCGTTATCTGCAAAATGCAAATAATTCTGAAACCTATATGAAAATAGATAGAAGCAGGACGATGCCGGCAATTCATTTTATTAGCATGGGGATGGCTGGAGATGGCGGCTATAACAAAGAGGATAATTTGGCCATGGCTGCTCGACCAAGTAAAAAGGAAAAAGTTGAATACTCTAAAAGAAAGATTAATCAGCGTTTAGCAAGAATGGGTATTTTTGGATATATAAAGTTTTTATTTCATAAACAAAATAAGAACTCATCCGATGGTAGTTTTGCTTGGTTGATAGAAGGGCATTTTATGTCAGCAAAGGTTGCTTCTAAGGGTCTTAAGGCTTTTGTTCAAAGTTTTGTATATCCGAATGGCAAACATTTAGCGGATTTTAGATATATTGCGCAATTTTGGTGGATAATTTGGCTCTTTATAATAGCTTTTGGATGGCGATACAGAACAAAGTTTTCACAAGTGCTGCGGTTGGCAATCGTTGGTGGATTTTTGTACCTGCTCATTTTCGAAGGAGGAAGAAGCAGATACATGATCCAATTTTTACCAGTCTACATAATCGTTGCTTCACTTGCTTTAAACGATGTTGTTGAAATGATTGGAGAAAAAATGAGTTGGCTGAAGGAAGAGTGATTTTATAGAACTTTATTTTTTTCATGAAATAAATTAAAAAACAACTAAGATTCAATTCTGATTTGATTAAATCTTGGGCTGTTTTCCTTTTTATCACTTTAAATTAAAGAACCTAATTATATTTATATTTACAAACTGCCGCTCTCTTTTTCAACTACTAAACCGGAAAGCCTGTTTGCTAGTATTACAGAATCTTTGAATGACATATCTTTGTTTAACCCCGCTAAAATACCGCCACAATGAGTATCGCCAGCTCCGATTGTGTTGATTATCTTATCCTTTTTTTCAGAAGGAATTATGTGATCATTTCCATCATAATAATAGCTTCCGTTTGACCCCAAAGTTACAATAACGGGACTTTCTGTTTTTGCATAAATCCTTCTCGCTTTTTCTTCTAGTGAGTGGCCTTTGGGCATGAAATAATTTGCTTCTTCTTTGTTGCAATTTATAATCACGTTTTTTTTCATTATTTTTTGAATTATTGTTTTAGATATGGAAGAGATGCGAGGGGATGCATCAAATAATAGTAATGATTCTGGGATACGTTTCTGCAGTTCTTTAAGAATTACCTTGCCTGCGTTTTCATTTTCCATTTCATATCCACTTAAATAAAAATATTTGTATTCATTAATATTAATTGTCTTGAACCATTCCGTTTTCCAATCTTGTTCAATGCCCTGTATTGTTAGAAAGCTTCTTTCTCCTCCTGGTTCAATAAAGGAAATATCCCATCCATTGTCATTTCCCCTAACTGGTAATTTTATTGGAATTTTTAATTCTCTCATTTTTTCTTTGATTTGGTTTGCATAATTTCCCTCACCAACAGGTACAAATAAATCAGTATTAATTTTTTCGTGCTTTAGAGTTCCAAAAACATTAAATGCCGAACCACCTACTACATATGATTTGAGTTTTCCAGGAATGTCATCACCTGTCTTTGGCAATTTTGGCACATCAACTATTACGTCGACGAAAGCTGCTCCAATTACTAGTGTTTTATTCATAATTAACGCTCCTTCTAATCACGTTTGTTCATCTTTTTAAGTAAATAAAAAATAAACATAAATAAAATTGCAGTAATTCCGGAAATGAATACTCCCAAACTGTTATTTCGGAATATACCTTTCGCGAACGGCCCGTTCCAAATTGCATTATTTGTGAATAATAGCCCTATAAGAGTAGCCAAAATCCAAGAAATTATTCCATCCCATTTATAATGTATTGGTGAACGGTTTTCCATTAATTTAATGTCATATCCCTTTTTTCTATACATAACGCTGTCACACAAGAATATGGCAACCCAAGATGCCAAACAAATACCGAGGAAATTAAGGAAGAGTTCGAAGCTGCTGAGAAAATTTCCGGAAACAAATAAAACATAAATCGGAATTAATATAACGATCGCACCATGGATTACAAGTGATGATCTTTGAGATATATTTATTCCGACGGTTGATAGATTAATTCTTGCTGAGCGCAGCGATATTATGCATTGCGGGATCAAACCACCCACTGCAACAAGAAAATAAGTAAAACCGAACCAACTTGGCAATACGTTATACATAACTGAAAATGGTTCACTTGCGTTTGCTAAGTTTGGGGAAATTGTACTTAATAAGACGCCTCCGGACATTAGGATAAAAAGTGGAATTGATCCACCTAAAGTTGTATTCCAAAATGTGGCGGAAGGTTTAGTATTAGTCTTTACATAGGCTCCCCAATCAGCTGCAGCCATAGACCAAGAAATGCCTGATCCTGCAGCTACGATACTTATCGCTGGCAAAAAACCTTTGACCCAACTTCCTGATGGTAGTTGAAAAGCTTCGTTCCAATTAGCTTTAAAGAGGAATATAAATAAAATAACTAGTGTTAATATTCCAAAAATCCAACTTAACCAAGTTTGAATTTTGGCCAAGACGTTTTCTTTAAGAAGACCCGAAGCAATGACTAATCCACCAAAGATAGCCAAAGCAATTGCATCAGACAAAGTAGTTTTAGGAATATTAATTGTTTTGAACATAGCCGTAAGTAATAGCGTTCCGGTTAAAACGTTCACCGAAACCCAACCAATCATATTTATCCAGGCGATGAAATTCGGAATTTTGTTTCCGCGGGTCCCATAGGCGGCCCGACTAAGTTTAAAAGTTGTAATTCCTTCTTTTCGCCCGATCATTGCCACCCAACCAGGTGCTGTGAATGAGAGGGCTCCAATTAAAGCTGCAATAGTTGACTGTATAAATGATAAATGGTAGCTAACAATTATAGCTCCGTAGACGAATCCTAATATTCCGATGTTCGCAGCAAACCAGTTGTAAAAAAGCTTACCCGGCGTGAGTGTTTTTTCTGAATTTTGTATCCTGATTGAATCTTCATTCATTTTCTAGCTCCTTTTCGGAATCTATAAAATAATTTCAAAAATTCTTGCGCTGTTATTCATAAAAAATTTTTTTATTTAGTTTTTAAATGAAATTATTTTGTCGCTAAGTTCCTCAATGTTGTGTTGCGGATTTTTTTTGTCTATCAATTGTTTCCATTCAATTGGAATGCTTGACGCTCCATTTTTAGCACCACAGATTGCTGTGGCCATCGCTCCGATTGTGTCTGTATCGCCACCAAGATTTGAACATAGGATCGCACATTTTTGAACATCTTTTGTATAATATGCCGCTGAAACTGCTGCTGGAATGCTCTCCGAAATCATAGTCCCAGTTCCTAAAGTTTCATAGATTTGTTTGCTGAATTCGTCTTCGTTATTCGCATATTTGTCCGCTATATCAATTCCTATTTCCAGACGATTTTTGTTTTTGGCAGCCCAAGTGGGGGACCCAAGTTTTAGTCCTTTGTTGTTTGCTTTAATTGCATAATTGATAATGTCATCCCATGAATAATTGGCAATTCCGGCTGTTACTGCACCAGCGATCATGCTTGCTCCGCTTATTGAAACGTCACTTGAGTGAGTTATTTTTGTGACTTGATATACCATTTTTACCAAATTATCTATTTGATTTGTTTCAAAAAGAGATCCAATTGGAGCTATTCTCATTCCAGCCCCGTTAGTCAACGCTTTTTTTGTAACTTCAGTTGGATCTTTTCCTTCTTTAATTAGAGTGAGAGCGGCTTTGCTGCTTGGTCCTAGAATATTATTTTTCCACGCCCCAACTTTATTAGCCCATTCCATAATGTGCTTAACCAGAATTTCTTGTTTGGGTTCCCAATGTGCTTCTATTAAAGCATCAAGAATCGCAAAGGCTTGATTTGTATCATCGGTGTATTCACCTCGACTGAAATTCAGCGCAATCTCATTATCTTGTGTGCCATCCATGAAATCAGTTATTTTTCCGTCGAATTTTTTTCTAATTTTTTGAATTGGCCATAGCTCAGACGGCATTCCCATTGCATCACCGATTGCCTGACCGTATAATGTTCCTAAAATTTTGTCTTTATCTCTCATCGATTTCTCCTAAATTCCAAGAGTGAATTTAAAGCGCGCTTGGTCACTGTATATTATGCCGACTTTTTCCATGATTTCAGAATTGGAGTCATATACAAAACCGTTTACTTTCAATAAAGGATTACCTTTTGAGACCCTCAATAAATTACTGATTTCTTCTTCTGGAGCAACTGGTATGACTTCAAGATTAGCTATCGCTGGATAAGTGTTGTACTTATTTCTTAGGACGTCATATAAAGAACCCTTTTCAAAATTATATTGATCCAATCCTGGAAAATCATCTAAACTCAAAATCGATTCGTCGAATGTCAAAGGAGCTATCTCATCATTGATTTTGATACTGCGTAAGCGCTTGAGAAGCATTTTGTGGCCATTGTCAATTTTCTTTTTTTTAATTAATTTTGTTATTGGAGTTGCCCCAATTTGATGTGCATACTCTGAAAATCCTTTAAAATTAAACATCTCTATTTTTGGATGTTTAAATATCACAAACGATCCCTTTCCCTGAACTTTTTCGATTAACTGCATTGTTTCCAAATCTCTTAGAGCCTTTTGCACTGTCGATCTTGCTGTTCCAAAGAGATTCGCATACTCACTTTCTGATGGCAGTTTTTCTCCAATTTTTCTATTTTTTATAATGTCCATCTGAATGCTAGAAACAATTTGTTTTCTAGTTGTTTTATTTCCTTTATAAGATTCCATAGATAATTTCCTAATTTGAGTACTTGAGTACTCAAGTAGATAATAAATCTTTATGGTAATATTTGCAAGCGATTACATAATTTTTATGGGAACTATTTATTTATAAATTATTTCAGATAGATATTGAGAATCAAAAAAATATTAATAAAAATTTATCATTGGAAGCATCGATGCTTTTTATTTTGATGGATTTAAAAAATTGTCTTACAAGCATAAATCACAAAACAAGTAAATCACGATTAAAGACGAACAAAAACGAATAAAAATATTTTTTAAGGCTTTTTTAATACTTTTTTATGAATGATTATGGAAATTACTCTAATATAGTTCGTAAAATAGTGATATTATGAATTAGTCGTCATTTTGGAGGGACGCAAATTATGATTGAAAGGCTGGTATTTCTTTGTCGAAGAAAAATAAATTCGGATTGATTATTCCTGGGATTGTTGTTCTGCTTATTACTTTTTTTTACCCCTTGATAATGATGGTATTGCCGACTTTTTCTTCCAGCGAAGATTCGGCTAATAGTTATTTTGGATTTTTATCCAATCAACAAAATCAACTGGTAATTTTAAGAACGGTATCAATTGCTTTGGTTTCAACTTTTATTATTGTACTTTTAGGGATCCCAACCAGCATTTGGCTTTCTAAACTATCCGGTTTCAAAAAGACTTTTCTACTGACTTTAGTTGTCTTTCCAATCCTAACCAATAGTGTTGTCCGGAATTACGCTTGGATTACGATCTTGGGGAATAGTGGAATTTTAAACAATTTATTGAAATTTCTACATATTATTAATAGTCCTTTGTCTTTCCTTTATACTGATGGATCTATTATTGCCGGAATTGTTTATCTATTTTTGCCAATTATGATAATTACTCTAATTGGCGAATCCGAAAAGCTTGATCCTGAGTTGGACAACGCAGCTTTGATGTTGGGCACTCGACCGGCAAAAATATTTTGGAAAGTAACCATTCCTCAATTGACAACTGGGATTATTACTGGAGTAACTCTGGTTTTTGTCGGAGCGTTAACGGCCTATACAACACCACAAATTTTGGGAGGTAATCAGCGGTTGGTGATGTCGACACTTTTGTATCAGCAGGCTATGACCCTCGGGAATTGGCAAGCTGCGAGCGTTATCGCAACGATAATGATTGTTATTGCTTTGTTTGTGACATTTCTGTTAAGGAAATTTCAAAAAAAGGTAGATAAGAGGAAAACATTGTGACAACGAATAAGCACTTACTTACGAAAATAATTGGGATTGTGACGATTGTGTTCCTTGTTTTTCCACTGATTTTGATAGTCGTAACATCATTTGGAACTGAACCAACTATTTCTTTTCCAATCAAAGGCTTTACTTTTGCTTGGTATGCAAACATTTTTTCTCAGGATTCTTTTACTCAAGGTTTTATAACCAGTGTCGTGATTGCATTATTGGCATCGCTTGCTTCTGCCTTGGTTGGCCTTCCAGCTGCTTATGCTTTGACAAGGGGTGAGACAAAGTTCAGTCATTTCTTAGAAAGTGTTTTCTTGGCACCGGTTATGGTTCCTGAGGTTGTTCTTGGTTTCTCCTTGTATTCGTCTCTTGTTATATATGCCCGTTTTCCATTATTTCTCAGCCTCCTTTTTGGACATTTTCTAATTTGTATGCCGTATACGATTAGGCTGCTTATTGGCGGTTTGGAGCAATTTGATTCAAGTATAGAAGAGGCAAGTTGGGTTCTGGGAACTTCTCGTTTATCTGGATTTTTCAAAATGGTTTTGCCAAATATTTCCACCAGTATTATTTCCGGATTTCTTTTGTCCTTTATCAATTCTTTTAATAACATTCCGGTATCTGTATTTTTAAGCGGAGCAAACGTGAATATGTTGCCGACGTCAATTCTAAATTATCTGCAAAACAATTACGATCCGACTGTTTCGGCAATTTCAACCTGCTTGATGTTGCTAACACTTATATTCATGCTGATGGCTGAAAAGAAATTAGGCCTGAAAAGCTTAATCAATTAAAAAAAGGGGATCAGATGGCTAGATTAGATGTCAAACATTTGGCAGTAAGCTATAACGGAAAAAATAAAATATTGAATGATATAAATTTAACGATTGAAGATGGTGAGTTGGTTTCGCTTCTTGGACCAAGCGGATGTGGGAAGACAACTACTCTAAGATCAATTGCAGGGCTTATTCGATCCAACCAGGGTCAAATTCTGGTTGAGGGAAAAGATATCAGTAGGATTCCGGTTTATAAAAGGAATTTTGGGATGGTTTTTCAAAGTTATGCACTTTTTCCGCAACTGACGGTGAGAGAAAATGTTGCTTTTGGTCTTAAAAATCAGCATATTCGTGAGCCCGATCTGAGTTCGAGAGTAAATGAAATGTTGGATATAGTTGGTCTTTTGGATTACGCGGCGAGATTTCCAAGCCAATTATCCGGCGGACAGCAGCAGCGTGTTTCATTAGCAAGATCTTTAGTTACCCATCCCAGTCTTCTTCTGTTGGATGAACCTTTAAGTAATCTTGATGCGAAGTTAAGGGTTGAAATGAGAGAAATGATTCGCGAAATTCAACAACGCTTAAAATTAACAATGCTTTTCGTAACACATGATCAGTCAGAATGTTTTGCTATTTCTGATCATGTAGCTGTGATGAATAAGGGCGTGATTGAGCAATTTGACAGTTCAGAATCTATTTATCATCATCCTTTAACGGAGTTCGTTGCACATTTTATTGGTTATGAAAACTTTTTCCAAGTAAAAAAGTTCTTAAAAAATCAAAAATATTTATTAGATCATAATCTTGAGTTTACAGCGGCTGACTCATCTCCGAATGTGATCAGTTTGACGATTCGTCCAGAGGATATCGAAATAATCGAAAAAGAAACGGAAAATTCGGATAATCATAATCAATTAGAAGGAAAAATATTATTTTCCACCTATCTGGGTGATAGCTATCGCTATCAAATTGATACACCTTTAGGGATTGTGATTGCGGTTTCTGGAACGGATAAAAAATATCTTTCCGGACAGTCGATTGTTTTAAACTTTCCCAGCCAAAAGGTTTTGGGATTTAGCAAATAAATTTATTTAAAAGGGAATTAAAATGGGATTAATAAAAAGTATTTTTATGCGTGCGGCAATTATTACCGGAGCCTTATTAACATTTGTTTCATTAATAAACACAAATGTACAGGCTAAAAGTTCAGGAAGTTTGACGGTTTCGACTTTTGGATTAAGTACCAAACAAATGCAGAGCGATGTTTTAACTCCGTTTTCTAAAAAGACAAATGTTAAAATAAACACCCAATTTGGCGATAGTGCTACTAGATTAACTCAGATTGAAAAAAATAAAAACAGTAACGTTGACGTGGTTGAGTTATCGCAAAATAATGCATTAACTGCAAATAACGAGAAAGTCTTTCAGAAATTGGATTTTTCCAAATTGAAAAACTTTAAATATTTATCGAAAAGTGAACAAAAACTGGCCAAAGAGACTAACAGTATTCCTTATACGATCAATAGTGTTGGAATTGTCTACAATGCAAAAAAGGTTGGCAAAATAACATCATGGAATCAATTGTGGTCTTCTAAATTAAAAAACAAAATCTCGATTCCTGATGTTACAACAACCTTTGGTCCGGCGATGTTATATATTGCGGCAGATGATTCCGGAAAGAGCATCACTAGCAAAAGTGGAGCATCGGCTTTTTCTGCTTTGAAATCATTAAAGCCAAACCTAGTTAAAACATATACGCAGTCATCTGATTTGGCAAATATGTTTAATTCTGGGGAAATTCAAGCTGCCGTTGTCGGTGACTATGCTGTTGGAATGTTGGAAACTTCTAATTCTAATCTTCGTTACGTTGTGCCCAACAGTGGTACTTATGCAAACTATGATACAGTTTCGATTGTTAAAGGAACCAAGAATTTGAAAGCCGCCTATAAGTATTTGGATTACCGTATTTCTAAAAGTGTTCAGAAAAAAGTCGCTAAAACAAGTTCCCTTAACAATGCACCAGTAAATACAAAAGTCAAATTAAGTGCAGCTAATGCTAAAAATAAAACTTATGGAAAAATTGCCGATCGGGCTAAAACAATTGATTTTAAATATGTGAACGCTCATTTAAAGAATTGGATTACCCGTTGGAATTCGCTGATTAATAATTAAGGAGACAACAATAAATTGATTAAAGCTGATCTAAAAATAATCAATGGCCAAATTTATAACACTTTTACACGTCAGTTCGCTGCAAAAGAAGTTGCGATTGTCGATGGGAAATTTTTTCAAATAGCAGATAAACTATCCGATGATTTTAAATTTAAAGATATACTGGATCTCAAAGGTTCTTATGTTATTCCTGGTTTGATTGATTCGCATATGCATATTGAAAGTTCTATGGCCACGCCAACTAATTTTAGCGAAACTGCGATTCGTTTTGGAACGACAACCGTTATTGCCGATGCTCATGAGATAGCTAACACGAGCGGCATTAAAGGCCTTAAACGTTTTATGGATCAGCCTTCTTTGATAGATACTTTTTTCGCGATTCCTTCTTCTGTTCCTTCTACAAATCCCGAACTGGAAACAACAGGTGGAATTATTGATTTAGAGGAAGTTAAGGAATTATTGGCAGATCCTAGAATTATTTGTCTGGGAGAAGCGATGAATTTTAAAGGAATCACTTCTGAGCCTAATTCTTTAATCAGAAAAATTATTGCTTTATGTCAAAAGAAACGTCCAAGAATGCCCCTTGAAGGCCATGTACCAAACATTAGTAAAGAAGATTTGGCTAAGTTCATTTTTGCCGGTATTTTATCTGATCATACTCAGCAAACGCCTGCCTTAATTAAAGAGAAAATTGAGAATGGCATGTTTATTCAGCTCCAGAAAAAATCTCTCAATAAGGAAAATATAGAAACAATCGTTAAGAACCATTTCTACGATTATTCGGCCCTGGTTACCGACGATACAATGGCCGACGATTTGATCAACGGTCACCTTAATTCTATTATCAAACTGGCAGTGAAATGTGGCTTACCGCTGGAGTGGGCAATATATATGACAACTTATACACCCGCGCAGCACATGCATTTTCAAGATCGTGGCGTGATTTCTCCCGGCAAAATTGCTGATTTTGTCGTTTTAAACAACTTAGATGGTTTCTCTATCAAAAATGTATACAAGAGAGGCGTCCCAATAGATAAATTGTCGATTGATGATGAGAAACCGTTTGCTAGTGAAGAGTATCATTCGATTCATGTTCCTAATCGATCAGCTAAAGATTTTACACTTAGAGTTTCAAAAGATCTAAAAAAAATTACTGCTAATGTTATTGAAATAGCTGCTAAAGGAACATTTACGAAAGCAGTCAAAAAAGAGTTGCTTGTTAAGGATGGTATTGTCGACTGGCAAAAAGCTGGTCTGGCATTATTAGCTGTTCAGGAAAGATATGGCAAAACAGGTCAATTGACTCTTGCTTTGGTTTCTAAATCTATTAATAAAAGTGGCGCAATAGCAACGACTTGGGCTCACGACCACCATAATTTGATGGTTTTGGGAACGAATCCTGATTCAATGGCGATTGCTTACGATAAAGTTGCTAGTCAGCAGGGTGGTTATTTAGTTGTTAAGGATAAAGAAATTGTCGCCAATGTCCAACTGCCGATAGCAGGCATCATAAGTGATGAACCCATTGATATTATTGGTCATAAATTAAAAAAGGTAAGACTGGCAATGAAAGATTTGGGATATGTCAATACCAATGAAATCATGTCTTTGTCGACTCTTTCTTTATTGGTGTCACCTTCGATTAAGGTATCAGATAAAGGTATTTTTGATGTTAAAACTCAAACTAAAATACCTTTATTGCTGGCAGGGGAAGAATGAATAAACTCAAAGAGCTAATTGTAGATACCGACCCGGGGGTTGATGATGCCTTGGCTTTAGCGCTTGCTTTTAGGAACAGCAACTTAAAGATCGATTTAATCACAACTGTTCATGGGAATATTGGCGTTAAACAGTCTACTAATAATGCGCTAAAATTGTTAACATTTTGGGGTAAAAAAGTTCCCGTTGCCGCTGGTTCCAAAGCTTCTCTATTGGGAAGGAATTTTGAGGCGCGATCGGTCCATGGAAACAATGGTCTTGGAGATGCGAAGTTTCCTGCTCCAGACAAAGGACTGCTTTTAAATACAAATGCAGTTTCCTCCATTCATAAATTGTTAAGTAACTCTGATCACAAGATTTCAATTTTGGCGATTGCACCATTGACAAACCTAGCAATTTTATTAAAAGAATATCCGGAAGATCGAAAAAAAATATCAGAGATCATTATGATGGGTGGATCTTGGGGCAGAGGAAACGCTGGCATATTTTCGGAATTTAATGTTTTTAATGACCCGGAAGCAGCAAACATTATCTTTCAAAGCACGATACCATTAACGATTATTCCTTTAGAAATTGGACGGATGGCACAGATAAACAAGAACACGATAACATCGATTAAAGCTTCTGGAATAATTGGATATTCCATATCCTTAATGTTTGGCGGTTACCATAGTGGTCCTGATAGGAATACTTTTAATATTTACGATGCTCTGACGGTTTCTTATTTGCTTCATCCGGAATTCTTTACGCTTGCGTCGGCCTTTGTTGCTGTCGAAATTGGCGGCAAATATACGCGTGGCGCTACAGTTATTGATGATCGTGGTAAATTAAAACAACCTTTTAATGCCAAAGTTGCAAAGAAGGTCGATGTTGAAGCATTCTCCAATTGGTTTCAAAAGCAATGGTAGAATTCAATATTTGGATTTTTTCATAGGGCATAAAAAAGAACGTTGAATGATTCAACGTTCTTTTCTTATATTCCTATATTTGATTATTTAATGATTCTGCACTTTGAAAAATGAATACTGAATAAATTTAAAAGATTTTATTTTGTTTCTAAAATGAATATTTCTGCTTATCTTTATCGGTAAAATTGCAATCTTGGCAATTGACAGTTTGCCTATTGTTCGTTCAATATTTCGGCGGCTTTTTGAAAATTATTCGTAAAAATGCCGGCAACATGCTTTTTTAACAGTTTTTTCTCTTCTAATGGATCATCGATTGTCCAGATTCTTTCGGTTGTGTTTGCCAATTTTTGATAGTGCTTTAAGTGCAAACCAGCCAAATGATTAATCTTCATAAAATGGTGGGCATTATGAAGGTATTTAGGAGTCAAAAAACAGTATTGGCCATTCTTATCCATTTGATAGCATTTTTTTAAAGAGTTTAGATAAAAAGACGAATAGATAATTTGATATTTGAGATTTGTTTTTTTGACCATTTCCATAACGATGGCTTCGATATTTTCATAGTGGAATAAATCGGTCTTAAACTCAAGATTTAACCTAATTGATTTATTCTCGACTAATTTTAAAAGCTCCTTTAGAGAAGGGATTGTCTGCCCGTCGGCTAATTTGAATTTTTTAAGTTCAGCGAATTGATAGTCTTTAATAAAGCCGTTTCCATTTGTTGTTCGATCTATTCTTTCATCATGCATGACCACTGGAACCCGGTCTTTGGTTAAATGAACATCGAATTCAATTCCATCGGCCGAATGGTCAATTGTATATTGGAAACCTGCCAATGAATTTTCCGGAAGGCGGGCTGGAATTCCACGATGGGCAAAAATTAAAGTTTTCTGATCTGACATTTCTTTATATACTCCCTAAATGATGATTTTAATAACGCCAACCGTTGGCTCGATTATTATTTTTAATGTAACTATTCATAGCTTCCTCAGCCTGAGTCAAAGAGCTTTTTATATTGCTGCCGTTATAAATTTGATCAAGGGCTGTGTTGAGAATTATTCTTTCCTGGACAATTCCTTCGACAAAGATTCCCGAGTTGGAATTGTTTGGAACGGTCTTGGCTAATTGTTCGCTGGGAACCTTTAGCGCTGGATTCTTTTTATAAAGATTTTTCAAAGTTTTTGTCTTTTTCGAGTTCTTATTCAAAGCCAGATAGCCGGTTGCTTTTTGCCAGGTAGCTTGATTTTTGGCGCTTTCCAGGTATTTAATAAAATTCCAGGCGCCTTGCTGGACTTCTGAGCTTTTATCGTTGCTGATCCAAAGAGCGGCACCACCAATTGCGACGCCGTTGGCTTTTTGGCCGTCAGCATGAGGATAGTAGGTTACACCAAGTTTTTGATTTTTCATGCCGAGAATCAACTGGCCGATATCGGCTGATGATTCCATGAATATACCCAATTTTCCGGATAAAAAGGCTGCCATTTCATTGGCTGAGGCGTTTGTACCGGAACCGTAATTTATAAAGTCGCCGCTTTTAACGTTTTCTTGGATCCATTCCATCGCTTTCAGCGAACCGGAATTAATGAAAGAAGCTTTTGTTGGTGTTGCTAGACGACCGTTTTGATTGTTAACGCTATAGTTGCCGGAATTTGCAATCAATTGGTCGAATAGCCAGCCATAAACTTCCATTGTCATTCCTTTGACTTTTTTGTTTGATCTTTGATAGAGCTGTTTTGCCACGCGAGTGATATCGCTATAACTTGGATTCATTGGCGGCGGAGTGATATTATATTTTTTTAATAACGACGCATTGTAGTAAAGAACTGGTTGCGATGTATTAAAGGGCATCCCCAATAGCTCTCCTTTTTGACTATAAAAGGCTCGGGCAACCGAGGATATATCGTTTACGTTAAAACTCTTGTCTTTATCGATGAACTTTTGGACCTTCGTGATATAGCCGCTGTGATAAAGTTGGCTGACTGAAATATCAGCTGATTGAAAAACGGCCGGAGAAGTATTGCTTCCATGTGTGTTTAAGATTTTTTGAACGGCTTCTTCGTAAGTTCCTTCAAATTGAGAAACGACTTGATATTTGCTTTGCGATTTATTGAATTGTTTGACGAATTCGTTGAGTTGCGTTTGTGCCGGTCCGGTCATCTCATGCCAAAAAACAATTTTAATTCTTTTGGAATTGTCGGCTGCAGAGGCCTGCTTGTTGCCCAACAAACTAACTGGGAGCAAAGATAAAAACGCAACCGTAAGAACGATGATTAAGTTATAAATAACTCTCTTCTGATTTTTCATTTGACGGCACCTTCATTGAGACCCGATTTAAAGTAATGCTGACCAAAATATAGAACGATCAGGGTTGGAATGACGATAATTGCCGCGCTCGCCTGGATCATCCCCCAGTTGTTGAAAGTTTCCTGGGATTGAAGTTCGCGCAGGCCTACTTGAACTGGCCGGTAGTCGTCACTGAAAGTTGTTAACAAGGGCCAGAGATATTGATTCCAAGCAGAAAGGAAACTATAGGCTGCTAATGTATAAACGCTTAATTTACTATAGGGCAAAGCTCCTTTTAGATAAAATTGCCAATGGCTCAACCCTTCAACGTCGGCGGCTTCCTTTAATTCGTAAGGCATTTGCATAAAAGACTGCCGCAGCATAAAAATACCAAAAGCCGAAGTCATGAAGGGGATGACCATTCCCAAGTAACTGTTCAGTAATCCTAATGATTTGATTGTTTGAAAATTAGGAATTACTTCTGCTTCAAATGGCAGCATCATTGTTGAAAGAACCAGATAAAAATAAAAATTCCGATACTTAAAATCAATGAAGACAAAAGCGTACGCAGCCAGGGAACAGAAAAATACCTGACAGATCATTGTTAAAATCGAGATAAACAAACTGTTGAACAAATAGCGAATTATTGGTGTTTGCGTCAAGGCTGCCCAATAGTTGTCCAGGGAAATATTGTCAATAAACAGTTTTCCGCTTGAAATGTCGGCAGTCGGTAGAAGACTTGTCCAAAGGCCGATTATAAAAGGACCAAGGATTAGAAGCGACAAAATTATCAGCAACAGGTAATGCCAAGTTTTTTTGCTTCCGGTCCACTGATTTAGATTTTCCATTAATAGCTGACCTTCTTTTCCAAATATTTGAATTGAATAAAGGTTAAGATAGCGATAATAATCGTTAGGATGACCGATTCAGCGCTGGCTTGCGAATAATTACCATTCAAAAAAGCATTTTGATAAATTTGGTAAACCAGCATATTGGTTGCATTGTTTGGCCCACCAGCTGTCATTAGATCGATTAGGCCGAAACTTTTAAATGATTCGATTAATGTAATGATAGAAACGAAGAAAAGAGTTGGTGAGATGAGTGGAATTGTCACGTGCATAAATCGGTAGACCGGGCCAACTCCCTCAATTGCTGTTTCTTCATAGAGACTTAGCGGCAAAGATTCGAAGGCACTGAAAAGTACCAGGAACGCAAAGCCCAAATTCATCCAAACAGTTGAAATTATCACGGAAATCATCGCCAAGTTCGGATCGGTTGACCAGTTTAGAATCGGCAGGTGAAAGAAGGCTGCGACCTGGTTTAAAATTCCAATTGAAGGATTAAAAATAAATAGCCAAAAGATTGCCGAGACCGATATGGAAACGCCCATCGTCGAAGAAAAAATTGTTCGAAAAAAACCGGACCCTCTAACGTTTTTGCTGGCTGTACTTGCTAGTAAAAGACCTAAAAAAATCGTCAAAACAGAAACACCAATAACATAAACGAAAGTGGATCCTAAGCTGGCAAGATAAGTGCTGGATGTTAAAAGGGAAACATAGTTTTCCAAACCAACAAAGACTGTGTTTTGTCCATTCCCATTCGTCAAGAACAGGCTTAGATAGATTGTTTTCAGCATTGGATAAAAAATAAAAAGAATTAGAAGGAGCAGCGACGGCCCTAAAAACAGCAGTGCGTAAAATTTGTCATTTTTTTTGACGCTGATTTTATTCGCCAATATTGATTTTTTTGAATTTTCAAGAATATTTTGTTTTTTTGCATCGAGTAAATTCTTTTCCTCTTCCATTGATTAAACTCCCACGCTGATGGCAGCCAAGTTTCTTTTCTCAGGATCGAAAACGAAAGCGTCGCCTCTTGAAGTGGCTTTTATTCTTTCTCCCGGGGCAATCGATAGCTGATTTTCTTTTACGATTCTGACTGTTTGGCCATTATCCAGTAAAGCCGATACAATCGTTTGCGAACCTAAATTGGAAACATTTTTTACGCTTGCATTTCCCTCCTTTAAATTATCAATTGTTTCAAAGTCCATTTGATTCGGTCGAATTCCGACCACATAGTCGTTCTTATCAAGTTTTTTATTGACTTTTATTTTTAAATATTTGTCGATTGTAATCTCGTGATTGTTCGATTGATAATTTCCTGACAGAATATTGATCTTTGGGGAGCCAAAAAAATTGGCAACAAATTCGTTAGCCGGCTGATTATAAATTCCCAACGGCGTATCGATTTGTTGGACATGTTTGTCGTTTAAAACCATGATATGATCAGCCATCGTCATTGCCTCGATTTGATCATGGGTGACATAAATAAGCGTTAAACCTAGTTTTTGCTGCAAGTCGCGAATTTCGGAACGCATTTTTACTCTTAATTGGGCATCCAGATTGGATAAAGGCTCGTCCATTAAACATATTTTGGCATCGCTGGCGATTGCCCGGGCCAATGCAACTCTTTGCCTTTGGCCACCGGAAAGATCCCTCGGTTTTCTTTCCTTATAATCGGAAAGATCAACCATTTCAAGCGCGTGAGCAACTCTCTTTTTAATTTCCTCTTCGGGCATTTTTCTGGCCTTTAATCCAAAAGCGATATTGTCCTCGACATTGAGAAAAGGAAAAAGCGCATAATCCTGAAAAACCATCGTCAGATTTCTGTCTTTGGCGGCCAGTCCATTAATTTGTTTTCCATTAATCTTTATAATTCCGTCGGTTATATCGATCAGGCCAGCCAACATTCTTAGAAGGGTACTCTTTCCGCATCCTGATGGTCCGACAACTGCAAAGAATTCACCGTTTTCAATTTCGGCATTGATATTTTCAAGTACCGGTGCTTGATCATAAGTTTTTGTAATATTCTTAAATTCGATTGACAAAGTAGTTCTCCGTAAATTTCCCTTATTTTTCGATTAAAAATTCCAACTTCTTTTTTAAAAAATTAATCATCCCCGTTCTTTTTTTTAATAAACGCCCGTATCTTAGCAACTGAAAGCTTTTATTTATGTAACGTTATAATTAATTTGTATAAAGTTGTTTTTGTTTCTATTTTTGTCTGCGATATGAATGAATCTAATCAACAACTCAAATTTTTCAGTGATATTTCCGATCAGGAGATTTTTTTTGTAAAAAAAGGCAGCCTCGATTTTCTATTCGACGCCAATAAATTTGTTTTACCGGCAATTGGGAAAGACGATCTGCAGCGGGTTTTTCGCCTGGCCAACTTGGGCAACTATGTTCTGATTCGCGGAGCAGGCAAGGTCATGATCGAATTGCCGATTAATTTGGAAACGCATATTTTGTTGCTTCCAAATGAATATATTCAAAGAGATTTTAGTGACAAGTCCCAAAGCGATGTCCACTCGATTGCTGATGCCGGACAACTTGCTGAACTTGTTTTTTCTCTTTATACGCAAAAGAAACCGCCGACCCGCCAAGTTATGGTTTATTGGCTGGAACAAAAACAATTTGTGGAACAGGTTGAAAATCTGAATTTTAAAAAAGATTCCAAAGAATCGCTTTTCTTTTTTTACCAGGAACAAATTGCGAATAATTTACAGGCCTTGGATCAAAAGAATATCATCAAAAATATGAATGAGTTGAAATCTCTTTTTCCGAATTATCAACATCAGAAAAATCAATTGATCGTCCCGGCTGATCAGAGTTATTTAAAGGAACTGTTAATTTCTTTTATTTGCAGCATGGCCGATCATTCGATTGATTCTGGTTTGTCGCTGAATGAATCTGCCAAATTAGAATGGAACTTATCAATCGGGTATATCAGCAGCAGATTGTTAATTTTTATAGTGAAATCAAAAAAATTGTTTGGGCATATTTTGATAAACTGAAAAACCATAATCGCGAAGACGGCGCCGGTGTTGCTTTTATTTGTCGCAACTACATTGATGGCAACCTTGAAAAAAAGCTAACCTTACATGAAATCGCCGAAAAGGGAAATGTTTCTAAACAAACCCTTAATCCAATTTTCAAAAAAAGGTATGGCGTGACCGTCAAACAGTATGTGAATAATAAGAAAATCGAATTAGCGAAAAAAATGCTGGCTGATAATAAGAAAAATCTGCAGGAAATCTCCAATTACTTGTCCTTTGTTGATAAAAGTTATTTTGTAAAAATTTTTCATTCGATAACCGGTGTTACTCCAAATAAATATCGCCATGAACTTTTTGATAAAAAATAGTTTTTATACCATTACTTTCTTTCTTTATATTTTTGGCATCCTTTATGAATTACGATGTTCTCTGCTATGAGGGGACAGATATGATCACAATAGCCGTTTTATTCTTTATGAGATCAGTTTTTAAGAAAATTAATTCCTTCTATTTATCAAAGAAGAGGGTTCTTAAAAAAGAATAAATTGTTGGCTTGTTTGATTTTTGTTATTTTTCGATTTTTTCAGAAGGGTTCTTACTTTTAATATTTATAATAAAAAAACGCTCCTATTGAAGCGTTTTTTTATTGAATTGATTCAAATAACTAATCCCTCTCTGCTCTTGAATTCTTTAAGACTGATTGGATCTTCTTGGAGTTCCAAATAAACTTTTTTATATTTTTTATAATCAATTGAAACGAGGAAATGGTAATGGTTTGCTTTTCTTGGCCACTCGTCCAATCCATTTGCTCGCTCGAAAATGAGAAAGACCGTTTTGCTTTCCCTGGCCTTTACGACAAGGGGCAGAATCGAAGTTTTCTTTTTTTCTTCCCCGAAATCAATTAATGCCTCGTAAGCCGCTGTTTTAATCCCTGAAAACTTGGCTCCTGCTTTTTGGAAATTTTACCAATCAAGATTTCAATGCCGTCGATAATTTTGTCATCGAAACTCAGATTGCTAAAAGATGTTTTTAATATGAGTAGATTGTTGTTTCCTTCCCCTGTGTAAGCAGCCTCCTTAAATTGAACCAGAATGCTTGTTTTCTCGACTACCAAATCATAATTTGATTTGGTAGCTTTTGTTAAGTCGCCGGCACCCAAATTTAAGCTCATATTCGTTTATTCTCCTTTATGACTTAAATTATATTACTATGACAATTTTTACGATACAGTCATTCTACTTTGAATTTTAAAGGATCTCCAGTAGATTGGGAAAGTCTTACCTCAGCAGAAGATTTGAAAACGCTTTACAATGTATGTAAGAGGTGATATATGTTATTAACGTCCACTGTGATCATGGCAACGTTCAATGGCTCCAAGTATATTCATGATCAGCTTCAATCAATTTTTAATCAAAGTATTTTGCCGACCAGAGTTATTATTCGCGATGACAAATCAAGTGATGATACGGCTGAAATTGTCAACCAGTTTATTGACGGAAATAATTTGCGAGCTAGTTGGGATTTTAAAGTCAATCAAAAAAGAAAAGGCTGGCGGGAAAATTTTATTTCAATGTTGAGGCAGACTGAAACCGATGTCGTTTTTTATAGTGACCAGGACGATATTTGGCAGGAAAACAAAGTGGAAGCTACTTTAACTGCCTTTGAGGCCGAAGAGGAAATGGAAGTGTTGGTTTCCGACTATGTAATTATTCCCAAAGAACAAAATTTGTTGGTTGTTCGTCAACTTGAAGAGACACCTGTTTCCAGTCAACTCTATAAAGTCGATCTGACACTGACGAATTTGGCCGTATACCGTCCTGGGTGCGGCATGGCTTTAAGAAAGTCGATTATTGATTCGACAATCGAAATCTTTCGTCGTGTAAAAGTCGATTTTAATGCGGTTGCCCAGACTCACGACCAGGCTGCTTGGTTGGCGGCAGTTGCCCGCGGAACGCTTTATCATCTTCACCAGCCTTTGTTTATTAGACGGATTCATTCAGACAGCACTTGGCAAACTGAAAAAAAGCAGCATAAAGATCATTTATATGGTGACAGTCTTAGTTTCGTTGTTTATTTGAAGGCAGTTGAAAAATTTTTTGCCGGCAATCAGTCCTATCCATATTTCCTACAGCGGAATTTTCAAGAAGAAATCAAGAATAAAATTCGCAGTTTTTCAGTTGATGAACTATCTTGAATTCATTTTCTGATATTCAATGCACACTTAAATACGATTTATTTTTAATGAGTGCACAAACTTAACCCTGATTTGTACTTTTGTCAGAAAAAATTACAATTAAATTAGGGGGTGGTTATGAAATTAACATCAACAGTGATTATGGCGGCATTCAACGGGTCCAAATATATTTACGATCAACTCGATTCGATTGCCAATCAAAAGCTTAAACCGACAAAAGTAATTATTCGCGATGATTGTTCAACCGATGATACGGAAACAATTGTTAAAAATTTTATTTTTGAACATGATTTACAGAATAGCTGGGATTTTCAGGTTAATCCCGAAAGGAAAGGCTGGCGGGACAACTTTATGGATATGGTTGATCAAACCGATACCGATATTGTCTTTTTTGCCGACCAAGATGACATTTGGAATAAAAACAAAATTTCTGAATCAATGAAATGTTTTTCTGAAAACGATGATATGGAAGTTTTGGTATCCGATTACAATTTCCTTCCGGCTGATCAAAAGATCCTTCCAAAAGACACAATTGACGAAGTCGGAAATGGGGATGTAGGCCAAGTTATTCCTGACCTCCATAATCTGATTATTCGTCGTGACGGTTGTTCAATGGCTTTTAAGAAATCAATTATTGGACCGCTTGAAGAAGTTTATGCGGGAATCAGATCTGATTCGAACGGTTTGGACCAGGCTCACGATCAAGCAACCTGGTTGGCGGGTTTAATGCGCGAGTCTCTTTATCATGTAAACCAACCATTAATGGTTCATCGAGCTCATTTGGACAGTACCTGGCAAACGGTTAGGAAAAATAACCGCAGTCTTTTCGTTGGCCTGCCTGAAGAAGGACCGAACTATATTGTCTTTTTAAAATCAATTCAGAACTTTCTCTTACATAGTTATTCTTATTCCCGTTTTTCAAAGCAGGCACAGCAGAAATTAGAGAAAGTTATTGCCGAAGAAATTGATCTTTTAGCCAATCCTGTTTGATTTTAGTTTATATCGATTGAATGCTGGAATGGATTTTTCTTGAGGGTAGTAATTTGTTTTTTTTGCTCTAAAGATTTGATCGCCAGGTTTATCGCCCGTTTGGAATGCTTGCTGTTTTCCGAAATTTCGACAATTTCACGATCAAGGAGTCCGTCTGCTTGATTATCAGTGAATATTTTCGATTGTAATAAAAGATTTAAAACAAAATACTCCGGTGAATTTATTTGATAAATTTGCTGGATTTTTTTATTGGTTCGGGACAACTGTTTAATATTTACATCGAGATCTTCGATGATCTTGCGCTGCCGATTTTCAATCATCGAAAGTGAATCATTGATAAAAAAACTTCCTTCGGCGAAATTTCCCTGATCACCGAGTGCAAGCAAAGCCTTCTCATAACTTTCCCGATTTTCGTAAATTGCCTGGGCAACATTCAAGCCGGTAACAAGGTCTAATTTTCTGGCCAAGTAAAGAGAAAGAATATAGCGGCTTGTTCGGCCGTTTCCGTCATAGAATGGATGAATATTCTCAAAATAGCCATGAGCCAATAATCCTTTAATCATGAAAGGAATATTTTTGTTGGAAATAAATTTCAACCAATTACTCAGCCGTTGTTCCAGATCGTTTTCGTTGCCGGGCAGTTGAAAAATAATTTTCTGTTGATCATTTTTGATCGAAACCGGTCGATTACGAAAGAAGGCACCGTCCGGCATTTGTTCTTTTTCAATTAAACCGAAGAGGAGCTGATTGTATACCTTTCGAAGGTCGACAAAACTTTCGATTCTTTGGAAGTCATCCTCAAGAATTTTGTTATACATTTTTGCCATCGGGGCAAAGCGAACCTGTTCTTGATTGTCTTTATTGATCGAGTCAAGGGCTGCCTTGACTTCCGTTCTTCTAACTGCAATTCCTGATAGGCGATTGCTGGTAGTTATTTCATTAATGAGGGATTTTTTTAAATATAGTTCTTCGGCAATTGGAGGAAGTTCTTTTAGCTTGGATTTCAATTCGGCCGAATTATATTCGATTCGTTCACAGGCAATTGCAATCTCTCTTAAAGGGGTGATGAACAGCTCGCGACGATCCTGTGACAATTCTTGATGATCGATCAGAAAAGGATAAAGACCGCTTTTGAAAATACCATAATTGTGAATCCGCCGTTCGTATTCTGTTCCGACTGTTTTGCTGTCGTGATGTGCTTCATAGTCAATTGTTTTTAGCGTTTTATACGGCATTTTCTATTTTCCCAAAATTCAATAAATTTTAAAAATCAACATAATAGTATCATTTATATTTGCTCAAAATACGATAAATTACAAAATTAAAATTTCATTTTCTTTATAATTTTTGCATAAACAGCTATATATTCAAAAAAATTAGTATACTAATTATTGTTAGATAAATGAAAGGAATTTTATGAAAGGTATTATTTTAGCGGGTGGTTCCGGTACTCGGCTTTATCCGATTACGAAAGCCACCAGCAAGCAATTGGTACCGATTTACGATAAACCGATAATTTATTATCCAATGTCGGTTTTGATGTTAGCCGGTATTCAAGATATTCTCTTAATTAGTGCTCCGGAGTTTGTTGATCAATTTAAAGCGCTATTTGGCGACGGATCGCAGATAGGCTTGAATATTTCCTATAAGGTTCAGGAAAAACCAAATGGTTTAGCTGAAGCATTTATTCTGGGAGCTGATTTTATTGGCAATGATAATGTTGCTTTAGTGCTTGGGGATAATATTTATTACGGAGCCGGATTAACAAAGCTTTTGCGAACAGCTGCAGCAAAGAAGAATGGCGCGACGGTCTTTGGCTATCGGGTAAAGGACCCTGAACGTTTTGGAGTCGTTGATTTCGATGCAGATGGACGGGCGCTTTCGATTGTCGAGAAGCCGAAAAAGCCGAAATCACATTATGCCGTGACAGGACTTTATTTCTATGACAACGATGTTGTTGAAATCTCCAAGGGAATCAAGCCTTCCAGTCGTGGCGAGATTGAGATTTCCGATATCAATGCCGAATATTTGCGGCGCGGAAGCCTGGAAGTCGAAGTCATGGGACGAGGGTTTGCCTGGCTTGATACAGGCACGCACGATTCTTTGCTCGATGCGGCTAATTTTATTGCTACGATTGAAAAACAGCAAAATTTGAAGGTTGCCGCTCTTGAGGAAATCGCTTTTCGAATGGGTTATATAAATAGTAAGCAGTTGCGCGGATTAGCCCAGTCATTGAAAAAAAATGATTATGGTCGTTATCTTTTACGAATTGCCGATGAGGAGAATAAATGAATGGTTAAATTAATCGATACGAGCTTGCAGGATGTCAAGTTGATTGAAACAGAGGTTTTTGGTGATAAACGGGGTTTCTTTACGGAGACCTGGACGAAAGAAAAGTTTGAAAAACTTGGTTTAAAATTTGATTTTACTCAGGATAATCAGTCTCTTTCGGCCGAAGCAGGTGTTTTAAGAGGCATGCATTATCAATTGGCGCCATACGCGCAAACGAAGATTGTTCGGGTTGTTACCGGAGTTGTTTGGGACTGCTTGGTTGATATGCGCAAAGGTTCACCGACATACGGCAAATGGGAAGGATACATTCTTTCCGAATATAATCATCGTCAATTATTGGTTCCAAAGGGATTTGCCCACGGTTTTGTGACATTGACTCCGAATGTCAATTTTGTCTATAAGGTTGATGGATATTATGCGCCAAAAGCCGACCGAGGAATTGCTTTTGATGATCCCGATGTTGGTATTCAGTGGCCAACCAATGTCGAACATGCAATTATGTCCGATAAGGATTTAAAGCATCCACTGCTCAAGGATGCTGAAAATAATTTCGTTTATGGGGAGATTTGATTAAATGGCAATGAATATTCTTGTTACGGGTGGAGCCGGTTTTATTGGTTCTAATTTTGTACATTATATGTTGAAAGCACACCCGGATTATAATTTAATCGATCTTGATTTGTTGACTTATGCCGGTAATCTGCATAATTTTGATGATATTAAAAATGAATCACACCATATTTTTATTCACGGTGATATCCGCAATGCGCAATTGGTCGATTATTTATTTAAGACCTACGACTTCGATGCAGTTGTCAATTTTGCCGCTGAATCGCATGTTGACCGTTCGATTCTTCATCCGGAAATTTTTGTTCAGACCAATGTTGAAGGCACGGTAAATCTATTGCAAACAGCTAGAAAGTATGGCATCAAAAAATATTTGCAGGTCTCTACCGATGAAGTGTACGGAAGTCTGGGCAAGGAAGGGTATTTTAACGAAGAATCTCCTTTGGCACCCAATTCTCCTTATTCGGCCTCTAAGGCGGCGGCTGATTTGGAAACACGGGCTTTTTACGAGACTTATGGCCTGAATATCAATATCACCCGTACTTCCAATAATTATGGTCCTTACCAGTTCCCGGAAAAGTTAATTCCTTTAATGGTTACCAATGGAATGACCGGGGGGAATCTGCCGATTTACGGAGACGGCGAAAATATTCGTGATTGGTTGTATGTCGAGGATCATGGTCGGGCAATCGATTTGGTTCTTCACCAAGGAAAACCTGGTGAAATTTACAATGTCGGTGGCCACAACGAAAAAACCAACAACCAGATTGTTGATTTGATTGTCGAAAATCTTGGTCTTTCCAAAGACCGAATCAAATATGTCAAGGATCGTCTTGGTCATGATCGTCGTTATGCAATCGATCCAAGCAAGATCAAACGTGAATTAGGCTGGGAACCAACGATTATGTTTGATAAGGGAATTATCAAGACGATTGATTGGTATAAGGAACACGAAGACTGGTGGAAGCCACTTAAAAGTAAGGCAGCGCTGAAGTAAAATATCGATTAAGCATTCCGAAAAATGGAATGCTTTTTATTTTTACTTAATTTCTATTTATATTCCTTTTAATCGAATACGCCTATATTATTCTTCCATAGTCAGTTAGGAAAATTAAAACTGATTGAGAAAGAAACGAGGTGGTTCCAATGGGAACTGATATTTGTTCACGAGACTAAATCGTGACCACAAAAATCAGGTTAAAAGTTATCAAACAATTTCCAAAAAAATTTTAAGCCAAATGAGTTATGATGACCATCATAATCGGAACGATCAATAGGGACAGCAAAGTAGTCTCGGTTACCATGATTGATGAGAAATTGGCATCGGCTTTGTAAATTTTCGAAACTACCGGAGCATTTGTCATAACCGGCATGCAAGATTGCAGAATAAAGACTTGTTTCATCAGGATTGGCATTGATGATGGCAGAACCAAAAGCATCATCAAAAGTGGGGCAAAAATAAAACGTCCAGACAAAACCCCAAGACTATCACGATTTAATTCCATATTTTTAATTCCGGCTGTATGAACTGAGATGCCGATAAAAATCATTGAAAGCGGAATTGTTAATCCACCCATATAGCTAAAGCCTTCCATTAAAAAAGTAGGCAGATGAATTCCAAGAATAACCAAAACAACTCCAATAATAAAGCCGATTAAAGGAGCCGAAAAAATTTTCTTAATAATTGCTTGGAGGCTCATACGTTCGGCCGTCTCGCCATCTCTTTGAATTAAATAAACACCTAAAGTCCAAAAAATCATCGTGTTTGCCATGTAGTAAACAAGCACGTAAGGCAGGCTTTTTGATCCAAAAATCGCCAAATTAATCGGCAGACCAACAAAGACCGTGTTTGAATTAAAAAACATCGACTCAAAAAGTCCTTTGTGGATTGGACGAACTTTAATCAGGCGAACAATCATAATCGAAATAATAAAAAGGATCATCATTGATAAAATCGGAAAACGGAGATCAGGGAGAATGTTCAAAAGTTCTTGCCTAGAAAAGTCGCTTGTAATCGAAGAAATCATATAGGGAGGCAAAGCCACCTGGGTGACCAATTTAGCAATCAGCTTGGTTGAATCCTCGGAAAACCAGTCGCGTGTCGCCAAAAAATAACCGACCGCCACCATCAAAATAATCATTAGAATGCCTGAACCGCTTTCAAGGAAAACCTGCATAAAAAATAAACCGCCTTAAAAAGAATTATTTAATCTCTAACTTAGCACTATTTTATAACTCAATGGAAAAATATTTATTCATTAAAGAGCTTTGCCTGTTTTCAGTATTATGATTAGAAATATGAAATATATGATTACCGGCGCTAATGGGCAGCTTGGTCAAGAACTCCATGAATTATTAGAGGATCGTGGTCTTGATTTTGTTGCTTACGATTCAAAAACTTTAGATATAACTAACCGACAATTGGTTTTTGAAGCAATCGAAGCTCAAAAACCGGATGTTGTTTTGGATGCAGCAGCCTATACCAAAGTCGATGCGGCCGAAGACGAGGGAAAACAGATCAACTGGCAGGTTAATCGAGATGGCAGTAAGAATTTAGCACAAGCAGCTAAAGCTTTTGCCAGTAAATTGGTTTATATTTCAACTGATTATGTTTTCGATGGTACTTCCAGCGACGAATATTCAGAGAATGACCCGACTAATCCTAAAAACGAATACGGTAAAGCGAAATTAGCCGGTGAAAAAGCGATTTTGGATGCTGCTGTTGATGCATATATTATTCGGACCAGTTGGGTTTTTGGAAAATACGGAAATAATTTTGTTTATACGATGCAAAAATTAGCTAAAACGCATCCAAAATTAACGGTTGTTAACGATCAGGTCGGAAGACCAACGTGGACAAAAACACTAGCTGAATTCATACTCTATTTAATCGATCATCAGGCAGCTTACGGAACTTATAATTTATCTAATCGGGGAACGGCCAGCTGGTATGATTTTGCCAAAGAAATTTTAAACAACTATTCGCTTGAAATAAAAGCGGTTAATTCAGATCAGTTTCCTCAAAAAGCCTATCGCCCGCGGCATTCGGTTTTAAGTTTAAAAAAATCTCAACAAACAGGTTTTATAATCCCAACTTGGCAGGAAGCTTTGAAAATGTCGGGTATGATAGATAAGTAATGATATTAGATTTAAACAATGAAGCAGCAGTAAAAAAGTATAACGATTTCGTGCGGACCAACTGGCGTGGTCAAGCAACCCAAGATACTCTCTGGGGCGCTTTGAAGGCCAATTGGGGACACCTTTACGTATACCATGAGAATGAAAGCGGCCAGATTGATGCCGCGATGGCCGTTTTGACAATTGAAGCGGTTCCCGGAAAACTTTTGGCTTATTCGCCGCGGGGGCCAATTGCCGATTTTGAAAATATCGAGCTTGTTGACAGCCTTGTTAATGAGGCACTTGAAGCCCTGCCGAATAATGTTTTTCTTTTGCGGATGGATCCAGAGGTTATTTACGATCAGGATCTAAATGACAGATATCAGGCAGCTGGTTATCAAACGAGAAACGTCCAGATTAAAAGCATGCACGGAAATATTCAACCGCGGAAAAATATGGTCCTAAGCTATAAGGATATAAAAAATGAGGATGATTTGATGACTCATTTCAAGCGTAATTACCGAACTCAGATTCGTCATGCGATTAAAGACGGTATGACGGTTGATTTTGGCCATTCGCGTGAATTTGTCGATGATTTCTACGAGACTTATGTCATGATGGCCAACGCCCAACAAATTACTTATCGTCCAAAAGAATATTTTTATCGGATGAGTGATTTATTTGCTTCAACCGGTTTGTTCAAGATTTTTTTGGCCCACTTTCAAGGCCACATCGTTGCATCGGGAATCGGTTTTGCTCATGGGGATGAAATTTGGTATATGTATGCCGGTTCCGACCGGAAATATTCCAAACACTATGGGCCTTATTTGTTGCAATGGGAAATGACAAAGTGGGGTCTGTCTCTACAAAAAGCCGAATATGATTTTGGTGGTGTTGGCGTTTTTGATCCTTCTGACGGTCTTTATCGTTTTAAACACGGTTTTACTTACAAAGACGCACCGCGCGAATATATTGGCGAGGTTGATAAAGTTCTTGATAAAGATGCCTATGATAAATATTTGCTAACATTTAATAAATGAGCAAAAAGAAAACCAGAGTTAACAAGAAGCGTTCTTTTAAACATTGGCTAATTACAATCAGCCTGTTTTTGCTCTCGATCGGCCTGCTTAGTTATTGGGGCTATCAGCATTATCAAGAGCTTCTTGCCAAAGTCGAACCTTTAAAAGTTTGCCAGCCTAAAAAAACTTCTTCAAAAATATCAAAGTCCGAAAGTGACACAGACTACGCAAAAGATATTTTAAAAATGGTTGAATGGAATCCTCACGCTGATCAAGGCAAAACGAAAATCGGTTATGTCGGTATTCCGAGCCGTCATATTTTACTGCCGATCTACGTCAATCCATACAGCAGCAGTACTTTGAATTTAGGCGCCGCTTCGATTAAGGGCGAAAAAATGGGACAGGCGACGAACTTCACTTTGGCAGCTCATAATTTTAATAATCATGTAACCGGATTTTCTGCTCTGCAGCTCACCGAGAACAAAAACGCGCCTTATTTGACCTCGAGTGGAACTCACAGTGTTCAGGCACTGAAAAATACGAAAGTTTACACGATTGATAAAAAATATTTGTATGTTTATAAAGTAAAAGTTCAAAATACCGTTTATAAAACAAAAGTATCTGTTATGGACTCGAACAATACGATTAATGGCCAGCCGACGCTGACGATTATTTCCTGTTTGTTTCCTAATATTAATTATCGAATTATTACAAGAGCAACATTATTGGTTAAATATCCAGTCCTAAAAGCTCCGAAGGATTTGCTGAAAGTTTTTGATATGCGAATTAATCAAACCAATGCGCATGTCAATTGGTGGAATCCCGGACAAGAAGAAGGATCAAATGGAGCTATGGGAGGATTTAAGAATTAATGAATTATCGTTTCAGCGAGTTATCTGTTTTAGAGTATGCAAATTTTGAGAATAATCATCCACAAGGGAACTTTGTCCAGTCGGCCGAACAGAAGAGTCTCTTGGAAAAGCGCGGCGAAAATGCTGCTCTGGTTGGTTTGAAAGACGATACTGGAAAAGTTGTTGCCGGTGCGCTAGTGACTTGGGCGAAAGTAAAATTGGGGAATTTATTTTCAATTGAACGCGGCCCTTTACTGGATTATTCAAATGAACAGCTTATTAAAGCTTTTATCAGTGGCCTAACAGTCTTTTCTAAAAAGCGTGATGGCTTATTCATCAGAATCCGTCCGAATATCGCCTATGCTAAATACACAGAGAGAGGCAAACTGATTGGCGATAAAAATACCACGTTTGTCGAAAAATTAAATTCATTGGCGGCTGATCATCAATTACCACAAATTGGTTTTTCAACCTCTTCTGAACCGGAATGGCAATTTGTTAAAGATTTGACTGAAGTTGATCCAGAACATGTCGTCAAATCTTATAACCGACAGGCGAAGTACCATTTGAACAAAAATAAACAGTTTTGTATTAAATTACGTAAAATCGGCAGGGATGAACTGCCGGCCTTTAAGAGAATTACTCAACAAACCGCTGATCGTTTGCATTATCACGATAAAAGTTTAGACTTTTATGAAACTTTGTTCGATACATATGGCAAAAAAGCAAAATTTATTTTTGCCGAGATTAATTTTAAAGAATACTCAGAATCTATTGAAAAGGATTTAAACGATATTCAAAAAAAATTAACTGAAATTGCTGGAGCGGATTACCATAATATAAGTGATTTAAGTGATTTTTCCGCTTCTGCCAAGCGGCATTTATCCGAGGGGATAAAAACCGAAACGGCTTTGCAGAAGCGTTTGCAGGAAGCCAAAAAAATGCACCAAGAAGCTAAACACGACATCGTGTTGGTTTCGGTTGCGCTTTTTGTAATTGAAAATCAAGAAGTTGTCTATCTTTATTCCGGCAGCGATGAGAAATACGAACATCTTTTTGCTCCTTACGAAATTCAGGATACGATGATTACCGAAGCGGTTAAAGAGAGGATTCCTCTTTACAATTTTTACGGTGTCAGCGGTAAATTCGACGGATCTGATGGGGTTCTTGGTTTTAAGACCCACTTCAATGGTTATACGAGAGAAATGGTCGGCAGCTTTGATTTCCCGGTCCAGAAAACAAAATATTACTTTTATCGTTTATTTAAAAAAATTCTTCATCGCCAATAAAAAAGTCTGGTTATATTTACCAGACTTTTTCTGTATCGTTCCATAGGTCAATTGTTACATCGCCATCTTTTTTTGCTTCGAAAGTAAGTTTTGAAACAGCGCCATTTGATAAGCTTTTGGAGGCTAATTCCGGGGACTTGTATTTGTTTGCCAAGGCTCGCATTAAGCTTCCATGGGTGACAACGAGAACATTATCGCCAATCTCATAGTTTTGGCGAATCATATTCAGGCCATGCTGTAAACGAGAATTAAATTCATCGGCATTTTCAGCCAGGCTCAATGGATCATTTTTCTTGAATAAATCCATCAGGCCGTCAAAACCATATTTTTTAATTGTGTCACCATAACCAATTGCCCCGTCAACCATTGAAGTATCGATATCATGGTCGAAATCCTCGGCGATCTGTTTGATCGTCAATCCTTCGGCACTGCCAAAGAAAATCTCTCGAAAGTCCCGATTTAAAGTTGCCTTGGCCGGGGAAGCAGCTTCATTTTCATCAAGGATGAATTGAGCTGTTTTATAAGCTCTTGGCAAATCGGAGGCATAGGCAGCGGTGAAATGAACTTTGCTTAAGCGTTTACCAGCCGCTTGTCCATCGGCGATTCCCTTTTCTGTTAAATCGATGTCCGACCAGCCTTGAAAACGATTCATCAAATTAAAATAAGTTTGTCCGTGTCGAACAAAAAATACATTAATACCCTTTTGTGTCATGTTTTAATTCTAGCACGCAGCTGAACGCTATCTAATCGCAAAAATCTGGCGTATAATATTATGACGATTTATGAAAGATAATATTAAGGCACAAGAACAGCGGCATCTCGATTTGGTTTTGCAAAAACTTGATGAAAGAATTAGCGAAACTCAAGGACGGATCGACCGGGCCAATGACAATTTAAAAGAAGCTGAAAAGGGCTGGCGCGATATTAGAGTTAAATTCTCTGATTTCAATGCAGTGGTCGAGACTGGAGCTTCGGTTCACGCACAGCAACAGGTCTTGGCACAAAAAGAGCGTGATATGTCTCAGGCTGAAGTCCAGTTTGAGACATTGCAAAAATTGCGGGGAAGGCCTTATTTCGCCCGGATTGATTTTACCGATATCAGTAATCAGTCCAACCAAACAGAAACGATTTATATCGGTTTGGCATCTTTTTCCGACAATGATGGTCATTTTTATGTTTATGACTGGCGGGCTCCGATATCTTCAATATATTATGATGGCGGCCTTGGGAAAATTGATTATCAGACTCCGGTCGGCAAACAAACGGCGGATGTTAAATTAAAGCGTCAGTTCGAAATTGCCGACGGAATTATTCTGACGGTTTTCGATACCGAAGAAGCGGTCGGCGATAAGCTTTTGCTAAATGCTCTGTCTTCTGATTCTTCGACAAAAATGAAATCGATCGTCACTACGATTCAACATGAACAAAATCGAATTATTCGGGATACCGATTCGGATTTGTTGTTTGTTCAAGGAGCGGCCGGATCTGGGAAAACAGCAGCTGTTTTACAGCGGGTTGCTTATCTTTTGTATCGTTATCGCGGGAAGATAACTTCTGGACAGGTAGTCCTTTTTTCGCCCAATCAGGTGTTTAACGATTATGTGAATGAAGTTTTGCCGGATCTTGGTGAAAATAACATGATCCAGATGACTTTTTATCAGTACGCTAATTATCGTTTGCCAAAAATTCAAGTGCAGACCCTTGCCGAGCGATTCGAGAGTGAAAACGACCCGGAATCGGTTAAAATGACCAATTTAAAGGGCAGTTTGGCTTTTTTCAAGGCTGTTGGTCGTTATTCTCAAAAAATTAGCCGCAGCGGAATGAGTTTTCGCAGTCTCGCTTTTCGGGGAGAACCTTTCTTTAAAAGCGAAGATATCGAAAAAATCTATTATTCATTCAATGACAATTATTCGCTCAATCAGCGTTTAGAAGCAACGAAACAGGCTTTATTAAGAAAAGTTTTCGGCCGAATTTCTTCAGAAATGAAAAAAGACTGGGTTGACATTGCGATTCAAAATCTCCAAGCCGATGAATTGGAAAGTATGCTTGGCGACCCTGATAAACGCCAATACGAATCGGAGAAAAAAGAGCGTAATGAACTGGCACGAATAATTGTTCGGAATGCTTTAAAACCAATTATTCGACGAATCCGTCATGGAATTTTTATGAATCCAAACAAATTGTTTTTGGGTTTTCTAAAATCACTACCTCAATTAATCAATCTCGCCGATTTCGATATTTCCGATCAGGAATGGCAGTCTGCTTTTGAAGGATCAAAATCTGATTTAAGTACTCAAAAACTTAATTTGAACGATACGGCGATTTACTTGTATTTATTTGATTTAGTCAATGGACATCATGGGGATCGAACAATTCGTTTTCTATTCGTTGATGAGGTTCAGGATTATACGGCTTTCCAACTGGCTTTTTTGAAGTTTTCATTTCCGAAAGCCAAATTTACCCTGCTGGGTGATTTGAATCAGGCGATTTTTACCCGAACAAATGCGGGAACTTTGCAATCGGCAATGTATGAGTTGTTCGATCCAAAGAAATCAAAGACGATCAAATTAACAAAAACTTACCGTTCGACCGAACAAATCACTAATTTTACAAGTGCTCTGCTGAAAGATTCTGAAACAATCGAAGCTTTTGCCCGCGAGGGTGAAAAACCGCTTTTTCGAAGTGGCGATTCCTTGAAAAATCTTGCTGATAGTCTATCTCGCAACCTTAAAGCTGACTTAACGACCGCTATCATTACGAAGACGGCCGCTCAGGCAAAAAATGTTTATGAAGAACTACAAAAAAAGAATTATCAAGCGACCTTGATTACCTTGGAAAACCAGCGTTTGGTTCCCGGGACAATTATTATTCCCGGTTATTTAGCCAAAGGGCTCGAATTCGATGCTGTTATTCTTTGGCAGGCCGACAATCGAAATTACGGTAGTGAAGACGATCGGGAATTATTGTACACAATCGCCAGTCGTGCTATGCACCGTTTGACAGTTCTTGCCGACGATTCATTCAGCAGCCTGTTTGATCAAATCGATCAGCAACTTTATGAAAATATTTGATATAATGGTAGGCGACCAGCTGAGGTAGTTTATCTATCTACCTACCCGCCGCGATTTAATTATCGCGGCGTTTTTATTAACCGATATAATTATTAGTATGTCTGCTACTCAATTCGCTTCTGAAAATTTTATTAACGGTACCTTCGTTGCTAATCCAAAGGGATTCGGCTTTGTCAAAACTGATGAAGGCCAGGATGACTTGTTCATCGGTCACAGCAATACCAATTTGGCCATGCAAAGCGATGAAGTTCTTGCTTCAATTATTCACCCGGGCAAAGATGGTCGGGTTCCGGAAGGAAAAATCGAAAAGATCCTTAGCCATGCCAATCAAGAGGTAGTTGGTATTTTTCGTTCCGGTGTTAACGAAAACGACTTGCCGAATAGAAGTAATTTAAATCCAAATGACTACATCGGCACGATCACCTTTAACGATGAAAAACTTCAGGAATACAAATACCTCGTTGATAAAAAAGGTTTGCAGCCCCAGGACCGCGATTCGGTCACGGCGACAACCAGTCAGTTTCCAACCAGCGATCGTCCAAATCTGTTAATTGGATCGGTTACTAATGTTATCGGCCGTTCGGATGCTCCGGGAGTTGATATTTTGGAGATTGTCTACAGCTTGAAAATTCCCAGCAACTATCCGGAAGATGCTGCCCAACAGGCAAAAAATATTCCACAAACGATTGATGTAAAGGCCGCTGAAGCAGAGGGACGACCGGATTTTCGCGATCAGCCCTTAATTACAATTGATGGAGCCGACACGAAGGATATCGATGATGCGGTAGTTGTCTGGAAACTGCCAAACGGCAATTATCATCTAGGGGTTCATATTGCCGATGTTTCAAATTACGTGCCTTTGAAAACGTCTTTGGATGCCGAAGCTTATAAACGTGGAACCTCGGTTTATTTAACTGACCGGGTTATCCCAATGCTGCCGACGGAAATATCCAACGGGATTGCTTCTTTGAATCCTAATGAAGATCGTTTGGCAATGTCCTGTGAAATGGAAATTAATCAAGAAGGACAAGTTGTCAAACATAAGATACAACCAAGCATTATTCGTTCGCATGCACGAATGACTTATGATTCGATTAATAAAATTCTAGACGGCGATCAGGCGGAAACAGCTAAATATGCTGATTTATCGGAAATGATCCATCAGATGGGTGATTTGCACAAAATTCTCGCGGCAATGAGAAAAAAACGTGGAGCAATCGAGTTTGAAACCGATGAGGCGGAAATTATCGTCGATGCCAAAGGACACCCGACTGATGTGTTGGTTCGCGATCGTGGAATTGGTGAACGAATGATTGAATCCTTTATGCTGGCTGCCAACGAGACGGTTGCCGAGCATTTTGATCATTTGCACGTTCCTTTTTTGTACCGTGTTCATGAAGTGCCGGAAGGTGATAAGGTTGTTAATTTCTTCGAATTTATGCGGGCTATCGGCCATCCGATCAAAGCCGATCCGAAAAATCTGCGGCCAAAGGACTTTCAAGCAGCGCTGGATGCGGTTGCCGGGTTGCCGGAAGAAATGATGATCCAAACGATGATGCTTAGAGCAACCAAACAAGCTCATTATTCACCGCAACCAATTGGACACTTTGGCATTGCTGCAAAATTTTACACTCATTTTACCTCGCCGATTCGTCGTTATCCCGATCTGGTTGTTCACCGTTTGATCAAACATTATGCCAAATTCGGGACTGGTCCTTCTTCAACTGACGCTGTGCGGGGAAAACTACCGCAAATTGGGATCGATACCTCTGAGCGGGAACGTAGAGCTGTGGACGCCGAAAGAGCGACTAACGATATGAAATTTGCCGAATATATGGAGGATCATATCGGTGATATTTATGACGGAGTTGTTAATTCAGCTTTGAAATTCGGCCTTTTCATCAGTTTACCGAACACAATCGAAGGACTTGCTCACATAAGTACCATGAAAGATGATATTTATCAATATGATGAAACCCGTCAAGCTTTGATCGGCCGGACCAAGCACCGGATTTTCGCGATTGGTCAGAAAGTTAAGGTACGGGTTATCAATGCCAATAAAGAAACCCGCAAGATCGATTTTGAGTTAATCGATCCGCAATCAGCGCCGGTAACCAAGATTCGTTTAGCTGCCGAACCGGAACGGCACAGTTTCCATCATGACCATAATGGGGACCACCATAATCACCAGCATCAGGAAAATCGGCAAAACAATCGTCATCAAAAGGGAGCTTATAAATCAACCGGCAAATATCGTTTGCGTGGAGGACGTCGTTAATGGCCAAAAAAGACAAACATGATGATGCCCTGGCAAGAAATCGGCGGGCATCTTTCAACTATTTTAT
This sequence comes from Oenococcus oeni, assembly GCF_020510245.1. Classification (NCBI taxonomy): domain Bacteria; kingdom Bacillati; phylum Bacillota; class Bacilli; order Lactobacillales; family Lactobacillaceae; genus Oenococcus; species Oenococcus oeni. The sequence goes on along the minus strand of NZ_CP084701.1, from coordinate 1,422,762 downwards.
TGGAGAAACTTACGAAGCTGGCATTCAGCTTACGGGTACCGAAATTAAATCGGTTCGTCTTGGCCAAATTACGATCGGAGATGCTTATATTACGGTTCGCGACCAACAGGCCTTTTTAAACAACGCGAATATTTCTCCCTACAAACAAGGCAATCAATTTAATGTCGATCCCTTGCGACGGCGTAAACTGCTTTTGCACAAAAAAGAAATCCTTGCACTGGATCGAGCCGTTTCCAAAGAAGGAAAAACAATCGTTCCTTTACGGGTATATATTGTTAAAGGTTTCGCCAAAATATTAATTGCGATTGGGACCGGTAAGAAAAATTATGATAAACGGCAAACAATCAAAGAACGTGATTTAAAACGGGAATTAGGCAAGAATCTGAAGAATTTTCATTGATTAATTCTTGTTGCCATCTTGTATTTATATTTAGTCGATCTGGTCGGCAGCTTTAAGAGACTACGATTTTTTTTCATTCCCCAACGATCCAAAAGAGCGGCGATTGCGACATGAACAGAAGCTTGAGCGTCGTTTTGCACATCTAGTTGGTAAAAAAGACCATCGGGAAATTCAACCGGGTTGACTTCCAGGAGTTTTTTTCGGCCGTGTCTAATGCGGTACTTTCCCGAAACTATTTCGCCGGTAATTACCCAATTTAAATAACGAACGAAAATCACATCGTTGAAACCGGCAAAGTTGAAACCGATTGAACCAACGTATTTGTCCTGATAGAGCAGCTGAAAACGCGGCAATATTCCATAAGATACCTGTCTGATTCTCGATTGTTCTACACCTTGGGTATCGTATACGTAAAGGACGTCGTTTTTGCTTCCGATTTTTCCGGAAATATTGAAAGCAATCGAAAAATCTTCGTTATAAGCTCGATTTTCTCGTTGATTTGTATTATGTTGTTGCATTAAAAAGTAGCGACTCATACTATAATTTTAACCGTGAAAGATTATTTGGTTAACTTAAAAAAGACTGATTGGTATCAACATCTAAAACCGGTTCTGGGTTTAGACTATTTAAATCAGATTAATGATTTTCTTAATAAGGCTTATACTGGACCGCTTCGGGTTTTTCCGCCGGAGGACAAGATTTTTTCGGCAATGCTTTATACGAGCCTGGCGAACACAAAAGTTGTGATTGTTGGTCAGGATCCATATCACGAATTAGGCCAGGCACAGGGTCTTAGTTTTAGTGTTCCAGACAATTTTCCTGCTCCAAGCAGCCTTCAAAATATTCATAAAGAGATTGCCAGCGATCTTGGAAAAACGCGTAACTCACATGATTTGATACCTTGGGCCAAACAGGGTGTTCTGCTTTTGAATTCTGTTTTGACAGTTGAAGAACATAAAGCAAATTCGCATGCCGGAATGATCTGGGAAAAATTTACCGATTCAGTCATTCAACTGGCGAGCGCCGAACCCCAGCCGAAGGTGTTTATTTTGTGGGGGAACTTTGCTCGGAGAAAAGCGGTTTTAATCAATCCAAAAAAGGATCTGATAATTCAATCGGCTCATCCTTCGGGTTTTTCGGCAAATCGAGGCTTTTTTGGCAGCAAACCTTTCAGTCAGACGAACAGCTGGTTGCTTTCACACGACCGAACAGCAATTGATTGGTTAAAATAAGGTGTAAATGAAAACCCTTTCTATAATAACGGGGTTGGAGGAAAAATGACAAATTTATTTACTGAGTTGGCTGATAAAATTAAGGAAAAAAAACTGAGACTCGTTTTTCCGGAAGGCGATGATTCAAGAGTCCAGGGGGCGGCCATCCGTTTAAAAAAAGATGGTTTACTAACGCCGATATTATTGGGAGATCAGGCAGCGGTCGAAAAGACAGCTGCAGATAATCATTTCGACCTGAGTGGCATCAAGCTTATCGATCCGCTTAAATTCGATGAGAAGCAGTTCAATCAATTGATCGATAAACTGGTTACCCGACGAAAAGGGAAAACTGACCCGCAAACGGCAGCTATGTGGCTGCAGGAAGTAAATTATTTCGGTACCATGCTTGTTTATACCGGCAAGGCCGACGCAATGGTTTCCGGTGCTGTTCATCCAACCGGCGATACGGTTCGTCCCGCTTTGCAGATTATCAAGACAGCTCCTGGTGTCAGTCGTATTTCCGGTGCTTTTATTATGCAAAAAAATGATGAACGCTATCTGTTTGCCGATTCGGCAATTAATATCGAACTTGATGCACAAACCATGGCTGAGATTGCCGTTCAATCAGCCCATACGGCTAAAATATTTGGAATCGATCCAAAAGTTGCCATGCTGAGTTTTTCAACCAAAGGATCGGCAAAACATGCATTGGTCGATAAAGTTGCTCAGGCAACTAAGCTGGCGCAGGAGATGGCACCGGATTTAGCTGATAATATTGATGGTGAATTACAATTCGATGCAGCTTTTGTCGAATCGGTTGCCAAATTAAAAGCTCCGGGATCAAAAGTGGCCGGTCATGCGAACGTTTTCATTTTTCCAAGTTTGGAAGCAGGAAATATTGGTTATAAAATTGCCCAACGCTTGGGTGGATACGAAGCAATTGGTCCTATTTTGCAAGGATTGGCAGCACCTGTTTCCGATCTGTCGCGTGGAGCAAGTCAAGAAGACGTATATAAAGTTGCAATTATTACTGCTGCTCAGGCTTTAAAAAATTAGTTATCTTCGTTTCCTTCGATAATAACCGTATTGCCTTCCGAATCATGGATTCTCAGGGCAATTTTTTTATTAAAACGATGTTCTGGTTCGGCTATTTCAGTTAAAAAATTGTTGGCTAAATGTTCACGGATTTCATGAAGATGATCGCGTACCAGCAATTCCAGCTCGATTCTTTTCGAACTCTTGATAAATTTTATTGGCTGGCCGTCGACAATTAATGTTGTTTGGTCCTTTGGATTACGAAGGAATTCGAAAACATCCCGGTAAAAGCGATAAGCACGTTTTGTATCATCGGCCGGAATTATTTTTGGACGCATTTTACGAGGTTTCATTTCAGCAAATATTCTAACATGCTAGACTGTTTCTGATGGCTTTATTAGATGTGACTGGGTTAACGATGGCCTATGCCGATAAAAAATTGTATACGGATGCCGGTTTTACACTGGAACGAGGAGAACATTTAGGGATTGTTGGCCAAAACGGTGCCGGTAAATCGACACTGATTAAAATTCTGACCGGGAAAGTTTTACCAATCGCCGGTCGGGTTGAGTGGAAGAAAAAAATTCAGATTGGTTATTTGGATCAGTACGCCGATATACCGTCGGGAATGAGTCTGATCGATTTTTTGCATACCGCTTATAGCGATCTTTACGACAAAGAAAAGAAGATGACCGATTTATACTCGAAGTACGCCGAGCTTGTCGATGACAAGTTGTTGGAACGGGCAACCCGTTTTCAAAACGAATTGGATGCAGCCGATTTTTATTCGATTGACAACAATGTCGAGCAAGTTATCACCGGATTGGGTTTGGATTCGATCGGCCGCGACCATATTATTTCCGAGATGTCGGGTGGCCAGCGGGCGAAGATTATTTTGGCAAAGCTGCTTTTAGAGGGCAATGACGTTATTATTCTTGACGAACCGACCAATTATCTCGACGTTTCCCACATTAAATGGTTGGAAGGATACTTGCAAAATTACGATGGAGCTGCTTTGATCATCAGTCACGATTTTGATTTTCTAAATAATGTTGCCAATGTCATTTTGGATGTATCCTTTAATACTTTGACAAAATACCGTGGTAATTTCGACCAAGCGATGCGGCAGAAAACGGAAAAAACCGAGCAGCAATTGCGGGCCTATAACAAGCAGCAGGAAGTTATCAAAAAAACAAAGACTTTTATCCAAAAGAACAAAGCACGAGCCTCGACAACCGGACGAGCCAAGTCGAGGGAGAAAATGCTGGCTCATATGGATATTATCGAGCCGCCACAAACAAATCCGAAGGCTACTTTTAAATTTCCTTATATCGAATCGCAGTCAACCGATGCTTTGAAAGCGGAACGCTTAGTCGTTGGTTACGATCCTAAAAAACCCGTCTTGAATCCGATTACTTTCAGCATGTCTTCGGGCGATAAAATCGTCTTTACGGGTTTTAATGGTGCTGGTAAATCGACTTTGATTAAAACTCTGCTTGGCATTCTGCCGGCTATTTCCGGTAAATCGAAATTTTCGCCATCGGCAAAGACAAATTACTTTGACCAGGATCTGATTTGGGATGATGATAAAAAGATTCCTTTACAAATTATGCAGGCGGCCTATCCTTTGGAAGAACAAAAACAATTGCGTCAAAGGCTTGGCGCGGCCGGGATTAATGCCGACAATGCGACTAAACAAATGTGTTTATTGTCTGGAGGGGAACAAACGAAAGTTAAATTAGCCTTAATGGAACTAACACCGTCGAATTTTTTGATTTTAGACGAGCCGACCAATCATTTGGATGAAGCAACCAAAAATTCTTTGAAAAAGGCGATTCAAAAATTTGACGGAAGTTTGATTCTTGTCACTCACGAACGGAGTTTTTATGAAGGCTGGATTGATAAGGTTATTGATATCGCCTCTATGTCGAATATGCAGCCCGGAGAAGTTGAAGAATAATTCCCGAATATTTTTGGGAATTATTTTATTTTAAACTTGAAAAAGTTAATTCAGTTTATAATATTTAATCAATATGGAAAACGAAAATCGCGTAATCGTAATCACTGGGGCTTCCGGAGCTGGTAAGACATCAGTTGCTCGTTATCTTCGTGCTAAATACAGTGTTCCGCGGGTGATCACTCATACAACCCGCGAGCCAAGAGAAGGTGAAATCGACGGTGTCGACTATTACTTTGAAACCGAAGATTCATGGGGCAAGAATCACTTTATTGAACAGGTTAATTATTCTGGTTACAAGTATGGTTCCTCTTATGAAGGACTCGAACGGGCCTGGGCCAAGTCGAAACGATCGAATCATCCGGGTGTTATAAGCCTGGTTGTTGATACGATTGGGGCAATCACATACAAGGAAACCTTAAAAGACCAAGCGATTATCTGGTTTGTAACAGTTAGTGATGTCGCTGGTTTGAGAAATCGTTTGATTGCGCGTGGAGATAATCCAAAACGTGTCGTCGAACGAACTAGTTCCAACGACTTCGAGCGCGATATGCATCTTCCTGAAAAACTTAAAAATCGAGCAACAGTCATTATTAACGATAATTGGCAATTGACTCAAGAAGGGGCCGATAAATTTATTAATAAACTATTTTACATGTAGTTTTTAAAGAGCTTGAAACAAGGCTTGTTTTTGCTTTTTGAAATAAATAGTTAACTTTAATTTTATTTTTAGAGATAATAATATAAGCATGAAAAATAAAGACCACATTTTCAAGTATTTTTTAATTGGGCTGTTGAGTGCCATCATCGGAGCGACGGTTGTTTTGGGTTGTTTTTATCTGTTTTATTTGGCACCGGCACAAAATAAAGCGGCGAAGAGCTCGTCAATTGCAGCCGGCATGACGAAAGTTGTCAATCTGACCGGGACTTCAAGCTCTCAAGCCACCAAAGCTTACAACAAAGTTAAGAATGCGGTTGTAACGGTAGAGAATTATCAGAAACCGTCTACCGAGGCCAGCGACTATTTTTTTGAATGGTTCGGCAGCCAGTCCGGTGGTAGCAGCAGTAGCAGCAGTTCTTCGACAGAGGATCAATTGGCGGCCGAAGGGACCGGATTGATTTACGAAACAGACGGGAACTATTCTTATATTGTTACGAATAATCACGTGATTAAAGGGGCTAACGAAATTGAAATAATTATGGCCAATGGTACTAAGGTCAAAGCAAAATTAATTGGGAAAAATGCGACTAAAGATATTGCTGTTTTAAGGATCAGTTCGGCAAGCGTCACGACAACGGGAACTTTTGTTAATTCCAGCAAAGTTCAGGCTGGTCAGCAGGTACTGGCAATCGGTTCTCCTTTGGGATCGGATTATGCCAGCTCATTAACTTCCGGAATTGTTTCGGCAACCAATCGGCAAATCGATGACAGCCCAATCAAATTGTCGGCTATTCAAACCGATGTTGCACTAAATCCCGGTAATTCGGGTGGCCCTTTGATTAACATGGCTGGTGAAGTTATCGGCATAAATTCGATGAAAATCAGTTCGACTGAGGACGGCAGCGAGGACGTCGAAGGAATGAGTTTTTCAATTCCTTCCAATACAGTGGTTGCAACGATTAAATCAATCATTAGTTCGGCTTCCGGGAATTAAGGGAAGTTTTTAAGAAATATATAAGATGGTTTAAACAGAAAAGTGCTTTTCAAATCAAATTCTTTTTTACAAAATTTCAATTAATGGAATAAAAAAAATCATTTAAAGCTTCGGTGAAGGCTGCTATAAAGGCTGTTATACCGGGCTTTTAATTTATTTATGTAATCTTTTTGTAACAATGTAAAATAACCTTAAAAAAGTATTAATTATGCTGTCAAGAAAGCCCCCTATTGTAGAAACCGTGCTTTAGAAATCCTTATAGATTTTTAAAAAATCGGATACTTTGCACGTTGGAGAATTATTAATGACTACAAAAACTGTTAAAAATGCGCTTCTTATTTCTACCGGTGCCGCTGCCGCTCTTGCGGTAGGTGCCGTTTCTGCAAATGCTGATACTGTTACCGTTAAGCAGGGTGACAGTGTCTGGGCCTTAGCTAAAGAGTACGATACGAGTGTTAGTGCGATCGCTAAGGCAAATAAATTATCAAATCCCGCTTTGATTTTAAGTGGTTCCAGCTTGAACATTCCTTCAAGCTCGTCTGCTGCTACAACTACTAGTGAGACAGCTTCTTCGGCTTCTACAACAGCTGCTACGAGTATTTCTGCTGAGAATGCTGATGGAACTGTTACGATTGCTTCCGGCGATACCCTTTACGGAATTGCCGAACGCTATGGTGTTTCTGTTTCAACTTTGATTGCCAATAACGATGGATCTACTTTTATCGTTGCTGGTCAGAAACTTTCTTTGAAAGCCACTACGACAACTAGTGCCGCTACAACCACAAGCAGTGCTGCAGCAACGACTGCTAGTCCTGCTGTCGCAACGACTACCTCATCGGCTGCTGTATCTTCAGCTGCTTCTTCTGTAGCTTCTAGCCAAGCACCTGTAGCGAGTTCTGCTACGAGTTCCGTAGCTACTAGCGCGCCAGCTTCGACTGCTTCTTCTGTAGCTTCAAGTTCTTATACTTCTCAAGCTTCAAGCAGTGCTACTTCATATTCGACTCGTCGCACATATCCAACTACATCGACATCTTCGAGTTCAAGTACCACTAGCAATAGCGGAGTTTCTTCCAATTATGCAACAACCTCTTCCAGTACTAACACATATACTTATGGCCAATGCACTTGGTATGTTAAGAATATGCTTTCATGGGTTCCAAATGGCCTAGGGAATGCTTATCAGTGGGCCTCTGCAGCTGCAGCCGAAGGTTATACTGTCAATAACACTCCAACTGTTGGTTCAGTTGTTGTTTTCCAAGCTGGTCAGGCATATGCCGGTAGCCTGGGTCACGTTGCTGTTGTTACTGCTGTTTATGGCGACGGATCTATCCGTATTTCTGAAGGGAACTACGCCGGTCTTGCAACAAACACTCGAACTGTTACATCTGCTTCAAGTTATCAATATATCCACGCGTAATAAATTAAATAAATTAGTTTTGGAAATTAAGACTCCGGTCTTTTTTTTTACGGTAAATTAGAGATATGCAATTTCGTAATTATTTTACAAATGAAAATAAATGGCTGTTTTCTCCAAATACTTCTATTGGCGAGGTTAGTCAGTTTTTTCCAGACATGAGAACATTTCAGTTTCAGGGCCGTTTTATTTCCGATGAATTGATTGATACGATCAGAGCACGCGAAAAACATTTTTCAACCGTTAAATCAGCTTTGGATGAGCTGACAAAACTGCTTTCAAAAAAAATGTTGGATGAAAAAAAATGGCGTCATAGTCGGGACCAGTATGCTGACAACAAGGCGCTTTTTGCTCTGAATATTGGTATTATTCCTTTTGAGAATGAGGACGGCAGTCGAGGTAGGAATTTAAGTTATACTTTCCAGATTTTTCGTAATCAGTCAATCATTGATTTGGTTAAACACGGTAAATGGCTTGATGATCAAGTGAGCGGTTTTGAGGAGATTAATTATTACTTTTCTCGAACCGACGACCTTCTTAATTTTCGTAATCTACAAACCGGTTTAGCTGGAAAGCCGTCCGATGTTTTTAAATTGGCTCAACCTTATATCGATGAGTTAAATAATCAGGAATTGATTATCAGAAAAATAGAGGCAGAAAAATCACCGAGTTTTTTGGCGGTTAGCTTGACGACTGACTTTGACAATTGGGAAAAGTCTGGCGCCGCTCAACTGGATAAAGTAAATGGATTTGATGTGCAGTCAAAAATTAGTGGTTTGTTTAATCACGTTTCCAATCAGACGCTGGCAACCCTTAAACACAAGGCCGATATCTTTAAAAATCTTCAACAGATCAAAAAAGACGATGCAAGATCCAGTTCTGATCAGTATCATTCTGTTCGTAAAGCACAAATAAAATTACCTAATAAATATATGACCAATCAACCAATCTCGGTCAAACGTACTATTTCTAATGCTTTATCTTTGATTGGAAAACCCTTTGTTTGGGGTGGCGATGATGAAAGAGGATTTGATATACCGGGATTTATCGAGTATTTACGGGCAATTTCCGGTCTGACAGCAATTGGTGATAAAGTTTATATTCAGGCTGCCAAATTGCGACAGGCCGGCAAATTAAAGGCGCGTATTTCACAAGCTTTGCCGGGAGACCTACTTTTTTGGGGCCAAAGAGGGGCTGAATTCCAGGTCGCCATGTATATTGGCGGTGGTCAATACATCGGTTTAAAGGGACCTGACAGTAAAGTTGCGATTCAGCCAATTTCTGGTTCCCCGGTTGCTTACGAGGCTATTTTTTAATCTATGATAAGTGAATTTTGGAAGTCAATTAAAGATGCGTCACAAAAAAAGGGAGAACCTTTTTTTAGTCTTGCACCAATGGAAGCCGTGACCGACAGTGTATTTCGGCGGGTTGTTTTTAAAGCAGCTCCTCCAGATCTTTTTTATACTGAATTTACAAATGCCATCAGTGTCACACATCCTAAAGCCAAGTTCTCGGTTATGGGCCGTTTATATGTTAAAAAGGACGAACAGAGGCCGATTGTTCAACTTTGGGGCAATCATGCGAGTGACTTTGCCAAAGCTGCTTTGTCGGTTAAAAACCAAGGTTTTAAGGCAATTGACATTAATATGGGTTGTCCAGATTCAACCGTAGTTAAAAATGGGGGAGGTTCCGATTTAATTCGTCACCGAAGTGCTGCTGCCGAAGTTATTCAAGCTTCCAAAGAAGCGGGACTGCCGATTTCGGCAAAAACCCGGCTTGGCTTCTCAAAAATCGATGAGATGTATGATTGGCTTCCTTGGCTTTTAAAACAGGATCTTCAAGTATTGACAGTTCATTTGCGCACACGAAAAGAGATGAGTAAAGTTCCGGCTCACTTCGAATTGATTGATGAAATAATTAAAATGCGGGATCAGATTGCTCCGGAAACTTTATTGCAAATCAATGGCGATATTAAAAATCGCAGTGAAGGAATTGAATTGGCAAAGAAACATCCGGGTATTGATGGAATCATGATCGGCCGCGGCGTTTTTGAAAATCCTTACTGCTTTGAAACGAAAGCGGCAACTCATTCACTGAATGATTGTCTGGATCTCTTTGAAATGCAGTTGGATCTTTACGATCAGTATGTTCAGGAAGTTGGCCTAAAACGTTTTGAGACTTTGAGACGTTTCTTCAAAATTTATATCCGTGGTATTCGAGATGCTGCCAAGTATCGTGATCTTTTAATTAATACCCATTCAACCGATGAGGCACGAAAGATTATCAATGAATTAAGAACGCTAAACAACTGAATTATCGTATTAAAAAAACCGCCGAAAGGCGGTTTTAATTTAAACGTTAACTTCAAGTAGTTTGCCCAAGAATTCTTGAGCTCGCGGATTATTCGGGTGTGAAAAGAATTGTTCGGGCTTTGCATCCTCCGCAATCTTTCCTTCGTCCAAAAACCAAACCCGATCAGCGACATTTTTTGCAAAACCCATTTCGTGGGTTACGACAACCATTGTCATTCCCTCAGCTGCCAGTTTCTGCATGACTTTTAAAACCTCGCCAACCATTTCCGGATCCAAGGCCGAAGTTGGTTCATCGAATAACATTACATCCGGATTCATGGCCAAAGCCCGCGCAATAGCGACACGTTGGGCCTGCCCACCTGAAAGAGATTTTGGAAAAGCAGAGATTTTTTCAGTCAAACCGACTTTTTCCAGCAGACTTTCAGTTTTTTTTCGGGCCTCCGATTCTTTCCACTTGCCTAGTTTTATCGGGGCAAGAGAGATATTCTGCTCGACGTTTAAATGTGGGAAAAGATTAAAGGATTGAAAAACCATTCCCATTTTTTCTCTGACCGAATCAAGCTGTTTGTCTTTTATTTTGGTAATATCCTGACCTTCGACTATTACCGATCCGGAAGTCGGCGTATCAAGCATATTTAGATTTCTGATTAAAGTCGACTTTCCGGTCCCGGAAGGGCCAATTAGGGTAATTACTTCTGAACGATTTATTTTGGCATCAATGTGATCGAGAACAAGGTTTTCATCGAATTTTTTCGTTAATCCCTTTAGTTCAATGATGATGTCTTCACTATTTTTTTTAGTCATGCTGCATCTTCCCTTCGAAATGTTTCATTATTCTGGTCAAACCGAAAGTTAGCACAAAATAGATTACTGCTGACAGAATCAAAGGAGCGACTGGTTCAAAGGTCACTGCTCTAATATTATTGATTTGGTACATGATATCAGGAGTTCCGATAACCAGTACGATCGATGACTCCTTGATTAGGGCAACGAATTCATTGCCTAAAGCCGGCCATATATTCTTTAAAGCCTGGGGAATAATTACGTAACGCATAGTCAATTTTTTCGGAAGACCAAGCGAGCGGGCCGCTTCAGTCTGGCCCTTGTCGATTGAATTGAAACCAGCCCGAATTGCTTCGGAAACATAGGCCGATGAGTTGATGGCAACAGCAATAATTCCTGCTGGAATCGTTGGGATATTGATTTCAATCGATGATCCGAAATTGCTAAGAATCGCTTGGAGAATCAATGGAACAGCATAGTAGACAAACATCAGTTGGACTATTAGCGGTGTCCCTCTGAGAATTTCGACATAGGTTGTAGCGATCACATTGACCACTCTTTTTTTGGACATGTGCATGATTGCAATAAACAGGCCGATAATCGAACCTAAAACAACAGCGCAAATGGATATGAGCAAAGTGACTTCGATTCCGGAAATAAGTTCGGAACGAAATTTCCAAAGGTTTACGTCTAAAATTATCGATTGCATTATTGGGCCTTTTTAACCTGTGTCCCGGCTTTTTTAATCCAAGATGCAAATGTCTTTGTTTTATTCAGCTTTTTAATAGTACTGTTGATTTTTGTTTTTAAGGTTTTTTGGTTTTTTGGAATGACAACCGACATTCCTTCTTCATCCTGAACGCCCTTTGGATAATCCGCATAGACATATTTCAGTCCGGAAACACTGTTGGCATAGGCTTGGCCAACACCACCTGAAAGAGCAATTGCGTCAATTTTGTTGGTTTTTAGAGCCAAAACCAAGTCATTTGTTGCCTGCATTTGACTGTATTGAGCTTTTTTACCTAATTTTGCCAGAGATTTCTTAACTAAATCTTTTTGCCGAGCAGCCGTTTGGACACCAACCTTTAAACCAGCCAAGTTTTTATAGGACTTGATTTTTTTGCTTCGTTGGACCGAATTACAAGGGTTTCTTTGGCGGTGTAGTATGGTACAGAAAAATCGACTTCTTTTTTACGTTCCGGCGTTGAGCCCATTCCGGCTATCAATATATCAACTTTGCCGGCTTTTTGAGCAACCAGCAGAGAGTCAAAAGACATGTTCTTAATTTGTAGTTTTACTCCAAGATTCTTGGCTATTTTTTTCGCCAAAGACATGTCGGCTCCAACTGGAGTCTGTTTTCCATCTTTTGAAATCAAGAATTCATACGGCGGGAAATCAGCAGATGTACCAACAATTAACTTTCCTTGGGCTTTAATCTTCGAGTACAGCACATCCTGCTTATTTCCCGCTGCTTGAACCTGATTTCCGGTTATCGCGAAAATAGCAATTACTGCAATTGCCGACACTAAACCACTAAAAAACTTACTTATCAATTTTTTCATTTTGAAACTTTCTCCTAAATAATTTATCCTTCACAGATTTTAAGTGAATTGCAAACTATAATATATAGCATGATTGAAGATGTCAAGACTTTTAATGGACTTTCTTTGGCTTTTATCGGGGATGCGGTTGATGAACTAAAAATTCGGACTTATTTGTTGTCGACGGGTTTGACGAAAGTTAACGATCTCCAGCGTCGTTCAAAAGAATTCGTTTCGGCAAAGGCTCATGCGAAACTCTTTTTTTTGATGGAAAAAGAAGGATTTTTAACCGAAGAGGAGAGCAATATTTTTAAGCGCGGCCGTAATTCTCACCCTCATACCAAAGCTAAAAACACCGATATTGCAACTTACCAAATATCGACTGGGGTGGAGGCTTTGCTGGGTTACCTTTATTTAAATAAAGAAAGCAGTCGTTTGAATGAAATTATTGATTGGATGATTGAGAAAGTTGAAAGTGGGCAGACGCGTGAGTGAAGAAATAGTTTATGGAGTCCATGCTTCGATGGAAGCTCTGGAAAATAATCAAACAATCAATAAGCTTTATTTAAGCAAGTCGTTGGCAAAAAATCGAGCTCAGCAATTTAGGCAGACAGCCGAAAAAAATAAAATTGTCGTTCAGGAAGTCGATAATCAACGCCTCGACGAATTGACAAATCACGGCAATCATCAAGGGATCGCTATTTCGATTGCCGCCTACGAATATGTCCCACTTGACGATATTTTAAATGGAATCAAAGGCCATGACCCTTTTCTGGTTATTTTGGACGAAATAGAGGACCCACATAACCTTGGTTCGATTTTGAGAACAGCAGATGCAACCGGCGTCGATGGAATAATTATTCCTAAAAGACGAGCCGTTCAATTGACCCAAGTGGTTGCCAAAACTTCAACTGGAGCGATTGAATATGTTCCGGTTGCGCGAGTGGTCAATATCAACAATACGATCGATAAATTAAAAAAAGCAAATTTTTGGATTTTTGGTACAGATATGAAAGGGGCAGACTATAATGATTGGAATGCTGATGGTCCGGTAGCAATTGTGATTGGTAATGAGGGAAAAGGAATTTCGGCTCAAACCAAAAAAAAAGTTGATCAAATGCTGACGATTCCAATGGTTGGTCATGTTCAATCATTGAATGCTAGTGTCGCAGCGGCTTTATTGATTTACCAGGGTTTTAACAGCCGTCGTTTAAAAAATAAATAAAGAATATTTGGTATATTTTATAAAATATTTTTTATCTTTAATCCATATTTATTTCAATTGAGTCAAATCGTTGATATATGTGGATTTTTTTATCTCAAAACAAATATTTGATATCTTTTAAATTTTAAGAACATATGTTCGCTATCTTTCGAAAATAAAGCACTATAAGCTGTTTGATAAATTAGTGGAGGAAATATGAGGGCCGAATCAGCTTTGAAAATGATTAAAAAAGGGGATCAATGGGTTATTTATTTCTGAATAGAAGAAACCGAAGGTTTCCTTAGAAAAATACATAATCGCTATTTAAAGAGTGTATTGGATTTTGACGAGTGGAAGAGCGAAGCCTTGGATGTACTAATGCGTTCGGTCGATAAGTATCAAAATAATTTCGACAGTAAATTTACCACTTACTATTTTTCGGCTTTGCAACATAAAGCAATGGATCTTTTAAGAAAGACTTATTCAAAAAAAGAACAAAGTAGACGCCAGCATCTTTCACTTGATAAGCTGGCAATTGATGGTTTTGATCCAGTTGGCCATAGTTGGAACCATGCACAAACAAAGCTGGATTTTGAAGATGCGATTAGCCAAACGAATTTTCATAGCTGCAAGCAGGAAAATATGGCCGTTCAGCACTTATTTGGCAATGCCGAACTATCTGAAAAATTGAGAAACAAACCAAGGCACATTCTTTGGATTATCGGCAAAAACGTTTGATTAATGAGACCTATAAATATTTTTATGGTTTAAAAAATGACAATGACACTGCCGCTTAAATCTGTTAAAACGCCTGCGACATAATTTATTATTTTAAGTAATTAAAGGAATTAAAAACTACTTCTTAAATTATTTTTTGTAATGCCAAAAAAGAACTAACATGATTATGTAAGCGTTCTTATTAGTAATTCATATACAGACAATTTCGTTTCTATGAATTAGAAAGGCTAGGCTGTTTCTTAAAATGCTTTTTGATCAAGTAGAATCTGATATATTATTAGAAATTCATGCATCAGAAATTTTTAAATCGCTAAGTAATGATCAATTTATTTTTTTGACAAAAAATATGAAGTATCGAACTGCAACCAAAAAACAGATTATTTTTGAACAAGGGGACACAGCATGGCGTCTTTTTTTTGTTATATCTGGTTTGGTTCAAGCCACTAGGATTGACGAGGATGGCCAAGAATATGTTAATTTAATTTCCGCACATAAATTATTCCCCCTTTATAGGCTGTTAGATAAAAATTTTTATTTTAATTATACAGTCGAAGCTATTACAAATATTTCTTTTGTGACTTTTCAAAGGAAAGATTTTGAACAGCTTTTACGTCAAAATAATGAATTTGCGTTAGGGATTCTTAAACATGTTAGCGAATCTATGAATCGTTATGAAAAGCAACTAAGTATTTCTCTTGAAACTAATGCATCCGAGCGTATTAGAAAAACAATTTCCTGGCTTTTTTGTGAATTAGGTAGATCGAATGGCCCTGAAAATGAATTTATTGTAATTCCTTATAAAATTCCGATATTTTTAATTGCCAAATTATCTGGTACTACTCGTGAAACAGCTAGCAGATTTATTAATGGTTATATAAATCATAATCATGATGGAGTGATTGTCACACATTTTCATTTTGAAAAAAAGATGTGATAAATATCACTTTTTTAGTGTTTATTTTAAATATAAGGGATTTCTTTTTTTATTCTAAGATAAAACTGTAGCTCAATGATAGTTACGGATTGGAGTAAAAAATGATGGATAAGAAAGTTCCAATTCATGTGTATTCTGAAATTGGAAAATTAGAAACTGTAATTCTCCATCGTCCAGGACATGAAATTGAGAATATAACACCAGATAGTATGCGACGTTTGTTATTTGATGATATTCCATACTTACCAGTTGCTCAACATGAGCACGATGTCTTTGCTGAAACATTGAAAAAAAATGGTGCAGAAGTTTTATACCTAGAAGATCTTGTAGTAAAAGCGCTTGATACCGGTGGCAGTGAGATCAAAGATCAATTTGTAAAACAAATGTTAACAGAATCTGGGTATGCTTCAGGCATAGTTCATGACGCTTTAAAAGAATATTTGCTAGATTTTGATACCAAATCTATGGTTAATAAAATTATTGAGGGTGTTCAAAAAAAGGAAGTTAATTTTGTACAAAAAGGCTTAGTTAGTCTTTCTGAAGAAAAGAATTATCAGTTCTTTTTGGACCCGATGCCGAATCTTTATTTTACACGTGATCCTCAGGCGTCAATTGGCGAAGGGCTTAGTATTAATCGCATGACATTTCAGGCTCGTCAGCGTGAATCATTGTTTATGCAAACAATTATTAATTATCATCCGCGTTTTGCAAACAAAAAGTTGCATGTGTGGCGCGACCGAAATCACTCTACTCACATTGAAGGTGGAGACGAACTTATTTTAAATGATCATGTACTTGCTATTGGAATTTCTCAAAGAACTCAGGCTGATGCTATTGAAGATATTGCACATAAGTTATTTAAAGATAGCAATTATGACACGATTATTACTGTTCTAATACCTCATAATCACGCTATGATGCATTTGGATACTGTTTTTACAATGATTAATTTAAACCAGTTTACAGTTCATCCAGGAATCATGGGAGCTGGTGGAAATATTCCAATTTTTGTTTTGCACAAGGATAAAGATAATCAAATAAGAATTGAAAATTATCATAATCTTGAAGCAGTTTTAAAAGACCAATTAAATCTTAGCGAACTCGATTTAATTCCCACCGGAAACGGAGATCCAATTGTCTCTGCTAGGGAGCAGTGGAATGATGGATCTAATACTTTAGCTATTGCGCCAGGTGTTGTTGTAACTTATGACAGGAACTATGTTTCGAATGCCACTTTAAAAAAACACGGGATAAAGGTTTTGGAAGTTCCTTCAAGTGAGTTGTCTCGTGGCCGTGGTGGCCCGCGTTGTATGACTATGCCAATTTATCGTGATGATATTAAAAAATAGGAAAGGCAAAAATTAAATGGAACAAAAGTTAGGAAATTTGGTAAAGAAAAATGTAGTTAATTCAGTTTTTCAAGGTAGAAGTTTGTTGGCTGAAAAAGATTTTACTCCTATGGAATTAGAATATTTGATAGATTTCGCATTACATTTGAAAGCTTTAAAAAAATTGGGAATATCTCATAGATACTTAGAAGGAAAAAATATAGCCTTGCTATTTGAAAAGACATCTACACGTACCCGCTCTGCCTTTACAACTGCCTCAATTGATTTGGGTGCTCATCCAGAATTTTTAGGCTCAAATGATATTCAACTTGGGAAAAAGGAATCGGTAGAAGATACAGCAAGGGTCCTTGGATCGATGTTTGATGGAATTGAATTTAGAGGATTCAAACAAAGTGTAGTTGATGATCTTGCAAGATATTCTGGTGTCCCAGTCTGGAATGGCTTAACTGATGAATGGCATCCGACTCAAATGTTAGCTGATTTTATGACAATCAAAGAAAACTTCGGTCATATTAAAAATATTAACTTATCTTATATGGGAGATGGACGAAATAACACAGCTAATTCTTTACTTATAACAGGGTCAATGCTTGGAGCTAATATTCGTATTGTTTCTCCAAAAGAATTACAGCCATCTGAAAAAACAACAGAACTAGCAAAAAAATTTGCTGAGAAATCTGGTTCAAGATTCTTAATTACAGATAATATCGATGAGGGTGTTTCTAAAACTAATGTTTTATATACGGATGTTTGGGTTTCGATGGGAGAAAGTGACTGGGAGGATCGAGTTAAATTATTGAAACCTTATCAGGTGAATATGGAGACAATAAGGAAAACTTCTACCCCTGATGATCAATTAATCTTTATGCATTGTTTACCTGCTTTTCATGATATTAATACTGATTATGGGCACGAAATTTTTGAGAAATATGGAATAAAAGAAATGGAAGTGACCGATGAGGTTTTTCGTTCTATATACGCTCGACAGTTTGAAGAAGCAGAAAATCGTATGCATAGTATTAAAGCTATCATGGCAGCTACTCTTGGAAATTTGTTTATTCCGCATGTTTAATTAATTTGAATATAGAAAATAATGATTGCGATAAAAAATAAAGCAAAAATTGGCATTCTCAATTAACTGTTTTTGTTAAGCAATAAAATTCAAAGGTGGATTATGATCTATGGCAAATAGAAAAATTGTGGTGGCGCTTGGTGGCAATGCTATCTTATCCAAAGATGCCTCAGCTGAAGCTCAACAGGCAGCTTTACGTGAAACAGCAAAATCGTTAGTCAGTCTGGTAAAAGAAAATGAAAAATTAATTATCACTCATGGAAATGGTCCTCAAGTCGGTAATTTGCTATTGCAACAAATGATTGGTAGCACAAAAAGTAATCCTGCAATGCCGATTGATACAGCTGTATCAATGACTGAAGGAAGTATAGGCTACTGGATGCAAAATGCCATGGATGACGTATTGGAAGACGAAGGAATTGATAAAAGTGCTGCAACCGTTGTCACACAAGTTGAGGTGGATGCAAATGATTCTGCTTTTCAAAATCCAAGTAAACCAATTGGTCCTTTCTACGAAAAGGAAGATATTAATAAAATAAGGGAATTACATCCCGAATATATCTACGTTGAGGATGCAGGTCGAGGTTACCGTAGAGTTGTTCCTTCACCTAAACCAGTTAATGTTAGAGAATATCAAGTCATTAATAGCTTAGTAGACAATAACGTGATTCCAATCTCTGTTGGTGGAGGAGGCGTTCCGGTCGTTAGAGAAGGAAATCATTTGATTGGGTGCGAAGCTGTAATTGATAAAGACTTTGCTTCTGAAAAATTGGCAGAACTTATTAAAGCTGATTTATTAATTATATTAACTGCTGTTGATAATGTTTATATTAATTTTAATAAGCCGGATCAAAAGAAATTGGAAAATGTAACCGTTGAAGAACTCGAAAATTATATTAATGAAAACCAATTCGCAAAGGGCAGCATGCTACCGAAAGTTCAAGCTGCAATTAATTTTGTGAATAATGGTTGTGGAGAGGCTGTGGTAACTTCGCTTAAAAATATTAATAACTTTTTGCAAAAAGGTTCAGGAACGATTATCACAAAGTAGCTTGTTTTCTATACATTTATTTTATATTGAAAATTTTTGCAATTGTTTGTTTAACGGAATATTTAATATACGTTTCGGTAAAACAAATTTTAGAAAATAAATACTTCCAAACCAGGATTTTAATTAAACAAGCGTTTAAATTTTCTTAGATGAATATGGATACAATTTTTAAATAAAACAAATTTTTAAATTATTAAGAATATTAAATATCTTTCTCAAATTTAGTAATGTTAGGAATTCAAGTTTTTTCTTATAAATATCAATACATAGATCGGGAACAAGGTTTTACTTCTCTAATTAAATAATGATTCCTCAATAATTCTGATTAATTCATATTTGGTAATCCCATTGGTTACTAAACTGTTATGACTTGTTTGTGTAATAGCTTAATTGCTTAATGAAATGTTGTTAATTTGCACTTGTAAACGATTTTATCCTTATTAGTCTATGTGAACTTAGTATTTAATGAAAAGAGGTGATTTTATATGAACAATTCAAAGGGCAAATTAAACCTAATAGAATTAATCGGTCTTGTGGTGGGCTCAATTATTGGTGGTGGAATTTTTAACTTAATGCATGATATGGCTGCTGGAGCTGGAGCTGGAGCCATAATTATTGGGTGGATAATTACCGCTATCGGAATGATTATGTTGGCATTTACATTCCAGAATTTGACAATGAAGCGGCCAGATCTTGATGCTGGAATTTATAGTTATGCGAAAGCTGGTTTTGGAAGTTATATGGGATTTGATTCAGCTTGGGCTTATTGGCTTTCTGCTTGGTTAGGAAATGTTGGTTATGCAACGCTTTTAATGAGTGCTGCAGCGTATTTTTTTCCAGTTTTTGGAAATGGACAAAATCTCGCTTCTATAGTTATGGCCTCGGTTATTCTTTGGGGATGCCATTTTATGATTTTGCATGGTGCAAAATCAGCATCATTTGTGAATACCATTATAACGATTGCAAAGTTAATTCCAATTTTTATCTTTACGGTCATCATGATTATATCTTTTAAAATGGGTATTTTCACGCATGGTTTCTGGTACACTCCAAATGGAAAATTTCAGTTTACAGACGTTATGAGCCAAGTTCGTTCAACGATGCTTGTTACGGTGTGGGTGTTTATTGGAATTGAAGGAGCTGTTGTTTTCTCAAGCAGAGCAAATCGTCGCAAAGATGTTGGCAGAGCAACTGTCTTAGGCATTATTATTGTTACTTTAATTTACATGCTAGTCACGTTGCTATCTTTAGGTGTTATGCGTCGTAGCGGTTTAGCTAATCTAAGCCAACCAGCAATGGCTTATCTATTAAAGAGCGTTGTTGGTTCTTGGGGAGCAATGATTGTTAATTTAGGATTAATTGTTTCGGTTGTAGGAGCCTGGCTTTCTTGGACCATGTTTGCCGGTCAATTACCATACGAAGCTGCGAAAAAGGGTTCATTTCCTAGACTCTTCGCAAAAGAAAATAAAAATGGTGCTCCAATAAATTCACTTATTTTTACGAATGTTTGTGTAGAACTTTTTATGTTTTCCTTTTTAATTACTGCTTCAGCTTATAATTTCTTTTACTCAATTTCTAGTGCTGGAATTTTAATTCCATATGCTTTTTCAGCATTTTATCAACTTAAATATTCGCTTAATGAAAATAAAGATGATCCAGGACGTAGCAGGAACGTCGTAATTGGAGTAATTGCCAGTATATATGCTTGTTGGCTTGTGTTTGCAGCTGGTGAAAATTATCTTCTTTTACTAATGCTTTTATTTGCAGCTGGAATTCCTGTTTATTGTTATCTACAGAAGCACGACAATCATACTAAAGTTTTTGGTCCTATTGAATTAGCTGTTGCGGGTTTGACAGTTCTAGCTGCCATCTATGCTATTTATGGTTTAATTGTTGGTTCGATTACTTTTTAATTTTGCTATAGATGTAAGCATTTTTTGAATGAAAATTATTATAATTAGATTTCATATTTGTTTAATCGTTTACTCAAAAATAATGATCATAATTAACTTGAAAATTTAATGTGTAGCATATTAATAACGAAGGAGTACTATAAATTTTTCAATTCTTTATTGTGTGTATTTGCTAGTGCAACTTTTATTGCTTTAATTGCATTTTGAAATTAAATACTCAACGAAGTTTGAACTTTTTTGTGCATATGATTATTTGAGGCAAAAAATAATTTAATGTGTTGTTTTTTCAACTAGCATGTTTTGAACAATCTAAATTATAAGATCATTAGAGTAGATGTATATACGTTGACATTTAGATATTTTTAAATTGATTTAACCTTTTAAATGGCTTTGGCCGAGTTCTATGTGGCCAAAGCCATTTACTGTAATCGAAAGTACTTTGCAAAAATTTTTAATTACATAATATAAATATTATGTAATATTCGTTATTACTTATAACTGTGGTTAGACTGAATTGAGAATCTTTATAGAATTATTAATTAGCTAAATCTTAGATTTCAATTTATAAATTAGTTGAGCAAATTAGTTTGTTGAAATTAAAAGTAATCTATTTACAAGGACAATTTTATTTGTAAGTAGGAAAAGAGCATTAATTTATGAAAAAAAGGACAAAAAAATCTGGAATTGGCTTAATTTCTTTAATTGCTATTGTTATAAATTCATCTATTGGAGCAGGTATTTTTGGTTTAATTTCTGGAATTGCAAGTTCTGCCTCTCCAGGAGCAGCACTTATAGCTTGGATGATCTGCGGTATCGGCATTCTAGGGCTTGTTCTCTCGATTAATAATTTGGTATTAAAGAAACCTAAATTGAATGGTATTTTCGTTTATGCTCAGGAAGGTTTTGGGCCATTCGCTGGTTTTATTTCTGGCTGGGGTTATTGGCTATCTTCTTGGCTAAGCAATATTGCTTTTGCTACGATGCTAATGTCAGCAACTGGGTTTTTCTTTCCAGTGTTTGGTAACGGACAGAACCTTCCTTCGGTTGTAGCTGCTTCTATTTTGTCGTGGGTTTTAACCGTTCTTGTAAATCGGGGAATTGAATCGGCTTCTTTTATAAACACATTTATCGCAATCTGCAAATTAATACCTATATTTATTTTTATTACTTTCTCCTTTATTCTTTTTAAATTTAATGTTTTTGATTCCGATTTTTGGAGTACGTTTAATAGCAACATTTCTTCTGGTTTTCATTTTGGTGATGTAGCAAATCAAATTAGAGGCTGTCTCATGGTTATCATGTGGGTCTTTGTGGGGATTGAAGGCGCTTCGGTGATGGCGAAACACGCTAAATCTAAGCGAGATGTCGGCCTCGCTACAGTACTCGGACTATCATGTTTGCTTGCAATTTATGTGCTTGTTTCAATTCTGCCTTATGGAATACTAAGCCAAGCTAAGCTTTCTCAATTGCGTAGCCCTTCTATGCAATATCTTTTTCAACGCATGGTTGGAAAATGGGGCGGAACTTTAATTGGTTTGGGAGTAGTCATATCGATTACAGGTTCGTGGTTGTCTTGGACAATGATTCCAGCTCAAACAATGAGCGATATGGCAAATGAAGGCTTGTTACCGAAAATTTTCGGAAGGACGAATAAACGTAACGCATCAACTTTTGCTTTATTCTCTACTGAGTGTTTATTTCAGTTGTTTCTTCTTACTCTCCTTGTAACAGACAAAGCTTATATTTTTGCATATTCGCTTTGTACTGTTGCAACGATTGTTACCTACGTTTTTGTAGCGGCTTATCAAATAAAATTTTCTTTATTGGACAAAGAGTTAAATAATAAGAGACAGTTTTTTTATGGAATTATTGCTTTTGTATTTCAAGTTAACGTAATCATTTTGGCTGGAATTCAGTATTTGTTATTGTGTCTAATCGCTTATATTCCTGGTATATATTGCTATGTTAGAGCAAGGAAAGAACAAGGGAAATACGGTTTTTCTAATAACGAAAAAAAAATTGCAACTCTAATTGTTTTTTTTGGTTTTGTGGCAATTGGATTATTAGCACTTGGATTTATTAAAACTTGAAAAAATAGAAAATAGAAATTTATAATTTTCTGAGACCAGGAAAATTATGAGGGATTGAAATTCTTTTACAAGGCTTATGCATAGACACCTATTAGTGGAAGCCAGTGCAAATCTCTACAGCACATAGCAAAACAGTATTGAATTGTTAAAGAATATTAATTATTAAATTTTTGTTTAATCAATATTATATTTTTACTTGAACTCTAATTTTTAAGGATTCCATTACTCTAGTCTTTGTATAATTAGGGTATTATGACTAACGAAGAAAAAATCGTGGATGAACTATCAATTGCAATTAAGGAATCAGGTTATGATTTACCGATGAATTTTAATTTAAAAAAATTGGTCGAGAAACCTAAGATGCTCAAAAATGGTGACTATGCTTTTCCGGTTTTTGGTTTATCTAAAATTTTTCATCTTTCTCCTGACCAAGTTGCTTTTTCTATTTATAACAGACTGAATAAAAGCGATACCAATTTTGAAAAAATTGAACATAATGGTGCATATATTAATTTCTTTTTGGACAGGAAAAGAGAGGCTTCAACACTAATATCAGACATTATTAACAACGATTCATATGGCAAAAATAATGCTGGAAATAAAAAAACTATTATTGTTGAATTATCTTCTCCAAACATTGCAAAGCCGATGTCAATGGGACATTTACGTTCGACAATGATCGGGGAATCGCTAAGCAGAATTGCTAATGAAAATGGTTATAAAACAATTAAAATTAATCACCTAGGGGATTGGGGAACTCAATTCGGTTTAATGATTGAAGCATATAAATTGTGGGGAAACAAAGATATCATTGAGCAGAATCCAGTTGATGAATTGGTCAAATTATATGTTCGCATAAATAAAGAAGCTGAGACTAATCCTGAATTGTCTGAGGCTGGACGATCTTGGTTTAAAAAACTTGAGGACGGGGATCCAGAAGCCAGAGAACTTTGGAAGTGGTTCAAAAATGTTTCGTTAAGAGAATTTAATAAAGTTTATCAACGCCTTGGGGTCACTTTTGATTCTATGAATGGCGAATCTTTTTATCAAGATAAGATGAGTGTGATAATTGATCTTCTTAAAAACAAAGGTATTTTAACAGAATCCCGGGGTGCACAAATTGTAGATTTACCGAGCTTATTGCCTGCTTATAATCTTCCGGTTTCAATCATTTTACGTTCGGATGGTGCTACTCAGTACGCTACCCGCGATCTTGCAACTGCATTTTATCGTCAAACTACTTATCATTTTGACAAATGTTTGTATGTGGTTGGTGCCGAACAAAAGGAATACTTTAAACAAATTAAAGCCATTTTGAAACTTGCTGGGTTCAATTGGTCAGACGATATGGAACACATATATTTTGGTTTAATTACTTTCAATGGTAAAAAAATGTCTACACGAAAGGGCAACGTAGTTAAGCTTGAACAAGTTTTAGATTCAGCTCATAAATTAGCAAAAAATCAGATTGCAGAAAAAAATCCTAATTTATCTAATTCCGATAAGGTCGCTGAACAAGTTGGTACTGGTGCAGTAATATTTAATGATTTAATGAACGATCGAACTCTGTCTATTGATTTTGATCTAGATCAAATAGTTAAATTTGAAGGGGATACTGGACCCTATGTTCAATATACTCATGTAAGGGCTGTTAGTATATTGCGTAAATCTAGCATAAAAATCGATATAAATGATGCAATAAAATTACTTGATAATGATTCTTGGGCTGTTGTTTCAAAACTCTCAGTTTATCCTGATATTGTCAAACGTGCTTGGATTTTGCGCGAACCATCTATTATTGCGAAGTATTTATTGAATTTAGCGCATGAATTTAATTCTTATTATTCTAAAGTTCATATTTTGGTAGAAGACAAACAATTGAGTTCACGCTTAGCTCTTGTTGATGCAGTTGCAATTGTTTTAAAAAAAGGTCTTGAATTGCTTGATGTACAAGCCCCTGATCAGATGTGAAATTATTTTTTTACGGTCTCTTATGTTTTTTTAATTTAGAGTGACTATGCTTTGTTGGAAAAATCATTATTTATGGTTTAAAAAATGACAATGACACTACCGCTTAAATCTGTTAAGATATTGGCAGTATGATTCGTTATATAAAAGGTACAATCGAAGAAATGAAAAATGTTACTTGGTTGAATGGCGATGAGACCAGCCGGGATACTAATTATGTCATTATTACTTCTTTATTCTTTTCGGGATTTTTGGCCTTGGTTGATTTATTAGTTGGTATTGGCATAAAGTTCTTGATGAATAAATAGAAATCAGTTATATTGAGTATAGAGAAACCGAGGGGGACCGCGGTTTTTATTTTGAACTAAAAGAGGTAATTATGGCTGAAGAAGAACCACAAAAAGATTGGTATGTTGTTCATACCTATTCAGGTTATGAAAATCGAGTTAAACAAAATTTGGAACAGCGTCGTGAATCGATGGGAATGACTGATTTTATTTTTCAAGTTATCGTGCCTGAAAATGAAAAGATCAAAACTGGCCCAAATGGCGAATTAAAAAAAGTTGTTGAAAATGATTTCCCTGGTTATGTTTTGGTGGAAATGGTAATGACCGATCAGTCCTGGTACGTTGTTCGTAATACTCCGGGAGTAACCGGATTTTTGGGCTCCCATGGTCAAGGGTCAAAACCAAATCCTGTTACAAAAGACGAAATTGATCGGATTATGCATCGAATGGGCTTGATTGAGCGCAAAGTCGATGATCTTAATGTTAAAGTCGGAGAAACTGTCTCGATTATCGGTGGCGCCATGAATGGCATGGAAGGTAAAATTACTGCCATTGATAGGGAAAAGCAAGAAGTCCAAGTACTTGTCGACATGTTTGGGCGTGAAACCGAAACAGAAGTTCCATTTAATGACATCGATAAAATATATTGATAGTATAATCAATTAAGGAAACCGTTTTCCTGCCAAAGGAAGAAATAATTTCAAATTACATAAAACTTCAGTCATCGACTTATAATCTTTGCTTGCAAGTTTTTATTTTGACGATTTTTCTTAAACTTGATTATGAAAATTTAACCAAAATATTTCCGAGTGAATCGCTACAATGGATTTCTTGTTTGATCGTCCTTTCGGAATCCGGTTTTCCTTTTAATAATTTGAATCTTTTTTAACTGCTTTGCGTCAATGAAAATAGTTTCAAATTTTTAATTTAGATTATTTTTGAAAAATTAGGAGGAAGATATGGATTACATGATTGGCGTCGACCTCGGAACAACTAGTACAAAGTCGGTACTATTTGATCTAAAGGGCCATATAATCGCCTCTTCGAGTAAGGGATATCCGCTTTATCGCGACAAACCGGATATGGCCGAAGAAGATCCGGTCGAAATTTTTGAAGCTTTGATTGATTCTCTCACGGATGTTGTTCGCGCTGGAAAATTAGAGAATGACGATAAGATTCTCGGCGTTTCTTTTAGTTCTGCAATGCATTCGCTGATTGCTTTTGATAAAGATTGGAAGCCGTTAACTCGCGTGATCACTTGGGCCGACGGACGAGCTTTTAAATATTCCGAACAATTAAAAGAAAGCGGCGTCGGCCAGGAAATATACAGCAAGACCGGCACGCCGATTCATCCAATGGCACCTTTGAGTAAACTTTTGTGGCTCAAAAACGAACAACAGGATATTTATAAAAAGTCCAAGCATTTCCTTGGCATCAAGGAATATATATTCCATCGTTTGTTTAAAACAAATAAAATGGATATCTCGATTGCTTCAGGAACCGGCCTTTTCAATATTTTCAATTTGGATTGGGATCAACAGGCCTTACAAATTACCGGACTGTCTAAAGATCAGTTGCCAACTCCGGTTGAACCTTATGAAATCGAACGTGGTATGAGCAAAGAATACGCTAAGGTGATCGGCATTCCGGTTGATACTCCATTTATCTATGGCGCTGGTGACGGTCCGTTATCAAATCTTGGCGTGAATGCTATTCAGCCAGGGGTTGCTGCCGTTACGATTGGTACTTCCGGTGCGATCAGGGTTGTTACAGACAAACCAAAAATAGATCCAAAAGGACGTACTTTTACTTACGCCCTTGATCGCAATCATTGGGTTGTCGGCGGTCCGGTTAACAATGGCGGTGATGTCTTTCGTTGGGCTCGCGACAATCTTTTTGATGCCGAAAAATCAACGGCTGCGCTTTTAGGTATCGATAGTTATGATTTATTGACTGAAATAGCTTCGAAAGTTCCGGCTGGTGCTGATGGTTTGCTTTTTCATCCTTATCTCGGTGGTGAAAGAGCACCGATTTGGGATGCCAATGCGCGCGGATCCTTTTTTGGCCTGACGCATTATCATACTCGTGCTCATATGGTACGGGCGGTCCTTGAAGGAATTATCTTCAATATTTATATGGTCGCCTTAGCCCTGGAAGAAGTAGTTGGCGAGTTGAAATCGGTTCAGGCAACTGGTGGATTCGCTCATTCGGCTTTATGGCGGCAAATGCTGGCCGACATTTTCGAACAATCCGTGACCGTTCCGCAGGAGATCGAATCCGGTGCTTTGGCAGCGACGGTTGTTGGACAAAAAGCTTTAGGCTTAACGGACAAAATTGAAAACATATCTGGCATGCTTGGCGGTGCTGAAACGTACAAACCAAATCCAGAAAATTACGAGACTTATCGTGAACTTACACCAATTTTTATTCGCTTGAGTCGTCAATTACAGACGGAATACGAAAACATTGCTAATTTCCAGCGTGAACATGTTCACATTAAACTAACGGAAAAGTAATCGTTTATTAATTTTTTTGGATTTTGGAGGAAATATGTCGTCACTTGCAGCTATTACTGTCGATCCGAAAACCGGCTTTTTTTCTTGGCTGGTTAACGGGTTTAATATTTGGCCTTTCCTGATTTTAGTTTTAGGAATCGCTTTACTTTTAACTTTGATTTTAAAATTTAAAATCAATACTTTTGTTACTTTGATCCTTGTTTCAATTATTGTTGCTTTCGCTTTGGGAATGAATCCGGCCGGGATTGCTGCGGCAATACAAAACGGAATTGGTGGAACCTTGGGCGAATTGGTTGTTGTCTTCGGATTTGGTTCTATGATCGGCCGCTTGGTTTCCGATTCCGGTGGTTCTTATCGAATTGCCAAAACTTTGATTGCTAAATTCGGACGGAAAAGGCTCCAATGGGCGGTTGCTTTTGCTTCGTTTATTATTGGAATTTCCCTGCTGTTTGAAGTTGGATTAGTTGTTTTGATTCCAATCGTCTTTACGATCGCCTTGGAAGCCGATGTTCCTTTGCTCTATTTGGGTATTCCAATGGCGACCGCCTTGTCGGCGGCCCAAGGCTTTCTGCCTCCTCAACCATCACCGACGGCGGTCAGCAATCTTCTTGGTGCCAACATGGGAATGGTCTTGATTTATGGAATTATCGTGGCAATTCCGGCGATGATTATCGCTGGTCCTGTGTTTACGAGAATAGCCCAAAAATATGTACCAAAAGCTTTTAAAATTACCAAGCATCTAGACGCTTTGGGAACAGTTAAGGAATTTAAATTAGAGGATACCCCGTCATTTGGAATTTCTATTTTGACTTCCTTGATGGCAGTTATCTTTATGGTTATTACAACAATTATTACGATGGTTGTTAATGGTGGAAAACAGGTTTACACCGGTACGATCGGTGATGCTGCATGGAAGGCAATGAGAACTGCGGACCAAAAAGGTTATCTGCTTCATCCAACAACTTTTCAGAAAATCATTGCTTTTCTTGGCAATCCTTTAATTGCGATGGTAATTGCTTTATTGTTTGCTCTTTGGTCAATGGGACCGCTTCAGGGGCGTTCGATTAAAGATGTTAATAATACATTAACCGATGCTATCAAATCGATTGCGAATTTGCTGATGGTTATTGGTGGTGGAGCTGCCTTTAAAGGTGTCCTGACTTCCGGTGGAATTTCAACCACAATTGCTCAGGCCTTTGCTCACTCGTCAATGTCGCCGATTCTGTTTGCCTGGTTGGTTGCTGTAATAATTCGTGTTTCAGTTGGTTCGGCGACTGTTGCCGGAATGACTTCAGCTGGTATTGTTGCTCCGATTGTAGCTTCGCAAACAGCTATTAACCCGGCATTTGTTGTTTTGGCTATCGGTGCCGGTTCGCTAGCTGCCAGCCATGTTAACGATGCTGGTTTCTGGATGTTCAAGGAATTCTTTGATTTGGATGTTAAAGAAACTTTGAAAACCTGGACTGTATTGGAGACTTTGATTTCCGTAGTTGGATTATTAATGGTTCTTTTGTTGTCGACGATTTTCCACTGATTATTGTTGATTAAATTATCAAGTCAGCGTATTATTAACTCTGCATGTTTTAAACGATCATGTGCGGAAGTAGCGTCACGGCTACGTTTCCACCGCTAGATTTATGAGAGGAGACATTATCGTGGCAAAAAATGTCGTAAAAATTGTTAAATTACAAATTCCAGCCGCTAAAGCTACTCCAGCCCCACCGGTTGGACCAGCTTTAGGACAAGCTGGTGTTAATATTGGTGAATTTACCAAGAGTTTTAATGCACAGACAAAGGATATGGTGGGATCAATCGTTCCAGTCGTAATTTCGGTTTACGAAGACCGTTCATACACTTTTGTATTAAAGACCCCACCGGCTTCTGACTTATTACGGAAAGCAGCTAAGGTCGACAAAGGTTCGGGACAACCGAATACTTTGAAAGTTGCTAACGTGACTTCAGCACAAATTGAAGAAATTGCTAAGACCAAGCTGCCTGACTTGAATGCCGGCAGCCTTGAAGCAGCTATTAACATTGTTAAGGGAACGGCTCGTTCAATGGGATTTCTTGTTGATGGCAAATCCCTTGATCAAGGTGCTGCCCGTCTGGCAACCGGTGCTGAAATTGCCGAAGCCGAAGCTGAAGCTGAAGCTGAAGGTGCTGCTGCCGAAGCTGGCGTTACGGTCAAAAAAGATGATGAAGATGCTGATGCAACTGATACTCCAGCGGAAGGGAGCGCTGAATAATGGTTAAGAAACACAGTAAAAAATATTTAGCTGCCGCCGAGAAAATCGACCATTCCAAAAAGTATTCACTTGTCGATGCCGCAACTTTGGTAAAAGATATTTCATTTACCAATTTTGATTCCAATGTTGAAGTTGTATTTGATTTAAATGTCGATACAACTAAAGCGGATCAACAATTACGTGGTGCAATTGTTTTGCCGAATGGATCTGGTAATCCAAAAACGGTTGTTGTTTTTGCCGATGGTGAAAAAGCCAAAGATGCTACTCAAGCCGGTGCTGATTTCGTTGGTACTGATGATTTGATCCAAAAAGTTCAGAGCGGTTGGACTGATTTCGATGTTGCAATCGCAACTCCTGATCAAATGGCCAAAGTCGGTCGAGTTGGTCGCGCTTTGGGTCCTAAAGGCCTGATGCCAAACCCTAAGGAAGGCACTGTAACGATGGATGTTACAAAAGCCGTTAGTGATGCCAAGGGTGGTCAAGTAACTTACCGGACTGATAAAAATGGTAATGTTGCCGTTCCGGTTGGAAAAGTTTCTTTTGATAGTGATAAGTTAGCTGAAAATATCAAAAGTGTTTCTTCAACGATTCTTGGCGCTCGTCCAAGCACTGTTAAAGGAACTTATGTATTAAGTGCTCACTTGGCTTCAACAATGGGACCTGGTGTTGAACTTGATGTTTCTTCATTATAATTAGCAAGTATTTTCCGAACGACTTGAGAAATCGAGTCGTTTTGTGTATCATCATTAAAGTAAATATCGTTTTTACCTAAGACGTCGGTTGCCGTAAGGTGTAATTCCTGCCGAGGAAAGCTAAGCTTTTTTATGGCCGCGTCTATTGCGCGGTTTTCTTATGTGTAGAACTATTTACGGAAAGGATATCTCATGAGCGAAAAAACGATTGCAGTCAAAGCTCAAAAAGTTGACGAAGTTGCTGATATGTTTTCAAATTCCGTATCGGCGGTTGTTGCTGACGTGCGTGGTTTGACTGTTGCCCAGGCTGATGATTTGCGGGCCCAGCTTCGTGACGAAGGCGTTTCACTCAAGGTTATCAAAAACAAGATTTTAACTCGTGCAGCTGAAAAAGCTGGTTACCAAGAGTTAAATGATTTGTTCAAGGGACCTTCAGCAATTGCCTTTTCTAAAGAGGATGTGGTTGCCCCTGCTCGAATTTTAAAGAAATTCAGTGGTACTGCTGATGCTTTGGAATTAAAAGGTGGAGTCATCGATCGCAAAGTTGCGGATCTTGACACAATTAATCGTTATGCTGCATTGCCTTCCAAGGAGACTTTGCTCCAGCAATTACTTGCCGAATTCCAGTCACCGCTCCGCAGCTTTATGTACGCAGTTAAAGCTGTTGCCGAAAAGCGCGAAGCAGATGGTGAAACAACTGAGACTCCAGCACAGGAAACAGCTAGTGACGATTCAAAATCTACAAAGGCTGAAGCATCCGATGCTTCGACTACTGAAAACAAATAAAGCGCAGAATTAATCTGCATATTGGAGGAAAAACATGGCATTTGATAAAGATGCAATTATCGCTTCTTTGAAAGAAGCTTCAATCCTCGATTTAGCCGACTTAGTTAAGGCAATCGAAGACGAATTCGGTGTTTCGGCTGCTGCTCCAGTCGCAGCAGCCGGCGCTGCTGGCGACGATGCTGCAGCTAAAGATTCATTCGATGTTGAGTTAACTGAACCAGGACAGGCTAAGATCGGTGTTATTAAGGCCGTTCGTGACGCAACCGGCCTTGGTTTAAAAGAGTCTAAAGACTTGGTTGACGGTGCACCATCAGTTATTAAAAAGGACTTGAACGAGTCTGATGCTAATGACTTGAAGTCAAAGCTCGAAGCAGCCGGCGCTACTGTTACCCTTAAGTAATTTAAGATTTTTTTAAAACCGCTTAAGCGGTTTTTTTGTCTCTTAATTTCAATTTTCCTCAGGATATAATGAAGAGATATGAAAGAAGAAAGATCGATTAGAATTCTGGCTCCGGTTGCAGGCAGAATTACTGATATTCAAGTTAAGCAAAAAGAGAAGGTTAATGCTGGTGATGTTATTGGCACATTGAGTGTTAATAATGTTAAAAACGAAATATTGAGTGAAACGACCGGGATTATTTCTTCAATTAATGTCAATGTTGGAGATCGAGTAATTGCAACCGATACTTTGTTTGAAATAGCGAGCGATGAATAAAAAACAGGAACAATATTTTACAAATCAGCCGACTTCGGCACATGATTTGCATACAATTAATTTTAATTTTGCCGGCAGGGAACTTATTTTCAAAACAGATGCCGGTGTTTTTTCAAAGTTAAGAGTGGATTTTGGTACGAAGGTTCTTTTGGAAACTATTCATAGCCATTTTCAAGAACTTCCAGACGGAAAAATTCTCGATCTCGGTACCGGTTACGGACCAGTCGGTATCAGTCTCAAAGCGCTTAAGCCAGATTTGAAGATTGATATGGTTGATGTCAATCAGCGTTCTTTAAATTTGGCAAAAAATAATTTGGAACTGAATGATTTTTCAGCGAATGTTTTTCAGTCCAATATTTATGAAAATGTTACTGGCAGTTACGCAGCGATCATTGTTAATCCACCAATCAGAGCCGGGAAAACCGTTGTTACCAAAATGCTTGTAGAAAGTAAAAAGCATTTAATCAACGGAGGCATAATTTTAGCTGTTCTCCAGAAAAAGCAGGGAGCGCCTTCAGCCGAAAGGAATCTTAAAAATACATTTGAAAATGTCGAAATTCTAAAACGCAATAAAGGTTACTATGTCTTACAATCAATCAATGACTGAAGAATTCATGCAATTGGCCTTAAAGCAGGCCCAGACGGCTTTTGATGAAGGAGAAGTCCCAATTGGGGCGGTCTTGGTTAAAGATAACCAAGTGATTGCAGCCGACCATAATCGAAAAGAACAATCCGGAATTGCTACGGCTCATGCCGAAAAATTAGTAATCGAAGGGGCTAATCGTTCTCTGGGTGACTGGCGTTTGAATGATTGCTCCTTATTCGTGACTATCGAACCCTGCGTTATGTGTTGTGGAGCTATCATTCAAAGTCGAATTCCAAGATTATTTTATGGAGCCGCCGATCCGAAATTTGGTGGTGTTTCTTCACTTTATCATTTGTTGGAAGATAGTCGCTCAAATCATTTTGTCGAGGTATATCCGGATGTTTTGGCCAAACAATCGGCTAATTTAATGCAGGATTTTTTCAGAAAGCTAAGAAAAAATCAATAAGAAAGCAGAACTGCATTGTTGATTGAAAGAATCCATTCCCTGGAAGAGATATATAATGTAGCTGAATACTGATCTCGATAAATTGTCTCATTTTGGTATCTATTATTAGCAGCGATAGTCTTTACTGTTTGAGGAGTTTTAATTTAATATGGATGACAAAGATTTTGCTGAAATCGATTTAAAAGAGTTATACAAGCAACTGGATTCGAACAAGAACGGTCTTACACAATCGCAGGCCGAACAAAAATTAAAAAAATTCGGTTCAAATATTATTACCCGCGCACGCGGTGAATCTCAAATAAAAACTTTTTTTAAATCTTTTAGCAGCATGATGGCAATTTTGCTCTGGGTATCCGGTATTATTGCGATTTTTGCCGGAATTACCGAACTGGGAATTGCTATTTGGGCTGTTAACGTTATAAACGGCCTTTTTTCGTTCTGGCAGGAATTCGCTGCTAAAAAAGCAACTGATTCTTTAATGAAAATGCTCCCAACATATGCCAGCGTCTATCGCGACGGAAAATTAACAAAAATTGAAGCAACGAAAATGGTTCCGGGAGATATTTTTTCGATACAGGCTGGCAATTCAATTTCGGCCGATGCTCGTTTGATCGAAACTGATGAATTGCAAGTCGACGAATCAGCACTAACTGGCGAATCGACACTTATCAGTAAATCGCCCGACTATTCAAAAGGGCAGGGCAAGTTTGCTTACGGAAATCTGATATATGCCGGAACGACTGTTTCCGTTGGAACTGGTTTGGCAATTGCCTTGTCAACCGGCATGAAAACAGAGTTTGGAAAAATTGCCCAATTAACGCAGACAGCTAAACGGGTTGATTCCCCTCTGCAGATCGAACTGAATCGTTTGACTCGGCAGTTGTCAATCATTGCCATTTCGATCGGAGTTGTCTTTTTCTTCGCTGCCGTCTTTTTGGTTAAAAATCCAATTGCCAAGTCCTTTATATTTTCTTTGGGAATGATTGTTGCATTTATTCCGGAAGGTCTCTTACCGACAGTCACACTTTCTTTGGCACAAGCTGTTCAACGGATGGCTCATAAAAATGCCTTGGTTAAGAATCTTAATTCGGTTGAGACCCTGGGTGAAACAACGGTTATCGCGACAGATAAAACCGGTACCTTAACGCAGAATCAGATGACGATTAATCATATTTGGACCAAAGAATCCGAATATGAGGTCTCGGGCGAAGGCTACATTAATAATGGTGAAATTCGGGAGAAAAACAAGCCGGTTGTTTTAAGTGAACATTCATCTTTAGAACAATTAATTAAAATTGCCAGTCTTGATAACGACACAGAAGTTCAAGCACCAAAATCTTTAAAAGACAGTCCGAAAATAATTGGCACTCCTACCGAGGCTTCTTTGACGATTTTGACTGAAAAATCAGGAATCGATTTTGTTGCTTTGAAAAAGAAAATGCCTCGAATTCACGAAGTTCACTTTGATTCTCGTCGTCAAAGAATGAGTACCATTCATCAACTTGCTGACAATAAAAGGGTTATTTTTACGAAAGGGGCTTTGGATTTTGTTCTTCAAGTTACCGATAGAATTTTAGATAATGGAAAAGTTCGTTCGATCACGGAAAACGATAAAAAAGAAATCCTCGATGCCAATCGAAAATATGCCAGCGATGGTCTGCGTTCTTTGGCTTTTGCCTATCGCGAGACTGATAATAAGGTTGATCCAAAAGAATACAAAATTGATAATACGGAAGAACATTTAATTTTTGTTGGCCTGGCGTCAATGTCAGACCCACCTCGTCCACAAGTCTATCAGGCAGTTAAAAAGGCTCATTCAGCCGGAATCAAGATTATTATGGTAACCGGTGATTCAGAACTGACGGCCAAGTCGGTAGCTATGAAAATTGGATTGGTATCAAAAAAGGTGCAGGTTGTTACCGGAGAGAGACTCAGCCGGATGAATACCGATCAATTGAAGAAAGCCCTTAGCGGTGAGATTATTTTTGCAAGGGTCGCTCCGGAACAAAAATATCAAATTGTCACAACTCTTCAATCGATGGGTCATATCGTTGCTTCGACCGGTGATGGAGTGAATGATGCTCCTGCTTTAAAACAAGCCAATATCGGTGTTGCAATGGGTGTTTCCGGGACTGATGTTGCTAAAGATGCTGCTGATATGATTTTAACCGATGATAATTTTGCTTCGATCGTATCAGCGATTGAAGAAGGACGAGCGGTTTATTCCAATATTCAAAAATTCCTGCTTTATATTTTGAACTCTAATATGCCGGAAGCCATTCCGTCGGTTTTGTTCTTGCTTTCCGGAGGAATTATTCCGCTTTCACTAACGGTTATGCAGATTTTAACGGTTGATCTCGGAACCGATATGTTGCCGGCTTTGGGTTTGGGAGCCGAGAAGATCGAGGCTGGCGTCATGGAACAGCCGCCGCGGGATCGCAAGGCCCACTTGTTAACAAAAAATCTTTTAGTCAAAGCTTTTGGCTGGTATGGACTTTGGGGGTCAATTATTTCGACCGCCGCGTACTTCTTTATTAACTGGACACTTGGCTGGCCTGGGCAAGCACTTGTTTCCTCCGGGGCAAATTATCGTGAAGCGACAACGATGACCTTAGCAGCAATTGTTTTCTTTCAGATTTCGGCTGCAATTGATGCCCGGACGGAAAAAATTTCAGTCTTTAAAATTGGGATTTTTTCCAATCACCATGTCGATTTTGGGATTTTCTTCGAAATTTTACTTTTAATTGTATTAATGTACGTTCCTTTTTTGCAGAATTTGTTTGAAACAGCCCCTCTAAAACCGCTTGAGTGGCTTCTTCTGGCCTGTGTTCCGCTACCAATGATTTTGCTCGAAGAAGGGCGAAAAGCCTGGGTTAGAAAGCATGATTAGTTTAAAATTATGCTAATTATCTAGTTTTCACTATACTTAAATCATTAAATAAAAGGAATGATGTTTTGAAAAATAATTTTAAATACAATGCTTTTACTGATGATTCTTTTTTTGATCCTTTTGATGAATTGAAGAGAATTAATTTATTTGATGATAGTTTTTTTGAAAATAGTTTTCATGATAATTTGAAAATTTTCTTTAAGCGAATGTTTCCCAATTGTCACTCTTTTGAAGCTAAAAAAGAAGCAGAAAAAGCAATTTTAGTTAACGGGAAAAATGATTTATCAACTTATTTGGAAAGAGATTTCCAGTCGATTTCGGCTGAAGATTTTTATTTAGTGATAGATCAATTACTTGATTTTAATTTGGGTTTGGAAATTGATTTTGGCAGTGGGAAGCAATTCTTGATCGACAGTGGCCAACAGGTTTTGTCAGCAGTGAAGATCGATTCGACTAATTTGGCCGATTTTCTTTTTAATGCTTTGATTCTCCGATCAGCGAACGGTTTAAGTTTGATTGATAATTTAGTCAGCGATGGCTTTTTGATCGAAAGTTTTGCCAATAAAATTCCAAAACCACTCTTTTTTGCCGGTAAATCATTGGCAGTTTTTCAGAAAAAAGATCTTCTTCATGAAAGGGTATATATCGATACACGAATCGACACAGATCAAGATCGGAAAAATGATCTGCTTTTATTGACGATTAGCCGACCAAAAAAGGAAGTTGCCGATTTTAAAGTTCCGGTAATTTTGACGGCCAATCCCTATTTTTACGGAACAAATGATATGCAGGAAGATGTTCACAGCCCAGAAGGAGATTTATCGATTAAAGACGATTTTAATTTTCAAATTGGCAGTTCGTCCGAGACCGAAAAGCAATTACCGGCTTTAAAAAAACAAGAAGTCATTGAGGAAGAATCTTTTAAAAGAAGCAGTAAGACCGGCGCGTCGACCTTTCCGTTAAACGATTATTTTTTGGCTCGTGGTTTTGCGGTTGCGTATTATGGTGGTTTGGGAACTCGTGGTTCAGATGGACTGCGTTCATCTGGCGGTCCCGATGAGACAACGGCTTGTTGTGCGGCAATTGAGTATTTAAGCGGGCACAGGTTAGCATTTACAGATAAAGCTGCCTCTAATTCGATTCGGGCAGCCTGGTCAAACGGGTCGGTTGCCATGACTGGCCGAAGTTATCTTGGCACGCTCGCAACGGCCTGCGCCACTCGTAATCCACTTGGTTTGAAAACGATTATTTCCGAGTCGGCGATTTCTTCTTGGTACGATTATTATCGTGAAAACGGTTTGGTAGTTGCTCCGGGAGGATTTCAGGGCGAAGATGCGGACGTTTTGGCTTTGGATACCTTTTCTCGTTGGTTTGATGGATCACAGTTTTTTAAAATTAAATCGATTTTTGAAAAAAGTTTGTCGGAAATGAAAAAGGCCGAAGACCGCCAAACCGGAAATTACAACGAATTTTGGGATCAACGAAATTATTTAAATCAAGCAGAAAAAATCAAGATTGATTGTTTATACGTCCATGGCTTAAACGATTGGAATGTTAAACCGATAAATGTTTTTAATATTCTTGCCAAATTATCGAAGCATAGTGGTCAAAGCGTGAATGTAATTCTTCATCAAGGACAACATATCAGTCCCCATGATATTCGTTCTTTTGACTATCTTGATATTTGCAACGCCTGGCTGACTCATGAATTATTTGGATTGGAAAATTCTATTCAAAAGACCCTTCCGAAAGTCATTGTCGAAGATAATATCGATCCGGAAATTTGGCATGGCCAGTCCGACTGGACTCAAACAGAACGCAAAAGTGAATTTAATTTAGCCAGATTAGCCGGTGAAAAACTGGCCAGTTATAAAGATAATCTTACAGAAATTTATCATAATCATTATTCAAACTATGAAAATTACGAGAAGGATTTTTATTCTGCTAAGGAAATTTTCGATAATTCCCTTTTAAAAATAAATTTACCGACAATCGCTGATTCGACAATTAATGGGCGCATTCAATTAAATTTAAGAATTAAAACAAATTCCCGGACAGGTCTTTTAACAGCGGCTCTGGTCGAAATGAATGCCGGGAAACATTCCAGCAAAGTTACCAAAATTGTTTTAAACCGTAATTTTAAGATTAATTTTGAGGATCACGCGATTCCTTTACGCGATTTTTATTCCAAAAAAACAGACGAGCACCTGATTACTAACGGCCACATTAATTTGCAAAATATTCAGGGACCAAATATTGTTAATCAGGTATATGAGAATCAGTTTCTTGATTTAAAGCTATTGCTTCAGCCAACGATATATCGTTTAACAGCATCTTCGAAAATAGTTTTGTTTATTTTTGCCAGCGATATGCAATATACATTGCATCCTCAAAAAATCCAGGAATATACTGTTGATTTAAAAGAAAGCAAAATTATTTTGCCCATTCTTTGACAGTTTTTTGTAAAATTCGTTACAATATAGAAGCGGGCAGATGCCACTAGTGAATCAGGTCAGGACAGGAATGTAGCAGCCTTAAGCTAGTCAGGTATTGTGCTCGTTTTTGTTTTATCTCAATGTTAGAATTTTAATAATGTATAAAGCACTTTATCGACAATATCGGCCGCGTACTTTTAGTGATTTGGTCGGCCAAACAGTTATTGCACAAACTCTGGAAAATGCTCTCAAGTCTAATAAAGTCGGGCACGCTTATTTGTTTGCCGGACCGCGTGGTACTGGGAAGACTTCGGTTGCAAAAATTTTTGCTCGCGAGATCGAGGGAATCCCGGACGACAATAATCGTGAAAGTTTTTCCGACATTATCGAGATTGATGCCGCCTCGAATAATGGAGTCGACGAAATTAGAAATCTTCGCGATGCTGCTAATTACGCACCGATCGAATATCAATTTAAAATTTATATCATTGATGAAGTACATATGCTTTCGACGGGAGCTTTTAATGCCCTTTTGAAAACAATAGAAGAACCTCCGGCCCAGGTGAAATTCATTTTAGCAACTACCGAACCGCAAAAAATTCCGGCAACAATTTTAAGCCGGGTTCAACGATTTGATTTTCATCGGATCGATGTCGACCAAATCGTTAAGCGGCTTGAATTCGTTTTGGATGATCAAAAAATCGCTTATGATCCGGCGGCTTTGAAAATAGTCGCCAACGCCTCTGATGGCGGTTTGCGCGATGCACTTTCTATTCTTGACCAGGCAGTTGCAATCACAAAAACCGGCCGTGTCGAATTAGACGACGTTTTTAAAATAACCGGCACCAGTCCAATCGATCAACAAATTGGGTTTTTGCAACATGTTTTGGAGAAACAAACAGCCAAAGCCTTTAAAGATATTCACAAATTATTATTGGATGGTAAAGATCCGATTCGTTTCGCGGAAGATTTACTGGTTCTCTTGAAGAATTTAATGTTGATTAAAATCGCACCGGAGTTGGTTTCTGAAAATGCTTTTAATCAGATTGAAAATTTATCCAAAGAGTTTTCTAATTCAGTTTTCGAACAGGCAATCGACGATGTTTCCGATAATTTAATGAAAATGAAGCAAACAACTCGTCCTGAATTATATTTGGAAATTCTTGCCGTTAAAATCGCTTCTCGTTTAAAAAAAGTCGATCAGAAAGCCATACAAGCTCAGACTCCATCGCCAGCGAAAACAGAGATGAGTTCTTCGGCTGTGCTTGTTAATAGCAATGCAAGCTCGGCAGAAAGCATGGCAAGTGACTTTGACAATCATCCTCAGGCGCAGGTTGATATTGCGGAAAAAAACGAAAAGAGCAATCAAGTGCCCGAGTCAACCGAGAAACCGGCATCTCAAAATGAGGAACCGCTTGAAAGCCCTAGTTTGGCAAAAACGGATGACGATTCGGCGTGGCAAGTAATGGAGGCAGCGGTTAAAAGCGAACTGCAGGCTGTCAAAGATGCCTGGCCGGATATCGTTGCGGATTTCGATGAATCTGTTGCAATGCTGGCAGAAAATTCCGAACCGGTTGCCGCCAGTCAAAAGGGACTTATAATTTCTTTCAACCATCCTGAATTGGCCGAGGCGGCTGCCAGAACGCCGGACTTTGTTGCAAAACTTTCCGAAAGTCTTCTCGATTTGCTTGGAGTTAAATATCAGCTGGTCTTTATCAGCGAAGCCGATTGGGTGACCCTAAGAAAAAATTATATTTTAAAACTTCGCGGTGCAAAAATTGAGGATAAAAGTACTCAGGAAACACAGCTGCCGAATTCGACTCAATCAGAAACTTCCAAAGCGAAAGCAACACCGGCCGAATCATCTGAAAATCGTGATGTTGTCGATAAAGCGAAAAAATTATTTGGTGATATTGTCAAAGTAAAGGATGAAAATAAGTAATGCAGTATCCGGAAGCAATTGCAAAATTAATTGAATCTTATAGTAAATTACCGGGTATCGGCCGAAAATCGGCGACTCGTTTGGCTTTTTATACATTGGGAATGTCTGACGACGATGTTAAGAATTTTGCTAGAAGTCTGTCAGCCAGTAAATCCGATCTGACTTTTTGCCGCATTTGCGGTTTTATTACCTCCAAAGATGATGATCCCTGTGTTATTTGCAGCGATGAGTCCCGTGATCAAAGCAAGATTTTCGTTGTCGAAAATAGTCAAGATGAGATGGCAATTGAAAATACTCATGATTATCACGGACTTTATCACGTTTTAAATGGTGTTTTGTCGCCGATGGAGGGACGGGGACCGGAAGATATTAATATCACTAGTTTGATTACGCGCCTGTCTGACCATTCAGAAGTCAAAGAAGTAATCATTGGTTTGGATGCCTCAACGGAAGGCGAAGCGACAACTCTTTACTTGGCACGTTTGATCAGACCTTCGGGAATTAAGGTTACTCGATTGGCTCGTGGACTTTCGGTTGGCACGAATGTTGATTATGCTGATCAATTAACACTTACACAAGCAGTAAACGGGAGGACGGAAATATGATTTGGGGAAAGAAAATTTCATACAGCGATTTCTTTCATCAAAGCCTGATTGATGCAGTCAGTCGCTTACAGGATGATTACGATGCCTGTCTTCAAACGGAACGTAACCTACAGTCCGGCCATGTTAACCAGCGTTTTATTCATTCCAGAACGATGCTGGCAAAAGATAAACAGGCCTATCTGATGCGTCAAGTCCGTTTGAAGGATGTAGGAATTAGAAAATGAAAAAAGGTTTTTTTATTACCATAGAAGGACCGGATGGTGCCGGAAAGACCAGCTTATTGGATAATTTAATGCCGGCTCTCAGAGATATTTTTGGCGATAATCTGATCGAAACAAGAGAACCTGGCGGTGTCAGAATTTCCGAGGCGATCCGAAAAATTGTCCTGGGGCTGAAATATCCGGAAATGAATCGACGAACGGAGGCACTACTTTTTGCAGCTGCGCGGGCTCAACATATGGTGGAAAAAATCGAACCGGCTTTGGCAGATGGAAAAATTGTTTTGTCGGATCGCTTTGTTGATTCATCGATTGCTTATCAGGGTGGTGGCCGCGAACTGGGAATTGAAGCTGTCGGCGAAATTAATAACTTTGCTACCAATGGGTTGCAACCGAATTTAACACTCTTGCTTGATCTTCCAAGCGAAGTCGGGATTGCAAGAATTATGAAGCATCGTAGTGATGAGGTTAATCGTTTGGATAAGGATCGACTTGTTTTTCATAAAAAGGTTCGTCAGACCTATTTGCAGCTCGCCAAAGATCAGCCAAATCGGATAAAAGTGCTTGATGCCACACAAAGTCCTGAAAAAATAGCTATTAATGCTTTACAATTAATTCAAGAAAGTTTGAAAGGTTGGATATGAAACTTATTACTGCAATTGTACAAGATAAGGATGCTTCTTCAGTTGCCAATGCTCTAGTCGAGCATAATATTCGTGCGACCCGTTTGGCTTCTGCCGGCGGATTTTTACGTTCTGGGAATTCGACTTTCCTGATTGCCGTTAAAGATGACGAAGTCAATACTACAATCGGAGTCATTAAGGAGCATTCCAAGACACGCAAACAATTTGTGACTCCACCGGTTGGTTTGGATATGAGTATTGATACGATTGGCCAACCGATTGAAGTTGAAATCGGTGGAGCGACAATTATTGTTCAGGCGATCGAGGATTTTCAACACTTTTAATGCCAAACCAAGTTTCAAAAGTTAATGACTTAAAGCGTTTTTTTTTGCATTTGATTGAATCGGGTAAGCTTTCTCATGCTTACCTTTTTCTTGGTGAAGATCCAAGAGAAATACATAATTTGATTGCTGCGATCAGCAGCCGAATTTTACAGGAAAAAACTGGTGACGATGTTTTTGAAAATGCCAATTTAATCGAAGTGAAGATTCCTGAAGGAAAAAAAACGTTATCGGTCGACCAGATGCGCACGGTTCGCGATATATTCGCCGAAAAATCGGAGCATCCCCAGATTGCCGTAATTGATGACGCTGATAAAATGACCGATTCCGCTGCCAATTCGATTCTTAAATTTATCGAGGAACCCTATGATCGCCAATATATCTTTTTACAGGCTAGAAACCGCAATCGGGTTTTGCCGACAATTTTGTCACGAGTTCAATTAATTAATATTCCCAAACAGAAAAAATCTGAAATTAGTGAACAATTAGTCGATAAGGGCATTCAAGAAGACGAAGCGATCTTTATCAGCCGGATTAGTAAATCAATCAGCCAAGCAGACGATCTTTTGCTAGACGGTTTTGCGATTAATTTGAAAAGATCGATTACAGAGTGGCTTGATGAAATATTTAATCGTCAAGAAAAATCGTTTGCTTTTGTACAAAGCGATTTGTTGAATTTTGTCGATACGAATGAACATCAGAATATTTTCAATCTTGCCCTCTCGAGCGAATTGTCGATGAGATTGGAAAAGGCACCCAATTCGGTTTTGGCTGATATCTTGGATAGATGGCTGGTAATTTCTCAACGATCGAGATTTACCGTCAGCTGGCAGACAATGCTTGAATCATTTACTTTGGAAGCTTTAAGGATGGTTAATGGAACAGAAAAGTTTTCAAACAAGTGAATATGGAAAACTCTATTT
Source organism: Oenococcus oeni (assembly GCF_020510245.1). Lineage (NCBI taxonomy): Bacteria > Bacillati > Bacillota > Bacilli > Lactobacillales > Lactobacillaceae > Oenococcus > Oenococcus oeni. The sequence continues at coordinate 1,379,864 of NZ_CP084701.1, read as the reverse complement.
GGTACCAACGCCGATAGGAAACCTTGATGATATGACTATCAGAGCTGTTTCGACGCTGAAAGAAGTTGATTTGATTGCTGCGGAAGATACACGTCATTCAGGAATCCTTCTTCAACACTTCCAAATAAAAAAAGATTTAATTAGTTTACACGAACATAATTATGCCCAAAGGGTACCGGAATTAGTCGATAAATTGAAAAAAGGTCTCAATATTGCACAGATATCGGATGCTGGAATGCCTTCGATTTCCGATCCGGGTCATGAGTTGGTTTTAGCGGCAATCCAAAATGGGGTTGATGTAATCAGCCTGCCGGGCCCTTCGGCTGGGATCACAGCTTTGATTGCAAGCGGCCTTCCAGCTGATAAATTTACTTTTATTGGCTTTTTATCGAAAAAGGATTCCGAACAGAAAAAACAGTTAGAAGAATTGATGCCCTTAGACTCAACTTTAATTTTTTATGAATCTCCATTTCGTGTTGGCAAAACTTTGGAAAATGTTCGTGCAATATTCGGTGAAAAAACCAAGGTTGTTTTAGCAAGAGAATTAACAAAGAAATTCGAATCCTATTATCGTGGTGATATTACTCAAGCACTGAATTTTATAAAAAGCAATCGTCCGCGAGGAGAATTTGTTTTATTGATAAAAAAAATTCACGAAGCAATCGTGCCTTCTGATGAGTTAATTGTCGATTTGATCGATGAAAGAATTGCTTCTGGAACGAAACCAATTGATGCTATTAAAGCAGTTGCAAAGCTGTTGGGCCTGATTAGAGCCGATGTTTATAAAATTTACCATAAGGAGAAAAACGATGTCTGAAATTTATTCCGAAGAACTTTATATTGAGGACTTCTATTGTGATCGAACAGCAAAACTTTCTTTGCCGATGATCACGGAATTGGCAATTTCGGTCAGTTCCAAGCAGACTGTTGAAATGGGAATCGGTATGCAGCGTTTGGTCGAAGCTCATCATGGTTGGATCTTATTACAGTATGATATTAAGATTAATCGTCGTCCGAATTTAGGCGAAAAGATCAAGATCAGGACTGATCCAAAAAGACATAATCGTTTTTTTGCCTTTCGCGATTTTGATTTTTTCGATCAAGATGGAAATACTTTAATTCATATTGATTCTTTGTGGGCAATGATTGATTTAAAGCGTCGCCGTCTGGTTAGTATCGACTCTGAATTTGTGGATCCATTAAAAGGCAATCTCGTTGATCGTCTTGAGAGACTGGAGAAGCCGGCCGATCTTGATCGAAGTTTCAGCGGAGCTTCAATTTCGGTCGAAGAAATTAAAGCGAATTATTTTGATATCGATACCAATCAACATGTTAATAATTCCAATTATTTAAAGTTCTTTTTAGTCCCGGTTGCGGAAAATTTTTTGTTGAGGCATGAACCGAAACGAATTTTGATTAAATATGTTAAAGAGATCCGGCTGAACCAGTCAGTCGTTTCGATGGCTCAATTTATCGGTCCTTTGCATAGCGTCCATGAAATATCGGATAATTCGCTGATTAATGCTCAAGCTGAAATTGAGTGGTCGGAAGTTTAGTGATAACATTATCAGAGACAATTAAGGGAGATTGAAAATGAATGTATTAGTTACAGGCGGCGCCGGATATATTGGTTCTCATACTGTCGATCGTTTGCTTGCTCACGGCGATCGGGTGTCAGTTGTGGATAATCTTTGGACCGGTCATCGCCAAGCGGTTCCGGATCAGGCTAAATTTTATGAAGCCGACGTCCGCGATAAAACAGCTCTTAAAAAAATTTTCGATGAGAACGATTTTGATGCAGTCGTTCATTTTGCCGCTTTAACTCAAGTCGGCGAGTCGATGAAAAAACCACTTTTTTATTTTGACAATAATACTTTCGGTGTGATTTCTTTGCTTGAAGCAATGCGTGATCACAATGTTAAAAAGATCGTTTTCTCTTCATCCGCTGCGACATATGGAGTTCCAAAACATAACCCGATTACCGAAGATGAAATACAAAAGCCAATTAATCCTTATGGATTGACAAAGCTACAGATGGAACAAATTATGGCTTGGTCCGATCAAGCTTATGGAATTAAAGGGGTTGCCCTTCGATATTTCAATGTTGCCGGAGCCAAGGCCGATGGTTCAATTGGCGAAGATCACAATCCGGAAACGCATATGATTCCAAATATTTTAATGGTCGCCCAGGGCAAGAAAGATAAAATGGTTATTTTTGGGGATGACTACAATACTCCTGATGGTACAAACGTTCGTGATTACGTACATGTTGTTGATTTGGCAGATGCTCATGTTCTGGCTTTGGAATATTTGCAACGAGAAAATAAATCCAATCGTTTCAATTTGGGAACAGAAATGGGCATGTCAAATAAACAATTAATCAGTGCCGCCAAAAAGGTGACTGGAATTGATTTTAAAGTTGAGATTGGCCCCCGCCGCGCCGGTGATCCGGACGCTTTGGTTGCTAGCCCGAAAAAAGCCAAGGAAGTACTTGGCTGGGATCCTAAATTAAGTAACGTTGAGGATGAAATTAAATCTGCCTGGAATTGGATGACTAAACATCCAAATGGCTATGATGATAAAGAACAATGAAAATTTTAGCTTTTGATACAAGCGGATCGACGCTGAATGTCGGTATTTTCGATTCGACAACCGGCCTTTTTTTTGCTCATAATCATGAGCATGATCTGGCCAGAACACATTCGATGAAGATTTTACCGGCTATTTCCGAACTCATGAGAAAAGCAGCTTGGGATTACAAAGATTTGGATAGAATAGTGGTAACAGCCGGGCCTGGTTCTTTTACTGGATTAAGGATCGGCGCAACGGTTGCCAAAATTTTGGCCAGTCAGCTTTCCTGCGATTTGGTGGCGGTTTCAACCCTTTTTGCAATTAGTGATTCAATAAAGCTTACTGCCGGTCAATTGAAAGTACCGCTGATTAATGCTCGCAACCATAACGTTTTTGCCGCAGCTTATGATCAGCAGGGAAAAGTTGTAGTTTCTGAAAAACACTGGGTTTTTTCCAAGCTGCTAAAACAACTGCCAAAGAATAGCTGCTTTGTTTTTGAAGAAGGAAGCGGCGACGAGTTCAAAAATGAAATCAAGGATAATGCTTTTAAATTTGTCGAGCAGAAATCCAATCGTTTAATCGATCCAAAAGTTCTGGCAAAGTCGGCTTTGTTTTTACCGGTCATTGATCCTGATCACTTTGTTCCCAATTACCTGCGAAAAACAGCTGCCGAAATGAATTGGGAAGCGAAACATCCGGAAGCGAAGGATGGGGAATATAGCAAATATGTTTCTGAAGTCTAAAAAAATCGAGGGTTTTAGCGAACGACGGATCGAGATTGCCAACACACAAATTTTGATTCGCCAGGTCGATTTGGAAGATACGAAAAAATTAGTCGCGATTGAAGAGGCTGTTTATACCGGCTCCGCCCCTTGGAATCAATTTGCTTTTGTTTCGGAAATCAATCAAGGCCGCGGCAATTTGTATTTGTCGGCCAATGTTGGTGGACAGGCGATTGCTTTCATTGGTATCTCTTATCGCAAACGGCAACATGATTTGCACATTACGAATATTGCCGTGCTGCCGATTTGGCAAAACAAAGGACTTGGCAGTTACTTGATTAAGTTTGCCGGGCAATTGGTTAAAGAAAACAATCTGGGAATTCTGTCTTTGGAAGTTCGCCGTTCAAATAGAAAAGCGCGTAAGCTTTATGAAACGCTCGGTTTTAAAGAGATACAGGAATTGCCCAGTTATTACGATGATGATCATGAGGATGCAATTGAGATGGAATGGTGCTTATGAATGAGAAAACAGATGATATAATATTAGCCTTTGAATCTTCAGCCGATGAAACGAGTGCGGCAGTTGTTAAAAACGGTAATACAATTCTCAGCAATGTTGTCGCCACTCAAATTGCCAGCCACCAAAGGTTTGGTGGAATCGTTCCCGAAGTTGCCAGCCGCCATCATCTAGAATGGATCAATCGCGTAACGGAAGAAGCTTTGACAAAAGCCGGTATTAATGATCCTGAACGGCAATTGTCCGCGGTGGCAGCAACTTACGGTCCTGGTTTAGTTGGATCTTTATTGGTTGGTCTGATGGCAGGGAAAACATTTGCTATGGTCCATCATTTACCTTTTATTGCCGTTAACCATTTAGCCGGGCACATCAGTGCAGCCAACTTTGTCAAAGCAACGGTTTATCCGGCATTGGCAATTATGGTTTCCGGAGGTCATACGGAATTACTTTGGATGGAAAAAGAGAATACTTTTCAAATCATCGGTACAACGCTTGATGATGCTGCCGGCGAAGCATTTGATAAAGTTGGTCGGATTCTTGGCCTTAAATATCCAGCTGGCAAAGAAATTCAAGAAATGGCTGGTCACGGTAAGGCTGTTATTAAATTTCCAATTGCACATACCGAAGACGATTTTGATTTTTCTTTTTCCGGTTTGAAATCATCTGTATTAAACTACGTTCACCATCACGAACAGGTCTCAGAAGAATTCAATAGGAACGATGTTGCTGCAAGTTTTCAAAAAGCAGTCGTTGAAGCAATTACCGAAAAGAGTAGATTGGCAATTGAAAAGTTTCAACCAAAGCAGCTATTGCTCGGTGGCGGCGTTGCTGCCAACTTGGCTTTACGAACTGCTTTTGAAAATTTATCGAAAGAATATAAAATTGAACTTACGGAAGCACCGATTAAATTATCCGGTGATAATGCAGCAATGATCGGTGCAGCTGCTTATCTTAATTACAAACAGAGATTATTTGCACCACTTGATTTGAATGTTGATCCATCTTTAAATTTTGCAAGAATGTGAGCATTTCACAATTTTTGTGATCTTTTTATCTAATTCGTTTACAATTAATATATCTTAGGTCAATGAAAGGATTTGAATATACTATGACTGCTGATACACAGATACCACGCGCAACCGCTCAACGTTTGCCGATTTATTATTATTATTTATCCTCGCTGCATGAAGCAGGCATAAAGCGGATCAATTCAACAGAAATTTCCGAGGCGATCAAATTTGACGCAGCCACGGTTCGTCGTGATTTTTCTTATTTTGGAGCTCTTGGAAAGCGTGGATTCGGTTATGATGTTTCGGCTTTGCTGGATTTCTTTAGCAAGGTTTTGTCTCAGGACAAGCTTAATAAAGTTGCCGTGGTCGGAACTGGTAATTTAGGCCAAGCTTTGATGAAATACAACTTTGTTCATTCAAGCAACATTCAGATTGTAATGGGATTTGATGTCGATCCAAAGAAAAAGGAACTGAAGATCGATAATGAAAAGGGTGAAACGATCCCGGTCTATTCGATTGGCGATTTAAAAAGCGAATTAAATAAAGAAAATGTTATGATTGCAATTCTGACGGTTCCCGGAAAATCCGCCCAGGAAGTTACCGACCAATTGGTTGATGCCGGTATTAAGGGCATTCTAAACTTCTCTCCGATTAGAATCACGGTTCCAAATAGTGTCAGGGTCCAGCATGTTGATTTAACGACCGGGATGCAGACTTTGATTTATTTCGTTGATAATTTTGAAAACATTAAAAGTGCCAAATAGGCATTATTCAATTTAATTTTAAAAAGGTCAGACTTTGTCAAAAAGTTTGACCTTTTTTGACCAATTGCGTTATAATTTTACGCGGAACAAATTAAAAGGAGGTTTTACATACATGATCAAACCATTAGGCGATCGAATTGTTCTTAGTATTGACCAACCTGAAGAAGAAAAGGTTGGCGGAATTTTAATTGCAAATAATGCCAAAGAAAAACCAGTGATGGGTTCTGTTGTGGCAATTTCGGAGACAAGTGTTGGAGATTCAAAAGCTCCCAAGTCTGTTAAAGTCGGCGATAAAGTTATGTTTGATAAATATGCCGGTTCTCAAGTTACGATCGACGGGGAAGATTACCTCATTGTTCACGAAAAAGATATTTTGGGGGTATTGTAATATATGGCTAAAGAAGTACGCTTTTCTGAAGATGCTCGCACTCGTATGCAAGCTGGAATCGATAAATTAGCGGATGCCGTTAAGACAACGATCGGTCCTAAGGGTCGCAATGTTGTTTTGGAGCAAAGCTATGGAACACCAACAATTACCAATGATGGTGTCACAATTGCGAAAGCTGTCGAGTTGGACGATCATTATGAAAACATGGGAGCCAAGCTTGTTACGGAAGCAGCTTCCAAAACTAATGATGTCGCTGGTGATGGAACAACTACAGCAACTGTTTTGACTCAAGCTATTGTTAATGAAGGCTTGAAAAATGTTACAGCTGGTGCTAACCCAGTTGGTATCCGTAGTGGAATTGAAAAAGCAACTGCAGCCGCAGTTGCTGGTTTAAACAAGAATTCCCACGAAGTTGAGGATTCATCTTCTATCCAACAGATTGCTTCTATTTCTGCTGCTAATGAAGAAATTGGTAAATTAATTGCCGATGCCATGGAAAAAGTTGGTCATGATGGTGTCATCACGATTGAAGAGTCCAAAGGTATCGAGACCGAATTGGATGTCGTTGAAGGTATGCAGTTTGATCGTGGATATATGAGCCAATACTTTGTTACCGATAATGACAAAATGGAAACAAATTTGGACAATCCATATCTTTTGATTACTGACCAAAAGATTGGCAACATCCAAGATATTCTGCCAGTTTTGCAAAGCGTTGTCGAACAGGGACGTTCTCTTTTGATTATCGCGGACGACATTACTGGAGAAGCTCTTCCTACTTTGGTATTGAATAAGTTGCGTGGAACCTTTAATGTTGCTGCTGTTAAGGCTCCTGGATTTGGTGATCGTCGCAAGGCTCAGTTACAGGACATTGCAATTTTGACCGGTGCAACGGTTGTTACTGAGGATCTTGGTTTACAACTTAAAGATGTAACTATTGACCAATTGGGACAAGCCAATCGTGTAACTATCACAAAAGACAAAACGACAATTGTCGAAGGCAAAGGCGACAAGACTGCTTTGGCTGATCGAATCAAGTCGATTCGTCAAGAAATCGATTCGACTACTTCGGACTTTGATCGCGAAAAGCTCCAGGAGCGTCTTGCTAAATTAGCTGGTGGCGTCGCTGTTGTTAGAGTTGGTGCTGCAACTGAGACCGAATTAAAAGAAAAGAAGTATCGGATTGAAGATGCTTTAAATGCCACTCGTGCTGCCGTTGAAGAAGGCTTTGTTGCAGGTGGGGGAACCGCATTTGTTAATATAATTCCTGAAGTTAAGAAAGTTGCTGATTCATTACAAGGCGATGTTGCTACCGGTGCAAGAATTGTTCTTCGTGCCCTAGAAGAGCCTTTACGCCAAATTGTTGAAAATGCCGGTTTGGAAGGCTCGGTTATTGCTCAACGTGCTAAGAGCGAAAAACCAGAAGTTGGTTTCAATGCTGCGACAGGTGAATGGGTTAACATGATTGATGCTGGAATCGTTGATCCAACCAAAGTTACTCGTTCTGCTTTGCAGAATGCCGCTTCTGTTTCAGCTATGATTTTGACTACCGAAGCAGTTGTTGCCGAGCTTCCTAAGAAAGACGCTCCAGCTGCTCCAGCTGCTCCTAATGCTGGCGGTATGCCGGGAATGATGTAAAATTCTCTATTTTTAATTAAGTTTTTTAATGATAGTAAAGTTAATTGAATAAATTTAAATTACTGTTTTAAATCCTGATTTCGATCAGGATTTTTTTGTTACTCTTAATAACGCGCGCTCGCGTATAGAACAAAAAATTGGAGGAATTATATGGAGCAACAACATACTTTTAAAGATTTATTTAAACCATCTTGGTACATTCACCAAATGTCTGGTTGGTCAACATCGTCATACATACTCTTGCTATTTGGCTATCTTTTTATTGCATGGCAAACATTTAGCGCACCCTTGAACGCAATTGCAATTTGGACTTTTGTAGCCGCTATTTTAGGCTTCACTACAACACTTGCAATTACGAATACACGTCCCTTAAATGGAGTTTTTGGGTTGATTTCCGCATTAATTTATATTGTGGTTGCAATCCACGCTAAAAACCCTTCTGATGCGATTCTTCAGGGAGTTTATATTGTTCTACTTGACATACCTGTTTTGATTTCACCAAATTGGGCGATTGATGTTGAAAAGAAAGTACGCAAGATTTCCGAAGTCGGAGCTCGTAATGAGAAACATGATTCGTCTTATTGGTACAAAATGTTTTCAGTGGTTTTCTTTGCAGCTTGGATTGTCTTATATTTCTTTGAGATTTATATTACCAAGACACCTCGCCCGATTATCGATTCGTTCACTGCGGCGATCGGAATAACTGGAGCACTTTTAACAACTTTGCGTTTTTCAGAGTCTTATTACTTTTGGATTATTCAGGGAGCGGCCCAAGTTGCATTGTGGGGAGTTACTGCTGTTCAAGGAGATGCCTCACTGGTCCTCTTCTTCACTTACATGCTTTATTTGGCCAATGATGCCGTTGCATTGCTGGACAAAAAAATAGCTTGGTTCCACCATACGGTTAAAACAAGCAATTGAAAAAACTAAGAAGCCGAAGGGCTTCTTTTTTTGTATATTTTTGTAAAAAAAAGAACCACCATCAGGTGATTCTTAATTAATAAATTAACCAAGACGGTTGTAATATTCAACGATTAGAGATTCGTTAATATCAGCACCAAGTTCTTCACGTTCTGGATAACGAGTTAACTTTCCTTCCAGCTTATCTGCATCGAACTCAACAAAGGGAGTGTTGTTCAATGAAGCCTCTACCGAGTTAAGGATTGGAACGATTTTCTTTGAACGTTCGCGAACAGAAATGATCTGTCCAGGCTTAACCTCATAAGAAGGAATCGTTACTCGTTTTCCATCGACAAGAATGTGTCCGTGATTTACTAGTTGACGAGCCTGTGGGCGGGTAGACGCTAGTCCAAGACGGAAAACAACTGAATCCAAACGTGTCTCAAGTAAAATAAAGAAGTTGGTACCGTGCAAACCCTTGCGGATTTTGCCGGCTTTTAAGAATAAATTATGGAATTGGCGTTCTGACAATCCATAAGTAAAACGAAGCTTTTGTTTCTCACGCAATTGCGTGGCATATTCTGATAATTTTGGACGACGTCCGGTATTTCCATGATCACCGGGAGCGTAAGGGCGTCTTGCTAATTCCTTGCCGCTTCCAGAAAGAGAAATACCGAGACGACGGCTTAAACGCCATTTTGGTCCGGTATAACGTGACATATATTCTCCATTCTGTTGTAAATGGGCCAAGCCAAGATTCGTGCAAATCGACTTCGGTCTAACAGCTTGCCTACTCAAAGATTTGCTTTGAAATCGATTTGTTGACGAGCTTCCTGCTTGACTGCTGTAAACAACCATTCCATAATACGCGCTCAATGGCTGAAAAGCAAGCATGAGGACTGGCTATGTTCGTATTAAAGCGAACTATATTTTAAGAAAAGCTGATGTTGCTTTTGACTTGCCTCCATAAGACATAAAATAGTAAGCAGCTATGATTTGGGTCTTATTAATAATTTCGATAATTTTACTGGTCAGTTACCTGGCCGCCGTACTTTTTCAGCGTTCCTATGCAAAACGAGCGAATGAAGTTGTAGAAGAAAAAGACAAGTTGGCACAGATTAACGTCAGACAAGCGCTTTTGGATGCCCGTAAATTAAGTTTAACCGGAAAATCCCTGCATGAGTATCAGCAGTTGGAAGCCGATTATAACGATATTGAGAATTCAAAGTTCCTGCATATTGACCAATTAGCCAATTCGGTCGTTTTTGATTCGCGTGGATTGAATGTTTTTAAAACGCGCGATGAATTCAACACTTTGAATTCGACTTTAAAAGAAACGAAAGCAAAAATTGCCAGTATTCAAGGCGGCTTGGAGAAATTGAACGAAGTCGATCAGGAACACCGCAAGGCGGTTGATGAACTTCGATTAAGATATGACAAGTTGCGGAAGAAAATTTTGGCCGAATCCTTTAAATATGGTCCGGCCTCCGAGCCGCTAGAGAATGTTCTCTCCGGTTTGGAAGATAATTTTGCCAAGTTTGTTAAATTAACCGAATCGGGTGACCATACGGCTGCGACTGATGTTTATGAACAACTTCGTGTCGAGACTAACGATTTGGAAAAGAAAATGATTGATATTCCTCCACTATATGATAAATTAGTCAATCGTTATCCAACGAACTTCAAGGAATTGCAAAACGGTGCCGATCAATTGACAAAACAAGGATTTGTTTTCGATGCCGATCCAAATGTTGTAATTGCCGACATGAAAAAGAGCCATAGCCAGATTTTAAATGCTTTGAAAAATTTGGACATGAAAAAGACAGCGGATGCCGAAAGAATTCTTGAAGTACAGATTAAAACTCTTTACGATACGATTGAAAACGAATATGGCGCCGAATACGATGTCAAGAAAAATGATCGTCGATTAACTAATCAATTAAAACACGTTCGTGCACAAAATCAAGAACTGACACTTGAAATTGATCGTCTGGCACATCGTTTTACGCTCTCGCATTCAGAGGTAGAAGACACTCGTGGTTGGGGAGAACAAATCAAATCCGTTTCCGAGCAAAACGAGGAGAGTAAAAAACGTTGGCACGAAAAGAAGGCTCCTTTTACTGCTATCCGCGAAATTCAAAATGGCTTATTTGAACAACTAGACCAGATTGCTAAGAATCAAAAAGATCTTTATATAACAATTAGTTCATATCCACAGGTTTTTGATGATCTGAAAAGAATTTCCCTTCAATACTCAGGCGAACTGTCAAACATTCGTCGAATTTTGGAACAGGTCGATATGCCAGGGCTTCCGGCAGATTATCGTTTACAGTTTATTTCGGTACAAGATGAAATTAAGGCTTTGAATAATATGGTTTCGGCTTCAAGAGTCAATCTTGATGATGCTCAGCGGCAGGCTCATGAGGTGACAACGGATCTTGCTGATCTTAAGTCCAGCTCTTCGGAGTTGTATGTTAATGCCAATTTGGCTGTCGAGTTGATTCATTATGCAAATCGTTTTTCCGATCGCCAAGAAATTATTTCGGCTTTGCAGCAGGCACGTTTGTACTATGAACGGGATCTTGATTACGGAAGAACGGTTGATTTGGTCGGCCGGGCTTTGGATCAGGTTGACCCAGGCAGTTATGAGCGATTAAAAGATGGTTATACTAATCGCAATCAGACACCTTTTTAGCTTGAAAGCAAATCGTTGGTTAGATATACTAATAGTCAACTTAGAGGAGTAGACGATAACGTTTATAGAGATCTGATGGTTGGTGAAAATCAGAACGCTTAAATCGAAGGTTGCTAAGATATAGAAAACGGAAGATATTAAGTGGCTTGGCAACAAGCAACTTGGGTGGTACCACGCAAAAGCGTCCCGAGATTTTCTCAGGGCGTTTTTATTTTGATTATGCGAGCAAGATTATTTTTAATTAAGAAAATTTTAGAATTAGCTTTTCATGACAAAATGCATCTGGCGGCTATTATTTTGTTAGTTGTTGCGTTGGCAACCTTTATATACACTCGTCGAAAGGACAAATAAAATGCGCGAAATCAATATGTCGACTAAATATAATCCAAGCGAGATTGAAAAGGGAATTTACGACCATTGGCAGCAAGAAGAATTATTCAATCCGGATGTTGACAAGAAGCTAAAACCTGCAAAATATGCCGATGGGCAGCCTGAGGCATATTCAATTGTTATTCCGCCACCAAATGTGACCGGAAAACTTCATTTGGGACATGCTTGGGACACAACCTTGCAGGATATGCTGATTCGACAAAAGAGAATGCAGGGTTACGACACTTTATGGCTACCAGGACTGGATCACGCCGGAATTGCTACTCAGGCGAAAGTCGAAGCTCGTTTGCGTGAAGATGGTATTTCTCGCTATGATTTAGGTCGGGAAAAATTTGTTGATAAAGTTTTGCAGTGGAAAGATGAATATGCCTCGATAATTAAAGAACAATGGGCCAAAATGGGTCTTTCTTTGGACTTTTCAAGGGAACGTTTTACTTTGGACAAAGGCCTGAATGAAGCTGTTAGAAAAGTCTTTGTTGATTTATATAAAAAAGGGCTGATTTATCGTGGAGAATATATTATCAACTGGGATCCTCAGGCTCGAACTGCTTTATCCGACATTGAGGTTATTCATAAAGATGATAAAGGGGCTTTCTATCACGTTAAATATCCCTTTGTCGATAAAAAATTCAAATTCAATGGCAAGAACTATATTGAAATAGCGACAACCCGTCCGGAAACGATGTTTGGAGATACCGCTGTTGCTGTCAACCCTTCTGATGAACGTTACAAGGAAATAGTTGGCAAAAAGATTGTCGTTCCTTTAGTTAACCGTGAAATTGAAATTATTGCCGATCAATACGTTGATAAAGATTTCGGGACTGGAATGGTTAAAATTACGCCGGCTCATGATCCAAACGATTTTCAGGTTGGTAATCGTCATAACTTACCCAGAATCAACACAATGAATGAAGATGCTTCGATGAATGAAAACGCCGGTAAATATCAGGGTATGGACCGTTTCCAAGCTCGCAAAGCGATTGTTGATGATCTTCAAGATGGCAATTATATGTTGAAAATCGAACCAATTGTCCATTCAGTTGGTCATTCCGAAAGAACCGATGTTCAAGTCGAAGCCCGTTTATCCACCCAGTGGTTTGTAAAAATGAAACCCTTGGCAGAGCAGGCCCTAAAAATGCAAAAACAACAAAATGACAAAGTTGATTTTTGGCCTGTTCGTTTTGAAGATACTTATCAGACTTGGATGAACAATATTCATGATTGGGTTATTTCAAGACAGCTCTGGTGGGGACATCGAATTCCAGCTTGGTATCGTGACACGAAAGAAGGCGAAAAAGAGACCTATGTTGGATTAACTGCTCCAAAAGGCGATGGTTGGACACAAGACCCGGACGTGTTGGATACTTGGTTTTCCAGTGCTCTATGGCCATTTTCAACACTTGGTTGGCCGGATACGAATAACTCCGATTACAAACGTTTTTATCCGACTTCGACAATGGTTACCGGTTATGACATTATTTTCTTTTGGATTAGCCGGATGATCTTCCAAGCCAAAGAATTTACCGGTACTCGACCCTTTAAAAACGTTTTGATTCATGGACTGATACGTGATTCAAAGGGCCGCAAAATGTCCAAGTCTTTGGGTAATGGAATCGATCCGATGGATGTAATTAACAAATACGGAACTGATGCCTTAAGGTGGTTCTTATCTACCGGTTCAACTCCGGGACAGGATTTGAACTTTTCCAATGACAAAATGGATTCAGCTTGGAATTTCATTAATAAAATTTGGAATGTTTCTCGCTATGTTTTGATGAATTTGGAAACTGATACAAAAATCGAGCTGCCCGATCGAAATCTTTTAGCTTTGGCCGATAAATGGATTTTATCGCGTTTGAATTCAACGATTGAGAATGTAACAAAAAATTTCGATAAATTCGAGTTTGGTGAAGCTGGCCGTCAACTTTACAACTTTATTTGGGATGATTTTGCCGATTGGTATATTGAAATGACCAAGGAAACTTTGAATGATGATTCAGCACTAAACAAAAGGCCGGTTCAACAGGTTTTAGCCTATGTATTGGATCAGACGTTACGTTTGCTGCACCCAATCATGCCTTTTGTTACTGAAGCTATTTGGCAACAATTGCCTCAACACCAAGATAATCAAAGCTTGGTAATTGCCGACTATCCAAAAATTGATAAAGCTCTGAATGATCCACAGGCGGAAAAATCCTTTACAATCCTACAGGATTTAATTGTTGCAATTCGGAATATTCGTACTGAAGCAAAAGCACCAATTTCAATTCCGGTTGACATTCTTATTCAAATCGATGACGAAAAATTGGAAGAAATTTTTCGGAGTAATATTGATTATATCAATCGTTTCGGACACCCTAAACAGTTGGAAATTTCCAAAAAAATTCAAGCGCCGTCGCTATCGATGTCACGGGTTATTTCGGGAGCGACTGTTTACATTCCCCTAGCGGAACTGATTAATTTGGATGAAGAAATAAACCGTCTTCAAAAAGAAGCAAAAAAGTTTACCGCAGAGGTCAAACGCTCATCGGGAAAATTATCGAATGATAAATTTGTTCATAGTGCACCAAAACAAGTTGTCGAAGCTGAAAGGAGTAAACTTAGCGACTGGCAAAAGAAGTTAAATGCCACCGAGTCCCGTATTAAAGAATTGAAAGAAAATCATGATTGAAAATGAAAATGAAGCAGTCGAATGGATTCATTCCTTGACGAAAGCAGGGAAGCGGGCTAAACACGATACGCAAGAAAGATTGTTGAATTTGCTGGAAAAAATCGGTCATCCGGAAAAGAAATTACCGGCAATTATTCATGTTACTGGGACCAATGGCAAAGGTTCCGTTTCTCGTTTTTCACAGGCAATTTTGACTGCCTCCGGATATCGCACCGGTTTATTTGTTTCTCCGTTTATTATTAAGTTCAATGAACGAATTGAGATCGATGGCAAGTATATTTCAGATGACGATTTGCTTAAATACACCAGGATTGTTTTTGAAAATTATACTGACCAGACTGAATTTGAAGTCATTACCGCGATTGCAATCCTTTATTTTTCCGAATCTCATTTGGATGCTCTAGTCGTCGAAGTTGGGATTGGCGGTCTTTGGGACTCCACGAACGTTCTTGATGCGACTGTTGCCGTTATTACCAGCGTTGGGCTTGATCACATGGATATTTTAGGCGACACACTTGCAAAAATCGCTTTTCAAAAAGTTGGGATCGTTAAGCCGAGTACCAAAGCTTTGGTTTATGGCCGGATCCCGAATGAAGCCAAAGATGTGATTGAAGCGCGTGCAAAAGAACTGAAGATTCCTTATGGACAAATCGATTCCAAACTTCCACTTTCGCGTGGCTATTATCAACGCTATAATGCTGCATTGGCTTGGGCGGCGGTTAAACTTTATCTGCATGAGACGGCAAAAGCCGATCATTTTTTGAAAATTATTGACAGCTGGCCACAGGATAAATTGATCAAATTTTTAAATTATGTTTCCTGGCCGGCACGGATGGAAAAAATTTCTAAAGACCCCTTGATAATTTTGGATGGAGCTCATAACATTCAAGGTATTGCGACACTTAATGATTCATTACTAAAAGAGTATGGCGATCGAGAACAATTGATTGTTTTTGGCCACTTGAAGAAGAAAAATATTTCGGTCGCTAGTTTTTCTGATTTGCCGTTGGCGACCGTTTTTCCGGTTAATTGGCAGGCTTATAAAGAAACAGCCGAGTCTAGCAGCTATAAAGAATGGCATTGGCAATTAGATGATCTGTTGCGCGAAATCGACCCAAAAAAACAAATGATCGTTGTTACCGGTTCGCTTTATTTTGTTAGCCAAGCACGCGCATATTTAAAAGCAAAATTAGCAAAAAGCAATTAAAAAGGTAAGAAAACAGCGTGTTATACTTATGAGGATAGGACACATATGGCATTAGGATTTGGACAAAAAAATGTCGGGATCGATCTCGGCACAAGCAATACTCTGGTCTTTTTAGAAGGATCCGGAGTTATTATTAACGAACCAAGCTTTGTTGCAAAAGATACAGCAACAAGCGAATTAATGGCTGTTGGCTCAGCAGCTCACAAAATGTTTGAAAAGAATCCACCAACTATTTCGGTCATCCGCCCATTACGAAAAGGCGTTATTTCCGATTTGGATGCGACGATCGGACTTTTGAATTATTTTTTAAACGTTGCCTACAATAATCATCCGGGAAAACCAGTTGCAATTATCGGTGTTCCTAGTGGTGTTACAGAGGTTGAACGCAGGGCTGTTAAAGATGCTGCTCAATCAGCCGGTGTTAAAGATGCTTATATTATTGACGAGCCGATCGCTGCTGCCGTTGGCGCAGGACTTCCGGTTTACGATGCCCCGGGAACAATGGTAGTTGATTTAGGTGGCGGAACGGTTGATATTGCTACGATCAGTTTGGGTAAAGCTAACGCAACCCGTTCGACCGTTTATGCCGGCGACGCAATGAACGATGCAATTAAAGATATGGTTTTGCAGCGTTATAATTTCCGAATTTCCGAAGGGGATGCTCAAATCCTTAAAGAAGAAATTGGTTCAGCAAATGTTAAGGCTTCAAAACAATTAGGTTCGGCGACTGTCAAAGGAATTGATTTAATTTCCGGCCTTCCGGCTCAACGCGATGTTACAGCAGAGGATGTCGCTTTAGCGATTGCCAGTCCCGTAAATCATATTCTGACGGAGATTCAGACAACTTTGGAAGAGTCTCTCCCAGAATTGGTTTCAGATATTATTGATCGCGGTATTACTCTAACTGGCGGTGGCGCTAATTTGCGTTTTTTGGATCGGGCAATTGCCGATACAGTTCACGTTCCAGTTTTTATTGCGCCAAATCCACAGGAAGCAGTTGTTAACGGACTGGGTGAGATGCTTCGCTCTTCCCAGTTACAATTTAAAGAATAAATTAGGTTAGTTTTGCGATTTAACGGAAAGAAAATTTTAATTACTATAATTTCAGTCGTTGTAGCTGTTAGCTTGATTATTGGGTCAAGTCTTTTTTATGGCAAGGCGAAAGAAATACCGGTTGTCCAGCGCTTTGTTTCAGATGTAGGGGCTTTTTTTGGTCGCGGTGTTTCGGCACCAACTAGTGCCTTAGGAAAATCGACCAATTCATTGACGCAACTGTTTAAAACATACAAAGAGAATCAGCGTCTTGTTAAGCGTGTGGATCAGATTGCTGCTGATCAAGTGAAAATTCAGACGTTAAAAAAAGAAAATAAGGAACTCAAGGCTAATTTAAAACTGAAAGATTCTTTAACCGACTACAGTACTTCCAGCGCGGTCGTTGTTAGTCGAACTCCCAGCAGTTGGAATGGACAATTGATTATTAACAAGGGTTCGAATGCCGGTGTAAAAAAGAATTCGCCGATTTTGGATTCCAAAGGTTTGATCGGTAAAGTAACCCAGGTTTCCGATACGAGCAGTAAAGTTACACTTATTTCGAATGTCGATTCTGATTCTGATCGTTTTCCTGTTCAGGTCACCAGTGGTGGAAAAGTTGTTAATGGGATTATCTCAGGATACGACTCTGATACGGATGAACTTGTTCTTGATGAATTAACTTCAAAATCTACAGTTAAAAAAGGGAGCCTTGTCCAAACTTCCGGACTTGGAGGAATTTTGCCAAAGGGACTTTACGTTGGTAAAGTTGTTAGTGTTCGTGACGATACTTACGGTATTGCCAAAGAAATTTACATAAAACCAGCCGCAAATCTATCGGATATTTCCAGTGTGCTTGTAGTAACCGGAGTTGGCGGTAATGAATAATAAAATTACTTCAAACAACCGTTATTTGCGCCCAAAAATTGTCTATCCGATTTTTTTAATTTTTCTAGTTTTTTTTGATGGCAGTTTAATGTCCGGATTTTCAAATTTTTTGTCTTTTTATGACTTTAGTATTCTTCCTAATTTAACTTTTGTTGGCATATTTTACGCAATTCATTTTCATTCCGATAAGCACTTCGCTTTTTGGTGGTGGTTAGTTGCCGTTGGCCTTATTTTTGATTTATATTACACACAGGCGATTGGAACCTATTTGGTTTCTTATCTGGTTAGCGCCTATGTGGTTTATCTAATCGATCAACGCATGCCTTACCGAATCTGGTCAACTTTTTGGACAATCGCGACCGGGCTTTTGGTTTTTTATTTTTTGGTTTTTATAGCTGGAATTTTAGTTAATGAAACCGATATTGCCTTTGCTAATTACATAATTTTCACCGTTTTACCAACAATTATTTTTAATGCTTTTATTGAAATTATTTTTTACCGGCCAGTCGAGTCGTTAACTTATATAATTAATAAATAGCTCATGAATTTGTTGATTGCTGTAATTTTAATAGTCCTGGTACTAAACGCGACCTTATCTTTTATTACGGTTTTTTGGAGTAAAAGGGATGTTAGCAGAATTTGGGCCTGGTTAGTCGTTTTGGTTTTTGTTCCCGTAATCGGTTTCGTTATTTATTGGTTTGCCGGTCGCCGAATTTCCGATAAAAAAATCTTTGATTTTACAAGTCAGGAAATCGTCGGTCGCGAGCAAATCAGAGATAACCAAAAATATTATGGTCATCATTTACATTTGAATCAAAAAGCGAGTATGCTTGTTGAACTATTTGAAAATAATTCCGGATCAATACTGACTTATGGCAATGATCTGGAAACTTTTTTTGATGGCCGGGCTTTTTTTGATGATTTATTTGCTGAAATAGACAAGGCCAAGGACCATATCCATTTAGCCTATTTTGCAATCAGCAATGATGTTATCGGGAATAAATTAGTTGATCTGTTGGCCAAGAAAGCCCGTCAGGGAGTTGGGGTTAGAGTTATTTATGATGCATACGGATCTCACGGAACTCATTTAGGAATGTATCATCGTTTACTGAAAGCCGGCGGGACCGTTTATCCTTTTTTAACCAGGCGCTTTCAATTATTAGCCCTGCGAATCAATTTTCGTTTTCACAGAAAAGTTGTTGTGATTGATGGAAAAGTTGGTTATATTGGAGGATTCAATATAGGTGATCAGTATCTTGGCAAGTCGAAAAGGTTTGGCAATTGGCGTGATTCCCAACTTAAAATTATTGGTGATTCGGTACTTTCTTTACAATCGCGTTTTTTTATCGATTGGAATGCAACCGCTAAGAAACAAGACAAATTGTCTTTTTTGGAAGATTATTTTCCGGCGACTCAAGTTAATGGAATTCATCCAATCCAAATTGTCTCTTCGGGGCCGGATTCTTTAACGGCGCAAATTAAACAGGGTTATTTGAAAATGATAACTTTGGCGACAAAATCAATTACCATCCAGACCCCTTATTTGATTCCCGACCAACCGATTTACGAAAGTCTTACGATAGCTTTAGCGGCCGGCGTCAAAGTTAACATTTTTATTCCGGATCGTCCCGATCATCCTTTTGTTTACCGGGCAACTCAGTACTATGCGCAGGAATTTATTGATTTCGGAGCAAACGTTTATCGTTATGATGGTGGTTTTTTGCACAGCAAGCTTTTAATTATTGATGATGAAATCGTCAGCATTGGCTCAGCCAATATGGATATTCGATCTTTTGAATTAAGTTTTGAAGCAAATGCTTTCATTTACAGCAGCTATTTCGCTAAAAAAATCGAGAAACAAATTTCGATTGACCTTTCCAAGTCAAAGCTTTTAAGCAAAAAAGATTTCGAAACACAGGGATTTTGGATGACAGTATTACAGAAATTTTCTCGTCTGCTATCACCGATACTTTAAGGAAAATATGGAAAAATTATCTAATGGAATAAATCTTGATCTAATTTGTACGGATCAGTTTGAGTCGGTTAAAATAGTCGTTGATTTTTGTCAATCCTTTGAAAAAGAATCTGCTGCGCCCAGAGCGATGCTGGCGAGGATACTTGAAAATAGTTCCCAGGCTTTTTCTAATCGTCAGTTAATTGCCCGACAGTTAAATAGACTTTATGGGGCTCATTTTTCTGTTTCAACTGTTCGCTTTGGGCAGATCTCTAAGATTCGTTTTAGTTTAAAATTGCCGAATCCGAATATTGCTGATGGTTATCCGCTGGTTGAAAAGGGACTAGCTTTTTTATTTGAACAAATTTACCGACCTTTAATTATTAATGATTTGTTTCCGGAAGTTTTTTTTCAAACCGAAAAAAAGAACTTTTTAGCAGAATATTTGGCAGCTTTCGACGATAAAAGCTACAAGCTTCATCGGCAGGCTTTGATGAAGTATTTTTCCGATCCAAATATGCAAGTATCGCCGGAAGGAGATGCCGATTCTATTAAAAAATTAAAAAATTTCTTAATCGTTGAGGCTTTTGAACAAATGCTGTTGACCAATCATGTGGCAATGTCTGTTTCCGGTCCGATTGAAAAGGAAAATATCAAAAAAATTATTGCAAGATGGCCGATTTTATCAACGGAATCGGCCGCTTTGAAGGACTTGAATTATAGGCAGGAAACGCATAATTTTACAAAGGTAAGGCTTTATGAAAGAGGAGATCAGTCCTTAATTGAAGATGTCTACAGTTTAATCGATTACAATTATTCTTCGGAACAACGTTTTCTGGCGATTTTATTTTCAAGGCTGCTTGGCGGTTCCAGCGAGTCATTGCTTTTTTCTGACATTCGCGAGAAAAGGCACTTGGTTTATTATGTTAATTCTTCGATTATCGGCCAAGATAGTCTGATGGTTATTCAGGCTGGACTTGACAAAAATAATCTAGTTGAAGTCGAAAAGGAGATAAGAGCACAAATTACCAATATTAAACATGGTAACTTTTCCGATAAATTATTTGCGTCAATTAAAAAAGAATTGACGACAGGCATTATATCGAGTGAGGATTATCAGGGGAGCGCAGTTGAAAACCATTTGAACAGTTTTTTGAGCGGATATAAAGTAGATCCGAATGACGCTATTAGGATAATTAATTCAGTTACAAAGGATCAGGTATCCGACTTTTCTCGACATTCTATTGAACAAACCGAGGCCTTATTAATAAATGAAAACTGAAAATTTCCGATCATACAATCAACGGGTTTATTCAGAGACCTTAAACGACGGTCTTAAAATAACTTTAATTCCAAAAAAAGATTTCCATTCCGTTTTTGCAGCTCTTTTTGTTAATGCCGGAGCAACCGATCAACAAATTGTTGATGAAAAGGGTGAAACGATTATTTTTCCTTCCGGGACAGCACATTTCGCGGAACACAAAATGTTTGAAAAGAAAAATGGCGATGTTAGTGAAATATTCAGTGCATATGGGGCCTTTTCCAACGCCTACACTAGTCAGTCCCAGACCGTTTATTATTTTCAGGGAACCGAAAATATTGATCAATCGATCAAACTTTTGTTGCAATTTGTTCAGGAACCTTATTACACCGAGGCTTCGGTTGCTAAGGAACAGGGAATTATCGGACAGGAAATATCAATGTATCAAGATATGCCGGACTGGGTTTCATCTTTTGGACTAATGAAAAATCTTTATCGGAAACAACCTCTTGGAGAGGATATTGCCGGCAATATTGACAGCATCGAAACAATAAACGCTGATTTACTCTATAAATTTCATCGATACTTCTATCAGCCAAGCAACTTGCAATTGAAAATTGCCGGCAATATTGATCCCACCGGTCTTTTAGCTTTGTTGAAACAGACACAGGCTCGGTTAACGCGTCCCAGGATTAATTTTTCGCGAGTCAATCGTTTCAACGCTAAAATTCCGGTTAAAAAAAGCGCCGAACAGAATATGCCGGTTGCTCTTCCTTTGTTAGCAGCAGGTATCAAAGGCAGTGGGAACCTGCCTGACATAGATACGGCGATTGATCTGTCTTTTTCAAGCGATTTGATTTTAGACATTTATTTTTCGGATTCCTCCGATTGGTATTTAAGGAATTATAATCAAGGATTTTTGAATGACGATTTCTCGGCACAAGCCGATGTTGGCCGAAATTATAATTTCATCACTTTTACTGGCCATTCCGAAAATAAAGAATTGTTCAAGGAGATATATTCTCAATTGAAAAATATCTCTTATAGTCAAGAACTGGAAAAAGAATTCCAATGGCAAAAGAAAGCTTCCTTGGGGGAACTTTCGATGTCTTTAGATCAGCTGGAAAATAATGTTTTTACAATTGCTGATGTTTTTAATACGGACGTAAATATTTTTCGAGTAATTGAAAAGTTGCGGGAGTTAACTTATCGCAAAGCGGTTAATTTATTTGAAAGCTATTACAATCTTGATTCATTTAGTAGTTTTTGCGTAAATCCTGTTGAATAAGATTGTTATAATTTTTATGAATGGATACTGATTACCGAGCAATTGGAAAGCATCTGCAGGACGCACGTGAGCATCATGGATTAACTTTAGAAGACATTTCTTCTTCAACCAAGATCCAAGTGCGCTATTTGCAGGCAATTGAAACTGGCCAAGTTGATAAACTCCCTGGTCCTTTTTATGTGAAAGCCTTTATTCGCCAATACGCCAATACGGTTGGGTTGGATCCAAACACTATCTTGGATACCTCGGAGGACAGGGACAAAGATCTGGATTCTGATTTTGAATCCGACCAGGAAAATTCAAATAATCCGGATTCGCTTTTTTTCAATGAAGAAGATTCGAAAGGTACTTGGAATGATCGTCAGACGGATAAAGACAAGACCGGCAACGAAAAGATTTCCAAGAATTCTATTCGCGTTGGTTCCGATCGAATTCCCAGAGCGGGAATGAATTTATCGCTTTCAATGCCGCGGCGTTTGATGAAGAAGATTCCTTTGCTTATTGTTGCCCTGCTTTTTATTTTGGCTTTTGGGGCTTGGATTGTTATTGGCAAGGTTCATCCCAATTCGACAACGTCAACAAAAATCGATTCCAGTTCGGCGCAAATGCAGAGTTCAAAGCAAAAATCGAGCAGTTCGAGCAGTTCATCGTCATCCAGCAGTTCCAATGTAGAAGCTTTGTCTAAACCACAATTCAGCAGTAATACGGCAACGATGACTTTTTATGACGACAAGGCTCACACAATTCAGGTACAGGCCAGCAGCGCTTCATGGACGATTTTTACAGTTGACAGCGTTACCCAATTCGAAACGACGATTCCTGCCGGTAGTTATAAAGAGGTCACTTTAAGTAAAGGCCAAAAGGAAGCCACGATTCATGTCGGCAACCCCTACAATACAGAAATCTTATTTGATGGCAAAAATACGAACTTTATGTCCGGATCTTCGGTTCAAATCACGAATATAATCATTAAAAGGGAGAAGGTTTCACAATGAATTTACCTAATAAGTTAACTACTTTTCGGATCTTTTTGATTCCGATTTTTATTTTGATTTTGAGTCTGCCGCTTAAGTGGTCTTCGACTTTCGGACATTCAACTGGATGGATTGTTGCCGCGATTATTTTCGCGATTGCTTCAATCACTGACTTGCTCGACGGACGAATTGCCCGCAGTCGCCATCTTGTTACTAATTTTGGTAAGTTCGCCGATCCTTTGGCAGATAAGCTGCTTGTTATGACAGCACTGATATTTCTAACTCGTTATGGCGTTGTTGCAGCTTGGATTACTTCAATCATCGTGATACGCGAATTGGCGATTACTGGTCTTCGAACTTTGATTGTTGAAAACAGTGGAACAGTTTTTGCAGCTCAGATGCCTGGTAAGATCAAGACTTTTACTCAAATGTTTGCAATTATTTTTTTGTACTGCAGCAATTTTGGAATTAGTTTTCCGATTGGACAGATTCTGATTTATTTGGCCGTTATTTTCACGATATATTCTGGAATCGATTATTTCGTTAAAAATCGTTCTGTTTTTTCCGATGGTATGTAATTTTCAAAAATACTAGAAAAAAACGTATTAATATTTCGAAGGTTAAGTTATTTTAAAGTACGAACAAATGTTCGTATATGCTTACTTTTCGTAGCATAATAAACAAGTGAGGTTTTATGGCTAGTGGAAGAAAAGCTGCACTCGATGCAGCATTAAAGAAAATTGAAAAAGATTTTGGTAAGGGATCGATTATGCGTTTGGGTGAAAATGTTCATACACAGATCGATGTTATTTCAACAGGTTCTTTAAAACTCGATATTGCTTTAGGGGTTGGTGGCTATCCGAAAGGAAGAATCATTGAAGTGTTCGGACCGGAATCTTCAGGTAAAACAACTGTTGCTTTGCATGCGGTTGCTGAAGTCCAAAAACAGGGCGGCACGGCGGCTTATATCGATGCCGAAAACTCTTTGGATGCGAAATACGCGCAAGCTCTTGGCGTAAATGTTGACGATTTGCTGCTTAGCCAACCGGATACCGGAGAACAGGGCTTGGAAATCGCTGATGATTTGGTTAATTCCGGGGCAATCGATCTATTGGTTATCGATTCGGTCGCGGCTTTGGTCCCACGCGCTGAAATCGAAGGAGAAATGGGCGATTCTCATGTTGGTTTACAGGCTCGTTTAATGAGCCAGGCACTTCGGAAACTTGCCGGTACACTGAATAGAACCGGTACAATTGCAATTTTTATTAACCAGATTCGTGAAAAAATAGGAATTATGTTTGGAAATCCAGAGACAACTCCGGGTGGCCGTGCTTTGAAATTTTACTCGACTGTTAGACTTGAAGTGCGTCGATCTGCTCAAATTAAAGATGGCACGAATATTGTTGGAAATAATACCAAAATTAAAGTTGTTAAAAACAAAGTTGCTCCTCCGTTTAAAGTTGCCGAAGTTGACATTATGTACGGAAAAGGTATTAGCCAAACCGGAGAATTAATTGATCTTGCGGTTGATAAAGACATTATCAATAAGTCTGGTGCTTGGTATGCCTACCAAGGAGAGAAAATTGGTCAAGGCCGTGTTAACGCTATTTCTTGGCTAGACAGTCCGGAACACAAAAAGGAACATGACGAAATTTTCACTTCTGTCCGCGATCAATATGGAATTGGTGAAAAGAAGGATTCAGATGAAGATCCTGGAGACAATAAAAAGAGTAAAGACTCTGCCTCGGACCCTTTCGATGATCCTAACTACAATCCTAAGTCGAGTGATCCCGGCGATGATTTATCCGACGATGATATTTATTAATTATTTTAAATCCGCGCGAGTCGGATTTTTTATTAGGGTAAACTTGAACGATGGACAGTAAAAAGCATAGTGTAAAAACCTTTGGTATCGTTGAAGAAATTTTTAATTCGATTACTCATGGTCTCGGCTTTGCTGCCGCAATCATTGGAATTATTTTTCTTTTTATTCGAGCTGCAGACACAGGCTATACTTCGGCGATCGACCTAACGGCCTTGATTATTTATTCAGTTTGTCTGATTATCTTTCTTTTAAATTCCACTCTTTTTCATGCTTTGATCTTTACCCGTTGTGCTTGGATCTTCCAACATTTTGACCATTTAGGGATTTTCTTAATAATTTTGGCAACCTATACCCCTTTTTGTTGGATTTTCATTAAAAACCCGATTGCTTTGTGGATATGGGTTGCCAACCTTATCTTGGCGATCGGAGGAATTGTTTACGATTTCATGTTTATCGGCAGGTATCGCTGGATTTCGGTTTTGATCTATTTGGCAATGGGTTGGTTAATTGTTTTTCTATTTCCGATTGTTAAAGACAGTATTCCGACTAGTTCACTTTGGATGCTGTTTTGGGGCGGAATTTCTTATTCGGCGGGAACTTTTTTTTATTTGAATACAAGAATTTGGTGGAACCATGTCTGGTGGCATTTGTTTGTTCTTCTCGGGACGGCTTTAATGTATTCTTCAATCTATCTGACAATGTAATTTGATTTTTTTTTTAAAACTGGCGTAACATATATTTTAAAATGCATGTTCAAGCTGGCTTATAAAAATTTAAATAAATTCGTTGTTTTTCTGGCTATTTTTTGTTTGTTTTTTCAGGTAGCCGCTGATCTTATTTTGCCTTCGATTACTGCGAATATAGTTAATATTGGTGTTGTCAAACATGATATTTCTTATATTTGGAAAACCGGTCTGGTTATGTTGATTGTTAGTTTTTTTGGAATTGTCGGAGCAATCTGTAACCAGTTACTGGCAGCTACTTCTTCTCAAAAACTTGGCGTCAAACTGCGAAGTTTTATGTTTCGCAAGGTTACAAAAATGGCGGATGGCGATTTTGAAAAACTTGGTCAGGCGTCACTGATTACGAGAACGACCAATGATGTTGTCCAAATGCAGAATGCCACTTATTCGATGCTTCGGATGATGATTAGATCTCCAATGATGTTAATTGGTGCCAGCGTGATGGCTTATTTTAAGAGTCCTCGTTTAATGTTGGTCTTCGCTGCCGCAATGCCGGTTTTGGCTTTGGTTGTCATTTTGGTCATGACCAAATCGGTACCCCTTTTTAAAAAGATTCAAGCTTTAACGGATCAAATCAATTTGGTTTTTCGTGAAGGATTAACTGGAGTGAGGGTTATTCGTGCCTTTAATCAAGATGAATTCGAGCAAAATCGTTTTAAAAAGGCTAATATAAATCTCACACAAAATGCAATTAACGCTTACGTGATTACCAGTTTGATGAGTCCGGCGATGACCTTCATTATCAGTGCATCGAATATAGCGATTGTTTGGTTTGGTGCTCATTTAATTGCCGGGAGTCTGATGCCGGTTGGCAATCTCTTGTCTTTTATTACATATGCAACACAAATGTTGTTTTCTTTCATGCAGCTTTCAATGATTTTTGTTGTTGTTCCACGGGCTCAGGCATCTGCACAAAGAATTCAGCAAGTTCTTGATATCAAGGACACTATTAACGATCCGATTAAACCGAAAAAACTTGATCCAATTGACGATTTGAAGTTTTCCCATGTCGACTTTACTTTTTCCGGTTCGAGTAAGAAAGTCCTTGATGACATTAATTTTGAGATTCATAAAGGACAAACGCTGGCGATTATTGGAGGAACAGGGTCAGGGAAAAGCAGTCTTATCAATTTCGTTCCTCGATTATTCGATGTATCCGGCGGTAAGGTGCTGATTAACGGAGACGATGTTAGTGATTTTTCTCAAAGTGATCTACATAAACACATTTCTTTTACCAGCCAAAAGTCTTTTCTTTTCGAAGGTACTGTTCGAGGCAACTTAAAGTATGGCAATTCTCAAGCCAGTGAACAAGATATGAATCGTGCTTTGGAAATTGCCCAAGCAAATTCTTTTATTCAAGAACAAGGCGGCTTGGATGCACCGGTTGAACAAGGCGGCAATAATTTTTCCGGTGGTCAGATCCAACGCTTATCAATTGCCCGGGCAGTAATTAAACGGGCCGATATTTATATTTTTGATGATACTTTTTCTGCTCTTGATTTTAAGACTGATGCCAATTTACGGCAGGCACTTTCCGAAGATAAAAAAATAAAAAATGCAATAAAAATCATTGTTGCTCAACGTGTCTCGACCGTGGCAGATGCTGACCAGATTCTCGTTTTGGAGGATGGAAAAATTTCTGGTCTTGGCACGCATCAAGAATTGTTGAAAAATAATTCGATTTACAAAGAAATTGTCGATTCCCAACTTCATAAAAATGATATCTTAGCCAAGTCCGGAGGTAAAATTTATGCGTAATCCGGCCGCAAGAATGAGTGGAAACGGCAATGGACCGAGGCCGATGGCAAGAGTCGCCGAACACCCGCATAATTTTTGGGGTACGACGGTCAGACTGTTTAAGTATCTTGGTCGGAACAGAATTGGTGTTGTTTTTTCGGTTCTTCTCGCGATTGGGTCGGTTTTGTTGTCTGTTTCTGCACCGAAAATTTTGGGTCGGGCTACAACGATCATTTATAAAGGGGTTGTTGCTGGTTTGAAGTCCGAAAAATATCAAATCTCCTACCAACCAATTATCAAAATATTGATTGAAGTATCTATTATTTATGTTCTCTCGGCCCTTATGAGTTTTCTTCAGCAGGCTATCATGACGAGAATTTCTCAGAAAACGATCTTTCGTTTGCGATCGGAGTTCAAAGCCAAAATGGCTCGCTTGCCGATCAAATATTATGATCAGCATCAAAATGGAGATATTATGAGCCGGGTTGTTAACGACATGGATAATATTTCCGGGACTCTTCAACAAGCGCTGATTCAAATTGTCACTTCCGCCTTAACTTTTCTCGGCGTTGTTTTCTTTATGCTGACTATTAGTTGGTCTTTATCTTTGATTGCTTTCATTACGGTGCCAATCAGCATTTTTGTTGTTCGTTTTATTGCTCCGCATGCCCAGAAACTGTTTGCCAGACAGCAGGCAGTATTGGGAATTATGAATGGCCAAGTCGAGGAAACTTTTTCTGGCCATGAGGTCATTAAAACCTTTGATCGTGAAATTCCAGTGATTGATAGATTTGAAAAACAAAGTCAAAAATATTATCAAGCCGCTTGGAAAGCTCAATTTATTTCTGTTTTGATTTTTCCGGCGATGCAGTTTTTAAATAATCTGGATTATTTGTTAATTGCTGTTTTTGGTTCGATTCAAGTTGCGAATGGTCAGTTGCCGCTTGGCGATATTCAGGCATTTTTACAATATACCAATCAATTCTCGCAACCGATTACTCAAATTGCCAATTTAAGTAATACAATTCAATCGACGATTGCCAGTGCCGAAAGAATTTTCGAAATTCTTGATGCGAAAGAAATGACTAACGATTTCAAAAATTTACCGAAAAATATCAAGAATCCTAAATCCTTATTGTCTTTCGATCACGTTAAATTTGGTTACAGTGATAATTTATTAATCAAAGATTATTCGCTTAAAGTCGATAAAGGCCAGATGATTGCAATTGTTGGACCGACCGGTGCTGGCAAAACAACGATTATTAATCTTCTCGAACGTTTTTATGATGTAAAAGATGGTTCAATTAGATATAAGGGTTTTGATACCCGGACTTTGACGCGACCGGAAGCCCGTTCTCATTTTGCAATGGTTCTTCAAGAAACTTGGCTCTTTACCGGAACTGTTTTTGACAACATTAAATATGGTAACGAACAAGCGACTGAAGAACAGGTAGTTTCTGCGGCCAAAGAGGCTTATGCCGATGGTTTCATCCGCCAGCTATCCAAGGGATATCAAACAATCCTCAATGAATCGGCTTCTAATATTTCGCAGGGTCAAAGGCAGCTGTTAACGATTGCCCGGGCTTTTCTTGCTGATCCGGAAATTTTAATCCTTGATGAAGCTACCAGCTCTGTTGATACGCGAACAGAAATTTTAATTCAAAGGGCAATGGAAAAACTGCAAAGTTCCCGGACCAGTTTTGTTGTTGCTCATCGGCTTTCGACAATTCAGAATGCTGATAATATTGTTGTTATGAATCATGGGTCGATTGTCGAAACTGGAACGCATGAAGAACTTTTGGATGCTAACGGCTTTTATGCCGATCTGTATAATTCACAATTTTCGAATGGAGCCATCTGAAATGTCACCATTTTTCCGTTATTTTAAAAGACGGTATAAGTAATAATTATTGTTTGTTTTTTTGTTTTTATGGAGGTATAAATGTCGGCCAAATCAGTTGATATTCACGGAAAAAATTATAGTCGCGGCCTATTTATGCTAGCCGTTTTGGTTGCTACCTTCGCGGGAATGCTGATGGGAACTTCTTTAGGAACTGCTCTGCCGACATTAATGAATGATTTTAATATTGACCTGGCAACGGCTCAAGAGGCAACTACTTGGTTTTTGCTGGCAAATGGAATTATGGTTCCTGTTTCAGCTTATTTGTCGACCAAGTTTCCAACTAAATGGCTTTATGTTGTTGCGTTCTCAATGCTTCTAATAGGGCAATATATTTCTTATAGTGCCCCGAACAACAACTGGAATTGGTTTTTAGCGGGACGAATTGTTCAGGCAATTGCCGTTGGAATTACAATGCCTTTGATGCAAGTCGTTATTGTTTACATATTTCCGGCTAAAGATCGTGGAGCCGCGATGGGCTTGGGTGGTTTGGTTATCGGAATGGCTCCGGCGATTGGCCCGACACTTTCCGGATGGATTTTAGATAAGAACCATACGATTCTCGGCTTGACTTTGTCTGATTCCTGGCGTTCCATTTTCTTATTACCGATGTTTGTAATTGCTTTAGACCTGGTTATGAGTTTGTTCTTGTTGCATGATGTTGTGCCAAATCAAAATATTAAGCTCGATATTCGTTCTTTGGTTCAGTCTACGGTCGGTTTTGGTCTCTTTTTATGGGGACTGACCAATGTTGCCAATTCACACTATGATGGTTGGTTTGATATTCCGCATGTTATTATTCCGGGATTGATTGGTATTTTCTTTATTGCAACTTTCGTTTTGCATCAATTGGAAATGAAACATCCTTTCTTGGATGTCCGCGTTTTCAAAATAAAACAATTTTCGGTCACAACTATTTTGATCTCTCTATCGATGATGGCAATGATGGGAATTGAAATGATGATTCCAACTTATTTGCAGGAACTTCGTGGTTTATCGCCATTGTCATCCGGTTTAACTCTATTTCCTGGAGCGGTTTTGATGGGAGTTATGTCTCTGGTTGCCGGAGCAGTTTATGATCGAAATGGTGCAAAACGGTTATCGAGAGTCGGTTTCATGATTTTATCGATTGCAACATTTCCTTTCTTATTCATTGGTTTAAATACGCCAAAGTCTTTTATAACAATCTTTTACGCTTTGAGAATGTTTGGAATCGCGATGGTTATGATGCCGCTTACCGCTTCGGCAATGTCTGCACTCCCAAAAGAAAAAGCTTCCGATGGGACTGCCGCCAACAACACTGCCAGACAGGTCGCTTCTGCAATTGTTGTTTCCTTGCTTTCTTCTGTGACGCAAAATATTGCCAATACAGAGGGGCCAGCCAAAGCTTTGAAATCGGAAAACGTTTTGGAATTTAGTCGAAAAACTCTCGATGTAACCTTAACTGGTTTTCATGCTTCGTTTGCAATTGCTTTGATTTTTGCTCTTCTTGGATTTATCATTTCCGGTTTTCTTCATTCAGGTAAGATTATTAGCAACGATCCGAATCTCCTCGATGAGAAAGGGGACAAACAATCATGATCTTTGTATTAGTCGCTTTATTTGCGCTGACGACATTTGTAAGCTGGATGTTGCTTAAAACTGCTTTTCTGCGGCGTCTTTGGGGAAGTCTGTCCAGCCTGCTTCTTTTTGGCAGCATTCTTTTAATGATTTTGAACATGAATGAACATTTTGGCATGGCAAAAGTTGTTAGTTCGCAAAAGGAAAGAATCTATTCGGTCGCCGGCAATAAATTAAGCGCAGGCATTTTAGCTACGACAAGTAATAAAAAGCTTGGCAGTGATTTAGCGATTTATCTTTATAAAAACAAAGAAAATTCCGCTAAAGTAAGAACTGCCGTTCCTTCTTCGACAAGCAGCCTTTCCATGAAAGAAATTTCCGGTAGCAAAGCTTATCGGGTTACAAAAGTAACAAAATGGAAGTATAAGGATGGTTTATCGAAATTATTCTTTGGCTTCGGCAAACTTGATAAAGTTGTCAGCAAAAAGAAAGTTGTTTTCCAAATTCCCGATAATGAGTGGCTTCAACTAACTGAAAAGCAGTTATCAAAACTGCAAAAATTGATTGCCAATCCAAAAAAAATTAAAAACGAGAAGGTATTAACATTACTAGCAGCAGCTCAAGAAGCTCAAGAAGCGGGGAAGGATAAAAAAGCCGCGAGAATTCAGGTAACTGCTATTCGTGTCTTGCTATCAATCTCTTTGACGAAAACGGATAAAGATCTCACAGCAAAAATTGAATCTTCAAGTAAGGCTGCGTCTAAAAAAGAGTCCGCAGCTCTTTCAAGTTCAATACTTGCTTCTGAACAGGCTGCCGCATCGGCTTCCGAGTCGGCTTCGATTGCTCAATCGGAGGCTGCACAAAGTTCGGCATCCGCTAGTGCCTCAGCCTCTGCATCTGCTGCAAAATCTTCCTCGGCTGCGAACTCGTCTTCCAGCTCTTCCAGTTCTTCTTCATCATCTTCCAGTTCCAGTAATTCATCTTCTACTTCTTCAAAGCAGAGCAGTAACTCCAGCAGCAAATAGTTTTAATGAGAAACCGAACTTTTTAATCGGTTTTCTTTCAATAGTTCTGTTATAATGAAGAAGTATTAATCGGTAAGGTTCCAAGATTCAAAATTCAAATGTTTCAAAGCTCTGCGCCAATTATGTACAACAAAAAATAGATTAAAGACGCACTAGGTGCAGGAAGAATTTTTTCATGGAAACAGGTACAGTTAAATGGTTTAATGCCGATAAAGGCTATGGTTTTATCACTCGCGACAACGGTGGCGATGTATTCGTACATTTCTCAGCTATTCAGACTGATGGCTTCAAGTCATTAGATGAAGGTCAAAAGGTAACTTTTGAAGTTGAAGATGGCCAACGTGGACCACAAGCCGTTAACGTTAATAAAGCTAACTAATAAATTTGCAATTCATTGACCTTCTGTGTATAATCATTATGCAGTGAGGTCTTTTTAAAATGTGGTTATGGAAATATTGTCCCGTAACTACTTCAAAGCGCGGATCCGTTTGGATCAGCGCTTTTTTATGCTCATAATCTCACATAATTTAGTAATTTATTTACCAAAATATTTGAGAAGAATGAAATTGACTGACCTAGATAAAAATTGGAGGAATTACATTGGTTACACATAATGTGAAGATAAATAAGCATGTTACTCGACGCAGTTACTCTTCTGCTAAAGAAGTGCTTGAAATCCCACCGTTGACCGAAGTCCAGACTGCCTCTTATAAGTGGTTTATGGATAAAGGCATTAAAGAAATGTTCAATGATATCATGCCTATCGAAGATTTTGCCGGCAAGCTATCACTTGAATATGTAGATTACTCATTAGGAGAACCTAAATATTCGTTAAAGGAATCACGCGAACAAGGCGTTAACTATGCGGCTCCACTGCATGTTACTCTTCGTTTGACGAATAAAGAAACTGGCGAAATTAAGTCTCAGGATGTTTATTTTGGCGAATTTCCATTAATGACCGAATATGGTTCCTTTGTGATTAATGGAGCCGAGCGTGTTGTTGTATCGCAGCTTGTTCGTTCTCCGGGAATTTATTACAACGAAGATACCGATAAAACCGGTAGAGTTGTTTATGGAACTACGGTTATTCCAAACCGTGGTGCTTGGTTGGAATTGGATACCGATGCCAAAGGCGTTGCTAATATTCGAATTGACCGAACCCGTAAACTTCCGATTACGGAATTAATTCGTTCCTTTGGTTTTGGCTCTGATTCGGAGATCCAAGATATCTTTGGCGACGAGATAGATTCTTTGAATTTGGCAATTGAAAAAGATGTTCATAAAGATCCTTCGATGTCTAGAGTCGGTGAAGCCTTGGAAGATATTTACGAGCGTTTGCGTCCCGGTGAACCAAAAACGATTGATTCGTCTCGTTCACTATTAGCGGCTCGTTTCTTTGATCCGAAACGTTATGATCTTGGCAATGTTGGTCGCTACAAGGTCAATAAAAAACTTTCTCTGAAATCCCGTTTGTTGGGTCAGACTTTAGCTGAAGATATTTTGAATTCCGACGGCGAAGTTGTTGTTCCTAAGGACACGAAGATTGATAAGAAAAGTATGAAACTGATTTCTCCACTACTCGATGAAGAGGATTTTCACGTTGAAAATCTGCAACCTGATGAAGAAGGAGTCCTGCCCGATCCGATTAAAGTTCAGACGATTAAAATATTCAGTCAGGTTGATCCGACTAAAGTTATTAAATTAATCGGAAATGGCCACATTGACGAGTCGATTCATCACATTCTTCCTGCCGATATTATTGCCGGCATGAACTATTTCTTCAATCTCCAAGAGGGAGTCGGCGCGACTGACGATATCGATCATTTAGGCAATCGTCGAATTCGTTCGGTTGGCGAACTGCTTGAAAACCAATTCCGTATTGGCCTCACGCGAATGGAACGTGTTGTCCGCGAACGGATGTCGATTCAAGATTCCGACACTGTTACACCGCAACAATTAATTAATATT
The DNA here is from genome assembly GCF_020510245.1 of Oenococcus oeni. Classification (NCBI taxonomy): domain Bacteria; kingdom Bacillati; phylum Bacillota; class Bacilli; order Lactobacillales; family Lactobacillaceae; genus Oenococcus; species Oenococcus oeni. The sequence continues at coordinate 1,346,239 of NZ_CP084701.1, read as the reverse complement.
CGTCCGGTTGTTGCCACAGTCAAAGAGTTCTTTGGTTCTTCACAACTTTCTCAATTCATGGATCAAACCAATCCGCTTGGCGAATTGAACCATAAGCGTCGTTTGTCTGCCTTGGGACCTGGTGGACTGACTCGTGATCGTGCTGGTTATGAAGTTCGTGATGTTCATTATTCTCATTACGGCCGTATTGATCCAATTGAAACTCCAGAAGGCCCAAACATTGGTTTGATTACCTCTTTGGCTGTCTATGGACGGATCAACGAATATGGTTTTATCGAGACGCCTTATCGCCGTGTTGATTGGGATACCCATAAAGTTACCGACAAGATTGATTACTTGACTGCCGATGTCGAAGATAATTACACGATTGCTCAAGCTAACTCTCCGTTAAATGACGATGGATCTTTCACAAATCCAACTGTTACCGCTCGTCATGGCGATAACAATATTGAAACGCCAATTGAAGATGTCGACTACATGGATGTTTCTCCAAAACAGGTTGTTGCTGTTTCGACAGCTGCGATTCCTTTCCTTGAAAATGATGATTCCAACCGTGCTTTAATGGGGGCCAACATGCAGCGTCAGGCTGTTCCTTTGGTTGCTCCGCATTCTCCGATCGTTGGAACCGGAATTGAATATCGTGCAGCGGTCGATTCCGGATTAGCACAAATTGCCGAAGAAAAGGGCACAGTCGAATATGTTGATGGCCGAACAATTAAAGTCCGCGAAGAAGATGGAACTCTCCATGAATATCCATTAATGAAATTCCAGCGCTCGAATGGCGGAAAGAATTATAACCAGACTCCGATTGTTAAAGTTGGTGAAAAGATTGAAAAAGGTGAAGTGCTTGCCGATGGACCAGCAATGGAAAATGGTGAACTTGCTCTTGGACAAAATCCGGTTATCGCCTTTATGACTTGGCATGGATATAACTTCGAAGATGCAATTGTCTTAAACGAACGACTGGTCCGTGACGATGTGTACACATCTATTCATATCGAAGAACACGAGTCTGAAGCACGTGATACAAAACTTGGACCTGAAGAAATTACTCGTGAAATCCCTAACGTTGGTGAAGACCAATTAAAGGATCTTGATGATTCCGGGATTATTCGAATTGGTGCCGAAGTTGAAGATGGAGATATTTTAGTTGGAAAAATTACTCCAAAGGGTGTAACGGAATTATCAGCCGAAGAACGTTTACTCCATGCTATTTTCGGTGAAAAGGCCCGTGAAGTTCGTGATACTTCTTTGCGTGTTCCTCACGGCGGTGGCGGAATTATTCAGGATGTCGAAATTTTCACTCGAGAAAATGGCGATGAATTGGCTCCTGGAGTTAATATGATGGTCCGGGTCTTCATTGCTCAAAAACGTAAGATCCAAGTCGGCGATAAGATGGCTGGCCGCCATGGAAACAAAGGAACTGTTTCGGTTGTTGTCCCAGAAGAAGATATGCCGTTTATGCCGGATGGCAGACCAATCGATATTCTCCTTTCTCCAATGGGTGTTCCATCCCGTATGAATATCGGACAGATTTTGGAACTTCATTTGGGCATGGCAGCTAAAAAACTTGGTATTAAAATTATGACTCCTGTTTTCGATGGAGCTTCTGATGATGAAATTATCGATGCTCTAAAAGAGGCTGGACTTGACGAAGATGGCAAGACAGTTCTTTATGATGGACAGACCGGTGAAGCCTTCGATAACCGAATCTCTGTTGGTGTTATGCATTATATGAAACTGGCTCACATGGTTGACGACAAGATTCACGCTCGTTCAATTGGACCATATTCTCTTGTTACGCAACAGCCTTTGGGTGGTAAAGCCCAATTCGGTGGACAGCGTTTTGGTGAAATGGAAGTTTGGGCTCTTGAAGCCTATGGTGCTGCTTACACTTTGCAGGAAATTCTTACCTATAAGTCTGATGATGTTCGCGGTCGTAATAAGGTCTTTGAATCTATCGTTAAAGGGCAGGCAATTCCAAAGCCCGGCGTTCCGGAATCTTTCCGTGTTCTTGTTAAAGAACTGCAGGCGCTTGGACTTGATATGAAGGTCCTCAATGGCAAAGGCCAAGAAGTAAAAATGGCTCAAATGGATGAAGACGATAATGTTGCGACGGTTGATGCATTGGAACAGATCGCTAAAGAAAAGCCTGATTTGTTTAAAGGAGACGATGACGATACGCCACGGATTCCAGCAACAAAACTTGATGAAGAAAATGTTTAAGGAGAAAAAACTTGGCAATAGACGTTAACAAATTTGAATCTATGCAAATTGGTTTAGCATCGCCAGCTAAGATCCGCGAGTGGTCTTATGGTGAAGTTAAAAAACCAGAAACGATCAACTATCGTACTTTAAAAGCAGAGCGTGACGGTCTCTTTGATGAACGAATTTTTGGACCAATTAAAGATTATGAATGTGCTTGTGGAAAATATAAGCGAATCCGTTATAAAGGGATTGTTTGTGATCGTTGTGGTGTCGAAGTTACTTCTTCGAAGGTTCGCCGCGAGAGAATGGGCCATATCGAATTAGCTGCTCCTGTTACACATATTTGGTACTTTAAGGGAATTCCAAGTCGAATGGGCTTGATTTTGGACATGAGTCCGCGCTCTCTTGAAGAAATTATTTATTTTGCCAGTTACGTTGTAATTAACCCCGGAAACACGCCACTTGAAAAGAAACAATTGATCACCGAAGCTGAATATCGTCAATATCAAGACCAGTATGGTACTGATACTTTTGATGCAAAGATGGGTGCTGAAGCTATTAAAGAATTATTAGCAGAAGTCGATCTTGAAAAACAGGCTAAGGAATTAAAGAACGAATTAAAGGACGCTACCGGACAAAAACGGACTCGTGCCGTTCGTCGTTTGGATATCGTCGAAGCCTTTATTCAATCCGGCAACAAGCCGGAATGGATGGTTATGGATGTTGTTCCGGTTATCCCTCCTGATTTGCGCCCAATGGTCCAATTGGAAGGTGGTCGTTTTGCGACTTCCGACTTAAACGATCTGTACCGTCGAGTTATTAATCGTAATAATCGTCTTAAGCGTTTATTGGACTTGAATGCTCCTGGAATTATTGTTCAAAACGAAAAACGTATGCTCCAGGAAGCTGTTGATGCATTGATCGATAACGGTCGTCGTGGCCGTCCTGTTTCCGGACCTGGTAATCGTCCTTTGAAGTCGCTTTCCCACCTGCTCAAGGGTAAGCAAGGACGGTTCCGTCAGAATCTGTTGGGAAAACGTGTTGATTATTCCGGTCGTTCGGTTATCGATGTTGGACCTTTCTTGAAAATGAACCAGATGGGTCTTCCTCGCCAGATGGCTGTTGAATTGTTTAAGCCTTTTATTTATAACCGACTAATCGAATTAGGGACAGAGAACGGTGGCGCAAATAACCTTCGTTCAGCCCGTCGCTTGGTTGAACGCCATGAAGATGTTGTTCAGGATGTCTTAGAAGAAGTTGTTAAGGAACATCCAGTTCTGCTTAATCGTGCACCTACTTTGCACCGTCTTGGTATTCAGGCTTTTGAACCTGTTCTTGTATCCGGCAAAGCGATGCGTTTGCATCCACTGGTTACAACGGCTTATAACGCTGATTTCGATGGTGACCAAATGGCGATTCACGTTCCCTTGTCTGATGAAGCGCAAGCTGAAGCGCGTTTATTGATGTTGGCTGCTTCTCACATTTTGGCACCTAAAGATGGAAAACCAATTGTTGCTCCTTCGCAGGATATGACGATTGGAAACTATTATTTGACAACTGAAGAAGCCGGCATTAAAGGTGAGGGGATGATTTTCTCTTCTGCCGACGAGGTCAAGATGGCTTTGCAGAATCACGAAGTAGAACTGCATACTCGTATTGGTATCGCAGCTTCCAGTTTCGATAAAGCAAAACCGTTTACGGACCATCAGCGTGCAAGAATAATGGTTACAACAGTTGGTAAAGTTATCTTTAATGAAATTTTGCCGGATGATTTTCCATATATTAACGAACCAAAATCTGAGAACTTTAATGGCATCGATGATCGTTTCTTCCTTGATCCCGGTACTGATATTGTTGGATGGTTCAAAAACGAATCTTTGAACGGACCATTTAAATCAGGATTTCTATCGGATATCATCGCTCAAATTTATGCCCGCTATCAAGTAACCAGGACTTCTGTTTTACTTGATGATATGAAGGATCTTGGGTATGATATTTCAACTCGTTCCGGTTTAACCGTTGCTATGTCGGATGTTACCGAACTTCCTGAAAAAGGCGAGGTACTTAAAGAAGCCCATGAAAAGGTTGCTAAAATCACTAAACAGTTCCGTCGCGGCTTGTTGACCGATGATGAGCGTTATATTCAAGTTACTCAAACTTGGTCGGATGCTCAAGACAAGATCAAATCAATGTTGATTGCTTCCTTTGATTCAAAGAACCCGATCTTTATGATGAGTGATTCCGGAGCTCGTGGAAACATTTCAAACTTCGTTCAATTGGCTGGTATGCGTGGTTTAATGGCTGCTCCTAACGGTAAGGTTATTGAACTTCCCGTTACTGCTAACTTCCGTGAAGGACTTTCTGTTTTGGAAATGTTCATTTCTACTCATGGTGCACGTAAAGGCATGACTGATACGGCTTTGAAAACTGCTAACTCTGGTTATTTGACCCGTCGTTTGGTTGATGTTGCCCAAGAGGTTATTGTTCGTGAAGAAGATTGTGGTACTGATCGTGGTCTTGATGTCTCTGCAATTATGGATGGCAATGAAGTTATTGAACCGCTTTATGACCGCATTTTGGGCCGATATGCAATGAAACCGGTTATTGATCCAAAAACCGGCGAAGTAATTGCTAAGAAGAACCAAATGATTGATGAACATGTTGCTGATCAAATCATTGATGCTGGGATTCAAACAGTTACAATTCGTTCGATCTTTACTTGCCGTACCGAACACGGTGTTTGTGTTAAGTGCTATGGTCGCAATATGGCAACCGGAGACATCGTTGAAGTTGGTGAAGCCGTTGGTACGGTTGCTGCTCAATCGATTGGAGAACCTGGTACTCAATTGACAATGCGTACTTTCCATACTGGTGGTGTTGCTTTGTCAGAAGATATTACTCAAGGTCTCCCTCGTGTTCAGGAAATTTTCGAGGCCCGTAATCCTAAAGGACGTGCTGAAATTTCCGAAGTAACCGGAAAAGTTACTAGTATCGAAGAGAACCCGGCTGATCGTACCAAGACAGTTACGATTGAAGGAGAAACCGATACCCGTGAATACGTTCTACCAATTTCTGCTCGTTTGCGAGTTGCCGAAGGCGACGAAATTCATCGTTCCGAAGCGATCAACGAAGGACCTTTGGATCCTAAGGAATTGATCAAAGTTTCCAGTACCTTGAAGACTGAAAACTACATGTTGGCTGAAGTTCAAAAAGTTTACCGTATGCAGGGTGTTGGTATTGCCGACAAACACGTTGAAGTTATGGTTCGTCAAATGCTCCGTAAGGTTCGTGTGATGGATCCTGGACAAACCGACTTGCTTCCTGGTGAATTATTGGATATTGCCGACTTCCGTCGTGCCAATGCCAAAACAATTCTTTCAGGTCAAACGGCTGCTACATCGCGTCCGGTCCTGCTTGGTATTACAAAGGCTTCTCTAGAGACTAATTCATTCTTGTCTGCCGCCTCGTTCCAAGAGACCACCCGTGTCTTAACGGATGCTGCTATTCGCGGCAAAAACGATCCTCTGGTCGGTTTGAAGGAGAATGTTATCATCGGTAAAGTTATTCCTGCCGGGACTGGTGTCGCTGAATATCGTCATATTAAAGACGAAGTTGTTGCTGCTCCAGTCGAACCATTGGAAAAGATTCCTACATTGGATGAATTACAAAAAGCATTCGATAAAGAACCTGCTTCTTCAACTGGAAACAAAGCAAGTAATAGCGCTAAATAAATAACTTTTTCCCTACCCGCTGAATCTTCAGCGGGTTTTTATATTTTTTTTCATTTTCCTATTGACCTTCGGTTTAAATGGCTGTAATATATTTAAGTCAGCTCAGGGAGCGCGGCGGACTTAAAAGATTTCTTTTCTCAAGAAATTGTTGAAAAAGTCTTGACATTCGCTTGCTTCTCTGGCACGATATAAAGGTTGCTTTTGAAGTGACGCAGCACTTTGAAAACTGAACAGAACAAAGACAAACAAATTGTGTAGGGATTCATATTTATGCAAATAGATATGAACAAATTAATTAATTTGCGAAGTCAATTCGTAATACAAAAACAATAAATTACGTAACAACGTTTGGTAAAACAAACAGTCAGTAATTCATTATGAACGCTAAGTTCAAACTTTTTAAATTGAGAGTTTGATCCTGGCTCAGGATGAACGCTGGTGGCGTGCCTAATACATGCAAGTCGTACGCTAGCCGCTGAATTGATCCTTCGGGTGAAGTGAGGCAATGACTAGAGTGGCGAACTGGTGAGTAACACGTAAGAAACCTGCCCTTTAGTGGGGGATAACATTTGGAAACAGATGCTAATACCGCGTAACAACAAATCACACATGTGATCTGTTTGAAAGGTCCTTTTGGATCGCTAGAGGATGGTCTTGCGGCGTATTAGCTTGTTGGTAGGGTAGAAGCCTACCAAGGCAATGATGCGTAGCCGAGTTGAGAGACTGGCCGGCCACATTGGGACTGAGACACTGCCCAAACTCCTACGGGAGGCTGCAGTAGGGAATTTTCCGCAATGCACGAAAGTGTGACGGAGCGACGCCGCGTGTGTGATGAAGGCTTTCGGGTCGTAAAGCACTGTTGTAAGGGAAGAATAACTGAATTCAGAGAAAGTTTTCAGCTTGACGGTACCTTACCAGAAAGGGATGGCTAAATACGTGCCAGCAGCCGCGGTAATACGTATGTCCCGAGCGTTATCCGGATTTATTGGGCGTAAAGCGAGCGCAGACGGTTTATTAAGTCTGATGTGAAATCCCGAGGCCCAACCTCGGAACTGCATTGGAAACTGATTTACTTGAGTGCGATAGAGGCAAGTGGAACTCCATGTGTAGCGGTGAAATGCGTAGATATGTGGAAGAACACCAGTGGCGAAAGCGGCTTGCTAGATCGTAACTGACGTTGAGGCTCGAAAGTATGGGTAGCAAACGGGATTAGATACCCCGGTAGTCCATACCGTAAACGATGGGTGCTAGTTGTTAAGAGGTTTCCGCCTCCTAGTGACGTAGCAAACGCATTAAGCACCCCGCCTGAGGAGTACGGCCGCAAGGCTAAAACTTAAAGGAATTGACGGGGACCCGCACAAGCGGTGGAGCATGTGGTTTAATTCGAAGATACGCGAAAAACCTTACCAGGTCTTGACATACCAATGATCGCTTTTGTAATGAAAGCTTTTCTTTCGGAACATTGGATACAGGTGGTGCATGGTCGTCGTCAGCTCGTGTCGTGAGATGTTGGGTTAAGTCCCGCAACGAGCGCAACCCTTGTTATTAGTTGCCAGCATTTAGTTGGGCACTCTAATGAGACTGCCGGTGATAAACCGGAGGAAGGTGGGGACGACGTCAGATCATCATGCCCCTTATGACCTGGGCAACACACGTGCTACAATGGGAAGTACAACGAGTCGCAAACCGGCGACGGTAAGCTAATCTCTTAAAACTTCTCTCAGTTCGGACTGGAGTCTGCAACTCGACTCCACGAAGGCGGAATCGCTAGTAATCGCGAATCAGCATGTCGCGGTGAATACGTTCCCGGGTCTTGTACACACCGCCCGTCAAATCATGGGAGTCGGAAGTACCCAAAGTCGCTTGGCTAACTTTTAGAGGCCGGTGCCTAAGGTAAAATCGATGACTGGGATTAAGTCGTAACAAGGTAGCCGTAGGAGAACCTGCGGCTGGATCACCTCCTTTCTAAGGATAATCGGAATACTACACTGATTTAAATATCAAGGTTTGTTTGTTTGAGTTCTGTTCGGTTTTCAGAGCGCCGCCCTGAAAACACAAGCAACTGGGGAATTAGCTCAGCTGGGAGAGCACCTGCTTTGCAAGCAGGGGGTCATCGGTTCGAACCCGATATTCTCCATTGGCATTTTTTTGCCAATTGCACATTGATAACTGAATAGTAATTTAATTTCTTGTTAATTAAAATCCTGATGTCTCTTACGACATCGAGACATCAGGTAAATTGAACCGAGAAATTCACTTCGATAAAAGTAACTGAAAAGTTACCGCTAATAAAATCTAGAGATAGATCTCATAAATAATTTATTAGTTAATCGTCGATTTTTAATCGATAGGTTAAGTTAATAAGGGCGCATGGTGGATGCCTTGGCACTAGAAGGCGATGAAGGACGTGACTAACTACGATATGCCTCGGTTAGCTGTAAGTAAGCTTACCCGGGGTTTCCGAATGGGGCAACCCGATCTTAATGATCATCATCTTTTTGAATTCATAGATTAGATGAAGCAAACGCTGTGAACTGAAACATCTAAGTAGCAGTAGGAAAGTAAAGAAATTTCGATTCCGTCAGTAGCGGCGAGCGAACGCGGAAGAGCCCAAACCTGGATGCTTGCATCCAGGGGTTGTAGGACTGATGTTGAGTTACAAAGGTATAAGATAGCAGAAACAGTTGGGAAGCTGTTCCAAAGAGGGTGACAGGCCCGTATGCGAAATCTTGTACTCTCTAATCAGGATCCTGAGTACGGCCCAGCACGTGAAATTGGGTCGGAATCTGGGAGGACCATCTCCCAAGGCTAAATACTAACTAGTGACCGATAGCGAACAAGTACCGTGAGGGAAAGGTGAAAAGAACCCCGGAAGGGGAGTGAAATAGTTCTTGAAACCGTGTGCTTACAAGAAGTTCGAGGCCGTTAATGGCTGAGAGCGTGCTTTTTGTAGAATGAACCGGAGAGTTACGATTGCGTGCAAGGTTAAGGTGCAAAGACTGGAGCCGTAGCGAAAGCGAGTCTTAATAGGGCGAATCAGTACGTAGTTGTAGACCCGAAACCGAGTGACCTATCCATGGTCAGGTTGAAGGTGGGGTAATACCTACTGGAGGACCGAACAAGTGGGTGTTAAAAAACCCTTTGATGAACTGTGGATAGCGGTGAAATTCCAATCGAACTCGGAGATAGCTGGTTCTATCCGAAATACATTTAGGTGTAGCCTTGCAATTAGCTTACTGGAGGTAGAGCACTATTTGGTCTAGGGGCCCTTCAAGGGTTACCAAAATCAGATAAACTCCGAATGCCAGCTAAGTATGTGCAGGAGTCAGACGGTGAGTGATAAGATCCATCGTCAAAAGGGGAACAGCCCAGATCACCAGTTAAGGTCCCTAAATATATGCTAAGTGGAAAACGTTGTGAAGGTGCATAGACAACTAGGAGGTTGGCTCAGAAGCAGCCACCCTTTAAAGAGTGCGTAATAGCTCACTAGTCGAGTGCTCTTGCGCGGATAATGTACCGGGGCTAAGCATATTACCGAAACTGTGGATGCGTAAGCATGGTAGGATAGCGTAATTAACGCGATGAAGGATGACCGTAAGGACATGTTGGAGCGTTAACTAGTGAGAATTCCGGTATGAGTAGCGAAAGATAGGTGAGAATCCTATCCACCGAATGAGTAAGGTTTCCCCCGGAAGGCTCGTCCGCGGGGGGTTAGTCGGGACCTAAGGCGAGGCTGAAAAGCGTAGTCGATGGACAACAGGTTGATATTCCTGTACCGATATTTAATTGCCGAAGGAAGGACGCAGAAGGATAACACAGGCCACTATTGGATGTGGTTTTAAACAGTTAGTCTTCATAAGAGTCAAATGCTTTTATGTTTAAGGATAAGCTGTGAATGTACCAAGTTTACTTGGAAATTGTGTGATTTCACGCTGCTGAAAAAAGTTTCGTAGGAAGAAAATATTGCCCGTACCGCAAACCGACACAGGTACTCAAGTGGAGAACACTAAGGTGAGCGAGTGAACTATTGTTAAGGAACTCTGCAAAATGAGTCCGTAACTTCGGAAGAAGGACTGCTGGTTTTATACCAGCCGCAGCAAATAGGCCCAAACAACTGTTTATCAAAAACACAGGTTTCTGCAAAATCGTAAGATGAAGTATAGGGGCTGACGCCTGCCCAGTGCTGGAAGGTTAAAAGGAGGACTTAGCTTCGGCGAAGGTCTTAATTGAAGCCCCAGTGAACGGCGGCCGTAACTATAACGGTCCTAAGGTAGCGAAATTCCTTGTCGGGTAAGTTCCGACCCGCATGAAAGGCGTAATGATTTGGGCGCTGTCTCAACAATAGACTCGGTGAAATTTAAATTCCAGTGAAGATGCTGGGTACCCGCGACAGGACGGAAAGACCCCGTGGAGCTTTACTGTAGCTTGATATTGAATGTTTGTGCTGCATGTGCAGGATAGGTAGGAGACTTTGAAGTCGGAACGCTAGTTTCGATTGAGTCACCCTTGAGATACTACCTCTGTTGTATGAACGTTCTAACTCTGATCAGTTATCCTGATCGAAGACAGTGTCTGGCAGGCAGTTTGACTGGGGCGGTCGCCTCCTAAAAGATAACGGAGGCGCTCAAAGGTTTGCTCAGAATGGTTGGAAATCATTCGTAGCGTGTAAAGGCATAAGCAAGCTTGACTGTGAGACTGACAAGTCGAGCAGGTACGAAAGTAGGACTTAGTGATCCGGTGGTTCCGTATGGAAGGGCCATCGCTCAACGGACAAAAGCTACCCCGGGGATAACAGGCTCATCTCCCCCAAGAGTCCACATCGACGGGGAGGTTTGGCACCTCGATGTCGGCTCATCGCATCCTGGGGCTGTAGTCGGTCCCAAGGGTTGGGCTGTTCGCCCATTAAAGCGGTACGCGAGCTGGGTTCAGAACGTCGTGAGACAGTTCGGTCCCTATCCGTCGTGGGCGCAGGAAATTTGAGAGGATCTGTCCTTAGTACGAGAGGACCGGGATGGACATACCTCTGGTGTACCAGTTGTTCTGCCAAGAGCACCGCTGGGTAGCTACGTATGGATTAGATAATCGCTGAAAGCATCTAAGTGAGAAACTAACCTCGAGATGAGATTTCCCATTCGTCAGAAGTAAGACCCCTGAGAGACGATCAGGTAGATAGGCTAGAAGTGGAAGTGTAGTGATGCATGGAGCGGACTAGTACTAATAGGTCGAGGACTTAACCAAGTAAGTGGTTTGGTTCAATTGCTTGATTAACAGTGTTAAATTACTATTCGGTTATCAGCGCGCAAGTACTGAGTGTCGTGTTAATTCCGATGAGGTCACACCTGTTCCCATTCCGAACACAGAAGTTAAGCTTGTCAGGGCCCAAAGTAGTTACAGGAACGCCTGTTGCAAGGTTAGGTCGATGCGATGCAATTCACCCGTTTGGGTGTTTTTTTTTGCCCAGCCTACGACTTTAACGATTGCTTTGATTCGTGTTAATTATCCTCACAGGATTTGTCTGCCGACTGACTCGATCATTATAATTAAGCAGGTATACGAGGGCGAAATGACAGAGACTTTATTGAAAAAGAAATTGAATCTTAATGATCAATTTTTATTGAATTTAAAAAACTATCAAGAAATCTTTTGGAAAAATCCTAATTATGGAGATGAATTACCCGACCTGGATGTGAACCGGGAAACGATTTTTCAGGCTAATCGTCGTTTGGAACGTTTTGCACCCTATTTAGAGTCGGTTTTTTCAGATACTAAGCGAAGTAAAGGCATTATTGAATCCCCAATTCAAAGAATGGATTCAATCAAAGATTTGCTTTCAGTTAAAGGTTCTCTTCTTATTAAGAGAGACGATTTAATGCCTGTAAGTGGTTCGATTAAAAGTCGGGGCGGAATTTATGAAGTATTATGTTTTGCTGAAAAAATAGCAATTGAAAATGGTTTTGATTTAAAAAAAGATAATTATCAAGACCTTCGAAAAGATAAGTATCGAAAGCTTTTCAACCAATGGAGAATCGAGGTTGCTAGCACCGGCAATCTGGGACTAAGCGTTGGCTTAATGGCCAGTACGCTTGGATTTAAAGCAAGGATTCACATGTCCCATGATGCCACTGACTGGAAAATTAACAAACTTCGTCAAAATGGTGTCGAAGTTAAGATTTATGATGACAATTTTTCAAATGCAGTCGCGGCGGCTCGTGTATCCTCGCAAAGGGATCCATATAGCTATTTTATCGATGATGAAGGTTCTAAATTGCTTTTTGCCGGCTATGCTACCGCTGGTGAAAGAGTTAAGAAACAGTTATCAAAGATGCAAATAGAGGTTTCAAAAGAACATCCTCTAGTTGTTTACCTTCCGGCTGGTGTGGGTGGTTCACCTAGTGGGGTCGCTTTTGGTTTAAAATTGCAATTTGCTGATGCTGTTATCCCTATTTTCGTTGAGCCTACACACATGCCGTCTGTTCTTTTAGGCATGGCCAGTGGACTCAATCATGATATTTCGGTTTACGATATTGGAATTGATGGTAAGACAGCAGCTGATGGCCTTGCCGTCGGTAGACCATCAATGATTGCCGGGAAATACATGAAAGATAAATTATTCGGTATTGCAACTGTTTCTGACTCAGATATGTTTGCTTATCAGGGAATGCTTAAAAAGCTGGAAAATATTGAAGTAGAACCTTCTGCGGCGGTTGGAATCCGTGGATTAATTCAATCCAAGGAAATATCCGAAATTCCAGATTCGGCAACTCATATGGTCTGGGCTACCGGAGGATCGATGGTACCAAAAAATACAATGCATAAATATGAAGATAAAGCGGTTAGAATCTTTAATACTTGGAAGTCTGAATGATTTTTTTCATTTCTGTGGGAATCTGTTCGGAAATTCTCGTTGGAAGAGTTACATATTGTTTTTGACTCAAATTTCGAGCGATATAGCTATGTAAATAAGTTGCTGCTTGAATGACCGATATTTGATCGTTTTTAAACTGTCCGAGAAAACCAGCTATTAACCCAGCTAAGGTATCGCCCATGCCGCCAATTGCTTGGAATGGGCCGCCAATATTTAATTCTTTATATTCTCTTGGATTTTGAAGTGCGTAAATTTCCGTGGCCGAGCTTTTCAAAACAAGAAAATCTATATTTAAATCAACCATTTTTTTGTAGTTTTCAACTGGAACTTGCTCTGAAATGGATAGTCCTGAAACTCTTTGCCATTCACCTTGATGGGGCGTCATAATTATTGTCGGTTTCTTCGGAATATTTAAGTTCCTTTTTCCGATCATTGAGAGAGCTGTTCCGTCAAGAACTAAAAGCTGATTTGTTTTTGCATTTTGAAAAACTAATTTCAATAAGCTGAAACTAAAATCAGAATCCTCCAATCCAGATCCAATTAGAATTACATCGGATTTTGCGATTGAATTAATTAGTTTATCGGTTCTTGTATAATCCAAAAACATTGCTTCAGATACGGATGATAAAAACGGTGCTCGATTAATCATATCCGAAGCGAGCGTAACGAGACCTGCGCCGGAATATACCACTGCTTTGCTCGCCATAATTGCAGCTCCACCGAAAGATTGGCTTCCACATATCAAAAGAATCCGTCCGTAGTTTGTTTTATTTGACTCTTCCTTTCTTTTTTTGATCACTTTAGAAAGGATTTCTTTTTCAATAATTTTTTTATTCATTCTTTACCCTTAGACAAGCATATCGCAAAGATAAAACATTTTTTTCGGAAACGTTTACATAAACAAAATTAATTCTTTTACTAAAAAAAAAGAGTTACAATGTGATTTATGGAAAAGAGGTGATTGTATGCCCAGTGGTACACTGAAGACCTTCCAATTCTTAGGTTTAACTTTTGATTGGACGACGATTATTTCAACGTCCATGGCTTTCGTATTGGTTTTGGCAATCGTGATATTTTTGTCGAGAAAATTGAGTATTCGTCCAGGGAAACGACAAAATTTTCTTGAATGGACTATTGATTTTACTAATCGAATTGTTAAGGACCAAATTCCAACGGCAGAAGGATCAACATATAGGCTTTATATTTTTACGTTGTTTCTCTTTATATTTGTTTCGAATCAAATGGGCCTTTTTCTTCAATTCGGTAGTGATTCGGCACAAATAAAAAGTCCAACAGCAGTTCCGTTAGTTACCATGACAATGGCTTTGATAACATTAATGGTTGCACGTTTTGCTGGCGTTGGGAAGTTTGGTTACAAAGGTTATTTCAGGAATACTTATTTGGCACCTATTCCGGTCTTGTTTCCTATTAATATTCTCGAACAATTCACGAACTTTTTAACTCTCGGACTCCGGATTTATGGAAATATTTTCGCTGGTGAGATTCTGTTGACTTTAATTTCAGGATTTGCATTGCCGAGTGATAAGCTCAGTTCGCCACTTAGTTTTATTTTGGCGATTCCGTTAGAATTAGCTTGGCAAGCGTTTAGTATATTAATTGGATCTATTCAGGCTTTTGTCTTTGCGACATTAACGAGTGTCTATATTTCTCAGATGGTCACTAAAGAATAAATGCAATCTTATTTTAAGAAGGAATAAAAGGAGTAAATTATGAATTATATTGCTGCAGGTATTGCTTTATGCGGATCAGCTATTGGTGCTGGTATTGGAAATGGTATGTTGATGGCCAAACTAATTGAGTCCATTGCGCGTCAGCCTGAACTTGAAGGTAATTTGAGGACTAATATGTTCATTTCAATGGCTTTAGTCGAGGCTATGCCGATTATCGTTATTGCTATGTCGTTTGTTTTAATCAACGAATAATTATTTTAAGGAGGGATGACTAGTATGCTCACAACAATTGCAATTCAAATACCAGATGGTTCAGCGATTTTCGTGTTGCTAACTTTCATCTTGCTCATGTTCATCTTGAAGAAGCTTGCCTGGGGTCCAATTACTAAAATTATGGATGCTCGAGCAAACCAAATTAATGATGATTTGGATTCAGCCGCTAAGTCGAAAAATGAAGCGAAAAAGCTTCAAACCGTTGCTGATACTAATTTAAAAGAGAGTCAATCTCAGGCAACTGCTTTAATGGAAAATGCTAGAAAGTCGTCAGAAGAACAAAGCAAGAAAATTGTCGATTTAGCTCAAGCTCATGCAGATTCTATTAATCGTCAGGCCCAGATAGATGCTCGTCAAATTAAAGATGACGCACTTGACTCTGCTAAAGATGAGATTGCCGATCTGTCTGTTTCGATTGCTTCACGTATTATCGGTAAGGAGATCACGGCTTCCAAGCATAAGGCACTAATTGATGATTTTATTTCAGAACTTGAAAAGCAGCAGGAAAATAGTTCTGTTAAGGAGAAATCCTAATGGCTTTTAATGAGAACAGAGTCATTAATAATTATGCCGAAGCTTTGATGGAAGTTTCCGGGAAACAAACTGCCAAAGTTTTATCGGAGTTACAAGTTATCGAACTTGTTTTTGAACGTAATAAAGAACTTGCGCAAACCTTGGATGATGTGTCTGTTTCAAGCCAACAACAGGAAGCTTTTATTGGAATATTGGGCAAGGGATGTTCTACAACGACGAAGAATTTTTTGGAAACACTTGCCGATAATCGTCATTTTTCTCTTTTGGAAGAAATTGTCGAGAATCTTGATCAACGCGTTAGTGCTTCTAACAATCATTCTTTGGTAATTGCAAAGACTGCGATTCCAATCACGGCTGAGCAAAGCAAGAGATTAAGCAAAATTGCCCAGAAAAAGTTTGGCTATCAACATGTTGAGGTAAAAAATGTTGTCGATCCTAATGTAATTGCTGGTGTAATTTTGACCGCTGGCTCAAAAACTATTGATGGATCAATAAAAAATAAGTTAGTACAGCTGAATAACCACATTAAGCAGGCTGTCGGAAAGGAGTAATAGATGGCAATTAAATCAGATCAAATCAGTTCGTTAATTAAACAACAACTGGAGAAATATGATTCTACATTAAAGATTGACGAAGTCGGAACTGTTACCTATGTTGGTGATGGTGTTGCGCGTGCCAGCGGTTTGGCTAATGTTATGTCGGGCGAATTGGTTGAGTTTGAAAACGGCGTCTATGGTATGGCACAAAACCTTGAGGAGTCTGAAGTTGGAATCATTGTTTTAGGTGATTTTGATGGAATTAGTCAAGGTGACACCGTTAAAAGAACTGGTAAAGTTATGGAAGTTCCGGTTGGCGATGAGATGATCGGTCGTGTTGTTAATGCACTCGGTCAGCCAATTGATGGGAATGGTGCAATTAAAACGAAGCACACTCGTCCAGTTGAATTTAAGGCACCTGGTGTTATGCAGCGTAAATCTGTTTTCGAACCGCTTCAAACCGGTATCAAGGTTATTGATGCTTTGGTTCCAATTGGAAGAGGACAACGTGAATTGATTATCGGAGATCGTAAGACCGGTAAAACTTCTCTGGCGATTGATACAATTCTAAATCAAAAAGATCAAGACATGATTGTTGTTTATGTTGCCATTGGACAAAAGGATTCGACAGTTAGGACTCAGGTCGAGACTTTACGCGAAATGGGTGCCCTCGATTATACGATCGTTGTTTCAGCTGCCCCTTCAGAGCCTGCTCCAATGCTGTATTTGGCGCCTTATGTCGGTGCAGCGCTCGGCGAATACTTTATGTATAATGGCAAACATGTTCTTATTGTTTACGATGACTTGAGCAAGCAAGCAACGGCATATCGTGAGCTTTCTTTGATTTTGAGGCGTCCGCCCGGACGTGAGGCTTATCCTGGCGATGTTTTCTATTTGCATAGCCGATTACTTGAACGCGCTGCTAAATTGAGTGACGAACTAGGCGGTGGTTCAATGACGGCTTTACCGATTATTGAAACTCAAGCCGGTGATGTTTCAGCTTATATTCCGACCAACGTTATATCTATTACCGATGGGCAGATCTTTTTGGATGCTGATCAGTTTTATTCGGGCAACCGTCCTGCGATTGATGCAGGAACTTCTGTTTCTCGTGTCGGTGGAGATGCGCAGATTAAAGCGATGAAGAAGGTTTCCGGTACTCTGCGTCTTGATTTGGCTTCTTATCATGAGCTTGAAGCCTTTGCTCAATTTGGATCTGATCTCGATGCGCCAACACAGGCAAAATTGGCTCGTGGCCGTCGAACTGTTGAGGTCCTTAATCAGCCTTTGCATCAACCGATGCCGGTTGAACATCAAGTAATTGTTTTGTATGCTTTGACACACGGATATTTGGATGATATCGATGTTTCCGATATTCAAAGATTCCAAAAAGAATTAATTGATTTTGTTTCTGGTGATAAGTCATATAAGAAGATTTTTGCTGCAATCAAAAAAACTGGAAACTTGCCTGACGAAAAAGATATAAATTCGGCAATTGATGATTTTAAGAAGCATTTTTCTAAGTCAGTTGAACCAACTGACTATGTTGCTCCCTCAACAAAACAAGAGGCTAATAAATAATGGCTAGCCTTCAAGATATTCGTCGTCGGATTGATTCAACTAAAAAAACCAGTCAGATTACGAGCGCGATGCAGATGGTCAGTTCGAGTAAACTCATTCAGATTCAGAAGCATACGTCCGGATATCTCGATTATGCTAATCATGTTGAAGCGATTGTTGCCCACCTTGCTGCGGCACATTTGCTTGAGCATCAAAATGGATCTTCGATTCCTTTTATTACGCAACGTCCAGTTAAAACCACGGCAATTCTTGTGATTACTTCTGATCGGGGCTTGGTCGGCGGCTATAATAACCAAGTTTTGAAACGAACCGACCAGATTATGCGTGAACAAAAGTTGACCAAGGAAAATGCTGTTATTTTTGCACTTGGGGGCAAGGGTTCTGATTATTATGCTAAAAGAGGCTTCACTATCGCTTTTGAAAATCGGGATATCACTGATGTTCCAAAGTTCTGGGAAGTTTCTGACTTGGTCAAAGAAGTTACGAAACAATATGCTGCTCGTAAATTTGATGCCTTGGAATTAGTCTTTAATCATTTTATTAATCGTTTGAAAAATGATGTTGTTAACCAACAGATTCTACCGATAAGATCGGAGAATTTTCAACGCGATGAAAAGGGCAATCTTACAGCAGACAAATATAAGGGCCAATCCAGTATTTACGAATTTGAACCGGCACCTGAAAGTTTGTTAAAAATTGTTTTGCCGCAATTTGCGCAATCTTTGTTGTATGGAGCGATTTTGGATGCGAAAACAGCAGAGCATGCAGCTTCTGCAAGTGCGATGCGGGCAGCGACAGATAATGCGAAAGATTTGATTTCTACTCTCGAGTTGAAATATAATCGTGCTAGACAGGCAGCAATTACGACAGAGATCACAGAGATCACTGGTGGAATGGCTGCATTACAGTAAGAAAGGAGAAATAGATGGCAGAAAAGAAAACAACAAAAGCTACTGCTTCAAGTACGAGCAAAGTTGCTAAAAGAACCCGTGGTTCAAAGTCTACTCAAACTAAGGCCTCTGTTTCGAATGAAAAGGATTTGGCTGAAGGAACTGTTCTTCAGGTTATCGGACCGATTGTAGATGTCCAGTTTCCTGATAATAAGAAACTTCCTGATATCAACAATGCTTTAAAGGTTCAACGAATTGATGGTTCTGAATTGACTATCGAAGTTTCAATTGATCTTGGCGACAGTGTAGTTCGGACGATTGCGATGGATTCGACAGATGGATTGACTCGTGGCATGAAGGTTCTTGATACCGGTGCTCCTATTGAAGTTCCGGTTGGAGAAGCGACGTTGGGACGTGTCTTTAATGTTCTTGGTGAGCCTGTTGATGGAGGAGATCCAATTCCTAATAGCGTTGACCGCCATCCGATTCATCGTTCGGCGCCAAAGTATGATGAATTGGCAACTTCAGCCGAAGTACTTGAAACAGGTATCAAAGTTATTGATTTACTTGAGCCCTATTTGCGTGGTGGAAAAACTGGACTATTTGGTGGCGCCGGCGTTGGTAAGACTGTTTTAATTCAGGAATTAATTCATAATATCGCTCAGGGCCATAATGGAATTTCTGTCTTTACCGGAGTTGGTGAACGTACTCGTGAAGGCAATGATATGTATTACGAAATGAAGGCAAGCGGTGTTCTTAAAAATACCGCCATGGTCTATGGACAAATGAACGAGCCGCCTGGAGCGCGTATGCGTGTCGGTTTGACTGGACTGACGATGGCCGAAGATTTTCGTGATCAAGAAGGTAAGGATGTTCTCTTATTTATTGATAACATCTTTAGGTTCACACAAGCCGGTTCGGAAGTTTCTGCTTTACTTGGCCGTATTCCTTCAGCCGTTGGTTACCAGCCGACATTAGCTACGGAAATGGGTCAACTGCAGGAACGGATTACTTCAACTAAGAAGGGATCAGTTACTTCAATTCAAGCGGTTTACGTTCCGGCTGATGATTATACTGATCCGGCTCCGGCAACAACTTTTGCTCATTTGGATGCTACAACCAATTTGGAGCGGTCTCTAACACAACAAGGTATTTATCCCGCTGTTGATCCATTGGAATCTACTTCTAGTGCTTTAACACCTGATATTGTTGGTGAAGATCACTATGAGGTTGCTACACAGGTTCAACATTTCTTGCAGCGTTATAAGGAGTTGCAGGATATCATTTCGATTCTAGGAATGGATGAATTGTCTGATGAAGAGAAAACGATCGTTAATCGTGCTCGTCGTATCCAATTCTTCTTAAGTCAGCCTTTTTCTGTTGCTGAACAGTTTACCGGCGTTCCTGGACAGTATGTTCCGGTTGAGGACACAGTTCGTGGATTTAAGGAAATTCTTGATGGCAAGCATGACGATCTTCCTGAAGAAGCATTTAGAAATGTTGGTACGATAGAACAAGCAGTTGAAAAGGCTAAAAAGCTGGAAAGCTAGATATAGTTGATTTATGGCAGAAGACGGTTCGACAACTAAAAATAAATTAACGATCAGCATTGTTACCCCGGATGGTACCGCTTATAATCAGTCGGATGTTAATTTGACCGTTTTGGATACTTCTATTGGGCAAATGGGTATAATGGCGAATCATGTACCGATTGTCGTTGCTCTGAAGATTTCACAAATGCGTATCCATCGTGGCGAAAAAGAAGATTTGTACACGGTGAACGGCGGTTTTGCTGAATTCAGCAATAACGTATTAACCGTTGTTGCCGATTCGGCCGAGAATGCCGAGGATATTGATGTTAATCGTGCTCATGCTGCTGAACAGCGGGCAAAGGCTCGTGCTCAAAATGCTAAGACAGCTGATGAGAGGGCTCGTGCCCGAGTAGCTTTGGCTCGAGCGATTAATCGAATTAACACTTCGAAAGTTCGGTAAAATAAGTTCTTGTAAAAGCACAGTTTACTGTGCTTTTTTTGTATACAATCATTACATGCAAAGTTTTTTTCAATTTATTTTTACACTTATTTGTGTATATATGGCTTTTTGGAGTTTACAAAATATTGAATTTGAGAAATTCGTTTTAAAAGATGCCAGGCATCAAGTTAGGCTTTTACGTGCTTTTTTAGCAATTATAATCGGTTATTTTGTTGCTAATTTCTTTTTAACAATGGGAAATTTAATCATTACTTTTAGTAAAAGTTTTCAACACTAGAGGAAAAAATGCCGTGCTATAATTGACAGCGAGGTTTTATGGCTAAAGATATTGGAATTGATTTAGGAACAGCGAATGTCTTGATCTATGTTGAAGGTCAAGGGATCGCTTTAAACGAACCATCAGTAGTTGCAATCGATGTTAAAACTGATAAGGTCTTGGCAATTGGCTCTGATGCTTATAAATGGATCGATCGTGGAAATCAGGATATTCGTGTCGTCCGTCCATTAAAAGATGGTGTCATTTCTGATTTTGATGCGACCGAAGCAATGCTGACTACTTTTGTCAACCAATTGCGTGTCAAAGGATGGATGAGCCGTCCTAATATTATGGTTTGTGCTCCGACTAATATTACAGAAATCGAAAGAAAGGCTATTATCCAAGCGGCTCAGTCTGCCGGCGGGACTAATGTTTATCTTGAATACGAGCCAAAAGTAGCGGCTGTCGGTGCTGGTTTGGATATTTTTGACTTTGTCGGTAGTATGGTAATCGATATTGGTGGTGGGACCTCCGATATAGCTGTTTTATCCGGTGGAGATATTGTTACCAGCAGATCCTTGCGGATGGCTGGAGACCAATTAACTCAGGATATTATTCGTTATTTACGTCTTCAGTTTGGTATTCTGATTGGAATGCCAATGGCTGAAAGAATCAAACAGGATGTCGGATCTTCTTTGCAGGTTACCAATCCAATTGAAATGACAATTCGTGGTCAGGATTTGAACGATGCCAATTCCGTTAAGGGACTGCCAAAACAGGTTACGATTGATTCTAACGATATTGAAGAAGCGATGCATGCTACTTTAAATACAATCGTTCGTTCGGCCAAGGAAATTCTTGGTGAAATTCAACCTGGTCTTGCTGGCGATATTATCGATCGTGGAATTATGCTAACCGGCGGTGGCGCTTTGCTTGGTTCGAAGGTTAAAGGCGGCGGTATTGATACCTTATTGCAGCAGGAATTGCACGTACCGGTAAATATTTCGGAATCTCCGCTTGACAACGTTGCCAAAGGCGCCGGAACTTTACTCGAATATGCGAAACGCGAACGCCATAATTCGCATCAAATTCTTGGAATCGGTAATCCTTCTTACAAGAAAAAACTTGATCAGGAAATTCAAATTGAATCAAATAATATTCACATCAATAAAGTTGAGAACTAGCTGAATGTCTAATCGTGAAAAAAATTATCAAGTAGAATTGGTTGAGGACGGAGCGATTATCAATGTTTTAATTGCCGGCAAGACAATCGGCAATGTAACTTTGCAAAATGATTTGTATTCGGCTAAAAATTCTTGGGACAATTTTCTTGGTGATTTTAAAAAACAGGATCAGGCAGTTATGGCCGTGATTTCCAATTTTAATTTGCGGCAAGCTTAATTAATAAATAATGCAGAATTTAAATTTAAAAAACAGAGGCACAACTTTTCATTGGCGAGATGATTCACGAATTGATTGGCGGATCATTTTTGTTTTAATCGCTTTAATGGCAATTGGTTTTGTTTCCATATTTTTGGCGCTAAAGGCTGATTCTAGTGGTTCAATTGTTAAATCCATGTTTGTCCAGTGCTTATGGTGGGCATTTGGGTGGAGTATCGCTATTTTTTTGATGCACCTTGATTCTCAGCAACTTTTCAGGTTCGCTCCGGTTGCTTATGCTTTAGGAATTTTTCTGTTGGTATTCGTTTTGTTTGCTTATAGTAGATCTCTTGAAGCAACAACCAACGCTAAATCTTGGTTGGCAATTGGCAGCCTGACTTTTCAGCCTTCGGAGGTAATGAAACCTGCTTTAATTTTAATGTTGGCGAGAGTTGTTTACACACATAATCAAAATTATTCCGTTCATACGCTTTCTTCGGACTTTTTGCTAATCGCGAAAATGTCGGGAATTACAATACCTGTCATTGTTTTGATGCTTCTACAGCATGATTTTGGTTCAACTTTAGTTTTCGTTGCCATTTTTGGAGGAATTTTTCTTGTTTCCGGTATTTTGAATCGTATTTTGGTACCAATTGTCGGTGCTTTCGGAACGATTGGCGCACTGGCTATTTTTGCCGTTACAACGACTCCTGGACGAAATTTTCTAACTCAGCTCGGATTCGAATCATATCAATTTGCACGAATAGATGATTGGCTTGATCCCAGCGGCAACGATACAAATTCGTCCGGTTACCAACTTTATCAGTCTATAAAGGCAATTGGTTCCGGTCGTATTTTCGGAAATGGTCTGAATAATATTACAGTTTATGTCCCGGTTCGTGAGTCTGATATGATCTTCTCCGTTATTGGCGAAGGCTTGGGTTTTGTCGGCGGTTTTGTTTTAATTGCGTTGTACTTTTTCCTGATTTATAGCATGATCCGGAGAGTCTTTGATACGAAGAATTCTTTTTATGCTTATGTTGTTTCCGGCGTTGTCTTAATGATTTTATTCCATGTTTTTGAAAACATCGGTATGAGTATCGGCTTGGTACCGCTGACTGGGATTCCTCTTCCTTTTATTAGCCAAGGAGGCTCTGCATTAATAGCAAACATGATTGGTATTGGTTTGACTTTAAGTATGCAATATCACAATTTCACAAGTGAATTTGCCAAGAAAGAGACTAATTTCAAATGATCGATGATCAGATAACTTTAGTTAAAAATACAGTTTCACAAGCAAGAGACAAATTATCCAGTGGAAAGATTTATCAGTCCCTAAATGGACAATTGGAAAATTTGGTGAGCCGTTTATCCCGGAGATCCAAGACAATTGTCAAGCCTGTTGATGATGGGGATACCGCTTTGGCTTTGATGCAAAAGACAGCTGAAAAGTTCATTCAGGTTAAAAAGGTTTTATTGACAGACGACCAGCTTTTTGAAGTCTTGAGACAACTCGCTTCTACTAATCCGGCTTACCGCGATCGTGGGGCTTTTTATTTTTTGACGGATTTAATTTCTAATAAAGCTCTCAGCCCCGAACAAATGCGTTGGATGGCTAATTATTTGGTAGCTGACGAAAGACTTTTTGGACACATTTTAGAGCCTTTGAATGATGGCGTTTTCCAAAGGTCGTTTTCACTTTTGGTTTTAGGCCAGTTGTTAAGTGCTGATGCCCAAATCCATTTTATCGATACTCAATTGAGGGATCGAATTATCAATCAAGTTATTGCTTATTCGCTGCTTGAACACGATGGCCGCGGTTTTGTCGGTGAAAAAGGGTGGGCACATGCTTTTACCAATATTGGGAATGTCTGGGATCTTTTATGCGCGAATCCATCGGTAAAACGTTCCGATAAGATTTTATTATTGGCTTCATTGCTGGTTGGCTATCATAATTGTCCAGTTCCTTTTGTTGCTGGAGAAGATTCTAGAATTGTTGCTTATTTGGCAAATATCACTAATTTAAATGAAATTTACGAAGATTACTTTTTACGCGTCCTCAAGTTTTGGCACCAAGGCTTAACTGCTCAAATGACAGTTGCTACTGAAGCTGGCTGGAATAAAATTTATAATCGTAATCGTCTTTTACAAGTTTTGCTCCTCCAAAAAGATAGTTTTCCCAGTTCGATTATTGATTATATTCAAAGCACCAGAGATTATTTAAACTGATTGACAAGTTTGTGAATATATGAGATTCTTAAGTTTCTAGAATTTCTTTTTTATTTTAAATAGGAGCAGATATGGCAGAAAAAATACGTGTCGGCCTTTTTTTCGGCGGGAATTCATCTGAACACGATGTTAGCAAGCGTTCGGCGAAAAATTATTATGACGCATTGGATCCGGAAAAATATCAGATTTTCCCTGTATTAATTTCTAAAAAAGGGATTATGATCGATAGCGAGACTTCTAAAAGAGTTCTTTTCGGTGAAGATGAAGATGAACTTTTAGCGGGTCTTCCGAACAAAAATGCTGATATTTTTGGACCGATTGATTCAATTAGAAATTTAAAGTTGGATGTTTTATTTCCCTCGGTGCATGGAAATCTTGGCGAAGATGGCACTTTAGCAGGATTGTTCCGTTTGATGAACATTCCTTATGTTGGATCGGGACTTAGAGCTCATGCAATCAGTTTCGATAAAGTGATTACCAAAGAACTAATGACAGTTAACGGTATTCGAAATACAAAATATATCGTTATTTTTCAAAATGATAAAAATAAACCCGATTGGGATTCCGTAAGTAAACAACTTGGCGAGGTAGTCTTTGTGAAAGCTGCTAACCAAGGTTCTTCGGTTGGCGTTTCTCGAGTTACTAATGCTGAAGAGTATGAAAATGCTTTGAGGGATTCTTTTCAGTACGATGAAAAGCTATTAGTTGAAAAAGCTGTTGAAAGTCCAACTGAGTTGGAAATTGGTTTGCTGGGCAATGATCGTGTCATTACCAGCCCAATCGGAGCACATTGGGCTCCTGGGCAGGATCATGGCAGTGGATGGTTTGACTATAAAAATAAATTTGTTGATAATTCAAAAATGAAGTACCAAATTCCAGCCAAAATATCTCCAGCCAAAAGCAAGGAACTCGAGAATATGGCTGTAAAAGCCTATAAAGTACTTGGAATTAAAGGATTTGCCCGGATTGATTTTCTGATGAGCAAAGATGGAGAAATTTTCCTAAGCGAGCCTAATACACTACCGGGAAATACGAATATGAGTCTTTTCCCGATTTTGTTTGAGGCCGCCGGAATGAATCGAAGCCAACAGGCGGAAAAACTAATTCAATTAGCTTTTGAAGAATTTAAGCGCGAACAAAATATTAGTTATTCCTTTAAAGAACTCGGTTCGGAAAAACTCGGGCAGTTCGATATTAAAAAATAAAAATAAATGCCCAGAGTTGGGCATTTTTGTTTGAGCTTGAAAACGACTGTTAAAATAAAAGCAATGACAAAAACACTTTTATTAATTGATGGTAATTCCTTAGCTTTCAGAGCTTTTTACGCTATGTATAATCAACTGGACAGAATGGTTGCTCATACTGGCTTGCATACCAATGCTTTAGTTGCTTTCAACAATTTTTTCGATCAGGTTGTTGAAAAAATGAATCCGGATTACGCCTTGGTTGCCTGGGACGCCGGGAAAGGGGCGACCACTTTTCGTGCCAAAATTTTTGACGACTACAAAGGCGATCGTCAGACTACACCGCCGGAATTATCGGAACAATTTCCTTATCTAAGAAAAATGGTCGATTTACACGGAATCCATTCTTATGAGTTACCGGGTTTTGAGGCTGATGATATTATTGGTACTTATTCAAAGCTCGCTGAAAAAGCCGGCTTGAAAACGACGATTATTACTGGAGACCGGGATTTAACTCAATTGGTCACTGACAACGTTTCTGTGAATGTCACTAAAAAAGGCGTTACTGAATTAGATAGATATACACCGAAATTTTTGGCAGAAAAGTGGGGCGGCATTACCCCAAGTCAAGTGATTGAAATGAAGTCCCTGACCGGCGATACATCTGATCATTATCCAGGCGTGACGAAAGTCGGCTTGAAAACGGCAATTAAATTGTTAAATGAGTTTGGCAGCCTTGATGGAATTTATCAGCACATTGATTCAATGAAGACTTCAAAGCTTAAGGAAAATCTCTTAAATGATAAAGAGTCGGCTTATCGCGCACATGAATTAGCCACCATTCGAACAGATGCACCGGTTGAATTGGAAATGAAGGAATTAATCAATCAACCGATTAATTTTCAGGAATTAATTCCCTTTTATGAAGAACTGGATTTTAAGGTTCAATTGGCCAAAATTCATTCAATGCAGAAAGCCGGCATGGTGGGACAAGACCAAGAAGAAGAAAAAAACGTTCAAGTCACAGAATTAAAAGCGGCAAATCTTGATCATTTATCGGAAATAAAGAATTATTTGACTGTCTATTTTCAGACTGATTCCGACAATTATCACACTGCTAAAATTTCAGCTTTTGTAGTTGGAAACGAAAATGATGGCTATTTTGCCAGTAGAGATCTTGAATTGTTGAATTCCTTGGTAGTAAGGAAACTTTTTAAGGGTGATTTGCCGAAATATGTTTTTAATGCCAAAGAGTTGATTGTTTTGCTTAATCGGCTTGGATTACAAATTAATAATTTGGATTTTGATTTTTTGTTGGTCTCTTATTTGCTTGATACCACGGATAACGATAATCAGTTAGCTACTTTAGCAAATCGTTTTAATGTTTTTCTTGAATCGGATGCCGAAGTATACGGAAGCGGGGTTAAGTTTAAAATTCCTGAAAACAACGAGACTCTATTTTCTCATATGGCCAATAAGGCCTCGACGATTAGTAAACTGCATGATCCGTCTATGAAAAAACTTTCTGATCATCAGCAGGCTGAGTTGTATCGGCAAATAGAATTACCCTTGTCAAAAGTTCTGGCTTCAATGGAAATTAACGGTATCAAGCTTGACCAAGCAGAGTTGAAGAAACTTGGCCAGGAATTCGACCAACGTATTTTTGAATTGGAGAAACAAATCTATGAGGAGGCCGGTCAGGAATTTAATATTAATTCTCCAAAACAATTGGCCGATTTGCTCTTTGCTCATATGAAAATACCGCCGATTAAGAAAACTAAAACCGGTTACTCAACTGCTGCTAATGTACTTGAAGAATTAGCCGAAAAATATCCTTTCGTTGGTTTGATTTTGCAATATCGACAATTGGCAAAACTCAATTCGACATATGTAAAGGGTTTATTGGAAGTTGTGAATCCTGACGATAGCAAGATTCATACTCGCTATTTACAGACACTAACGCAAACCGGGCGACTTTCCTCGGTTGATCCCAATATGCAGAACATTCCCGATCGCGATGAAGAAGGAAAACGAATTCGAAAGGCTTTTGTTCCGAGCCATGAAGGCTGGGAAATTTTTGGTTCCGATTATTCACAAATTGAACTGCGTGTTTTGGCTCACGTTACTGGGGATGAAAACTTAAAAAAAGCTTTTGAATCAGGAGAAGATATTCACGCGGCTACGGCTCGTTCTATTTTTGGTCTTAGCACTGATCAAAAAATAACTTTCGATCAGCGTCGTCGTGCAAAAGCCGTCAATTTTGGGATTGTTTATGGAATTTCCGATTTTGGTTTAGCTCAACGCTTGGGAACTTCAAGAATTGAAGGGAAGGAAATTATTCAGACTTATTTTCATGAATTTCCGAAGGTTAAAAACTGGATTGATTCGATTATTGCTTTAGCTCACAAACAGGGGTATGTAGAAACGATTGCTCAACGCCGTCGTTATTTACCGGATATTCACAGCAAAAATTTCAATTTGAGATCTTTTGCGGAACGAACCGCTACTAATACACCAATCCAAGGTTCGGCCGCTGACATTATTAAAATTGCCATGATTAAAATGCAGCAGGCCTTAGACGATAATCATCTTAAGGCAAAGATGCTTTTACAAGTTCATGATGAATTGATTTTCGAAGCTCCTAAGCAGGAGATTGATATTTTAGAAGAGCTTGTTCCAAAAGTCATGGATTCGGCCGTCAAATTAAATGTCCCTCTGCGTGTCGAAGCACATCATGGAGTTAACTGGTATGACGAAAAATAAATTCGATAATCGCGCCGACAAACTTGGAGAAAGTTGGGATTTGTTAAATAAAGAAGGCCGAAAAATTGGATTAAAGCATCGTGGGGAGCCTTTCAAACCTGGAGAATGGCATTCACTTGTCAATGCAAGCATTTTTAATTATCAACATGAGATTTTAATGCAGCAACGTTCCTTTAATAAAATTGGACGACCTGGTGAGTGGGATTTTGAGACCGGTGGTTCTGTGTTGGCCAGCGAAGATTCTCTAACGGCGATCAAGCGAGAAGTTAAAGAGGAAGTTGGCCTTGAACTCAATTTCTCTGAAGAGAATTTCGTTGAAACTTTTCGTAATTGGCCTGTTTTCGACAATTGGTATGTTATCAAAGCCGACCTATCGATTAAGGATATTAGGATTCAAAAGTCTGAACTTGAACAAGCAAAGTTCATGCCTTTCGATCAAGCGATTAAATATTTATCATCTAATTATTTGCCTTATCTTTTGAAAGCTTATAAAAAATTATTTGGAGGGGAAAATGCCTGAATTACCAGAAGTTGAAACTGTCCGTCGTGGATTAAAAAAATATTTCGAAAATGAAAAAATCAAAGATTTAAAGATTATTTATCCAAAACTGTTGGATAGCGATCGGACAGAATTTATCGAAAAAGTTGTCGGTTCAACTGTTTCTAGAATTGATCGACGTGGTAAATTTCTTCTTTTTCGTCTCGATAATAATTTGACGATTGTTTCCCATCTGCGTATGGAGGGAAGGTACTCGGTCGAGGCTGCTCAAGAGGCTCCGCATAAACATACGGAAATGATTTTTGAACTTGAAAATGGTAAACAGGTTTTTTATGACGATACACGAAAATTTGGAAAAATGAAGTTGGTGAAAAGCGGCAACGAAGCGGTTGAAGTTAAGTCGATCGGGTCAATGGGTCCGGAACCGGTTGAGAGCGATTTGACATTTGATTATTTCTATAATCGTTTGCAAAAGTCCAAAAAAGCTGTCAAAGCTTTGCTTTTGGATCAAAACAATGTTGCTGGAATCGGAAATATTTATGCCGATGAAGTATTATGGCTCAGCGAAATAAGCCCTTTGCGGCCAACCAATGAAATCAGTGAAGAAGAGGCTGATAATTTACGGGAAAATATAATTCGGGAGTTGGCCTTTGCGATCGAAAACGGTGGTTCGACGGTTCATTCTTTTATCGATGCATCCGGTCACACCGGTCGTATGCAGGACAAGCTCCATGCCTATGGACGAGCAGGACAGCCGTGCGAGCGCGATGGAGGCGAATTAATTAAAATTAGAGTTGCACAGAGGGGAACGACCTATTGTCCAAAATGTCAAAAATAAAGATGAAAAAAATTGGTTTGACCGGTGGGACTGGCAGTGGCAAAACGACTGTTTCCAATATTTTTCGCGAACTTGGTTATACGATTATCGATGCTGACCAAATAGCCCGCGAAGTAGTTATGCCAGGACGCCCGGAATTAGAAGAAATCAAAAATGCTTTTGGTTTACCGATTATGAAGGGCGCTTCTTTGAACCGAAAAGAACTAGGAAAAATTGTTTTTTCTGATCCAGAAGCGCTGAAAACATTAAATTCAATTACCCATCCTTCTATTAGACAATTGATGCAGATGCAGATGGAATTTTTTGAAAACGAGGGCAGAATCAAGACACTGATTCTTGATATTCCTTTGCTTTACGAGGGTGGATGGCAAAACCAACTGGATTCTGTGATTGTTGTTGATGCCGATAAAAAAACTCGACTCAGGCGCCTTATTATGCGTGATCATATTTCCGAACAGCAGGCAATCAACCGGATTGCGGCCCAAATGCCTTTGGAGGAGAAAGTTGATAGAGCTGATTTTGTCGTGGATAATTCTCGCGATAAAGCCAGTTTAAAGGAATGCGTGCTAAAATTTATCTCTGAAAATAAGCTTGAACCATGATTGAAAGACAAACACAATTGAATTCATATTGGAATTTTATCGTTAATCCCGTTAGTTTTGACAGCAATGATCTTAAAAACCTGACCCGTTTTTATCTACCACTGATTGGAGTTGATTCTTTTTCAACTTATTTTCAGTTATTGGATTCAAGCGAAACATCCTATCAAATAAACGATTTGTTGGATCTTTTAAATATTTCTTTAACCGGGTTTGATGATGCAAGAAAAAAACTTGAAGCTACTGGTTTGTTGAACAGCTATCTGGACGATCGAACTTTGTTGTTCAAATTAAAAAAACCACTTTCTCGGGATGATTTTTTTTCCGATGATTTATTATCGAGCTTTTTCTTCAGTGTTGTTGGCGAGGAACGCTTTCAAATAATTGTCGATGGGACAAAAAAGACTTTTCCCAATTTCTCTGGAATTAAGCTTAATGCGAACTTTTATGAAGCTTTTGGCGATTTATCTTTAAAAAAACCGAAAATAGATCAATCACAATTCAAGAAAACCAAAAAATCATTTCCGAATATCGATGCTGACGATTTTGATTTTTCTATCATCGAAGATAATTTAAAAAAATACGGTGTTTCCGAAACAGAAATATCCAAGGAACATAATTTTATTGTTTCACAGCATTTGATTTATGGTTTTTCCGAGGAACAGATACTTGATTTACTGGCGAATTCACTTTTAATCGATAAAAAAACGATTGAACACAGTCTTTTTCGTCAACAGATTAATAAATTAGCTTCTAAGCCGCGACAACAGGCTGAAAAAAGGGACGATTCTGACCTTTCTGGGCAGTTATCCAATGACGAGCGACAATTGGTCAAGGCAGCCCAATCACTTGCGCCTTATCAATTTTTGGCTCAATTAAAGCAGGTCCGTGGTGGCATTGTAACGAGTTCGGAGCAAAAAAATCTGGAACATTTATTCGACTTGGGATTAGCTCCAGACGTAATTAATATTTTGACCCATCAAGTTATAATTGGGATGGAGTCAAGTAATCTGCCTGCGCCTCTTTCCCAGGCAATTGCCGATTCTTTTCTGCAGGCTAAAGTTAAAAATGCTGCGGAAGCAATTTTGTCAATTAAGTCCCGGCAAAAAAAACAGAATGAAAAACATAATTTTAAAAATGGACCGCTTCAAAAGGAAAAGAAAATAGATTATGGAACCGCTGAAAAAGTAGATAACCAAATTGCTTTAGATGCTTTGGCAAAATATCAGCATGAGAAGAAGAACTCATGAATTTAACCGAAATCTTAAAAAATCCACAAGTCAATAAATTCGTTACAGAAAATCATCTACAGGATAAAAAACGGCTACTGAAAGATAATGCAGATGTTTTGGCTGATTTTGTCAATCAAATCAAGCAGCCTTTATTTCCGGATTATTATCCGGAACTCTTTTTGGTTAACGACACGATCAATATTTTCTACGAAAAAGCGGCCAATGCCGTTTCTGAGAATCAGTTAAGGATTGGTCAAGCCAAAGAATTGGCAAAAGTTACTTTTGCCGATTTTAGTGTTGATGAACAGAGAAATCAAGCTTTGTTGGCTTCAATTTCTTTTTTCGAGGATTACTCGGCAAGTCAACAATTTAAGAAGGGCATCTATCTTTGGGGAAACTTCGGTGTTGGAAAAAGCTATTTGATGTCGGCTTTACTAAACGAATTGGCTGCCAAGGATATCGAAACAGCTTTCGTGAATGTCTCCGCATTGATTAACCGCCTGAATGAAATTCAGATGCTGGAAAAGCAGCGCCTGATTCGCAAAATCGCGCACAGCCGAATTCTTGTTTTTGATGATTTGGGAGCTGGTGATTTAACGACCTGGGTCCGCGATAACGTTATTGGGGCAATTCTTGACGACCGGATGAATTATCAACGACCGACTTTTTTTACTTCCAATTTTGATATAAAGTCTCTGCAGGAACAATATCTTTCTATAGCTCGGGGAGTTGCAGAGCCAATTAAGGCAGCGCGAATAATCGAGAGAATCAAATTTTTGAGCGAGCCGATTAAAATGGGCGGACAAAGTCGTCGCTGATTAATTAGTCAATGTAAACCGTAAAGATAACTCGCGATTTATCATCGGACTGATATGAACATTCAGTTCCTCTATGAGTTTGTTGCTGAATTTCTTGAGCTAAAAATCCGGCTTCGAGAAAATATGAGGGCTCATCGATTGCTGCAGACCTAATTTTTATTGCTTCGCCTGTTAAAAGCCAGCTTTCTTTGTTTTCCTTTTGAGAAGAAATCTGAATATCTCCCCATCCGGCTGCTGAAAAAAATTCTTGAATGCCGTTTAACGTTTTTGTATAAAATTGCCGGGCAACTTCTTTTCCCGCGTAATAAAGAATGTCATTAGCATCGTCATCTAAAATATCATTTAAAATTCCGTCACGTAATAAGGCCAACGAAAAAGCTGTTTGATTATTTGAAAATTTTGAAAGGTTTTTATAAGCGTCTTTCTTCACACCAATTAGTATAGCTTTTTGTAACGAATCATAAAAGTTACATAAACATTCTATACTTAAGATATGGATAATCGAGGAATTGGATACATAGATTCTGGCTTGGGCGGTTTAACCGTTGTCCGCGAAGCTTTAAAACAATTACCGAATGAGTCGGTTTATTTTGTTGGTGATGAAGCGCGAATGCCTTATGGACCGCGACCAACTGTTGAAATTCAAAAATTTACCTTGCAAATGGCCGATTTTCTCGTTAAAAAACACAATATTAAAGCGTTGGTCGTTGCTTGTAATACAGCTACCGCACAGGCTCTGCCCCAGTTAAGGGCGTATTTGGAGATACCGGTAATTGGTGTTATTTCTGCCGGGGCGCTCGCCGGTATCAATGCGACAAGAAATTTACATGTCAATGTCATCGGAACCCAATCGACTGTTGAGTCGAAGGCTTATTATGACCAATTAATAGCCCTGAATTCCGATTTGGTTATTGAACAAAAAGCTCTTCCTGAATTCGTTCAACTTGTTGAAAGCGATATGGCGGGAACTCCTAAGGGAAAACAAATCGTTTATCAAGCGATTCATAATTGGATGGAAGAAAAAAACGATGGTAAAAAATCCGATACCTTAGTTCTAGGATGTACTCATTTTCCTATTTTGAAGAAGGAAATTCAGGCAGCGGTCGATAAAAACGTAGCAGTTGTTGATCCGGCTTCAGAGGAAATCCTTCAAACAGCGGAGATAATGAGAAAAAATAACGCTTTTCACGATTCAAAGAATATTAATCATCATGAAAAAGACGTTTTTTATACGACTGGAAATATTGGCCGTTTTTCCAAATTCACTCGTGAATGGCTCAATAAAAGCAATTTAACGATTAAAGAACTTCATATTGATCAAAAAGGTTTAAAAGAATGAAATATTTAATCTTTAGTGACACACACGGCGATAGGGCTGAATTTCAGGAAATTCTCAATCATTATCGAGATAATCCGGAGATTGCCGCTATTTTTTACAATGGAGATTCTCAATTCGAATCGGACGATCCAATTTGGGAGAATATTCATGTTGTTTTAGGCAATATGGATCTTTTTTCCAGTGATTTTCCAATTGAAAATGTCTATAAAAATAAAACTGACGATATAACTATTTACCAAACTCATGGGCATTTGGCTCATGTCAACAATGGTTTTGAAAAGCTCGATCACTTAGCAAACAAGCACCATGCCGATATTGTTCTATTTGGGCACACGCATGTTATTTTGGCCGAAAAATACAATGGGAAGCTATTTATAAACCCTGGCTCAACTACATATCCCCGTGGACCACAGCGATCGATCGGTGGCACTTATGTGATTTTAACTATTAATAAGAGTGAATTTATCGTTGAATATTTTTCGCGTAGTTTCAAGGAAATACCATTTTTACGCCAGGTTTTCAGCAGAT
This sequence comes from Oenococcus oeni, assembly GCF_020510245.1. Classification (NCBI taxonomy): domain Bacteria; kingdom Bacillati; phylum Bacillota; class Bacilli; order Lactobacillales; family Lactobacillaceae; genus Oenococcus; species Oenococcus oeni. The sequence continues at coordinate 1,312,273 of NZ_CP084701.1, read as the reverse complement.
AATTCGTCTTGAAAGCAGTTATAATGTAGAAAACAGGAGGGCATATGAATATTGGTCAAATAGCAGGATTAATTGCTGCGATTGCTTTCGCAGTCCTCGTAATTGCAATTGTCGTTGTTTTGATTTCAATTAATCAGACAATAAGGATTTTAAAAAAACACATTGAACCGATTGCAAGCGACGCTGATCAAATTACTGCCACTACTAAGTCGCTTCTAAATGATCTGACAAGCAAGGTAGAACGTTTGGATCCGGTCGTTCAGGCAACGGCGGATTTAGGCTCGACAGTCAGCCACTTTACGGATAAGATTAATAAAAAAAAGACTGAGGTTGTCGGCAAAAAAGCAAAAGCCTGGAAAATGGTTAACAACTTGACCGATTCGGCACTTAAGTCTGGTGTGATCTTCAGTGCGGGAGAAGCAGTATTCAATCGATTCAAAAAGAGTAGAGCAAAGAAGAAAGGATGATAAAAATGGCAAAAGGATTGGTAGCAGGTATTTTGGCAACTGCGGCAGCTTATGTTGCTTTTAAAGCTCTGCCTCAAGAGAAACAAGATGAATTAATTAAAAAAGCCAAAGATACCGGTAATAAATTAAAAGATTTAGGGTATGATGCCGCATACGCTGGCGCTGATTTGGCAGGTGACCTCTCTGAAAAAGCAAAGAATAAAGTTGGCGAATTTGATGAGCAAATCAAAGATTCGAAATACGCCGATACCTATCAAGGAGTTAAAGACAAGGCGGCAGACGTTATTGATCAGGCTTCCCCTTATGTCGAAAAGGCAAAGGACAAAGCTTATGATTTAGTCGATAAAGCAAGTCCTTATGTCGATAAAGCCAAAGACACAATTGATGATTTACGTCACCGTTTTTCCAAAGAAGACATCGATTTAGAAGAAGATGATGCTTTAAAAGACGATTTGACAAAACCGGATAGTGACGAAAAAGAAGATAAATGATGAAAAGTTAGGATAATTCCTAGCTTTTTTACTAACTTTATTAGAATATTTCGTATGTAATCGCTTGCATAATGTTTTCATAATCGTTATTATTTATATAATAGGTAAAAGTGATGACAGATAACAAGCAACCAACAATATATGACGTTTCGGAAAGGGTTGGCGTTAGTCTTGCGACAGTTAGTCGTGTAGTTAACAATAACGGCAAAGTTAAATCAGAAACGAGACAAAAAGTCTTAAAAGCAATTAAAGAGCTAAATTACCGACCAAATGCAATGGCCAAGGGACTCGCGAGTTCAAAAACTACGATGATCGGGATGGTTATGCCCGACTTGACTGATTTGTATTATGCGGAATTAGCTCAAGGAATCGATGCGGTTGCGAAAATTTATAAGTATTCGGTTACTCTTGCTGTTTCCGACGAAAATCCGGAAGCCGAGAAAGCTGCTCTGAATACTTTAATCGACAAACATGTTGACGGAATGATTTACATGGGCAATAAGACTTCCGGGGAAATGTTGAAACTTTTGGAAGATTCTCCTTTTCCAGTCGTTTTTGCCGGCTCGGTCGATCCCCAGGGAAAACTTCCTTCGGTTAATATTAATTACGTTAAGGCCTTCAGTCAGGCTGGTGAAATGCTTAAGAAAAGCGATCTTGACGAGTCCGAAGTTGCTTTGGTTGATAATCCTGGAGAGGGAAGCTTATCAAGTTTGAGACAACAAGGATTTTTAAATGCCGTTTCTGGCGGAAAAATTTATGAATCGGATGACGATTATCAAGCGGGTTATAATTTAGCCCAGCATTTGTACGAAGATGGTATTAAAGCGGTTATTGTCGGTGAAGACGAACCAGCCTTGGGAATTTTAAATTATATGCAGGATAACGGAATTAAAGTTCCCGACCAGTTTCAAATTATTTCTTCGAATGATACAAAACTTGTCAAAATGGCTCGCCCGGCCATTTCATCGGTTACGCAACCTAAGTTTGACATCGGTGCTGTTGCAATGCGCTTGCTGACGAAATTAATGTCTGGACAGGAAATTGATGATTCAAAAGTTGTTTTACCTCACGAATTTGTAATGCGAGATACAACAAAGTAAAAAAAGCTTGCAAAAATGTTTATATTCCCGTAAAATATTTTTGTTGCGTAAAAAGCAATGCCCCTTTAACTCAGCTGGTTAGAGTAGGGGATTTTTAATCCCAAGGTCCCCGGTTCGAGTCCGGGAGGGGGCACTAGATGGTCAATCTGGTGTCCTTGGGAATAAACCCGCCATATGGCGGGTTTTTTTGTACCCAAATGCCGATTTGCAAGCCTTTTGCGATCTGCTCAAACATCTAACTGTCTATGACGGATGCTCATTAAAAATGCATAATTTACTGCACAACATCTTATTGAAAATTTATAATCGTAATAGTTTTGCGGGTTTAGACATATCGAATTGAGATACCCTTGGACAGTAAAAAAGGGTATAGCTATGGTGCGTATAGCGCAAAGCTTAATTTTCTTTGAAATATTTGAATAAGTTCAATTTTTTTATATATCGTAGTCGTGCGGTTTTACTTGCCGATCTTTTTTTGAAGCTTTGATTTTTCCAAATCTATCCATGAATTTATCAATCCTATTTTTTAATGAATAAAATCGATATCTTCAATCGTGGGATCTTTAACCTCCTCAATATCCATATTTGTTTGAATATCGATAAAAATAGCCGGTTTTGAGCCGTTATTGAGACAATCTTAAGAATTAGTTCCAAGTTTTTTAAAATCTCCATACTTTGAGAATTTTAGTTCTTAAAACTTTCCAGTATGATGCGCGATATTACGTCGTTTATCAAATCTATTTGGGTAATCTCCGCTACGAAACAATATCGATATGGAAGAAACAGATATTTTTATGCGTGACAAGAAAAAGCTGCGAAGCGTTTATCAAGGACAGGGTAGTCAAGTTCTTTATTAGATATACAAGTTCAAAGTAACAAGAGATCCAGGAAATAGCCAAGGATTCGGTAATTTTTTTGTTTTGCGATCTTTTAGGTGCTTCTGCTCTATTTGTAACTGTTTTTTTATTTTGAATCCGTCTGTGCATACCAAAGAGCGCCACCACAATTTACCCAAATATTTTCACTAATTTTTTTATTTTTATCCTTTTAAAAAACTAATTGGATTTCGGACTTTATTTAAAAGTTTGGGATTAGTAGTAGTTGCTTGTTTGTACCGAAACCTTTACATATTAATAACTCAAGTTCTATTTTTGTAGTATTAAAAATATATCATTTAATTATTTTTTTATTTTCTATCTTTTAATTTGTAATTGTTTGCTATACAAACGTTTACAATTAAACAGGTTCACATTTGTGAAGGGATAGTGAACTAATTTTTTGGAGAGGGAAATGAAAAAAATAAATAAATCGTTTTACAAACAATGGTGGTTTTGGTTGGTCCTTGTTGCTTTAGCCGTGATTGCTCTATTAACTGTTTTTACAATGGTAAAAAATAGTGAGAGTTATCAAGCAGGGAAGTATAGAGTTTACCAAACAAAAATAACTTCTGTGAAATCAAATAGTTATTACACTTGGTTACTTAAAGGAACAACTTCAGCTCCTAATGGTTCTAAAATAATTGTTACTCCATATAGTCAAAGTAACCTGAATTACGGATTTACAGCAGGTGAATCCGTAGCTGGAGCAGGTTGGGCAAAAGTTAGCAATGGGAAATTCTCTGTTGTAGTTGATCCGATAGGTATAACTAATTCTGTTGATCCCAAAAGTGGAGATAAAACGAAAACTTCTATTTTGGCCGTAACCAATTATCAAAAGAAATGGACTTCGCCCGAGATTTCAAAAAATATTCTTAAAAAGGCAGGCAAATTTGGCTATACCACATTGGTCGTGAATGGAGCAATGTCACGGTATATCAAAAGCCTATCTTCAAAGAAAAAGACAACCTCGAGTAGTTCGAGCTCCTCATCAACTGCAGCGTCTTCGTCGTCATCTACAGAGGCTTTTTCCTCTGCTGATTATCGATCCGATATAACTTATGATTCATTGGCCAGAAACCCTGATCAATACAAAGGACAAAAAGTGGTTTATACCGGAGAAGTTGTTCAGGTATTGGAAGGTGATGACGAAACCGATTTGCGGGTTGCGATCAATGGTGACATGATGATATAGTCTATGTCGCCTTTGATCCTTCGATTATGAACGGATCACATATCTTGGAGAATGATAAGATCCAATTTTATGGCAAATCAAAGGGTGATTACACTTATAAAGCAACTTCTGGTACAAAAATAACGGTTCCGTTGGTTATTGCCAAAAAGATTAATGACCAAGGGACTGCTCCTGATGATTATGGTGAATGATATGGAAACTCTCGATTTTTCGAGAGTTTTATTTTGCACTTATGAATAATTTTAAAAAATCGTTAGAAACAATCCTGACGATTTTTTTAAAACATTATTTTATATTTTCGATATATTCAATAATTTAATCATAAATGTAATTCGTGTTTGATTCGATAAACCGTACTATGACTTACACCATATTTTTTAGCTAATCGAATTGCAGATTCACCTTTTTTTAAGTCCTTTTTAATTGCTAAATATATTGACCGTCTATGTATATTATTCGTTAAAGCACTATGAAGAACAGGCCGACCCTTGTATATTCCTTTTGTTTTAGCTATTTCAATTCCTTGTCTTTGACGTTCGTGAATTCTTTCCCGCTCGCTTTGTGCTTGAAATTTGAAAACAGTTAACAATATGTCGTTTAACATATTTCGCAAATTCGGATCTGGGATAGCCGAAAAATCCGGTAAGTCCAGGCTTTGAAATGTAGCACCTTTTTCTCGGATTAGTTGAATTAATTTAGTTAAATCATTAGCGTTGCGTCCCAAACGATCAAGACTGGTCACATATACAATATCTCCTTTTTTAAGAGAAAATAATAAGTTTTTTAATTTATTTCGTTCGCTAAAATTTTTACCAGATTGTTTTTTGGCAAAAATACGATCAACTGGAATAGCCTTTAAGCGGGCAATTTGCCGAGCTAAGTTTTGTTCCTGAGAAGAAACCCGTGCATAAGCAATTTTCATTTTTTATAGTATCCAAATATTTATTAAACATTCCAAAGTAATGATTATTAATTTCAGTTTAACAATTTTATTTTAATTGCGCTATGGGTAGACCCTAAACATACAGGCACCTAAATTTTAGCATAATAAATTTAGTAGTGAGTAAAATCACTAAAGCTTATCAAATCAATCTTTTTAATTTAAAAAAGCAAAATTATTGATAGAATATTGATCTTTTTCAAGAAAATTATTTTATAAGGATCGAATTTTTAGGGTCTACCCATAATGTAGAAGACCATGAATGTATGGCACATGACCGAAAGTTAATCTCGTTTAATAAAATAATTGCATTTAAGGAAAGCCTTTTCAAAATGGCTTAGGAGTTTTTTATGAAAAAAATATCAAAAATTGCCCCACTGTCCTTATTGGCGTCGCTGTCATTGGGGCTGTTTGCTCTGGTTAGCCCAATTAGCAGTGCCTATGCCGATACAACAGGATCTAGTACGACGAGTGTAGGTGTCACCGCGGGGAGCTTGTCTTTAGATAGCACTCCTGATCTTGCTTTCACTTCTTTAGGAGTTGGTGATATTGCTAATGCAACCTCGACCGTAAACAGCCCTTTGGACACAGCGGGAAATATCCAGGTTACAGATGATACCGGTTCAGGTGACGGTTGGTCTCTTGCAGCTGGAGTTACGGATTTAACTAATGGAGATAATACACTTGATGTATCGTCACTGACTATCAATAATGTTTCTATTACTCCTTCAACTGATGGAAGTACCACCAGTACGGTTTGGGATAATTCTGCATCGACTGGCGGAACATTGACTCAAGCACTCAGCTCGAGCAATACTTCGATTACGCTTGGACAAGATACAAATGTTCTAGCTGGCACTTATTCGGGAAGCGTTAACTGGGTATTAACGGCTAATACGTCCGCTGAAACTCAAGGTGCTGAATAATTGTTTTCGTTTCTTTGTTCTTTATGCAAGCCGGAGATCAATTTCTTTGGCTTTTTATTTTGTTAGGGAGGTTAAAGGAAGTTCATGTATAAATTTCTTCTGCATTTCAATTTGATTCTGATATCTTTACTGGGTTTTTTGTTAATTAACGGTTTCAATGCCAGTGCACAAACAAAAGCCGGTTTTACGGTTAAACCGGTGCAATCAGATGCTAACAATCATAGGGATTATTTTGAATTAAAAGTAAATCCGAATACTGTACGGACGGTCAAATTAATTATAAAAAATACAAGCAGTTCTTTGAAAACATTTAAGGCTGAAGCCAACACTGCTTATACAGGAGATTCTGGTTTAATTCAATATAATCTTAGAAATACAGGTCATAGGGTTAAAGGAAAACTGCTATTTTCAAAAATGGCTGGTCATGTTCAAAGAGCAAGCTTAAAAGCTGGTAGGTCTAAAACACTGACTTTTAAAATAAAAATTCCAAAAAAAGTTTTTCCGGAACGGTTGTCGGTGGATTATACATTAAAGAAGAAGCAAATAGCCAAAACGATAAAAAAAGCGGCAGTGGTATTCAATTAAAAAATACTTATGCAGTAGTGGTTCCGGTCTTTTTGTCTGAAAAAGACAAAGTTGTTCATACCAAGTTACTTTTAGAAAATGTAAAACCAGCATCGATCAATAAAGTTCCTGTGATTCTAGCTAAAATTTCCAATCAAACGCCAACGGTTTTCGGAAAACTAAAGATAACTTCCGAGGTTCTCGATAGCGATGGGAATACAGTAATTTCTAAAAGTTCCAATACAAATATGCAGATGGCCCCTAATTCAAATTTTAATTATGCTATTAGCACAAATGATAAAAGTATCAAGGCTGGGAAATATATCTTAAAACTCGAGGCACAATCTGGAACTCGGAACTGGAATTTTTCCAGAAAATTTACAATTTCTAAGAAAATGGCTGCCCGTGTTAACAAGAAAATTGTCATTAAACGCAATTATTCATGGATTTGGTTCTCTTTAGCTTTACTTATTGTTCTTCTGTTACTGGCTTTGGCCTACTGGCTGGGCAGGAGACACAACTTGAAAAAGTAAAATGTCCTTTTTTGCATAACTTTATTTTCAAAACCATTAAAATTCAAAGCAAAAATATAAAGAACAGAAAAACGTTCGAGTAATAGTGGAAAGATACAAAAATATATTGATTTTAATAAATAAACATAGGAACAAATTAAGAATGAATTATTTTGATAACGAATACACAGCAACGCCGTAAAAAAGGTTTTGTTATGTCTCTTTAATATGTCGGATCGGTGTCAAATCCGTTTCCCTCGGGAATAATCACCATATGTTGGTTATTTGTGCCAGAATATTGATGATTTGAAATGGCTTGAATTTCTTCTCGTTCTTTTTATTTAATTGAATTTAAGCGATCATCAGTTCCGATAAAATCAATATCATCTTGATTAGGCCTTGATCGTTATTGATTAAAGATCTTAGCTTTTTCATCATCGTTCTGGATAAATTACTCGTTATTATTGGAAAATTGTTTTTATACAGGTTTTTTGAGCAATAACGTAGTAATTATTTTTTTGCATTAAGCGGTCTGGTTATAAAAATTGTTTTTTTAATTAAATCAAAAAAAATTTTTAATTGCTAAAAAAGATTAGCTTCTTCAAATCGAGGAGGAGCCAATCTTTTTTAAATTATTCAAATGTCTAATTTTTTGTAAGTTTAATATTTTTAGAAAATGCATAAAGATCGCATGTCCAAAAAAATCAGTCAGGAAGAATCAGCGGATCAATGTGAACAAAACTTTATATTTTTTATTTATGATTAATTTTACTTTTATTTATGCTTAATGATTTTAAAATATATTGATAGTCGTAGCCCTTGTTTAAAGGGGAAACAAATATTTTTGCAAAATTTTACGACGAGGATTTAAAAAGAGGTTGAACATGGATCAAGATTGTTATCAAGGATTACCAGATTACAAAAATTTTTTGGTTTATCAGTACTTAATGCTTGATAAGAATAAGCTTGCACAATTTAAAGCCAAATTTCATGGCAGCTATAAAAGAACTGTTAACAAATTACAGTGGGGCGGTCAGGAAACAGCAGATGGAATTCGTTTTTTGGAAAAAGATCTTGATTTTGATATTTTGAATCATAAGTTTAACGAGCTCTTTCAACGCTGATTTTTTATTTTAAATTTTGTATGCAAGTACGAAAAAATTAATTTTCGCTTTCTTCAAAGGCATTTTGGATCTTAACGATTGCCGAAGTCGAATAAACATTTTTTATATCGTCACCGACATAGAAAAAACCGTAGTTAATTATTAAATCGGTTATATAGTCCAATAATCCAACGGTAGCGTCGACCCCAACCGACAAATCCGGTAGAAGATGGTTGGAAAATTCTTTTGGGAAAGCATCAAAGTATTCTTTTTTGCTTTTATAGACCCTTTCATCATGCCTTTTAAAAACTTCATCTGCATTATGAGGCCGCAGACCACCCAACTTATCATTTTCGGTTATTTTTAATTTCTCTCCGTTGCTGAAAAATAAAGTAGCTGTTGCAATTTTAATTTTAGACATTTTATTGTTTTATCCCTCCAAGATTTCAACAAAAATGCTGATAATTAATTATCAGTCTTTGTGGAGTCGAAAGAACAAAAAATACTGATTTTTTTATTAATTCGGACCAATAAAAAAAGAATCACCTATAAAAGTGGTCCTTTTTTATTAATCTTGATTTCTTGATAATGTTTTAGTTGAAAACCATACCTCCATCAACGACGATTGTTTGACCGGTAACATAATTCGAATCAGAACTTGCTAGAAAGCCAACTGCATTGGCAACATCTTCCGGTTCGGAAATTCTACCCAAGGCGATTCCTTTGGCAAATTGATTCATTCCCCAGTCGTCGTCTTTTCCGGCATTCTTGCCGACTTCGTGCGCAATGTCTTCCATCATTGGTGTTTTTACAATTCCAGGTGCGTAAGCATTAACAGTAATACCAAATTTAGCCAACTCTTTGGCAGTTGTTTGAGTAATTCCACGAATCGCAAATTTTGTCGATCCGTAAGCGGTTAAATCTGGATTGCCTTGAACTCCGGCTTGGGAGGTAGCGTTGATGATTTTTCCAGCGTGATTGAATTTCTTAAAAATGGTCGCAGCCGCTTGAATTCCCCATACAACACCATCAACGTTGATTTTCCAGGTCCATTCCATATCGTCTTCGGTGACTTCCATAATTGGAGTGGTTGGAGCAACGCCAGCGTTATTGACGACAACATTCAAATCTCCGAAATTGTCGCTTATTTCTTGAAAAGCTGCAAAAACTTCGTCGCGTTTTGAGACATCGGCTTTTTTGGCTATAGCAGTATCGGAACCATATTCTTCATTTAGTTCTTTTGCCACTGCTTCGACTTTTTCTAAATGTCTACCAATCAGTCCCGTCTTGAAACCGTCTTTTGCCAGTCTTTGAGCAATTGCTTTACCAATTCCTTGACCAGCTCCCGTAATAATTGCAACTTTATTTGACATCTTTGCCTCTAATTTTATCCGTATAAATATTTGTAAAATAAATCACAAAAAATATTCTAGCAGAAGATAATTTTCATAACAAGATGCAAATTAAAAAATAGTGAAAATTACTTGATGCTATCAAATTGTTTCTCCCGCGCTTTAGTGTCGTTAATAATATCTTGTAGTGTAATTTCAGCCATTTTCATTTCTGCAGCTGTCTGGATTTCTCTATAATAATGATCCAGAACTTTTGGAATGGCTGTACCGATCGGGCAAAGCATGTCGGTATTTTGATCAACGTTTAATAGATTTCTTTTTTGGGAAACTGCAAGGTATGTTTCTTGGAGAGTAATTTGCTCAGCAGCCTTTGCCAAGACCGGTTGAGGTGAACCTTGAACGGCATTTAACAAGTGAGCTTTTTTTAATTTACTCATAATTCTTCTAACTAAACTGGGGGCCGTTTGCAAACTAACCGCAATTTCGGAACTTTTAACGGATTGTTTGTTTTTGTGCAGAGCAATATAAACTAAAACATGAGTCGCATCGCTTAATTGAGTGTTGGCCATTAAAACCTCTCCTGAATAATATTGTACAACGATCGTCAGTACAAACGGTCTGTGGTAGCGATTGCTTCATTCGTTTATATTATTTTTCGGATTTTGTCGGTATCCAAAAAGGATATGTTGTTCGAGAAAAATTTAATTGAAAAGAATTTTCATTCAAGACCTGGCCATCAATTTGAGCTAACTGTTTGGAATCGACATTTAAGCTGAAATCATCTTTTAAAGTTTTGTTGTAGACTGATTTCATTTTGTATTGAAAAGATCCGAATACGATTGTCAGCAAATTACCGATTAGTTGAATTAAATTATTTTTTTGAAAAACAACCAGTTTTAAGTTGTGCATCTCAATTTTCTCATCGGGGGCAATCTTGATTCCACCGCCAAAATATGGATGATTGGTCACGGTCATTAGAAAAGCGTTGGGAAATTTCTTTTGCAGATTGTTGCCCTCGAATTCCGCTGAATATGATTTTGCTTGAAAAACCATTGCAATTGCCGAGATTAGGTAACTAACTGCCCCAAATCCAACATAGTTGAATCTTTTTTTAAACTTTGATTTGTTGCTTGCGTTGACGACTGCCCCGTCGAATCCGATCCCGAATCTATTCATGAAGTAGTGTTTCTTTGGGTTATTATTTAGTTGATAAACGCCAATATTCAGATTATTGGAATGATCGACTTTTAACAACTCCTGCAGATTTTTTTCCAATGTCGGGCAGATTCTAATTTAGCTCCCCGAGCGAAATCATTGCCTGAACCGGCAGCTATATAAGCCAGCGGCAGGGGATGTTTTCGTTTCGCGTCAAGCAGACCGTTTAGAACTTCATGGAGGGTTCCATCCCCTCCAAAGGCCAAAATTACAATATTGGATTTTTTATCGGGCAAGTCGCTTGCCAAATCATAAGCATAGTCTCTCGGCGCCCCAGGATAGGATGAAATCAGAACCGAAAGGCGTATATCAAGACCAATAATATAATCTTGTATCTTATGCCAGATTTCACGTCCTCGATAATTACCAGCGTGTTGATTAATGATTGCGTAAAAATGCGGCCTCATATTTTTTTAATTGTAAGCTTCATTAAAAATGATTCTCATAATTTTAAAAATAACTTCTAAAAAAGATACCCATTTTTGTGTCTTTTTCATTAAAAAAAGCTTTTTTCTATCATATTTTCCATGTTTGTATTATACAAGTGGGGATTATTTCAAGCTTTTTTTGAATATATTAAAAAATAATTAAGTGAAAAATGTTCTTAACTCAAAATATTACAAAGCCAAAAGCTTTTATTGAAGCTTATTGCATTATACAAATTAAATGGTCTGTTACAAAATAACAATATTCTTGATATTTTCAAGTAATTTTTGCCAGCCAATATATGCTTTGCAATGAAACGAATAAGCGTAAACTCACTTGTTAGGTCTGTCATTTTGGCAGCAGCTATTGTTCCTATACAAATCCAATCAACTTCTTTAACAACCGCTCGAGCGGTTTCCAATAATCAAAGTAAATTTCAAAAGCAAATTAAGCAGTCATCTTTTAATCAGCCTTTTGAAATTCATGCGATGACGGACAAAATATTGTCCGAGCAATATACTGCCAAAGGAAAAGCTAATGTTGAAGCGGCAGCCAAAAAGAACGCAGCTGAGAAGGCTGCCCAACAGTCGGCTGCTTCTAAAGCTGCGCAGGCTAAAGCTGCTGAAAATGAATCCTCCCAACAGGAATCCGGTCAACAGGCAACATATACGGATACTAGTTATCAAACTTCTTCAAGCAGTAGTACAACTGCTAATTCCAGTTCCGCAAGCACTACCACTACGACTTCCAGTTCCGACAGCTATGGTATTAGCGATCCCTCCAAGGCTTGGATCGAAAGCGTTGAATCAGGTGGGGATGCAAATGCCTCGAATGGGCAATATCAGGGAGCCTTTCAGTTGAGCAGCCAAGTCGCAGCTGAGTATGGCGGCTATTCCGGTTCTGCAGCCGATAAATATGTTGCAGCCCGTTATGGTTCTTGGGCTGCCGCTGCTGCACATCATCGTGAATATGGCTGGTATTAAACATTATTGCTTCGTTTGTTCGAAGCAATTTTTTGTATCCTGATCTAAAATATGGTTAATGTTTAAGGATAAAAAACACTTATTGGTTGTGTCTTTTGATGCTTTTGGTGCGCTGGATGCAAAAAATCATTTGGATATCATGCCGAATTTGAAGTCTTTGATTGAACAGGGGACACATGTCAAGAAAATATTTGGTATTTATCCAACACTCACTTATCCTAGCCATACAACTATTGTGACCGGAGATTACCCAAAAAATCATGCTATCGTTAATAATACTTTGACTCAGATCGAACGTGGTTCTGCTCCTGATTGGTATTGGTGGTCTAAGTATGTTAAAGCACCGACGTTGTATCAACTGGCGTATGAACAAAGGATGGACGTTGCTGCCTTTTTATGGCCTGTAACCGCTGGAAGCCCGGCAATTAAATATAATATTGCTGAAATTTTTCCTAACCGAATTTGGCAGAATCAATATACTCAATCATTTAAGGCCAGCTCACCTTTTTTTACCATTCACATGAATTCTAAATTTGGTAAATTACGTAATGGGATCGCGCAACCACAACTTGATGACTTTGTGACTGCCTCGGTTTGCTGGACTTTGGAACACAAATATCCTGATTTGACGCTTGTCCATTTGGTGGATCTTGATTCGATGCGGCACCATTACGGGGTTGAATCCAAAGAAGCAATTGAAGCATTAGAGAGGCTTGATACCCATTTGGGGATGATGCTTGATTCCTTGAAAAAAATTAATCGTTTGCAGGAAACAAATATTGCTATTCTTGGCGATCATTATCAGATTGATGTTTCAAGGATGATTCACCTGAATTATTTATTTAAACAAAATTCCTGGTTGGATTATGACGAAGAAAAACAAGTTATTACCAACTGGCGTGTCATGGCTAAAACGACCGATGGATCTACTTACATTTATTTAAAGGATCCGAAAATGGCAGCTGGGATTTCACGTTTGATTAAGGAACATGCGGGTCAAGGGATTGAAAAGGTATATTCTAAAAAAGAATTAATCGAATTGGGAGCGGATCCGGAAGCTGACTTAATGGTTGAAGCCAAAGCGGGGTACTATTTTACTGATGAAATTTCAGTTACATCTTTGATTGAGGAAGTTGACGCGAATTCAATTGGCCAAACGGATCGTTATCATGCCGTCCATGGTTTTCTTCCAACAAGAAAAAATTATCAAACAACTTTGATCTTATCTGGGCCGGGAATTAAAGCAGCCAAAAAAATTCGCTCTGCTCGTTTGATTGACGAAGCGCCCACTTTTGCCAGAATTCTTGGTCTGAAATTTACCAATTCAATTGATGGTGAAGAAATTAAAGATGCTTTTATAGACTAAGATACAGGAAACATTAATATGATTTGAGATTTCTTGTCTCTGGCCTAAATTAATTTGATCCAATTTTATTATTGTTGTGAACCCAAATTTCAAAAAATATTGGGCTTAAATATCTACGTTTTGGTGCCTTTCTCCTTGGCTGTCTTAATAGTTTTGGCAAATGACAAAGAAAATTGAAAATAACGCTTGACCTTCGTGACTTTTTCCCGTACTATATTTACGTTGCTTAATTGTGACACCGACCATTTGGCTCGATGGTCAAGCGGCTAAGACGTCGCCCTTTCACGGCGAAATCTCGGGTTCGATTCCCGATCGAGCTACTAATAGGCTTTATACCGATTACCGGTATAAAGCCTTTTTTGTATCCAAATGTCGATATATCAACGTTTCTAAGCACTCTAGATACTACTTTTCTCTACTCGATTCAGTGCTATTTTTTGCCACATTTGCCACAAATTTGCCACACTAAAATATGCTCATAGCTTTGGCATCATCTTCTTTTCTTTTTGATTCCAAAAGCTGGGAAAAAACTTTTTCTGTAATCATTAAATTCGCATGTCCTAGTCTTTTACTTATTTGGACAGTATTTACGTCATGGTCTTTTCCAGACGGGTTAATTAATTATTGAAATTAAACTTGGCTAGAACCTTTTAATAACGTATTTGCTTAATATTTTTTCAATAATAAAAAGACAGATTTATATACAGAAAGTGTCTGCTTTTCCAAAGTCCATTTTTAAAACCCAGGTTATGGAGCTATTTTGGATGCGAAAACAGCTGCCATTTTTTAATTGAAGTCATATTTTATCACACAGGTAGATACTAATTATTTAGGCTCCAAACAAATGTTTTCGGCCACTCAAGCTATTGCTTTATATCTTAATTGCAAAGTGCCCTTGGGATTGACAGTGCCAAGTAATTTGATTGTTAATCCTAACAGATGACTGTAAATCGTCTAATCTTATCGATTTGGTGTTTTATATATACAAAACACAGATATCGTATATAATTGCCTATGGATGTCATGGTCGATATCCAATATTTTCGTTCATAGTTCACGCTATGATAAGTCCTCGCTTTATGCGGGGATTTTTGATTACTCTTGATAATTAGAAAGCGCTTTCTTTTTATCCTAAATCATGTTAAACTATAAATAGGGTTTGAAGAGATCATAAAGCGTATTCTAGATACTGACGAAGACAAGACCCTGTAAGGGGTAAGATTGGATCTCAAAGGACCCAAGAGCAGTTCTCTTGGCATTCATGTAATGAAACATTGAAGCGCAAGTTTCAAAGTTAACCTACATTGGGATGTGAACAGCTAGAGATATCAGGTAGAACTGATTGACTTGAAACTGTAAAGAGGGCTGTTTTTTATATACAAAAACATCGAAAGTGGAGAGCTTTCGCCTATACGAATATATCTCACTGCGTCCGTCACTTAATTGTGGTGGGCGTTTTTTTAGTTATTAATTTTCTTAATAGTTACTAATAGTTACTATAGGAAATTCCTTTTTATAGAGTTACCCATAGTGATAATCTGAGACAGGAGGCGATAGACAGAATGTCTTATTTTGTTACAAACGATGATACAAAGATTTACTATACTGAACAAGGAAGTGGAAAGAACCTTTTGATGGTTCATGGTTATGGTTGCTCTGGGAAATACTTCAAAAACAATGTTCCGGAATTAAGCAAACATTTCCATGTTGTGACAATTGATTTGAGAGGCCATGGAAATTCTAATGAAGCTGTTTCAGGGAAAAGAATTTCTAGATTAGCTACTGATGTCCATGAACTGATTAAGCATCTTGATTTGAATGATGTGACATATTTGGGTTGGTCAATGGGATGCTCTGTTGGTTGGAGCTACTGGGATCTTTTTCGCGCTGACCGTTTGAAGAAGTTTATTTTTGTTGACGAACCAGCTTTGGGTTTGGACACTAAAGACAACCCTTCGGGATTATTGAATTATCAGCAGACGCTTGATTTTTGTTCCTCTCTTTATACGGATAAAGAAGGGGCACTCAATGGTTTTATCAAAAATATTGTAATTGATAAAAGTTTAAACTTAAACGATTTAATCGAAGATACAGATAAAGCAAATGCTGATTTTGTTTCACCACTTTTCTATAATCATATGGCTAATGATTGGTCTGATATCATCAAAACGATTGATATTCCGTCTCTTGTTTTTTCAGGAAAGAAAAGTTTTTTCAATTGGAAGTTAGTTAAAAAGGTTAGCGAAGAACTTCAAAACTCAGAATTCGAATTATTTGAGAATGTTAGTCATATGCTGTTTTTTGAAGAAGCTGATCATTTCAATAAAAGCGTTACCGAATTTATCGAAAAATAAAAACTAAATTAAAAATTGTTTCCTATCCGAGGCGATTTTGTTTTTTGTCACAATTTATTCAAGCATCTGATCTATTTATCGGGTGTTTTTTCTTTATTATTTAATTTAAAACCGATTAGTCTAAAAGTATGAATTTTTTCAAATGTTCATTCTGTAATTGAATAATCTGTATTTTGCTGAGAATAACTTTTTTAAACGATAAATATTTCAATATATGATTTATGGCATATTAAAAATGGCTGCATGTATTCGTTGAGAAAACCCTGTTTTAGTGATATTTATGTTGTGTTCGAATTAAAAATATTAATTAATCGACTTTATTTTGAATGTGTCCTTTCAAAAACTGTTTTAAATTATCAACTGTTATATCTAGCAACCTTTCTCGGGTTTCTAAAGGAGCCCATGCAATATGGGGCGTGATATAACAATTTTTGGCTTTTAATAATGGGTTATTACTATTAATTGGTTCTTTTTGTACTACATCAGTGGCATATGCATAAATATTTTCCCCATTTAGCGCACTTGCAAGATCTGCTTCATCAACTAATTTTCCTCGCGCTGTATTCAATAAAATAACCCCTTTTTTCATTTTCTCAATAGTTTTTTTATTGATTAAATCAATAGTTTCTGGAGTTTGGATAATATGAAGACTTATGACATCAGATTTTTGTAAAAGTTTATCTAAGGTAACTTGTTTTATCCATTTTTTGGCTATTTTTTTAGGGCGGTGATTATAAAAAATAACATTCATGGAAAAAGCATGCCCAAGTTCAGCAACCTTTTGAGCAATTCGTCCATAGCCGATTAGTCCTAGCGTCTTACCTTTTAATTCGAAAAGCGGTTTATTCCAGAAAGTAAAATCAGGGCCTTTTGACCATGTGCCCTTATGAACTAATTGATCATGCAGGCCAACCTGTCCCGTTACTTCCAGCAATAAAGAAAAAGTAAATTGGGCTACGGCATCAGTGGCATAAGTCGGAACATTTGTAACAACTATGCCATTCTTGTTAGCACTATTTATATCAATAACATCATACCCTGTGCCCATAATTCCAATGTATTTTAATTGCTTGGATTTCTTAATCACTTCATCGTTTAAGGGTGTTTTATGAGTTAAAACGATTTCGGCATTGCCGATTCTTTTTAAAATTTCTTTATTATTGTCGGCTGCTGTCCGATCGTAAAATTCGAAATCAGCCAGTTCATTTAACGGTTGCCAATTTAAATCCTTGTTCAAAGCATAACCATCTAAAAGCACAATTTTCATAATATGTTCTCTCAGCCATTCTATTTATATAGGATTGTTCCTGATAGCTTTAATTATACTGGTTGCTATTATTTCCATTTTGGAGCGATATATATATATATATAACAATTTACCAGATTGTTAGAATATTTTTTTGAGCAACTCGGTATTTACTTAGAAAAAATATAATTTTTTCTAAACAATGACTGTTTAATTAAGTACATGTTCATTTGTTTTTGAATTTTTGTGATACTCAATCTTATAATCTAAAAAATTTAACGTTTGTTTCATTTGTTCTATTTTATCTGTCAACCGTTTGTGGCTCTGTTCGAGCAGTCTAACTTCATAATCGTGATCTTGTAAATGATTCAGGTAATTTTTCATCTCGGCCATCGATAAGCCTGCTTGACGCAGATGGACTAAAAGGCGAATGCGTTCTTTAGTTTTAGGGTCGAAAAATCGTTGGCCGCTTTCATCTCGTGGAATTTTGATTAGTTCTTGGCTTTCATAATAACGGATGGCCGAAGCTGAAAAATTGTACTGTTTAGCTATTTCTGAAATAGATGACACGTGATTAACTCCAAATCTAAACTTGACTTCAAGCTACTTTAACATGCTAGCATGAAAACATCGATTGAAAGGTGGTCATTAAAATGAATAAAAAAGAACAAGTTTGGTTGGTAACCGGGGCTTCATCAGGCTTTGGTCGGGCACTCGTTGAAGAATTAATTAGTGATGGATATCCGGTCGTGGCAACGGCAAGAAAATTAGATAGTCTTTCAGATTTAGGAACAGGGGAAGCCGATATTTTAAAGTTGTCTCTTGATGTGACTCAACCAGAACAAATTCGTGATGTCGTTTCACAAGCAGAATCTCATTTTGGATCTATTGACGTGCTAGTGAACAATGCCGGCTATGGTTATTTCGGGGCAATGGAAGAATCAGATCAGACCGAAGTCCGTCAAATGATGGAAACAAACTTTTGGGGTGCTAATAATATGGCTTTAGCGGTATTACCAAAAATGAGAGCGAAAAGATCCGGACGTATCATCAACGTTACATCAATAGGCGGCTTAGCCGCTTTTCCAACTTTTGCTTATTATCATGCAACAAAATTTGCGATGGAAGGTCTATTTCAGTCATTGCGTAAGCAGGTTGCACCCTGGGGTATCCAAGTTACTAATGTAGAACCGGGCGCCTTTCGAACAAAATGGGCCGGCGCCAGCCATAAGGGAGCTAAGAATTTAATCGATGATTATTCGCTGGTACATGAGGCTCGCCTAGTATCGGAAAAACGCTCCGGATCGCAGGACGGAGATCCTAAACTGGCTGCCAAAGCATTTATTAAATTGGCTCATATGAAAGAACAGCCTATGCATTATTTATTTGGAACTGATGCGTACAAGATGGCTGTAGAAGGTTATGAAAATTCTCTTTCAGAATTCAAGGAATATCGTGATGATGAGACACACCTGAGTTTTGGAGATGATGATTATTGGAAAAAATAAATTGATTAGTTTTTCTATTTAATAACATATTTTTCTCTAAATTAAAACCGTCCTAATTCAGAGACGGTTTTAATTTTCTTTTTTAAATTACTCTAATGATGCCTTTGCCAATATTTTTTAATAAACTGTTTGATTCAAATAGCTGTTCATATAATTGTTTTATCATGGTTGAATAAGTATGTTACTAACACATTGAATAATTAATTCATCTTAAGTTTTTCCTTATTTACGGGAAAACCGCTCCTCTTCTTACCATTTTTCGAGGAGGAGATTAACGGTTCTTTTGTCTTTTTCCTTATCGTTTTTTTCGGCTTTTGCTAGCAATAGGAGTATATCCTTCATTAATTTTTTTTCGGCCTTTTCCGATAACTTTAAAGAACTTTTAGAAGCGCTGGTGCGCATATCTTCATCTATTTCTTTATCGTTTCCATTTTTTCGAATATCCGATTGTAAGCTTTCTAAAAACTGTTGATTTTCATAAATAATCCATTTCACAATTTCTTTATCGTGTTCTTTAATCCAAGAGGCTGAAATATTTATGTCACTCTCCGAATCACTATCTAAACTTGGAAATATTTTCGGGTTTTGATGGGTCATTTTGTAGCTGGAATAATAAAATTCTTGAAAATTATTTATATTTTGTTTTTGGGAAATTTCCAATAAACCTTGGTCCAACATTTTTTTAGTTGAATAATAAAGTTGGTTTGCCGGTATATTGGTTTTTTTGGAAATTTCTTTAGAAGTAAGACCTTTTTTGTTCTTTGTCGCTTTTAGAATGGCAATAATCTTTTCGTCTGCCATTAATTTAGCCAACTGCGAAACTGTTTTTTCTTTCATCTTCTCAACCTCTTAAAATAATAATAAAACCTTGACAAAATATAATCAATCGATTACATTTTTATCAATCTACTAAATAAATTTAATAGGGAAAATATCGTTTATGACGGATGAGAACTCACAATCTATAATTACAGATTCTCAATCCAATCTGCAAATAATCAAGGATGTGTCAAGTAATTTGATCGGTTCTTTAAGTGGTGGAATGTTCTCTTTTGCGATGGGGTTAATGCTATTGCATGATACTAAATCGCCACTTAGTTTTGGGCTTGAGACGATTATTTCTCCAATTGTCAGTTTGCTGTTTTTAGTTCCGGTTGGAAATCTTGTTGATAAATACAAACACAAATTTATTTTAGTCAGCAGCATCCTGTTAAGAATAATATTTTTACTGATTTTTGCTTTTTCTATTAATATTTTTTTCGGTATTTATAAATTGATTCCGGTAGCGATTTTCGTTACCGTAAATTCAATTTCAACTAATTTTTCTACTACCGCTTATTCAGCCTCGGTTCATGAACTTGTCAATGATAAAAAAATCCAGAAATTAAGTTCGCTAAGCCAGTCGGCATCGGCACTTTCTTCTATTTTGGCACCGGTCCTCGGAGTGGCCTTGTATGCTTTGACAGGTTTTAGATTCTTCATTTTTATCGAAATCATTACGACTTTGGTTTCCTTTGCAATATTGTTAACGATGAATTTCCACTATGAAAAAAGAGAAAATTATTCCAAAACGAAATTAGATAATGCTATATCCGGGTTCTCGAACTTTAAAATTGGATTAACTTATATTAAAGAACGCCCGTTAATTAAAAACATTGTTTTCGTTGCCGTTGTCATTAATTTTCTTTTCACGGCCATAACTGTTGGAATGCCGTTTATGATCGTTACTCGTTTGCACGACGGAAACGGACCGGTCGGTTATATAGAAACTGGTTTTGCGCTTGGTTTGTTACTGGGCAGTTTGTTGATGAGCATTTTACCGAGTGATAAATACCTATTTTTCAAATTTTCTTTGCCTTTGCCACTTATGGGTGTTTCGATGGCTTTATTAGGTTTCTTAATTGATATATTTCACGACCCTTTAAGGATAAGCTTGTATGGATTTTTGATTGTTATGTTATCAGGCTTTATGAATGGAATTTTCAATGTCGCAGTCAATGTTAAATTGCAAACTAGCGTGCCAACGCATATTCTTGGTCGGGTAGTGTCGATTCTGGTGACTGCTGTAACTGCCATAATGCCAGTCGGCACGCTATTCTATACCTTTTTGTTTCAAAAGATTATCAACGGTTCCAACATTTTAATTTTCAGTGGTATCTTTTTATTCGTATATGCTTTTGTTTTTGGTTTTTCAATTTACAGAGATGTTATGACAGATAGTTATTCAAAAACATAATTCTTATTAAAATTCTTTGCTGAGCCGGTTTTTATTTATAATTAATTCAGAAATTCTATATTTATAATTAAGGTGCTGTTTGAAGGTGCCGACCATCAGTAATCAAAAAATTTAAGTTTTCATATGTACTTAGTCGTCTCCTCATAAGAGACGGCTTTGTTTTTTATGTGCTGTTTAATTCTGATTTTTGAACTGGATTGATAATTCACATACAAAAATTATTTCAATCATACCGAACACCTCCTCTTATAGTAATTGCCATATAAATAAACTTAATAAAAACGATCAATTGGAATTGATAATGGTATAAAATTTATGGGGCAGTGCGTTAAAAAATCAGTTTTTCAATTTCTTCTTCCTTATGCAATATCCTCAGAATGATGAGAACTCCAAAAAAACATTGTTAGATGTCTGGATAGCAAATAGAAGCAAAGAGTTGACCTGATTGAATAATAAAGTTTTATGAAATTTGAAAGTTAAAATTAAAGGGTAAGGATCGCATTTACTGTTTATGGGTTTGGTGTAACGAATGCGTTTAGGGGAGATAGTGGAACAAAAGAATCGGTATTTCGGAAAAGAGGAAACATTTGTTCTGGCACTTTCAACGGTGGTGTTGGGACTAATTGTTGGGGCTAGTTCACTTTTTCTTAGCCTATTTCTTGATTTAATCGAGCGGATTTTTTTAAAATTCAAAGAAACAGCCTTGGAACCAAGTTCAATTGGAATTTCTCCTTTGCACCGGCTTCTTTCTGTTTTGATTAGCGGCATAATAGTGGCTCTGGTTTGGTACGTTTTACGTAACAGATTTAAATCCATTATCGGAGTCAAAAGAGCAGTGAATGGCGACAGCATGCCGTTTTTAGCGACTATTATCGATGTTTTGACGCAGATTTTCTACGTTGGCAGTGGTGGGTCGATTGGCCGAGAATTAGCGCCAAGAGAAGCCGGGGCTGCGATTGCCCAACAATGGCAGAAATTAATCCAAAAGTGGCATTTGACAGTCTTATCTAAAGAAGATTATCAATTGTTGATTGCCGCTGCCGCCGGAGCGGGTTTTGCCGGAGTTTATATTGCGCCCCTTGCAGGTAGTTTTTTCTGTCTGGAAATTTTGTTGAAGAAGATCACGCCGCGTGCCATTAGCGTTAGTTTGGTTATGTCCGTGATTGCGACTTTGGTTGGATCGATTGCCAAAGGCTTTGGACCCTATTATTTGGTGAAGGACAATAATTTTTCTTTCATCTTTTTGCTGATTATCCTTTGCATCGCACCGATTTGTGGAATATTGGGGGCTTTCTTCCACAAATCAGTCAGTCTGGCCGAAAAAAAACAGACAAAAAATTGGCATATTTTATGGCAATTACCGCTTGCAGCTTTGGCGACCGGTTTGATAGCGACATTTTTTCCTCAGATTATGGGAAATGGCCGTGCTTTGGCGCAAATGGCAATGAATACCAGTACTCAGGGACTAAGTTATATGATGCTGCTTTTGTTCGGCGCTGTGGCAAAAGTTACATTAACTTTATTTACGATTCGTTCAGGAACTGCTGGCGGTACTTTAACACCTTCCATTTCAATTGGAGCGGTTACTGGTGTTCTTTTGGGATCGATTTTATTTTTCATATGGCCCTCCATTCCGATTTGGCAATGTGCTGTTGTCGGGGCTGTTACTTTTTTGGCCGCAGCTCAACAGGCGCCCTTGATGGCCTTATTCATGCTTATCGAGATTAGCCATCTCGGTTATTCGGCTTTTCTGCCTTTAGGTCTTGGAGTGGCCTTGTCAATCGGTGTTTCGAGGGTCATCTTAAAATAGTGAGCTAGCTTTTTTTATTTCAATTTTGTTATACGTTAATAAAATGTTTGCTTTTTAAAAGCTTATATTGGTTTTGACTTAACTAATTATTGATAATATCTTGTTAAATTAATATTTGATCGATATGTAATTGAATGGGGAAAATTATGATAAAAAGGAATATTTTAAAAGCTTTGCTTGTTTTATTATTTATTATTAGTTTTTTACCTCACACAGGGATTGGAGAGGCAAAAAAATTTTCGATTGCAACTAAAAACTACTGGCAGTTAATGACCAGTCCCGCTTATTTGTTCTTGTTTATTGTTTTGATGGTTTTAGTTGCTACAACACTTTTCTTTGCATTCAAAAAAGAATCTCGCAAATCGGTATTTTTTACCTCTTTATCCGTCACCGCTCACATAGTAATTCTTTTGTCGGTCATCAGTCCGTTTTTTAGATTCTTGTACCAGAGGAATTTGTTTTCTTCTCTATTTGGACAAAGCGGTGTTTTAAGTATGATGTTTACTTATTCCTGGGGCTTATTGATAGACTTAATTCTTTCGGTTTGTTTATTAGGCGTGTTAATTAAAAAAACACCTTAATAGTGGTGTTTTTTTAATTCAATTAGCGATTTAAATTTTTACCTTAATTGATTTCAACCGAATCCGGGTGTTTATGGAAATTTAATTTAGTAGCCTCGCTGATAAGGGCGATGCTTTATGTAGATTGCAAAATATCTTCCGATTGATGTCGCGTTGATGAATGAATAATAAGTTTTAAAAGCAATATTTCCATAACTGTAGACACGACCGTCACGAAAAATGACGGTTAATTTTCCAGTATTTTGGTCATAACCAACGTGATTAATGTTGTTTGACATAACTTTACGAAATTCCATGATATCAATTAATTCTCCTTTCTTCGTTTGGAAAAGACCTTTTCCCTAGTTCGTATTCTAGTACATGGAACAATTAATATTAATCAAAAAAAATCTTTATAATCGTTAAATATTAACTAAAAAAACTTAAATTTAATTTAATGTTCGTGTTTAATGAAAAATATAAAAAAGATAATCACGAACATGTAGAGCGAAAATCTAGCTCACAGTTGTTTATGATCATCTCATAATTTTTTTGCACGTATAAAAGCGATATAAAAATTCTCCGGATACCAAACAGATCGCCTGCGGTCAAAACGACAAGTTTCCACTTAAGAATATTGTCATTTTAAAGTTCAATAATTATGGTTTAAAGGTTTAAGTGGGGCGGATAGAGAAAGCACGGAATTATATATTCTTACATAGGATGAACTCTTGTTGGCCAAATATTCTTTCAGGGCTTTTTTTCCACCGGCATCCAGAATGAACTTTTCTTCAGTTCCTATAACAGATACAAGGTTTCTTTTGACCAGCGAATCTAAGGTGTCTGATCTTTCTATATTAATTGCTTTCTTTGTTTTATAAAGTTTATTTAGAATTTTATATTCGTTTTTATTTATATTCATAACAATCTATCCTATCAAAAAAATCAAAAAGTGCTAATAAGGATTATTTTATCAGGATTTATATTTTTTTTGAAAGATGATTAGTATGTGTATTTTATTTTTTTGCAATTTGATTAATAATCTAGTTATGAGTAATTCCGAGCTGCTAAATCGTATTGATAATGAACTTACTGGATTTACTAATGAGTTTGATAAACATTTTCCTGATGGGGAATTACATGATTTCGATCGAGAGAAAATTGAACAGAATAATGCACGAATTTTTTTTAGAATGGATTGCAGTGACTGCTACCGTTTTTTGCACGAAATTATGGGAAACAAAAAAGCGGATTCTAATCAAATATTTAATTTCAAAACTCGGGTTTACACTCTCCAAGGCTCATTGAGCGGACTTTCTAATCATATAGAAATAACCGAAGCTGTTTACAAAAAGTTGATCATTCACTTAAAACGCATTTTTAAGCTTTCTGATCAATTAAATGCTAATGAATGATATCTTTTTTTAAAGAAGCGGCGGTTGGCTGGAAATTATCGATTTAAAACCTTTCCAAAATCTTATGCTTATATTGTTATGACGATAAACATTTGAAGGAAAAATATTATGCGTATTAATTTTGATTACTTATTTAACAAAGATGATGTCGATTTTAATGACAGCGATCCACAATTGAATTCGATATCATTCACGGTTCAAGATATTCGAACCGATGCCCCAGATCGTTTTGATCGTCTTCGTAATGCTGTTTTATTTCCGCTGAAAATCAAACCGTTGGTTTAAGTGAAAAAATAATAGATAAAATTATGGTTAATATTAAAGCTGAAAGGATAGTCAAAGATAAAATACTTAACCAAGAGGTCAAATTATACTTCGACAAAACCTATAAGTTGATTGATATTCAAAATGATAAATATTTATTAAAGGAATTATTCGAATAAAGAAATGAACTTTAATTATTTGTTTAATTTTTTAAACACTTTCTCATATCTTAACTTTCAATACAAGGTGTGATTCTATATCGATAATTAAATAACCGCTTATAATAAAGACATGGATATCGGCTACCGATATCCAAGTGTAAAAGATAACTTTTAGATCTGTAATTTTTTTGTAGTATCCGATTGTAAATAATTGGGTACTATTTTTTATTGATAAAATAATTTTTTTGGATGAGTATTCTAAAAAAATATCAGAAATTTCGGAAATCTATAAGTTTGATTTTTGTATTTGTTTAATAAACAAAAAATATTTTTGTTGTAGAATAACCGCGTGGTTTTTAAACCATAAAGTTTTTAAACCACAAAAATAAAAGCAAAGTATCCAATTTGTTTCCGTCAAACATTTGTTTGGCGGTATTTTTTTGCTCAATAATATTTTAAAGGGCGCAGAATTTTAAGTTTTTAATACTATTTTTTGAATTAAAAATAGGAATTGTTAAAAGCACAACAAATGGCAGCCAGAGCGTATTTCCATAGACACGAAGAAAAGCTTTGCTTAGTTGGTTTTTAAGATGTTCTTTAAATTTCATTACTAAAAGGGTTGATTTCTGGTTAAAACATTTTTTCTTTTTGACGGATTTTGGAATATTTTAAATACACGGTTTGGCAAGGAAAATTCGGAGGAATTTCAGAAAATAGCTAATATTTTGTTGAAAAGACTAAAAAATGAATTCCTGGTAGAACATAAAAAAATAATTATCTAATTCTTAGGGTCCGCCTATTATTAAAAATCAGCATATTATTGTATGCGCTTACATTTATGTACTATAATTAATGGTGGTGTTGAAGAACAACACCAAATAACTCCGTTTAGACCTTCACATTTCAAAAATTATAGCCACTTTTGGGTGGCTTTTTTAGTTTTTTATAAATGTGAGAATATAAATTTAAAACTTAAACATTCTCTGGTTAACGCTATTTCTTAAAGCTTTTTATGTTCATTTAAGTCAAAATTTATTTGCTTTTAATTAATCAGCAATACATTGATCCTGTAGCAATATATTAGCTACAGGATAGTGTGAGCCATTATGAAAAAACTATTATTTTTTGATCCCTTATTCTCTTTTCATTTATTTATTTGCAACATAAACAATTTAATATAACAATTAGGGCTGTTTTGACTGTAGAATCAACAGTCTCTTTGCCTGTTCTTTTTTAATTTTATTTAGTTGCAAAATAGTTTTTATTTTTTTAAAGGACTCAGATACGATTTTATTAGCTATATATTTTAGTTTTTTACTAATGCATAACTTGAATTCTTTTCTTTATTGATATCTTATGTTCAAAAATATCAAGCGGAGAATATTCTGATGTTTTTTGTATTAAAACGTTATATAATTATATAAGGCACCTTAATAGGGTGCCTAACAATCATTTGACAGATTGCATTTCTAGTAAAATAAACATTAGAATATAATATATGTAATTATCGACCAATCCCTAACCAGATTGGTTTTTGTTTTTTCGCGATTTTTAAGTTGATGATCAATCCTGAACTATAAATCTAAATAATCGATGATCAAATTTAGATATGATCCTGGGGGCATAAAGGAAGTTTCATGGTATTTTTTAAGGATAATTGATGGGTTATACTAGTCGAATAAATGATGTCTAAGATTATTTTTATTATTCTTAGATCTCGTGGGCTAAAATTTATGAATAATTCAATTTATTTTAAACATGATTTTGGTTGAAAGGATTTTGAATGAATTCAGAGAAAATAAAAGACAGACTCGATACTTTCGTTGATGCAATTCTGGCAATTATTGCGACAGTCATGGTTCTGGAATTGCCAATCAAAATAGTTAATAGGCAAATTGATTTTGTTAACTTATTCATATCTATTGGTGTTTATTTAGTAAGTTTTTGTTTTTTGGCGAACATATGATATCAACATGCGGTTTTATTTTCCGAAGTTGAAAAAGTATCCGAGGGTATTATATTAAGAGAACTTATTTTAGTATTTTTTCTTTCGCTGATTCCAACTTTTACTAAATTGATGACTGAAGATGCTATTTCAGCCACGGTTATACTTTATGGGCTTTTGTATTTAATGATTGAATTTATATTTCGGTGGATAGCAATAGACCTTATTCATTCCAAATATTCCAATAAGAGCGATATGCAGCGGGTTTATTATTCAATTTACGGGAAACATAATAATCAACAAACTATTTTAAATATTGTTTTGATATTCTTGGCCTTATTTTTACCGAAAATTGCTTTATTTTTGTATTTAGCAATTCCAATCAGATCTTTTCTAACAATTAACGATGATCGTACCGATTTCAAAGAAGTTGAAAAAATGCCGAGTCAAGGAATTAAAACCTACCTTGATATGTCTGGCAAAGACCGAGTAGATTTCCAAAAAATGATACAACGATATAGGCGCCAGGTCCATTTAAGTGGCAGTAATCAAGCGCTTAAAGAAAAAGCCTGGAATGATTTTGTCCAAGAGTCAAAAAAATCTTTTAATATCAGTGAAGATCAACTAAAAAATTGGTTCAATCGGCCAAGGCATCGTTGAAATTTAAAATAATTTAATTCCAAGATTCTTTTGAATACTATTCTGATCATTTCAAATTCTTCAATACTTTAGGAATAGACTCCGCAAAAACCTTCAAACATGTTAAAAGACAGCTTGATTAGAGACCCTTTTTTAATTGTTTTATTAATATGAATGTTTCTTATTTATTTAAAGGAGGGGCGTTAAATAAAATAGTTGCTTCAAGTACATAATTTTTAATATGTTTATGGGAATAAGATAAGGCGTAATTAAATATTTGTTCAATATTGCTGCTTAATTCTATCGTCTACTTCTGACTTTTAGGATTTAGACTAGAGCATTTTGCCAAATTGACATTTTTTTCCAATTGCGTTTGGAGCAAGGGATGACCGCCATATTAAATATACGAGGCTGGCCCAAACACAAGATTGGGAATTGGTCTTGTGGAAAATAAATTACTAATACACTGAATTTTAATTTATTTTATGGATAGGAATAGATATAAAAGACCGAAGTAAAAGCAACTATCGTTGAATATATTGGCGCACATAAAAACTTTTTGAAACCGATTTTTTGTACTTAAGTGAAGCAAAATTTATTTCGTTTCCTAAACCTTGAGAAATTATCAACCAAAGCCAACATTCCAAAATAACCACCGATCAGACTTTTAATGATTGCTCCTACGCTTTCACTGAAGAGATTTGGTAATTGTAGTTTAATGGCTATGCGATTAGAGTATCAATTGTTTCCAATAGTAGGAAAAATAATTTGGATTATTTTTTCCATTTTATATAAGCTTTATTATTTTTTACATAAGACGAAGCTAATTTTTCTTTACCTGAATAGACATTTGTCGAGCGATACCAATTCCAAGATTTCAAATGTTGCTGTTTGTTATATTTTGAAATAGATTTGGCAACGATGTTTTCTCCGGCTAAAATAACTTTCTTTCTCTTGGCTTTAGTCTCCTGTAGCAGATCGTTTTTAATTTTAATTGTTATTTTTTTCCAAAATATGTCATAACTAATACTTTTGATTGTTTTTAAATCTGTTTCTCCATAACTGCTTTTTTGACTTTTTTTATATGACAAATTATTTTTAATTTTTAAATTTATTTTGCTTTGCATCGCCAGTTGCCGATTAAAGATAACTCCAATCCATGATAAAGAGCCCAGCACAATAATTAAAATAAGCAATCTTAAAAAGTATTTGTAACTTTTTTTCATATTCGTATTTAAGCACAAGAAAACAATTTTGAAATTAAATATTCTTAAAAATCCTTTTTAATGGAATTGATTAATATTCTTTTATCCTTAAATATATATTTATTTAACCCCAGCTTCTTAGGATTTAGTTATGGAAACATTATCGTTTTTATATCTTTTCTTTTTGATGTTTATCCAAATATCAGCGATCACTTATATACTTTTTTTGTTGATGTGTATTATTTTCACTGCCTGGAGTTTTATCCGGACTTTCAGAAATAGCTAGTCGATAAATCACTAATACTATTAAAAACAGTCCGTTTGGAACTGATGTGTTGACTAAACGATTAATAAAAAGACTCGATTGCTCTTTTTTTAAATAATTTTTATCTACTTATTTTTTTTGCTTTTTGCTTTCCTCATCATCTTCATTATTTAAGTTCTTTTTAATGTCTTCGGCTCGGTCTTCGGCGAGATCTTTAGCGTTTGAAAGAATTTCTTTAGTTTCTTTAATCGTTTTTTTGATTTGCCCTTGTTTTTTACTTTTGTTATTTTTCAATGGCATAATTTTCCTCCCAACAAGTTCTTAAAAATGTTTTTTATTTGTGATTAATAATAGCAAAACTTTGTTTTTGATGAGAACCGATCTTTTTTCGTTAAGTTTTAAAGACATTCTTTGAGGTAATCTGATTGTGTAAAATTTAATTAATGCATATAGGTTATGGACGATTTAAAGTAGGAGCAAATAAATGGAGATAAAAATTAGAACGTTGGAGAGAAAGGACTTAGATCTTGTCCACAAATTGGATAATGAGAGAACGACGATGGCTTTTTGGTTCGAAGAACCTTACGAATCATTTGATGAGTTAGTTAGCTTATACGATAAGCATATTCATGATGATCGGGAGCGTCGTTTTGTGGTTGATAAGGATGGTGAATTTGCCGGTATTCTCGAACTTGTAGATATTGATTTTATCCACAGAACTACCGAAATTCAAATTATTATCGAGAAAGCGTTTCGTGGAAATGGTATTGCAACAATTTCTATGAAAAAAGGGTTGGATTATGCTTTCAATACATTGAATATGTACAAAGTATATTTATACGTTGACGTAGATAACGTTAAAGGACTTCACATATACAAAAAAATTGGTTTCGTTGAAGAAGGGAAACTCAGAAAACATTTTTTTGCTAATGGAAAATATCATGATAGCTATCTAATGGGAATTTTTCGCCAAGAAGTTAAATATTAATATCGCTATTGGAATTGTCCTTTTGGATCATTTTTTGGTTGTATTTGAAAAAAATTAAAAAAATTATGCCAATATCTAATCTTCATTTAATAGAAAAAATTGTTTTCAAATATTAGAATTTTAAATGTTTAGAACGTTAACTACTCATGTATTTATTTAGTAATGAAAACTGATTCATTCATATGAGAAGAACGTTTTTAAGAGAGGAGACAGCCGTGACCGACCTAACAGATTTAGCCAGCAAACTATTGGATTTACAAAAGCAGGATCATTTCACGCCAAGATCATATCGAACTGAAATTGAAGATTCGATTCGTTTTTCGACAGAACACGGTTACGGAGATTTGGCGATAAAAGTTCGTGATTTGTGGGATCACTTATCAGACAGTGATCATAAAAAAGAATTGCTTGACCCAAACAAAACCAAAAAGCTAAATATATACCAAAAGAAACAAAAGGCTTATCAAATGCGCAAGGAAGGCATATCCTACTCGGCGATTGCTGATTATATCGGTATTAGTTCGACGACAATCTATAAGTGGCGACAGGAGTTTCAAAGAAAACAGTTATATTAATTTACGCATTTTTACGATGAATTATTTTCCAATTTTATTGGGTAAAAATCAGAAATTACTTTTTGGCGTCAGAACATATTATTCGATATTTTTTATTTATAGTTAATTTTATTTTTATGTAAACTTGATAATTTGATGTTAGCATCTTATTTGTAGCCAAATAGGTGACTACATAAACATAGCTTTTAATTGAACATTTGAGCTTCAGATTATTTTTTCATTGCGCGAACCGTCGTTATTAATTAGCGACGGTTTTATTTTTTATTTAATATCCAGTTTAATTTTATTTAAGTTTTCTTGACTACATTGATCATTGTGTTTGGTAGAACAAATGAAATTAATCTCTATTATCACTAATTTCTTTTGTTGATTGAAAACAGACCGTCAGAAAATCTGACTTTAGTGGGTGGATTTGACCTTTTTCATGAAAGCAAAAAAACACCATTTGATTGGTGGTTTTTATTTAGTAATATTGATCAATTGAATAAACAAGTTTTATAACTGGAAAGGAAAAATTAGTGCAACTGAAAACCTTTAAGCAATTCATATTATCTTTGTTTGCTTTTTTTACAGTATTTTCAATCAACGTTTTAAAAGTGAAAGCAGCAATTATTACTCCTTCAATCAAGGCGAAGGGGGCAATTGTAATAGATGAAAAAACCGGACAGATTCTTGCTTCGAAAAATGCTGATAAACGCTATCCGATTGCGTCTATAAGCAAGCTGTTAATTGCTTATCTGGTTGAAAAAAGAATAAAAGAAAATAAAATATCTTTAAACACCAAAGTTAAAATCCCATCCGGAATTGTGGCAATTAGTCAGGAAACAACCATTACTAATGTACCTTTGAGTGCTACTCGCTCATATACGATTAAGGAGTTGCTGGAGGATGCCTTGCTACCGTCGGGAAATGGTGCTGCAATTGCTTTAGGAGCGGCGATTACTGGAAGTGTTTCAAAAACCGAGACAGCAATGGAAAAGCTTCTTTCCTCATGGAATATCAAGGGAGTAAAAATATATTCACCGGCTGGATTGACAAATGGAGAAATGGGAGCTTATAAAGATAAATTGGCTTCTGATGATGCTGAAAATAAATTATCTGCTAAAGAGTTGGCAGAGGTATCCCGTCATTTGATGCTTGATTTTCCTTCAATTCGAAAAATTACCGATAAATCTTCTGCGGTCGTCAGTTCGACCAGCGGGTCTTCTTATACAATCGAAAATACGAATCAACTTTTAAAGAACATTAAGTCTCCATACAAATTCACTGGAATTAAAACAGGATCAGCCGAATCTATTGGTGGGAATTTTATCGGTGAAACAAGAATCAAAGGCCAAAAAGTAATTACGGTTGTTTTAGGCAGTGGCTCGATGACTGATGAATCAACCAGATTTGTTCAAACTGTTTCGATGCTTTCACAGCTTAATAAGGCAAGTTCTATAAAGAAAATCGCAAAAAGCGAAGGCTCAGCCAAACTAATTGCCGCTACTGGAAAAAATGGAAAAGTAAAAACCATTAATAGCTATCGATATTCACTTTTTGTTCCGAAAAAAAAGACAAGTCTAGTTTATAGCAGCATAAAAGTTAAGAAAAATATTTCGTATCCCTTATCTAAAGGAAAAATGATCGGATATGATGAAGTAAAAACAAGCAGTAATCTAGCAAATGATTTTCTCTATGGGAAATATTTGTCAGTTAAAGTTGACAGTAACGAAAGGGTCAAGGAAACTAATTTTATAGTTCGTGCTTGGCGACAACTGTTTTTCAGCAAAAGTTTTCAAACAAATTAAAATTTGATAAGTTTTTTCACAGTTCAAAATTACTGAATTATTCTTTATCTATATTTATCAAATATTTCAATTTTTATTAGGGAGTTTCAAAAAACAAATGGCATTTTTAGAAGTTAATTATTATTCACGGGTTTTGGGAATGAATCGGGTGATGAACGTTCTTTTGCCTGAAGAATCTGATCATAATCCAAATTGGACAAATGACAGTTTGAAAGATTTGCCGGTACTTTATTTATTACATGGCATGTCCGGCAATCATTTTGATTGGCAGAGAAAAAGCGATATTGAACGTTTACTCCGGCAGACAAAGTTGGCAGTTATTATGCCTGCGGCCGATTTGGCCTGGTATACAAATACTGATTACGGTATGAATTATTTCGATGCAATATCTCAGGAGCTGCCCAGAAAAGTTGCCAGTTTATTTCCACAAATTTCAACTAAAAGGAAGAAACATTTTGTCGCCGGCATGTCGATGGGTGGCTATGGCGCTTTTAAATTGGCTTTCTCGAGCAGTTATTTCAGCTATGCAGCCTCTTTATCCGGTACCTTGATATCCAGTTTAAATTATCCTGGTTTTTTGGATATGGAAAAACAAGCTTATTGGAAAGGAATTTTTGGTGATCTTGATAAATTTTCCGGTTCAAAAAATGATATTTTCGAACTAGCAAAGCGCCAATCCAACACCGGCATAGAACTACCGAAACTTTATGCTTGGGTTGGACAACAGGATTTTTTTTATGGTGCTAATGAAAAGGCTATTCCTCGTCTGCGCAAAATGGGATACGATGTTTCTTATGAAACTAACCCCGGCGATCATGAATGGTATTACTGGAGTAAATATATAGAAAATATTTTGCAATGGCTGCCAATTAATTATCAAGCAGAAAAACGTTTGTCATAGTTTTTTGTATCCTTTTATATAGAAAGCGCTTTCAATTTATCGTGAAAGCTGATATAATATAAATAGGGTTTAAACGAGATCGAAACTGATGATTGGTTTCGTCAGAGGTGTTTCCTGAGAGGGGAACAGGGTCTCGGGAATCCGGAAAGCAGCTTCCACCAACATTTAGTGGCATGAAACATCAAAGCTTATTGCTTTAAAGTTAGTGTTTACAAATGTTAGACAGTCTTAGTGATTATGTTAAAACCATATGATCTGCCACTGTTGATGGGGCTGTTTTTTAATAACTATTTTGTTTCCAAGGTATAAAAAATAAAGGCGGTATTGATATGAAAAATAAAGATCTAGAGGACTGTGATATGCTTCAACAAGCTCTGACTATCGAGACGAGATTGCCGGCTAAGAAAGTTCTTGTTTTTGCGGCCACTAATATGATTGCCGGTTTTACCTTTGGATTTTTGATTCGTTCGCTTTTTGATTTAAAAAAACGATAAGATTTTAATTTTTTTAGCCTCTCGTCGAATCTGTCAAAGAATCAATTCGTGCAACTACTTCTCCTCAAAATAACTGATATTTATAAAAAGCAGACCATTTCATGTTGCCCTGCTTTTTAATACATAATGAAATTCTGTCTGTTTTCCGGCTTATCATTTTTTAATTTATTATTGAAATTTTAATATCATAATTTCTACCACTTATCAAATTATCACTGCCACTTATCTATATTTACAATTTAGAGGATCTTTTTTTGGGTAAGCTGTTTTTACGTTGAATAACTAAAAAAAGAGGTAACAAATGGCAACAATTTTAAATGCAACGAGGCTAACGAAAATTTATGATAAGAAAAAAGCAGTCGACAATATCGACATAAATGTTAATGCGGGATCGCTGGTCGCTTTTTTGGGTCCTAACGGAGCCGGCAAGTCGACAACAATCAAAATGTTAACTACTATTTTAAGACCAAGTGGGGGGAAAATTTTGGTTGATGGTGAAGAGAGTCCGGAGGCAATTAGAAAAAATATTGGGATTGTCTTTCAAGAAAGCATCCTTGATAAAGAATTGACAGTTAGAGAAAATCTGCTTTTCAGATCTAATCTATATCAGCGACTACCGAAAAAGAGAGTTGATGAAGTCATTGAAATTGTTCAGGCTGAAGAATTTCAAAATCAGGCTTATGGTTCCTTGTCAGGTGGACAAAAACGTCGGGTTGATATTGCCAGGGCTCTACTTAATCGGCCTAAAATTTTATTTCTTGACGAGCCGACAACTGGCTTGGATATTCAGACCCGAAATCTGATTTGGGGGACCTTGTCAGCGATGCAAAAAAATGAAAATTTGACAATTTTTCTTACTACTCACTATTTGGAGGAGGCCGATCAAGCAGATGATGTTTATATTATCGATCATGGTCATTTGATTGCCCATGGGACATCCAGCCAACTAAAACAGAAATATACAAAAAATGTTTTAACGATTGAGGGAGACAATGATTTTATTGAAAAAGATTTGTCTTGGGGAAACAAATTGCGTGAGTCGCAGGGAAGTTTAATTATCGATACCGATAGTTCCCAAGAAGCAATTTCTTTGCTATCAAAATATGCAAAACAAATTGATCATTTTGAATTTCGGCAGGGAACAATGGATGACGTCTTTATATCACTGACAGGAAAGGAGATTCGTTAATGTTTTCATTAATGAAGCGCAATTTAACACTATATTTTAAAGATCGGTCAGGACTTTTCTTTTCGATTTTGAGTTCTTTGATTGTTCTGGGTCTATATATTGTTTTTTAAAAAACGGAATGCTTAAAAATTGGTCTGAAGTTCCGCATACAGTGAAGGTTCTTGATCCTTGGCTGATAGGTGGAATGCTTTCTGTAACCGCTACAACAACAACTCTGGCGGGCATAAATCGATTGGTAAAAGATCGTGAACAACAACAATTGCAGGACTTTTTAATTACCCTTGTTAAACCCTTTTTAATCCAATTAGGATATTTTCTAAGCGCAGTTGTTATTGGCATTATTATGCAAATAATTGTTTTCTTAACTGCGTGGGGATATTTTGCTTATTCAGATAATATCGAAGTGGAAACAAATGTTTTTTTGCCTTTGTTGGGTTTAGCGATTATTAATGCTTTTAGTGCTTCAGCAATTAGCTTACTAGTCGTTACGTTCATTAAAAAGTTAACGACACTTTCAACTGTTTCTTCAATTATCAGCACGGCATCAGGTTTCTTTTCCGGAATTTACATTCCGATTGGTTCTTTACCAACTTTTGCACAAACTCTGATCAAAATTTATCCAGGATCTTATTCGGCATCGTTATATAGGCGCCTTTTAATGAATAATCAATTGAGTTCTTCTTTCAAGCATTTATCGAACAATGAATTAATCGATTTCAAAAAACAGTTGGGAATAGGCTATCAATGGCAATCAATGACGTCGAGTACTCAAGAATTTTCTGTCCTGATCATTGCATTATTGGCCGCTCTTTTGATTGTTGCTTTCAAATCATTTTTTGAAAATCGCCTGCGAAAAGATAGAAGGTTATAATATTCAGCAACTAGGACTGGAGAAAAAGATTTGAAGATTTCGTTCTTATCGAACAACAGATTATCGGAAAATGAGGTGATTGTGCAGGTTACTGCACATGATTATTCGGATAACGTCAATCAATTAATCGCTTATATAGAAGAATATAAACACTTCGACCAGATAATTTCGATCAACGTCGGTAATGCAATTAAATTTATTAATCAGGATTCGTTGGTTGCAATCGAAGTTTATGGAGACGAACTTAGATTTTTTTCTGAAAAAACAGCTTACACGACCCGGGGCCGACTTTATAAAACTTTGGAAAAACTTGATCGCCGATTCGTTCAGATAGCTCGTGGCACGGTTATTAACATTAATTATCTTCAATCTTTAGAAGCTGGCTTTTCTGGAAACATGACGGCGATCATGAAAAATGATAGAAAAATTAATGTTAGTAGGAGATATTTAATCAATTTAAAAGAGAGGCTGGGCTTATAAATATGGATCTTGCAAGGAAAGCTATCAGAGGTGTCTTGGTTGGAATTGCCTTTAGTTCATCAATCTATCTTATTTCAAAACTTTTTTCCAAAACGCTTCCTATTTCAAAACTCGAGATTTTTAGTGTTCTTCTACTTGGCGCTTTTATTGGTTTATTTTCATTGATTTTCGAAATGGACGAATACTTGAGTTTTCTTGCCCAACTTATAATCCATTTCTTTTTGACCGCTTTTACTGTTTTTATTTATGCCTATGTCAATAATGTACATGTAACTTTAATTGGTGGTTCGCTTGGATTTATTTCCATTTATATAGTTGTTTGGCTAATTGTTAAAAGCCAAATAAACCATGATATTAAAGAAATTAACCAAAAGTTGTCGGCAAAAAAAAATGAAGACGATTAGAGTGATTATCTAACTTTAATAAAAATAGTTCAGGTATCTATAGAATGAAAAAAATTTTCAATTTTTTATATTGATTTAGAAACACTGTGATAGACTTAGGTTTGATGTTGAAAAAACAAAGGAAAAAAATTTTTATTTATCTTTTCCTGTTTTTGGTTTTTTTATCAGCTGCCGGATACGGAATTAATCGGGAACACTATAAAAATCAACTTATCTCATCGAGGGCTAAAGCCAAGAAACTTCGAGACAAAAAGAAGGAAACCTCATTCAAGTCAAGAATGAGAGCTGCAGATTGGCAAAAACCTTCTGAAAAAGCATCTTATCCGGTTTTATCAAAATATAAAAACGTTTGGATAGATGTCTCCATCGCCAAACAGAGAGTATATATAAAAAGTGGCAATAAAATTCTATATGAAATGTATTGTTCGACTGGAATTGATGATTCAACACCAACGGGAACTTACAAAATTCAAAAAGAACGGGGAACATTCTTTTATAATGCGTCATCCAAAGAGGGAGCTCGTTATTGGGTATCTTGGAAAGACAATGGTGTTTATTTATTCCACACGGTACCAACAGATAAGAACGGTAAATATATAGTTTCTCAAGCAAAAGAACTTGGCAAAAAACCGAATTCTCATGGCTGTGTACACCTATCGATTCCGGATGCCAAATGGATTTACAAAAACATTTCCCAAGGAACCAAAGTTGTTGTTCACGGTACTTTTAAAGCCTGAAAATTTTGCCGCTAGTTATCGTTTTGAAGAATTTCCTGATTTTATAAAATTATTTTTTTGATTTTTTTTAAATCATTAATTCTTTGTTCTTTGCTTCGATCTTCAGCGTTAAAATTAATAATTTTAAAATCCTTAAGACCCATTTTTCCAAAGACACCGCGTTTCAGCATTTTGCCCAATTGATTTCCATAATGAAATTTATAAATAATTTTTGGTGTTCCGATTGCTGTTAAAACACGTATTTTTGTCTTGACCGGCAAAATTAATCTATGACCATTTGCTTTCTTTATCTGTCCTTTGGCGAAAACTTTATCAATGAATCCTTTCGTCAACGCCGGCATCATCTCCCACCAAATTGGAAAAATGAAAATGATCTCGTCGGCATCTTGCAGACGATCAAAGTAATTCTGACTTTGTTTATCGACAAAACTTTTCGTTCGCCAATTTAATAAATCGTTTTTGCCCATGACTGGATTAAAATTGTCTTTTTGCAGGTCAATTATATCAACACTATTTCCACTGTCTTTCAGATCCTTGATTGCTTGTTGAGCAAGAGCTGCAGAGTAAGAACGCTTGTGTGGCTGATTATGACTGGCGGTAATACCGTAGGGATGATCAAAAATAATTACAGTTTTCATTTTTGTGGTATCTCACTTTCTTTTTTATATTCCAAGGAATATAATTATTATTGTACTTTAGACAATAAAAGTCAATATATATTCCAAGGAATTTATTTTATGAACAATTTTAAAAAGATTAGTCATGAACTTCGCCGATATCGCAATTACGATAATACGGAAAAGGTTAGGAACTATTTATTAGAGCACACCGTTTCAGATGGTTTAGCCGAACTTTTGAATTCACTTTCAATTTCTGATCTGGACGTTTTAAGTACTGTTATTCGGCATCACGATTCACGGATTTCAGAAATTGTAAAACATTTGTCTTTTACTCAGGGGGCAGTCTCTAAAATAGTCAATAAGCTTTTTCGATTGCAATTGATTGAAAAGTACCATCTTGCAGATAACAAAAAAGACACCTATCTGAAAGGGACCGAAACAGGAGAAAAAATACATTTATTGCACGCAGAATACCATCGAGAAATGGATCAACGATTATTGAATTTTTCTAAGGGTTTTAGTGCAAATGAATTAAGCCTTATTGGAAATTTTCTCGCATCAATTAACGATCTTCGCGAAGAATGAAAGAATAAATAATTTTAATATTTAGGCAGCTAGCTTTGATCAGCTAAACCGAAGGCTTTTATTTTTCTCGGGCAAGCAACTGCTGTTTTTTGTAGAATTCGCATAATAAAAGCAAAAGGCCGAGGCTTCCGGCGAATATTCCTAAATACATGGCTGGGGATAATCTTAAATTGATAGCGGAGACGATAATTATCGAAGCATTACTTAAAAAGCAACTGCTTAAATAAATTATTTTGAAGGTTTGATTCAATTCGATGAATACGCAAATAATTTGATAGGCATTTAAAATTGCGACGAAAACAGCGATTAAGACAGAAATTTTAGTGACTAAAACATTATCACCGCTAATTGGAAAGTGCTCCATATTGTCGATTCTTAGTGCAAGTGCTATATACATTGCGATAACTGCAATGACAGTTTTTTTAAAAAAAAGAAATATTTGTAAAAAAGGCCTTCCGATATACATGTCGCTTCTCTCTTTTATTTCCTACGGCTCTATTTTAATTTAAATAACTGATCTAGAATCAAAATAACT
This sequence comes from Oenococcus oeni, assembly GCF_020510245.1. Classification (NCBI taxonomy): domain Bacteria; kingdom Bacillati; phylum Bacillota; class Bacilli; order Lactobacillales; family Lactobacillaceae; genus Oenococcus; species Oenococcus oeni. The sequence continues at coordinate 1,272,981 of NZ_CP084701.1, read as the reverse complement.
ATCTTGATTTCCATTAAAAGCATAGTTGTTTTTAACCCTAATGAGATATTGGGCCTATAAGAATTATCTTGGTCAGTTAACTTTGTGTATACCAACATTAGGTTAGAGGGACAAAACATGACGATTAAAAGTTTGAAGTGAGGTTTTTCCATTAAACTTGTTCTTTTCTATTGTTTAATGTAATCTCGAAAGATATGAATAATAGCTCAAAAAAGCTTATTTTCCACTTATCTTCAGTCCGTTTGCTTCTCAACTGGGTTCTGCTATTTACGTTTTGGGACTCAATTGGTTACTTGTTCGAGCAACCGGAAATACCAAGTTATTAGGATTAATCGAAGGATCAGGAGGCTTGGCATTTCTTTTAGGAGATTTTTTAGTTGGATTATTAGTTGACCAGTATAATCGAAAAAAGTCTTGATCTGGACAGATACCATTTCAGCGTTGATGTGCTTATCAGGCAACTTTTACGTAAATAATGAACAACCACAAATCTGTTTGTTAATCATAATTACTTTCGTTTTGAATTTAATGCTTGCTCTGAATTATCCGGCAGCCAAAGCGATTACTCCTGAAGTGGTTATTAAAATATACTTACAAAAATTTAATGCCATATCAAATACTTTTTTTAATCTAGCTAATATGGCTGCGCCGCTCGTAGGAGGTGCATTATTAGCAATCAAGAATATTGATTTTAGCGAGTTTTTGCTAATCAATGCATTGTCATATATAGTGGCACTTTGTATGAATTTTCTGATACCATATAAAAAAGTTCAAGATGAAAAAAATAATGCGAAAGAATCTATTGTTACAAGTACCCTGATCGGTTTCAAGTACGTTAAGAATCATTCAAATTTGTTGATGTACATGTTGGCTATGGGGATTTTTAATTTTTGCTATGCTGGTTTTCTATTGGCAGCTCCTTACATTGCACATCATTTTTTTCAGGGAAATTCAACAAACTACAGTTTTTTTAACAGTTTCCGCTGTTGGAGGATTGTTGGGAGGCGTGTGGTTTACTTTTCAAAAACGTAAAATTAAACCAGAAAGAATTTACTGGGAGCAATTGTTCTATGGTATTATGCTGGTTTTTGCGGAATTTTCTTTTCATTAACTGCTTGGATCTTAATTGCTTTAATTTATGGTATATTTCAGGCGAGATTCTTTGGAAGCATTACTACCTTTATTCAAGATGAAACGGATATTAAATTTTCAGGTAGGATATTTGGACTGACATTCCTGTTTTTTGATGGAATTCAGCCTTTAGGTGATTTTATCTTTGGCTTTTTCGTCAGCAGTTGGCAGCGATGGACTTATGTAATTTTGGGTATATGTTTGGCAATTTTTTTCTCGATCTTGTTATATTCAAATAGAAATAGCAAACGAACAATAAATTAAAAAATGAATAAATGAGCTTTTAATATTTCCTGATAAAGAATGTTTTAACCGACCCGAACGAGATAACGGGATGTTTGATGATAAAACATTGCAATATTTTAAATTTTGGGTTTTTAATTACTTTATTGATATATAAAATCACAAATTGCCAATAAAAAAACCTAAAAAAACACCGAAAAATCCTAATAAATAAGTTGCCAAGAGATATTTAAAAAATTGCCGATATTGATGAGACTTCAGTAATTCTATGTTCTCCAAGTTAAAAGTTGAAAAAGTTGTAAAAGTAGCGGTAAAGCCCATACTTAAAAAAAGATATACATTTTCCGATAAATTAAGCGAATAAAACAAACCCAAAAGAAGGCATCCCAAAAAGTTAATCAAAAAAGTTGGCCAGGGATAAATCATATTCAACCATTTTTTCTTAATTGAATTGGTTATTTGATAGCGACCAAGAACACCTAATGCGGCGCCCAAAGCGACTGAAAATATTTGAATCATTTGTTTTCCTTTCTTTTAATTATTATTAATTTACTTAAACAATATCCCAGAAAGACGAACAATAACCCGCTTAACATTGTTACGAAAAAATAGCTTATAGCTTTTAAATATTGATCTAATTGAAACATTTTGAAAATTTCTAGTTCGAAAGTTGAAAAAGTTGTGAATGAGCCAACGAAACCAGTTGAAACTACCGCAACGAGTTGATTTATCGTTTTTTTTGCTTCGACAAAAAAATAATACATAAAACCCAAGAGAAAACAGCCGATCATGTTAATTATCAAAGTACCGTAAGGATAAGCGCTGTTATCGATAGTTAATTCTATTGCAAAGCGTGATTCCGCGCCCAAAACTCCCAATATTATCATCAAAAAATAGTTCATTTTATTTCTCCAAAAAAAGAATGTCTCTTCATAATATATTTATTTCTTTTTCTATTCAATTAAATTTAAAAAAGTGAAAGAACAATTTCTTTTTAAATACTTTATTTACGCTTAATTAAAATTTTATTTACACTTAATTGTTGAGAAATAGGCTATTGCTTGTAGCCGCAAATGGCTACAACACCTTAGTATTAAGAACGGCTTTTAATCGAAGTTAAATTTTTTGAACTTTTTTCATTTCATTAAATAGATTCAACAGATCAATGCATATCGGACTACCATTCAATGGTGGTCTTTTTTTCATCCAAAGAAACTCCACTTTTGGTGAAGTTTTATCTTACTTAACGTTAAATATAAATTTATTATTCTTGTCAGTGACCTTACTAAATTACTTATTTTTTAATCATATTCCGACGACTAAAAAATCGTCTATTTTTATTAAATTGGTATATATAGAGAAACCAATCATCTTCTAAAAATATGATTGGTTTTTAGAAAAATTGACGCCGTGTCACCATTCTGATAGAATTTATCTTAGTGACGTGGTGTCACTTATTTAGAGGATATTAATGGTATCAAAAACTTTTCTTAATTTGGACTCAAAAAAACAGGCACGGATAATTGCAGCTTTAAATCAAGAATTTTCAAGTTATTCCTTGGCTGAGGCCCAGGTGGCGCGGATTGTTAAAAATGCAGCCATCTCTCGTGGAGCTTTTTATAAATATTTTGATGACTTGGATGACGCATATTTACATCTCTATAAGTTGGCTATGACTGATATTCACCGAAATATCGTTGGGCGGCTGAATAACTTTAATTTTGATCCTAATTTATATATCGAGGAAGTTGAAAATTTCGTTAATCAAATTAACCAGACTGATTATTATCAATTTATAAAGATGCATTTTTTGAAGAACGAATCCTTGTTGGCTGGTAAAAGAAAATCTCCTTCTAGAGGAAGCTCTTCCTCAACTGAAGAAAATGATCGGCAATGGGCTGCCAAAGTTATGAGCCATGAAACTATCAAACTGATTATGCTGAATCCAGAAATAAAGGACATGGCAATCACACGTTTGGCGGTTTTACTAAAACAATTATCCAAAAAAGGGGATGAATGAAATGTTCTTGGCTTTAAAAGAAATTAAACGAGAAAAGCTACGTTATGGACTGATTATATCGATGATCGTTTTAATTGCTTATTTGATTTTTGTCCTGACCAGCTTAGCTTTGGGCCTGGCTCAAGAAAATACTCAGGTGATTGATTCTTGGCATATAAAACGAATTGTTTTGGACAAGGATTCAGATATTAATTTATCTCAATCTTTGATCACGAAGAAGGAGTTAAGCACTTTTAAGCTAAGCAGAAAAGATGCTTATATCGGCCAAGCTTCGATAGTAGTTAAATCGAAAGGGAATAAAAAGGAATCTGCTCAGTTTATCGGCTTGGATAAACACCAATTTATTTTTAAGAATATCAAACTGCTTAGTGGACGTAAAGCAGCTAGTAATCGGGAAATTGTTGTCGACGAACAATTCAAAGATGACGGCTATCGACTCGGCGAGAAAGTCAGTTTCAATTCCTTCTCTGGAAAATATCAAATTGTTGGCTTTACTAAAGGCGCTAAATTGAGTGTTGCTCCAGTCGTTTACGGAACTTTGAGTGCCTGGAAAAAAATGCAGAGTAGCAGAAGCGACTTTAAAGCCAGTGCGGTCGTTTCCCAATCTTCTAATTTTAAGGCAGCTAATTCTCAACTAAAAAGTTATTCATCAGGAAAATTTATTAATCAATTACCGGGTTATTCGGCCCAAAATTCAACTTTTACTTTCATGATTGCTTTCTTAATGATTATTTCTTTAATTGTAATTGCTGTTTTCTTATATATATTGACAATTCAAAAAATAAAAAATTATGCGGTTCTGCGGGCCCAAGGAATTCCGGCGAAAATTCTTGTTATTGCGACGATTTGCCAGTCGGCAATTCTTGTTGTTAGCGGTTTGATTATTGCTGCTCTTTTGACAATTTTGACTGCTGTTTTTATCCCGACTGCCGTGCCAATGAGTTTTAATTTACCTATTTTGCTGTCCGTTGCTGTTGGTTTGATTATAACCGGACTTATCGGCGCATTGATTCCAGCCAGGATCATTGTCCGTATTAACCCGATTAGCGTGATTGGAGAATAAATATGTCAGTGATTGAATTACGGAATATCAATAAAATTTTTGGAAATAAAATAAGCCGAGTCCACGTCTTGAAAAATATAAATTTTTCTGCCGAAAATAATCAATTTAATTTAGTGTTGGGTCCTTCTGGTTCTGGTAAAAGCACTTTTTTGACAATCGCAGGTGGATTGCAAAAACCAACCTCCGGTCAGGTAAATATTGAAGGTCAACCAATTGAAGGTCTTTCGTCAAAGGACCGGGATACTTTGCGTTTAAATAAAATTGCTTTCATTCTCCAATCATATAATTTGCTTCCATACTTAACCGTAAAAGAACAATTTGTCTTGGTTGATAAAGTCAAAAATAAGGGTAATTTGGATAGTTCCAGTTTGGATTCGCTCTTAAAGAAATTAGGAATTGAGGAACTGCAAGAAAAATACCCCGGGGAATTATCAGGCGGCCAAAATCAGCGAGCGGCAATTGCAAGAGCACTGTACACGGACCCCAGTATTATATTGGCGGACGAACCGACGGCATCGCTGGATAGCGATAATGTGAAAGAGGTTGGCAGTTTATTTAAATCTTTAGCAAAAGAACAACACAAAAGCATCGTAGTTGTCACTCACGACTTGCGTTTAGTGGATTTTGCCGACAAGATTTATGAAATTCTCGATGGCAGAATGAAACTGAAAGAATAGTGATTGTCGAAGCAAATTAATTATCTTGATTTGCTTTTGATAAGGCTTTTTCCAGTAGAAGAATTGTTGCGTTGATTTCCTCTCCCAGAGAACTTTTATCGTTGACATGATAGCCTATGACCGTCCCGGCAACTGAACTAAAAATAAATCTGAATATTTGATAATTAGGCAGCTCGATTAATTGATTATTTTGTCGCAAGTTATTCAAAATCGGGTTAACATAAGCTTCTAAACTTTTTTTAAACTTTGTGATTACAATCTTTGCGAATTCAGGATTTGTTAACATCTGATTTAAGATAACTTTGATTGCCGGCAGATTTTTTTCAACGAAATTACTACGGTCTTGCACGATATCGGTTAAATATTCATGCAGAGTCATTTCCTTATCTTTTAAACTATTTTCCGAAAATTCATTAATTGCATCTTCAAAGACTATTTTTAATATTGGTGCGATACCGTTAATGAGCAGATTTTTTTTCGTTTTAAATTGCTTATAAACAGTGCCTTCTGCTACACCAGCTCTTTTTGCAATGTCGGATGTTGAAGTTTTTTCGTAACCTTTTTCGGAAAATAAAATCAAGCTGGCGTTTAACACGGCTCGTTGTTTTTTGGTTAGAACAACTTTTTCTTTTATAGCGCTCTCAAATAAGGACAGTAAGCTATTTTCTTTCGTCAATTTAGACTCTCCTATAACGTCTTAAACCAATAATGTTAATAGAAATTAAAATGACTGCAAAGGCAGCCAAGATTAATAAGTCGATTCCGATATTTTCTATTCCGGCTCCTTTTTTAATTACGTCGATCAAAGCATCGCCGCCATAATACATTGGAAAGATATGGGCGAAGATTCGCCAAAAGCTATTCATATCACTAAGATTAAACATTCCGGAAAAGAAAACCTGCGGTACGATTAAAATCGGTATAAATTGAATCATCTGAAATTCGGATGAGGCAAGCGTTGAAACCAATAGTCCCATTGACAAAGCGACTAATGCGAGTAATAGATTGATTAGCATTACCAACCAGATTGATCCACGACTATTTATGCCAAGAACGTAAATTGCATAAATAACTACCACGATAGTTTGCAGAATTGCTAGTAATCCATATGCTCCAACATAGCCGGCAATTATTTCCTGCCTTTTAACCGGACTGGTTAATAACCTGCCAAGTGTTCCCGTAGTTCTTTCCTGTAGTAGCGAAACGCCGGAAATTAAGAAGACAAAGAAGAAAACTAAAAATCCAACTAAAACAGGCGCAATTGCGGTAAAAAGACTGCTATTGGCGTTTCCATAAATATACTTTTCTGATAGCGATAGAGAATTTCCATTTTTTTTGCTTCCTAATTTACTTTCGATTGCTTTTTGCTCGGTAGTCGGCAATGATTTGATGACGGAATTCAATTCTTGTTGCGATTGATTAATTTTCGATTTAATTGATTTAATTTGATCTTTTGTAATACTTTTAACCAGATTCTCTTTAACAACGGCTGTTAAAGAGGTATCTGCATTTTGATAGGTGACTGTCAATTTCTGGTTTTTTTGTTTTAAAAGAGCCGCAAGATGATACTTCTTCAAATTTCTTGAAATACTCCTTTTATTATTGATAGCAACCAAGTTGATTTTACTGTTTTTTTTCAATTGTTTCATTAAATTTGGGCTGACATTTTCAGTTCCCAATCGAGCACTTAAATTGGTATTTGATTGCAAGATTAAATAAAGAAGTCCCAGAACCAGCAAAGGCGCCAAAAATACAAGTGCTAGAGTCCTTTTGTCGCGACTAAGTTCTTTTAGGATTCTTTCAAAGATCACTAGAGTGCGCATTTTTTTCTCCTGTTTTTATGAATACTTTTTCTATTGAATTAACTTTATAATCAGACTCTAATTTTTGTGGCAGATCGTCGGCAATTATTTGGCCGTTTCGCAGCATTAATACCCGATCAACATGTTCGACTTCATCCATTACGTGGGTGGTAACAATAATAGTTTTTCCTGATTTATGAAGTTTTCTTAATTCTGCCCAGACCTGAACTCTTAGTTCCGGATCGATTCCAACGGTTGGTTCGTCCAATAGAATTATTGGCGAGTTCGCTAATAAAGCAATTGCCAATGATAGACGACGTTTCATGCCTCCCGAGTAATTTGAAACTCTTATATCTAAAGAATCTTGTAGGTCGACAATTTCACTAACCCGCTTGATCTGATCTCTTAAAATTTCACCGGGTTGTTTCATTAAACCGGCAAAAAACCTTAAATTTTCTCTGCCACTGAGGGATGTGTAAAGAGCATCGCTTTGCGCCATATAGCCGATTTTTCCTAAGACTTCTCGGTTTGGCATGCTTTTGTCGAGTACGGTTATTTTTCCGCTATCCAATTTAATCATGCCTAAAATAGCAGCAATCATAGTCGTCTTTCCGGTGCCTGATGGACCGATCAAGCCAATTAATTGGCCATTTTTTATTTGAAGACTTATATTTTTTAAAACATGATTTTGTCCAAAACTTTTTGAAACTTTTTCCAGCGTTATTACGTTAGTCATAATTTCCTCGTAATCGGTTGAGTAAGTGAGCGGTCACTCACTAAATTAATTATACAACTTTTCAATTGAACTCCAATCTGTAGATCAACAAATCAACTATATTGAGGTCAGAGTTTTCAATCTGTGTTTACATAAAAAAGCTTTCGATAGAAAAAGTTGAATTTCCATTAAGAAAAAATTTTGTGTGAACAATTTTCTCGATATGATCTTATATTCAAGAATAAAGACATGATAATTTTTAAATGAACTAATTTGAAATAATTTTTTTGAATAAAATGTTAAGATCGATACTCATTTTTCCACAATTTGCAAATAATTTGGAGATAGATCTGATTAGGAAACGAATTGATCCTCTCTATAAGAATATCAGGCCGCATATATCCTTGGTTTTTCCTTTTGACAGTCCAATTTCCGATGATCGTTTAATTACGCTTACTCAAGAGAGTTTGAAAAAAGTCGACTGTTTCAAAATTGAACTAAATCATCTGGATGGCGATTTCCGTGGCGGTTATATTTGGCTTGAAGTCGGGCAGGGTCGAAAGGAAATAGAAATTATTCATGATTCGTTATATAGGAACTCGGAATTATCCATTTTTTTGCGGAAAGATATTCCTTATGTTCCTCATTTGACGGTTGGGCAACAGCTGAGGGCACTTCAAGCTGAAGGACTGGCTCGTCAATTGAATAAAAAAAGTTTTCTTTTTGAAAGCGAAATTAAATCGATATCGATTGAATATATTCTTCCAAATAATGATTCTGAGGAATTTTATCAAGCATTTTTAAGATAATTTTTGTGTTCTTATTCTAATGAACTTTTTTATATTATATTATGTAGAAACTTGGGGGCTTCTGTATAAGCTTTTTTGAAACAAACATGGTATCTAGGCAAAATATTAACTTCGAGTTAGCAGGAAAATAAAAAAGCTTTCAAGCCATAGGTTTTTTAATTTTTGTCTATGCCATAATTAGCTAGAAGGAACAATCTATGAACGATACATATTTAATTACACAGATTGAATTATTGCTCAGATTAATTGTTGCAGGGGCTTGTGGTTTTGCAATTGGTTATGAAAGAAAAAGCCGATTAAAAGAGGCTGGAGTTCGAACCCACATGATCGTTGCTCTTGGAGCGGCCCTGATTATGATTGTTTCCAAATACGGTTTTGTCGATGTTGTCCAACTGAAAGGGTATGTACTTGATCCGTCACGAATTGCGGCACAAATTGTTAGTGGAATCGGTTTTCTTGGCGCTGGAATGATTTTTGTTAGAAAACAGGCAATCAATGGTTTAACGACGGCAGCAGGTGTTTGGACAACAGCCGGAGTTGGTATGGCCATTGGTGCTAAATTATATTTTATCGGCGTTTCAGCTACAGTAATTGTTTTACTGGTTCAAATTATTCTTCGTCATAATTTTAAGTGGATGCCGTTGCCTGAATCTGAGCAAATTGATATTGAATTTGACAAAATAGCTGATTCGATTGCTTTTATACAGAAAAAATTTGCCTCCAACAATATCGAGATTATAAATCTTAGTGCCGATAAAAATGGCAATGATAGTATCCATGTAGAATTGTTTGTCAAATTACCACAAGGGTATGATCCTGCACGATTAATGGATCTTTTTAAAGATAATCCACATGTCAAGTCAATTGAGTATTGAAAGCGCTTTTTTATATTGTTATAATATAGATAAGGATTAATAGAGATCGTAAACAGCGGCTTGAGTCTGCTAAAGAGATTTCTCCTATATGAGCAAATCGGATCTCAGATAATCCGAGAGCGGTTCTCATCACTTGATGATGGGAGCCGTTTTTTTAATGATGACAAGTTAGGCATTCTTGGTTCCTCCTTCATTGTCGGCCTCGCCGCTTCCCCAAACTTTGATGGCATAGATACTGTTAAAGAGCAGGGCAGCCTGTAAAGCGATTTGTGAAAGATTGGCTCCTAAATTACCGATATTCGTGTAACCGGCAATCGTTTGATAGGCCAAAGCTGCCCAATAAATTATATTGGCTGAATTGACAATAATCCATAGCGACCAGTTTTTTTTTACTTCAATATATAAAGCGTTTGAGCGATAATGCTTACAACAAAGTTAATGCTGTCCAAGTATGGTAATTGTCCATGTATGATTGAAAGAATCCACCAACCAATTGCCCAGGCAATGAAGGCGCCTAAAAAGATCCAATTTCGAATTGTTTTGGAAAAGGAATGAGTTGCTTCGTCGTGTCCCCACATTAACCATCCGATTGGTTGTGAAATGACATAAACGATATCCATTGCGAATGATCCATAAGCATGGCTGATCCAAGCGACATAAGCCATTGCCAGGCATTGGATTAAGCCAAAAATGAAATTTATTTTCCGCCCCTTCATTCCGTAAATCAGGCAGAGAACTCCGGCAACGCCGGAAACCATGCCGATTAAAGAATCTGGAACAATTGCGTAGACTGCAAATTGCAACAAAATCAAAATTGAAATATAAATTACTTCAAACTTCTTCCAATTAGCGAATAATTGAACGTAAATCCAATGAAAAATTCCTGTTGATTCCGATCCCATGATAAAACTCCATTAAAATAGATTAGAAATAAGCTTCCAAAGGATTCAATCAGCTAGCGAAGTTTGTCGAAAAGCTTTATTTCATTCAAAAGGTATCATGTAAAGATCCAATTTACAACTATTTTCTTGGTTATTTTACTGGAAGACGATCAAAGGGTTATCTTTGAATATTGATCATTTGACAGGATTTCCATCTGAAAAATGCGAAATAGCTGCCAAAATTGAAAAATCCTTACCAAATCGTTTAATAGAAAGATAGTTTTCAATTAAATCTTTAAAAAGAATATAACGAATATGATCATGCAAATCATGGTTGCGCATGTAATGAGGACGATTGAATTGTGCTAAAACTTCATTTTCGCGATGGTCCGGTGCCACAATATAGAGCATCATATCGTTTTGATTAACTTGATAGAAGTCATCCATTCGATTCATGCCGGACATGATCGATGTTGATTTCTCGACTTCGAAAGAAGCAATCGGCAGATCGTTTTTTGAAAACCAGATTACATCAATTAAAGAGACCGTTTCACGAATATGAATTGGTAATCGATTAATAGTTTCCGGAAGTCTTGCTAAAGAAACATCCCCAAGACGATTTCCTTGATAATGTCGATTATGATCATTTGAAGCGATCCAAGAACGATAGCCGATATTGTTACCGATATCGGCTAAAATATATTGAATTTTATAGTGCAAATTTTTTAATTCATCATTTTCCAATTTTTCTTCAATTTTTTTCTGTGTTTTATTTTCTGTTTTGATATAAACTTCCGAGTTTTCCCGGACAACATAATTCAATTTTCCAATATCAAACAAAAAGGCCGAAACGGCTCCAAGATCCTTTGAGAAAAGTCCACTAGCCTGATTTAATTCAATAACCCCATCCCGTAATTTAAAGTAATCGACCCATTTGCCCAAACGAATCTTTGAATGCGTTAAATAGTTATAGCCCTCGACAATTTTCGTATTGAATGGACAAAAAATTGTTGGTTCGAGAAAATAAAGAATATTAGCGACAGCAGGCCCAAGCCCTTTGATTTTATGTTTATCTAATTCATTAACTGCCATCAGCATTTTAAGATCGTTATTTGTGTGAAGTATTTGATCGAACATCTCGGCGAATGCCAACTGATTTTCCCGGTTTTCATAGATGTCGGGGATTCTCATTTTCGGTTTCCACATAAAGGCATGCTTAGCGCCTTTAAAAATCTCTTCCTGGCTTGCAATTACGTCCATGACTGTTTCAAGCGCGGAACCGTGAAGATCACGCGGGAAAGAAGCATCGCGGATTGTTTCGATAATTTTTTTAGTTCCTTTCCGAACCTGATTGAAAGCCTTTAAACGTTCTTCGCTGTGAGTGAACCAAGTTTGATAGAGCAATTCCTTTTTTTGCATGTATTGATCGATCAGATCTCTTAGAACCTGTCTAGTATCTGCTGAATCTGGTAGAATTGTGGAAAACCGACTGAGGAGTTTGTCATGCCAGATTATCCAAGCAATATTTCTCGAGCGCAATTTGCGTTAATACAACCTGATTTAGAAAACTTCCGCAAGCATACAAGACCGCGTCGTTATGATCTTTATGACGTATTCAATGCCATCCTTTACTCGCTTACTACAGGGTGTCAATGGCGTGAATTACCGCACGATTTCCCGGAATGGCACACTGTCTACCGCTATTACGATATGTGGCGAGATAAACCAGACCCGACAGCTGATTCGCTATTAGAAAGGCTTTTAAAAAAACTGTTGCTTCCTATCGCTTTGCACAGGGCCGATCGGCCCGAACGTCGTTTGTGATTGTTGATGCTCAAAGTGTTAAAACCACTGATTTAACGAAAAATAGTGGCTACGATGGCGGCAAAAAGATTTCAGGGATTAAGCGTCATATGGTGGTTGATATTAATGGTTTACCACAAGCCATTCTCGTGACACGAGCTAATGTATCAGATCGTTCAGGTGCATTGGCTATGTTTAGTTTGGCTAGCCAAAATTTAGAGCTGGTTCAGCATGTCATGGTTGATGGTGGCTACACTGGCAATGACTTTGCGGATCAGGTGAAGCTCATTTTGAATGCTAAGACGACGGTAGCTAAACGCAACGAGTTGCATATGTTCACGGTGTTACCGCAACGATGGATCGTTGAACGTTCATGGAGTTGGCTAGACAAATGTCGGCGACTTTGGAAAAACTGTGAACGTGCCCTTAACAGCAGTCTTCAAATGGTTGTATTGGCCTTCCTGAAGATAGTTCTTAAAAGATACTAGACAGGTTCTTAATAAGGCAGCTACGGGTGTAATAATCAGCCGACGAATCTTAAGCGGTGCACACGCATTGATAGAGCTACATCACCATTGAGTTACGCCCATTGCAACACTAAAAACCGGTTGTTTATGACCAGAATGTGAATAATCTTGCTCAGGTGTAGTAAATGGCGCTAACCCTTGTCGCAACTGGCATAATTAATGTGGAGTAAATCAAAGATCACTACACGTTAGTGTTAAACTCTGCCCAAGTTCAAGCAAACCTACGAGACCTACTTAGCGCCTCATGATGCCTTGATGGTGAGGAAACATCCCGCGGAACTGGCAATCCTGTTAGCTACTTACGAGCTAAACGGTACGGCAATGGACATGACGATCGCGACGCTTAAGCGACACGAAGTCGCTGTCACCAGCCCTTATTCCAACGGTCCGATCGAAGGGGTTAACCACCTCATCAAGTCACTCAAACGATCCTGTTTTGGCTTCAAGAATCAGCTGAACTTCTTCAAACGAATCTACCAAATCACGGCATAACATGACAAAGACGGCTCCCCAAATGGAGAACCGCCTCAAATGATAAATTTATTCTTCAACACCAGTTGACGTAGAGCCATAATTGTAGGGCACTTGGGTTGAGAAAACTGATGTTAACTAAGAATGCAAACGAACTAAAATCTTTGCTTGTTTTTTATCCTTTTCTAAGGATTCAATTCCTTCTGAAACTAATTCATTTAATTCAATCTTTTTTGTAATGACACGTTTGAATAGTGACCGATAGGTATCTATAATCTTAATTACTCGATCGAAGATATTGGCATATCCATAAGATGTTAATAAACTACCACCCTTTTTAAGAAGAGCTCTAACATCTACAACTGGTGGATGTTGAAATAATGCAATCACGGTAACCTTGCCACCGTTTTTAAGAGCCTGAATGGCACCAGTAAGTGTGGGTTGTACACCGGCACAATCAAATGCAACATCTACTCCCTGATTTTCCGTGATAGTGCTGATAGCGTGAGCTAATGACTTTTGGCTATCAGCACGTATTGGGTATTGAACCCCTAATTCATTTGCTAAATCCAAACGTTCCTCTGACATGTCATTTATTATGACGTGATGGGCACCAGAAATTTGTGCTATTAAGGCCGTGAACAATCCAATTGGACCAGCACCCTGAATTAAGACATCATCTCCAGGAGACACTCGGCTTGCCATAACTGCTTGTGCAGCAACTGAAACTGGCTCAACTAAAGCCCCTAAATCAAGCGGAAAGTTAGTTGGCAAGAGATGTGCAAAGGTACTTTTTACATTGCACTTTTCAGCTAAACCACCGTTAGCCGAAAATCCTAAGAATCCTGCTGATTGATCACTACCTATAGCATGCTCACACCAATTATAATGACCAGAAAGACATTCCGGACATTTTCCACAAGCAATCATTGGCTCGACTGCAACTTTATCTCCAATTCTTAATTTAGATACTTGTTTTCCAATTTTAGAAATCGTCCCAGAGAATTCATGACCAGGAATTAGCGGAGCCTGCATATGGGTTAGCGGATGAGGCATTGTCGCCAAATCCATACCCTCTAAATATTCATGAATATCACTACCACAAATACCATTAAATGCAACCTCAATTTGAACTTCATCTGGTGCCGGATCAGGAATATTTCTTTTTTCAAAGCGGATATCCTTAGGACCGTAAATAACAGCTGCTTTCACCATAGTCATAGTGCTTCGCTTCCCTCATGTTTAATATAGCACAATCACATCTAAAATAGTGAATAGATTTCAGTAATGAAGTTACCATCTTGACTTAACAAAAACTTGGTAACTGATTATATGGGTAAGAACCTGTCTAGTATCTTTTAAGAACTATCTTCAGGAAGGCCAATACAACCATTTGAAGACTGCTGTTAAGGGCACGTTCACAGTTTTTCCAAAGTCGCCGACATTTGTCTAGCCAACTCCATGAACGTTCAACGATCCATCGTTGCGGTAACACCGTGAACATATGCAACTCGTTGCGTTTAGCTACCGTCGTCTTAGCATTCAAAATGAGCTTCACCTGATCCGCAAAGTCATTGCCAGTGTAGCCACCATCAACCATGACATGCTGAACCAGCTCTAAATTTTGGCTAGCCAAACTAAACATAGCCAATGCACCTGAACGATCTGATACATTAGCTCGTGTCACGAGAATGGCTTGTGGTAAACCATTAATATCAACCGCCATATGACGCTTAATCCCTGAAATCTTTTTGCCGCCATCGTAGCCACTATTTTTCGTTAAATCAGTGGTTTTAACACTTTGAGCATCAACAATCACAAACGACGTTCGGGCCGATCGGCCCTGTGCAAAGCGATAGGAAGCAACAGTTTTTTTAAAAGCCTTTCTAATAGCGAATCAGCTGTCGGGTCTGGTTTATCTCGCCACATATCGTAATAGCGGTAGACAGTGTGCCATTCCGGGAAATCGTGCGGTAATTCACGCCATTGACACCCTGTAGTAAGCGAGTAAAGGATGGCATTGAATACGTCATAAAGATCATAACGACGCGGTCTTGTATGCTTGCGGAAGTTTTCTAAATCAGGTTGTATTAACGCAAATTGCGCTCGAGAAATATTGCTTGGATAATCTGGCATGACAAACTCCTCAGTCGGTTTTCCACAATTCTACCAGATTCAGCAGATACTAGACAGGTTCTTAAATAGACTGTGTCCATTAAATCTCTCCATAGAAATAAAATTAAGAGTCTTAAAAAGTAAAAAACTCTTTCTGATTAATCATCGAACTTTTAAAGAAAAATGTCAGGATATTTCTATAGAAAAGAGAAAGAAAATATCAATTAAAATGGTCTTTCTAAAAGATGGATGAACAATGAAGATGGAAAATCTTTTTAAGAGTACATATTCCGATCCCACAAATAATTAACTGAATTTTGACCGCTTTAAAAAATGGCGTATAATTCCGAGATTAAAATAATGATCTTTATTTAGTTAATTCCATCTGCAACCGTAAAACGCACTTGTCTGTGCACTGGTTTTTCAATTTCATCCAAAACTGCTTGCACCATTGTCCCAGAAGATGTTTCTGATTTTCCATTTTCGTTAAACAATAAATCTTCTTTTCCTTTTAAAACAGATTTGGCTTTGCCAGCATGGAATGAAGCAGCCGGGGAAATGCCAACCCAATTGACGTTGTCGACCTCTTTTAAGAAATTAAATTCTTTCAATTGATTTTGGGGGACAGCGATAAAAGATTTGTTTTTTGGATCTTTTTCCATATCTTTAACTAGCAAATGATGGTCAGTTCCGGTGTGAAGACTGCCGGCACCTAGGATAAATACTAGTCTTGGAGTTTCTGTTTCTCTAAAGAAGGAAATTAATTTTGCTGCCAGATCAACATGCAGGTAGGCTTTTTCTGGACGAACAGAAAAGGCGTTTACGATTACGTCGACCGATGATAATTCTTCTTTGCTCAACTGGAAGACATCCTTAACCAATAGTTTGATTCCTGGATTCATTTTTCTTAATTCTTTCAATCTGTCTTCCGAACGAGCGAGGGCAATTACTTTATGTCCTCGGTTACTTGCGGCTTGGACAATTTCCGAACCGGCCATTCCAGTTGCGCCGATGATTAAAATTTTCATCGTATTGATCTCACTTTCTTTTAATTTAAAATTTATTCTTACTTACATTAGTATAGTCGCTTTATTTTTCATCTTTTTTGCTCTGTTTTTAATTAAAAACAGTTCCTAAAAGGAACTGTTAATAATAAATCAAGTTTTAAATTCGATTAAGGTATCGTTTTAAAAACTCTTGGGTTCTTGGATTTTCCGGTTCACCAAAAATCTTTTCGGCGGTCCCTTTTTCGGCAATCACTCCGTTATCCATGAAAACGACATGGTCCGATACATCTCGCGCGAAACCCATTTCATGCGTTACAAGAATCATTGTTAATCCTGTATGAGCCAGATCCTTCATGATATCAAGTATTCCATCAACCATTTCCGGATCCAACGCACTAGTTGGTTCATCGAAAAGAATTAAGTCGGGCGACATTGCCAAAGAACGGGCAATTGCGACTCTTTGTTTTTGACCGCCAGATAATTGTGCTGGTTTTGCTTTAACATATGGGGCCATTCCAACACGCTCAAGTTGTTTTAAGGCCGCTTTTTTTGCCGAATCCCTGTCTTTTTTTAAAACCGTTGTCTGAGCAACAATGCAATTATCTAAAACATTTAGATTATTGAATAAATTGAATTGTTGAAAAACCATCCCAACCTTAGCTCGATACTGAATTCGGTCGAAGTTAGGATCGAGAATATTCTGTTGCTGATAAATTATTTGCCCACTAGTTGGCTCTTCTAAAAGATTCAAACAGCGCAGTAACGTTGATTTACCGGATCCTGAGGAACCGATAATTGTTAAAACTTCGCCATTTTCGATGTCTAGATCTATATCTTTTAAGACCTCGTGTTGACCAAAAGATTTTTTTAAATGATTAATTTTTAGGATATAATCTTTTTTCATTCTTCTTTTTCACTTCCTATTTTTGGTGTGTCAACTTGAAATTCGTTGGTCATTAAATCATAGTTTTTCGGTCCGTCAAGATGTTTTTCAATCATGCGGAAGATTCGTGTAATTGTGAAAGTCAATACTAAATAGATCAGTGAAATTGTGAGATAAGTGTGGAAGAATTGGAAATTTTGCCCGGCAATTGTCGATCCGGTGAAAAATAATTCGGAAACGGAAATTATACTGAGCACAGAAGTGTCTTTGATATTGACGATGAATTCATTTGTTACCGCGGGAATACTATTGCGAACTGCCTGTGGCAAAACAATTTTCTCCATTTGTTGGAAATGGGTCATTCCCAAAGCACTGGCTGCTTCGAACTGCCCTTGATCAATAGAAATTATTCCACCACGGATAATTTCGGCCAGATAGGCACCGGTATTGATTGAAACGATAATCAAAGCGGAAGTCGTTCTATCCAAATTAATATTAAAGGCCTGAGCGGCTCCATAATAAAAGACTGCGGCTTTGACAATCATTGGCGTTCCTCGGAAAATTTCAATATAAACCGATAAAAGCCAATTAACAAAGTTAATCAGATACCGTCTCGGTCTTTTTTTGGCTTTGGGAATCGTTCTAACAATCCCGATTAATAGGCCGATAATAAAGCCGACAACCGTTCCGACGATTGATAGTAGTAGTGTCATTCCAATACCACGAAGCAACATGTTTCCGTATTGTTTCCAAATATTAATAAACCAATTTCCTTGGGTTGTTGCCTGCGGTTGATTCAAAACGGCATCATGCATTAATTTAGTTCGAGTCTTAAGTGAAATACCACTCAAAATTTGATTAATCTTAGTTTCGTTTGGATCATTTTTTCTTAAGCCAATTGCTTCTTGAGATTCAGTTGAATTGAGTTTAAAACCTTTTTTTCCTGATAACTCAACATAAGTTGCGTTTGGATCGGCAACGGCCATGCTCAAACCTTCGGGAAGTTCGGCGACATACCCGTCGATTGTCTTCGATTCCAAGGCAACGCGCATTGAGGCAAAATCCTTCATTGCCGGTTCTTTGATGACACCTTTGATCTGCTTGATCAAACTATATTGGACAGTGCTCAGTTGAGCCGTTAGTTTAGCACCCTTGAAGTCACTTAAAGTTTTAGCTTTAGCGTATTTGCTGTTTTTATTGACAACGATAATCTGTTTGGAATTGTAGTAGGGTTTGGTGAAATCAATTGTTTTTTCTCTTTCAGGCGTAGGGGTCATCCCGGCAATGATTGCATCAATTTTTTTAGAAGTTAAAGCCGGCAAAAGTCCGTCCCACTCGGTTTTGACAACCACAACTCTTTTTCCTAGTTTTTTGGCAATTTTTTTGGCTATTTGAACATCGTAGCCATTTGCATAAAGGTTTGACCCTTGGATTGGGACAGCACCATGCTTTTTATTTTGTTGAGTCCAATTAAACGGTGGGTAGTTTGCCTCCATCCCGACTAAAAAGACTTTATCGTCTTTTTTTGCGGCCGCTGCTTTCTCGGTTGGAAACACCGAAAAAATAAGCAATATGCCAGCCAAAATACTTATTGAAAGCATCAATAGATATTTTCTTAAATGCATCTTTCTCTCCTCCAAATTCAATCCAACCAAATAAAAAACCTCCATTAATCGTTAACAGAGATTAATAGAGGTAAAAAGGCAATTTAAGTAAAGAAGATAAAATTCCCAATTAATAGCACTCCCCGGATTGACCGAGACAGTCCATGCGGTTTTTCCACATGTCCCAACAAAGATTATATGCATTTATAATCTCGTTTCGGCGATAACCCTTAGGACTGCTTCATCGTGAATACACACTCAGCAGTTTTTGTGATGATCGCGCCTCTATTTTATTGCGGTTATTAGATTTCGAAAAAAGTATATTATTCATTCGTTAACAAGTCAAATTCAAACTGAATTTCGAAAGTTGAATACCTATAAAAATTATTTTTTAAACTGACGCATTGCTTCTGCCAAATGCACCATATTTTGAACAATTCGTTGATTTTTGGCTTCGGTTCCTTCTCGATCAGCTAAATCAGCGATCCAACCGTTGATATAGTCGACCTCGGTTTTCCGTCCATTTGAAAAATCCTGATACATGGAAGGGTAGTGCAATGGATTGGCAATTTTTGAAACTTATTCAACTTGTGCTACCATTTCGTCCCGCGATTCAAGTAATTTGTAACCGGCTGCCTCGGCAGCATCATAAGCTTCGTCGATTAATGGACGAGCAATACCTTCCAGGAAATTATCATAAGAAAGCAGTTCTCCCATGCGCAATTGAAACATTGTTACGATTGAATTTTCAACCGAATTGAAGAAGACCTTCGTTAACAAGGTTCCCATAAAATTTTCTGTTATTTTTGGATTCAAATTTGCAGCCTGAAAATCTTTTTTAATTTTTTGAATCGTTTCTGAATCCTTTTCGGTTAAATTGGCGTATACCGATGTTCCGGCACCCTCAGCACCCATGAAATCAACATCTCCATAATCGTTTAGAACAGTTGCGATCATTGCGGTTCCGCCAATGATCCGATCATCGGAAAAATATTGCTGTAGTTTTTCGATATGCCCCATTCCATTCATTGCCGCAAGTGCCGTTTGATGTGTTTTAATTTTCGGAGCTAAGCGCTCGAGTGCATTCTGAAGTTGCATTTGTTTCATAAAGAAAATCCAAACATCGGGATTTCCTTGGTATTCCTCAGGTGAATAAACTCTAGTTTTGACTAAATGGCGGTTTTTGTGATCACGACTCTTCCAAACTTGATCGCCTTGAGCGTGAATTTTTTCAAGGCTGGCTTCTGTCGGTTCAATATAATCAACTTCGACTCCGGCATTGTATTGTAACAAGATACCATAGCGAAGGCCCATCGCTCCTGCACCGACAACTGCGTATTTCATAATTATTAATCTCCTTTAATATAAATTTCACATAGTATACAACTATGGAATATTATTAACAAGGAAATTCTTGAGAATATTTTTTAATAATATAAATTCCAAAATTTTTCATAAATAAGTTGCTTAAATCTTAAAATTTGGTTATTTAACATTTTTCTTGTAAAATAAATACTTTATTAGAAATGTTTTATAAACGTTTATTAAATATGAAAAAAACAAATTATCTTGAAATCTTCTTAAAAGTTGTTCTTTCTTTTATCGGTATTGCAATTCTTTCCGCTGGCGCAAGCTTCTGTCGTATTAGTGGTTTTGGTCTTGACCCATTTACATCGGTAAATTTGGGTATTGCAAATCATCTGGGAATTTCTTTAGGCACTTATCAGCTAACGATTAATTTCGTTATTTTGATTTTTGTCTTTTGGCTCGATAAGGGAAAAATTGGAATTGGAACAGTTTTAAATATGGTTGGCGTCGGATTTTTGATTGATATATTTACAAAACTGTTTATCAATCTCTGGGGAAAAGAAAGCAGCACCTGGATGAGTCTTGGTTATTTGATTATTGGTTTGATCCTCTTCACGCTTGGCAGTTCTTTATATATGTCGACCGATATGGGTGTTGCTCCTTATGACGCAATTGCACCGATTGCTACTAAAATTACTCATTTGAAATATAAAGTCTGTCGTGTAACTCAAGATATTTCTTTTATAATTGTTGGCTTCTTTGTTGGTGGCTCGGTTGGCTTGGCATCGATCATTATTGCATTTTTCACTGGTCCTCTAATTGTTTTTTGGAATCAGAAAATTAGTTTTCCGATTAATCATGCAATTTCGGAATTTGCTCGGCAGCCTTCGGGCAAAATAGTTTCTCATGGTTTCATCAATATTGCTCAGTTCACTTATCGCCTTGTTGCTCGCGGTTATGATCAAACAATTCAAATGCAGCAGCAGCTTTCCAAATACTCGAATGCAGAAATCGAAACTAAAAAGAAAGACGCTCACCATACGATTGAAAATAGTAGGAATCTTTTGTCAAATGCCGAGAAACAATTGAGCATGTTGAAAAAAGAGGAGCTCAAAAGAGGCAAGAGCAATGAACGATAATTTTAAATTGTATTATTGTTCTTTCTTTGGAAATTTTTTGGCGTGAAGCCGGTTATTTGTCTAAAAGTTTGCACAAAGTAGCTTTTGCTGCTGAATGATAAAAATTTAGAAATATCCTCTAGATTTAATATATTTGCCCGCAAAAGCTCTTTTGCTTTGCAAATTTTTTTGTTACGAATGTATTGGTTGATTGTGATCGAATATTTTGCTTCGAAAGCTTTGTTTAAAGTTTGTTTTGGAGTATTTAAAGCAGAAGAAATCCCACTTAAAGTTATTTTTTCACGAATATGATTCTGAATATAGTTGCTGGTTCTTTCCGAGATTGAGGAAACAGCTTTTTTTCGATGGTCCAGGAGCTGATTATAGAAAATCCAAACGATTTCTTGGATTACCTCTGTGAATAACGGCAGCGTCGGCCTGAGCTCGATCGCCTGGATTAGAGAATCTTCCAATTCATAAGCTTCTTTGGCTGGTAGCCCGGACATAACGACTGTTTGCGTTAGTGATGCGATAAAACTGATTAATGTATCTTTTTCGCCACGGATTAAGTTATTGTTTGCAAAGATTTCGCCAATAATTTGAACGTGAGTGAGTCCTCTAAGAGCTTCTTTGACGGACTTTCGATCAAGTTTTGAAATCGAATCCAGGATCAATGATTCGTTTTTAAAAAGTAATTCTGGCGAAATGACCGTCTTTTGGCTTGTTTGCCTGCCTATTGATGAATTTTGTTCAGTATTTTTGAAGGTTATAAAAGAATACGGACAATCCTGACCGGTATATAATTTGTAAACGAATTCACCGGTTTGGCGGACAGAGAGCAGGCTTTCAACTGAACTGAGATTGAAAGCTTTTATTTTTGAATTGTGCTTTATTTCGATGTAAATCAGAATATTTTTTGGGCAGGGAACTATCAAAGCATGTTCTGATTCGTGTTTGATTAGGGTGAAAGTATTCGTTTTCGCAAAAGCGAGTAACTTTATTATTAAAGCACGATTTCCATTGATATTATTTTTATTGACCAGATATAAATGATTGTTTTTCCATATGTAAATCTTTTGATTAATTATTTCTGAGAAAAGCTCCAAGTCTTTTACTTTCATTATCGAACCTCATAGGTTTCATTCTATCGGAGGATGGCCAATATTAAACATGTTCGAAACATGTTCGAAGATAGATAACCTCTTTTAATTTTATAAATTTTATTCTGTATTTTTTATTTTAAAGCTTTAGCATCTTTTAAAGTTTAAAATACTTATATTGAGTAAGTAAGGAGGAATTAATGAATGACCTTTTAAAAGTGATTCACAACCGTGCTTCGATTCGTAAATTTACCGGTGAACATATTCCGGAATCCGATATGGAACAGATTATGTCGGCAGCGCAGTCAGTGCCGAGTATTAATAATTATCAGCCAGTGACCTATGTTGAAATTACGGATCAATCAGTCAAAGATCAGGCCGCCGATTTGGTTAATATGCCCTATGTCGCCAGTTCGGATCGTTTTTTTGTGATTCTTGCCGATTATCATAAATTGCTGGTTGGTTTTGAAGGAAAAGAACGCGAAATAGCCCAAACTAATTTAAGTGCCTATAACATAGCCGAAGGGGCAGCTTTGTCTGCCGGCGTTTCGGCCTATGCGGCTATCATAGCAGCCGAATCTTTAGGCTACGGTGGTGTTACAATGGCCGGACCGGTTAGAGCCTTTCAAATTTATGAAAACTATTTGGATTTACCAGAAATGACTAAAGTTGTTTTCACATTGGCCTTGGGAGTTCCTGACGGACACCCGGGAGTTAAACCAAAACTGCCTTTGTCAACTTTTTGGCAAAAAGATTCTTATGATACGAATGTAATCGATCAAGGGATTGCTGATTATAACAAAACGATGCGTAGTTATTACGAGAGCAGAAATATCGATGAGAATTGGACGGAACATAACAAAAAAGCTTTAACGAAGGCTAAGGATACGACTGCTTTGACCGAATATGCCAAGAGAAAAGGTTTCAATCTAAAATAATTAGATCTTTTTTAAAAATCATCACTTTTGTTTTATGAGTGATGATTTTTATTTTTTATTTTTTTATTTATATTCTTAATAGTAAATATTAAAAACATTTATTTAACAAATTATTATTCCGTGATTAAATAGTATCATTGGGGTTTTGATGAAAATTAAAAAAAATATGATTAAAGGAATTCTTTTAACAACTATAGTGTCCTTTCTGGCAAAAATAGCGGCTGATTATCTGCCAAGTCTTGGCGGTGAAGCGATTGCGATGTTATTGGGGATTCTGATTGGAAACACGGTTTTCAAGGATGAAAAATGGATGCCCGGAATTAAATGGGCCGAAAAGTTCCCGATTGAAATCGGGATTGCTTTAATGGGACTCACGGTAACTTTACGAACCATCTCGTCTCTTAAAATTCAAGGAGTAATCTTCATCCTTTTTCAAATGATGGCTACGATTCTTTTCGTCCTTTGGGTTGGAAGACGTTTTATTAAGGTACCATCCGAATCTGCGATGCTGATGGCTAGTGGAAACGCTGTTTGTGGTTCAAGCGCGATCGCTGCTGTTGCTCCGGCAATCAGGGCAAGCGATGATCAACGCCGAACAGCGGTTGCAACTGTCTCTTTAAGTGGTGTCGTATTACTATTTCTTTTGCCTGTAATTGGTCCAAATATTTTTCATGGTAATAACTTGTTGATCGGTGCTTTAATCGGAGGAACTGTTCAATCAGTTGGCCAGGTGGTCGGAACCGCTTCTTTAGTAAATCAGGCAGTTGTTACCTATGCGACTTTGTTCAAAATGCTGAGAGTTATTCTTTTGTCTGTAGTTGTTTTTGTTTTTGCCCGTTTTGCTGATCGAACAAGGGCCGATGAAATTAAGACCGACAGTAAGAAAGTTGCAGTTCCTTGGTTTGTGATCGTTTTTATAATTTTTGTATTTATTAATTCTTTTTTTAATCTATCAAATACTGTTAACACGGGGGCTAAATCAATTGCTAATTTCTTTGGGATTGTTAATTTAGCCGGAATCGGTTTGAACCTTAAATGGCAAACGGTTAAAAATTCCGGACAAAAGTTTATGATTTACGGATTGGTTACAGTTTGTTTCCAAATTTTGTTTGCAGTTCTGATGATCAACGTTCTATTTGGATAAAATAAAAGAATCGGACAGGCAATGATTAAGTTTCCATTAAAGCAAATAAAGGAATTTCCAATTCCTAATTGTTCATAGAAGCGATAATAATTGTGTTTCTTACATATAATTAGTAAAATATCGACTGCCAAATTATTTTTTGTTCTTTTGAAATAGTCGTAACACTCAAATTGTAATAATTATCTTCATAAATCTCGAATATAATTTAGGTGCATACTTTAGAAAAGAGGCAGTTTATGTCGGAAAAAATATGGTTTGTTACTGGGACCAGTTCTGGCTTCGGTCAGGCATTGGTTAATGAATTAATCGCACAAAAACAAAAGATTGTTGCAACGGCCCGGCATCTTGATCAGATTGTTCACTGGCAAAAAGAATATAAAAATGTTTATACAACCAGTTTGGATGTGACTAATCATGATGATGTTGTTAGAGCAGTCAATGAAGCAATCAAGCATTTTGGAAAGATTGATATTCTAGTTAACAATGCCGGCTGGGGATATTTTGGTTCCGTAGAAGAATCAGATGAATCAACCGTTAGGGAAATGATGGATACAAATTTTTGGGGAGCTGCCGATGTGACACGTACGGTTTTACCATTTTTCCGTAAACAACGTTCTGGTCGGATTATCAATATAACTTCGGTTGGTGGACTAGTCAGCTCCCCGGCTTTTGGTTTTTATAATGCAAGCAAATTTGCCTTAGAAGGCTTGTCTTCTGCCTTGGCCAAAGAAGTCGCTCCTTTGGAGATCTATGTTACAAATATTGAACCCGGTCCTTACAGAACCAAATGGGCTGGCTCTTCACATAAAGCAGCTATTGAAACAATTGACGATTATCAAAAAACGGCTCATGCAAATGCTAATAATACCGAATCAATATCTGGAAAACAGGATGGATCTCCGGAATTAGCTGCCAAAGCCATTTTTAAATTGGCCAATATGACAGAACCACCATTCCATTTCTTAACCGGAATAAATGCTTATCAGCGCGGGACGGCACTTTATCAGGAAACTTTGACCGAATTTAAAAATAACGAAGCCGATAGTACTCATTTAAATTATGGGGATGAGGATTATTGGAAATAGTATTTAAGTTAAACTTTAAATTTACGCTCAATAGATATTGAGCGTTTTTTATTTGGCTGATTTTTTTCGGAACAAAATTATCTGTTAATTTATATTTGTTCTCCAGACTAATTTAATTTTTTTGTGGATTAAGACTGTCGGCCAACTGACGAGCAGCCAAAAGCATGAGATCTTTAATTTTTTCTGGTGCTTCAGGGCTATCTTGTCCCAGCCACAATCTTAGGATATTAGTGAAACCTCCCAACTGAAAAGCCATTACATAAGCAACTTGTTTGGGAGTTCCTTTAACATGCCAAGGAGCAGCAAATTGGTTGTAACGAGGAACTGCTTTTTTTTGCCAAATTTCATTCATATGATCGAAGAGACCCTGTTGAATCAATAAACGAATAATCGATCTTTGCTGCCACCAAAAATTCAAAAATATATCAAAAGTTGTATTAAGCATTGCTTCACCGATTTGTGGTTCCTGTTTCACTAGCTTTTGAAAATATTGATCAAATAATTGGTCGCACAAGTAATTAATAACCGCCTCTTTATTTTTAAAAGAATGATAGAAGGTTTTGCGAGAAAGTTCTGCCTTTTGAGCAATTTCAGTAATTGAAATATCCTGGTAATCTTTTGTCTTCATCAATTCAATTAGTGCTTCGCTTAACCATTGTTTAGATTGTTCAACCATTCGTTGCTTACCATTCATTCCGTTTCTCCCTGAAGATCAGTTACATATCATGGCAATCTGTATCACTTGTCAAGAAATGATTGTCTTTGCGATTAGCTTTGATTATACTAGAAAACGCATCAAAGGGTAACAAATGTATACAAAAGAAACATTTGTTACCGGAAAGAGGGGATTATTAAATGTCGCGTTTTGTTAAAGGCATCAGTTTTATTGGATTAACTATTGCCATGTTTATGGGAACATTGGATAGTACGATTGTTAACATTGCTTTGCCTAAAATTATGACGTATTTCAATGCGAGTCTTACCGATGCTAGCTGGGTGGCAACCATTTACACCTTGGCTTTAGCAGTCTTTATGATTACGGGATCTAAAATTGCTGACCGTTATGGACGCAAAAAAATTATGCTTTTGGGATTAGCATTATTTGGCGGTTTTTCAGCTGCCTGCATGCTGGCTAATTCGTTGACGGAATTGATTGTTTTTCGTTTTTTTCAAGGTTTAGGCGGTGCCATTATTACACCAATCGTTTTGCCAATGGGAATTGAAATTTTCGGCAAAGAAAAAATGTCCAAAGTTGCTAGTGTTGTGGGGGCAGTGACCGCTTTAGCGGCAGCCGGGGGTCCGCCAATCGGTGGAATAATTCTTGAATACGCTTCTTGGCGCTGGGTTTTTGGGATTAATGTGCCCTTAACAATCGTTTCATTCTTCATTGCTGCAGTTTGGATAAAAGAGTCTTATGACGAAACTTTGGCTGGTAAAATCGATTTACCCGGAACGTTACTTTTAACACTGAGTTTAGGCGGTCTGACTTTCGGTTTGCTGGAGGGTCGCCAGTACGGATGGAATTCCGGAATTATCTTAGGATCACTTGTTGTTGGCTTATTAGCTATTATTCTGTTTATTTTTGTGGAAACCAGGGTCAAAAATCCATTATTGGAATTAAAATTATTTCGTGAAAAAACTTTGACAGCTTCTAGTTTTGTTTATTTTTTAACTGGCTTTGCGTTGGTTAGTTCAACTCTTATACTGAATTACTTTTTACAGGATGTTTTGAACTATACAGCTCTGCACGCAGCATTGATCATTGTTCCGGTTTCCTTGACGATTATGGTAGCGATGCCGTTAGGGACTAAATTATTTGATCAGGTTGGGGCTGTGCCTGTCACTTTTATCGGTATATTAACAATGGCTATCAGCTTATTACTCTTATCTTTTATTAAAACAAATACTCCAAAAGATGTGATGGTTGTTTTTTTAATCATCAATGGAATTGGTTTTGGCTTTTCTTCAGTTTCTTTGGTAGCCTTTGTTAAACATCTTCCTAAAAATAAAAGTGGTATTGGATCAGGTATTGTTAATGCTGCTCGTCAGATTGGAACATGCTTAGGAATTGCTATTTTGGTAACAGTACTCAATAACAACGTTAATACTGCTAAACAGAATATCCACCAAAACGCAACTGGGATTATTAATCAAGAAAAATTGTCACCGCGCGTTAAAACTACGGCACGGCAGCAATTTAATAAAGTATTTGCAATTAGTGGCTCGACGAAGTTAACAAGCAAAAACAAAGAGGCGAATTTGAAGCGCGCTCTTAAAAGTGCTGCTAAATCAAAAAAAGATTTGCCCCAACCTAAAAGAGGGACTGATCTTTATCGGGCATATCAAGCTGAAAGCAAGCTAAATTCAGCAAATCAAATGATTGTAAAAAATAATCAAAAAATAGCAACCACTTTGGCTGTCCTTGGTAAAGAAAATGATGCCATGGCGAAAATAGCATCAGCTTCCAAACAATTGAGCGAAGGAAATCAAAGGGTTGAGCAAGGACAAAAAAGTTGCTAATTGCTGTTAAACAATTAGCTCAAAAAGATACTTTATTGACGGCTTTGAAAAAGATTAAGCATGAAAAAAATAAGCAGCTTGCTCAAGCCTTCAGCCATACTTATCTTTTAGCTGCTTTGTTGGTTTTATTGTTCTCTCCAATTGCTTTTTTTACTGATTATAAACAGATAAATGATTAATCACGTTCTGTTTAGTTTACGGGAATTTATTTTCATGTTGTTTTGGCTTTTGTTTGCCAGCCTGCCGATCGCTTTAGTCGGTCTGATGATTTCGATGATTTCTAATGAAAATAATCGAGAAGTTTTTTCAAATTTATTAGCTTTTCCCTTGATTATTGTGAGCGGACTGTGGTGGCCGCTTGACCAAATGCCGATCTTTCTGCGCTGGATTGGCCACTTTTCTCCGGTTTATGTGCTTAACATTGGTGGACAAAGGTTGTCTGATGGTGAAAATATAAAAATTATTTGTATAGTTAATTTGTTTATTTGGTTTTTTATTATTAATTGCAAAGGCATCGGTTTCGATAAAGGGAAAGCGCGTTCAACGGTTCACGGGCTAACTGGTATCAAAGAAAGATTAGCTGCTGTAGGTGGAAAATTTAAAATTAAGAGTGGTCGGAACGGAACCGTTGCAACAATTGAATTATTCGACCAGGGAGATTAATAATGCGGGTATTTATAGCAGAAAATCAAACTATGCTGAAAACGGCTCTAACCGGTATTTTGAATCTTGAAGATGATATTGAGGTGATTGACAGCGCCGAAGATGGCCGAACAGCCTTGACGAAAATTCGTAATTTGCAGCCGGATATTGCAATTTTGGATATCTAAATGCCGAAAATGTCCGGACTTGATGTTGCCGAGGAACTTTTTCGGGATAAAAAATCAATAAGTAAGATTGTTATTTTGACGACTTTTGCCAAAGCCGACTACTTTCAACGGGCGGTCAATGCAAAAGTCAGCGGTTATTTGTTAAAGGGATAGTCCAAGTGACGAATTGATATCAGATTTGTATAAAATTATTGCCGGACATTCTATTTATGCGCCGGAACTGGTAACTAGTTTGATTAATTTTAAAAAAAATCCCTTGAGTAAACAAGAAAAAGATATTTTAAGATTAGTTGAAAAAGGGCTTACTACAAAAAAGGTCGCTGGTTAATTATTTTCAAGTGAAGGTACTGTTAGAAATTATATGTCGACAATTTTAGATAAGTTGCATGCAGTTAATCGAATTACTGCAATCCAGATTGCAAAAAAGTACGATTGGATTTAGTCCTACCGAATGCAAAGACAATCTTTTTTAAATATTCCATTGACATTTTTTCTCATTCATGTAGCATAGTTACCAATAACTATTGCATTGAGAAGATAAGTAATCCGTTAATAGTTCTAAGAAAGCCAGCGTTGATGGGAGTTGGCAGCGAAATACGGATGAAAATGGTCTTTGAGCAACGAGGGTGTGAGTGGTTTACCGCAAGCATTTTCCGGGTGCGCCCGTTATCGCGTCAGACTATAATCTGAGGATCATTTTCCAATATGACGTAGTCGTTAAGTACATTAAAGGTGACTTTTTTGTAAAAAGCGAGTGGCAACACGAATTATCGTCCCGCAATCAGTCTATTCTGGTTGCGGGATTTTTTATTTGGAGGGGGAAAAATGACTTTAGTAAAAAATAAAATTGGTTTTCAACATGTTGGTTCTTTTTTAAGGCCTCAAGCAATTAAGGTTGCTAAGAAAAAATTTGCTGATGGCGAAATATCGTATGTGATTTGCACGCTGTCGAGGACAGTGAAATAAAGAAACTGGTTCAAAAAGAGGCACAAGCAGGTCTTGATTATGTTACTGATGGGGAACTGCGGCGCAGTTATTGGCATTTAGATTTTTTCTGGGGCTTTGGTGGAGTTAAGCACGTCCATTACGGAGAAGGATACCTGTTTGCACACGAGGAAACGCGCGACGATACAGCGATTTTAAATGGAAAACTTTCATTTGATGCCACTAAACATCCGTTTATCAATGACTTTAAGTTTTTAAAAGAAACTGCTGAAGAGAATGGCGCGCAGGCTAAAGTCACAATTCCTGCTCCGGCACAATTTTATGCGGAGTTGGTTCGTGGGTCCAATTCAAAAACTATTCGTGATTTTTACGGTACCGATGAAGAATTGTTTTCCGACATTATCAAGGTTTATCATCAGGCGATTTTGGCTTTCTACCAAGCCAGTGCTCGTTTGCTTCAAATCGATGACTGTACTTGGGGGATGCTTGTTGATAAAAAGTTCTGGCAGACAATGGTCGGTGCTGGTTTCGATCCAGAAAAGTTAAAAGATATTTATTTGGATTTGAATAATGGAGCTATTGCCGATTTACCATCCGATTTGACAGTTAATACTCATATTTGCCGTGGCAACTACCACTCGGATTGGGCAGCGCAGGGTGGCTATGATTCGGTGGCCGATAAGTTGTTTGGCAAAGAAAATGTTTCAACCTATTTTTTGGAATACGATTCTGAACGGGCTGGGGGCTTTGAACCGCTGGCGAAGGTTTCTGGAGATAAGAACGTTGTACTTGGATTAATTACAAGCAAATCACCGATCTTAGAAGATCGCCAGTTGATTATCAACCGTATCCATCAAGCCGAGAAGTACTTGCCGCTTGATCGTTTATGGCTTTCGACCCAATGTGGTTTTGCATCAACTGAAGAAGGAAATAAGTTGACCGAAGCCGATGAATGGAAAAAATTGGCACTGGTTAAATCAATCATCGAGGAAGTTTGGGGATAGAAGTTGGCACATATCGATACAATTTTGGCTCAAGGCGGAAACGGCAGCGACGATCAAAAAACCGGAGCCGTAGTCGCACCGATCTACTTTTCAACTGCTTTTCGCCATCCTGGTTTAGGCGAATCGACTGGTTTTGATTATGCCCGTTTGCAAACACCGACATGGCAAATTTTGGAAAAACAGTTGGCGGAAATCGAATACGGCGATAATGCTTTTGCTGTTTCATCGGGAATGGCAGCTATCGATTTGCTGTTTTCGACTTTTTTGAAAAAAGGCGACAACTTCATCACTTCCGATGATTTATACGGTGGATCTTTTAGATATTTTGATGATTTGGTCGAAAAAAACGGCATTGATTATTCTCTTTGGGACGGTACTGATTTTAGTTATTTAAAGCAGAAAATCAGCCCTAAAACTCGTTTGATATGGCTTGAAACACCCAGCAATCCGACGATGAAGATTATTGATATTAAAAAAGTTGCTGATTTTGTTCATAAAATAGATTCAAAGATACTGGTCGCTGTTGATAACACTTTTCTCAGTCCAATTCTTCAAAATCCGATTAAATTAGGGGCTGATTTGGTTGTTCACTCTGCAACCAAGTATCTTGGCGGCCACAATGATATTTTGGCTGGAGTCGTTGTTAGTTCTCGTTCAGAACTGTCGAAAAGTCTTCAAGAAAATTTAATCACGAGAGGACAGGTTCTCGATCCTTTTTCCTGTTGGCTTTTGTTAAGATCGTTGAAAACACTGTCTTTACGGGTTTAAAGGCACAGCAGCTCAGCTCAATATATTGCAAAAGTATTAACGAAAATCAATGGAGTTGATAAAATTCTTTATCCCGGGCTTGGCGGAATGATTAGTTTCTATTTAAGCGATGGCTATGATACCGATAAATTCTTACAGGGTCTTAAATTGTTTTCTTTTGCTGAAAGTCTGGGAGGTGCGGAGAGTTTGATAACGATCCCAAGCATTCAAACTCATCACGACATGAGCCAGCAGCGTCGCAACGAATTGGGAATTACCGATAATCTTGTTCGCGTAAGTGTTGGCTTAGAAGACAAAGATGACTTATTAGACGATTTAAAACAAGTGATCAAAGGAGCCAAATGACAGAATCCGATTGGACAAAATTAATTAAATCAACTACTAAAATTGGTCCATTAAGCGGAGCGGTCAATACGCCGATTCAGTTTTCCAGTACTTTTCATCAATCGAATTTTGATCAGTTTGGCGAATCCGATTATGCACGTTCCGGTAATCCAACAAGAAAAGTTGCCGAATATGCCATTGCTGAATTAGAAAACGGTGAACGCGGATTTCTTTTTTCAACCGGGATGGCCGCCATCAGTTCAGTTTTATTGACTTTTGGACAAGGAGACCATTTGTTGGTCAGTAAAGAAGTTTATGGCGGAACCTACCGCTTGTTGAACGATATTCTGCCGCGTTTTGGAATAAACCATAGTTTTGTTGATTTTTCGGATTTGTCAGCGATTGAAAACTCAATCAAAAAAGAAACCAAGGCCGTTTATATCGAAACACCAAGTAATCCGACTTTGGCAGTTTCGGATATTAAAAAAATTAGTCGGCTTGCTCATCAAAATCATTTGATCGTGATTGCTGATAATACTTTTATGTCGCCATTTTTGCAAAAACCTTTGGAACTGGGAGCAGATATCGTTGTTCATTCAGCAACCAAGTTTTTGGCTGGTCATTCCGACTTAACAGCTGGGGGGGTTGTAACGAAAACTAAAGAGTTGGGTGATCAGGTTTACTTTGTTCAAAATGCGATTGGAGCGACATTGGGAGTTACAGATGCGTGGCTGCTTTTACGATCGATTAAAACTTTAGGAGTTCGAATTCAAAGAGAAGCAGCCAGCGCCCAGGCAATTGCCGAATGGTTTGAGAAATCAGGGAAAAAAGTCTTTTATCCAGGTTTGCCGAGTAATCCTGGATACGAAATCCACAAATCGCAGGCAAAATCCGGTGGTGCAGTCTTATCGGTTGATTTAGGCTCAAAGGAGGCTGCCAGGAAATTTGTTGAAAAAATCAAGATTCCTGTATTTTCGGTCAGTTTAGGTGGAGTGGAAACAATTGTCAGTTATCCGCCGAAAATGAGTCATGCTGAATTATCGGCCGATGATCTGGCTGCCGATGGTATCACACCAGGTCTTTTGAGAATTTCAGTCGGCCTGGAAAATGCCGACGATTTAATTGATGATTTTAATCAAGCATTGGAGGATTAAAATGATGGTTGGTGTTCGTAGCGGTTTTTTAAAAACAGATCATATCGCTTCAGAGGCAAAAGAAATTTTGATTTTGAATTTAATGCCTGATCGGCGACACGTCGAAAAGAATTTTTTTGATTTGTTTAATTCAACCAAAAGAAAACTCAATCTGACTTTTATTGTCCCGGCTACTCATAAGATAAAACATGACTCCCTGGCGGTTAGACAAGTTTATAAAACTTTTGCCGATATTAAAGACAATTATTACGATGCTTTATTGGTGACCGGTGCTCCATTGGAATTTATCGATTTTTCTCAAATAGATTATTTTCCGGAATTTTTGGAAATTCTGAAATGGCGCAAAAAACATGTCGCTTTTTCGACTTTCGAGTGCTGGTCGGCGATGGCTCTTTCAAGAATAGAATATCATCTGGATTACAGTCTCGAAAGAAAAAAGGTTTCTGGTATTTACGAAACGCCTGTATATAGTCTTCTAAAAGGCACCAAGACGATTCAAGTTCCCCAATCCCGCTATTTTAAAATTAACGGTCTTGCTAAGAGCTGGCAGGTAATTACTAATGACAAAGACGGTTCGTTAATTTCTTTTGATCGAACAAATCGAACTTTTATAATTACCGGTCATCCGGAATACGATCGAGAAACACTGGCTAATGAATATACTCGTGATTTAAAAAGAGGTCTGTCGATCGATGAACCACGTAATTATTTCGATAAAAACAAAATTCCTCAAAAAACCTGGTCAAGAAATTCTACGCTTTTATATTCGACTTGGCTTGATCTTGCGGAAAACTGCAAATTGAGACAATTTTAAAATAGTTGCATAATACAAATACTGACAAACTTGCCTATTTCAGTGAAAAATCGTAAAATTGAACAGTATTTTTATTATTTGAAGGAGTATAAAATGTCAGGTCATAGTAAATGGCACAACATCCAAGGCCGCAAGAATGCTCAGGATGCTAAGCGTGGAAAAATTTTCCAAAAAATAAGTCACGATTTGTATGTTGCAGCTAAGGCTGGCGGTGCTGATCCATCTGCTAATGCCAGTCTTCGTTTGGTTATGGACAAGGCCAAAGCCGCCAACATGCCAAAGGATAACGTTCAACGTGCTTTGGATAAAGCAACGGGTGCCGGCGATGTTAAGTTCGAAGAAGCAACTTATGAAGGTTACGCTCCTGGTGGCATAGCTGTTTTAGTCGAAACGTCGACCGATAATATTAATCGGACTGTTTCCAATGTAAGAAATTCTTTTAATCATCATGGTGGTTCATTGGGAACAAGCGGATCGGTTAGTTTTCAATTCGATCGCCGGGGCCATTTTGTGATTGACCGTCAATCACACCCGGATATTACTGAGGATCAAGTAATGGAGGATGCAATTGAAGCTGGAGCTGAAGATGTGCAGACTTCCGACGACGCATTTGAGATTTTTAGTCAACCGGCAGACTTCGCTGCGGTTGAGGGTGCTTTGACTGATAAAGGATATGACTTAGCTGAGTCGGAAATTACAATGATTCCTCAAAACCCGGTTGAAGTCCCTGAAGCTGATCAGGAAAAATTTGAGAAATTAATCGACGAGCTGGAAGATAACGATGATGTTTTAGCTGTCTATACCACTGCTGATTAATAATTTAAAGTATCTGTATACCAATTGCAGATACTTTTTTGTTATTCTTTGTTATCTTTTAACAATTTGCTAAAATTGTACACATGAAATCAGATATTGAAATTGATCATAGTATCAAAGCGCTTCCGATTACAGAAATTGGCAAGCAGATTGGTTTATCGGATTCTCAACTGATACCTTATGGGCATGATAAGGCAAAAATTGATGCGTACAGCATTGCAAATATGCCCCGGCAGGGTAAATTGGTTCTTGTCACGTCAATTAATCCAACTCCCGCCGGCGAAGGAAAAACAACTGTCACAATCGGTCTGGTCGATGCGATTAATCGTTTGGGAAAATCTGCGATTGGTGCTCTTCGGGAACCTTCGATGGGGCCGGTTTTTGGTCTCAAAGGCGGTGCGACCGGCGGCGGTTATGCCCAGGTTATTCCAATGGAAGATATTAATTTGCATTTTACCGGCGATATACATGCTGTCTCGGCAGCTCATAATCTGCTTGCAGCTGTGATCGATAATCATTTACATCAGGGGAATGAATTAAAAATCGATCCTGAAAATATTTATTGGCGCCGGGTACTCGATATGAATGATCGCGCTCTTCGCCAAATTACCCTTGGAAAAGGTCGAGTTAATGGTCCGGAACGAAATTCCGGCTTTGATATTACTGCCAGTTCTGAAATTATGGCTGTTTTGACTCTTTCAAAGAATCTTTTTGATTTGAAAAAACGTTTGAGCCGAATCGTAGTAGCCTTGGATGTCCAGGGAAAGCCGGTTACAGTTGCAGATCTAAAAGTGGCTGGCGCGTTAACTGCGATCCTAAAGGATGCGATTAACCCGAATCTGGTTCAATCGCTAGAACATTCTCCTTTTATTATTCATGGCGGACCTTTTGCGAACATTGCCCAAGGAACTAATTCAGTTGTTGCAACGGATGCTGCTCTCAAGCTGGCTGATTTTGCCGTGACGGAAGCAGGTTTTGGTTCAGACCTTGGCGGGGAAAAGTTCATGGATGTTAAAGTTCCTGTTTTGGGTAAAGAACCTGATGCTGTCGTAATTGTTGCCACCGTTAAGGCTCTGAAGTTTCATGGTGGGGTGGCGCTCGATCATTTGTCGGATAAGAATGTCGATGCTGTTAGAAACGGATTGGATAATTTGAATAGGCATTTAGAAGCGATGACACATTACGGCAAACCGGTTGTTGTTGCTTTGAACAAATTCCTTGATGACGATATGGAAGAAATTCAGCTGATCAAGAATTTCGTTGAAGGTGAAAAGAAACTACAATTTGAGATTGTCACTAGTTTTGTTGATGGGTTTGAAGGGTCTTTGGATTTAGCCAAAAAGGTTATTGAAGCGACCGACAATCAACGATTCTTTATGCCACTTTATCAGGCCGATGATTCCATTGAAAATAAAATTCAAACAATTGTCGAAAAGATATATGGCGGCAAGGATTTCGAATTATCTGATCGTGCTAAAAAAGACTTAGCCGAAGTCAAAGAAAACGGCTGGGGCAAGTTACCTGTTGTGATCGCCAAAACGCCCAACAGCCTGACCGATGATAGCAAGATTCATGGCGCACCGACTGGCTTCACGATCCATATTCGCCGCTTTATTCCGAAAATCGGCGCTGGTTTTATTGTTGCGATGGCAGGCAAAGTTTTGATGATGCCTGGTTTAGGAAAAAATCCAGCTGCCGAAAAAATTGATGTAGATGAGAACGGCAAGATTAGTGGGTTAAGTTAATATTTGTAGGCTGCAACTAATTTAAGAGTAAAAAAACGATCAATTAAGATCGTTTTTTTATAATCACTTTTGCTTTGGCGCCGCAACAACTTGACGACCCTTGTAAAGTCCTTTTGGTGAAACATGATGTGCTACCGTGTATTCACCAGTCGTCTTATCAAGAACGATATTTGGAACTTCCAAAGCGATATGTCCGCGGCGGTTGCGCTTATGTGACTTTGAATTTTTATTTGATATAACAGCCATGAAGTGCTCCTTTATTTAATAACTATATAAGTTTCCCAAAAATACCCTTGAAAGTCAAGCGAAAGCTTAAATAAACTGTCATTTAACAAGTTTTATTCTTATGATACACTTAATCTATCATCCGTAATAGAGGTGCAAATGACATCATTAGTTTATTAGATAGTCCCTGCTAGGATCTAATAAATGAAAGGGGATTTTGCCGAAATCGATTGTATGAGCAGATACTTATCGATTGAGTCGTGGTTTAATAAATCACGGATTGTCACAGAGATGTGGAGTGCTAGGACGGACAAACGAGTAAGCGTAAGCCTCCGTTTGTTTTGTTTAGCAAACGGAGGTTTTTATTATGCAAATAAAAAATAATCAACTATATATTGGCGGTGTTTCAGCAGACCAAATCGCCCAACAATTTGGAACGCCGGTCTATGTTTACGATGTTGGCCAAATTCGTTCAATTATCAGCGACATGAAAGAAGCTTTTGATGCTGAAAAGCTTAACTACCAAATTAGTTATGCCAGCAAAGCTTTCTCGACAGTCGCAATTTACGACGTCTTAAAGCATGAGATAATTCATTGCGATGCGGTTTCTGGAGGTGAAATAGCAACGATCGCCAAAGCCGGCTTTCCGATGAAGAATGTTTCTTTTAATGGCAATAATAAATCCGCCGATGAATTGATGATGGCGATCGACTATAAAATCGGCACAATTATTGTTGATAATTTTCATGAACTGGATTTGTTGAATGAAATTCTTAGCGAAAGAAAAATATCTCAAAATGTTCTGATGCGGATAAGCCCGGGAATTTCTGCCCATACACATAAATTTATCTCAACTGGACAGCAGGACAGCAAATTTGGCTTTGATTTGGCTTCTGGTCAGGCGAAAAAAGCTTTTGATAAAATTCAGGCTTCCGAATATCTCAATTTATTGGGCTTGCATGCTCATATTGGTTCACAAATTTTTGAAAGCAGTGGTTATTCAAAACTAGTTGATTTGTTGATTAAAACCGCAAGCAAATGGCATTTTCAAGCAGAAATAATTGATGTGGGCGGTGGTTTCGGCATCAAATATACTGACGCGGACGACCCGATTCCAAATGCTGAATTTATTCATTTGATCTGTCAAACGGCTAAAGCTTCCAGTCGAAAATATCATGCTAAATTACCAGAAATTTGGGTCGAACCCGGGCGCTCTATTGTCGGCCCGGCCGGTTATTCACTTTATACAATTGGTGGTCGCAAAGATATTCCTGGTATTCGTTCCTATCTGTCGGTTGATGGCGGAATGGGGGACAATATTCGTCCAGCGCTTTATCAAGCAGAATACAAAGCTGTTCTGGTCGACCAAGTCGATCTCCCTAGTGAACAGGTTGTCCGAATAGCCGGAAAATATTGTGAGTCAGGAGATGTCCTAATTCAAAAGCAGGAATTGCCCAAAACTTATCCCGGAGATTTACTGGCTGTTTTGGCAACCGGAGCTTATGGCTATTCGATGGCCTCCAATTATAATAGAAATCCACGCCCGGCGGTTGTTTTTGCGGAAAAAGGCAAGGCGAAATTAGTTGTTAAACGAGAGACTTATGAAGATATAACCCATCTTGATTTAAATTACGAGGTAGAAAATGACTGAATTAGACGCACAAAAAATAATCGATTTTATTGCTAACTCAAAAAAACAAACAGCAGTTAAAGTTACTTATAAAGGTCATTTGAATGGCCGAATTCCTACTAGTATCCAAAATTTTTCCAATTCCGATTTTGGAATCCTTTACGGCGATTGGAGTGATATTAAGCCGCTATTGTCCGGTCTTAACAAAAAAGATTATTTAATTGAAAACAATGCCCGTAATTCGGCGGTTCCTTTGCTCAATATTAAAGATATCAATGCGCGAATAGAACCGGGGGCAATTATCCGCGATCAGGTAAAAATAGCAGATAATGCTGTCATCATGATGGGAGCTGTGATCAATATCGGGGCCGAAATAGGAGAGGCGACAATGATTGATATGGGTGCTGTTTTGGGTGGCCGGGCAATTGTTGGCAAACATTCTCATATTGGCGCCGGAGCAGTTTTGGCTGGCGTTGTCGAACCAGCCTCTGCGCAGCCTGTCCGTGTTGGTGACAATGTTTTAATCGGAGCCAATGCGGTTATTATCGAGGGAGTTCAAATTGGCGATGGTGCGGTTGTCGGTGCCGGAGCGGTTGTCATTAACGATGTGCCTGCTCATACGGTTGTGGCTGGCGTTCCTGCTAAAGTTATTAAACAAATCGATGAAAAGACAGAAAATAAAACAGCCCTCATTGATGCCTTAAGGAGCCTTTGATGCTTAGTGACGAGCAGTTAATCAAAATTCGCCGGCATCTTCATGCTAATCCGGAAATCGGTATGCAGGAAGTAAAAACGCATCAGTTTTTGCTGGAACAGATTGCAAAATTTCCGCAAGAAAATTTGACAATTGAAACGATTTCAGAAATACCAACGGCGCTTTTAGTTCGGATCGCTGGATCAGATCCAAAGAGGACAATTGCTTTGCGGACTGATATGGATGCTTTGCCGATTCAAGAAGAGACTGGTTTGGATTTTGCCAGTAAAAACGATCATGTTATGCATGCCTGTGGCCACGATATTCATATGACAGTCGCGCTTGGTATTCTCTCTTATTTCGCCGAGCATCAGCCAAAAGATAATTTATTAGTATTTTTCCAGCCGGCCGAGGAAAACGAATTCGGTGGCAAGCGTTTCTATGACGCCGGTGGTTTTCAGGGTGAATATCTTCCTGACGAATTTTATGCTCTGCATGTTAACCCACAGCTGCCGGCTGGCCAGATCGCCAGTCGCAAAGGGACGCTCTTTGCCGGTTCAAATGAACTGCGTATCAGTTTTATCGGCAAGTCCGGCCATGCCGCTTATCCACAAAATGCTAAGGATTCAATTGTTGCAGCAGCGAATTTTGTTACGAATGTTCAGACGGTGGTCTCTCGGAATGTCGATCCTATTGAAGGTGGTGTCGTCACGATTGGTAAATTTAATGCTGGAAAAGCGATGAATATTATTGCCGGAAAGGCAGACATTGAGGGGACAATCCGCAGCTTTACCCAATCTGGCATGGAAATTATGACAAAACATATACGCATGATTGCCGAGGGCATTGCTGGCGCCTTTGGCCAGGAATTGAAGATTAATTTTCGTCAGGGCGGTTATATGCCGGTCGTTAATGATGAACGAACGACAAACTTTTTTATCGATTATATGAAAAATGCCGATGGAGTTGATTTCAAAATTGTCCAACCGGCGATGATTGCTGAAGATTTTGGTTTTCTTTCGAATCAATTTGAGGGAACAATGTGTTGGTTGGGTGTTAACGACCCTAAGCACAGTTTGCATTCTGACCATTTAAATCCGGATGAATCAGCAATCACAAAGGGCGTTGAGGCCATAAAGGGCTTTTTGATAGCGAGGATGCAAAAATGACAAATTTACTAGAAAATACAAATTTATTGACAGCAATTATCACGCCGTTTGATAAAAACAATCGGATTGATTTTCAGGTTTATCGTCGTCTGATTGATTCGCAAATTTCAGATGGA
The DNA here is from genome assembly GCF_020510245.1 of Oenococcus oeni. NCBI lineage: Bacteria > Bacillati > Bacillota > Bacilli > Lactobacillales > Lactobacillaceae > Oenococcus > Oenococcus oeni. The sequence continues at coordinate 1,232,908 of NZ_CP084701.1, read as the reverse complement.
GTAAAAGGCTTCGTTATCTCTGGTACTACCGGTGAAGCACCGACTTTGAGCCACGATGAGAAAATTGAGTTATTTAAAAGAACAGTTGATTTTGTGTCTGGAAGAGCGAAAGTGATTGTCGGCACTGGTTCCAATAATACAAAGGAAACTATCGAATTTACAAAAGAGGCGGGCCGGATTAACGGAATCGATGCAGCGTTGATCGTCACGCCTTATTATAATAAGCCTGACCAGGCCGGCATGATTGCTCATTTTTCAACTATTGCTGACGAGAGCCCGCTTCCAATTGTTATTTATAATATTCCCGGTCGAAGTATATCTGCTTTAACGGTCGAATCGCTTTTAAAGTTGGCCGATCATCCAAATATTATCGCTGTTAAACAGTGCAATTCCGATTATGATATGTCTGAATTAATCGAGCACGCTCCAAAAGATTTTCTCGTTTATACCGGAGAAGACGGGCAATCATTTTTAAATTATGCTCTTGGCGGCGCAGGGACAATTTCGGTTGCTTCACATTTTTATGCCAAGGAATTTGCTGATATGTTTTCCGCAATTGATAATGGAGATTTTAAAAAAGCAGCCGGAGATTTCCGTTTCATTAATCCGAGAGTTAAGGCACTTTTCAGTTATCCTTCGCCGGCCCCGGTAAAAGCTGTTTTTAAGCGTTCGGGAATTGATGTTGGAATTCCCCGCTTGCCGATTCTTCCTTTGGACAAGGCACAGACTGATGGAATTATGCAGGTGTTAAAGCTATGAAATCAATTTTACTGGCTGGTGCTTTTGGAAAAATGGGTCGAGAGATCCAGAAGCTAATTGCCGAACATAAGGATTGGTCTTTAGACGCAATTTTGGTTCATGAACATTTTCCGGAAAATTATTCCGGCAGGGCGAAAATTTTCCGGCAATTAAGTGAAATAAATCAACATTATGATCTTTGGATCGATGTAACGAAGCCGGATTCGGTCTTTGAAAATGCTGTCTGGGCGATTGAACATAATACTTCACTGATTATTGGTACTAGTGGTCTAAAAAACGATCAAATTACAAAGTTAAAGTCGCTTGCCGATAAGAATTCCGTTAGCGGCATTATTGCTCCTAATTTTAGTATTTCGGCGGTTTTAATGATGTATTTTTCCGGTATTGCGGCGAGATTTATGCCAAATGTTTCGATCGAAGAAATTCATCATCCGGATAAGCTTGATGCTCCCAGTGGAACAGCCAGAATAACCGCCGGAATTTTGGCAGATAATGGGGCCAGCACGAAAACTGTTTCAACGTCAGCTGACGGCGATAAAAATATTATTGAAAAGGTTCTAATTACTTCCAAGCGAAAAAAAGACTATGTCGCCTATCAATCAGTGGATTTCGTTAATGAATATGAAACTTTATCGATATCACAGAATAGTTTGGACCGTAAGTCTTTTATGCCTGGCGTTGAATTAGCAATCAAAAAAGCTAACCAACAGCAAGGTTTAGTTGTAGGATTAGATAAAATAATGGGGTTGAAATAAGTTAAATGGTCAAAGAATACAATGTAGCAATTCTAGGTGCGAGTGGCGCAGTCGGTACAAGAATGCGCGAACAATTGGAACAATCGACAATTCCGGTCAAGTCACTGAAACTGTTGGCTTCCAATCGTTCGGCAGGTAAAAAAAGTACTTTCAGAGGAAAAGAATACACGATTGAAGAAACTAAACCGGAATCTTTTGACGGTATTGATCTGGTCTTATCTTCAGCCGGAGGATCGGTTTCCAAACGCTTTTTACCGGAAGCAGTTCGGCGTGGCGCAGTTGCAGTTGACAACACTTCATATTTTCGAATGGACAAAAACGTTCCATTAGTTGTTCCTGAAGTTAATTCCGGGGTTTTAAAGAATCATCATGGGATAATTTCCAATCCAAATTGTTCCACGATTCAAATGGTTGTTGCCTTGAAACCCATTTTTGATGCTTTCGGTCTAAAACAGGTAATCGTTTCGACTTATCAGGCAGCTTCCGGAGCTGGTCAATCTGCTTGGAATGAATTGGAAAGGGAAAGTTCCGAGTATTTAAAAGATCAAAAAATGCAGGCAAAAATTTTGCCTGTTAAGGGGGCTGAAAAGCATTATCCACTTGCATTTAATCTTTTACCACAAATCGATGTTTTTGAAGACGACGCTTATACTCACGAAGAATGGAAGATGATTCACGAAACGAAAAAAATTTTTTTTGATGACATGAATTCGTCTAAAATTAAAGTTACAGCTACAACTGTTCGTGTCCCTGTTCCGGTTGGCCATGGCGAGACAGTCTACTTTCAAGTTGAAAAGGCTAATGAAGCTTCTGCTGAAGCAATTCAAAATGCGGTTGCCGATGGTGCTGGTTTGGTTTTGCAGGATGACCCTTCACAACAACTTTATCCGCAGCCGATCAATGCGGCGGGCAAACGAGAAACATTCGTTGGCCGGATTCGTCCGGACTTAGAAAATGATGGCAGCTACTGGATGTGGGTTGTTTCCGACAATCTTTTAAAAGGGGCAGCTTGGAATGCCGTGCAGATTGCCGAAGAACTTGTTAAAAAAGATCTTGTACGTGTTGCGGATCCGGAAAAATCATACGAAATGTATAAGGAGAACTAATGCCAGAATTAAAAGAGGGCGTCATTAATAGTGTTCGATCGGATGTTAGAAACATTACGACCAATAAAATTCGTGCTGTTGATATGGAATTCCGCAAAATTGACGGACTACTTCGTTTAACATTGGGTGAGCCCGACTTCAATGCTCCGGAATTAGTTAAGAAGGCGATGATTAAATCGATTGAAGATAATGAATCGCATTATTCAACTGCGCGTGGATCAATTGAATTTTTAAAAGCGGCAGCTGATTTTTTAAAGCGTAATTACGATTTAAATTACGATCCGAGGACCGAAATTTTGTCGACAGTTGGATCGACCGAAGCGATTTTTTCAAGTTTATCAACGATTTTAGAAGAAGGTGATGAACTTTTGGCACCTTCGCCGGCCTATCCTCTTTATGAACAGCTTGCTCATGTTAACCATACGAAAATGGTTTATATTCCGACCAATGATACGAATTTTGTTTTAACTCCCTCTAAACTGCAGAATGCAATCGAGCAGCATCCACGGGCAAATGCAATCGTTTTGACCTACCCAAACAATCCGACTGGTGTCGATTATTCTGTTGAACAGCTAAAAGAGCTTGCCACTGTAATTGCCAAGACTAATTTATTAGTTGTTTCCGACGAGATTTATTCAACGCTTAATTATGTCGGAAAACATGTTTCGATTGCTTCATTGCTTCCGGAACAGACGATTGTTTTAAATGGTGTATCCAAATCCCATGCGATGACAGGAGACAGAATTGGTTTTGTTGCAGCGCCAAGGGATTTAATCTCTCAAATTGTTAAAATTCATCAATTTGCAATCACGGCCGTTTCAAATCCAGCTATGGCCGGTGCAGTGGCTGCCCTGAATCAAGGGGATGCTCTGACTGAAAAAATGCGTCAGGAATATATGAAACGGCGTAATTATTTGATTCCGGAATTCAAAAAAATCGGTTTTGATGTAGCAGCCCCGGATGGTGCTTTTTACCTTTTTTTGAAAATTCCTGCCGATCAAAACCAGGATGATTTTGCTTTTGCCAGGGAACTTGCCCATAAAGCTCTCGTCGGATTAATTCCCGGCTCTTGCTTTGGCCCTGGAGGAGAAGGATATCTGCGTTTGAGTTACGCTGCTTCTGAAGAGACTCTCCATGAAGCTTTGAGACGTTTACAAAATTATTTGGCATAATTATTTGCTGTTTTTTAATTACATTTTTCTGTCAGTTTTCTTGACCAATTAAATTCTATTTAATCTCTCAAATGCTAAACTGAAAAGGATTTTAAGGAGTAGTGATGACAAAAAATTTTTTGGATCCTCAATTGGCAAAAGCTGTTTCGGGCGAGGAAGAACGGCAGCGGCATAACATTGAATTGGTTGCTTCCGAGAATTTTGTCTCAAAAGCTGTCCGCCAAGCACAGGGCAGTGTTTTGACGAATAAATATTCTGAAGGTTATCCGGGGAAACGCTATTATGGCGGTAATGAATATATCGATATTGCCGAAAATTTAGCGATTGAACGAGCAAAGGAACTGTTTGGTGTTAGTTATGCTAATGTTCAGCCGCATTCCGGTTCCAGCGCGAATTTTGAAGCATATATGGCTTTTCTGCATCCTGGCGATAAAATCCTTGGAATGAACTTGGATTCCGGGGGCCATTTAACTCATGGAGCCAGTGTTAGTTTTTCAGGCAAAATGTACGAAGCTCAGTCTTATAAAGTTGATTCAGAGACTGAATTACTTGATTATGATGCGATTTTAAAACAGGCAAAAGAATTTAAGCCTAATTTAATTATTGCCGGCGCTTCGGCTTATTCCCGAACGATCGATTTTCAGGCTTTTCGTGATATAGCTGATGAAGTCAATGCTTATTTGATGGTTGATATTGCTCATATTGCTGGTTTAATTGCGGCTGGATTGCATCCAAGCCCGGTTGGATTGGCTGATATCATTACAACAACTACCCATAAAACTCTTCGAGGACCTCGCGGCGGTATGATTTTGGCTGACGAAAAATATGCTAAGAGGATTAATTCGGCCGTTTTCCCGGGATCACAAGGTGGCCCTTTGGATCACGTGGTTGCGGCCAAGGCAGCGGCCTTTTATGAAGATTTGCAGCCTGATTTCAAGACTTATTCTGCTCAGATCATCAAGAACGCGAAAACAATGGCCGATGCTTTTTCCAAAGAGCCGGATGTGCGTGTTGTTTCCGGTGGTACTGACAATCATATGTTCACTCTCGATTTAACCAAGACTGGTTTAAATGGCCGACAAGTTCAAGATTTGTTGGATTCTGTTTCTATTACTCTTAATCGCGAGGCCCTTCCGAACGAGAAACGTTCGCCCTTTGTCACTTCCGGTGTTCGAATTGGTACTCCAGCCATGACTACCAAGGGCTTAAAAGAAAACGAAATGCTGCAAATCGAACACTTGATTATGCGGGCTATTCACGCTCATGATGACAAAAATGAATTAACAAAGATTAAGCGGGATGTTTTTGATTTGATGGATAAATTTCCTTTTGATTCCAATCCCTTCTGAATATTTTTAAACTATGAATATTATCGAAGAAAAACAAAAATTACGTCGACAGCAAAAAAAGCGTTTAGACAGTTATGACCCAGATGATAAGAAAGATCAATCGATTCTTCTCTATCAGGCTCTTTTTGAAAGCAATGATTGGCTAAATTCGGAAACGATCGCTGTAACTCTTAGTTTGCCTTTGGAATTAAATACAAAGCCAATCGTTAAACAGGCGTGGGAATTAGACAAAAGGGTTCTTGTTCCGAAGATTATCGATAAAAAAATGATTTTTGTTGAATTTGACGAAACAAGTAAACTTGCTCCGGGGAAATTTCATACTTTGGAACCTGAAACTTCTGTTGAGATCCCTAAAGAAGAAATTGAACTGATGATTGTTCCTGGATTGGCTTTTACGAAGTCTGGCAAAAGATTAGGCTTTGGTGCTGGTTTTTATGATCGTTACTTGGCTGATTATTCCGGCCGAACGGTTTCTTTGGTCTTGAAAGATCAGTTATTGGAAAATATACCAAATGATAAATTAGACATTCGCATAAAAAAAATTCTAACGCCCAAAGATTGAGCGTTTTTTTCTTAAGTAAGTAAAGCCTTCGCCCAACTGTTCGGAAACTATTCTAATGGAAACAAAAGCTTTAGGATCTATTTCTTCGATAATTTCTCTGACCTGACGGACTTCCGATGGGTCGACAACAACATATACTGCTTTACCGGGAGTTCTTTTATAAGCGCCTTCGATATTTATATATGTTGAGCCTCTTTCGAGATCTTTCATGATTTTGTCGGCGATTTCAGCTGGTTGACTGGAAAAAATCATGAATTCACGGGCGGAGTAACCGCCATCCTGAATAAAATTAATCACATTGGCGGAAACAAAAGACATAATCAATGTATACATCATTTCTGCAAAATTTAGGTAAATCAGGGACATCGCCAAGACGATTGCATCAATTGCAAACAAAGATTTTCCCATCGTAACACCAAATTTTTGTTCGATGATTCTGGCAATAATATCCGATCCACCGGTAGTTGACCCAAAACGAAAGACCAATCCAAGTCCAATTCCAATCAACAGGCCGGCTAACAAAGCTGATATCAGCTTGTCATGATCAAGATTTATTAAAATCGGGAATTTTTGAAAAAGCCATAGCCAAAAAGATAATAGGATAATACAATAAAAAGTCGATAGAATTTGTCTTTTTCCTAATTTTAAAAAGCCGATTATTAAGATAGGTACGTTAAAAATAATATTTGTGATCGCTGGATTAATCGAAAACAAAGCGCGAAAAATCAACGTAATTCCGGTTACACCGCCCTCAGCCAATTTATTGGGAATATTAACGTAAATTAAAGCAAACGCATAAAAAGCGCAGCCGATCGTATAAGCAACAAAATTTAATGGTTTAATCTGCTTGAAAAAAGAAGTCATGTCCTAAGTATATGACATGAGGCTTAAGCGAACAGCGGGGATCGGACCCGTGACCTCCACCTTGGGAAGGTGGCGTTCTACCACTGAACTATGTTCGCATACAGCGGAAAAAAGTTTCCGCAAATCATTATATCAAACAGCGATCGGAGCTTTAATTACATCTTCGTGAATATAATTCTCAAGTTTAATATCGCTCATTTCATAATCGAAAATTGACTTCACGTCTGGATTAAGCTTCAGAGTCGGAAGTTTATGTGTTGGTTTTGACAACTGCTCTTTAATTTGGTCAACGTGGTTGTTGTAAATATGGGCATCACCAATCGTATGAATAAATTCACCGACTTCTAATCCGGTTTGTGCGGCAACCATTGAAAGCAGAAGCGAGTAACTGGCGATGTTAAAGGGTACTCCCAAAAAATAATCGGCCGATCTTTGGTACATTTGTAGGCTAATTTTTCCGTCTACTACATAAAATTGACTCATAACATGACATGAAGGCAGAGTGGCAAACGGCGTTGTTTCGGGATCCCAAGCTGTTAAAATTAAACGACGGGAGTTGGGATTAACTTTAATTTCATTGATTAAACGGGTTATTTGGTCTACGCTGCCATCGTCGTTGGCATCCGGCCAATGACGCCAAAGCTTTCCGTAAACATCCCCGATTGTTCCGAATTTTTTGCTGAATTCGTCATCGTTTAAAATTCGATCAACAAAGATTTTCTTTTGCTCTTTATACTGTTCGGCGAAAATTGGATCTTTTTGCGTGCGCAAACCAAAATCAGTCATATCGGGGCCTTTATACTCATTGCTTTCGACCCATTTTTTAAAGGGCCATTCGTCCCAAATATGATTGTGGTGTTGCAGGAGAAAACGAATATTATTGTCACCGCGCAAGAACCACAATAATTCCGATTTAATTCGTCCAAATGCGACTTTTTTACTGGTCAGCAAAGGAAACCCCTCAGAGAGATCAAAACGCATTTGCGCACCAAAAATCGAGTGTGTTCCAGTCTTGGTCCGATCCATTTTCGAGGCCCCGGTTTCCAAAATACGTCGGGCAAGGTTTAGGTATTGTTCTTCATTTCGGCTCATGAATAATATGTTAATGATATTTTTGTTTCCACGCAAGCGTGTTCGGAAATTAGAAATAAAATAGATTTATAAATTCAAAATATATAAAAAAACTCGTCAAAGACGAACTTTTTTAAGATATTCCTTTAAATTAAACTAAAATTAGAAAACCGACAAAGACAATTCCTAGGCCATACATGACCGGCGTGACCTCCTTGGCCCGACCGGTTAAGATCATCAACAATGGATAGGTGATAAAACCAAGTGAAATGCCATCTGAAATACTGTAAGTTAACGGCATGCCGATCGCAATCAATAAAGCAGAGGCAGCAACTGGAAAATCCTTCCAGTCGATGTCTGCCAAATTCGAAGCCATCAATACACCAACTAAAATTAAAGCTGGAGCAGTGACCTGGTCAGTGACAACCACCAACAACGGACTGAAAATCAATGAAAAAAGAAATAAAATTCCAACGAAAATTGCAGTTAGACCGGTTCTTCCACCGACAGCAATTCCGGCAGAAGATTCGATATAAGCAGAAGTTGGCGAGGTCCCCAAGATTGGCGCGATTAACATTCCAACTGAGTCCGACATCAAGGCTTCCCCGACTCGAGGCAGTTCGCCCTTTTTATTCAGAAATCCGGCGTTTTTAGCCAAACCAACCAAGGTTCCGGCTGTATCAAAGAAAGTAACCAGTAGAAAAGTAAATACTGCGATCCATAATTGAAAAGTATTGATATCTCCAAGGTGCGACAAGGCTTTTCCAAAAGTCGGCGCCAAAGACGGGGCTGCAGAAACGACCGCCTTGGGCAAAGCGATTAATCCGGTTAGGATACCGACAACTGTCGTACCAACCATACCTAAGAAAATAGCAGCTGGAACGCGCCTAGCGTATAAAATAAAAGTCAAAAGAACTCCAAAAATTGTTAGCAAAGTTGTTGGTGTCCCAAAGTTTCCCAAGGTAACCATTGTGTCTTTTGACGAAGCAACAATTCCGCCGTCCTGGAAACCGATAAAAGCAATGAATAAACCGATTCCAGCAGCAATTGCAGCCTTTAAGTCATGTGGAATTGAGTTAATAACGATTTCACGAATTTTAAAGATTGTTAAGATGAAGAACAAAACTCCAGCAATGAAAACAGCCGCCAGAGCAGTTTGCCAAGGAACCTTCATGCCAACAACAACCGTATAGGCGAAGAAAGCATTGATTCCCAGCCCGGGTGCAATCGCAAACGGGTACTTAGCTACTATTCCCATAAAGATAGTTGAAATTGCCGTAATTAACCCCGTTGCGACAAAGACAGCACCTTTATTCATTCCAGCAACGCCAAGCACGCTTGGGTTAACGAAAAGAATATAGGCCATCGAGACGAAAGTGGTCAGTCCGGCAACAAATTCCCGACCAATCGTCGTATTATTCTTTTTTAGTTCGAAATATTGATCCATTTTCCCTCCAGAAGGGATTATTAACCACTAAAACACGAACATTTAAATTATTTTTTTCACATTATCAACAGATAATAAAATAGAAATTTACTTGCAGATTGATAAGATTAATGTATGAAGTTTGTCACATCGGATACACATTTTTTTGATGCAGGTTTAATGAACCATCCTAATTTTGCTCCGGCTCGACAAAATTTTTTTCAAGTCGAGGATATGAATCAGGCAATCATTGATGCTTGGAATAAGGTTGTTTCGCCAATCGATACCGTATATCATTGTGGGGATATAGGTATTTTTTATAAGCATGGCAGTAAGGAAGAGATGCTGAAAATATTAAAGCAACTGCATGGAAACATTATTTTTGTTAAAGGGAATCATGACAGCCAGGATTTTTTTAAGTATCTGGCAGCCAATAATTATCGAATTGAAAATCAACAACTTAAATTCAGTTTTCACTATGTTGGTGCATATTTCAAGTATGATCATCGCCAATATTTTTTGACTCATTACCCTCTGATTTTCGGTATCACGCCTAATAGCATTAATTTACATGGCCACATTCATCACAATTCGGTAGATATTAAAGAAAATATCAATGTTGGGATCGATTCTGCAGATTTTGATTATTTTCCAACTGACCGACAGCCGGATTTTGGAGCGCCTTTATCAATGAAGCAGATTGAATATCTAGTTAATGCTAAGAAAAACGACTTTGCTAAAAGAGCTTAATACATATGACGCATGAATTTGTAACAATCTTGCATACTAATGATCTTCACAGCCATGTCGAACATTGGCCGAGGATCGCCAATTGGATTAAAACCCGTCGAGCGCAATTACAAGCTGCTGGTCATTTTGTTTTAACTTTCGATGTTGGAGATTTTATTGATCGCTACGATGCTAATACTCAAGCTACTTGGGGCAAAGCGAATGTTGAACTTCTAAACGACTGTACTTTTGACGGAGTCACAATTGGCAATAATGAAGGTCTTGGCCTCCCGCGTGATCGAATGGAAGACATTTATTCGGAACGCAGGTTTGCTGTTTTACTAGCAAATATTTTTGAAAATGATCATGGTTTGCCTAAATGGGCAGAAGAATATCGAGTTTTTGTAACTCCGAAAGGAACTCGAATTTCGGCTTTTGGCCTGACGGCCGCTTACGATCTTACTTATCCATTGCTCGACTGGTTGCCGGCACAACCGGTTGAAACACTCGAAAAATTATCCGACCGGGTTATTGCACAATCCGATATTAGAATTTTGTTGTCACATTTGGGTTTGCCGACAGATCAATCCTTGGCGCGGCGTTTTAAAGAAATATCGGTAATTTTAGGCGCTCACACGCATCATTTACTGCCCAAAGGTCAGATGGTCGAAAATACTTTGTTGGCCGCCGCTGGTAAATATGGTGAAAACGTTGGCGAAGTTGATCTGGAAATTGATGAAAAGCATCAAGTCGTAAGCGAAAGGGCTCATACGATTAAATTTGACAATCTTCCGGAAGTCGAGTCTGCTTCTGCCTTTTTGGAAAATTGGCGTGAATCCGGTCGAAACATTCTCGAAAACCAAATTATTAGCAATTTGCCGACAGATCGTTCGACTTTGCAACAAATAGATGATTGTGCCGATGCTTTGATGGAGAAATTTCAAACAAAAATTGCCATGATATCCAGCGGTATGTTTTTAGATGAGCTGCCGGCTGGCCAATTAAACGCTTTTCAGCTTTTAAAGGATCTGCCGCATACAATTCATCCAATGAAAATCGATATCCTTGGTTCTGATTTATTGAAGTTATTTGATGAAATAAATTTGCAGCACGATCATCTTTTAAATCAACATATTAATGGTTCCGGATTCCGCGGGGATAAATTTGGCGAAATAAAATTTTATGGTCTTCATGAAAAACAAGTTGATCCAAAGCAACATTATGAAATTGCCAGTTTGGACCATTATTATTTTTTGCCTTGGTTCCATTCTTTACAGTCAGCCGACGTTTCTTTTGATTTTAAAAATATCTTGCGAGAATTAACGGCTGGCTATTATCGTGAAAAATACAGCCATCAGGAGGCCGTTTGAGAACTGCTTCTGTAATTGTAGATTTACCAACCCGTCAAACCAATCAGCCCTTTACTTATTTAATTCCGGATGATTTGCTTGATTTTAACTTGCTCGGCCATCGTGTCCGGGTTCCTTTTGGCAAACGGAATTTAATGGGATATGTTGTTGCAGTTGGTCAAAGCGAACGGAGTGATTTTCAGTTAAAAAAAATTGAATCGATTATTGACGAAAAACCGGTTCTTAATTCTGAAATGTTGAAATTATCCGAATGGCTGTCAAACTATGTTTTTTCTTATCGCGTTCAAGTAATTCAAACGATTTTGCCGAATGCTTTTAAACCAAAATATTTGAAGGGCTTGAAAATCGTTGATCAAGTTCCGGAAAAAATAAAAGAAAATATTTTTCTCAATAATCAGGAAATTGAATTTTTGCCGAAAAATTATACTTCCGAACAAATTAAAGTGATCAATAGCTTGATTAGACAAGGAAAAATTGTTCAAACGACTACGATTCAGAAAAAGAATAAAGGCAAAAAAGTCAAAGTCCTTTCCAATAATTTGAACGATAATGATATTGCAACAAATCTAAATAAAAAATCTCTGAGTGATTCACAGAAAAAGCTTTTAATTTTTTTGTCCGGTCATCGGGATGGTTTTTTTCAGGTAAAGGAGTTAGCCGAAATTTTGGATATTTCCAAATCGACTATTTTGACAGCTGAAAAAAAATCCTGGCTTAAAAAAAGCGAAGTTAGGATGACGAGGAACCCGGTAAAAAAAATTGCCGTTACAAAGACTAATGCAGTCGAGCTGAATTCCGATCAGAAGAAAGTTTTTAATTCAGTCGAAAGCGCAATCACTAAAAACGAAAACAAAACTTTTCTTCTTGAAGGAATTACCGGGTCTGGAAAGACAGAGGTTTATCTTCAACTAATCGAAAAGACAATTGCCCAAGGGAAAACGGCCTTGCTCCTTGTTCCGGAAATCGCTTTAACCCCCCAAATGATTCGCCTGGTAAAATCCCGTTTTCTTGATTCGGTCGCTTTGCTTCATTCCGGATTATCCGATGGCGAACGTTTGGATCAGTGGGAAGAAATTCGCGATGGAAAAATCAAGATTGTAATTGGTACGCGTTCGGCGGTTTTTTCGCCGCTAACCAATATCGGTTTAATCATTATGGATGAAGAACACGAAACGAATTATAAGCAGGAAGGCAATCCCCGCTATCATGCTCGCGATATTGCTTTGTGGCGGGCAAAATATCATCAAGCGGTCACTTTACTGGGCTCTGCCACTCCGAGTTTGGAATCACGTGCAAGAGCTCAAAAAGGGATTTTTAAGTTATTAACGATGAATCACCGAGCAGTTAGCGGGGCGAAACTTCCGGATGTTTCAATCGTTGATATGCGCGAAGTATGGCAAAAAGAGCATGCTGATAACGACTTTAGCCCCACTTTGCTTAAAAAGATCGAAGAACGTAAAGAAAACCACGAACAAACGATTCTCTTATTAAATCGTCGAGGATTTTCTTCTTTCGTCATGTGCCGTAATTGTGGCTATGTTCCTCGCTGCCCGAATTGCAATCTATCTTTGACTTTACATATGGACAGCCACTCTTTGAAATGCCATTATTGCGGTTACGAGGAAGCGATTCCTAAAAAATGCCCGGTTTGCGGAAGCCCACAGATTCGTTACGTTGGCACCGGGACGGAAAAAATCGAAACTAAACTAAATAGTTTAGTCAATGGAATTCGGGTTGCTCGTTTGGATCAGGACACTACGAAGAGAAAGGGCAGCCTTGAAAAAATTCTTAGAGATTTTGGGAAAGGAAATTACGACGTTCTGCTCGGTACGCAAATGGTTGCCAAAGGTTTGGATTTTCCCGATGTGACCCTAGTTGGTGTGATTAACGCTGACATCGGCTTGAATTTACCGGATTTTCGGTCTGGAGAAAAAACTTTTCAATTACTAACACAGGTAGCCGGCCGATCGGGAAGAGCCGGAAAAACCGGGGAGGTAATCATTCAGACTTTTAACCCAGATAATTACGCGATTAAATTAGCTGCCGACCAAAATTACGAAGGATTCTATAAAACAGAAATGTCGATTCGCCATATTGCCGACTATTCACCATATTATTACACGATTCAAGTTGGAATTGACGGACCTGATCAATTTCCGGCCAGTCGGGCGATCGATGAAGTTGCGGAATTTATTAAACCGAAATTGGCTAAAGAAACAATTGTTCTCGGGCCCACGCCAAAAGCTATTGCCAAGTTACGTAATCGCTATTATTTTCAAATAATTTTGAAATACAAAAAAGATCCTAATATCGAATCCACTTTAAGTGAGCTTCAAACTGTGTTTGGAGAAAAATTGCCAAAAGATATTTACTTGAGTATTGATCGTGATCCGGTATCATTTATTTAATGACTAATTCAGTGATATTTTTTGGGACTTCTGATTTCAGTAGAGCTGTTTTGCAGGGATTGATTGCCGATGATGATTTTGAAGTAATCGCCGTTGTCAGCCAGCCGGATCGTCCGGTTGGCCGAAAAAAACTTTTGCAGCCTACAAAAATCAAACAATTGGCTTTAGAGTATCGAATCCCGATTTTTCAACCGGAAAAACTTTCCCGATCAGAAGAAATGGATCGACTGATTTCTATGCAGGCCGATTTTTTGGTGACAGCGGCTTTCGGCCAATTTGTCCCCTCTAAATTATTGAAATCCGCTAAAATTGCCTCGATTAATGTTCATGCCAGTCTGCTGCCAAAATATCGCGGGGCTGCGCCGATTAATTGGGCCTTGATTAACGGTGACAAAGAGACCGGCGTTTCAATTATGTATATGGTAAAGGAAATGGATGCTGGCGATATTATCAGTGTTAAAAAAATGCCGATTAAAGAAAACGATAATGCCGGTTCTTTGTTTGAAAAGCTGGCGGTTGTCGGTCGTGATCTGCTCTTAAAAACGATGCCAAAAATGGTTAGCGGCGATATTTCTCCAATTCAGCAGGACGAAGAAAAAATCACTTTGGCACCAAAAATCGATTATAAGTTGACTGAGCTGGATTTTTATCATCAGAAAGCTGAAAAAATTGTTGATTTAATTCGCGGCCTATCACCGAAACCGGGAGCCAGCCTCCAAATTGCCGATGAGAAAATTAAGGTTTTTAAAGCAAAAATCGGACCCTGTCAAGGTGAAGTTGGTTCGATTGCAATTAAATCCAAACACGATCTTGCAATCACGGCAGCTGACGGCCGAACGGTTTTTTTGCAGAAAATTCAACCGATTGGTAAAAAAATAATGGATGTTTCTTCCTTTTTGAATGGCGCCGGGCAAAAGCTTCATGTCGGTAACATGGCAAATAGGATATAATATTACGTTAGTGTTACGGATATCTTATGCAAATCGCCTATTTAAGTGATATTGGAACTAGAAAAAAAGAAAACCAGGACTTTGTCGGGATTTTCACGAATAAAAGTCAGTATAAATTGGCCATTGTCGCTGATGGGGTTACCAGTGAAAAAGGTGGTGATATCGCCGCAGAGATGGTTGTCAATAATTTTGGTTTTGGCTGGCGCCAGACTGATATTTCTTCAATCGAAGAAGCGAAGACCTGGATTTCTAAGAAGGCCCGTGAAGAGAATAGCCGAATTTTAATGGCTGGGAAACGTTTTGATGATTTGTCCCAAATGGCAACCACGATGGTTTTAACGGTTGCCATTAATAATGACGTTTTGATTGGCAATTTAGGCGACTCGAGAGCTTATATCTTTGATGGTAAAATTCTAAAACAACTTTCATTCGATCATTCCTTTGGTAATGAATTAATTCAAAATGGACAAATTTCAAAGGAAAATGTCAATAATGTTCCTCACCATCAAAGCATTACGCGTTATTTTGGTTTGAATGCGCAAACCGAAATGTCTTTTGCTGTCGACAAGGTAAAAAACAACGATATTATCATGCTTGCAACGGATGGCTTGACTAAGCAGGTTAAAGAATCGGATATTTTGCATGTTATTAAGTCAAAGCACAAATCTCTCAGCGAAATGGTGGCTCGGATGATCAATATGGCTAACGAACAAAGCGGTTTCGATAACGTCACGGTTCTGTTGATGTCGCAATTTTTGGAGGATAATTGATGAATCCTGGATCAACATTTGCAAACAGATATCGAATCATTCGGCCACTCGGTGAAGGGGGGATGGCTAATGTTTATTTAGCTGTCGATACAAAGAACAACCAGCAGGTTGCTATCAAGGTTCTTCGATTGGATCTCCAAAATAATCCAGATTTTGTTCGTCGTTTTCAAAGAGAAGCTCAGGCCGCTGCTCAGCTGCTTCATCCAAATATTGTTAAAGTTCTCGATGCTGGTTCTTTTGATGGCGTGCAGTATTTAACGATGGAATACGTCGATGGGATGGATTTAAAGAAATACATCTCTCAGTATTATCCGGTTCCATACGCACAAGTCGTCAATATTATGGAACAGGTCTTGTCTGCCGTGTCAATGGCGCATAACCACGGGATTGTCCATCGTGACTTAAAGCCACAAAACATTCTTGTCGGCAAGGACGGATCAATTAAAATCGTTGATTTCGGGATTGCAATCGCTCGAAGCGAATTTGGGATGACCCAGACAAACGCCGTCCTGGGATCGGTTCATTATTTGAGTCCCGAACAAACGCGTGGTGGCATGGCGACCAACAAATCCGATATATACGCTTTGGGTGTGATTTTATTTGAAATGTTGACTGGCCAAGTTCCTTATAAAGGCGAGACCGTGGTCTCGATCGCTATGAAACATTCTTCCGAACAGATGCCTTCTGCTAAAGATATTGATCCAAATATTCCCCAGGCTCTTGAGAATGTTATTTTACGTGCAACTGCTAAGAATCCTGATAATCGTTATCTGACGGCTGAGGATATGGCTAACGATTTGAGAACCAGTCTTTCTCCCCGTCGGGCTAATGAAGCAAAACTTCCGCCTTTTACCGACGATCAGGCTGAGACAAGGACGATTCCAATCGACGATCTTAAATCACAGGTCGCCAGCGGCATTCAACGTCTTGACCCGGTTTATACTCCCTTGAAGGACAATCCAGATTCGACTTCAGACTCAAAAAAAGTTGTCCCTGGCAAGAAGAAAAAAAGAAAGCATAAGATTTGGCCTTGGATTTTAGCTGGTCTTTTGGCGATTGGTTTTGGGGTTATTTTGGTGGCAATGTTTTGGCCTGGTAGAGTTCAGGTCCCCGATACGGCAAATTACAAACTCAGTGTCGCCGAAAAATTAATTCGTGAAAATGATCTTGAGGTTGGCAGTATTAGCGAAACGACTTCTCGAAAAGTCAAGAAGGGTCGAGTTATTAAATCCGATCCTAAAATTGGATCGCACGTTGCTAAAAATACCAAAATTGATTTAATTGTTTCCAATGGGGCTAAAAAACTAACTTTTGGCGATTATGTTGGTTCTAATTACAGCGATGTCGCCAGCGTTTTGAGGAACCAGGGTTATAAAGTCAAGAAGGTCGAAAAATATTCTAATTCTGTTTCCAGTGGACAGATAATCAAACAATCGGTTGACGCCGATAAGAAAGTCGATCCTTACGAAACAACTGTTAAATTTACGGTTTCCAAAGGTGCCCAAAAAATAACCGTGCCAACATTCGACAGTTTGTCCGAAGCACAGTCTTGGGCTGATCAAAATGGTATTACTTTAAAAATTGCCTATAGTCAATCGTCCGACACCGATACCGGCTATGTTATTAGTCAGAATCCAAATGGCGGGACGGAGATTTCTTCTTCGACTGTTGTTCATATCCTGGTGGCTCAAAGAGTCGATAATTCTTCAAGCAGTTCTTCTTCGGCTGTACCGTCGTCAAGTTCCAGCATGAGCTCTTCGTCAAATGGAAGCAGCAGTAGCAGCAGTAATAGCAGTAGCAGCAGTAGCAGCAGTATTTCTAGCAGTTCTTCTCCTCAAAAATAGTATTTCTGAGAGGTGTTTTATTATATATTTGTAATAAGGAGATAAATATGAGTGTAATTGTGGCACCGTCCATTCTGGCGGCGGATTATTTAAATTTAGGCGAACAGATTAAATTGGTTGAGGGGGCCGGGGCTAAATATTTACATATCGATATAATGGATGGCGATTTTGTCCCTAGCATTTCTTATGGCCCACAGTGGGTCAAACAAATTAAAGCGAGCGGCAGCAAGCTGGTCTTGGATGTCCATTTAATGGTTAATCATCCGGAAAAGTTAATTGATTCGTTTGTTTCGGCTGGTGCCGATATTATTGGCGTTCACGTTGAGGCTACAGCACATATTCATCGCGCTTTGCAAATGATTAAAAATGCCGGAGTTCATCCAGAAGTAGTTATTAATCCAGGAACGCCGGTTTCGGCTATTTTACCAATTTTATATATGGTTGATCAGGTTTTGGTCATGACTGTTAATCCCGGATTCGGCGGCCAAAAGTTTTTGCCTGAAGAAATTTCTAAAATTTCCGAACTTCATGAATATAAAAAAGAGCATGGACTTGATTTCGATATTGAAATTGATGGTGGAGTTAATAATCAAACACTGGTAAAAGCTTACGAAGCAGGTGCAACTGTTGCAGTTGCCGGATCTTATGTATATGATAAAGTCGATCCAGCTGCTAAAGTTAAAAAACTGCTCGAGGTTACCAACTTTGAAGTCGATTAATATTCTTGCCGGCGGACCAGAGAATAATTTTCCAAAAAATTTTGCTGATTTTCTCACAGATGAAAATGAGTGGATTGGTGTCGATGCCGGTGCTTTTTATTTATTAAAGCATGGTGTTAAAGATATCACGGCAATTGGGGATTTTGATTCTTTGACGAGAGAGGAACTTTTTTTTGTAAAAGACAAAGTTGATCCGAAACATTTTTCTCAGGCCAAACCGGAAAAAGATTTCACGGATACCGAACTAGCTTTGCGTTGGATTGAAGAAAAACTGGATTATCGAAAATACGATTCGATTAATATTTTTGGCGCAACAGGTTCTCGTCTTGACCACGAATTTAACAATTTTTTGAATTTATTTTTGCCTGAATATAAAAATATATTGGATAAGGTTGAAATTTTCGATTTGGAAAATGTTGTTAGTTTTTTTAACCCCGGAGATTATCTTTTAGAAAACAAGTATAAAAAGAAATATCTCGGTTTTGTTGTTTTAAATAATATTGTAAATTTTTCAATTCATGGAGCAAAATATGATTTGTCAAATTTCTCTTCGAAAATCGATCGAGTTTTTGCTTCGAATGAATTTTTAGATAATCAAAACATCGAAATTCATTTTGATGCAGGAAATGTTATGGCTATTTATAGTTAAAAGAAAGCTAAAGACTTGATATATTTTGTTTTTCAGGCTTACTTTTGTATAATAGTTAAGGCTTTTTACTTTTAGTGCAATTGCCATAAAGTATAAGCTTAAAATTTTAAGCCTACATCATTATTTTTTGATGAACTATTAAAATGGAGGAAACCAAATTGGCTGAAAAGGAACATTACGAAAGAACTAAGCCGCACGTTAATATTGGTACTATCGGTCATGTTGATCATGGTAAAACCACTTTAACGGCTGCTATCACTAAGGTATTGTCTGAAAAGGGCCTTGCGCAAGCTCAAGATTATGCCTCAATTGATGCCGCTCCTGAAGAGCGTGAACGTGGAATCACCATCAATACTGCCCACGTTGAATATGAAACTGATAAGCGTCACTATGCACACATCGATGCACCAGGTCACGCCGACTATGTTAAAAATATGATCACTGGAGCCGCACAAATGGATGGAGCCATCCTTGTTGTTGCTGCTACTGATGGTCCTATGCCACAGACTCGTGAACATATTTTGCTTGCCCGTCAAGTTGGTGTTAACTATATTGTTGTCTTCTTAAATAAGACTGACCTTGTTGATGATCCAGAATTAATCGATCTTGTTGAGATGGAAGTTCGTGAACTTTTGTCTGAATATGATTTTCCTGGAGATGATATTCCTATTATTCGCGGTTCTGCTTTGAAGGCTCTTCAAGGCGATCCGGAACAGGAAAAAGTTATCTTGCACTTAATGGATGTTATCGATGAATACATCCCAACTCCAGTTCGTGATGTTGATAAGCCATTCTTGATGCCTGTCGAAGATGTCTTCACTATCACTGGACGTGGTACTGTTGCGTCTGGACGTATCGATCGTGGAACTGTCAAGATTAACGATCCAGTTGAAATTGTTGGTTTGAAGGATGAAGTTAAAAACACTGTTGTTACCGGTGTTGAAATGTTCCGGAAGACTTTGGATCTTGGTGAAGCCGGAGATAATATCGGAGCTCTGCTTCGTGGAATTGATCGCGATGGTGTTGAACGTGGACAAGTTTTGGCAAAGCCAGGTTCAATTCAGACCCATAAAAAGTTTAAGGGTGAAGTTTATATCCTTACTAAGGAAGAAGGTGGACGTCATACTCCATTCTTCACTAACTATCGTCCTCAATTCTATTTCCACACGACTGATGTTACCGGTGTCGTAGAATTGCCTGAAGGTGTTGAAATGGTTATGCCTGGTGATCACGTCACATTTACTGTTGAATTGATGAAACCAGTCGCTATCGAAAAAGGTTTGAAATTCACTATCCGTGAAGGTGGCCACACTGTTGGTGCCGGAACTGTCTCTGAAATTGATGACTAATTCTAATTAAAATCGTCTTGCTTTACGGCATGGGCGATTTTTTTATTTTTAGGCCGAAAAATGACAAACGATTGACTTTATCTTTTTATCTTGTTAAGATAATTAAAATTATTACTCTGAGGTAGCGTATTTTGAAATTAACCATTGATGGCAATTTGTTTAGAAACAGAAGAAAAGAACTAAAAATGACTCAGGTGGAGCTTGCATCGAACCTAACTTCTCAAACAGTTGTTTGTTCTTTAGAACACGGCGTGATACCTAAATTAGAAGTTTTGGCGGAAATAATGCAGCGTTTGTCTTTATCCCTTGAGGATGTTTTTCCTAATAGTCCTTTTTGTTTAAGTAAACTTGATGAATTGAAAATCAAGTTAGATAACGAGAATTATCGACAGGTTTGGTCGGGATTAGAAAAGATTAAAAAAACAGCTTTGGTATCTTCGGTAGAAAAACAGAAATTTTATTATTTATCGGCATCCTCGGCTTTTCATGATGGTCGAATTGAAGATGCCGATTTTGCTTGTTATGAATTGCTTGGTTTTTCCGAAAAAGAAAAATTGTGGTTTTTTGACGCTCTGGCCAATACGATTAAAGCGCAAATTTGGCAACTTAAGGAAGATTATTCAAAGGCGGAAAATTGTTTTAAAAGAGTAATCAAGATTTTAAATGATTATCCTTACGAGAAAGAGACAGTTCCTTCGATGATTAGCTATATTAGAATTTATCAAGCCCTTGCGGAGCATTTTTTGCTGCTTGAAAATTTTAAGCGTGCCGCTTCTTATATTGACAAGGCCTTAAAAATATTATCTGAAGAAAAATCCACTTGGCACCTTGGTGAATTGCTGTTGCTTAAATCGAAAATTGCTGACGAGAGTGGTTTAAATGAACAAAAAGAAAAATTGATTTTAACGGCCGAACAACTATATGAGTTTGGTAAGAGCCCTCAACTAGGTCGAATGCTCAATAAAAGCAAGTCCAATTAATCAGACATTTTATTATTTTTTTAGTTTTTTTATTTTGCTTGACATACGAACACATGTTCGTATTATTTTATATGTAGATGCCTAATTATTTTGACAATGAAGATCATCGAGTGATTTTTGCTATTGACAGCAAATCTTTTTATGCCAGTGTCGAGGCTCGCTCTTTGGGTTACGATCCTTTGCATGTTGCTTTGATAGTAATTTCGACGGGACCAAATGTTGGCGGTGGTGGTTTGATTTTAGCGACTAGCCCATTAGCGAAAAAGTCTTATGGCCTCAAATCAAATGTCAGTCGTTTGCGCGACATGCCAAAAAATGCCGATAAATTAATAATGACATCGCCACACATGAATCTTTATATTTACATCAATACGAAAATCAATAACATTTATCGAAGATATGTCGATGAAAAAAATTTGCATATTTATTCAATCGATGAAAGCTTTTTGGATATGACTAGTACATGGAAATTGTTTGGCAATAGCAAGAAACAAATTGCCAAACAAATTCAAAAAGAAGTTTTGGATGAGACGGGCATTTATACAACGATTGGAATTGGAGAAAACCTAACTCAGGCTAAGATTGCAATGGATGTATATGCAAAGAATAACGATAGCCGTCTTGGAGAAATAAATTATGCATCGATTAAAGAACGATTATGGCCAATCAAAAATTTAAATTCCGTTTGGAGCATCGGTAATAAAACTGCCAAAAAATTGCAAAAAATTGGAATAAACTCTTTGGATGATTTGGCCCACTATGATCCTTATAAATTAGAAAAAAAATTTGGAGTTATCGGCGGGCAACTATATCTTTTGTCTTGGGGAATCGATCGGGCAGTTATTAGTCAGAAAGCATATCCAAAAGAAAAATCTTATGGAAACTCACAGGTTTTGCCGAGGAATTATACTAAAGCCGATGAAATCGAGGTTGTTTTAAGGGAAATTTCCGATCAGGTTGCTGCTCGTATTAGGAAACACCATTTTCAGACCGGTCTGGTTCATGTTTGGGTTGGCAATGAGTATACAAATGGCGGATTTTCTAAACAAAATAAAATTACACCAACTAATGAAAGCAAAATTTTAAATCAGATTGTGGTTGATATTTTTCATGCTAATTGGAAAGGTGACAAGATTCGTAATATTTCTGTTTACTTTGGTAATTTAATTCCGGACAATAGTCAACAATTTGACTTGTTCAGAACTTCCGAACAACAAATTGAAGAGCGAAAATTGGATCGGATTACCGATTCTTTACGTTTAAAGTTTGGTTTTTCAAAGCTAGTCAAAGCTTCATCGATTTTACCTGGTGGTACCGCCATTGAAAGAGCTGGCTTGGTTGGTGGACATAATGGAGGAAATAGCTATGAATAGCAAATATCCGAATTACGATCCGAAAATTCGTGATCGTTTTATCCGTTGTTTTCAAGATCGCGGCATGTTGAAATGGGGAGGTTTTTATTTATCTGATCATACCAGGGTTATTGAAAAATCGGCTAAATATCGGGCGGAAAAACAATCTCGATATTTAAAAGAACAAATGAATTTTCACAAGATTTCAGAAGTACTTTTTAGAGCCTTTTCAAATGAACGAGAAGTTGAAATTCAACTAGCCGATGAAAATCAAGAACACGGAATTGCAAAAACAATTGTTGGTTTTGTTGAAGGCTATGATCGAGATGGAATTATTGTTGCAAATAATTTTTTCTCCCTTGATGATATTTGGCGTTGCGAGTTGGTTTAGGATTAAATTGCATCATACAAATAACGTTGAAAGAAAAAATCCAATTGCCAAAAAGGGAATAAAAGCAAGACTATGTTTTTTACGAAGTAAAAATATCAGAATTGTTAGACAACTGGTAATTAGTATCGATACGCTGAATTGAAAAACCGGTAGAGCTATATATATGAGCAAAATTACCGGCAAATCACCATTTCCTAATGCTTTTCTATAGTATATGAAAAACAGCAATAAGCTTGTTAATATGAACAAACCGATTACTTTTTCGCTTGGAAAATTTACGATGAATTCAAAAAATATAATTGGGTACAGTATGACTGGTATGATCGTAGATGTCTTCACAACTAAGAAACAAAAGCAAACAATAAATAATTACGAAATGGTAATTATCTTTTGAGTTCATAAAACAGATAGCAAATAAAAACTCTATTAAGGGGTAATAAACCGAAATTGAATTTTTGCAATAGCGACATTTGCCCATTGATAGCAGCCAACCAATAATCGGGACTAGAGCAATCAATGGGAGTCGTCTGCCACAATAATCACAGCAGGATAGACCTCCAAGCTGCTTTCGACGATTAATTCGGTAGGCTAGACAAATAATAAAAGATGCTGAACAACTTCCCAAAATAAAACAAATAAATTCCACATTTTTTTATACGTATTTTTATAATTAGTTATGAATAATATGGAAAGTAATTTTAAAATCGGCGATGAGGAATTCTTTAAAGCTTGGTCTTCTATGAAAATTTCCGATCAAAAATCAGCTGAAAAAATTTTAAAGTGGCTTTTTCATATTGCTGATTTTAAGACCGGGGAAGATATTCGCAATTTAAAGATTACAGATATTTTTTCCTCTGATTTGTCACCAAAAAATTTCTTTTGGCGCGACTTTGCTCATCTGGTTCAAACGGCTTTTCCTAAGGGTCTTGTTGATGAAAACTTATCTGAAAGTGAAATCGATTTAGCCAAAAGAACGCATCAATTCAGATATCTAATTGATGAGCAAATGGTTTTTTATGTTAGGCGATCGTTCAGGCTTAAAGAACTTAGATTGAACGATTCTCAGAAACTGGCAGCTTATCTAAGCTCTTTTCCGGAGACGAAAAAATTTAACTTAAATTTATTGGCTGAAAATAAAAAAGATTTTTATTGGGCGATTGAAAGTGCTCGTTTGCATGAAAAAATTTCTTTGAAAGATCTGGCCAATCGGAGAAATTTTCGAATATTCAGACCTAATTTAAAAATAGTGATTGATTTTCATATTGAATTTGTTTTAGATTCCCAAGGAAATTTTCTGTATATACTTGGATCTGGCAATAACGGTCCAATTAACGGTGCTTCTTACAATTTTGCTGATTATAATGATTCCAAAATTAGTTTGGGCAGATCTTGTAATCACGAAAATAGTCGTCATTTCAATCTTGATATCGAACCAATTAAATATTATGACCCGCTTTTCCGATCAGAATTATTAAAGAATTATCGAGCGCCCACTTTAAAAGAATTTAAAAGAAGTCCTTTTTTTCATCACAGTATCGAATATCAAAGCAAAAGGGCGGCATTAAAATTTGAGAGAATGGTTAATAAAAGCTCTGTCAAGTAAAAATACTTGACAAGTATTTTTATAAAGTATATATTATGACAGTAATATTTTTTAGGAGAAATATATGTCAGTTAAAATTCGTTTACATCTGATGGGTACTAAGAAGCGTCCATTTTATCGTATTGTTGTCGCTGATTCACGTGCTCGTCGCGATGGCCGTTTTATTGAAGAAGTTGGTTACTATAATCCAATTACAAAACCGGCTGAAATCGAGTTGAATGATGACCAGATCTTTAATTGGTTAATGAAGGGCGCTCAACCAACAAATACTGTTCGTAATTTTCTTTCAGATGCTGGCTTGATGAAAAAACTTCACGAAGCGAAACTTGCCGCTAAAAAGGAAAGCAAAAAATAATTTCCGTCGTTTCTGACGGTTTTTTTGTATTATTTGATAGATGAAAGTAAATTATCGTCAACAAATAAACTACAGCTCGATTAATTTTCTCGACTGGAAATTCTCATTTTTTTCTTCTGATAAAGGTTTAATTTTTACTACTTTTCAAGATGATCCGATTGCTGATTTTTCCAAGTGGTCCGGAATTTCAAAATTAGTCAATAGAGAGAATCCTAAAATCAGTTCTGCTTTTTTGGATTATTTTTCTGGGAGAAGTAGCAGTCCAAAAATTTCTATTGACTGGAATTTCTGGCAATTCTCGAATTTTCAGATACTCATTTTAAAAAAATTGCTGGAGATTGATAAACCTGTTAGTTATAGCGAATTTGCAAGGCGAATTGGTAATCAAAAGGCGGTTCGAGCTGTTGCAACAGCTGTTGGCAAAAATCCATTTGAAGTGGTTGTTCCTTGTCATCGAATAATTACTAAATCCGGGAAAATTGGTAAATATCGTGATGGTTCGAACATTAAAGCTGCTTTGCTTCAACTGGAGAAACAATTATGAAAGAATTACGAATCGGCAGGGTCATCAATACTCACGGAATAGCGGGTGAGTTAAAAATTGATTTCAATACTGATTTCCCCGAACAACGTTTTGCTAAAAATTCCGAACTGCTGATTGCCGGGGAAAAGTTAGTCGTTCAATCCAGCCGTCCTTTTAAACAATTCTGGTTGGTAAAATTTTCAGATCATGAAAATATAAATTTGGTTGAGAAATATAAGGGAGAAGATATTTTTATCAATGAGCGAAAAGAGCCCCGATTATCCGAAGGAGAGTTTCTTGTTTCTCAAATTATTGGTTTAAAAGTGATTGATGAAAAAGGAAATTCGATTGGCGAAATAGCTGATTCTTTTCATACCGGTGCAAATGACGTTTGGACGATCAAGAAAAGCAATGGCAAAGAGATTTTGATCCCTTATATTGATCAAGTGGTCAAAAAAGTCGATCTTCAAACCTCGACTGTCACAATTGAATTGTTGGAGGGGCTTGATGAAGATTGATGTTTTAAGTATTTTTCCGGACATGTTTGATCCTTTACGCCAATCAATGATCGGCAAAGCGATTGAAAAAGGCTTAATTGATTTTAAAGTAACCGATTTTCGCGAATTTACGACCAATAAGCAAAGACACGTTGATGACGTCGTTTATGGCGGAGGAGCCGGAATGCTCTTAATGCCTCAACCGATTTTTGATGCGATGGAGGAAGTTAAAAAAGAGAATAATGGCGATAAGGGTCATGTGATTCTCGTCGATCCGGCTGGTCGGAAATTTGACCATCATGTGGCAAAAAAATTGTCCACATATAATCATTTAACTTTTATTTCCGGACACTATGAAGGCTATGATAATCGAATCCGCAATTTGGTCGATGAAGAGATTAGCCTGGGTGATTATGTTTTAACCGGCGGGGAATTAGCAAGTATGGTGATTATTGATGCAACCGTTCGTTTTTTGGATAATGTTTTGGGAAATTCCGAATCGGCAGCAGACGATAGTTTTCAAAACGGTTTATTAGAAGAGCCTCAATATACTCGCCCGGCAAATTTTCGCGGAATACAGGTTCCGGAGGTTTTAACTAACGGAGATCATGAAAAGATTCGTAAATGGCGTTTAAAGGAGTCTTTGCGGAAAACCTTCTTGCGACGTCCGGACTTATTAGAGAAAAGAAGTTTCAATAAAGAAGAACTTGATTTTCTCGATGACATAAAATATGAAGAATCACTTGATTCTGATCAGTGAAAACTGATACAATATTTTTTGGCTATTTTTTGCCAATTACTGACATTGCGCTGTTGTACCAAGGTATTGAATATCAATGTTTTCGTTGGGAGTATAAAATGAAACAGAATCAAGTACTAGAAAAATTGACGCAATCACAATTACGCTCAGACATTCCCGATTTTCGTCCGGGAGATAATGTCAGAGTTTATGCTCGAATCGTTGAGGGTGAACGCGAACGTGTCCAATTATTTGAAGGCGTAGTTGTTAAACGCAAGGGATTTGGAATATCAGCTAGTTATACCGTTAGAAAAGTTTCTTCCGGTGTTGGCGTTGAACGTACCTTTCCATTAAATTCTCCACGTGTTGATAAAATCGAAGTTACTCGTCATGGTCATGTACGTCGCGCTAAATTGTATTACTTGCGTGCACTTCGTGGTAAGGCTGCTCGTATCAAGGAAAGTCTTAATACCAAGGCGACTAATAAGAAAACTCAAACAAAGTGATTTTAGAAACGGACTGATTCAACGGTCTGTTTTTTTCTCGGAAAATAAATAATGACAATTAAAAAAATTCAAAATTCCTTTCCACAATTAGTGGTCCAATTATTTATTCTAATTTTTACGGCTTTATTAGAAGTAATTGCTATGAATATGTTTTTGAATCCAAATCATATTTTTACCGGTGGTTTTAACGGAATCTCGCAGTTGCTTTCAATAGCGAGTAAACATTTATTTGGTTTTCAAATAAATACCGGTATTTTTATACTGCTGACAAGCGTTGTAATTGGTTTTTGGGTGGAAAATGGTCGGTTTGCGTTTCACGATTTTAAGCACGGCCAATTCTGTTCTAACGTCTTTGTTTATTGTCTATTTTCCCGTTATCAATATCGCCAAAAGTGTTTTGCTTGCTTCGCTTTTTTCGGGTGTGTTAATGGGTTTGGCGACTGGTTTGTCGATGCGTTTCGGTCTCTCTACTGGCGGAATGGATATTATCGCAATGATTGTCCAAAAAAAGACCGGACGATCTGTCGGTGTTATTAGTAATACAATTAATGCTTCAATTGTTTTGATTGCCGGTATTTTTATTGGCTGGCCGAATGCTTTATATACTTTAATCGGAATTTTTGCTACAGGCCAGGTTATAGATGCAATTTATACCGGTCAACGAAAATTAACCACCTTGATTGTGACGGAGAAAGCCGACCTTTTAACTAAAGCATTACAGGACGAATTGGTTCGTGGAATCACAATTCTTCCTTCGACGGGAGCTTTTTCTCATCATGAGTCTTCTACTTTATTCATGGTGATTAATCGTGTTGAACTTTATGAAATGGAAAGATATTGCTCGTGAAAATGATCCACATGCTTTTATTGATATATTGAGTACTGTTTCAGTTAGTGGACTATGGCTTGATCCCGATCGCCAAGCTGATATTAAAAAAGGAAAGGTAAAAATCGATGCCGGAAATTCAAATTGATATGCTAAAAGGACGTTCTCATGAACAAATTAAACAAATTGTAAAGGACATTACCGCTGTAATGGTTAAAGATACCAAGGCTAAACCTGAAGCGGTTCATATAGTAGTTCGCGAATTTGAAGCGAATCATTACGCTTTGGGCGGTGTGCTTAAGTCGGATATGTAATCTTTTTGTAATATATACAAAGCACTATTTTTTAATAAAGTAGTGTTTTTTTAAACAAAATGTAAATTTGTAATATGCAACTCAATTTTTTTCAACCGTGTGTTCGTAAAAATTGAAATTTTTTTAAAAAAATTCAAACGTATGTTTGAGAGAGGCGAGAAAAAAATGTAATCTCGCTGCAACCCAAAACGCCCTCAAAGCGTCTAAAATTAATAGGCGTACGAGGTGGAAATGAAAAAATCTTCTTTAAAATCAAAAGCATTGATTACGGCGATTTCTGCATTGGGCGTCACCGGAACGGCTGCGGTAACAGCCCAAGCTAAATCGTATACGGTTAAAAGCGGTGATACGTTGTGGAGCTTGGCCAATGATAACAACACTTCTGTTAACGCTTTAGCATCGGAAAACAAAATTTCCGATCCGAATTTGATTATTACAGGGGACACATTGGTACTTCCTGATGACGATGCAACGACCACACCGGCGCAAAAAACTGCTGAAAGCAGCGCGGCTTCATCTTCAGCTAGTCAAGCCTCAAGTTCTACTTCTGTTGCAAGCGGCAACTACACTGTTCAAGCAGGTGACTCTCTTTGGTCGATTGCTCAAAAAACAGGTGCTGATGTTAATCAATTAGTTGCTAATAATGGCGGCAAAAGTCTAATTCAGATTGGACAAATAATTCAAATTCCAACGAGCACAACTTCTTCGGCCGCTAGCGATTCTGTGAATGATGTTGCAAGTTCGTCTGCTTCGGTCGTTTCCAGCTCTGCTGCTGTTTCTTCGGCCGCTTCTGCTGCTGTTAGTTCCGCTCCTTCCAGCGCATCGGTCGTCAGCTCTTCTGCTGTGGTTTCTTCGGTCGCTTCTGCTGTAAGTTCGTCTGCTTCGGTCGCTTCCAGTTATTCAGCCGCTGCTAAAGCTGCCTCCACGTCTTCTTTGAGCAAAACCAACGTCACAACCACTACTGCTTCTCAAGTCAGTCAGACCAGTACGACTTCTACTTCTACTTCGACTGCTCAGGCTGTTGTTAACTTAGCGATTCAATTGTCCAAAGAAAATATTCCTTATGTTTGGGGTGGCAGTACAACTGCCGGGTTTGATTGTTCCGGATTAGTCTCGTATGTATACCAACATGCTGCAGGGATTACTCTCCCTCATTACACAGTTTCTCAAGAAAGTTATGTTTCAAAGCATTCTGTATCCCAGGCAAAGCCTGGAGACCTCCTGTTCTGGGGCAGCGCGGGGGCGACATATCACGTTGCTATCTATATCGGAAATAATCAATATGTAGCTGCACCGGAACCAGGTATGAATGTTGAAGTTGAAACGATTTCTTCATACTTCATGCCAAGTTTTGCAGGAACGGTTATTAAGTAATTTAATATTTTAGCCACATTAAAAAACGAGTTTCCAAATGGAACTCGTTTTTAATTTGCCAATATAATAATAAATTACTTAATTAAGACAACATCTTCAGAAACTGCCCAAGGATCTAATTCATTGATGTGATCGTAGTACATAATTCCCTTTAAGTGATCGATTTCATGTTGAAAAACAATCGCTGGATAATCTTTTAATCGAATCGAATGGTGCTCGCCGTTTTCATCATCGTAGTCGACAGTAATCTTATCGGCTCTGAGGACGATTCCGGGGGTATCTTCGTCTTTTGACAAACATCCCTCTCCGGTTTCCAGTGCTGCTCTTTTCATTGATTCACGGGTAATTTTTGGATTATAAACGATTCCGCGGAAATACGGTTTCGAATCTTCTTCAGGATTCAAAGAAGGGATTAGCAAAGCTGTCATCTGCAAAGACTTATTAACTTGCGGACCAGCGAGGCCGACACCCGGACGTAAATGATAGGTTTCGTTTTTTTCTTTATCCTGAGAAACCTCAAGAAATTCAAGCATCCGATGACCAAGTTTTTTTATTTCTAAATCAAGCGGAAAAGTAACTGGTTTGGCTTTCGCACGCAAAACCGGATTACCATCACGTGTAATATCTTCCATTAGTATCATAATTTTATTGTATACCAGGCTAGCCAAGCGGCTATTTTTCGTGTATTATAAACTATCAGTGGCTGCATAAGCAGCTTTTTGTTTGTAAAGGAATTATGAATGGCAAAAACGAGAGAAGATATTAGAAATATTGCGATTATCGCCCATGTTGATCATGGTAAGACTACTTTGGTTAACGAAATGCTGAAACAATCAGATACTTTTGATTCACATACGCAAATTGCTGATCGAGCAATGGATACGAATCCAATTGAAAAAGAACGTGGAATTACCATTCTTTCAAAAACGACAGCAATCAGAGTTGGCAATAAACAGATTAACATCGTCGATACACCGGGCCATGCCGATTTTGGCGGTGAAGTTGAACGTATCATGACGATGGTTGACGGTGTTTTGCTTGTCGTTGATGCTTTTGAAGGAACGATGCCACAAACACGCTTTGTTTTAAAAAAAGCTTTTGAACAACATTTGACTCCAATTGTAATCATTAATAAAGTTGATCGTCCCGGTGCTCGTCCACAAGAAGTGGTCGATGAGGTTTTGGATTTGTTTATTGAATTGGGTGCTGACGATGAGATGCTTGATTTCCCAGTTATCTATGCATCCGCAATGAATGGGACAAGCAGCTACTCGGCTGATATAAGCAAACAAGAACATACAATGAAGCCTATTTTTGATACGGTCTTTAAAACAATCCCGGCTCCAATCGATAATTCTGACGAACCAATGCAGTTCCAAGTTGCTATGCTTGATTACAATGACTTTGTTGGTCGTATCGGAATTGGCCGTGTTGTTCGCGGAACAATCAAAGTCGGCGATAATGTTACTGTTCTAAAACTTGATGGTTCACATAAAGATTTTCGTGTGACGAAATTAATGGGTTTTTTGGGCTTGAAACGAATTGATATAAATCAGGCCGAAGCAGGAGATTTGATTGCTGTTTCCGGAATGGAAGAAATTAATGTCGGTGAAACAGTTGCTGCTTCCAGCCACCCTGACGCTCTGCCTCCGCTGAGAATCGATCCACCAACTTTGCAGATGATTTTTAGAACCAATGATTCGCCCTTTGCCGGTCGGGAAGGAAAATTCGTAACCGCCCGTCAATTGGAAGATCGGTTGAAGCAGGAGCTTCATACAGACGTTTCACTACGAGTAGAAGATACGAAAACACCTGGTGTCTGGACTGTTTCCGGTCGTGGAGAACTACACCTTTCAATTTTGATCGATACATTGCGCCGAGAAGGATTTGAGTTGCAGGCTGGTCGTCCAAAGGTTATTTATCGTGAGATCGACGGAACGCGTTGCGAACCGTTTGAAGATGTACAAATCGATACGCCTGAAGAATATACTGGTTCAATTATTCAATCTTTGTCGGAACGCAAAGGAGAGTTATTGAATATGGAACCACAGGGTAACGGTCAGACGCGTTTACACTTTGTTGCCCCTTCACGCGGCCTGATTGGTTATTCTAGCGAGTTTTTGAGTTCTACTCGTGGATATGGTATCTATAACCATACATTCTTGGATTATCGCCCGGTTATTACCGGATGGAACCCGGGTCGTCGTAATGGTACTTTGGTTGCAATTGGTCAGGGAACGGTTACGACTTATGCAATCATGCAGGTTGAGGATCGCGGTACTATTTTTGTTGATCCCGGCACCGAGGTTTACGAGGGTATGATTGTTGGTGAAAATTCCCGTGAAAATGATATCTCAGTTAACATTACCCGTATGAAAGCGCAAAGTAACGTCCGTTCTTCAAATAAAGACCAAACGGCTATTATCAAGACGCCAACTCATTTGACTCTTGAAGAGTCGATCGAGTTCTTGAATGATGACGAATTAGTCGAGGTTACCCCTGAAAATACCCGTCTTCGCAAGATAATTCTGAAGACCAATGAACGTGAAAAAGTAGCTCGTCATCGAAATAATTAATTTTTTATTTTTAATATTTTTTAAAACCTTGGAATGTGATATAACTTTCAAGGTTTTTATTTATCTTCTTTTTGATATCTAATTTGTAATATTTTTCTTTTAGAATGATGATATCTTAAGTTGACTTGCACATATCAAAATAAAAATTTAGGAGCTATATAATCACAATGGTCACGATAAAAGAAATAGCCGACAAAGTTAATTTAAGCCCAACAACAGTCTCTAACGTGATTCATGGCCGCAAAGGGAAAGTATCGCCTGATAACTATAAAAAAATAAGTAGAGCCCTGGAAGAAAGCAAATATGTTTCTAATATGGGAGGACGGCTCTTAGGACGCCATGGGTCAAAAATTATCGCTGTCATTTTGAATTATGAACGACGGTCTGAAATGAATGTTGTTTCGGATCCTTTTTATAATCAAATTGTTGGATTTCTTGAGGAAGAAATTCGTAAAAAAAGCTATTTTATGATGCTTTATACTTCTGGAAGCGTGACAGAAAGTTTACGATTGGCCACTGCTTGGGATATTGAAGGGTTGATTGTCCTTGGTTCACATCCTGATGATGCTAAGAACTTTATTAAACAGCAGAAGAGACCGGTAGCTTTTATCGATACTTATGTTGATAAGGAATCGATGACTGACGATTTTATTAATGTTGGTTTACAGGATTTTAAGGGTGGTTATCAGATCACAAATTATTTGATTGGCCTTGGTCATAGAAGAATCGGTTTTTTTGCTGACGGCAATCAACTACTTGGTGTTGATCAGCAACGTTTTGCTGGTTTTAAAAAGGCTTTATCGGAGGCTGATATTAATCTTGAAAATCCCGGTTTTTTTGGTCTCGATTATCGAACTAATCAGCGTCACATTTTTCTAAAAAAATTTTCTGAAACAAAGCTAAAAGATTATACGGCGCTTGTTTTTACTTCAGACTTTTTAGCCGTAGATGCTATAAATGTTTTTCTTGATAACGGATTTAAAGTTCCGGAGGATATTTCAATTACGGGATTTGATCACAATATTTTCTCTGAGCAGTGTCGACCAAAATTGACTACGATCGGTCAGAATGTTCAAAAAAAAGCCGTTTTAGCGGTAGATTTTTTGACAGAGAGAATTCAAAGCAAACAAGCAATTAAAAAAATCAATCTTTTGTTAGATGCTGAATTAATTGTGCAGGACAGTACTGCTCGAGTGTAATTAACATGGATTTCTTTATTGTGTTCGTTTTTTATTCATTTTCAGTGCTGTCGATTAATATCAGCACTTTTTTAATTTATTGTTTTTCGATGTCTAATCATAAAAGCAATTGTGGTGGGACAATTAACTTTATTCATTCTTTCGGATTCATTTAACTATATTTGTTTTTAGGATTTAAATACGATAATTTAATTCTTTTTTGAATCGGAGCATTGCAAAGCGATTTTTTAAAATAAATTTCATTAGCTGCTTTTATATCTGTATATAGCAACTCAGGCGTAACGCCAACGTTTTTAAAAATTATAAACTCAAGAGATTGTGGGAAACGGATTTAGGGTCATAAATTCTTTATGTGACTGAATTTTAATATAAAATTGCCGGTTCAAAGTTAGCCAGGTTATATATTTTCGTTATTGTAAGCGCTTTACTTTTATGTTAGGATATATTTTGTTACTTAGGTGTTACGTGACACTTATTTCCGTCAACGAGGGGGTGAGGAGGATAAAACGGGAAATTGGTATTGGGAATTATTAATTTCATTAGGAACTGTTTATAAAAACAAGGCCTAGATGAAATATTTAAAGATACTATTGAATATCTGAAATAAGAATAATTTTATGTCGGGATTCGGAAAAGCACACGGCTGAAAAAGTTTTTTACGCTTGTTCACTCTGATTATTTAGCAGATATCGTATCAGTTGATATCAGTAGTTTAAGAGAATTATTTGCCAGTGGCGCACCGTATTTTAGACATGACTAAAGAGGTATCAAATGAATAAAACGATTAAATTGGTTACTGGCGTTTTGGCTTTCCTGATTCTGATCGCAGTTACCGTTTCGATGTTTCTGACGAGTGGTCCGAATCTGAATGGCAAGACCGTGATCCAGCTCTTTTCGACAAAGACTGAAAACGCCGCCACTTATAAAGAATTGATCAAAGCTTTTGAGAAGAAATACCCGTCAATTGAAGTTCAGCTTTCTTCTCCATCCAGCGCCGCAACTGTACTGCGAACCGATTTGGCCAAGAACAGTTTGCCGGATGTGATTGCTGTCGGTGGCGACAATAATTTGGTTTCGCTGGTCAGTTCGGAAGGTTTGAGAAATTTAGCCGGTCAATCATATGCCAAAACAACTTTGCCAGCCTACCGGAAGATGATCACAAGTCTTTATTCCAAAAAATCCCTATATGCGGTACCTTATGCGACCAATGCGGCTGGAGTTATCTATAATAAGGCCCTGTTTAAAAAAGCCGGTATCAAAACGGTTCCGACGACTTAGAATGAATTGATCGCCGATGCCAAGATTCTAAAAGCCAAGGGAATTACGCCCTTTGAATCGGCCTACAAGGATACATGGACGACGATGGCGACTTGGAATCCAATTGTTTCCAATACGATTCCTTCGAGTTGGATAAAAAAACGTCTGGAAAATAAGACAACTTTTGCTGCCACACATCAAACTGCGATGAAAAAATGGCTGCAGATTGCCCAGTATTCGCAAAGTGATTATATGGGAACTTCTTATGATTAGGCCAATATTGATTTTGCTAAAGGAAAGGTGGCCATGATTATCAATGGCAATTATGAAATACCGGCTTTTATTTCTTTGAATAAGAAAATCGACGCAGACATGTTTATGCTTCCTGTCTCGAACAATGCGAAGGCCAATAAAGTGACTTCGGGTATCGATGTTGCTTTTGCCATTTCGAAGGTTTCCAAGCACTTTTCCGCCGACAATAAGCTAGTTGCTTTTCTAATGGACAAGAAGAATGCGGCAATCTATAACAAAGAGCAATTTTCTTTTTCTGCGATCAAGGGCGTAAAACAAAAAAGCCGGTTCGTTGCCGGTATAGCTGATCAAATTAATCGGGGCAACGTAATCAACTATCCGGACCACTATTATCCATCAGCTTTGGATTTAACGCAGATGTTAACTCAGGCGGGTTTAAACGCTGCTAATCATATGAACGAGCAGAAGAACATCAGGATTTCTTTAAGAAGGGCTGACACAGCTTTTAACGCTGCTAATGTCGGGGAGAAATAACTATGAAACAGGGTCGAAAAAAATAAGTTTGACTTTTTATTTAATGACAGTGCCGATGGCAATTCTCTTTTTCATTTTTCATACGATACCTTTTCTCAGAGGCGTCTTTTATAGTTTTACGGATTGGAAAGGTTTTGGAAACTGGCATTTTGTCGGTTTGCGCAATTATGGATATATGTTTTCGAATGCCGATATCGGCAGTGCTTATGGTTTTACCTTTAAATTCGCTGTTTTTGCGACAATCTTTGTCAATGTAATTGCTTTATTGATTGCTTTGGGCCTGACCAGCAAGATCAAATTTCAAAATACTTTAAAGGCTGTTTATTTTCTTCCTTACATGTTGGGTACTTTGATCGTTGGTTTCATCTTTAACTTTATTTTTGGCAATCTGTTGCCGGACTTGGGTAAAGCATTGCATTGGTCATTTTTGACCACAAACATCTTGGGTACGAGTCATGCCTGGATTGGGATTTTGATCGTCACGATCTGGCAGGGACTGGCTTTTAATACATTGATTTATATGTCGGGTTTGCAATCCGTCAGTCCGGAACTTTACGAAGCGGCGTCTTTAGATGGCGCAGGAGCCTGGAAGAAATTCTGGCGGATTACTTTTCCTTTGATTGCACCCTTTTTCACGATTAATCTTGTGCTGTCTGTTAAAGGCTATTTGATGGTATTCGATCAGATCATGGCCATGACCAGTGGCGGCCCCGGCAACAGTACGACGTCAATTTCAGTGTTGATTTACACGCAAGGTTTTCAGGGGTCACAGTTTGCCATTCAATCAGCCAATGCCGTCGTTTTGTTCTTGATTGTTGCAGGTGTTTTCCTGTTCCAATTGAATGTGTTAAATAAAAGAGAGGACAGGATTGAAAACTGATGTCGATTATGCATGATAAAAACAATTTACTTAAACCGGCTAAAATAAAGGCAATTAAACATCCTAACTACACTGTTACGGCTGTTTTAGCTACGATTGCTGTTTTTGCCATTCTTGGCGCATTATATATGACGATGATGATCGCCTTGAAAAGCCCTTCGGATATGACGAATGTTTTGGCTTGGCCGAAACAATTCCAGTGGAGCACTTCACGAGTGCTTGGCAGATGACAGATTTTCCATTGATGTTTAGAAATACGCTTTTCATTACAGCTTGGAATATTATTTTTACGATTATTACCAATTCGGCTGCGGCCTATGCTATCACGCGTTATCGCAAACAAAGCCGTTTTTTCAATCTACTTTATTACTACTTCATTTCGGCAATGTTTATTCCTTTCAACGTCATTATGCTGCCCTTGGTGCGTGAAGTCTCGGCTTTCCATATGGACAATGATTTCGGCATGACCTTTTTATATATCATTTTCGGCATGCCTTTGAATATTTTTCTTTATTCAGGCTTTGTTAAGCAGATCCCGGTGGCCTTGGAAGAGGCAGCTGTAATGGATGGCGCCAAACCCTACCAAGTCTTCTTTAAAGTGATCTTTCCTTTGATGGCACCGATGCATGCGACCGTAGCGATTTTGTCCTTTATGTGGACATGGAATGATTTCTTGATGCCTTTGGTGTTGTTAAGCGATCCCAAACAGCAGACGCTGCAGCTGGCACAATATGTCTTTCAAGGTCAGTTCTCAACCAACTATAACCTGGCCTTTGCTTCGTATGTGCTGGTTTTGGCCCCGGTTCTGATAATGTATGTATTTTTCCAGCGCTACATTATTTCCGGCGTTTTGACCGGATCTGTTAAGGGATAAGTACTCACATTGGCCAAAGGTTACATTGAATATTCTTTTCGTTCAGATTCAACGACTGGATATTTTTAAAAAAAGTCGCTTATTCTATCTCTTTGGGCCCTTGAGGTACTTTCGTTTTGATATTCTTGTTTTCTGTTTCGACTTCTGGATCGGCAAACACAAAAAATCAAAACAGCTTAAAAAACTATTCTAATAAAATTTGAATCAAAAATTTCAATTGAAAGGATTACAGGGGTTTATGTTTGGAAAAATAAAGTTTTACGAAAAAAAGAGTAATGACGTTTCAATTGAATTCGAAAATGGTCGAGCATCGGTTGATATTATTACCCCTTCGATCATCAATTTTTTCTCGCCACTGTCTACTGAACGCCGCGCTTCAAAGGCTGTTGAAAATTTAAAAAGAATGCCCGGAAAAATTACGGTCGATTTTATCGATGGACAAGTCCTTGTTTATACGGAAAAACTAAAAGTATCAATTACCGATAATTTTATGGTTGATATATTTGATTTGAACGGTAAACGAATCTGCAGCGATTATCGAGGCGAGGATAAACCGTTTGTTCGACGCGGCAACGATGATGACGGCAATATCGCGGCTGAAGAAGGCCATCAATTAGAAGAGGAACGTAAATCGCAAAAAATCAAGATTTTGAAACAGTTGAATCCGGGCAGCTATTTTTATGGTTTGGGCGATCGGACTGGCCATTTAAATAAATTGGGCTACCACTATAAAATGTGGAATACCGATAATCCGAATCCGCACGTTGAGAGTTTTGAAACAATGTACAAATCGATTCCATTCTTTGTGGCACTTGAGAAAAAACCGCTTATGGCATATTTTTCGACAACAGTTATGAAACGGTTTTTGATTTTGGCAAAGAAAACAGAAACTATTATTCTTTTAGCGCCGTTGATGGAAATCTTGATTATTACTTTATTTATGGTCCATCTGCTAAAGAAGTTATTTTCGGGTATACTCTTCTAACCGGTACTACACCGCTCCCACAATTATGGACATTGGGCTACCAACAGTCCAGGTGGTCTTATGCGCCAGAGAAAAGGCTGCAGGAGATTGCCAACAATTTTAGAAAAAAAGATATTCCCTGCGATGTTCTTTATTTGGATATCGATTATATGGACGGATATCGGGTTTTTACTTGGGATCAACAGAAATTTCCCAATCATGAAAAAATGTTGGACCGTTTAAAGGGACAAGGATATAAAATCGTCACGATTATCGATCCGGGTGTTAAAAAAGATAAAGGTTATTCAATTTATGATCAAGGGCTAAAAAATAATTATTTTGCGACTGATAGAGATGGTATTCCTTATGTTAATCGTGTCTGGCCGGGGAAAGCTCTTTATCCGGATTTTTCCAATCAAGCAGTTCGTCATTGGTGGGCTGAAAATCAGAAGATTTTAGTCAATCATGGGGTTGCCGGAGTCTGGAATGATATGAACGAACCCGCGAGTTTCGATGGACCTTTGCCTGACGATGTTCAATTCAACAACGATGGTCGTTTGACGGATCATCGAGAAATTCATAATGTCTATGGTCATTACATGTCAAAGGCGACCTATGAGGGTATTAAAACGGCTACTAATAAGCGCCCATTTGTTATCACGAGGGCAAGTTATGCTGGTACGCAAAAATATGCAACTGTTTGGACCGGTGATAATCAGAGCCTATGGGAACATTTACGAATGTCTTTGCCTATGCTAATGAATCTTGGCATAAGTGGATTCGCTTTTTGTGGGACCGATGTTGGTGGTTTTGGTTTTGATTGTACGCCGGAACTTTTGTCCCGCTGGGTTCAAGTAGGCGCTTTTACAGCTCTTTTCCGAAATCACTCAAGTGCTTCAATGCGTGATCAGGAACCTTGGGCCTTTGATGAAAAAACAGAATCTATCAATCGTAAATATATAAAATTGCGTTATCGCTTACTGCCGTATTTTTACGATATTATGCACGATGAAGAAACAACCGGTCTGCCAATGATTCGTCCCTTGTTACTGGATTACCAAAATGATGAAAATGTTTACGGAATTAACGATGAGTTCATGAGTGGATCAAATATTTTAGTCGCACCGGTAGTTGAGCAGGGCAAGACAGCGAGAATGGTTTATTTGCCAAAAGGAAATCGTTGGATCGACTATTGGACTAAAGCTGTTTTTGATGGTGGCCAATATATCGTTAAAAATGCGCCGTTGGATGTTTGTCCTATTTATGTTAAAGAGGGCGGAATCATTCCCATGTATCCGGCCCAAAATTATGTTGGAGAAAAGAAAATTAGTCAATTAACCTTGGACATCTATCCTTTTACAGGAAAAGGGGAGAGCTGTTACGAACATTATCAAGATGATGGTGAAAGTTTTGACTATCGTTCCGGAAGCTATAATCTTTACGATTTTATTTTGAAGAGAAGCGGCAATCTTATTGAAATTAATATTTCAAAAACGAGAGAGGCTTATGGTGAAAAGTATCAGAGTTTTAAATTCATTATTAACGGTATTAAGCCTTTGGAATTTTTAGTTGATGGTCAAACAGGAAAAATTGAGAATGATGATGACCAATTTTCTTTCACTGTTTCAAACACGGCGAAGAAAATCGATCTCAAATTTTAATGAAATTTTTCAATAATATTAAAACACCTGGATTTTCTCAGCAATTCCAGGTGTTTTTAATTTATGATTATTTACTTTTAAAAAATGATCGTTTGAAATAGTCTGGTATTCACAAAAATGGATTAAATTAGTTGTGACTGATTATTTGGTAATTAATTTGTCAATCGTTTTTAGAACTCCATCATGATTGTTATCCGATAAGGCAATTTGTTCGCCGGAAAATTCTCTTTTTATAAAGTCAGGTGCGTTGGGCATAACAAAGGGATGTGCCACATAATAAAGCATTTCCAGATCATTTTCGCCATCACCAAAAGCGGCCATTTGATCATGATGAAGACCTAAATAAGCTCCAAGCTTTTGAAGACCAATAGCTTTTGAAATGCCTCGATTAATAATGTCTATTGCACCATATCCGGACGAAGTGGCACGAACTCCTTTGATTTTTGTTTTAGAAATCAATTCTTCGGCCATCAGTTTTTGGTCGATGCCTTTCCA
Source organism: Oenococcus oeni (assembly GCF_020510245.1). Classification (NCBI taxonomy): domain Bacteria; kingdom Bacillati; phylum Bacillota; class Bacilli; order Lactobacillales; family Lactobacillaceae; genus Oenococcus; species Oenococcus oeni. The sequence goes on along the minus strand of NZ_CP084701.1, from coordinate 1,192,904 downwards.
AAAAAGAGCAATTTTCTCAATTGGTTCTTTTATTTCTGAAAAATTATGAATTATTTCCAACTTGGGATTATAAGTATTCATTTTATTTAGTTTTGATTTTTGTTGATAATCGGGGGCATAAGTACTTAAATCCCCCTCGAAAATGATTCGGTCGGGTTTGATACTTAGTTCGGGAAGAATATAAAACACTTTTTCCAGAAGTTCCGGGTCAATTGAAGAACGAAAAATATTTTTGCCATCGACATACACCGAAGCACCATTTTGTGAAACAAAGCTTATATTGTATTTATGCATATAATTTTTAAAAACTTGAGCAATGCCATTGTATGATCTTCCAGAAGCAGCTACAAAGAATTGATGATTGAAATTCATTTCGTCCAGAGTCGCCTGAAAAAGTTTTTGATTAAATGTTTTCTTATCATTAACGAATGTTCCGTCGATGTCGCTGGCAAATAATTTTATTGGGTTCATAGTTAAATTATAAAGTCTTTCATCTTTTTCTCTTTCTTTTTGCTATGATTTTATAGGTGACTTTTTTGGTGGTATAGCCAAGCGGTAAGGCGATGGTCTGCAAAACCGTTATCACGGGTTCGATTCCCGTTACCACCTGAACCGCGTCATCAGTGATTTCTCTGAACCATTGGCTATGGCGTTTTTTTATTATCCTATAAAATTCCAACATTTTGTTCTTTGGATCTTAAAATATGGTGACAAATTTTTATAAATTATTCATATGAATTAAAAAACAAAAAAAGAATTTACTAATTTTCGTTTAATACTCACTTACTAAAATCTTCATTGTTTGTGTGACAGAAATTTATGATTGTTAATCAACAACAATCAAGTCAAATTAGTCATGTTAAAGAAAGAAGAAAATTTGATATGAAAAATTTAGCTGAATTAGCCGGTCAATTAATCGATTTACAGGAACGCGATGGTTTTAATACGAAAACAGGACACAATCAGATAGAGGAGTCAATGAGGTTTTCGATTGAACATGGTTATGGAGATTTAGCAAAGAAAGTTCGTAAGTTGTGGGAACAAATACCCGACAACAAAACATCCAATCTTGAAATCGGACCGAAAAAATCAGTTAAATTTCTTAGTATTTATAAGAAGAAAGAAAAAAGCTTTCCGTCTAGTTGAAAAAGGAATGTCCTACACAACGATTGCCAATTATCTCGGTATCAGTTTGTCTAAAATATATCAATGGAAAAAAGAATTTGAAAGAAAGTTAAATAACTAAAAAGATAGAGCAGGACCACAAAAAGCAGGAAATAAAAGTGGTGGGACAAATTGATTCACCGGATTCGATCAACAAGAATTACGATCAACGATATCTGTCACAAACGAGTAATAATTATTCGGGAAATCTTTTCTTTAGTTTGTTTTCGCTAGCAGAAAGCAGGCAATTAGGATCTATATTGTATTTACTGCAAAATATTAATAGTTGGTCTAAAATATCGGCTAATTCTTCTTGCAGATTATCTCTTTTTTTAATACTTGATAATTGCTTATCTCCTGGATGATCACGACCAATTTCAATGGCACGAATCGCTCTGGAAAGTTCGCCTGTTTCTTCGCTTAAATAGTTCAGTCGAATAAAAGGTGAATATTGATACCAATTCCTTTGTTTATAAAAATTTATCAACCATTTTTCATGTTCTGTTAAATTCATTTTTTGTCCCCTTGGAAAACGGATAGTGTTATTAGTCCTTAAAGCTATTTCCATTATCCTTTTTAATTTGTAAATGTGTTTTCTCTTAAAAAAAGCCAACCCACTAGAATTGTAATTATCGACAAACTTAATAACAAAGTGATCGGCAAATTCCAATTTCCGAAACTGCTATTAAGTTTCCCTAATAAGGTCGGACTGATGCAGGCTAATAAATAACCAAGCGATTGAACAACACCTCCGATAACGCTTATCTCCCTGGCCGAATCCGAAAGAGTTGTTATTAAACCCAAAGCCAGGGAAAAGATGGCCGCGGTTGTCAGGCCTAAAGCAATAATGGCAATTGTGATCACAGGTAAAGTGGGGCTTTTTAAATTTAATAAGCTCAATCCGCTGACATAACCGACGAATAATCCTCCTAAAACCCATTTAAAGGCGTTTTTTCCAGCACTGATTCGCGGAATTATATACGATATTGGAATTCCGATGAATTGAAAAAGAGCGAAGAGACTCCCTGTTGCCAAAAGGGACAGCTTTAAATGATTCAGAATACTTGGCAGCCAGGCAATCAGACCGTAATATATAAATGACTGCAGGCCCATAAAAATAGCTAAAAGCCAAATCTTTGGGTGATTTATGATCTCAATCAATTTGATTTTTTGTTGATTGGAAACGGTATTTTTTTCTAAATCATTATTGCTAGTTTTGTTTTTTATTAAAAACCAGCCGGCCAATGTAATAATCGGTAATATTGATGTCAATTGAACAACTGCTTGCCAACCGATTTGTTTGGCCAAAGGTGCGACTAAATACCCAATTCCCGCCGCCCATAAGTTGAGTGTCGCGGTATAGAGCCCATTTAAAACATTGGCGTGCTTCGGGGCTCGTTCGACAATAACGGTTGGAGTCAAAATGTTCAATATCGTGATTGCCGCCCCGGTGAAGAAACTGCCGACAAACAACCAAGGCGCTGAGAGGACACGAAAAAAATTTGCAATAATGAGTATTCCCAAGGCTGTGATCATGGTTCTATAGCTGCCTAATTTCCGAATGACTAGTGGTGCAAGAACTGATAATAGACCAAAGCAAATCAAAGGAATACTGGTCAAAAGACCAATTTTGGTCTGATCCAGATCAAAACTTTGCATAATATAGCTGCTGATTGGCGGGATTACTATTATTGTCAAACGCAGATTACCGGCAATCAGAAAGATTTCCCAAGAAAAATTGAAAAATGGTTGTCTTTTTTTCACAATGAAATTCCTTTCCGAATTTTTCCTTAAACAGAAAAAGATCCCATCCAAACAAGTCTTTCTTGCCTAGATGAGATCTTCTCTAGTTACATGACGAATCTTTGATTCGCTATCAGAAAATTACTACAGGAATTATAGCATTTTCCTTAACAGAGAATCAAACGAAACTTAAAAAGAGCCTGATCTTGCTGTTTTGATAACTTTAATCGACTAAATTTATCGGTAAAGTTTTCTTCGTTTTAATTTACAAAAAAACAAAGCCAAAATAAAGGAAGTTATATTACGTTAAAATTGACAGCGCTTTCAGAACGTTGTACTGTGAAGAAGCAAAATTTTATTAATAAAAAAATATATGCTCGGAAACCAGCGGCATATTAGTATTAAAGTCCAGAAAAAGTTTTACTAATCGTCGCAGCGTTTTTCTGTTGCCCTTATATTTTTTGCAGACAACATGTATTTGATTAAATTAGATCTGAGAATAATTCTTTTATTTCTTGATGAATTTGGGGAATAATTGAACAGTAGGGAGTGAAATATGAATTTTGTTTTTCTGGTAACAGGAATTTTATTGGTATTTGTAATTGGATGGCTAATCAGCAGTGACCGAAAGCACATCCGTTTCGGTACAATTGGAAGGCTATTTATGCTTCAAATAATAATTTCGTTTATTTGTTTGCACACATCAGGAGGAGTCAATACTTTAAAGCAGATCTCCTTGTTCTTTAATTGGTTAATGAAACAAGCTGCCGGGGGTGTTGATTTCGTTTTTGGCGGTTTTGTGATCAAAGCCGGTAGTTCGGTTTTCTTCTTGAGTGTTTTGATGCCGATTGTTTTTATTTCCGCTCTAGTTGGAATTTTGAATTATATTAAAGTTTTACCATTTATTATTAAATGGGCTGGTTGGGGATTAAACAAAATTTCCGGGATGGGAGAACTGGAAAGCTATTTTGCCGTTTCCACCTCTGTTTTAGGCCAGCCCGAAGTTTTCTTAACCGTTAAAGATCAAATTCCTAAGTTGACGGAACAGCGTCTCTATACAATCTCTGCCTCGGCAATGAGCGCGGTTTCAGCGGCTATGCTTGCCTCTTATATGAAGCTGGTTCCTGGGAAATTCGTTGTGGTAGCTGTCTTTTTGAATATTTTGTCTGCCTTGATTATTTCCTCTATCGTTAATCCTTATATTCCTGAAAAAGAGGATAAATTAGTTGAAATTTCCAAAGGTAACGCCGAACCTTTCTTCCAAGTCTTGGGAAATTATATCGTTGATGGTTTCCAACTTGCAATTACCGTCGCTGCAATGTTGATTGGTTTTGTCGCATTGGTCACTTTTTTAAACAATAGTTTTTTGGCCGTAATTAATATTAGTTTCACTAGTTTAATCGGATATATTTTCGCGCCAATCGCTTTTTTAATGGGCGTACCTACAAGCGATATATTAAAAGTCGGCAGTTTGATGGCTACCAAACTAATTACTAATGAATTTGTAGCCATGGGAACTTTGCATGGAATTGCGGGGACCTTAAGTACGAAAGCGAATGCGATTATTTCGGCCTACTTGGTTTCATTTGCAAATTTTGGGACAATTGGTATTATTACCGGGTCGATTAAATCGATTAGTGCTAAACAGGGCAGCTACGTGGCTAAGTTTTCGATTAGATTATTGGCTGGTGCGACATTGGCATCTATTTTGACTGGAACGATCGTTGGTTTTTATTTCTAAATATTTTCAATGAAAAGGAGTTGACGTTATAAATAGCAGAAAAAAACTGATTTCAATGATTTTTTTGACGGTGATACTTTTTATTTCCAGTAACTCGTTTATTTTCCTTTTTCACAAAGATCATCCGAATTTTGGAATTGTTTTTAGAACATCATTATTTGTCGTCTTCTTGTATTCTTGGGCATTGATTCGTTTATTAACCTCTAAAAGATTTGCAGTTTCATTTATGGATTTCGTGAACATTGTTTATGCCATAGGTTTTATCAGCAATATCGCGCTTGCCGCGACAAAAATTTCCGGTATTAATGTTTGGATTGTTGTTGGCATGAGTTTGATTGGTTTTATTATTAATATTCTTATTTCAAAAGCTGCACGAAAATTTAAATCGGATATGTATCTCAGCTCCACGATTACAGCGAAAAAATAATGTTTTTTTCGAAACTTGTTTTGGATTGGAAGCCCGGACGGATCGTGATCGGTTCCTCACTTTTACCTCGACTGATAATCAGTTATTACTGCTTTTTAAGGTAAACTGAATATTCGATACTCACTAGTGCATAAAATTGTTTTTTATTTCAGACTAAATAAAAACTCCGTTTTACAAGCAAACGGAGTTTTTTAATATCTTTACATATAATGTTTATTAAGCAGAAAAAGAAGAACTATTGCTGTTTTTGCCGGTGTTTTCAAAAGAGAAGTCTTCTATAGCGCCTAGCAAGTCACTTAAAAGATTCATCTTATTAAAGCTTTTTAATTACTGCTAATTGAATTAATAAAATTTTGACCGGATTTTGTGATCTTGATGTCATATTTTTCGAGATAATCTTCCGGATGCCAGTTTTTTTGTTTTTCAACAACTGCAATTAAGTTTTCGTCAATTGCATGTTTCAGATTTTTTATCAGTGTTTCTTCACTTTCACCGGAACTTTCAAGTTTTCTCAAATCTGAAGCCAAAAAAATCTTGTCTTGATCATCGTTCAATTTGCTAACTTCTTCCATGAATTTGTTAAAATCAGTCTTTTCCATTATTGCGATCCTCAAAATCTTATTTTCTTAATTTTAAATCAATCTTATTAGAATCTGAATACAAGGCTACTTTACTTCAATAATTGTTAAATTGCCATCATTATTGATATTACAGAATCTTATTCAATTGTCCAAAGATAACATTTAGTATCCGAAAACTCCATGAGTCATTGTCGCACTTATCTCTTCAGCTTGTCTTCTTGAAATATTTTTCATTGAAAAAGCTATTGATTTATTGATTTCGTCACTTATGAAGTACCTCATCATACAAATTTTTTCGTACCTGGTCCTTAGTCCTTGAACCGATAAAAAATCATTTGCTTGTTCACCACATAAATTTCGACCTGACATTTCTCTACAGGATGAATTTAAAGCTTTTTCATCAAGATTAATTTTGTTCTGATACTTTTCGTTACCATCATCTGAATTAACGATATCATCTGATAAAATTCTCTCTCTTTTGATAATTTCGTTTATTGTTACTATTTTTTCTTTGTTAAAATTTACTCCTGCAAATTTGCTTTGTCCATTTCCAACTAATCCTGAAATTATTACTAGCAGGATGCTTATTGGAATAATAGTCAAAGCAATTAACTTGTATTTTTTGTTCTTTTTCAGTAATACGCAACTTAAATAGAACAGAAAAGAAAAAATCGCAATAGTTAAAGCAGAAAACCCCAGTAAAGACATGTTTTATCGACTCTCCCTGAAATAATTATAAATGGAAGACTCTTTGATTTATCTCTAAAAAAATAAAGAAATCGTTTTTAATTGCTAGAAAACGCTTCCTTTTAACTAATTTTCGTTAAATTTAACTTTATTCCGCCAATAATTTGCTTATTTTTCATAAAAATAATCTTCTAACTTTTGCTAGTAATTCAAAGTATATTCCAAAAGGAAGATAGTAGATTTTTTTCTATTTGATCAGTTTATATTTATGATTCAAAATGTTTGATATTATTTTTTTAATGGCAAGAACTGACGAACTATTATCTTTGCTGAAGGTCGGTTATGAAAAGATCCTGGCAGGAAATTTAATTGGGATTTATTTGCACGGTTCTTACGTTTTTGGCTGTTACAACGAAAGAATCAGTGATCTTGATTATATAATTGTTGTTAAAGAAGCCTTATCCTTTGATAGCGAAAAACGATTAATGGAATACACTCTTGATTATTTATGGCCTTTATCACCAGAAAAAGGGCTTGAATTTCATGTATTGCTTTTAAGGGACACATTAAATTTTAAACAGCCATTGGCATTTGATTTCCATTTTTCTAAAATGCATTATGACGAGTATTTGAGGGACGGCAAAAGTTATATTAAGCGAATGCGAGGAAAAGATCCCGATTTGGCCGCTCATATTATGGTCATTAATAATTTTGGCCAAGTCTTAAGCGGCAGTAAAATTAAAAATGTGTTTAGCCGGGTTCCAAGCGAAATATATTGGCAGAGCATACTTTACGATGTCGATTCGGCCAGAACTGAAATAATCAGTCAACCGATGTATGTAATTCTCAATCTTTGTCGGGCCTTGGCGTATAAAAAAGACCATTTGATAACCTCGAAACTGTCCGGAGGATTATGGGCTTTAGAAAAGATTCCAAAAAGATTTTCTAGGCTTATCCAACGATCCCTTAGCGAGTACCGTAGCCAAAATCCGATTTTTGTCGGTCGGAAATATGGACAGGCAGAACTTGAGGAATTTGCTGTTTACATGTTGAAAAGGATTGATAACAATCAATAGTGATCTTTTTAATAATCACTTAGTAAATATCTGAATTGATTCACTTTAAACCTTATAATGAACTTAGTCATTCCAATTCTGGAAGGGATTTGCAATTGGCTGAAAAATATAGAAGGATTTGGTTTTTTAAACTTTATTTTTAATATCGTTTAAGCAAAAAATGGAAAAAGTATTTGTTTTAACACTTGTTTTATCGTTATTTTTTTTGATAGTTTTAGCAGTCAGTACGACAATGCTAATGCTTAAAAAAAAGAGCAAAGTTATTTATATAACATTGCTTTTTTCGTCGATCCTTTTTTTATTTTCCGCCGTTGCTTTGACATTCAGTACGATTGGATTTAAAAACGAGCTACATAAAGAACGCTTAATTGAGAAAAAAAAGGATCGAAAGGAAAAAGTATCAACAGCTAAATCTTTGGCTGTAACATATCAAAAAATGGCCGTTGAAAGTGCGTACGAATCAACGCAGGGATCAGGAAAAGCAAGCAGGGCAATCTATCAAAGTTGGCAGAATTTTCCTAATGGAAACAGCGATAATAATCAGATAAGCAGCTTGGTCAACAGTGCGATGAAATCACAGATCAGAAACATTACTTTGGCTCAGGCCAACTTGGTTGATGCACAGCACAAATTGTTTCTTTTAAAAAAATTGCATGAAAAGTTTAGCCGCATTTCATATATCACTAATAAATATGCTTCGACAAAAAAAATTGTTGATCAGGCGAGCGAACTATATAAGCTCTCTACTAAGCCGAACAGAAGTTTTTCCGAGTGGACTGAAAGGGTTGATTATTTAAAGACGAATATCAATGAAGAATACCAAAAGCTTCATTGATTTTTTATGTAATTTTCTTATTTTATTTTTTGGTGTTAAAATTAAACGCGTTTATTATTAATAGTAAGTAAATTACAAATTTAAACTTAATTTTAAATTCTTTTTAATAAAAATATTTTTTTATTTCATTTATTAATTTATTCAAAGAATTAAAATTAGTTTATAAAGTTGTAAAAGAGAGGAGAAAGTTTATATGGTATTATCGCGTTCCGTTCCAAATATTGTTTTAAATGATGGCCATTCATTGCCGGCAATCGGTTTGGGGACTTATTTAGTCAGAGGCGGCCAAGGGGTCGATCAAATTTTGTCTGCTATTGAAGACGGCTATCGTTTGATTGATACATCGACCAATTATGATAGCGAAGGAGCTGTTGGCGAGGCCATTCGTCGTTCGGGTATTCCTCGTTCCGAATTTATAGTTACTTCTAAGCTACCTGGAAAATATCATCATTATCAAGATGCTCTGATGATGATTCAGGAATCTATTTTTCGGATGGGAATAGATTATCTGGATCTTTACCTAATTCATTGGCCCTTGCCGAAACGGGACCATTATGTCGAAGCTTGGAAGGCTTTGGTTGATGCCCAGAAACTCGGTTTGATCCGTTCGATTGGTGTTTCTAATTTTCTTCCTGAACATCTAGACCGTATTATCAATGAAAGCGGCGTTACTCCGGCTGTCAATCAAATTGAAGTTCATCCTTATTGGGTTCAGGAAGATATGCTTGCTGCTAATAAATCACGCGGCATTGTCAGCGAAGCTTGGAGCCCACTTGGAAGGGGCAGTGCAGCTCTTAAAGAAGATATTATTAAAAATTTGGCTGATAAATACGGTAAAAATACTGGCCAAATTATTCTTCGTTGGCATACCCAGCGGGGAATTATACCCTTGCCGAAAGCTAGTAGTCTAATTCATCAACGCAGCAATATTGATATTTTTGATTTTTCTCTAACCTCATCCGAAATAGAGCAAATCAATGCTTTGAACCGTTCTGATGGCCGTGTTGATGGACAAGATCCTAATACTTACGAAGAGTTTGATTAGTATTCGTTTTTACTTTTACACATCCTAGTAAAATAAACCCAGCATTTTTATGCCGGGTTTTTATTACCAAAGATTGGTTGCTGGGCCAATCATATATAAGCCAAAAATCATTACTAAAAGGCAAAGAATCGTAACGAGCCACTTGTAAAAGCCGTGCATACGATATTTGTCTGGAAGTGCCTTTGCTTCTAATGCCAATAAAAGACCAAGGACAATTGGTAATAAAAGAGCGTTCATCACTTCGACAGTTATTGCTAAAGAAACAAGACCGACATTTGCTAGGACCAAAACTGCTCCGATTATGTGAGCGAGAGCATAAATTGCATAGAAGCCAAAATTTTTCTTATTCAAATGTTCGTTAAGGCTGTGTTTCCATCCAAGAACCTCGGTTATTCCCCAAGTACCTGCTAAAGCGACCACGAGAGCTGCGACCAAAGATCCGCCTAGCATACTTGCACCGATTAAAGTTTTAGCCTGCCAGGAACCGATGAAGGGTACCAGGGCATGAACAATTTCTCCAACTGTGTTAAGTGAGGGATGCTTACCCAGCCGACCGATAGTCGCCGCAAAAGTGACTACGACGACAATCATGATTCCTTGAGTGATTAAAGTTCCGACAGCTGTATCATGGCGCTCCTTTTTTATTGTCTTTTTGCTCAAACCTTTATCAACAACTGCTCCCTGCTGATAAAAGATCATCCAGGGTATGATCACTTCGCCCACATTTGCCGCAACTAAATATATGTAAGATGGTTCTCCTAATGGAATTGAAGTCAAACCTGACAAAAGTTCGTTCATCTGGGGATGAACCATTACCATTGCAACAACAAAGGCCAGTTCTGCCAAGCCAACGATGATACCGACTTTTTCAACTCTTCTGTAACTTCCGCTAAAAGCGATTCCAACAAGAATTATTGTCGCTATCGGGATCGTAATCCATTTCGATATACCAAATAATTCACCAACGCCTGCCACACCGACGAATTCGGTTAAAAGGGCACCGACTACCGAAAGCGCTAGAGTACCAGCTGATAAACAAGCCCAACCAAAACCAAAATTTTCCCGAATCAGTTCCCCATGACCTTTTCCTGTAACGATTCCAAGGCGGACCGTCATTTCTTGGGCCATATACAAAATTGGAATTAAAAGCAATTGGGGCAGCACCATTGTATAGCCCCATTGTGCTCCCGATTGGGCTGCTGTTATTAAACAGCCGGCGTCTGTGTCGGCTAGCATAACAATTAAGCCGGGACCCCAGACTTTTAAGAAACCACCCTTTTTAAGTTCTCTTTTTCCACCCTTTGTTTTTGCGCCGAGATTGATTCTTGTTTTTGTTAAAGGCTTGCTTTTTAAATCCATTATTTTTGTTTTTCTTGTCCTTTACGAAAGTCTGTAGAAAACAATTATAGTGTCGATTTAAAAAAACAAGATCTATAATCTTAACATTGATTAAATATCCATAATTACATATATAAATCACAATCTCCTTGTAACAAACCATTGGCTTATTTTTTTGTTATTCCGAAGAAAATTAACAGAAACAAGAGAAACAGGATAATCAAGGTATCTCTATTCTTCCATTTCATTATTCTAAATTTTGTCCTATTTTTTCCATCGCTGTATCCACGCATGATCATGGCGGTTGCCAAATCCTCTGCACGTCTAACCGATGCGATAAAAAGCGGCATCAAAATTGGGACAATTGCTTTGATTTTTTTAGCGATCGATCTGCTGTTTAGCGAGGATCCACGTGCTTTTTGGGCATCACTGATAGTTGAAATTTCCTGAAGCATTGTTGGAATAAATCTCAATGCTATTGAAAGAGTCAGCACGATGTCGTCAACCGGTAATTTAAATATTTTTAATGGTCGAATTAAATATCCGACTGCATCGGAAATTTGAATCATTGAAGTTGTGAGAGTGAAAAGTGTTGCAATTATAATTGCCAGCGAAAAGCGAAAAAAAGTCAATGAAGCGATTTTGGCTCCAAAGGAAGTGATTCTAATTGGACCAACTGAAAAGAGCTCTTCGCCATTATTTGCAAACAGCAATTGAAGTATTGCCGTGAAAGCAATCATGATTAAAAAAAATCTTATTCCGCGAAAGAAAAAGAGTAGTTTAATTTTAGATACCAATAAAATCAGCAAGCATATCAATCCGAGAATCAAAGCGGACAAAGGTTCGTTTGCCAAAAAACTAATAATTATTATTAAAGTCGCAGAAATCAGTTTATCTCTTGGATCGAGTTTATGTATAAATGAGTCGCCGGACACATATCTTCCAAATATCATATTTATAAAATTCTCGTTTTTTTCTTTTCCTCAAAAATTTTTTTAAGGAAATTATTGAAACTCTTTTCATTAATCGGCAAAGAACCTTTGAAATCTACACCTCTCTCAAGTAAAAATTCCGCAAGAACCGTTGTTTGCGGAGTCTCAATTCCTAAAGCACTGGTTATTTCTTTATTCGAGAAAATTTTGTTTGGAGAAGCCTGTTTGATTACTTTTCCTTTGCTTAGAAGAATGACCTCTTCTGCGTAATCGGCAACGTCCTCCATTGAATTGCTAACTAAAATAATCGTTGTGTGCTCTTCTAATTGAAGTTTTTTGATTAGTTTCGTTATTTCTTTTTTTCCGATGAAATCCAAGCCGGCAGTCGGTTCATCAAGTACTAAGATATCCGGTTTAACTGCCAAGACGCCAGCTAAAGCGACTCTGCGCATCTGCCCGCCGGATAATTCTAGAGGTGAACGATTTAAGAATTCGTCATTTAAGCCAACTTTTTTCAAGCTTTCTCTAGCAATTTTTTTTGCTTTTTCTTTAGTTGTTCCAAAATTTATTGGTCCAAACTCAATATCGTGTTCAACTGTATCAGCGAATAATTGTTGCTCGGGAAATTGAAAAAGCATTCCGACTTTTCTTCTCAGATCACTTAACTGACTTTCTTTGATTGACGAAGTGATTGTAAGGTTGCCAATTTTTACTTCGCCGGAACTTGGTTTTAATAAACCATTTAAATGTCGTATCAAAGTTGATTTTCCGCTACCGGTTTTTCCGATTATAGCCGTAAAAGAGCCACTCTCGATTTTTAAATTGACATCTGTCAGTGCCTTGAATTGAAAAGGTGAGTTCGGCTGGTAAATATAATCTACATTTTTGAATAATATTTCCATATTTTATTGGCTACCATTTCCTTTGATTCATAATCGTTTGGCAAAATTATTCCTAATTCGAAAAGTCTTTTTCTGACCCTCTTTGTAAAAGGGACTTCAAGTCCAAAAGACTCGAGTTTTTCATCTTCGATCAGAATTTTCGCAGGTTTTCCCTCCAATTTCTTTTTGCCGCCGTCTATTATTATGACTTGATCCGACTGTTCGATTTCTTGAATGTCGTGAGTGATTGCTATCACGGTAATTTTGTATTGAGAACGTAATTTTTGAACCAATTTTAGTAGACTTTTTCGGCCTTTTGGGTCGAGCATACTTGTTGCTTCATCCAAAATAATGATGTCCGGTTGCAATGCAAGTACACTTGCAAGAGCAACGCGTTGTTTTTGTCCTCCTGATAAGCTATTCGGTTCGCGATTAGCGAATTCAATCATTTCAACGTCTTTTAATGCCGAATCGACTCTTTCAATCATTTCATTTCGTTCAATGGATTTATTTTCTAGGCCAAAAGCCACATCGTCTTGAACTGTCGGACCGACAAATTGATTGTCCGGATTTTGGAAAACCATTCCAATATGTTCTTTGATCGAAGCGAAGTTTTCTTGGTTTACTTCTTGATCGAATATTTTAATTGAACCTTTGGAACTATTCTCCAAGAGACCTGCAGCTAATTTAATTAAAGTCGTTTTGCCACTTCCGTTACGGCTAAGAATCGAGAGCCATTTTCCTTTTTCAACGGACAAATTAATCTTTTTTAACGTTTCCTTTGAATTATGGCGGTATTTAAAAGATAAGTTTTTTATTTCAAGAGCTTTATTTGACAAAAAATCCTCCACTAAGATTAAATTTTTTGAAATTTGTTTATTCGTCTTTATTGAGGTAGCGTTCCAAAGGAAGAGAAATAATCGGTGTAATAATCGAAGATAAAATCGCTTCTGGGATACCGTTTGTAGCAATGACCAACAATAAAAGGCCGCCTAAATATTTTGGGTCCGAAACACCGTAGGCGTGTGCAACTGCAGGAGTACGGTAAAAAATGTAAATTAGTCCAAGAACTAATATGGTATTCGTGAGTGCTCCAATCAATCCCGAGAGAAACATGGCAATCGTTTTTTTTAATTTTAATTTATTTAAAACGATAAACAAATAGCCGGCAATTATTCCGACTATAATTCTCGGAATAATTGCTATTAAAGGGTTTGTAAAGATCAAAGGTTCAACTGGACTGGATGGTGCGGTAAAAGCTTTGATGCAGGAAAGAATTCCCCAGACCGCGCCGACTATTCCTCCATCGACCGGTCCGAAGACGACTGCAGCTATGATAACTGTAATCTGAATAGTCGTTAAGCTTAAGGGACCGACCGGTATGTAGCCGAGTAGGGGCACAAAATTCTGAATAATGATAAATGCAATAAAGAGTGCCAGGATTGATATTCGAAATGCCTTTGTTTTATGTATCATAATTAAACTCTCTTTTTAAAAAGTATCTTATCGTACGAATGTGGTTCAGTATTTTTGGCCAAAATTTTAAGGATGATTGACAAGATGATAGCGGCGTCCACACCATATTTGATAAGTTAGTAAAAATATTCCCAACAGGCCGGAAAAAATGCCCAGATACATAAATGAATAATCATTAACGCGACTTGTACAAATAATTACCAATATAGTGTTACTTATGTAACTGCTTATCACGTAAATCGATCGAAAAGTATTATTTAAATAAACAAATAAACAAATTGCTTGAAAAACATTCAGTAAAGCAACCGTAATCGATCCGTATATCGATATCATCAACATATTTCCATCCATTTTCGAAATGGGGTAGTTTTCAATGTCGTCAAGCATCAAGACCATCGTAATTATCATTGCAATTGTTGCGATTAATCCTTTCTTGATAAGCAAAAACAATTGCAAAAAAGGTTTTCCATCATACATATCTTTTATTATCCTAAAAAATCCTCTTTCTTTTTCTTTTTATACATAAATTAACTTTATCTTCGTTTTATCTCTCTTTATTTTCTTTTAATCTGTCAATTGAATAATTAAAACTGTTCCAAAGGACAAGTTGTTAAAAACAAATCCCGACGAACAACTCTCCAATAATAAAATATTCCTTCCAAATAAATTAAAAACTCTCTTCATAATAATTAATCCCAAAAAACGCCACCCCAAAGGCGTTTTTATTTTGACCAAATCATCTGTTTCGGGGCCTTTGTTAATATTATATTTAAAAATAAGTAAAAAATAATTTGACAATTTCCAATAATTGTCTAAAAAGAGGAAATAATCTTTGCTAATTGAAAAAGCTAATCAAACTGACCAGCTAAAAATACTTAATTTGGAGGGACGGATATTTCATGATATGGAAATTAAGTTATTAGATGAATTCCAACTGCTTGAGGCTTATTATTTGGCCTCCCAAGAGGATCGCCACACCCGCTATCATTTTTCAAAAGCTCTGGTTGCTCGCGATAATCAAAAAGTCGTTGGAGTTCTTTTTGGTTATCCGGGAAAAGACGAGTTTACTTTTGATCATACTTTACAAAAAATTCTTGCTAAGAAGTATAAACAAAATAGAATAGTTTTCCCCGACCGAGAAAGTTTTGATAATGAATGGTATATCGATTCTATTTCCGTTGTTGAAGATTTTCGCGGTTTGGGAATCGGAACAGAACTTTTAAAAGCGGCACGAAAAACGGCGATTCAAGAAGGGGAACTGCTTTTGGGATTAAATGTCGATTTTAGAAATACCAGGGCTCTAAAACTTTATCGGTCTTTTGGTTTTAGGATAATCAGCGATCTTATGATTTCCGAACACAAATATCATCACATGCAGTTTCAATTGACGTAAATTCTTTTATGGCATCGGGTTATTTTAATATTTTCTCGTTAAGATATGCACCGTCTTTTTAATCAATGCTAGAATGACAGAAGCTTTCCCTTTTGAAAAGTAAGCATTAAAGATTAGGAGTACATAAATTGTTTGCAGTTATTATTGGTTTGTCTATTGGGATCGGCCTGCCAATGCAAACGGCGATTAATTCCCGTTTGCGTAACGCTTTTTCTTCACCGTTGCTTTCATCGATGACTTCATTTACGATTGGGACTATTTTCTTGGCACTTGTTGCCTTATTAATTACTCATTCGCTGGAAATTGGTGTTGATCTGATTAAAAATCAGCCTTGGTGGATTTGGGTTGGCGGTTTACTTGGCGTTATTTATCTGACTGGAAATATCCTTCTTTTTCCGCACCTTGGTGGGGTTCAGACTGTTATTATGCCAATTGTCGGTCAAATTATTATGAGCATGTTGATTGATAATTTTGGTTGGTTCTATTCACCAACCCACGCTCTCAATATAATCCGTATTTTAGGAGCTCTTTTGGTTTTACTTGGCGTTTTTTTGGCTATCTCTGCTCAAAAGTTATTTTCCGCCCGTAAAGAAATAATTTCTGATAATTCTCTTTTGCAGAATTCCAACCGAAATTCTCAATGGTTTTGGAGAATAGGCGGCATTGTTACCGGGATGTTCAGTGCATCGCAAACGGCTATTAATGGTCATTTGGGAACTGTCTTGAATTCAGCGGTTAAAGCTGCTTTTGTTTCTTTTTTGATTGGATCGATTGCTCTTTGGATAATTGTCGCGGTTGTTGAACATGGTTATCATTTTGCACCGGCTTTTAATCGGAAATTCCCTTGGTGGATCTGGATTGGTGGTTTAATTGGTGCACTTTTTGTTCTCGGAAACGCATACTTGGTTCCATTGATCGGCACTGGTTTTACGGTCGTTATTGTCCTGCTTGGCCAGATTACCGGCAGTATGCTGGTTGATCAGTTTGGTTGGTTTGCTGCTAAACGGAATCCGATCGTTCCTCTTCAGGTTCTTGGAATTATTTTAATGGTTATCGGAATTGTCTTAATTAAACTATTTTAATTTCTTGTGTGGGAGTTAATCGTTTTCTATTCGTCTTAAGTCTTTATTTAGACGTATGTTAAAATTGTTCGAGGTAATTTTCTGGAGGGCTGACATGGATCTAAAAGTAATTGCAAGTGATATGGATGGCACTTTTCTACGTGACGACAAAAGCTATAATGTCGATCGTTTTTCCGAGCAGTTAGCAGAAATGAACCATCGCAATATAAAATTCGTAGCTGCTTCCGGAAATAAAATTTCACATTTGAAAAAGATTTTTGCGCCTGTTTTAAAAAAAGGCCTAAAAATTAGCTATGTTGCTTCAAATGGCGCCGCTTCCTATGATTATGATAAATTGGTGCATGCGGCTTTTCTTTCCGATCAACAGATTCAAAAAGTGATTGATTGGAATGCTGAGAATCCTGACTCCGATAATAATTTCGTTATCTTGACCGGACTGAAGAAATCTTATGTTTCTAATCATGCAACGCCAGAATTAATAAAAGAAATTTCTGAATGGTATCACGACATCGAACAGATTGATAAATTAATGGAAAGCAAAGAAAAAATTCTTGAAGTTACTTTTCTTTGGAAAAATGTCGATGTCGCCAAGCAGGTCGACCGTTTGCGGCGGGTTTTTGGAGACGAAGTCCATTCTACTGGTTCTGGTTTTGGCAATGTCGACGTCTTGGCGGCTGATGCCAATAAAGCAACCGGCTTAAAGTTTCTTCAAAAGCGTTGGATGGCAACCGACCAACAAATTGTTACATTTGGTGATAATGAGAACGATTTGGAAATGTTAAAAAAATATCCGAAAAGTTATTTGATGATCAATTCGGATATTTCAATGCAAACAAAAATAAAATTAAAAACCAGACTTGATAATAACCATGATGGTGTTTTGGACGTGATTGATAGTTTATTAAAGGAAAATTAGTTAAGCATTTATTTGAAACATTGCCAGGCAAATTGAGAACAACATTATCAACGAGAAAAAAGGTAATCGATATTTTTGGCGAAGAGTCAATTTATTTAAAAATAACCAGGTTAATACGATTAGAATAATGTTCCCAAAAACCAAAGATTGTGGTCGTTTATAGAGCAAATGACTATTAAGGCAGTGCCACTGACCAAACCGATCAAGAATTTTTGGATTTTTGATGAAATAAAAATTCCGGCCAGAAAAAAAGTGAATGTCAAGGTCAACAAAAGCAGGCTGTTCAGAAAATCCTTTGTCAGCCGACCTTTTTGTAGGTAGAGAAGTACTGATGGCAGAACAAAACCAGCCATAAAACTAATATCCAGCAGGCCGTAAATAGATATTAAATGTAATTTTTTCAAGGGCAGTAGAATTAAAAAAACCGGAAATAATAACAACAAAAGCATGATCTTCCAATTTTGCTGGTTGCCAATGTAGTAGGCGACAGCTAAAGCGACGGAAATTGGAATTAATTGCCAATGAGTTGAAATAATTTTGTTTAATCCGATAAAAATGCTTACTGATAGGCTTATTGTATATAACAAACTTAATTCGCTTTGTTGTCCTTGACTAAATAAATTTTCTAGATTGCCATTGATATTTAAATAAAGCCACCAAATGAAGTTGAAAATAGCGGTTGTTAGGGAAATTGAAACTATCAAAAAAGATCGATCGCTTGTCTTTTTTACAGGAATATCATTCATATTCTGCAATTATAAAATAGATTCGCTACAATTTAATTAACAATTGCAGTTAAAACCTATTCAGAGCGTAGTGAGGGATACCACCCGATGAGCTACCGGCAACCTGCTTTTTTGCAAGGTGCCCCAGTGGTAAGCGATGGGTCTAAGCCTAAACAGACTCCTATCGGCCTGTTTTTGTTAGAAAGTGAATTTTGATTTATGAAAAAGTTTTTTACGAGTGAGTCGGTCGCGATTGGTCATCCAGACAAAATTGCTGATCAGATTGCGGACGCCATTTTAGATGAGGTTCTAAAACAGGACCCTCTAGCGAGAAGTGCGATTGAAGTTACCGTCTCGACCGGAGATGTTTCTATCTTTGGTGAATTATCAACGAAAGCTTATGTCAACGTTAGGGATGTTGCCACTGATACAATTAAAAAAATCGGTTACATTGAACCAAAATTGGGTTTTACCTATGATTCTGTAAATGTTTCTAATAAAATTGTCGAGCAGTCAGCAGAGATTTCAAGTGCTGTCGACCAAGCAGAAGACGACCCTGATCAAATCGGAGCTGGTGATCAGGGAATTATCTATGGTTATGCAAATAACGAGACCAGCGACTATATTCCCTTGGCGCTGCAGCTTTCTCACAAGTTGATGAAACAGCTTAAAACCGTCCGTGAGGCGGGTGACTCGAACAGCTACTTGCGTCCCGATGGAAAAGGAGAGGTTTCTGTTGAATATGGGGACGATAATCGTCCAAAACGTATTTCGGCAGTTGTTCTTTCTGCACAGCACATCGAAGGAATCGAATTGGAAGATTTGCGGGCCCGCATCAGCGAAGATATTATTGCTCCTGTATTGCCGACAGAATTGGTCGATGAAAATACAAAATTTTTCATTAATCCGTCTGGATTATGGTCCTTGGGCGGTCCACAAGCCGATTCTGGTTTAACCGGCAGAAAAATAATTGTTGATACATACGGTGGTGCTGCCCATCATGGCGGCGGAGCTTTTTCCGGTAAAGATGCTACAAAGGTCGACCGCTCAGGTGCCTATTACGCGCGTTACGTTGCTAAGAACCTGGTGGCAGCCGGTTTAGCCGATAAACTGGAAATTCAGGTAGGCTATGCAATCGGTGTCGCTCGGCCGGTTTCGATTGATTTAGATACTTTCGGAACAGAGAAAGTATCAATTGATAAAATTTATTCTATTGTCGATCAGGTTTTTGATTTTCGGCCTTTATCAATTATTAATCAGCTTGATTTACGGCGTCCTATTTACTTGCAAACAGCTGCTTTTGGTCATTTTGGCAGGTCCGATTTGGATCTTCCTTGGGAGAAGCTCGATCAAGTTGAAAAAATTAAAGCTCTTTTGGCAAATTAAGTTATAATAAACACAATTAGTAGTAGTAGATATAAGGTTTTTACAGAAAGCAAACGTTTGATGCGAGTTTGCAAAATCTTGATTCGAACTCGGCTGATAATTTTAATTAATTAATCTATATTGAGTGCGCTTTAGCGAATTCAGGTGGTACCGCGGAAATCCGTCCTGTTGTTTTTACAGGCGGATTTTTTTGTCCATCAACTTAGAAATAAAATGGGAGATTTTATGAGTTACGATCACAAAGCAATTGAAAAAAGATGGCAAACCTATTGGGATGAACACAAAACATTCAAAACGGCTCCGGAAACTTCCGGAAAACCAAAATATTACGTCATGAATATGTTTCCCTACCCATCGGGACAAGGTCTACATGTTGGCCATCCTGAATCCTACACAGCCACCGATATTATGGCTCGTTTTAACCGGATGCGTGGTTTCAATGTTTTACAGCCTATGGGTTGGGATGCCTTTGGCCTTCCTGCCGAACAATACGCGATTAAAACCGGCCACAATCCGGCTGATTTTACAAATGAAAATATTAAGCATTTTAAAAAGCAGGTTAAATCACTTGGTTTTTCTTATGACTGGGACCGGGAAATAAATACGACCGATCCAGAATATTACAAATGGACTCAGTGGATTTTCGAACAACTTTATAAAAAAGGCCTTGCTTACGAAGATGAAATTATGGTCAATTGGGCGCCTGATTTCCCTGGTGGTGGAATAGTTGTCGCCAATGAAGAAGTTATTGACGGCAAAACCGAACGTGGCAGTTATCCGGTATATCGTGTTCCGATGAAACAGTGGGTTTTAAGAATTACTAAATATGCCGAGCGTCTGCTTTCCGATTTGGATGATCTTGATTGGCCGGAAGCAATTAAAGAGCAGCAGCGGAATTGGATAGGAAAATCAACCGGTGCAGCGGTATTTTTTAAAGTTGATGGAAAAAGTGATTATCAAGTAGAGGTCTATACTACTCGCCCAGATACCTTATTTGGAGCCTCTTATATGGTTTTGGCGCCTGAACACGATTTAGTTGACAAGATTACAACTAGCGAATGCAGGGCGGATGTTGACGCTTATAAAGCTAAAATTGCTTCCAAATCCGATTTGGAGCGAACTGATCTTAATCGGGAAAAAACCGGCGCCTTTACCGGCGCCTATGGAATTAATCCGGTTAATGGGGAAAAAATACCGATTTGGATTGCTGATTATGTCCTATCAAGTTATGGGACCGGGGCGATAATGGCTGTTCCAGCTCATGATACGCGTGATTATGAATTTGCTAAAAAATTTGATTTACCGATTAGGCAGGTGATCAAGGGTGGCGACATTTCCAAAGAAGCCTTTACTGGCGACGGTACTCATATAAATTCCGCTTTTTTGGATGTCTTGGATAAAAAACAAGCGATTGAAAAGATTATTGATTGGCTAGAAGAACACGATGCCGGCCATAAACAGGTTAATTACAAACTTCGCGACTGGATATTTTCCCGTCAACGTTACTGGGGCGAACCAATTCCTGTTATCCATTGGGAAGATGGCAAGCAAACACTGGTTCCGGAAAGCGAGCTGCCCTTACGGCTGCCACATTTAAACCAAGATCAAATGAAACCATCCGGTACCGGCGAATCACCGCTGGCTAATGCTAAGAGCTGGCTGGAAGTTACTCGCCAAGATGGAGTAAAGGGTCGTCGTGAGACAAATACAATGCCCCAGTGGGCCGGTTCTTCCTGGTATTTCTTAAGATATATCGATCCACATAATGATAAAGTTCTCGCCGATCCAGAAAAATTAAAGTATTGGATGAATGTCGATCTATATGTTGGCGGAGCGGAACACGCCGTTTTGCATCTGCTTTATGCTCGTTTTTGGCATAAATTCTTATATGATCTAGGTATTGTACCGACTAAAGAGCCTTTTCAAAAGCTTGTTAATCAGGGGATGATTCTCGGAACCAACCATGAAAAAATGTCTAAATCAAAGGGCAATGTCGTTAATCCAGATGAAATAGTCGACTCTTATGGTGCTGATGCTTTGCGTGTTTATGAAATGTTTATGGGACCTCTAACCCAGTCAAAACCTTGGAGTACCGAAAGTTTAGCTGGTATAAGGCGTTATTTGGACCGTGTATGGCGAATCTTCACCAGTGACGGTGATGGTATTAATCCGATAATTGTTAGCGAGAACGATCATAAGCTTGACAAAATTTTCAATCAAACTGTTAAAAAGGTAACCGAGGATTATGCAGCAATGCGCTTTAATACAGCTATTTCGCAGATGATGGTTTTCATCAATGAAACTTTTAAGGCTGAAAAACTACCAAAAAAATATATGAATGCCTTTTTGCAACTGCTTAATCCGGTTGCTCCGCATATAACCGAAGAACTTTGGCAGCGAATGGGTCACCAGGAAACAATTGCTTATGCTACCTGGCCAACTTACGATGAAAGTCAAATTATTGAAAAACAGATTGAAATGGCTGTTCAGATCAATGGGAAAGTTAGGGCAAAGATCAATACACCTGTTGATATCTCTCGTGATGAGTTGGCAAAAATGGCAACAGATAATCCAGATGTTAAAAAACAAGTTGCCGATAAAAACATTGTTAAAATCATTGCAATTCCTGGGAAAATTATTAATATAGTTGTCAAATAATTTTTTAAAATATTACAAATAAAATTGTTATTTTTTTATTTTTTAAAATGATTATATTTTTTATTTAAAATTGTAATAAAAGTGCTTAGAACTACAAAAAAGCCGATTATACCGGCTTTTTTATTTCATTTTTAAGTCTAAAATCCGAATATTCTTGTCAATAAAGCTAACATATAGCTTGATTTTAAAGTCAAATAGAGCATATAATAACGCAATTTTATTTTCATTTAATTATTTGGTGAAAAGGAAGGAGAAGGAGTTTTATTAATGGCAAGAAAGAAAAAAATGTCTACTAGCAAAAAAGTTGCTATCGCGGCTTTAGCGCTTGTGATAGTTGTCGGTGGCATTTTTGGATCTAGTGCGCTGCTCAAGAACAGTTCATCTAATACAAATGTGTTGAATGAATATCTTGGGGAAGATATGACGACTCAGGATTTGTCACAGATGACGGACAGTTATGCATTTTTGGTTGCAGCCAATTCTCAGGAAGGATTGCTTTCTCGAAAGAGCAATGGTTCGCCAAAAGCTGGTCTTGCTAAAAGTTGGTCACATTCCAAAGATGGATTGACTTGGACTTTTCATTTGCGTAAAGGATTGAAGTGGTCGAATGGCGATAAACTAACGGCTTCTGATTTTGTTTATGCCTGGCAAAGAACAGTTAACCCAAAGACCGCAAGTCAGTACGCTTACATCTACTCTGGAATTAAAAATGCCGACGCAATTAATTCCGGCAAGGATAAGGACTTAAGTTCTTTGGGAATCAAAGCAAAAGGGGAAAACACTCTTGTGGTGACATTGTCGCATCCAATGCCTCAATTTGAAAATTTAATGGCTTTTCCAGTTTTCTTCGCTCAAGATGAAAAATTTGAGAAGGGTCTCGGTAAGAAAGTTGGCACGAGTTCTTCCAAACAGGTTTACGATGGTCCCTACAAATTTGTTGGTTGGAATGGTTCCAACAAAAAGTTCAAATTGGTTCCAAACAAGAACTATTGGAATGCTAAGGCAGTCAAAAACAAGGGTGTCGATTTTCAGGTTATTACCGATCCAACTGCTACCCTGGCAACGTATAAAAAGGATCAATTGGATTCGGTTTCTTTAACCACTCCTGAACAAATCAAAAAATATAAGAGTTCTAAAGATTTGAAAATTTACAACTCGTCGGAAACCTTATACATGGAATACAACCAGACTGGCAAGGTCAAAGGCCTAACCAATGCTAAGATTCGTGAGGCTTTAAACTTGGCAACTGATCGTAAAGGAATTGCAAAGTCAGTTTCCGAAGGTCTTGATTCAGCGGCTACTGGGATTACTCCAGCCGGTTTGGCACTTACTTCAACTGGTGGCGACTTTGCCAAAGCCGCAGCCAAAGCAACCGCTTATGCCTACAACATTAAAAAAGCGAAGAAACTGTTTGCCGAAGGCATGAAAGAAGCCGGCTTGAAGAAAATGACTTTGACGGTTGAAGGCACCTCGGATTCAACTACTTCGAAATCTACTTTGGATACAATTCAGCAAACTTGGGAACAATTACCCGGTTTAACAGTAAAAGAGAAATTTGTTCCCTTTAAACAACGTTTGCAAGATGCGGCTAATGGCAATTTTCAAGTTATATTGACTGATTGGATTGCTGATTACGCCGAAGCTACTACTTTTCTCGGTTTGTTCACTTCTGATTCGCCTAATAATGACGGCAAATGGGTTAGTAAAGAATATGACCAAGCAATTAATGCTGCAGAGAGCAAAGACGCTTTGAATAGCAAGGCGAGAATTGCCGATGAAGTTAGGGCAGAAAAGATTCTCTATCAGAATTCCGCTGTTAATCCTGTTTATTGGGTTAACTCACCGGTTCTGACGAATCCGAAAGTCAAAGGCATCCTCAATTTCTCTTCTGGCGCGGGCAGTTATTACATGCATGCCTATATTTCAAAGAAATAGATTGAGAAATTGATCGGAAAATCCGAAGATTGTTGTCAAAAAAACTAACATCTTGCTTGATTTCCGAAAAGATTAGCGCATATAATAATTCAGTTTTATTCTCATTTAATTAATTAATGAGACGGGAGGATAATTTACTAATGGCAAGAAAGAAAAAGATGTCAACGGGCAAAAAAGTCGGTATTACCGCTTTAGCGGCCGTGATTGTTATTGGCGGAGTTGCGGGATATGCAACTTTAGGCAAGAAGTCGACCACTTCCAATGTTTTGAATGAGTATTTACCGGTTGATATGACAACTCAGGATTTGTCACAGATGACTGATAGCTATGCATTTGAAGTTGCAGCCAATGTCCAACAGGGACTACTTTCCCGGACATCCAGCGGCGCACCGAAAGCCGGTCTCGCTAAAAGCTGGTCACATTCCAAAGATGGTTTAACTTGGACTTTCCATTTGCGCAAGGGCTTGAAATGGTCAAACGGAGATCCACTAACTGCATCGGATTTCGTGTATGCCTGGCAAAGAACGGTTAATCCAAAGACGGCAAGTCAGTATGCTTATATTTATTCCGGAATTAAAAACGCTGATGCGATTAATTCCGGCAAGAATAAGGACTTGAGTTCTTTGGGAATCAAAGCAAAGAACAAAACAACTTTGGTTGTCACCCTAGAACACCCAATGCCTCAGTTCCAGAACTTAATGGCCTTTCCAGTCTTCTTCGCACAAGACAAGAAGTTTGAGTCGAGTTTGGGAAGCAAGGTTGGTACAAGTTCTTCCAAACAGGTTTACAGTGGTCCTTATAAATTTGTCGGTTGGAACGGTTCCAATAAGAAATTTAAGTTGGTTCCAAACAAGAACTATTGGGATGCCAAGGCAGTTAAAAACAAAGGTGTTAATTTCCAAGTTGTGACTGATACAACGGCTGCTCTGGCTCTTTACAACAAGGGCGAACTTGATCAGGTAACTTTGTCTACGCCACAGCAGATCAAGAAATATAAGAATTCTAAGAATTTTAAGATTTATAATCAATCTCAAACAGATTATCTTGAGTACAACCAGACTGGCAAGGTCAAAGGCCTAACCAATGCTAAGATTCGTGAGGCTTTAAACTTGGCAACTGATCGAAAGACCATTGCTAATTCGGTTTCCGAAGGTCTTGATTCAGCGGCTACTGGGATTACTCCAGCCGGTTTGGCTAAAACTGCCACTGGTGGCGACTTTGCTAAAGCCGCAGCCAAAGCAACCGCTTATGCCTACAACATTAAAAAAGCGAAGAAACTGTTTGCCGAAGGCATGAAAGAAGTTGGCTTGAAGAAGTTGACTTTGACAATTGAAGGATCATCGGATTCGACAGTAACTAAGTCGACGCTTGATACCCTGCAACAGTCATGGTCAGAATTACCTGGTTTGACAGTTAAAGAGAAGTTGGTTCCATTCAAACAACGTTTGCTTGATCAGGAAAATCATAATTTCGACGTTGTTCTAGCAGCTTGGAGTGCTGATTATTCTGAACCATTAACATTCTTGAATATGTTCGTTACTGGTGGTTCTAACAATGATGGAAGCTGGTCGAACAAGGAATACGATGCACTTATTAAGAGCGCTTCCGATAAAAATGCTTTGAGTGATACCAAGCGTACTGCTGACGAAATCAAAGCCGAAAAAGTTCTTTATCAAAATGCAGGTGTTAATCCTGTTTTCTGGGTAAATGCAGCGACACTTTCGAATTCAAAAGTTAAGGGTGTTCAATACTTCTCATCTGGTGCTCCTTATTACTTCTGGAACGCTTATCGTTCAAAGAAGTAAAGGATTCAGATGATGAAATACTTGCTCCTTTAATTTGAGGCGAAGCAAGAAATGGGAATGATGAAATGAATGAAGAGTCGAAGGAGAGAAAAAATTAATGGCAAGAAAGAAAAAGATGTCAACGGGCAAAAAAGTCGGTATTACCGCTTTAGCGGCCGTGATTGTTATTGGCGGAGTTGCGGGATATGCAACTTTAGGCAAGAAGTCGACCACTTCCAATGTTTTGAATGAGTATTTACCGGTTGATATGACAACTCAGGATTTGTCACAGATGACTGATAGCTATGCATTTGAAGTTGCAGCCAATGTCCAACAGGGACTACTTTCCCGGACATCCAGCGGCGCACCGAAAGCCGGTCTCGCTAAAAGCTGGTCACATTCCAAAGATGGTTTAACTTGGACTTTCCATTTGCGCAAGGGCTTGAAATGGTCAAACGGAGATCCACTAACTGCATCGGATTTCGTGTATGCCTGGCAAAGAACGGTTAATCCAAAGACGGCAAGTCAGTATGCTTATATTTATTCCGGAATTAAAAACGCTGATGCGATTAATTCCGGCAAGAATAAGGACTTGAGTTCTTTGGGAATCAAAGCAAAGAACAAAACAACTTTGGTTGTCACCCTAGAACACCCAATGCCTCAGTTCCAGAACTTAATGGCCTTTCCAGTCTTCTTCGCACAAGACAAGAAGTTTGAGTCGAGTTTGGGAAGCAAGGTTGGTACAAGTTCTTCCAAACAGGTTTACAGTGGTCCTTATAAATTTGTCGGTTGGAACGGTTCCAATAAGAAATTTAAGTTGGTTCCAAACAAGAACTATTGGGATGCCAAGGCAGTTAAAAACAAAGGTGTTAATTTCCAAGTTGTGACTGATACAACGGCTGCTCTGGCTCTTTACAACAAGGGCGAACTTGATCAGGTAACTTTGTCTACGCCACAGCAGATCAAGAAATATAAGAATTCTAAGAATTTTAAGATTTATAATCAATCTCAAACAGATTATCTTGAGTACAACCAGACTGGCAAGGTCAAAGGCCTAACCAATGCTAAGATTCGTGAGGCTTTAAACTTGGCAACTGATCGAAAGACCATTGCTAATTCGGTTTCCGAAGGTCTTGATTCAGCGGCTACTGGGATTACTCCAGCCGGTTTGGCTAAAACTGCCACTGGTGGCGACTTTGCTAAAGCCGCAGCCAAAGCAACCGCTTATGCCTACAACATTAAAAAAGCGAAGAAACTGTTTGCCGAAGGCATGAAAGAAGTTGGCTTGAAGAAGTTGACTTTGACAATTGAAGGATCATCGGATTCGACAGTAACTAAGTCGACGCTTGATACCCTGCAACAGTCATGGTCAGAATTACCTGGTTTGACAGTTAAAGAGAAGTTGGTTCCATTCAAACAACGTTTGCTTGATCAGGAAAATCATAATTTCGACGTTGTTCTAGCAGCTTGGAGTGCTGATTATTCTGAACCATTAACATTCTTGAATATGTTCGTTACTGGTGGTTCTAACAATGATGGAAGCTGGTCGAACAAGGAATACGATGCACTTATTAAGAGCGCTTCCGATAAAAATGCTTTGAGTGATACCAAGCGTACTGCTGACGAAATCAAAGCCGAAAAAGTTCTTTATCAAAATGCAGGTGTTAATCCTGTTTTCTGGGTAAATGCAGCGACACTTTCGAATTCAAAAGTTAAGGGTGTTCAATACTTCTCATCTGGTGCTCCTTATTACTTCTGGAACGCTTATCGTTCAAAGAAGTAAATAAATATTTTTTAGGAAATCCGGTTAATTCCGGTTTTCTCGTACATATGAAACTTATAGAAAAGTGAAGGAATATGGCAAAATACATCTTAAAAAGAATACTCATGATGGTTCTTACGGTCTTTATTGTTACCGCACTTACATTCGTGATGATGCAATGGATGCCGGGTTCACCCTTCAATAACCCGAAACTCTCCGCATCGCAAATTGCTCAATTGAGTAAGCAATATGGTTTGAGCAAACCGATTTGGCAACAGTTTCTTAATTATTTGGTCAATGCAGCTCACTTTAATTTTGGGACTTCATACATTAACACCGGTCAAAGTGTCAGCTTGATGATAAGCCAACGCTTGCCTGTTTCGATGGAATTAGGTATTCAGGCTCTGATACTCGGTGTTCCTTTAGGAATGTATATCGGTACTTACCAAGCGATGAGAAAGAACACGGCGCGCGATTATAGTTTGAGTATTATCACTCTCTTCTTCACTGCCTTGCCGGACTTTTTGTTGGGAATGTTGTTAATGCTTTTCTTTGCGATTGATATGCCGATTTTTCCGATAACTGGTTGGAATTCCTGGATGTCCAGTGTATTGCCAACTTTGGCTTTGGGAATGGGTGTCATTGCCTTTGTTGCTCGTTTTACAAGGTCGCAGACTTTGGAAACTTTGGACTCTGATCAGATTCAATTAGCTTACGCTAAGGGCCTTGATGAAGGCCAAGTTATTATGAAACATGCCGTTCGAAATTCTTTGATTCCTGTTTTGACTTTGCTTGGACCTTTGACGGCCGGGTTATTGACAGGTTCTGCGCTGATTGAAACGATTTTTTCAATTCCTGGAATAGGGAACCAATTTGTCTCCTCGATTTCTTCAAAAGACTATCCAGTTATCATGGGAACAACAATCGTGTATACGATTTTATTACAGGTTATGATTCTACTTGGCGATATTGCCACAGCGATAGCGGATCCAAGAATTCGTTTAGGGGGTAAAGACTAATGGCTGAAAAGACCTTTCAAGTTGTTGGAATCGAGTCAAGTTCCGATAATGAAAAAATTCAAAAACCATCGTTAACTTTCTGGCAGGATGCATGGCGCCGTTTAAAATTAAATAAAGTTGCCGTAGTTTCAATGTGGTTTTTAATTGCAATATCTGTTTTCACAATTGTTATGGTCCCATTTTTGAGTCAACAGCAGGCAAATAAGTTTAATCCAAACGAGATAGCGACTTATAAAGATTTGCCACCAAAGTCTGGCCTGCCAATTCCTGGTTGGGAAGGTAAGCATGATGGCGATGATCTTTATTCAGATCAGAATGTCCCGGCTGGCAAGAATTTTATTTTAGGAACCGATGATACCGGTCGTTCAGTTGCTAAAAGAGTTATTGTCGGAATAAGAATTTCTTTGACAATTGCGATTGTCGCTTCTCTTGGAGATTTGATTATTGGTGTTAGTTTCGGTGTTTTCTCCGCCTGGAAGGGTGGCTGGATCGATTTGATTCTCCAACGTTTTATTGAAATTTTAAGTTCAGTTCCCTTTATTGTCATCGTTACTTTATTTACTTTGTTGCTTGGAGCCGGAATTTGGTCGGTTATAATCTCTTTGATTCTAACCGGTTGGATTAACATGGCCCGACAGATTCGTGCACAAACACTTTCGGTTAAAGAGCAGGATTATGTTTTGGCGGCAACTGTTTTAGGGGAAAGACCTTTAAAAATTGCTATGAAACACATCATTCCTAACATAAGTTCAACTATTATTGTTCAGTTAATGATGACAATTCCACAAGCAATCACTTCTGAAGCTATTCTTTCTGCTCTTGGTTTAGGTGTTCAGCCACCAACCTCTTCTCTAGGTTCAATGATCAATGATGCACGTGACGAGATACAATACTATCCATATTTGGTTTTGATTCCAGGTACTTTTCTGGTATTGATTTCTTTGGCTTTCTACCTATTTGGCGATGGCCTTAGAGATGCATTTGATCCAAAAAGCGGCGATAGTGGAGACTAATCATGACGGAAAAACCAGTTTTACAAGTTAAAAATTTATCAGTAGAATTTCATACCTACGCCGGTACAATCAAAGCAATTAGAAACGTTTCCTTTGAACTTAACAAAGGCGAGACCTTGGCAATTGTTGGCGAATCAGGCTCCGGCAAATCCGTTACAACACATACTTTAATGGGCTTAAATGCAAGTAATGCGACAATTTCCGCCGGCCACATTTTCTATAAAGGAAAAGATTTACTGAAGTTCAGCGAAGAAGAATTCGAGGAACTTCGCGGCGGCGAAGTTGCGATGATTTTTCAGGATCCAATGACGAGTCTTGATCCGACCATGAAGATCGGAAAACAGATTATGGAAGTCATTCTCCTTCATGATGAAGATATTGAAAAAGAGCAGGCTGCTGCAAAGGCATTGGAATTAATGAAACAAGTTGGTATTCCAAATGCCGAAGAACATTTTCAGGATTATCCGCACCAATGGTCCGGTGGTATGCGCCAACGTGCTGTTATCGCTGTTGCCTTGGCAGGAAATCCGGATATTTTGATTGCCGATGAGCCAACGACTGCTCTAGATGTTACTATTCAAGCTCAAATTCTTCATTTAATGAAAGAAATTCAATCCGAAATTGATTCTTCGATTATTTTTATTACTCATGATCTTGGTGTTGTCGCCGGCATGGCTGATAAAGTGGCTGTTATGTATGCTGGTCAAATTGTCGAGTACGGCACGACGGAAGAAATTTTTTATAATCCTCAACATCCTTACACTTGGGGTCTTTTAAATTCAATGCCGACTACCGATATTGATACGGATGAACTTTCTTCGATCCCCGGTACGCCACCGGATTTACTTAATTTGCCAAAAGGCGACCCTTTTGCTCCCAGAAATCGCTATGCTTTGGATATTGACTATGAAGAAGAGCCACCATTTTTCCAATTGAGTGATACGCATTATGCAGCTACCTGGCTTTTAGATAAACGCGCACCTAAAATAACTCCTCCAAAAGAAATCTTGAAGCGTTGGGACAAATGGAAGAAATTTGGGAGCAAAAGTGCTCTGCCAAAAATTTCAAAGTTTGGTGTTGCCGAAAAAAAGAAGACGGCCAAAGAAACTGCTGTTCCAAAAAGCGGAGCTGAAGTAACTGGAAAGGACAATATATGACAGATAAGAAATTACTTGAGGTTAAAAATCTTAATCTGGCTTTTAATCCCGGAAATGCAAACGAAGTCAAGGCTATCGATAATGTCAGCTTCGATATTTACGAAGGTGAGGTTTTTGGATTAGTTGGTGAATCCGGTTCTGGAAAAACAACGATTGGTCGTACAATTCTGAAACTTTATGAACCACAATCAGGGGAAATTCATTTCGAAGGCAAAGATGTTTTGAAAATGAAATCTGTAGAATTAAGATCTTTTCGTAAAGATGCTCAAATGATTTTTCAGGATCCCCAAGCAAGTCTTAATGGTCGAATGAAAGTTAAGGATATTATTGCTGAAGGAATCGATATCCACCATTTGGCAAAAAATAAGGAAGATCGAGATAATCAAGTTGAGCATTTACTCGAATTGGTTGGTTTGAATAAAGATCATTCCAGTCGTTATCCTTACGAGTTTTCAGGTGGTCAAAGACAACGTATTGGTATTGCCCGAGCACTGGCTGTTCGGCCAAAATTTATTATTGCCGATGAGCCGATCTCGGCTTTGGATGTTTCTATCCAGGCCCAAGTCGTTAATTTGATGAAGCAGCTTCAAAAACAGGAAAAGTTAACTTATTTGTTCATTGCTCATGATTTGTCGATGGTTAAGTACATTTCCGACCGGATTGGAGTGATGCATTGGGGCAAAATATTGGAAATCGGAACCTCCGACGAGGTTTATGGAAATCCAATCCACCCTTATACTAAGAGCCTTTTAAGCGCCATTCCGATCCCGGATCCTCAAGAAGAACTTTCCCGAAAACCAATTGAGTATGATCCTACCAGCGAAACTGATGGCAAAAAACGCGAGATGCATGAAATTACACCCGGTCATTTTGTTTTTTCGACCGATGAAGAAGCAGCAGAATTCGCAAGAGGCTAACTGCTTTTTTTATTGCTTTAATTTAGTAGAATGTAAACAGTATTTCTTTTGACGAATATTCATAAACAATCCGAGGATAGCTATGTCCAGAAAACAGAAAGCATTGAAAACCAGTTAGTTAGTGGCTCAGTTTGGCTTACTTTTGGAAACTTTTTTTCCCGAATTCTTGGTGCACTTTATATCATTCCTTGGACAATCATTATCGGCAGATATTCGACTGAAGCGAATGGCCTTTTTAATATGGGATATTCCATATATGCTCTGTTTTTAATGATTGCGACAGCTGGAATTCCCACGGCGATAAGTAACTTGGTTGCCCACTATAACGCAATTAACGAAGCCCAGACTTCAATGAAATTATTTTGGCAGGGTTTAAAAATTGCTTTATTGACCGGTTTGGCTTCAGCCTTGATTTTAGGATTGTCAGCGCCTATTCTGGCAGCCGGACACCGCTTTTTAACGCCAGTGCTTTGGTCTTTGGCGCCGTCTGTGTTTATTTTTCCTTTTATGTCGATGTTTCGGGGTTTATTTCAAGGTAACCAAATGATGAAAGAGTCCGCTATTAGTCAGATTTTCGAACAGGTTGCCCGTGTCATTTACATGCTTGCCGGGACTTTTATTGTGATGAGATCAAACCCTTTAAATTGGCAGGGAGCGGTTGTCCAGTCGACTTTTGCTGCCTTTATTGGCGCTTTGTTGGGAATGTTTTACCTGCTTTATGCCTTTGCAAATCACCGCGAGCGTTTTGTCGATGCAGCTAGAAATTCATATAGAAAAGAACGTGTCGATGCCAAGGAACTGATTTTTGGAATTCTAAAACAAGCAGTTCCTTTTGTTGTTGTCGCTTCTGCTGTGACTTTTTATCAATTAATTGATCAATTTACTTACTTTGCTTCGATGAACCGTTTTTTTGATTTTTCTGATCAACAGTTGATCATTCAATTTGCTCGTTTCAATGCCAATGCAAATAAATTGGTGTTGATTATTGTCCCGTTTGCAATTGCAATTGCAGAGACGAGTTTGCCGATGCTTTCCAATGCCTATTCCAATCATAATTGGGAAAGTATTAAAAAACAGATCAAGAATATTTATCGTCTTTTTTATGTTGCTATGCTTTTGAGTGCGTTTGGCCTTTATGCTGTGGCCTTGCCGATGTACACGGTCTTTTACGGAACCAGCGATCCGGATTTGCTTGCTGGAGTTCAGCTGCTAAAAGTTAGTGCGATTGTTGCCATTTTTTTTGGTTACTTCACTATTTTATCTTTTATCATTCAAGGACTCGGTCACGCTCGGACCGCGATGAAGGCTCTGATTTATGGAATTCTTTTGAAAATGGTTTTCCAGGTGCCGATGATTTATATGTTACAGGCAACTGGTGCGATGCTAAGCACTCTAATTGGTTTCGTTTTTAGCAGCTGTTATTTGTTAAATGAGATTAAAAAGAATTATCAAGTCAGTATTCTTGATACTAGTGCCGATTTATTCAAAACTATTGTAATTGGAATTTCTGTTTTGATATCTGCTTCGATAGTTGTTAAACTGCTTGAATTAGTCTTTCCGTTAACGCGTTTTGCACAAATTATCGTTCTTCTTGTAGCAGTATTCTTTGGTGGAATCGTTGGTATATTGCTACTGATTAGATTTAATGTTGCCGATGAGCTTCTTAGACGTTTTATACCGGCAAGATTTTTTAAGGGAGTTCAACGAAAATGACAATTGATTGGAAAAGTGAATCAAGTAAGGTTCAAAAACAATTATTAAAAGATTTAAAATCACTTGTTGCTGTAAAGTCTGTTCGTGATGATCTTAACAGCAGCGACGATGCGCCCTTGGGACCGGGACCACGCGATGGATTATATAAATTTTCCGAGATGACTGGACGTGATAAATTTCAGTTAAAAATTTTAAAAAATGTTGTTGGCTACTTGGAGTATGCACCGAAAGGCGCCGATGATCAATATGTGGCAATTCTTGCACATGTTGATGTCATGCCGGCCGGCGATGGTTGGGAAACGGACCCTTTTAAGGCTGTTGAACGTTCCGGCAAGATATTCGGTAGAGGAACAGCTGACGACAAGGGACCGGGCTTAGCTGCTTATTATGGTCTCAAAATTGTTAGAGATCTTAATTTGCCATTAAAACATCGGGTCCGCTTTATTCTCGGAAGTGATGAAGAAAATGATTGGACGGGAGTTAATTATTATTTTAAAAATCAGCCCCAACCGCTATTAGGATTTTCGCCGGATGCCGATTTTCCGATCATTAATGGCGAAAAGGGTCTGGCACAGTATGAGCTTCATTTTGCCGGTCGTAATAGTGGCCGCCTGAAATTATTGAACTTTCAATCTGGCTATCGGACCAATATGGTTCCTGGCAAAGCTGTCGCTATTATTCAGGGTAATGATCTTGATACCTTCATTGGTGAATTCAAAAATTATCTTTCTGGTAAGACTGTATTATCCGGAACTGCATCTTTAGAAAAAGATCGATTAACAATCACTCTTGAGGGCAAACAAGCTCATGGAGCATGGCCGGAACAGGGAAAAAATGCCGGCACTTATCTTGCTGAGTTTTTGAAGGATTTTGCTTTTTCTGAGAATGCCAAGGATTTTTTGAATTACTTAGGTACGGTTGCTCATCAAGATCCAAAGGGCGAAAAACTCGGCATTGCTTCAACTGATAAAGTTATGGGCAACTTATCGATGAATGTTGGTATTATGCATTTTATCGATCAGGAAGACAGTTTTATAAATCTCAATATTCGTTTTCCAAAAAGTACGAATAATAAGCAAATTTTAGAAGGGCTCAATTCGAGCAAGCCAAAAGCCATGAAAGAACCCTTTGTTAATAAAGGGCTTGTACAAGAACCACATTATGTCGCTCCAGATGATCCTCTTATTAGGACACTCTTGGATATTTATCAAAAGCAGACTGGTGAAGCGGCCTATGATAAAGTAATTGGTGGCGGCACCTTTGGTCGTTTAATGAAAAGGGGAGTTGGCTATGGAGCTTTATTTCCTGATGCCGAAGCGACAATGCATCAAGCGAATGAAAATTTCCGTATTGCCGACTTGGAACGAGCGACCTCGATTTATGCTCAAGCGATTTACGAAATAGCAAACTTAGACTAAAGGGGAAATTATGTTTTTTGGAATTTTAAAAGCAATTATTTTAGGAATCGTTGAAGGAATTACCGAATTTCTACCGATTTCTTCGACTGGTCATTTAATTATTGTCGATCAGTTTGTCAAAATATCTTCCAATAAAGCTTTCACGACAACTTTTGAATATGTTATCCAATTAGGAGCGATAATTGCCGTTGTCCTGCTTTATTGGAAAAGATTGTGGCCCTTTGGAGGCGGCAAAACAGAAAAACAACGTTTTAATATTTGGGCAACTTGGGTAAAAGTTGTAGTTGGGGTTATACCTTCGGTTATCATAGGATTTCTTCTCAACGACTGGATGGACAAGCATTTAATGAATTGGTTGGTTGTTTCGATTGCTTTGATTGTTTATGGAATTGCTTTTATTTTCATTGAAAATTATCAAAAGAATAGGCGGCCAAGAGTTAGAACAATTAATCATTTGACTCTTGCTGATGTTTTAAAAATTGGTTTTTTTCAAGTTTTAAGTATCGTCCCAGGGACTTCCCGTTCTGGTGCAACTATTCTTGGCGGAATCTCAATTGGCGTTAGTCGTGAAGCCGCAGCTGAATTTTCTTTCTTTCTATCGATTCCTACGATGCTCGGTGTCTCGGTTCTAAAAATTGGGAGTTATCTTCACTCTCATGGAATGTTCAGTGGAGAACAGATCGTTATATTGTTAGTCGGCATGTTTGTTTCCTTCGTAGTTGCTTATGTGGTTATTAAATGGTTGCTAAGATTCATTCAGACCCATGATTTCAAAGCTTTTGGCTGGTACCGTATCATTCTTGGTGTTCTAGTTATTGCTTTAGGTGCGATTGGCATAATTGATTAAATTAAAAAGAGTTTGGTCGACAAGCTCTTTTTTTATCTCTTAAACTGATTAGGCAATTCTCATCCTAAAAGATTTTCCACGCAGATCAGCAAGTTTATCGTCAATCATCGAAAGAACGACTTTTTGGTTTTCTGGATCCTCCAAATT
The DNA here is from genome assembly GCF_020510245.1 of Oenococcus oeni. Lineage (NCBI taxonomy): Bacteria > Bacillati > Bacillota > Bacilli > Lactobacillales > Lactobacillaceae > Oenococcus > Oenococcus oeni. The sequence continues at coordinate 1,157,106 of NZ_CP084701.1, read as the reverse complement.
CCAATGTTGTAAATCAATTTTTATTTTAGGAGATTTGTCGTATTCTTCGTACCATTGTTTGTAAGCAGCCCACATTTTATGATAGTAATCGCGAAGACTCGGATTATTATCAAATTGCTCATAAGGACGCGCTCGTTTTTTTATCCGATACAAAATTGTCTCGAAATCGGTATCTGCATAAATCATTAGGTCAGGGGCCTTTTTCTTTAGGCCTTTTAATTCGGACATCATATTATTTAAAAGCTCATTGTAAACATTCATTTCTTGATCGGAAATGTTCCCATCTAAGTGATTTTGCTCTGTAAAAAGGGCATCTTCGTATATTGAGCGGTCTAAAACATTGTTATCGTCGGCCAAAGCTGCCTTGATCATGCTAAAACGTCGATTTAGGAAATAAATTTGGAGTAAGAAGCCATATTGTTTGGGATTCGAATAATATAGAGGCAAAACTGGATTATCCGCCACCGGCTCATAAAATGGCTCTGTGCCCAAGTGCTCGGAAATTAATTTTGTTAATGTTGTTTTTCCTACACCGATCATTCCTGCTGTTATTATCACCATATTTCCCCGCTTTCACAGTTTGTCTTTAGATAATTTAGCATCTAGGCGAACAAAAATGGGTGGATAAGTCTGTGGATTTTCAATTAAAATAAACTTGTTGTATACAAAAAGCGTCTTTACGGCGCTTTAAAATATTATAAGAATTATACGATCTTTAGGCTTTGTTCGTGGATTGATTGGATTTCTTTAGTTCCGCTCTAATATCAGTTAATAATTTAACTTCTGATTCGGCTTCGGCATCTTCTTTTTTCTCATTCTTTTTAAAGAATTTATTGATAGCCTTTATAATCAAGAATATTATAAAACCAACGATAATAAAGTTGATTACCTGATTTAAAACGGCCCCATATTTAAAAACAGCTGGACCAATCGAGAATTTAAGCGACGATAAATCCACTGCACCGGCGAATATGCCAATTATTGGACCGATCAAGTTTGTAACAATAGATTTAACAATGCTTGTAAAGGCAGCCCCCATAACAACTCCAACAGCTAAATCTATTGCGTTTCCACGCATAATAAACTGCTTAAATTCATTTAACATTTAATTTTCTTCCTCTAAATAAAAAAACTTTCTTGAAAATGATAGCAAAAAATTTGAAAAAATGACTACTTTTTTGCGATAATAGACTAGTCGTATTTATTTAAGCCCCAATGGCGGAATTGGCAGACGCGCAGCGTTCAGGTCGCTGTGAGAGCAATCTCGTGCAGGTTCGACTCCTGTTTGGGGCATTATTTAATAGATTTCCCGATATATCGTCATAGTTGATATATCGGGATTTTTCATACTCCCACAAGGGGGTGGGCATTACACACATTTATTTGTTCCACCTGTTTTTACATGTTTTTCAACGTTATGGCCACGAATGGGCCATAAATTTTAGAATAGTTGTGATAAAAAATTGGTCAGAGTTAGATTTTTTTGATGTTTCAGCTAGTATTTAAGTTATATCTTCTTTTTTTCTAATAATTTGAGATCAGAATCTTTTGCTACTTTTGTATATACAATATTTAAACGTTGGGTTGGACTTTTATTAATCAAATAATTGGCATGAGCTTCTCTTAATGTGCCTGATGGATATCTACTTTTCTTTTAACTACTGTCTGCTTAGACCTGTTTTTTCAAAGGAATTGATAAAATTCTGAAAGTTTTTTCTTGTAAAGCTGGTAAGCATTGCATTAGGTGTGTTTTTTTTTATTAGGAAACGTCAGCGACCCAAGCTTTTCTGCGTTGATGAAAACTTAACATAATTTGGTTACTTATGTACGCCACGATCGGGTGACTAAAAACATAATTACACTACTGAATTTTTTTAAATGGTAAAATTTTTTGAAATAAGGATATCTTTAGATGATTGATCTGCACCTTCATAACCTTTAGAAAGTAATTCATTTATAAAAAGACGATTATAAATGAATGCAAATACAATACTAGCTACTCCGAAGATAACACTATCAGCAATAATAATGATTAGAAACCATAGCCAATCTCCTCTAAACAAAGCTGGAAAGAACCCAAAGAAGAATACTGTCCATGAAAAACCTACTTTAGTCCGTTTAAGTTGCTTCGTTACGGGATTTTTTAAATTAACTCTCATTTCTCTATAATGTATCCCATCTTTTAACGTGAATAAGGTTGTTGCACGTAAACTTTATTCGTTTATAAACCAACTCACGTTTTTATTAAACACTTTGGCTAGTTTAACCAAGCTGGATAATTTTGGAAAAACTTTTCCCTGCTGCCAATTGATGATTATGTTTGTAGGTAATCCTGATCTTTTTGCTATTTCACTGATTGATAGATTTGATTGGCCTATTGCTAAACACAATTTGTTAGCAAAATATTCAGCCTTGTTTGAATCTTCCATTTATCCCCTCCGTAGTATTTATATACACCAGGATTAACTGGCTATAATTATTCTTTCTTGGTGCGCTTGTTAAAAAAATAAATTCCTATAAATATTGCAACGATTAACAATAGCCGCCAATAAATAAAAGCATAAGTCAAAGCGATAATAATCAGCAAGTAGGGAAGCGCTTTAATAAAAAAATTTGCACACAATACTATTAAAATTAACAAAAATAATAACCAGATTCTCTATCTCTTCCAAACGGATTAACGTGACGGCGAACGTATTTTTATAAAATAGTTTTTTATTAGAGAAACGTTTTACTATAAAAATTCCACACAAAACTTGAATTCAATAAATGAACATAAATATTCGTCATTTTCGTCGGTTTTTATTTTCCACGGTATATATAAAATCTTTATTATACCTACTTTAAATTGAATAAAGATACTGCGAGTTTTCTTATGCAACTGTATTCCGTTTAAATCGAAGAGACAAATTGATTTAGTAAAAAATAGGCAGATGGGTTTACTTGCAGGAAACTATGAAAGAAATGCTTTAATCTTGGCTTTTTAAAATCGTTATGTTCCTTCTTGAAGCATTAAGCAGGAGTTCCTCGTCTAATAATATTTTTTCCCAAAGCGAACCAATATCGGTATTGGGAGAAATCTTAAAAAAGACCAAAAAAATTCATTTATAAATTGCTCAACAAAATTGTGAGTGTAATTATTAGCAATCAGAAATATTGATAAATATTTACAAATGAAGAATTGAATTTTGACTTAAAGCATGCTTGAATTTAACCCAGTTTGCAGCCTTACATTCTGGGCAAGATGGCAGAACATCCGAATTTTTAAACAAATAAATTATTTCCCCGCAAGTCAGACACTTATAACGTCCAGCACCCGGTTTATCACCACTCTTAAACATTAACCCCTGTCTCTTTCCTTGAAAAATAAATTTAATTTTATTTTAGTACAAAAAGGTAGCGCTTACACATTATTTAACCAAGAAGTGAAATAAAAACTGTTTAACTACCCAAATTCGCTGAAACAGAGAACTCACAATCTAGAATAATATCTAGTTTGATAATTCAAATACGATATAACAATTTATCGTTCTCTTTTAGAAGAAGAGGGAACGAACTAATGCGATTATCGAAATTCCGATCGCAAAGTAGCTGAGTAAATAGGCTTTTTGAACTTTCTTGCGGGCATAGGCTTGTGGATCCAACTGTGTTAATAAAAAGTTTCTTCCCCGATTTGTTAGAGTGTATTGATCCTCATAGCCATTGGTATAATTTTCATCATAATCGCCGTGGTTTCGTACTTCTTTAACGTATCTTTCTTCGATCAAGAAATTTAAAGCTTCAGATTTGTCAATTGCCATCGGGTTGTTGGAACGATAGAGGGCCATTAGAATCTTATATTCGCTTTCATCAACATTCATATAATAATTATCTATCAATAAATTAGAAAAAGGTTATGCAATTAAGGAAACAGTATTAATAGTTGAAAGTATCGAAAATATTTTTAAAAAAATTTTTAAGTTATCGAATCTGTTGCTGATATTTTCAATATTTATGACAAAAACGCACAAAAATAAAACTAAACAACGATTTCTTTTTTATATGAGAATCATTGAGTTTAAATAATTTATATCGTGGCCTGACTGGGAAATTAACGTTTCAAAATCACCGATCAAAATTGCTTCTATTATTGGAAATGTGGTAGTTTTAAAAGATTATCGATCTCCGAATCACTATCTTTGGTTAATACATAACTTTTCTTCGGATTTTTCTTGCTAACGACCTTAACTTTATTTGCCTTCTTTCGGTTGGAAGGATTGATATAAAAATAACTAATATCACTCTTTATTTCCTGGTCCATATCATGGGCACTTGCGCGATAACTTATTCTATAATCCTTTGTTACTCTTGGACTGGCAAGTTTCACTGCAACAACTCTTTTGTTTCCTTTAGGATCCACAAACAATTTAACTGCCACTATTTCTCTTTTAAATTTTGCTTTCTTCTTTGCCATACTCTAATTTTACAAAGTTTTATTGGAGTAAACATGCATATATTTACTGTATTAATTATTGTATTTTATTCTCTTAAAGGGGCAGGAAATTAATTTCCCAAAAAACATTAAAAAATATATAAAAAAAGACCTCAATCGGTCTTCTTATTATTAATTTTTTTATTGACTTCCTTCTTTATTTTTGGAGGAAGAGTCTTATTTTGAAGCTTAATCTTATCTTTTTCGATTTCTTCTTGAACTTTCTTTTTATTGGTCATATTCCTTTACTGTGATTTATTTCTTTTCTTTGTTCATGTTCTTTTTTGCTTCGTCGACTTTTTCTTTAACGGCGTCTTTAGCATCTGACAAAATATCTTTTGCTTTTCCTACTGTTTTTTGCATCTTACCTTCGCCTTCGCGAGTTTTGTCACCGGTAACTTTGCCTTCGACTTCTTTGGCAGTACCAGCGGTTTTGTCCTTCAGTGAATCAGCTTTATCTTTTGATGACATATTACTCTCCTTAAGGTTATTTCAGCAAGATTAAACGCTTACCGATAACTTCATTATACGAGATTGAGATGAAAGTTAAATTAAATCCACTACTTAAAGGGGATAACTTGAAATCTAGTTTCCACCTCTTATTATCCAGGCAATAAAACCACCGATTGCAAATATTAGCCACCAAAAACGAGCCAGAAAATCCCAAACGTTCATTTGACCATATTTTCTTTTATAATTACCGCTGTTTGGATCAAACGAGAATTGTTTGTTATCGATTCTGGAATTCTGTTACTCGCTGCCCAACACCAGAGTATCCAAGCTAACGTCCAGAAGCTCGGATAATTTAATTAGATTATTTAAGTCGGGAGTTGTTTCGCCACTTTCCCATTTGGAGATGGCCTGGCGGGAGATAAATAATTTTCCCGCTAAATCTTCTTGGGACAAATTTTTCTTATTACGATATTTTTTCAACTGTTCTGGGAATTTAGCCATTTTTAATTATCTCTTTTCTTAGATTTTCGAATCCATGAATTAATCTCTTACACAATAAAGTATGTTCTGAAAACATACCTCTGTCTAGCAACCAAACCATGATATCTCGCATCAATTAACCTATCTTTGCGCAAGTTGTTTTTGCTTTGTTAGCCAAAAATACCGGTTCGAAAGCTTTTATCCGGTTGCGAAAGATATTTGATTCGTTGATCGGATGTTTGAAAAATGTGTTTTCGCTATGAATATATTTAATCGAGTGACTGAATTTTAATTGTCACTGAAAACGTATCAGTTAATATGTGCATTAAAGAGCTTACAGGAAACTACCGATACTGCCAGAAGTACAGTATCGTCCATTTCAAATGCAGCGATGTATTTAGGGGAGACCTTGGGCGGTCTAGCAGGCGGGATATTAATCACTAGAATAACTGGATTTTGGGGCATTAGTATTTTTACTGTGATTCTTGCGATCGTTTCATTGATTATGTATTTTTAGGGAGTGTTAGCTTATTGCGATAACTTAAAAATCATAAATCAATATTTAAATGTTACTTGGTGTTTTTTGTATAATATTTATTGGTCTTCAAAACCAATAAAGCTCAAATCTAAAAAGTGAGCTTCAGCTGTTGAGCAATTCAACAGTTTTTGTTTGCTTTCGATTAAAAATTAATTTTTAAAAAGTGGGTAAGCTTCTTAGACTATCATTTTTTTTCGATTGACCGGCAGTTTTTATATAGGCCTTTAATATATCGTGTTTATTTACAAATTCTACTTCAGCTTTGTGACCTTGCTGATCTATATAAAAATATTTATCATTTTTTTTAATTCTGTTGGTAATATCAAAAGCTTCAACTATATCCGGTACTCCGAAGGTTTGTTTAAATCTGCTTTGTTTAATTTTCACTCCAATAATTCGTTGCTCGTTTTTAGAAAGTTTGATGGCTACAATCTCATATTTCATCTAAGATAATTCTCCTTTTTTAGTCATAAACTCGATACGATTAAATTTCATCCTCAGTCTATTTTAACGAAAGACCAGAGAACAAAATAAAACATATTATTTATTTAGATAATAGCGATACTGTCTTTAAACTTGTTTCATGCTTTTTGGTAAACTTTTTGATCCAGTTTTAATTATTAAATAACCTTTACTATTTTAAAGAGTGGAACTGTCTGTCCTACAATTGATGATTGTGAATAATTTAAGAGCAAGTATTAACCAATTGACTCCTGCAGCACAAACGGCCGTTAAAGAGATAATCTCAAATGCCAAAGAAAACGACAAGGCAATTGTCGATATGGATTTCAACAATCAGCAGCTATCGATTGCAGACAGCGACAGTATTGCTGCTTTAACTGATGGACAAACACATTTGTTTGCAATCTATACGGTCTATGACAAGGATCATAAAACAATCAAAAGACTGCAGGCAAAACTGAACAAAGAATTACTTGAACAGTTATAGGACTGTTTTTTTGTTTCATTTGATAAGCAAAAATAATAAAATTTAGTTGTTGGGTTCATCTGGTTGAAAAATACAGGGGATGTCATTTAAATGACTAATGAATTGATCAATGATCTGAAAATATTGAGAGAGTTCGATTCTGGAAAAACACAAATTGAAGCTAATTTTCTAAATCGATATAAAGATAATATCGATAAACTTTCCGGTGAACAGCTATTTGTTGGAAAACCTAATTTTGGTGGAAATTGGTATTCTTATTGGTTAAATCCGAGATTGACACAAAAAGGGAAAGATTTTTTGATACTCTTTGAATCACTTGAAGTTCTAGAGGAGATCTTTAATCGAGAATTTAGTAATTTTTCCCTCATTACTCAAGCAAAATTAAATTTACTAAATTATTTGAGTGATAATGATTTAATAAATTTCAATCGGAAAACAAAAATTACTGCGAAGGGAATAATTATTTATAAACCCGAAAAAATCTTAATTAGGGATAGGGGCTACAATCTTTTATCTGCAACCGATTTAACCGATATAAATGATTACCTTAATAAAAATAAAGAAAATCTTTCTAATCCTAATATCACTAACTCGGTTATAGTTGAAAATGGTCAAATTGACAGTAAAAACAATCGAATTATTTTTGGTCAAATTGATAAAAAGACTGAAATAAAAATGCAAAGAAATAGAGTTCTCAACGAATTCAGTCGAAATTTAAAGCATCTTTCTGATGGCGATATTTTAAAGCTTCGCAACTTTCTGAATTCGATTTCTGAAAATGGGGATTTCGATCAGGAGAAACTAAATGATTTTTTTGACCAACATCCGAATTTAATAAATGGTATCAATACAATAACTCAAATTATTTTCGAGTCGGGAAAGTCATTTGCGATCGGGTATATTAAAAACAATTTTCCTGGTATTTTTTAATCTATATTTTTAATTTTGTCCTAGTCTTCAATCTTAAGATTGAAGATTTTTGTTAATAAAAGCGGAGAATCACTCAAATATTTTAGCCAGTTTTTTTATTTAAAGTTAATCTATATTTAAATTAAAATCCATTGTAATTGCCTAAAATTGTGGCTATTGAAACGAGCCATGAAAGAAAATGATTCTTTGAAACAAATTAATCCACCGAAACAATCCCAGCGAACTCATTTACATGAAATCGATTTTATGCGTATCTTTTTTACTTTTGGAGTTTTATTTAATCACACGGTTAATAAATTTACTCTTGCAATGTCACAAAGCGAAACATATTATACTGTACGGACTTTGCGGGTTATGTTTCACTACACTCGCATGGGATTCATATTTATCAGCGGTGTTGTTTTAACCTTAACTTATTTTAATCGCAATGATTGGCCGGCTTTTTTTAAAAAAAGATTCAATGGCAGCTTATGGCCATATTTAACATGGAATGGATTATTAATGTTATTGATGATTGCTTTGGGAAGTACCGATTATAATTTTAGCAATTTTGGAAACAAATATTTAACATTAGTTATGCATGGAAGCAGTTTTTATATGTACTACATGCTTTTGGTAATGCAACTGTACTTGCTGTTTCCTCTAGTAGTTTGGATTTTCAAAAAATGACCGAATTCTCATAATAAAATCTTGTTTATTAGTTTTGTTTGTCAATTAACCTTAGTTTTCTTCGTTAAATTTATCATGCCACAAATGGATGTTTCCAGCTGGCCTTACTGGTTTAAGGCAACGAGCATCAACATTTTTGCCTATCAATTCTACATGCTCTATGGTGTTTATACCTGCTTGCATTATCGAGAGATTTATTCCTTTTTGCAGAGAAATATACATGCGATTGCAACTCTTGCGATTATCATGGCTATTGGCATGTTGTTTTACTATCGTATTTGGGATCAAAAAATTCTTGGGATGGATGGCGATAGTTCCTTATCTCTCCATCAACCGTATATTGCCTGTTACGATATTGTGATGTTGAATCTTATTTTTTGGCTTGGTAAGAAGTATGCTACCTTTCGTCAACGCGGTTTTCCCAAATGGCTTGAAAACTTTATCAATCTAGCAGTGAAAGTAAGTTTTGGTATGTATCTTAATCAAACACTCGGTTTACTAATGTTGAGTTGGTTGCTATCTGTATTTTCGCTCCCGGACTGGATTATGATGATGTTAATTCCATTTGGCTGGGTACTTGTAATTGCTATTTCATTTATGATTGCCTGGTTTTGTTATAAAGTGCCACCTTTTGGATTTTTGGTTGGGCGACCGAACTGGCATCCTTTTCGGATTGTTAATGAGCGTTTATTTAGATCATCGACCTTTGAAAGATAGTTCTGGCGACTCTATAAAATTTTTCAAGTTTGACTGGATTTTTTTATTTAAAAAATATTCAGTTTGCCAATTGCTTAATAAGTAAGACTGACAATTAAAATTTTTAGCTGAATGGAAATTATTTTTATGATTGTCTTTTAATTAATCGATTTGGTAAAATTAACCACGGGTATCTTTGATGCCTAGAACTAAATTATTTTTATTAACTAATTCAGTTTTCATGTGATATCGATTGATGAAAAGATCGATATTGGGACCGCCACTATTAAATTAGTAGCGGTTTTTTAATTTTCGACTTTAAGAATAATTTTATGAAATATCTTATTTTTTTGATTTTAAATTTAATTTGATAGTGATTGAATTTAAAGTCAATTACAAAATTTGGAAACAAAAACTCTTGGCAAACGAAAACCAAGAGTTTTTGTATAATTGATTTGTGCCGTAAGGCACACAAAAAATCCTGAGAAGGCATTTTTTGCTACAGCCGCTACCTTTATTGGTGGCGGTTTTAATTTGATAATTTAATAAAAAAGTAATTTTGTAAGACATATTTTGTATGCGCTTACATTAATGTATTATAATAGAACTTGGCGCTTGAAACAACGCCCTCGCAGAGATTCTCCTTTATTTAAAATCCGTTTTTCCTATGATTAACAGCCATTAAATGGCTGTTTTTTTAATAATTAATGTAAAAAAACTCCTGATATTAAATCAGGAGCAATTTTATTTTCATTAGATTATTTTGATTATTTCAAATAGTACAATTTGAGTATTTACAACTACCGCCTTTATCATCAACAACAGTTATTCAAACAAACACTTACAACCAATACAATTCAAATCTTAAAACATATGAAAACTAAAACTGTAAGCGATATACCATTGTATACGCTTACACGAGATATTATAATAAAATTTTCCATCTGAAACAACTCGATTAAAATCCTATTTTCTGGAAAAACAAATTATTTTTGAAAGCAGTTTACTTACTATTTTTATAAGATAGCTTATGTTTCAAAGAAATGATTTGTTATAATTTTTAGCAATTGAAGTTTTTTGAATTGAATTTGGAGCGAATTTTGTTAATCAGACAGGCAGTTATTTCAGATGCACAGAAGATATTGAAATTTCAAAAAGAATTAGATCAACAAACTGACTTAATGCTTTTATATCCTGAAGAACGGCAAGATTGTTGTTTGGATATTGAAAATAAAATTAGCCAGTTAAATCGAAAGCATGGATTATGGCTCTTAGCCGAAGACCAAAAGGGCACAATTATCGGTAATTTGACCGTTGATAGATCCATTTTTAAAAAAATTGAGCATCTCGGTTATGTTGTTGTTGGTGTCTTAAAAGCGGTCAGACATCGGGGAATTGGTGATCAATTATTTAATTCAATGGATCAATGGGCACTTGATAATCATATTCACCGTTTAGAATTAACCGTTATGCAGAATAATTTAATCGCTCAAAGCCTCTATAAAAAGCATGGTTTTGTTGTTGAAGGATTGCGCCAAGATTCTATTTTTCAAAAACAGAATTATGTTAGCGAATTTTATATGGCGAAAATTTTTAACAATTGAAAACTTTTAATAATTATTAACATGAAATGGATATTATAGATGACAAGCAAATACGCACCCCTTTGGAATTACATAGGAAAATTAGATCAAGAAGATTTCTTTTTGTCTTTTGAGCAAATCAAACAAATTCTCGGGTTTGAGATTGATCATTCTTTTTTAAATTATAAAAAGGAATTACCTGATTATGGATATTCTGTTAGCAAAATATCTTTAAAGAATAAAACAGTCAAATTTTCTAAAATTGAGAGTAAATAATTTTTTATTCATCAATTAATTAACTTTAAGGAGATTCTGATGGCAAAAATATTCTTGGATAAAGCAAAAGCTGAATATAAACAAAGTTTTTATAAATACATTGAGTCTTATTTGGCCGAAGGCGAGACATCTTATTACGACAAATATAAAATGGCTTTAGATAATTTTCATGAATACATAAAGCTTTTAGAGAAAGAAGGCCAAGGAACCGATTTGCCCAAAGATCGTGTAGCTCAGGCGACTTTTTGGTCGGTTGATGATAACTTTCACGTTTTGGGCGTTACAAGAATTCGTAAACAAGCACTAGAATTCGGCGGGAATATAGGCTATGATATTGCACCTGCATATAGAAAAAAGGGTTACGGATCACTAATACTAAAACTTGCTTTGATCAAAGCTCGTGAAATGAATTTACAAAAAGCTATCGTAACTTGTGAAGTAGATAATATTGCTTCAAAAAAAATCATTGAGAAAAATAAAGGCATCTTTATTGGAAGTTTATATTCAGAGGAAATGAAGTCTCGAATTTTAAAATATGAAATGAGTTTGGGTATCACTCGTTAAATTAATGTTTTTGATTCATAGAACTTTTATTTTTTCCGTTTTTAATAAAAGCAAAATAATTATTATTTGACCAAAACTATTTTTTGTTTATTGATATCATTTTGTTAATAAAAAATCCGCTGATACTCAAAAAGCTGCCAATTATGCTCGTACCCAAAAACATGAGAGCCATACCACTTCCTTCGGTCTTTCCGACGACTTTTTCTAGTAAAAAACTTAAATTATTTGTTCTGCTTATTAAGGGAGTAAAAAAATTATCGGCCAGATATCCTCCTAGAAAAGCGCCAATTGGTATCATCAGGCTTTCCCAAGAATTTATCTGTGTAAATAGTTTGGGATGATCATTTACACTCGCATTTTGATACACTATCATATTGCTTGCTGCCGTTACAAAGGGCATTGGAATCGTTGCCGCGATAGCCGCTAAACACCAAATAAGGCAATTCTGTCCAAGAGCCATTAGGCTGTCGCCAAATAAAAATGATATTAACGCTGATAAGTAAAATACTGTGTAAGGATTTTTTATCGTGAAAATTTTTTTGGTAAGCAATATTCCACCACAGATACTTCCTAAGCCGAAAAAACTGTTGACGATAGCCAACACGGTTTGATTCTCATTACTACGAGATAGAATCATCGGCGATAGTATACTCTCGTAAGTCCTATTGGAACAGAAACTCATAACTGAAGTAAATACTATTAATATGCATATTGTAGGATATTTCTTTTTAATATTTATTTTTGTCGGATTGATTTGTTCTTTGTTTTCTTCTTTTGAATAAATATTTTTGATTTTCAAGGTTCTTAGCAATACATAAATTATTCCAAAATAACTGATTATATTAGTAATTAATAAACTATTTATATTTCCATTTCCAACTTTTAATAATACGGTCGCTATCTCAGGACTAATTAATGCTGTTGTAGCATTTCCTAGTGAAAAAAGACTGATATTTTTTTGATAATCGTTATTTTCACTATATTTTCTAATGAAAATAGCAAGTGCTGGTACTTGAAAGGATTTTAGGAAGCCACTAATGATTAGTGCAAAGTAAATTGTTATTAAAGATTGCTGATAGTTTCTTATTATTTCTATTAGCGCCCAGAGAAATAAACCACATAAACTAGTGTATAAAAGGATTTTTTCCGGTGAATACAGTTTTATATATTTTTCCACCATTCTGGAAAATATCCAGGCAGGTAAGTAGAAGGCCGTAATTCCTAAAGCGACATCCAAGGCGCGGTGTGTTTGCAGGAAGATCCAGATGCCGATTCCATAAGAGATAATCAGATTACCGAGAGTTGATAACGTTTGTGTCGACCATATTAAAATAAAAAAATTATAATTCTGTTTTTGCATTTAACTGCTCCTTATATTGAGATAATATGAGTGTTTCCAAATGCAATTTAATTTTAATGACCCATATCAATCAATTACATTTGATATGGGTAAAAATAAGCATGGCCAAAAATCTGAATAACATATATTTTCCTTTCCTGATTTAAAAACAAAACTTTTTAAAATGTGCTTTATATAAAATTCTATTAAAAAAAGTGAGCCTTGATAATTGTATCAGCTGATCAAAAACTAGGATAATTTGCATTTTTATTTTCTTTTAATTTTTCTTTTATGTTCGCTTAATAATTTTGAAATATATTATTTTGTGTAGCCGATAGTCGACTACAGAAAACATAAAATAACTTTAAATTGAACATTTGAGTTGTAACTAATTCACATTGCGTAACCGTCAGTCAAAATACTGACGGTTTTTATTTGTTTTAACGGGAAATATACTAGGATTACTGTTGAATCGGCAATTACTACTTGATATCTCAACTATTTTTTTGTAAATTAAAGTATGTTTGTTAAATTTATTTTCTCAGAAATAATTACCGTTTTCCATAAATGAGATATTCTATCCGGTTAGGATTTAAGTTTTGTCTAATGACGTTTTAATACGTAATTATTTTTAGCTTTGGATGAAAAAAAATTTCATTTCATTTTTCATAAATTTCAGGGATAAGTTTCAAATCATTATTTTTTCAAAGGGGAGGGATTATCAAAAAAAATATAAAACCACAAAGTAAAGTCAAGCAATTATATAACCACCATATGACGATACATTGGGGTAAATTCATTCAAAAGCGGGATATATTATCCTTGGGGGCAAGTCTGGAAGAAAAAGCTTCGATTGTTGGGCGAGTTGGTATCTTGATGCTTTCATGCGGAACCGGTGCTTGGAGGGTAAGAGAGGGCATGAACACAATTGCCAGGAATCTTGGCATAACCTGTTCCGCGGATATTGGTTTGATTTCGATCGAGTATACGTGTTTCAGTAATAATTTAAGTTACACTCAGGTTCTCTCGCTTCCAAAAACTGGTGTCAATACGGATAAACTCGATCAGATGGAACGTTTTGTCAAAGAATTCGGAAACGATTGTTCTTCATTGACTATTCGCCAAATACACAATAAATTGGACACAGTGCAGAGAAAAGCGGTTATTTATTCAACTTTTTCAGCAGCATTTGGAGCTGCCTTGGCATGTAGCGCCTTTATTTTTCTGTTGGGCGGTGGTTTAGTGGAAATGATTTGTTCTTTTATTGGGGCCGGTATTGGTAATTTAACCCGTAGAAAGATGATCGACCATCAGATAACGACATTGGTATGTACGGCATCCGGAGTCGCTGTTGCATGTTTATCTTATCTTTTTATTTTCAAATTGCTTGAATTATCTTTTGCTATATCATCTCAGCATGAAGTCGGTTATATTGGAGCGATGCTTTTCGTTGTTCCTGGTTTTCCTTTTATAACAAGCATGCTTGATTTATCCAAATCGGATATGCGTTCTGGCTTGGAAAGATTATCCTACGCTCTAATGATTACAATTGTGGCGACCCTAGTCGGATGGTTAGTCGCTTTGCTGGTTGATTTTAAACCGGGGAATTTTTTGCCACTTGGATTAAGTGTTTTAACTTTAATGCTTCTTCGAATACCGGCAAGTTTTTGTGGCGTCTATGGATTCTCCATGATGTTTAATAGTCCTTGGAAAATAGCTGCTTTATCCGGATGTATCGGAGCTGTTGCAAATACTTTAAGACTGGAATTGGTCGATCTAACGAATATACCAGCTGCGGCGGCGGCCTTTTTCGGATCTTTAGTGGCCGGTATTCTCGCTTCTTTTATTAACCGGAAAACTGGTTATCCCCGTATTAGTTTGACCGTTCCTTCAATAGTTATTATGGTTCCTGGATTATATATCTATCGAGCTGTTTATTATATTGGTCTTGATTCAATTAATGCCGGCATGTTGTGGTTAACCAAAGCTGCCCTTATAATTATGTTTCTCCCAATGGGACTTTTTGTGGCTCGTTTTCTCATGGACAAGAAGTGGCGTTATAGTGACTAATAAAAAAATAACAGTAATAAAAAACCAGCGAAAAGGCTGGTTTTTTATTACTGTTAAGCACGGTCATTACAGTTATTAGTATTTCTAACTTCTATTCTAACTGGCTTATATGCATAGATAGTATTAATTGGCACAATATAAATTTTATTTTTGATAACCTCAATGAACAGCTCTATTTTTTTAACATACTGGTGATTAACGATTTCTTTTTTTGATAGATTAACTTTCGAACTACTTTCTTTATGAAACCTATTTAGCAATTTGATTGTATTTGTTAATTTCATTTTCTATCTCCTATCATCAGTTAATTGCTGATGGCAATATCATATTGTTCTTAAGTAAAACGAAGATTAAATTATGCTAAGAAAAAGCAATATATTGAATTTAATAAGTCGGATAATTCAAGATAAACAAAGAAAGCTTTAAAAATCTCTGGAATGGTAATTCTTATTAAATATTAAGCGGATTGATATGCGTTGTATGTGCATCGGGGATAACCGTTACAATTTTATCGGTACTGAAATAAATCAAAAAATTTGCTGTATCTGTTCCGACTAAAATATCCAAGTTCTTGGGGTAACGTTCGATTTTCTTTATTTCCCGGGAACTTGAATCGGAAAAGTTAATAACAACATGATCATTTGTTTTTAATAAACTCTTTATGACATCAAACATTAAAAATCCTCCTTTCAATTATTGTACTTTAATATTGATAAGATCAGATTTACAGTATAAAAAAACGACCAATAATTTGACAAACGAATAGGCGAATTACTGAATTATTATCAATTCATAAACGAATTTAATCTTTTTTTAGGCTACTTTATATATTGGTTTAATTAACACAACATATTATCAATACAACAGAACTTGATACCGAAAGGTGGCAGAAATGGAAATCGCATTACCTTTATATTTTTTCTTTTTAATGTTTACAAAAGTTACCATAATAGCAGCCTTAGTCTTTTTATCAACTTGTCTTGTATTTGTTTTATGGCAGTGTCTCAAAAGCCTTAAATATAAATAATAAATTGAATATATGAACTACTAAAAGACTTAATTAGTCTTTTTTTCGTATTCTTTGGTTAGATTTTCCAACATTTTTTCTACCAATTCAGATCTTGGAATGGAAGTCTCTTTTGAAATTGTATTCAATTTTTGAACTAGGTTGTCCTCTAAAGTAAATGTAGTTTCTTGCTTCATGTTTCAATCATACGTCTTCTATGTTGCATCTTTGTTAATTTCGAGTTTTAATTGTTTTTCTTTCCATTATATTTTTGAAAAAATTCTGATGATTAATATTCTTGTTACAGATACTCACAATGATGACGAGAGGGAACCGATTCCAGGCTAAATTGAAAAGTACTTATCATGATAAAAAAATAAATATATTTCTTAAATAGCTTAAAGCGATCAATTATTTCGCTTGCCAATATTTTTAAAATGCTTTATAGTTTACTTATTAAAAGTAAGGAGAAGTAAATGACAATAAAAGTTGGATTGGTCGTTGGTAGTTTAAGAAAGGATTCGTATACAAGAGCGATTGCTAAACAAGCCTCTGAATTATTGCCCGATAACTATCAAGTAATCGACATTAACATTGGAAATCTTGATCTATATAATCAGGATTTGGATGATGAGGATCGTGTTCCTCAGAGCTGGAAAAATTTTCGTCAACAGATGAGCAAAGTAGATGCAGTTATCTTTGCAACCCCTGAGTATAATCGGTCAGTTCCGGGAGCCTTAAAAAATGCAATCGATGTCGGCTCGCGACCATACGGTAAAAGTATCTGGGATAAAAAACCAGCCATAATTTTAAGTGTTTCTCCCGGTTCAATCAGTGGCTTTGGTGCCAATCATCATTTACGTCAGTCGTTGGTATTCTTAAATATGCCTGTTGTTTCTCAACCGGAAGTTTATATTGGCAATGTTACGAGTGTTCTTGATGATAATTTGAAAATCACTAATCCCGGCACACTCCATTTTTTGCAATCTGCCATGGATACTTTTGATGATTTAGTTAATCGTTTTAATGATTAATTTCTTTGTAAACGAACGGAATATTTGCGTATTTCGTTCTTTTTTTATGCAAAAATTCCGAACATTTTTGCATAAAAAAACTATCGGAGCTGATAACTCTAATAGTTTCAAAATTCTATTTTAATTTTGAAATAAGTTTCTTAATCATTTCGGACTGGAATTTGGCGGCTAGTTGCTTTTCCATTTTTTCCTGTTCGACTTTATTTGTTGCCAAGCTAGGATCTTTAATAACTGCCGCTTTCATTTTTTCTTCCACATAGGCGGCAGCTTCTTTTTTGACCTGTTGCTGAAATTTGGAATCAGCTAATTCTTTTTTTAATTCTTTTGCTTGACTGGTCGATAAACGTATCCATGTTTTTGGTATTTCAAAATTGTTGACTCGTTTTACCAATTCATGACCGTTTTCGGCTATTCCGAACCAAAATTTCGATGCGTTGGATTTATATTCCCAATAAGTTTTTGTGGTTTTCAATTTTGCTGTATTGCTGCTGATATTTTTTACTTTATTTGTTGTATATTCATCGGCCTGAGTATGCTGGGGTGTCTTTTGTTTTAACTTTGTAGAATAGATATAAACATTTTCTTTACCGCTTGTACCAATTTTTTGATACAAAATCAAGTTCATTGAACTGCTTTGGTCGGCCGAGTAAATTTTCTTTGTACTCGTGACTGATACCTTGTGTAAACCATAATGGTCATAATAATTTGCCACAATTGCAAGCAGGGAAAGCAGGACAACGGCTCCGGAAATAAGTGTCAGCATTCTTCGGGAAATCGGGTTATCGGTATAGATGAAGCTAACGAAGAAGGCGACTGCGGAAATAACTAATAATACAAGAATCATTATGCTTTGCCTCCTTGAATATTTTCTTTTTCATTGTTGACAACCTGCGAATTGTCAATTTTGTTTTTCATAAAGAAGGAGATTACAAAACCGGCTAAACAAAAGATAACTGCAATCCAAAATGCCGCATGATAACCGGATATCGTCGCATCGAATGCTTTAACTTTGTATTCTAACGGGGAAGATGATAAAAGAGCTTTACCGGGCATTTGATTTTTAGTCACGTTTGATAGAACGGAAATCAAAATTGCCGTTCCGATTGAACTGGCAACCTGTCGAACCGTATTGTTAACGGCTGTACCATGCGAGATTAAATTGGTTGGCAGGGCGTTCATGCCAGCAGTTGTTGCGGGCATCATAACCATCGATATTCCAAACATACGAACACCGTATAGGAAAGTAATATAGATAACTGGTGTCTGCTTTGTGATCATGACAAAAGACAATGTTCCAGCGGTTAATAAGAATAAACCGGCGATCGACAGGCGTTTAGCGCCGATTCGATCAAAAGCGCGGCCAGTAATCGGGCTCATAACAGCCATCATTAAAGCACCTGGAAGCAGAGTTAATCCTGAATTTAAAGCACTCATGCCATGCACAATTTGCAAGTAAAGAGGCACTACCATCTCAACGCCAACCAATGCAATCATCACAACTGAACTTAAAATAGTTGCAATTGTAAATTCTTTGGAGGTGAAAACGCGTAATTGCAAAAATGGTTTTTCCATTTTTAATTGTCGCCAGACAAAGAAGGCGATTAAAATGGTTCCAATAACTAAAGTAAAGATCACAGTTTTTGATCCCCAACCATCATCTCCAACCGATGAAAATCCATAAAGCAGGGAACCGAAACCAGCTGTTGATAAAGCAAGTGAGAGCCAATCCAATTTTGGCTTGCCGGTTTCAATAACAGGTTTCATAAAGAACAAGGCTAATACGAGAACGACAGCCATAATTGGAATAATCATTCCAAACAAATCGCGCCATTGCCATGTGTCGATAATCCATCCTGAAAGAGTTGGACCAATCGCAGGTGCAACGCCAACGACGACGCCGGCGAGACCCATGGCTGTTCCACGCTTGTCGACTGGAAATATAGATAGCATAATGGTTTGCAAAAGGGGCATTGCAACACCCACACCAAGCGCCTGCGTCAAACGACCGGCTAGAAGCACACCATAATTTGGTGCAGCCCAAGCCATAATTGTGCCGATTTCAAAAATTCCCATTGCGCTAATATAAAGCCATTTTGAGTTAAAACGGCTTGATAGCCAAGCAGAAACCGGGATCATAATTCCGTTGACCATTAAAAAACCAGTTGTCAGCCACTGAACGGTTGAAGTTGAAATATCGAATGCCTTCATTAGAGTTGGATAGGCGGTCGCTAAGATCGTCTGGTTCAAGACGGTACAAAAAGTACCAATAAGCAAAACAACAATCAACATTATTCGATTGTATTTTTTGCCATTACTGTCAATAGCTTCTGACATATTTTTTACCTTCTTTCAATAATTTTAAATTTGCGTCAAAAAACGAACTTATCCAATATAACTCTTTGACTTATTATTGTAAACTTTTTTTAATAGTATAGTTATTAAAAATATAATAATTCTAGAAAAAGTAATAATGGTTGCGTGTTATTATATAAAAGATAGGTAAATATGAGAATGGATGAAGAATTAAAATCCCGAAAAGTTAACGAATTAGTTGATTTTCAACATATTATTCATTCGATGGTAAAAGACGATAATGTCTTGATCGGTATATCGGATCTTTCCGATGCTACAGGAGTTTCTCAAACGCAATTACGATATTGGCTGGAAAAAGGTTATTTGAAAAGCCGTGGAACTGCAAAGAAGAAGAAATTCATTTATGGCACGGTCTTTTTTGTTCGAATGATTAAAAAATACCAAGATGAGGGCTTTACCTTAGCATCAGCTGTTGAACACACAAAAAGGCATTCAACGATGATTAAAGCTATCAAAAAAATGGTCTTTGACCGATTGGAGAACGTTCAAGAGGAAGAAAAGTCTACTTTGATTGATCTTGGTGTTTTTGATCCTCAGGAAAATAAACATTTATTTGCCAGCGTTACCGAAAACGGTACTAAATTTGAGCTGCATTAAGAAAGGATAATTATTCTTATAATCGTCTTTTTTATTTGCCTTGTTTTCTTGCGAACCTTGTAAAGACGATTGATATGGCATATCGAAATATATTGATTTTTTTAAAGAAAGTTAAGAATGTTTTTATTACTTTGCGAATTATTGCAAATATTTTGTTGGTATTATGAGATATTTGTTTTAGGGGGTTAAAATATGAAAGTTGCGATTGTTTCCGACAGCCATGGAAACGCTACTGCTTTGACTAGCGTGATTAAAGACGCACAAAAGAATCACGCCGACCAGTTTTGGTCTCTTGGTGATATTGCTTTGACTGGACCTGGTTCCGAAGCTTGTTATAGGCTCTTAGACCAAATAAATACAACACACTTTCTCAGGGGCAACTGGGAAGATATTTATGGACAGGTTAGAGAAAAAGATCTTGTTAATCTTGAAGACCCGGAAGATATTGCTGCTGTGATGCAGGTTAGGTTCGATGAATTGCATTTTTCAGCAGATATTAGAAAACAAATTGCCGGTCTTCCTTTTAAACAAGAATTTTCGTTTGAAGGAATTAAATTTGCTTTATATCATAATAGTCCCGATTCTGATCACGGCCATCAAATGCTTCCGACCAATCGACAGGAAAACTTCGATCTTTTTTCTAAAGATACAAATGCAGACATAATCATTTATGCTCATGTTCATCAGCAGTTGCTTAGATATACGGATAGCGGACAGATGATTTTAAATCCTGGATCTGTTGGAGAACCATGGGCCGTTTCATCTAATTTATTGCTTAATCGACGAGCAAATTATCTCTTAATGGATGTCGATAATGGCGGAATATCCAACCTCGAATTTAAGCATATTGGATATAATCTGGAAAAGGAAATTGATTTGGCTTACTCGCGCGATTTACCATATGCTAACCTTTATGAACGATTGATTAAAACTGGTAAGGGATTCACCCACGACGATCAGTCCTTAATTATCGAAAACAAAAAACATGGTTATCGTTCTTTAGCAGAGGAATTTATAAGTCAAATAAATTCTTCTACTCATGATTAGTTTTTAAAAAGTATCAATTTACCGGATTCGTGTTATTTATCGGATAGAGGGGAGAATTGAAATGATAAAAATATATACAAGAGATGATTGCCCTCAATGTTATATGACAAAAAATGGCTAGATAATCATCAACTTGAATACACGGAAATCAATATTAGTCGAGACAAAAAATATATTGACTATCTAAAAGCAAAAGGTGCTCAACAAACTCCTTAGGTTGTAACCGATCGAGAAAATTGGTCTGGTTTTAGGCCAAACAAATTAATTATGTTAATTAGATAGCTTAATCAAAAAGCCGTTCCTAGCGAACGGCTTTTGTTTTTAAATCATTTTCTTTTAAGATTATTGGATTTGTTTCTGACTGCTTCTACTTCGCTTTTTTGCTGGATGATTATCCTGTTATAAGTTTAGAAGTTGCAATATAAAATTAGAAAACTTTGGCACTTTCCATAGCTTTAAGAGATGCTTCATTCAACATCTTTTCTGCTTGATCAGGGAAATTGTCAACTCCTTCAAGTAGAACCGATTGATAATCATTTATCCCGAATAACTTCATAATTGCTCGGAGATAAAGATCACCTATATCTTGGTCCTCATTATCTTTGCCTTGATAAATGCCACCGGTTGATTGAATATGAAAGGCTTTTTTATTTTTCAACAAACCAATCGGACCCTTTTCGGTGTATTTAAAAGTTTTTCCAACGATAGCGACGACATCGAAATATTGTTTTAGTTCTGCCGGAAGAAAAAGATTGTACATGGGATTAATAAAGACGTATTTGTCATTTTCCAAAAATTCATCCAGCCATTCGACGTGACCCTTCATTAATTGCTGTTGATCCTTCGGGAGATCAAAAAAATCTTTGCCGAATTTAAATTTTTTCCAAATATCAAAATTTTCGTTATTAATCAAAGGTACTTTATCAGCGTAAACGTCCCTGATTGTGACTTGATCATCCGGATGGGATTTCTTATATGATTCGATGAAAACTTTACCTATTTATAAAGACTTTGATGAATCAATACTTTTTGGATGGGCTTTAACAACTAAAACTTTATTCATGAAGTTTTCCTTATCTTGTATTATTTTTTGTAACAACTAAGTTTAAAACAAAACAAACCGAAATTTCAATTAGACGAAAATAAAATATTTCTAATAATTTAGGACAAATATAGTTGATAATAAAGATGTGGAATTAGTTAATTTAAATGAAGATGAGTATAACCGTTTCGAGCAAAAAAACCCGAAGGGTTCTTTCTATCAGAGTGTTTTGCAAAAAAAATATTATGAAGATAGTCATCAGGATTCTTATTTGCTGGGAGTCAAAGAAAAAGATGAAGTTCTTTTGACAGCTCTTATGAGAAAAATTAAAAATCATACCGGGGATGTTTATGAGATCACGGGTGGCCCTTTGGTTGATTTTGAAAATGAAAATAATAATCAAATTATTGCCTTTTTTTTGAAAGAATTACATAAGTATTTAAAAAAACAGCATGCCTATTATTTGCGAATTGTTCCTAATGAAAAGACCCAGCGGGTTGAGAACAATGGCAAAGTTGTTAATTACGATTTAAAAAATTATAGCTCACTTTATTTTGCGGAGGGATTTATTTATCGTTCATTTGAACAGGTTGGTTACGGTTTTGCTACTCCCCATTATGAATACCAAAAACGAATTGAGGGACTGAATAAAAAAACTTTGTTTCAGTCTTACAGTAAGAAGACTCAATATTCGATTAAAAAAACATATGAATTCGGTATCACGACACGAAATATTTCTTATGACGAATTGGAAATGTTTCATGAAAATACGACAAAAACAGCCAAGAGGCTCGGATTTTATGACAAAGAGCTTTCATATTATCAATCTGTTTATAGGACGTTCGGCGATAATGCCAAATTTATGATTGCTGAAATTAATTTATCCGATTATATTGGTCATTTCCAGGAAATTATCAGAAATCTGAAGGATAAAATTGATCAGATGATTTTGATTGATTCTAAAAGGGAGAAGCCAACAAAGACCAGACAGATTAAAGAATTAAGAAGTCAAGTCGAACAGCATGAAAAAAGAATTGTTCAAGCAAAAAAATTAATTGAACAATATGGAAAAAAAATCAATCTAGCTGGTGCTTTATTTTTTATTCAGCCGCAGGAAGTGTCGTATATGTTTAGTTATACTAATGCCGAATTTAAAAACTTCTACGGTCCCTATCGGACTCAAGCAGATATGCTTGAATTTGCTTTGAAGGAAAAGGTGCCTGTTTATAATTTTTATGGCGTTTCCGGCGATCGTTCCGGGCATGATGGCGTTTACGAATTTAAAAAAGGTTTCCAGGGATATATGGTCGACAATATGGGTGCTTTCATACTTCCGATTAACAAGTTTCGTTATCAATTTTTACAAACTATTAAGAAAATTATCAGAAGGCGTTAGAAAAACCGATTTTAAAACAAATTAGGGATGTTTATCTTCTGAGATGTCTTTTTCAATGTCTTCAATAACAGTTTCTGCTCGTCCACGTAGATAAGTGAAAGGCAAAACTTCTTCCACTTTTTTATGACGCAGCTTGTAGTTTCGCTTTGAAATTCGGGCTCTTCTTGAATAGATCAAAAGAGTCAGGGCAAAGATCAAGATAAAGAAAGTCAGCATAATTGTCACGTAAGCCACCAAACTTATTCCTTTAATTCCGCTGGGAACAAATGTTGAAGCAAACACGGCCAGTGAACTGATTAATCCGAGGACAGCAACGGCGAAACGGGTAATTTTCCCTCCGGGAATTTTGAATTTACGGGATATTGTTTTCTTACTTGCTGTTAATGCTAAATAACCAATGAAAATTAGAATATAGGTCACGAGATACAGCATCACGGTCATACTCATCGACATTTTATAAGCATCATTATTGCCACCGAAACCAACCGTAAGAACGCCACTGATGACGCTGACGATTATCCCTTGAAAGATAACTAACCGTGCTGGGACTTGTTGTTCGTTTACATGGTCGAAGTAGGCAGGCAGAATTCTGTCTTCAGCTGTAGCCAATAGGGATTTAACCGGACCGATAATCCAAGAACTAATTTCGCCAAGCATTCCAAAAGCCATCAACAGACCAACTATTTTAATCATCCATGTTGCCCAGACAGTCTTGCTGATTTTTGTAAACATGATACTGATGGCATCGATCATTCCTTGATTCAAGGACAATTTATTCAATGGAACGACCGATGCAACCGATAAGCCGCCAAAGGAATCTATAATAATTGCAAAGAGTACTAATATAATCAGCGTTAATGGATAATTTACTTTTGGGTTCCTTAAATTATTTATATATGAGGCGGATGCCTCGATCCCTGTAAAAGCGAGAATAAAAGGGACGATAGTTGAAATTGAAAAGGTATTTGTCAGTGTTTTGAAATTTTCGGTCAAACTGCTGTTGAATTGAAGTGGGTTACCTAGGGATAAATAAATACCACAAACCGCTAACAGAATAAATGCGGGTAATAGTATTCCCCAAATGAAAGTATTTTTAACCAATTTATCCGTACCATTGATACCACGCATTTGAAAAAAGGTCATTGCCCAATAAATTATCAAAAAGAGGATCCATTTTAGCCAGTGATTGGTATTTAAAATCGAAAGATCGAGCGTAAATGACAATACCCCGATGATGAAGTAAATCATCGTAATAAAATTAACAGTAATTTGCAGCCACTGGAAGAAAACAGCAATGAAACCAGCCCGTTTCCCAAGAGTGTTTTTGACCCAGGCATAGACGCCGCCTTCTTCCCATCCGGAAACTGTCGCCATTTCCGCTGAACAGAGAGCAATTGGAAGGAACCACAATAATCCGGCTAAAACAAGGTACAGAACAGCCAAGAGTCCAGATTGAGCGAAAGCCGGATATTCGTCAGCTGACATCAGCATGGCAGCGGTTAAAGTAAAGAAACCAAACAGAGACATTTTGGAGTTACTGGATATATTTCTTTTCATTTTGTTTCCTCACAGTTATCGTTCAGACTTATTCCACCTCATTCTAATGCTCATTTGCCTGTAATGCTGGTTTTCAGATTATTTCGAATTATTTCTTCGTCCTGTCTGTCTTTATATACTATTGTTATCAGAGATTATAATGATCAACGGGATTGGATAATCAGAATTTTTTGACATTCTTAAGAATCCATATCGAACAAAAGTAAAACAACCTGATTTTTTTGGAGAAAACTCATGATTACCTTATTTTTATTGTTAATGCAGCGGGTCGGAACTATTTTGATTTTGGCTTTTTTATTGGTTAATGTTCCTTTCTTTCGTCGTCTTTTACCAAAACTCGATCAAATCAGTACGAAATTTTATTTAATTCTTATTTTTGCGGGTTTTGCCCTGTTCTCCAACTTGACCGGCGTTGAAATTACAAAAAACAATAACCTTGTTTCAACAACTTTTCTTACCGGTTTGCCGTCGAGCGATTCAATAGCGAATACGCGAACTCTGGTAATTACAGTTGCCGGTTTAGTTGGTGGACCGGTTGTTGGGACAATAACTGGTTTAATTGCTGGTGTTCATCGTGTTTTTCAAGGGAATGGAGCTGATAGTTTTTATATTTTCAGTTCAATTATTATCGGTTGGATCTCTGGCATGATCGGCCACAGCTATTCAAAGAGACGAACCTATCCGACAGCTGGGGTCGCAGCGATAACCGGACTTGGCATGGAATTTATCCAAATGCTGTTTATTCTTGTTTTCAGTGTTTCCGGTCTACAACTTGTGAAATTAATTTTTCTGCCGATGATGATTTTGAACAGTTTTGGAACCTGGGTTTTTATGTCGATTATTAGTGCTTACCTCCATCAAGAAGAACAATTAAGGTCAGTTCAGACACATGATATTCTCGAATTGGCGAACAAAACCCTGCCTTATTTCAGTTCCGGTTTGACTGAAAGTTCGGCAATGCAGGCAGCAAC
Source organism: Oenococcus oeni (assembly GCF_020510245.1). NCBI lineage: Bacteria > Bacillati > Bacillota > Bacilli > Lactobacillales > Lactobacillaceae > Oenococcus > Oenococcus oeni. The sequence continues at coordinate 1,131,065 of NZ_CP084701.1, read as the reverse complement.
GATTATTCAGCATTATACGAATTTTGATGCAATCGGAATCACTGATTCGCAAAATGTTTTGGCACATGTCGGTCCAGGTTCTGATCATCACGTCCCTGAGCGTCATGTGGTTACAGATCTTTCAAAAAGAGTCTTGGCTTCCGGAAAGATGGAAGTTGCCAATTCCAAAGAAATGATTGGCTGTCCGATCCCTGGTTGTCCACTGGCAGCTGCGATTGTAATTCCTTTAATCGTAGATAAACAAGTGGTTGGGACCTTAAAAATGTATTTTACCGATGCAAGAAAATTGACACCGGTCGAAGAACAATTGGCAACCGGTCTTGCATCAATTTTTTCTAGTCAATTGGCTCTTGGATTGGCTGAAGAGCAATCGAAACTCGTTCGCGATGCCGAAATTAAATCTTTACAGGCACAGGTTAATCCCCACTTCTTTTTCAATGCGATCAACACTATTTCGGCTTTAATGAGGACTGATGCCACTCAAGCTCATGATTTATTATTAGAGCTTAGTACTTATTTTCGGACGAACCTGCAAGGAGCCCGTGAAACGGAAATTACCCTTAAACAAGAAGAGGCACACGTTCAAGCATACTTGTCTCTGGAACAAAGTCGTTTTCCGAATAAGTACAGTGTTAACTTTTCGGTAAAAAGCAATGAATTAAATTTATTACCGCCTTTCACAATTCAAATTTTGGTCGAAAACGCCATTCGTCATGCTTTCAGCGGCCGCAAGAAGAATAATTGTGTCAATGTTGTCGTCACTGAAAAGAGAAATTGTTTACATATTCTGGTTAGTGATAACGGAAACGGAATTCCTCAGAAACTATTACCACATCTGGGCCAACGGGTAGTGGATTCTATTCAGGGTAGCGGAACGGCGCTTGAAAATTTGAATCGCCGCTTAACCGGTCTTTATGGACCGAAATCTGCTTTGAAAATTAATAGTAGCTCTAAGGGAACCGACGTAAAAATTGTCATTCCAAGAAAGGTGAAAACGATATGAAAATTTTAGTCGTGGATGATGAACCTTTGGCTCGTGACGAATTAAGTTATTTGCTAAAACAGAATCGATTAACCGATTCTGTTTATCAGGCTGATTCCATCGGAACGGCAGTTGATAAATTGCTGCAGGAAAAAATCGATGTCATTTTTATCGATATATCATTAAATGATGAAAATGGTTTTCAATTAGCAAATGAATTAAAAAAACTTATTCATCCACCATTGATTGTTTTTGCAACTGCTTTTGATAGCTATGCTGTCAAAGCTTTTGATGTCGATGCAGTCGATTACGTTCTCAAACCCTTTGAACAGTCTCGAGTTAATCAGGCTTTGGAGAAAGTTCAGGCAATTTTTAAGCTTCAAGCAAAAAAAGACAATTCGTTGACTGTAAATTCCCATTTCGGGTCGGAGAAAACGAAAATTATATCGATTACCAGTGATGATAAAACGAAAATTATCAAACAACACGATTTAATTATGGCGACTATTAAGGATGGGGCTTTGACTTTAATTACAAACGGTCAATCATACAGTACCCGTCAATCTCTTGGTTGGTTGCTTAGTCGTCTTAACAAAAATGATTTTCTGCAGGTCCACAGAAGTATCATTGTAAATATAAATTCTATCTCGGAGCTTGAACCTTGGTTTAATCATACCTACCAATTAAAATTAACGAATGGTATGAAGGTTCCGGTTAGTCGTTCTTTTATAAAGGCAGTTAAAAAAAGATTGATGATGTGATCATAACGATTAATTTTGCTGATTATTTGGGTATTTAAAGTTAGGTAAAAGGCACTTCGGCCCGAGTTTGATACCTCTTGCACAAAAAAGTTTTTTTCCAAATTTTTTTTCTTACAATTAGGCTGTTGATGGGTTTGCAAAGACTGATCTATATACAGGAACAATTTCTTAAGAGGATTCAAACAGCGGATCTTTCGACGAATACCTTCATTCTTGGTAAATTTTTAAATTTCGATACTAGTAACTTTATATTTATTTGTTTTGTTTGAATTTCTTTAAAGTTGATAGTACTGAGAAGGTTGGAAGAAAGTGTTTCTTAAAAACTTAATTAATTAGGAAGGGGATATCATATTATGGAAAAAAATAGTCGGAAATTATCAAATCCTTGGCTTATTATTTTGGGAACGGTTTTGATTCAGATTTCTGCTGGTTCATTTTATGCTTGGTCAATCTTTAATAATGGCTTCATGTTAAAATCCGGTGGTACTGTTCAAGCAGTCAATGGTGTCAAAAAGATTGTTGGTGGATTACCGGCTGGATCTGTTAGTTTTACCTTTACTGTGGGAATGCTTTTTCTATCGCTTGCTACTTTGGCGGGAATTCCACTCGCAAAGAAGTATGGAATTAAAATAATTAGTATCTTTGCGTCGATTATTTACGGTCTCTCGATACTTGGGCTAATGTTGGTTGGTAAGAATTCATCTATTTGGCTGCTTTGGTTATTTGGAGGAGTTATTTTGGGTGCAATGAATGGGATTCTTTATTTGACGACACTTACGAACGCTATTAAGTGGTTTCCAAAAAGGAAAGGTTTAATTTCAGGTGTGTGTGTTGCTAGTTATGGCCTCGGGTCATTTATTTTTAAATATATCGATATGGCAATTGCCGGTGGCGCCGGAGCTATTACGGCTCAAAATCTTGATAGAGTTCTCTTTTGGTGGGGAACTCTAGCATTACTTTTGTCAGTTGTTGGTTCGTTTTTTCTTAAAAATGCTCCGGAAGATTCAGCTTCTTCGCTTGATACGAATAATAATTCCAATAATTCGATTTTCATAGACAAAACAAATTTTACAACCTCTGAAATGCTGCATACATCTCAAGCTTATTTAATCTTTTTTTGCTTGATAACGGCCGTTTTGTTTATGGGGCTCTTGGGTTCCGCGGTTACTAATATGGCAGCGGCGGGTACGCAGACTCCTAACAAAGTGGCTGTTTGGGGAGGAACCAGCGCAGCTGCAACATTCGTTGCCATTGTTGCTATTGCCAATACTTTGGGTCGCTTTATCATGGGGTGGCTATCCGACATTACAGGTCGAAAAACAGTCTTTTTTATTACTTACATCGTTCAATTATTAGCATTAATTATATTGTTATCGACAAAACCTGGTGCCATGAGTATTGGCATGATGTATATCATCGTTATTGCGATGGCATTTTGTTTTGGCGGTAACATTACCGTATTTCCAACTTGTGTGTCTGATTATTTTGGTTTGAAAAACACATCGCGTAATTATTCGATAATCTATCAAGGATTTGGAATTGGTGCCATTATCGTGGGCTTTTTAATGGCTTCAGGAAATCCCTTGAATCCAAAAAATATTACGCTTTCAAACGGTGCTGTTCTGACTCAGAACTTTAATTTGACTTACTGGGTATTGTTAATTATGGTGATTATTTCACTAGTAATTTTTGTACTTATCAAAAAGCCCGTTAAGAAGAATTCCAATATAAAAAATTAAAGTGGTTTAGACTTTTGTATAAGTATTTTTATTTTTTTAAAACATTTTCTTTTTTTAGAAAATGTTTTTTATTTTAGGTTAGTTTGATGCTTGTTTTTTTCTCTATTTAAATAAAGAACAAATCATCGAATTTAGTTAAGAATCTGACTAATAAAAGGATTATTCTTACTATTATATAGTGCTTTATCGAAAGCCTACATTTGCTGTTAGAGCAGAAAGTTTTTAATTAATCTTAGTCTAAGATGATTTGATCAATTTATTTAGTGAGAAAGGTCAATCGGAATGAAACAACAAAGTCAATGGATTTTACTTATATCAACTTCGATCGTGTCTTTTATGTCAACACTAGATGCCAGCATTGTTAACATCGCTGTCCCAAAAATGTCTCGCGACTTGAATGTACCAACTAATCAGGCCGAATGGGTCGTTTCTGTTTATTTAGTTTTAATTTGCGTGCTGCTGATCTTTTTTGGTAAATTGTCAGACCAAATTGGTCGAATACCAATTTTCCAAGTTGGTACGCTGATTTTTATAATTGGGTCGCTGGCCTGTGGATTGAGTCTTAATTTACCGCTCTTAATTACTGCAAGAATTGTTCAGGCCTTTGGCGCTTCAATGACGATGTCGACAAATTTCGGCATCATTACTCAAATTTTTCCTTCAAATAAACATGGTTTGGCTTTAGGGGTAAACAGTTCTTTTGTTCAGGTCGGCAATCTGGCGGGTCCCGGCTTAGGCGGTTTGATCTTGGCTTATTTTAATTGGCATTATATTTTTTTGTTAATGTTCCAATTGGTATAATTGCCTATTTTCTTGGTCATCATTTTTTTCCACATTCTAAAATAGCTCCTAATAATATTAAAATAGATATTTTTGGATTTATCACTTATGCAGGAACTATTTCAAGCTTTTTCATCATGATTTTCTGGGGCCAGGTAATTGGTTTTGGGAATCTGAAAATCATTGCGTTAATATTTTTGACTTTGATTCTATTGATAGGATTCGTTTTAGTTGAGAACCATACAAAAAATCCACTGATCAATTTACGTATTTTTCACAATTTAAGTTTTAGTTTTGGAATTTTTTCAACAATGCTTGTCTTCACTGTCGGCTATTTCAATAACATGATTATTCCATTTTATTTAGAGGATACTTTGTTGCTTTCTTCAGCGGTTGCCGGATTGATTCTTATGTTCGTTCCAATACTAAATATAATCAGTGCTCCGATTGGCGGCTATATTTCCGATCATATTGGCGCTGAACGAGTTTCTTTTTATGCTTTATTCATATTTATCATTCCTGAGCTAATTTTTATTTCTGTTCGACCGGTTTGGTCCCTGGCTTGGCTGATTATTGCTTTGGCAACTTTCGGAATTGCTAATGGCGCGTTTCAAAATAATCCGATGATTATGGGGAATGCAGCACCCGAATTTCAAGGAATTGCAGGTTCGATTGCCTCTTTAAGCCGAAATATGGGTATGTCAATTGGCTTGGCTTTGGCAACTTCTTTGTTGTATTTTGGTATCAGCCTTCGCTCCGGTTACCGAATTACAACCTATCCCGATAAACATCCGGATTGGTTTGTTTTTGGGATGCATTTTGCTTATATCTTCGCTTTTGGGATGATTATAAGCGCTCTGTTTTTGCTCGCCGGATTATTGTATTATCAACATCATCGACGAATTAGCGAAAAGAAAATCAATTAATTTTGATCAATAAAATCATGGAATTGAAAAACGCCCCCGATATTCTTGTCGGAAGCGCCTTTTCACTTTTGCAATTGTAATAGTTCTTCGATATCGGGAATCATTTTTTCTGGATCGGTCTTTGGCGCATAACGCTTGGCAACTTCACCATCCTGTTTAACCAAGAATTTTGTAAAGTTCCATTTAATAGATTTTCCAATCGCTCCTGGAGCATTATCTTTTAAATAACTAAATAGGGGTAATTCGTCTTTTCCGTTAACGTCATTGATTTCATGCATTAGGAAAGTTACCCCGTAAGTTGTTCGACAAGCTTCGGCAGCAGCTTGACTCGAATCAAGTTCCTGCTTAAATTGATTTGAAGGGAAACCGAGAACAACTAATCCGGAATCTTTGAATTGCTTATAAATTTTTTCAAGTTCTTCGAATTGTGGAGCGAATCCGCATTTGGTGGCCGTATTAACAATCACCATGATCTTTCCTTTATATTTGTCCAATTTGTAGCTTTCGCCATTCTCTAAAGTTGCTTTGTAATCGTAAATCGACATCGTTAATTCCTCCGTTCAATCTGATGACTCATGAAAAAGTTGGTCTTGAAAATCAGACTTTTAAAACTTCGTCAGAAAAATGCAGTTGATTGCTAAAAAAATTGTAAACGCATCGTTCTTTAATCTAATTCTACTCTTTTGATTTTTTTAAATTCACAACTGGTTTAATGACCAGATTGAGTTATAGTGGGCGTTATGAGGATTTTTCAATAAATAGTTTGTGAATTTATTTGTGATTGTCGAAAATTTTTTATCAAAAATTAAGAATAATTATGAGGAGAAACTGAATTTTAATGAATCGAAATAATATCTTTGCTGATGGTTTTATCGATGTTAAAGGTGCCAGAGAAAATAATTTAAAAAATCTTAGCCTTAAAATTCCAAAATATAAAACGACCGTTTTTGTCGGTTTATCAGGAGCAGGCAAATCTTCTCTGGTCTTTGATACCATCGCGGCTTTATCAAGAAGAGAGTTGAACGAGACTTTTGCCAGTTTTACCCAGCAGTATCTTCCTAAATACGGTCAACCACACGTTGACGAAATTGATCATTTACCAGTCGCGATTGTAATTGAACAAAAGAAAATTGGTGAAAATGCTCGTTCAACCGTTGGGACATATACAGGGGCCTATTCATTACTCCGTCTACTTTTTTCGCGAATTGGCCGTCCTTTTATCGGTTATTCTGACACTTTTTCGTTTAATATGCCAAAAGGGATGTGCCCTAATTGTCAAGGACTTGGGTATGTCGACGATATTGACGAAGATTTGTTGATTGACAAAAACGAATCGCTTAACCAAGGAGCAATTAAATTTGTCAGTTTTGGACCTGATACTTGGCGTTGGCGTCGTTATGTCAATAGTGGTTTATTCGATAACGACAAACCTGTCAAAAATTTTACCGACCGGGAATGGCAACTCCTAATGTATGCACCTCAACAACAATTAAAGCATCCCGGCCCTAAGTTTCCAAAATCAGCTTTATATGAAGGGGTCGTCCCGAGAATTAGACGTTCGATTCTCCATAAAAAGGAAGCTAAGCATCATCAGGCAGCGATCTCAAAAATCGTCACTCATCATGCATGCCCGATTTGCCATGGAACCCGCTTGAATTCGACTGTTCTTGGAAACCGTATTAATGGCAAAAACATTGCTGAAGTTTGTTCAATGAGTCTGAAGGATTTAAGCGAGTTTTTGGACACTATTAATGCAACACTAACCACCGATCTTATTAGGGAATTGCAGGTAAAACTTCATTCAATGATTGATATTGGTTTGGGATATTTATCTTTGGCGCGGGGAACCAACAGCCTTTCCGGTGGGGAAGCTCAACGGATTAAAATTTCCAAATACTTAAATAGTTCTTTATCGGATATGGTTTATATTTTGGATGAACCAAGTGTTGGTCTTCATCCTCATGATATCGATCTGGTTAAGAAAGGTCTGACAAGATTGCGGAATAAAGGGAACACAATCCTACTTGTCGAGCATAATCCCTTAATGATGTCCTTTGCCGATTATGTCGTCGAATTGGGACCGGTTGCCGGCGCATCCGGCGGCCAATTAACTTTTCAAGGAACTTATGAAGAACTTCTAAATTCCAGTTCTTTGACAGGAAAATGGCTCAGGGAAAAAATTGCTTTTAAAACGAAAGTTAGAAAGAGCTCTAATTCTGTTCAATTAACTAATCTAAATTCGAATAACTTGAAAAATATTAATATTAGAATTCCGATTGATGTAGTGACGGTTTTAACTGGCGTTGCGGGCTCAGGGAAAAGTTCTCTGGTTAAAGAGTTGAAAAATTCTTTGGACGTTCCTTATATAGATCTGGCTCAGAAAGATATTTCAACAAATCTTCGTTCAACTCCAGCAACATATTTGGATATCCTTGATCCGATTCGCAAATTATTTGCTCAAAGTAATCAAACTAGTTTAGGGTTGTTCAGTTATAACGGCCAGGGTGCCTGTCCGATTTGCAAAGGCAAGGGAGTCACGATCACGAATATGGCCTTTATGGATCCGGTTGTGGAAGTTTGCGAGGCGTGTCATGGAAAACGTTATAGCAAAAAAGCCCTTCAATATCACTATCAGGGCAAGGACATTGCTGAAATTCTTGATTTTTCCGTTGATCAGGCTTTAAATTTCTTTTCTTCTGGAGAAGAAAAGAATCAAATGTTAAAAGAAAAATTATCTAGTTTAAAACGTGTCGGTTTGGGTTATATTCATTTGAATCAAACTCTAACCACTCTTTCCGGTGGTGAATTGCAGCGGATCAAGTTGGCATCTCGAATTAATGAAAAGGGAACTGTATTTTTACTTGACGAACCAACCAGCGGCCTACATATGCAAGATATCGCCGAACAAATTAAATTGATCAATCAACTTGTTGATGCTCACAACGGTGTCATCGTTATCGAACATAATCAAACGGTAATAAGCCAAGCCGATTGGTTGATTGATATTGGACCTGGAGCGGGAGTTTTTGGCGGCCAAGTTATTTATAGTGGTGTTCCAGCAGGGATCATCGATTGCTCAAACTCTTTGACCGGAAAGGCTTTATTAAAAGCAATGGACTAGGATCAATATTCTTGATCGTTCAATAATTCATCCTGTAATTTAGCAAGCTTCTCGGTAATGTAAACAGGATATTTATTAGGATTCTTTAGTCTTTTTGTTTCTTCTGGCAGTTCGCTAAGGGACTGCTGAGATACTTTTTTGATTTGCTGTACAGTGGGTGAGCTGTAAACAATTTTTCCTTTTTCAAAGATATTCGTTTGCAATGTTTCTAAATCAAAATCCATTAGATTAATATTTTGTTTTGTGTCTAATGGATCTGCCGATTTAACCAACATTCTTTTTGACAAGCGTTCTTCTTTCAAAGCAATTACGTCGGCAAACGCTTGTCGGGTTCCTTTTTTATACAATCGATAAAGTTGCTTGATTCCTGGTAGAGTGACCTTCTCACGACTGTCGCTTATTTTTATTTTCGGGATAATTTTACCCTCTTTTTTAATTGCTACTAATTTATAAACACCGCTCAAAACAGGATCGCTGGCACTGGTTATTAGTTCTTCTCCAACTCCAAAGTTATCAATTGGAGCCCCTTGGCTGAACAATAATGACTGGATCGTTGTTTCATCCAAGGCATTCGAAGCAGTAATTTTAGCTTCGGAAAAACCGGCATCGTCGAGCATTTTTCTTGCTAGTTTTGATAAATGGGCAATATCACCTGAATCGATTCTGATACCAATTGGTTTGTGGCCCTTTTCTTCAAGTTTTTGAAATACTTTAATTGCGTTTGGCACGCCCGAACTGACGACATCATATGTGTCGACAAGCAGGGAAGAATTATCGGGATATAATTCGGCCCATTTTTCAAAGGCGCTTAGTTCATTGGGAAAAGCTTCAATCCAACTATGAGCCATTGTTCCGGCGACGGTTAAACCAAATTTTTCAGCTGCCAATAAATTAGAGGTGCTTGCGCATCCGCCAATAATTGCCGCACGAGCCCCTAAGGTTGCTGCTGAGGGTCCTTGAGCCCTTCGGGCGCCGAATTCCATAATCGGCATTCCTTGGGCTGCATAACAGATTCTCCGAGCCTTGGTAGCTATTAGAGACTGGTGGTTCACTATATTTAGCAAAATTGTTTCAAAAAGTTGAGTTTCAATTAAGGGACCGCTGATAGTTAATAGTGGTTCCCTTGGAAAAACCGGTGTTCCTTCCGGAATTGCCGAAATATTTCCACTGAATTTGAATTTTTTTAGAAAATTCAGAAAATTATCCGTAAATAAATCAAGGTTCTTTAAATAAGCTAAATCTTTTTCGTCGAAATGAAAGTCTGAAACTGCTTGAATGGCTTGAGCCAGTCCAGCCGTGATCACAAAACTACCGTCATCGGGAACGTGGCGGAAAAACACATCGAAAACACCATCTTCTTTTTCGAGGGCCTGCTGATAACCGTTGGCCATTGATAATTCGTAAAGATCGGTAACCATTGATAAATTCATTTTTTCTTCTTTCGGGCACAAATTCGTTTCGGATTTTTAAATTAAAAATCCTGACGCTAATTCTTATCGTGAATTAGTATAATATCTAGACTGTTTTCGGTCAATGAAAATATATTTACCCATAAAAAAACACCGCTTTAATCGCGATGCCTTACTATTCTAATAGACTTGACCGGTATAAGGCGTATAAACAACGTTGTTAAAGTCAAAGTCCTTTAATTCGTCAATTGTGATGACTTTTGTTGCGCCCATGGCCGGCATTAGATTCACCGGCTTGTTCTTTTCGTTTGGAACCACTAAAACCATCGGCTTGTGGATCGCATAGGCATATCCCAATTCCCAAGCTATGCCTTCATCCGGTTCGTTAGGTAAGTACATAGCCACGATTAAATCGCTGCTATTAATGCCATTCATATCACCATTAAAAGTTCCCAGTTGCCATTCGGTGTCCTCTAAAAGTTCCGGATGATCAGGGATTGAAAAACCTTTATATTGGTGATCGAGGGGATAAAAAGCGTATTTCCAGTCGACTGTCTTGTTCTGTTTGATCAGTTCGATTCCTTGATTCATATAATTGGTCTGAGAATCGCTAAACCAAGAACAAGCAAAATAAACTTTATTCATGTAAATTAACCTTTCGTTTAGAGTTGCACGATTTATTATACTACCGGCTTTTTTATCAAATAGGTCGATTGGCGCTTTAATTTAATTTTTTGCAAACAAAAAACCGGCCGTTAAAAACCGATTTTTAATTAGACAATTTCAATTAAGCTTCAGCATACCATGGGTAATGGAAAGCTTGGTCAAATGGCTTGTCAACACGTTGATAAGTGTGAGCACCAAAGTAATCACGTTGTGCTTGCAGCAAATTAGCAGGCAAAACTTCAGAACGATAAGAATCAAAGTAAATAACCGCTGCTGAGAGAGCTGGGACCGGAACACCGGCTTTAACAGCTAGAGCAACAACATCACGAACGGCTTCTTGATACTTATTAGCAATATCTTTGAAGTAGTCATCCATCAACAAATTAGTTAAATCAGGCTTTTTATCATAAGCATCGGTAATATTTTGCAAGAAACCAGCACGAATGATGCAACCAGCACGCCAAATTTGAGCCAACTTGCCATAATCAAAGTCCCAATTATACTGTTTAGCTGCGAAACGCAGTTGCTCAAATCCTTGGGCATATGACATGATCTTGGCGAAGTAAAGAGCTTGACGAATTTTTTCAACTAGTTCTTTTTTATCTTCGGGAAGTTCAACTTTTTTCGCCGGTCCGTTCAAAACTTTAGAGGCGGCAACACGTTCGTCTTTCATCATAGAAATATAGCGAGCGTATACGGCTTCAGTAATAACTGATTGAGGAACCTGAACTTCTAGAGCATCTCCGGAAGACCAACGGCCGGTTCCTTTATTGTTTCCACGATCCAAGATCATGTCGACAATTGGTTTATCAGATCCAAGATCATCTTTACGAGTCAAAATATCAGCCGTGATTTCAATCAAATATGAATCAAGTTCGCCTTTATTCCATTCTTTAAAGATGTCGGCCATTTCGTCAACCGAAAGTCCGAGCACGTTTCTCATAATGTTATAGGTTTCATCAATTAATTCTTCGTCACCGTATTCGATACCATTGTGAACCATTTTTACGTAGTGGCCAGCACCGTTTTCACCACAGAAGGTAACACATGGCTTACCATCTTGAGTAGCCTTAGCGGCAATTTGTTCAAAAATTGGACGAACAAGTTCGTAAGCTTCTTTTTGGCCACCAGGCATCAGTGATGGTCCTTTTAGGGCACCTAGTTCTCCACCGGAAACACCTGTTCCGATAAAATTGATGCCGGAATCTGCCAAACGTGCATTTCTGGCAATTGTATCTTTAAAGAAGGTATTTCCACCATCGATCAGGATATCACCCTTATCCAAAAGTGGGATCAATTCGTTAATAACAGCGTCGGTACCGGCACCAGCTTTAACCATCAACATAATCCGACGTGGTTTAGCGATCGACTTAACGAAGTCTTCAATCGTAAAAGAAGGGATTAACTTCTTATCGGAATGTTTTGCCATAACATCGTCCGTCTTTGAACGAGAACGATTAAAGATTGCCACAGTATATCCGCGGCTTTCAACATTTAATGCTAGGTTTCGGCCCATAACGGCCATCCCAACAACACCAAAATCTGCTTGAGTCATAAATTTCCTTTCAAATTGAGAATTGTGAAATTATATCTGATAGATTTTTCACAATTACATTTTCATTATATCTCAAAAAAATAGGCTGTTTGAATAAGAATCATATTTGTAAAAATGGGAGAAAATGTTTGAAAAATTCTATCTTTTTCACAAGTCTAATTGTATGTATAAAAAGTCGATAATATTGATATTTATCGAGAAATAAAAAGCCTTTATAAAAACGATTAAAAATCAAAGGGCATTTTTCACGTTTTTATTCAGGCCTTAAAATTAGCTTTCGGAGCAGTTTTTTTCTCTTCTTCGGTTTTTAACGATTCAAAAGGGCTGAATTTAAAACTTTGTGCGACTATACTTGCTGGAAATTGCCGGAGGCTGTTATTAAAATTATTAGAAGTCGATTTGAACATTTGGCGAGTATAAGAGATTTTATCTTCGGTATTTGATAGGTCTTTCATCAATTTGTCGAAATCAACGTTGCCCTTTAAATCCGGATAAGCTTCGGTAGCAGTAATTAAACGGTTTAATGCACTTGTCAAATTATCCGAGGCCGCCATCTTTTCATTCAGATCAGCATTACTGTCTAAAGTGGCTTGGCTAATATCTCGACTTTTAACAACATCTCCTAAAACATCTTTTTCATTTGATGCAAATTTATTAACCGTTTCAACTAAATTAGGAATTAAGTCGTTTCTATGTTTTAACTGCGCATCGATTGCCGAGCCTGCCTCTAATACGCTGCTTTTTCCTTTGACGAGTCCGTTATAGGTCACAGCTGTGTAAAGAGCCAGCAGAATTATTAGGAGCAAAATAATAATTAACCAGATCGACATAAATTCCTCCACTAAGTCAATTTTAACATTGACGCTCAGCAATTCTGTAAATAGTCGGTTATTCTTCTTAGGGCTGAATCCAGACGAGCATCACTTCCTGCGCAAGAAATTCTGACGTAGTTTTTTGCCGTATCTGAAAAAATCGAACCAGGGAAAATTTGCACCCGGGCTCTTTGGGCTAAATCAAGACAAAAATTGTCGGCATCATCACCAAATTTATCTGGAATTTTTGCCCAAACATAAAAAGCACCCTGAGGAAGTTTTACTTGAAATCCAAGTGCATTTAAAGCATTGGTAACTTTTGTAACACGCTCAAGATATGTAGAGCGTGTTTTTACGCCGGCATCTGGATCATTTTTTAATGCAAAAGCCGCTGCATCCTGTATTGGAGTTGCAACGCAGGTTAGAAGGGTATCATGTATTTTGCGCATAGCTTTCATTACTTGCCCATGAGAGATTACGAAACCTAATCGATATCCAGTCATTGAATGGGATTTTGATAAACCGGTAATTAGGATGGTTTGTTCGGGTAAAATCGAATAGAGGGACACGTGATTTCCGATATAGGTTTGTTCGGCATAAATTTCATCGCTGAGAACCCAGATTTTCAATTCTCTAAAAACATTTGCCAGAGCATTTAATTCAGACCGGTTATAGGTTATCCCAGTGGGATTATTTGGATAATTAATAACAATTGCAATTGGATTGATTCCCTTACTTATGGCATCGTTATAAGCATTTTTGATCAATTCAGGTGTCAGTTTAAAAGCGGTTTGCTTGGTATCGATCGGAATTTTAGCGGCTCTTGCCAAGCACGAAGCTGTTGAATATTGCGAATATTCAGGTTCAACAATCATCACTCCGTCACCGGGATTCGCAAGAGCTAATAAGGCCAGATTAATTCCTTCGGCAGCACCGACGGTTACGAGAACATCATTAGCACTCTCAATTCGGCAATCGTATTTTTTATTATAAAAACCTTTAGCGGCTTCTCTTAATTCAAGGATTCCCTGACCATCGGCATAGTGTGAACGATCCGCGTCAATTGCTGTTTTAAAAGCTTCTTTTGTTTTTTTGCTGACAGCGAAATCCGGATCGCCAAAACCAAGGTCCACTAAATCATCGCTTTGTTCAACTTTATCCAAAAAGTCGAGCATTGGATCATGGGGAATGTTTTTAATTCTGTCACTTAAAGGATGGGTCGCTTTATTCATATTTTGTTCCCTTTTCTATATAGTTTGTCATTCTCCTTAAAGCTTCATCTAAATCCGAATCGGAACTTGCGTAGGAAATTCTGATATAATTTTTTGCATTTTTGCTAAAGGCTTCTCCCGGCAGGACAGCAACTTTGGCATTGTTCGCCAAATCAACGGCAAATTTATAACCATTGTTGCCGAAACTTTTCGGAATTTTGGTAAAAACATAAAAAGCACCTTGCGGATTAACTGATTCAAAACCCAGTTCAGTCAATTTTTTTAGCAGACGATCACGTCGTTTACGATATGCTTTTAAAGCGTATTCTGGCACATCTTCGCCAACTGTCAAGGCGGCAAAAGCAGCGTCCTGGCTTAGAGTTGAAACGGCAAAGGCCAGAGCTTCGTGTACTGTTAGCATTTTCTCGATCAATTCGCTGCTTGCAAAGATAAAACCGATTCTGTAACCGGTCATTGCATGAGACTTCGATAATCCAGTCAATAAGATCGATTGTTCCGGAATGATTTTATATAACGAAGTATGTTCACCTGAATATGTCAATGCAGCATATATTTCGTCGGAAATAACCCAGATTTTATGTTTTTTCAAGGTATCTGCAATCGCCAGTAGTTCTTCTTTTGAATAGGTCACCCCCGTTGGATTGGCTGGATAATTTATTAAAATTGCTTTGACTGGTATATTTGCGTTATCAATTGTTTTCTCGATCAATTCAGGAGTAATTTTGAAATTGTGTTCGCAAGTATCAAGTGGCACTTTTACTCCTCCCGCCAAAGCTAGACTGGTTGAATACGGTGAGTAACTTGGTTCGGGAATTATTACTCCGTCTCCACGTTCCAGAATTGTCATGAAAACAACATTGATTGCTTCACTGACGCCTTGAGTTACCAAGACGTCATTAACCCCTTTAAGATTCAACTGAAAATGGCGATTGAAATAGGAGACAGCAGCACGACGTAGATTGATTTCTCCCTGTGAATTTGCATAATGACTTCGATCATGGTCGATTGAAACTTTAGCGACCGCCTTGATTCGATCATCTACGGTAAATCCAGGTTCACCGAATGTCAACTGAATCAAATCGTCGATATTCCTAATTTTGGCTTGAAAATCAAGAATCGGGTCTCTTCTTAGATTATCAACGGTTTTATTTAATGGAAGTATAAAATTAGACATGTTTACATTATACGAAAGGAAAAATCGACAAAAATCGAATGTTAATATATTTGTGATGAATTATGTGACAAATTTGACAAAAGAAAATCTTGCCGGGGAGCGAATAGGCGTCTTTTTCGGTACATTCGCGCCCTTACACGTTGGTCATCAAGCTGAAATATACAAAGCGGCTGCTTTAAATGATGGCGTACTCGTTGTAACTTCGGGATACACCGGCGATCGGGGCGAACAAATTGGCCTGCCGTTGCGGAAACGTTTCCGTTATTTACGACAGGCTTTTGCCGACGAATGGCAGATTAAAGTTGATTATTTAAATGAAGATGGGATTCCAAAGATGCCTGACGGCTGGGACGTTTGGCTGGATAAATTATTAGGAATTATTAAACGGAATATCGTTAACAAAAATGCGAAAATTACTTTTTATACCGGTGAACCGGATTATAAAAAGGAGATAGAAAAGCGACTAGGGGATAACCCTCAATTTCGCGTTTCTTTAATGGATCGCACAATTTTAAATATTTCGGCAACTAAAATAAGAAAAGAGCCTTTAAAATACTGGGATTATATCAATCGTGTTTTTCGTCGCCATTTTGTCCAAAAAGTTGTTGTAATGGGATCTTCCAATTCTGGGAAATCAACCTTGATTAGACGATTGGCCCGTTCTGCCAATTCGCCTTTTTCAGATGACTTTGCGGCGATTTATCAGGAAGAATCGAATGTTGCTGATTCGGAAATGGACATTAAGGACTATTCGAATATCATTCAAGGTCAGTATCAGGCTAATTCATTGGAAATCAATTCACCAGCAAATAATGGTTTGGCAATTTTTAATGGGGATGCCATCAGCCTTCAAGCTTATTCGAATTTATTATTAAATCAGGATGAGCGGCTGCAGCTAAAACATTTGTATAATACAATTATTTCGGCTGAGGAATTCGATTTAATTCTTGTGATTCCACCTTTCAGCGATCCGAGAAGAAAGGTTATTCGTTTCACCGGAGCAGCAATTGATCCAGTTGCTTATTATCAGGAATTAATCCGTTTAATCGATTTTTATGGTTTTTCCGATAAAATGGTTGTTTTAAATGCAAAGAACCAGACTGACGATCCGGCCGGATATTATGCGCGTTACTTGCAGGCTCTTGATGCAATTGAAAAATACACCAGTTTCGATATTGAACATCATCGATAATCTTTTGGACGGTATTTTTCTTCGTTTCCATATTTTACGCATTGTTAATTATTAGTTTCTCACTTATTAAAACCGCTACAATATTTAAGGTATGAGAGAAGATTTTACAAATGAAATTGTTACTGAATCGCTGAATGAAGCGGGTATTCTAGTGGAGAAACCTTCCGAAATAAGGCGGCACTTTGATGATTTACAATTTGATTCTCGTAAAGTCACAAAGAAGAACACACTTTTCGTCGTAAAAGGCGCTTTTAAAATAGAATATTTAACAGCTTCTTTACTTGATAAAATTTCCGGCATTGTGACGAGTCGGAAAGAAAAAATAAATATTCCGAATTTGCCGCATTGGATTGTTTCTAATTCACAAATTGCTTTGGCGGTTCTGTCTGCAGAATTTTTTGGCCATCCGGAAAAGAAGTTGAAAATTCTCGGAATCACGGGCACAAAAGGAAAAACGAGTTCTACTTACATGGCCTATAGTCTTTTAGATCGGCTGACCAACCATCAAACTGCTATGTTCTCAACGATCGATACCTTTTTAGGTCGGGGAATTAAATTTAAAAGCGAATTGACAACCCCAGAGTCTTATGAACTTTTCTCCAATATGAAAAAAGCACTCGATAACGGTAATAAGTACTTAGTGATGGAAGTCAGTTCCCAGTCCTATTTAAAAAATCGCGTTTTTGGAATTCATTTTAAAGTGGGTGCCTTTTTAAATATTAGTCCTGACCATATTGGTATTAATGAGCATCCAACCTTTGCTGATTATTTGGCTCATAAAAAAATGCTTGCGGAGAATTCCGACGTTTTTGTCTCGAATATCGATGATGCTCATGGACAGGAATTTATTGATCATGCAAAATCTTTTGGAGCAAAAACAGTTTCTGTTTCCGAAAATAAAAAAGCTGATGTCAATTTCCATATTAAAAAAGCGGACCTTGACGAATCGATTTTCTATTTAACAGAAAAAGGGAATAGTCAAGAATTCTTATTGGACATTCCTGGTGTTTTTAATATCTATAATGCTTCGGTTGCAATTGCAATGGTTCGCGAAATGGGTTTTAAACCGGAAAAAGCTAAAAAAGCACTGGCAGAATTGCAAATCCCTGGTCGAATGGTGAAAATAAAGACCAAATCGCATGGTTTGATCATTGTTGATTACGCCCATAACGGTCAAGCTGTCACAACTTTATTAACTTTCTTGAAATCTCAGCATCAAGGAGGCAAAATTATCATTGTTCTCGGATCTCCAGGAGATAAAGGCAAAGATCGTCGTTCTCAATTCGGTGAAGTTATAAGTAAATTTGTCGATGTTGCATATCTAACGACTGATGATCCGGGTACCGAGGATCCACATCAAATAAATAATCAGATTAGAAAAGCAATCAGCAATCCGAATGTCGAACTTCACGAAGAACTCGATCGCAGCAAAGCAATTCAGGAGGCAATTAAAAAAGCAAATATAAATGACCTGGTTGTTCTGGCAGCCAAAGGGGAAGATGCCTTTCAAAAAACAAATCACGTCGATGTTCCTTATCTTGGAGATAAAAAGGTTGCTGAAGAGTTTTTAGTCGAAATTGAGAAAGTCTGATAGAATAGCACGGTTAAGGAGAAAATATGCCACTTAAACCAAATGAATTAGCTGAACAAAATTCGAAGTTTCGAATCGGTGATGTTTTGTTGGCTGAGCCTTACGGAGGTTTGCAACACCCTATTACCGGGCAGGTTGAAAGAATTTATGAAAATTCGCTTTTAATCGAAATTACCGATAACCAAAAAGATGATCAGATAACCGTTACGGAGATGAATCATCGAGCTGTTGTGCCGATGGATTCAGTTGAAATTATCAAACATGGACCGAAACCAAAGCCGGCAGATGGCGATGGCAATAAAAAGTAATCGAAAATAATGAATAATAATACTTCAACCGCGATTGCGGTTTTTTAATTCGGAAGGGTCTGTATAATTAGATTTATGAATTTTACGCATATTATTGCAGAAAAAATTAATCAAACTTTAGAAAATACTTTTGATTTAGACAAACTTGAGAAATTGGTTGAAAAACCCAAGGATCTTAATAGGGGCGATTATGCCTTTCCGACTTTTTCTTTAGCCGCTAAATTTCATGAGGCACCTCAAAAAATTGCTTTGAAAATTGCCGATGAAATTGATCGAACCAATTTTGCCAATGTAAAAGCTGTTGGGCCTTATGTTAATTTTTTTATCCAAAGAGTTGAGTTTACTAATCAATTATTGAAAGAAATTCTACTGAATGATGATTTTGGCAGGAATAACCAAGGTGCCGGTAAAAAAATTGTTATTGATATGTCTTCTCCCAACATTGCCAAACCTATGAGTATGGGACATTTACGTTCGACCGTAATTGGCGAAGCAATTTCCAAGATTGCCAAAGCAAATGGTTACCAAACAATAAAAATAAACTTTCTTGGTGACTGGGGAACTCAATTTGGCTTAATGATTGCCGCTTACAAACTATGGGGCGATGATAAGCTAATCAACAAAAATCCGGTCGATGAATTAGTTAAACTTTATGTCAAAATTAACAAAGAATCGGAGACAGATAAATCTTTAAAGGATTCTGGACGGGCTTGGTTTAAGAAATTAGAAGACGGCGATCCAGAGGCTGTTAAGCTGTGGAATTGGTTTAAAAGCGTTTCTTTAAAGGAATTTCAGGAAGTTTACGATCGTTTGGGAGTTAGTTTCGACTCGATGAATGGTGAAGCTTTTTATAACGATAAGATGGAGCCGGTTGTGAAAATGCTTGCTTCCAAAGGTTTGTTAACTGAGTCTCAAGGGGCGGAAATAGTTGATTTGCCTAATTTATTGCCAAAAGATAATTATCCAATAGCAATGATAAAACGTTCTGACGGGGCGACTCAATACATTACTCGAGATTTGGCCTCTGCTATTTATCGTCACGATGCGTATGACTTTGCTAAGTCCCTGTATGTTGTTGGCGCTGAACAAAAGGACCATTTCGATCAGATGAAAGCAATTCTGAAGTTAGCCGGAGATGATTGGGCTGATGATATCGAACATATTGGTTTTGGAATGATTACAATGAACGGAAAAAAAATGTCGACTCGAAAAGGAAATATTGTTCCTTTGGTTGATGTTTTGGATACAGCTCGTCAATTGGCTGCCGAACAAATTTCTGAAAAAAATCCGGGACTTGAAAATGCGGATCATGTTGCCGAAGAAGTTGGTGCAGGTGCGGTTGTTTTTAATGATTTACAGAAGGATCGAAATCTATCGATCGATTTCAATTTAGAAAAAATCGTTCAGTTTGAGGGAGATACTGGGCCTTATGTGCAGTATACACATGCTCGGGCAATGAGCATTTTGAGGAAATCCGGGCAGCAAGCCATTTTGAATACTGGGGTAACTTTTGTTGATGAAGAAGCCTGGCCGATTGTTTCAAGACTATCGGCTTATCCGGAAATGATTAAACGTGCTTGGCAGCTTCGGGAACCAAGTATTGTTGCTAAATATTTATTGAGTCTGGCTCGTGATTTCAATTCTTATTACGCACACACCAAGATTCTTGTTAACAATGAAAAAATGCAATCGCGTTTGTCTTTAGTCCAGGGCGTATGTTCCGTTTTGAAGAGTGGTTTAAATTTATTAGGAGTTTCTGCACCTAACCAAATGTAATTTTGTTTAAAAAGAATCAAAAATTTAAGTTCTTCATTAAAAAATTCCAACTAGTCCGCTGGGTTATTTTGTTTTTCCTTGTGGTCTTTTTTGTTGGATCATTTTATCTGATTGTTCAGGCTCAAATGGCTGATGTGGACAAATTGTCTCAGCAGTTGGCCAAGCCAACAACTATTTATGACAAAAGTGGAAAAAAAGCCGGTGAATTAGCTGACCAAAAAGGAACTCAGGTCAGTTTGAAAGAAATTTCTCCAAATTTGAGGAAGGCCGTTCTTTCGACTGAAGATCGTAATTTTTATCATGAATTTGGTTTTTCTTTTAGCGGATATGCCCGGGCTTTGTGGTTATTTGTTCGTAACAAAATAACCGGTCGGAATTATATTTCCGGTGGTGGATCAACGATAACCCAACAGCTAGCCAAAAATGCTTATCTTGGTCAGGAACAGACTTTTACGCGAAAGTTTAAGGAACTTTATTTATCGATTGAAATCGAAAAAAATTATTCTAAAAATAAAATTCTTTCAATGTATCTTAATTCATCATATTTTGGCCATAATATTTATGGTGTCGAAGATGCTGCCGAGGGATATTTTGGTGTTTCGGCCGCTAACCTTTCTGTTTCTCAGGCAGCTTCGATTGCCGGAATGCTGGCTAATCCAACTCTTTACGATCCAACAAAGTATTTGAAGTATGCAACCTCGAGACGAAATACAGTCTTGCAGAACATGGTTTCAAACGATAAGCTTAGTCAAAAAAAAGCCACCGCTATCGAGAAAACGAAAGTAGTCGCGAAGACACCCAATGTAAGTCAAAAAACAAATTATCAATATCCTTGGTTTTTTGATGCCGTAATCGATGAGGCAATCAGCAAGTATCATTTGACCGAAACAGAAATTATGAACCGTGGCTATAAAATCTACACCACACTTGATCAGGAAGACCAAAAAGATTTGCAGGAAGATTACAGCAATAAATATCTTTTTCCAGTCGAAGATGACCAATCCGCTTCAATTGCTTTAAACGCCAGAACCGGTGGCGTATTGGCTGTAATCGGCGGCCGTGGGAAACATGTTTTCCGAGGCTTCAATCGAGCAATTCAGGCTAGACGTTCTCCTGGTTCTTTAATCAAGCCTCTGGTCGTTTATGCACCTGCTTTAAGCCGAGGATATAGTAGTACAAGTACTTTTCCGAATACGCCGATAACTTTTTCCGGAAACTATCGTCCAACAAATGCTTTGGGATATGAATCAGGCAAAGTTGATATGGCGACCGCTATTGCGGATTCGTATAATATTCCGGCTGTCTATTTGTTGGATAAGATTGGTGTTAAGACAGGCTACGATTATGCAAAAAAATTTGGTCTCCCAGTAGAAAAATCCGATGAAAATCTTGCATTGGCACTTGGTGGGATGAAAGAAGGCGTTTCACCCCAGGAAATGGCACAGGCTTATACAGCTTTTGCAAATAATGGGAAGATGTCGGCTGCCCATTACATTACGAAAATTGTTGATGCGACTGGTAGCGTGATTGTCAATCGTCCCGACGTTACACAAAAACAAGTTATTTCAAAAAAAGTCGCAAATGAAATGACTACTATGATGTTCGGCGTTTATAAAGACGGAACGGGAGCCGCGGCAGCACCAAGCGGTTACAAAGTTGCCGGCAAAACCGGAACAACACAAGATGTCGATAATACAAGTATCCAGTATGCCTCAAAAGATTTATGGGCAATTGCTTATACACCTGATCTGGTAGTTGCTTCCTGGCAGGGTTATGATGTTTCAACGACTGGTAAAACATTGCCAACCTATCTGAGCGAATCGTTAGGCCCGTTATTTAAGGTTCAAACCGAACAATTAATTTCCAATTCTCCACAGACAGCCTTCGGCAGTCAATCAAGTACAAAAGAAAGTAGTTCAAGTTGGCTTGATAAATTGAAAAATTTATTTAATAACTCTGGGAAAACAGGCAAAAATATCAGCAACCAATTCGCCGGGATCAAAGATAAGATTTCTGATGCTTGGAATAGCTTGTCTAATTTCATTCAGGAACATTTAAAACAGTAATCGTGTCGATGCTTTGATAAAATTGATGAGACAGGAGATAATATGGCAACATTATTTGATCAAGCTAAATTAATGGCAAGAGAATTACAGGATTCAGATGAGTTTAAACAGCTTTCGACAGCTTTGGCAAAAGTGAGAGCCGATCAGGAGGCCAACAGTGCTTTTCATGATTTTCAAGTGGCTCAAAAAGAAATTCAAGAACTTCAATCTAAGGGTGAGGAACCAAAGCCGGAACAAATTCAGCGTTGGCAAACCACCGCTCAAAAAGCTCAGCAACTTAAACCAATTAAAGATTTAAGTGTTGTTGAACAAAATTTAAATAATATGCTTGGCGAAGTTAATGAAATTATCACTGCGCCGCTTAATGAGCTTTATTTGAATAATTAAAAGAAATTCAAATCCGGCATGTCCGGTTTTTATAATCGAGGAAAAATGAAATTTATTCACGCAGCAGATATTCATTTAGGCAATCCGATCAGTGGAATTGATCGTAAAATAAATCTTCCGGAGGAAGTAAAAAAACAAATTGCTTTAGCAACTTTTACAGCTTTTTCCAACGTTATCAAATTAGCCGTAGATCGACATGTTGATTTCGTTCTTTTTCCGGGTGATCTTTTCGATTCTAGTCAACAAAGCGCTTATCTTTATAATTTTTTGAATCAACAATTTCAAAATTTAAAAGAAGCCGGAATTGAAGCCTTCATATCTTTTGGTAATCATGATTTTCAATCGGATGTCGAAAATGATTTTATCTGGCCTGAAAATGTCCATGCTTTTCCAAAATCTAAAGCAAAAACTTTTTTTCATGATTCATGGGATGGCAAGCGAGTTGCGATAACCGGTACAAGTTTTGTTGTTCGCAACCCACGGGAAAGTCTTGTACCTTTATATCCAAGCCGCGATCAATCTGCCACATACCAAATCGGCATGTATCACGGGAGCCAAGGAAATTCATCGGCAAATAATTACGCGCCTTTTTCGGTTGGTGATTTGCAGGCTTTAAATTACGATTACTGGGCTTTAGGGCACATTCATGTTCGGCAAGTACTTTCAAAAAATCCAGCAATTGTTTATTCTGGCGATCCCCAGGGCCTTGATCTGACTGAAACGGGTGAAAAAGGTGTTTATTTTGTCAGTGATGAAAATGATCAGGGCGGTTTGACAGCGGAATTTGTTCCTTGCAGCAGTTTTGTATTTGATAGTTTTGAGTTATCAATTAACGACCAGAGCGCGATTTCAAATATTTCCGATTTAATTGTTCAAGAATTATTAAGTTTTAATCATAAAAAAATGAGTCTAAATGCGATTCGAGTTAATTTATCGGCTTCGCTTCCGGAAAAAATTCTTGATCAGCTTACTGATACAAGTTTTTTGGATCTGGTTAATTCAAAAACCATTAGAGAAAAGCAGTTTTTGATCAAAATGGATTTAAATGTTGATCAAAAAAAAGATAATTTTAATCAGTTGGAAGAACGATACTGGCAGGCAGCCAAAAATGATGTTTTTGATGAACAAAGTTTTAATCAGGCTTTGTTGAGAACCTTCAATTCTAATCAGCAGTTTGTGATTCGGCATTTTACTGATCCAAATGTTCAGGCAAAACTGATGTCCAAAGCAGAACAAATAATTTCAGAAAGGATAAGTTGATGGAAATTAAGAGAATTCATATTTCCGGTTTTGGTAAATTTTCAGACTTTAACTTGGATTTCAAAAATGATTTGCAGGTTATTTATGGTCAAAACGAAGCCGGTAAATCAACACTTCGTCAATTTATTACGGGGATTTTATTTGGTTTTGCTCAAAATAAACGGCAAAGTAGTAATTTATACGAGCCGCGGAATAGATCTCAATACGGTGGAGACCTTGTTTTTGAACAGGACGGTAGTCTTTGGGATGTGTCCCGTCTCGGCCGAACACAGTCAAAGCTTGAAATTACCGATCAAAATGGTAATCACGTCAATAATCCCGAAATCTTCCTAACTAAATTATTGTCACCTTTTAGTCAGGACAGTTTTGAAGATATTTTTTCCTTTGATCAAGAGCAGTTAAATGAAATCAGAAGTTTGTCCGGCAAAGAACTTTCTGATCGATTACTTAGTTTTTCTGTAGTCAATGCCGATCAGTGGCAGTCCCTTAGTAAAGAATTGGATAAAAATGCCAGCGTAATGTTTGGTCTCACGAAAACCTCTAAACGGCCGATTAATCAGTTGCTGGCCGAACACCAGCAGATCTCCAACCAATTGAATTCAATGGGTGGGCAGTTAAGTGACTATCGCAAGAGCTCCCAACAAAAAAAATCGACTTTGAAACGAATTGCCGAATTAGATTCTCAATTACATAATTTAAAGAAACAAATGGATGAATTCTCCAAACTGATCGAATTATCGGGCCTTTTCAATCGAAAAGAAAGAATTTCGATGCCGAAGACCAATGATCGCTTTTCTGATCAGCAAATCAGCAATTTAACCGACGAAATTGAGCAGCGGGTTGAAAAACTTCAAAGCCAAATTAAAGGAATAAATCTAGATAAAAGCGAAAACAAATCGACTATTATTGCTGAAAATCCACTATTAACGATTTATAAAAATAATCGTACCGATATTGACTTACTTGATAAGTCGATTCCTAATTTGATTGCCGAAAATAATTTATTCGATCAGAATGATAATCAAATTAAGAACATTTCAAGCCGCTTAAGCGAGTTGCAAAATGATCTAAAAACTAAATTCGGCGATCGAATTCCAAGAGCATTGCCGCAGGGAGTTTCGATTCAGCCAAGCAGATCAATTACTGTATTTTTTATTATCGGAATTATTTTGATGCTTTTAGGTGTTTTTGGAATTGTTAAAGGATTTCAGACCCCTGCATTCCCTTATCCTTTTTGGATTTGCGGTGCTGGAGTTTTGTTCATTGGCGGCTTGTTGTCATTTTTTGAAAGGCCAAAAAAACAGTCGATAAATCTTTCCCAATATGGTTACTCCAATCAAGTGAGCTTGGATACTATTATTGATTCGCAAAATCATTTGCAGGAATATCACCAGAAAATCGATCAATTCCAACAGCTACAAAATGAAAAGCAGTCGCATCTTTCTAAAATTAATTCGATTCTCAAGTTAGCAAACTCGCTTCGCGAATTTTTACCATCTGCTAAACAGGACCATGATGCTTTAATTGATCAAATTCAGGTAATTTTGAATGAAATTAGAGATGAAAGGCAGTCGGCCATATTATCAAAAGAGCAAAAAAAACTCGTTGACGAAAATCGTCAGCAGCAAATTGGCCATTTGCAGAATTTAAAAAGTGAGCAACAACAGATTTTTAATTATCTCAAGGTCGATAATTATCAAAATTTCCAGTACCTTCAAGCTGAGAAGATTAAAAATAAACAGAGACTCAATCAGCTTGAGAGTATTAACCAGCTTTTAACGCCGGAAAAAGAAAATCAAATTAAAGAACTTGGTGGAGTTGAAGAAATCACTAAAAAGAAACAGGCCCTAAAAGTTCGGATCGATAGTATTGAAGGGGAAATCAAACAGGAAAATCAGCAGTTATTGAATTTGAATGCGACTTTGTTGAATGCCAGCTCCGATACAGACTATCAGACTAAATTGCAACAGCAATCGGATTTGGAAACAGACATAAATAACGATTTAACTGAGTATTTTGCTAATAAGTTAGCTTTCAGCTGGATTAATGAAAGTCTTTATCAGATTAGCCATAAACGTATGCCGGAGATCAGATCCAGAGCAGAACAATATTTTGCCGAATTAACCGAAAATAAATATGTAAGTATTATTTTTGGCGTTAATTCTTTGCTAGTGGCAAATCAACAGAACGAAAAGTTTTATTCTTATGAACTTTCCAAGGGCAGTTCCGAGCAACTGTATGTTTCTTTGCGTTTGGCCTTTGCCGAATCAGTTGCCGAAAAAAACTCCTTGCCTTTTTTGATAGATGATAGTTTTGTCAATTTTGACGTTGAACGAAAAAGTATCATGGACAATATCTTGCACCGTTTGGCTGAAAAATATCAGATCATCTACTTTACAGCTAATCCGGACCAAAATTTCTCGCAAAGCAATATTATTAATCTAGGGGAGGCTGCCAATGCTTAACGAACATAAAAAAGGTGAAAATTATAGTATTTATCTTTTGATCAAATCGGCTGAAAAACGAATGACTAGCAAAAGTTCCCCATATATTCGTTTGACTTTAACGGACCGATCTGGTGAGATTCAAGCTAATCTCTGGGACGCAAGTGAGGAAGACGTTGCCAATTACGTGCCTGGAAAAGTTGTTTATTTAAATGTTCTACAAGATGAGTATCAATCCAAGCCACAGTTGAAGATTCAAGAAATCAGATTGGCCAATGAAACTGAACCCAGTGACCCTTCTTTGTATGAAATTAGTTCGCCAGTTTCGAAAAAAGAACTTCAATCGCAAATTAACGATCTTTTGTTTCAAATTACCAATCCGACTTGGAATCGGGTTGTTCGCAATATTTTAAATAAATATGCTGACAAATATTATGAATACCCGGCTGCTGAAAAAATTCACCATGCTTATCGCGGTGGACTGGCGTTTCATTCACTTTCAATTGCCAAGCTAGCCTTGGCTGTTTCTGATTTATATCCTCAAATTAATCGTTCTTTATTATTGGCTGGTGCTTTATTGCATGATATTGGCAAGACAAAAGAGCTTTCTGGACCTGTTGGGACAGAATATACAACTGAAGGACAGTTGCTCGGACACATTGTAATTGGCGATGAAATTATCGTTCAGGCTGCAGAAGAACTTGGCTTTGATTTGAATTCCGAGGATATGCTTTTGTTGAGACACTTGATTTTGAGTCATCACAATAAACTGGAATTTGGTTCTCCAATTCAGCCAAGAGAATTAGAAGCCTTTGTTTTATCTAAATTAGACGATCTTGACTCACATATTCAATTAATCACAACCGCCGTTAACAAGACTTCGGCTGGTAATTTTTCGGAAAAGATTTTTGCTGCTGATAATCAGGCTTATTATCGTCCAAAAACCGATTTATCGGAAAAAAGCGATCAAAATGATGATTGACGGACAAATTGTCTGAGTTGATTGTTACAATAAAACTCAATGCAAGGGATTTACGAACCAACTTATCGAGTTAAAAAAGCTTGGGGTATCAGTCCTCGGGCGCTTAAATCACATGGAATTACAACTGTACTGGCCGATCTGGATAATACATTGGTTGCTTGGAACAAACCAGAAGGTGGAGATGATTTTTTTGTGTGGCATGAAAAATTATTGGATGCTAAAATAAATTTAATCGTTGTTTCGAATAACTCTACCGGTAGAGTCAAGAAAGCTGTTAAAGCCTTGGGGGTACCCTTTGAGTCTTGGTCTTTAAAGCCACTACCAAGAGGGATTAAAAAAACTCTTAGGGATTTTAATTTGTCAAAGGAAGAGGTTATCATGGTTGGCGATCAAATTATGACTGACATTGTTGCAGCGAACTTAGCCGGAGTCAGGAGTGTATTGGTTAAACCTCTGATCGAAACGGATGGCTTTCCAACTAGAATTAATCGTTATTTTGCAAAACTGGTCACAAAAAATAAAAAGGAAAATTGGGAGGACGACATAGTTGACCCTGAGTGAAGACCAAGTTACACAATTATTAAATGATGGAATTGTTTGTATCGGTTGCGGCGCAAGATTTCAATCCACAAAAAGAGGTGTTCCCGGTTATTTAAATGAACACAAATTGCGCAGTTATTTGAGTTCCTTAAATTCAGTCGATGATCCGATCAATTTACTTTGTGAGCGGTGTTTTAAATTAAAAAACTATAATCAAATAGAACCAGTTGCTTTTGATTCGGATCATTTTCAAAAGATATTAACTTCTATATCTGATAAAAAGGCCCTCGTTTTGTATCTTGTGGATCTTTTTGATGTTGGTGGATCGATGATTAATGGATTGACTCGTTTCATTGGTAATAATCCGGTTGTTCTAGTAGGGAACAAATTCGATATTCTGCCTAAATCCGTGAAAAAAAACAAAATCGCTAATTGGTTGACAAAAGAGGCTAAGAACGAAGGAATTAAAGTTTTAAAAACGGTTGTTTTATCCGCTGACAAGGGTGATTCGGGTCAGTATTTACTTGAAGAAATTTCCGATTATATCGATGAATATGAAGAAATTTTTGTTGTTGGGGTGACCAATGTTGGCAAGTCGACATTAATTAATCAAATTATCAAACAAATATCCGGTCGCGGATCGGTTATTACCACTTCTCGTTTCCCTGGAACGACACTCGATAAAATTGAAATACCTTTGACAGAAAAAACGAGAGTAATTGACACTCCGGGAATTATTCACGATTCTCAAATGGCCCATTTTATTGATTCTAAAGATTTTAAATATTTGCTTCCAAATAAGGAAGTGAAAGCAGGAACTCTTCAACTATCGAAAGGCCAGGCTATTTTTCTTGCTGGCCTTGGATGGATCGATTTCTTGAATAAGTCGAAAATTTCTGTAACGGCTTATTTTGAGAACAATATTGAATTGCATCGTGGAAAAATTGAAAATGCTGAAAAATTATTCAGTTCCCAAGCCGGAAGGTTACTTAAACCAACCGTCTTGAAAGAATATCGGGAGCTTGAAAAGAAAGAAATTAAATTAAAAGCTAATCAGGATTTTGCGATTGCCGGACTTGGATGGTTTACTTTTCACGATTCGGCTCCAATTTGTTTTCATTTGCCAAAAGGTTTGGCCTTTTCCGTACGCCAGGCTGAAATTTAGATAGAATAAAAGCAATGGAAATTTTATCAGGTAAACAAAAAAGATATTTGCGATCGCAGGGTAATCAGCTACCGGCTATTTTTAGTGTAGGGAAAAATGGTTTAACAAAAATTTGGTTGGGCCAGGTATTGGATGCTCTAAGAGTTCACGAATTAATTAAAATTAGTTTACAACAAAGTGCAGTTGTCGACATCGATGCAGCGATTAAATTCATACAAAAAAATTCTCAGATTATGATTGCACAAAAAATCGGTCATACGCTTCTTCTATATTTGCCTTCTTCAAATCCTGATTATCAAAAAATTTCAGTTGAGGTAAATGAACTTGCTCACTAGTCTTGCTTCTACAAAAACCTTTGTTCATCCGAAGGCAGCATTGGATGGTCAAAAGGAAAAACATCGAATCGGTATCTTTGGTGGAACTTTTAATCCGATTCATAACGGGCAGTTGATAGCTGCCGAACAGGTTTGCAACCAATTAGGGCTTGATAAGATTTATTTTATGCCTGACGCAATTCTTTTTGGCGGAACCCATAAAAACGCTGTTGAACCATCTGCCAGAGCCGAGATGATCAGGCTGGCAATTCGTGGTAATTCAAAGTTTGGTATTGAATTAACGCCAATTCACGATGGTGGCCAGCAGTCGACCTATAATGTTTTAAAGAAAATATCATCGAAGCATCCGGAAAACGAATATTACCTGATTTTGGGAGCTCACTTAATTCGCCAAATAAGCAGTTGGGATAATGTTTCCGCTCTGAACAAGTTAGTTCATTTGGTTGCGATTGAAGAGCCTGGAGTAAGGCGTGTCTCTGATTTTGAGGCGATTTGGACATATGTTAATTGGTTGAATATTTCTTCTTCCGACATTCGTTCTCATTTAAGAACTCGTCAATCTGTTCGCTATTTAATCCCGGATGCTGTTGCTGCATATATAGCTGATATAGCTGAGTATGGTTTATACCAAGGGAGGTTTTCCTAATGGCTTATCCAAAATATGATTATTTATATCCTCGAGTGAAAGCGGCACTTTCTCGTGAACGTTTTGAACACGTTGTTCGAACAGGCGAATACGCGGTTCATCTTGCGGAATTAAACAACTATGATCAGGACAAGGCCCAAATCGGAGGTTTGATTCATGATTATGCCAAAGAACGCAGCAGGGCTGATTTTTTGGCCGAGATCGACAAAAAAAATTTAGATCCTGATTTAAAGAAATGGGATAGTTCTATTTGGCATGGCATTGTCGGCGCTGAATTTGCTAAAGACGAATTAGGAATTGATGATGAAGAATTATTAAACTCAATTCGTCGTCATACGACTGCCGACATCGAAATGACTACTCTTGATAAAATAGTTTATATGTCTGATTTTTTGGAACTTGGTCGTAATTTTTCCGATACAGATGTTGCTCGTGAAGTGACTGACCAATCTTTAAATGATGGTGTGGCCTGGCAGCTGCAATTTTCGGTTACACGTTTGGTACGAAATCACTGGGCAATTTATCCAAAAACGATTTATGCATATAATCACTGGGTTGGAGGAAAATAAATAAGTGGAAAGCAAAGAATTGTTAGAAAAAATTGTTCAAATTGCCGATGGCAAAAAAGCCGAGAATCTAATTGCTTTGGATATTCGTGACTTATCAATTATCTCTGATTACTTTCTGATTGCCAGTGCTGATACTGGTCGTCAGGTTCAGGCAATTGCCGAAGAAATTATTGATCAGCTACATAAAAAAGGTATTTCGGCGTCTCATGTTGAAGGTTTGGGCGAAGATGATTGGGTTCTGCTTGATTATGGCGATGTGGTGGTCCATTTGTTTACAACGGAAAAACGCGATTATTACAAGCTTGAACATTTGTGGAGTGAAGCAAAGACGGTTGATCTTTCTGACTGGATTACTGCGGAATTTTGATTAATGAATCCTAATTATTCAATTTTCGCGGAATTATATGATGAACTTTTTGACCCGAATATGTATCTTAGTTGGAACGGCTTTGTTCAGGATAATAGTCGCAATAATCGGATATTGGATTTAGCGGGTGGTTCTGGCAAACTGGCTGTTTTATTGACTAAGTCCGGCTATCAGGTATCGATTTTAGATTTGTCGAGTCAAATGTTATCTCTGGCAAAGCAACGTGCTGAGAACAATAATTTTAGTTTTGATTTATTTCAAGCCAATATGGCTCAAAATTGGCATTTAAATAAGCGTTTTCCTTTGATTAGTTGTTTTGCCGATTCTTTAAATTATTTATCAAATATTGGAGAAACGAAAAGAACATTTTTCGAGGTATTCAATCATCTTGAAAAAAACGGCAAATTTCTTTTTGATGTTATTACACCTTATCAGGTCAATGTTGTTTACAGGAATTATATGTATAATAATGACGATGATCCTGAGAAAATTTTTATGTGGACGAGTTTTCCTGGAGATATAAAAAATTCTGTTGATCACGATTTAAAGTTTTTTGTTTATCAAGAAGGGATCGATGCCTTTAAAATGGTTCGCGAGGTTCATCATGAACAAACCTATCCACCTGAAAAGTATCTTTCTTTACTGAAAGAGATTGGCTTTAGAAATATTCATTTGACTTCTGATTTTGGTCGTGGAAAAATCACCAGGGATACTACGCGGGCATTTTTTGTTGCGGAGAAGTAATGGAAGCAACTGGTTTAATAACTGAATACAATCCTTTTCATAACGGCCATTTATATCACTTAAAAAAAGCTCAGGAATTGACGAAGGCCGATGTGACGATCGTTTTGATGTCAGGAAATTGGGTTCAACGGGGTTTACCGGCAATCACCGATAAATGGAAAAGGGCTCAGGCCGCGATTGATGCTGGAGCAGATTTGGTTTTTGAGCTTCCTTTTTATTATGCTGTTCAAGCGGGTGAGATTTTTGCGCAGGGAGCTGTTCGCTTACTTTCTGATTTGCAGGTTTCCTCGATCATATGCGGATCGGAACATGCTGATATTGATTTTATTAATTTAGCAGCACATGAACCTGATATTTCGGGAAATTCGAATTTCGATAAAAAAAATCGAACTTTTGCCAGTAATTATGCAGCAGCATTGGAGGAAAAAACGGGCTTCTATCTCGAAAACGCCAATGACATTCTGGCTTTTAGTTATGCAAAAGCAATTTTGAACCAGAATTTAACAGAAAAAATAAAACTGCGAACGATTTCGCGAGTTTCCGCGGATTACCATGATCAATTTCTAAATGATGGTGAAATTGCTTCGGCAACTGCCATTCGAAAAGCTTTATCGGAAGGGCAAAATGTTGACTCTTACACACCGATGAGTGATTTACAATATACTGATTATGAAGCAAGGCTCTTTCAACTATTAAAATATCGTTTATCAACGGACGGTTTGGGTCAAATAAGGTCAATCTATCAAGTGAATGAAGGAATGGAGTATTTAATCAAACAAGCGATTGAAAAAAATCCGTCCGATTTTGGCGAATTACTTGCTTTAATTAAGTCAAAGCGATATACTTTTGCGCGTTTGCATAGAGTATTGGTGTATATATTGTTGAATATTAAAGTTGATCAAATGAACTTGGCAATGCAGAATCCATACCACCGTTTGTTGGGATTTACAGAAAAAGGGAGACAGTATTTGCATGAAAAAAAAGGCCGATTTAATTTTCCAACGATTAGTCATGTTGATCAAAAAACGGCTAATAAATCATTAGCGATCGACTATAAGGCTGGTTTGGTTTATAACCAGATTATGGACTATAAAAGTACGCAGGATATTAAAAGGACGCCCATTCAATCATGAAATATTTAATTCAACAATTACGGAAATATGAAAGAACACCGCTGCTTGTTGATGAAACAATTGATTTGTCTGCTCCGGCTCGCGAGAATTTTTCCGATCGTTTGTTAGACTTAAAACCTTTACATGTCACAGGCGAAATTAGTTACGAGAAAAATGACCAGATATCTGTGTCTTTGAAGATCGAAGGGGTGGCTGTTTTACCTTCGGCACGCAGTTTTTATCCGGTTCAATATTCTTTTGAAATACCAATGGATGAACTTTACGTTCAGGACCAGGAAACTCTTGATGCGTTTGCGCAAACCGAACAGGTATTTTTAATCGAAAGAAACCAGTTGGATTTGGATGCGGCTATTTTGGAAAATATTGTTACCGAATTGCCGATTGCTGTTTATACTGATGAAGAATTAAAGGAGAAACCTATTTCCGGCAAGGGTTGGAAATTGATCGATGAAGAGGATTACGTTGAACCTGAAAGCGGAGATCATAAAGAAACAACACAGAATCTTGGTGATTTCTTTCCAGACAACGATGAAGACAGGTAGAATATTATCTTATGAGTAAAGAAAAAACGAGTGCATGGCAATCAGTTAGACGATTAATCATACTGCTCTTGATTGCTTTGGAAATTTTATTAATGACTGGCGGGTATACGAAGACCGGTCGAACCTGGTTGTGGATTGGTCAATATATGGTTGCTTTTATGCATTGGATGGCAAATGATGTTTTCAAATCAACCAATGGTATTGGTTTTGCAATCATTGCGATAACAGCTGTTATTCGAATTGTTCTGTTTCCGATTATGTTTGATCAACAGCGCAAGGCTACCATTCAATCGGAAAAAATGGCAATGCTTCAGCCGCAGCTATCAAAAGTCCAAGCTGCTATGAAAACGGCTCAGACTCAAGAAGAAAAAGTTGCAGTGAATACAGCCATGATGTCTGTATATCGAGAAAACAATGTATCGATGATTGGTGGTGTTAATTTTCTATCAATGCTGATTCAATTACCGATTATTTCCAGTTTGTATACAGCTATCCGATTGTCAACAAGTGTTTTAAAAACTGATCACATTAACCCGGCAACTTATAGTTCCTCCTTTTTGTTGAATGGGTCTCATTTTTTTGGTATTGCATTATATAAACCTTCGATAACGATTGCTGTTATTGCCGGAATTTTTTATCTTGCCCAGTCTTGGTTTATGTTGAAAACAACTCCTGAAGCTCAGAGAAAGCAAATGCAAACAATGATATGGTTTACACCGATTATGATGTTCTTCTTTGCAATTTTTCAATCAGCAGCCTTAGGACTTTACTTTGTTGTTGGTGGATTTTTCGTTTTGATTCAAACCTTGATATTGCTCAAAATTCATCCAAAATTGCAGGAAAAGATTCGCAAAGAATTTAAAGTGAAAAATGTCGTTGATGATTTGTTGGCCAAGGCAACCAATAATTCCAGTCAAGGAGAACTCGTCAAGGATATTACGAATGAAGTTTCAACGGAAACAGAAGTTTCACCTAAAAAAAATAACAAAAAAAATAACGCTCATAAGCGCAATGCTGGTAAACAGCAAAGGAAACCAAAAATATAATGGAAATTATTACTTCGAATCAAAATTCAAGAGTTAAAATTTGGACTAGTCTACAAACTTTAAAGGGCCGCGAAAAATCCGGAACTTATATGCTTGACGGTTGGCACCTGGTTCAAGAGGCTTTGAATCAAGCGGCACCAATTCAGGCTGTAATTGCTACTGAAGAGCAGATGGATCAGCATTTGATTGACGTTCCTCAGGGTGTACCGGCTTTTCAAGTAAGCGAGGAGGTTGCCCGCCATATTGCTAAAACCAATACTCCACAGGGGATTTTCGCTCAAACAAGCCTTCCAAACAATTCTTTTGATCCTAAATATGTGCATAATGGTTCCTGGCTTCTTTTGGACAGAATACAGGATCCGGGAAATGTTGGTACTTTGATTAGAACGGCGGATGCCGCTGGTTTTTCTGGCGTTGCACTATCAAAAGAATCTGCTGATCCTTTTAATCCAAAAGTCGTTCGGGCAATGCAGGGCAGTCAGTTTCATTTGAAGTTGGTTAAAGAAGTCGATTTGAATGATTGGGTCGATAAACTTGAAGCTAATGATTATAACGTTTACGGTAGTACTTTGTCAGAAAATTCAGTTGACTATAAAACAGTGGTTCCGGAAAAGAATTTCGCTTTGATTCTTGGTAATGAGGGACAGGGGATCGATCCGGAAATTCAAGCTAAAACTAGTGAAAATTTGCATATTAATTTCTTAGGCAAAGCCGAATCATTAAACGTCGCCGTTGCGGGTGGAATTTTAATGTTTGCATTAAATTGATTTTCCTAATAATATGTAAGTATGACCGAGAGATTAGAGTTCACAGAGTCGGCGTTTGAAATTCTAGGAAGAAAGTGGAATGGATTAATTATCCAGTCCTTATTGGATAGTGATCGAGGCTCTCTTCATTTTGCCGAATTATCGAGAAGCGTGCATGCCTGCAGTGATCGGGTTCTGACAGTTAGGTTGAAAGAGTTGGAAGACGCTGGTATTATTAAACGTGTCTGTTGCCCCGATAATGGGAAACTGGGCTACCGTTTAACAGAGAAGGGTAGTTCAATGCGACCGTTGATGTCGGAAATTTCTCGTTGGGCTGCTGAAAATATTTAAAAATTTGTGGAAGATTAGTAGGCTGTGATGTTGCAAGCGAATCGGGATTGGTGGAAGCCGATAACAGTAAAAGCTGAATTTCACTTCCAATTATTCTAGTTAATAGCTGGCGGATGGCTCCGTTATAAGCTTTAAGAGTTAGAAAAGTTTTTTGTTTTCTATAAATTTGGGTGGTAACACGATAAATTCGTCCCTGGTGCGTTTGCACGAGGGATTTTTTTTATTAGTCAGGAAAAAAGATGGATATTAAGGAAGAATTAGAAGAATTAAAAAAGAAAGTTTCCGTTGAGATCGATAAGTCGAGCAGTGTTGATCTGATTGAAAACATTCGCGTACACCTGCTTGGCAAGAAGGGCGATTTGACGAAGATCCTTAAAGGACTGAAAGATTTGGACCCTCGTGAAAAACCGGTCGTTGGTCAAATGGCTAATAAAATCCGGACTCAATTGGAAACAATGATTTCTCAAAAAAAACATATTCTTGAGGAAAATAAGCTGGATGCTCAGCTTGCTTCTGAGAAAATCGATGTAACTTTGCCTGGTGAAACTTTTCAAATTGGTACGAAACATGTTTTGCAACAAATCCAAGATCAAATTGAAGATCATTTTTTAAGCCAGGGATATCAGGTAATGTATGGCCGAGAGATTGAAACAGATGAGTATAATTTTGAAAGAATGAATTTGCCAAAGGACCATCCTGCTCGTGATATGCAAGATACCTTTTACCTTACGCCGAATGTGCTTTTGAGAACACAGACTTCAGCTATGCAGGCTCGAGCGATGGATAAGCATGATTTCTCGACCGGACCTTTAAAGATGATTAGTCCAGGAAAAGTTTATCGTCGAGATAATGATGATGCAACCCATTCTCATCAATTTCATCAGATTGAAGGATTAGTAGTCGGCAAAAAGATTACTTTAGCCGATCTAAAGGGTACTTTGCAGGCTTTGACAGATGAACTATTTGGCAAGGGTCATGCGATGCGCTTTCGTCAAAGTTATTTTCCTTTTACCGAACCCAGCTTGGAAGTGGATATAAGCTGGAATACAGTGGATAAAAATACTGCTTCGCAAGACATAGAGTGGATTGAGGTACTTGGTGCTGGAATGGTTCACCCAAATGTCTTAAAAATGGCTAATATCGATCCTGAAGAGTATTCCGGTTTTGCTTTTGGTTTGGGTCCGGATCGTTTTGCAATGATCAAATATGGTATTGATGACATTCGTAATTTTTATCTGGATGATTTGCGTTTTTTGAAACAATTTTGTCAGGTGGGTGAATAATGAAGGTTTCTGTTAATTGGATTAAAGAATATATGCCGGACTTTCCGGTTAATGATCAAGTTGATGCTCAAAAAGTAGCTGATCGATTGGCTTTAACTTCGACTGAAGTTGCTGAAAATGGCTATCAGATTCCGCAATCGAGTAATTTGGTCGTTGGTAAAGTTTTGGAAATCAGAACAATTGAAAATTCGAGCCATTTAAAAATTGCGATTGTAAACGCCGGCAAAAAAGATTACCAAATCGTTACCGGAGCACCAAACATCGAAAAAAATCAATTGGTTGTTCTGGCCTTGCCGGGGGCTCTTTTACCAAACGGCAAAAAAATTGAGGCGACAACTCTTGATGGAGAAATCAGTCAGGGAATGTTGGTTTCGTTACAGGAAATCGGTTTTGACGATTCAATCGCACCAAAAAAACATGAAGCGGGAATTTATGTCTTTCCTAAAGACAATGACGTTAAAGTTGGTGATGATGCCGTCAAGGCACTCGGAATCGATGATTTGATGATTGATACAGAATTAACTGCTAATCGCGGTGATATGCTTTCAATCAGAGGCAATTTATATGAATTTTCTGCACTTTTAGAGAAAGAGTTTAAACTTCCCAGTTTAGACCTTCAAGAAAGTAGTAAACTATCTAAATCGCAAATTTCGGTTAATGTCGATCCAAAATTAGCTGATCGTTATTATCTTAGAATTATTAACAACGTAAAAGTTGAAGAAAGCCCCCTATGGCTTCAACGCCGCCTTTGGAATTCAGGTCTTCGTCCGATAAACAACTTGGTCGATGTTACTAATTATGTCATGCTTTTATTTGGACAACCAATGCATGCTTTTGATTTAAATAAACTGGAACACAAAAATATTAGGGTTGCTTTATCAAAAGATGAAAAATTCAAGACCTTGGACGGGAAGACTCATCAGTTAAAGGATGGCGAGGATATCGTTGTCTATGATGATGAGGAACCACAAATGTTGGCCGGTGTCATGGGTGGCACCAAGTCGGAAGTTACTGAAAAAACCAGAGACGTTGTTTTGGAATCGGCTGTTTTTAATCCAATTTTAGTTCGTAAAACAGCTCGGCGTTTTAATTTGCATTCGCAAGCCAGCCAACGTTTCGAACGGGGAATTGATATCAGCAATTGCAAAAATGCCTTGAATTTTGCCGCTGCTTTGCTTCAAGAAGTTGCTGGAGGGGAAATTGCCAAGGGGATAATTGCCGGCTTGGATGATCAATCATCCGATAAGAAAATTAAAATTTCTCTTTCAGATATTAATAATTATTTAGGAACTGATGTCAAGCTTGCCGAAGTTGAAAATATCTGGCAACGTCTGAACTTCGAGTATGATCTTTCTGGTGAAGAATTTGTTGTTTCGATCCCAAAACGCCGACCGGATATTACTATTAAAGCCGATTTGATTGAGGAATTTGTGCGAATTTATGGATATGAAAAAGTTCCTGCCCGTTTACCACAAACAGTTAACAAACAATCCGGTCTGACTGTCGACGAAAAACTTGATCGAGCGATTAAAAATGTGCTTCTTGGTCTCGGCCTGAATCAGGCAATTTCTTATTCGCTGACTGATACTGAGGCCGCTGGTACCTTCACTCTTGGAAAGGGCGATGAAGTTTCTTTATCTCATCCAATGAGTCAGGAACATTCGGTAATGCGCCAATCGATCCTATCGACTTTGTTGCAGGCAGCTTCTTACAATGCGGTACGCGAAGCTGACGATATTCGTTTATTTGAAAGTGGAACGGTTTTTTTCAAACAAAATGGCGTCCAATTGCCAAAAGAGGATCATCAAGTTGCTGGATTAATTTCCGGCGTTCCGAATAGCAACTGGCAGCATAATCAAAAGAAATATGATTTCTATTACATCAAGGGCATTTTGGAAAGTTTTTTAAGTAGCCTTGCTTTAAAATCGATAATTTCTTATCAAGCTAGTGACCAGCACAAAGAAATGCATCCGGGGAGAACAGCTGATGTATATGTAGGCGATCATTATCTTGGTTTTGTTGGGCAGATAAATCCAAAAATATCAAAGAAATACAAGATGAATTCGGTTTTCGTTTTTCAAATCGATTCAGATTTAGTCCATGAGCTTTATAAAATGAATCAGGATTATACACCCTTGGATAAGTTTCCAGGAACTGAACGCGATCTCTCTTTGTTGGTTGACAAAAAAATAGAATCGGCAGAAATAGAGCGAGTAATCAAAGCGAATGCGGGTAATTATCTTCGCAAACTTCAGGTCATTGATCTTTATCAAGGGAAAGAACTTGGTGAAGATAAAAAATCAATTTCTTATCGACTTGATTTTGTTAACACTCAAGCGACTATAACTGATGCTCAAGTTAATCAATCAATCAAAAGAATAGAAGGGGAACTAACAAAACAACTATCGATTATGGTTAGATAATTTTGCTAAGCTTATAATTATGAGAAAATCTTTTTTGAGATTTATTCCACCGGTTACTTTATCGATTTTTTCGATTACAGTTTTTATTTATTTCTTTCAGGTATTTTTCGATGCCTATCTTTTTCATTCTTTTGGACTGTTCTCTTTGATCAACCGTTTTATCAACGGCCCCTCGATCCAATCATTGATTCTTTTGGGTGGCCAAGTCAGCAGTTTAATTCTTAAAGGTCAATGGTATCGCCTTTTTACACCGATTTTTCTTCATAGTTCTCTAATGCATATTTTTTCGAATATGTTCACTTTAATTATTTTCGGTCCTTTTGTTGAAAAACTTTTTGGTAAGACTAAATATTTACTTATTTATCTATTATCTGGACTTTGGGGAAATTTATTAACTTTAATCTTTGATCCGAATCCAAATATAGTTTCTGTAGGAGCCTCAGGAGCTCT
The DNA here is from genome assembly GCF_020510245.1 of Oenococcus oeni. Taxonomy (NCBI): domain Bacteria; kingdom Bacillati; phylum Bacillota; class Bacilli; order Lactobacillales; family Lactobacillaceae; genus Oenococcus; species Oenococcus oeni. The sequence goes on along the minus strand of NZ_CP084701.1, from coordinate 1,091,562 downwards.
TTTTGGTCTTTTTGGAGCAATGATATCAATTGCCTGGTTTAATCGAAATAATCCGATTTTTAAGCGTCAATTGGTTGTTTTCGCAGCTCTGGCGCTCTTCAATCTAATTAGTAACATTGGCGATCAAAGTGTTGATATTTGGGCTCATATAGGTGGATTAATTTCCGGAATTCTGACATCGCTGGTTTGTAATTTCCCTAGTGCTCAATACGGAAAGGTTAAAACGATAATTCGAGTTATCGTATTTTGTATTTTTTTGCTGCCATTTGGATTTTTATTGCTTAAAATTCAATAAAAATACCTTCTGTCCTTGGAAGCGCTTGTTTTTATTTAAAAAAACTTTTAATCTGTTAATGAGGTAGAAATGACTAAAGATAAATTAATTGGTGTCGATCTTGGCGGAACGACAATTAAATTTGCAATTCTAACAATTGAAGGTGAAATCCAAGAGAAATGGGCTGTACCAACTAATATTCTCGATGATGGTTCTCATATTGTTCCTGATATTGTTAATTCTATTAATAAAAGACTTGGTCTTTTAAAACTTGATCGAGAAAGAATTGTTGGGATTGGAATGGGAACGCCTGGTACCGTTGACCGCCAAAACGGAACCGTTGAAGCTGCTTACAATTTAAATTGGAAAAATATTCAGCATGTTCGCGAAGCGGTTCAAAAGGGAACCGGCTTAGATTTTACGATTGATAATGATGCTAATTCAGCGGCAATCGGCGAACAATGGAAAGGTGCCGGCGAAAATAATCCAAACGTTGCCTTTGTTACTCTTGGAACCGGTGTTGGCGGTGGTATCATCGCTAACGGCCACATGGTTCGCGGAGTTTTTGGAGCTGGAGGAGAATTTGGGCATGTTGTTGTTGAGCCAAACGGTTATCTTTGCACTTGTGGTAATCGCGGCTGTTTGGAACAATATTGTTCCGCACCCGGAGTCGTTCATTTAGCTCATGATTTTGCCGACGAGTATGAAGGAAATTCCCAACTCAAACAAATGCTTGATAATGGAGAAGATGTAACTTCGAAAACTGTTTTTGATTTAGCAAAGAATGGTGACTTTTTGGCGACTGAGATTGTTGATAAAATGGCCTACTATCTTGGCTATGCTACGGCTTCGTTATCGAATATCCTGAACCCGGCATATGTGGTTATAGGCGGTGGCGTTTCTGCTGCTGGCAGTTTTTTGCTGAATAAAGTTCAGAAACATTGGACTAAGTATGCGTTTTCACCAGTGCGTTCTTCTACTAAATTGAAGCTGGCCGTTTTGGGAAATGACGCCGGTGTTATTGGTGCAGCCAGCTTGGCACGCGAATTTATAAAAAAATAAGTTTTTTTGCTTCAAATTCGTGTTGTTTTTTGTTAAAATGATTCAGTTGGCTTCGCTGCGTCTTGGCTAGGCAGGCTGATTATAGGGATATAGTATAACGGTAGTACAGCGGTCTCCAAAACCGTTAATGGGGGTTCGATTCCCTCTATCCCTGCCATGGCGGTACTGGTGAAGTTGGTTAACACACCGGTTTGTGGTACCGGCACGCGCGGGTTCGAGTCCCACGTACCGCCCTTGCAAGTTTCAGGTGATTCTTGCTCGTTTTTTTAATGCCGTTGTGGCGGAATTGGCAGACGCGCTGGACTCAAAATCCAGTGGTGGCAACACCGTGTGGGTTCGACTCCCACCGACGGCATTTAGGCTCTATATTGACGAAAGTTGATATAGAGCTTTTTGTTTGCTTAAGCCTTTTATATTGGGCTTTACAGCTAGCTAAAATCTCCTAAAAGCCCTGACGATAACTTACAGTAAATTTGTAAGTTAGCACACGATGCACAAAAAAGCACAAATTACAGGTAGAATGCAAAAATAAGATGCTGTGAAAGATAGATTATCTATGATTTTAGGAAATGCCAAGTGGCTATATCGATATTTAAGGAAAACCTTGCTAAAGCCATGCTGATTTTCAATATTGTTAAGTTGTTTTTCCTATCTCATTTTTTTTGAATGTTTAATAGCTTGAATGGGCTTTTATAATTTTAATTTAAGTCTTTTTTCTTTAACTAAGCTATGCTTTTGGTAGCGCAATTATGCTAATAAAACATGGAAAGTTAGTACTTCGTTAGTCTGATTGAAATTACAGTCTTGATTATTTATTTGGCTAATAACGAGCAATAACCGCATATTTAGTGATTGAAAAAACGATTTCCAACTTTATTTCTTTTGACAATATTCCAGTTCAGTAACACCTAATTTTAAAACCGATAAACCGGTTATTTTACTGATTTTTTTGCTTTTCATCCTATATTTATCCACTTTCTAAATCACGAAATAATATCTCTTGTGCCGCAGATCAAATAATTTTATTTGTTATGGACCTTCCTTAAATAATAATTGTTGATGAAATATTTTAGATCGATGTCACAAAACTTCTAAAAATTGTAGTTTATATGCGGAAACCTGTCCTAATCTGATCCGACGTAACCCCTTGGACTTAATTTGAGTCTTGCAAAGCCACAAGTACTGAAAAAATTTGACATTTACATGTCAAGTATTATTCCTTTGTTTTGTAGGTTAAGTAAACAAACTGTCAGGTATTTTTGGTTGTGTTCTGGATAGATTGGATTGGTTAATTCGACAGAATCCAGTCTCTGATAGTTCGGACAATATTTGCCTCGATAACAGGGATCGTACCAACGTTGATCAGGATGATATCCCCGTTTCTCCATTTCTTTCAAAACAAGATAATGAAATTGAAACAATTTGTAGGGAGAATGGTCGAAAACATAGTTGACTGTAGCATGCTTTTCCCCCACCCGTTGCCGCGTAAAGCGGCAATTTCACGGTGCTGTCCTAATAATTGCTGACGAGGCAATTTTGATATCAATTCTTGATGCCATAAACGCATATTTTTCCTTCTTAGCTTATAGCCTAGTATAAAGCGCATTTTTGTGATTTGATTAAATAATCAATTAAAAATTTTATTTTGATAATTGAGTCTTTTTATTAAAGTGGACTACAATTTTTGATTTTAGTTGACTGCTCAAATCAATTTAAAATGGCAGCCAAAATTCCTTATTTTATTATGGCTAGTAGGGAATTATGTAATCTTATGAAAATAAGTAGACATTTCATGTTGCGATAATTGTCTTGGGGATTATGAAATTCTTAATAGAGGATTTTATTTTTATTTGGCGGATCTTTAGTTCAACTTTTATAAACTACTGATACTAGTCTATTTTTTTCTGGCCATTATGAACACTAATAAATTTAATTTATTTATTCGATTGTGGCATAACACTTGCACTAGTCGTGTTTTGGCTGGCGTTTTTTATTTAAAGTCAAATAGTAATAATAACTATTGCGTATTAATGCTACTCGGATATATAATTTATTTGGGCACCAGAAGCACTGGTGCCTGCAACAAAGTTTTCAGTATATAAAGTTTTATGAAACATTCCCGTTTTATTAGTTAACTTTTATTGAGTACTTAGTTTTTTAGATTTTTAAACATCAAATAATTTGATCACTCACTTTAAACCATTAGTAAATTATCCTGGTTACCAATAGTTGAAAAGCACTAGCGTTAAGCTGGTGCTTTTTTTCGAAAACTATCTGAAAACCAAATCAAATTTTTAATTATGTTCCAGGTTCGCGAATTTGTTGAAATGAATAGAGTTCAAACAACTCGTATATTCGTGAGGTCGATTAGTTAAGAGACATAAAGTAGACTATTATTTGTCAAATTAAAAAAACTTGATCTAAAAGTGTCCTTTTCCCCAGTGTTATACTTAGAGGGTTAGTTGACTCACGTGAACAAGTTAAATATAAATCTAGCCAAATGTTAAAGGATTGGGGAAGCGTATGATTTTTCGGTACTGACGTTTTCTTCTTTGGAAACGATGATCAGCACTGATCTTAAGATAATAAAATTGATTCAAAAAAAGGCATCATTTATTGGTGTTTTTTTATTTTCAATTAAAAATTTTTATGCTCCATCGAACATTGCATAATCTTCTTTATCACTCACTTCTTAGCAGCACATGCTATTTTAATTCTCCAATTGCTAATGTGGAACAAATCGCTGATTACAATTAATTTCGGACCGAGCGAATATTTTAAATTTCTCTACCTAATAAGGGTTGGCTAGAGTAGACTCCTGCAATATATATATATTCAATTGAAAAGATGGATGATAAGGGATTAAGCTTTCTAGCAAAGCGCATTTGATCACATCTTCGATTAATCTTCTTGATAACGAAAATTGAAGCCCAGGGAAAGGTCGTCACTTCGATATTCTCTGAATTTATAAAGTAGTGGATGCCATTTTTGATTATCTATTTTTTGATTCGTTTTTAAGATTTTTCGTTCGACGAAACTAGCCAAAATTTTGGCCTCGATTATGGCAAAATCTTTTCTGGAATTGATTTTCTCGATTTTTAGTTCTATTTGAATAGGACATTCTTTGATTTTGTCGGGTCTGACATATTTTGCAGTTTCTTTTGTGAAGGATCCTAATTGAAATTTGTTAGGACAATAAGAATATCCTTTTTCTTTTTTGTAATTTGGAACTTTTTCTTTTCCAGTGGTATTTGATATTTTTTCTATTTGCCGCCACAGGCTTTTATCAGGAATATTTAAAATTGCTTCTCTAGTTTCAAACAGATTTTGAAAGGCTTGGCTGTTGGTCCCTAAACCGATCACAACTTGGTCATTTAAAGACCAAACAGATGAAATTGGTGTGATATTAGTACTCTTTTCAGTTTGATTCCAACTGCTGATCAAAGCCACTGGGAACCCATAATAAAGACTATTTAATTTAATTTGTTGATGAGACATTTTTCTCCTCTTGTAATGCATTTCTTTATTAGGATAAAAGAGAAATATATCGAATGCATTAGAGGCAATATAAACGATATGCAAACAGCTGATTATTCGATGGTGTCTGAAATCATAGGTAACCCTCAAAGATTGGGCATGTTGGTCTTTTTGATGGATGGACGTTTTCGTACCGTAAACGAAGTTACCAAGGCTACGAATTTAAAGCCTAATACAGTGTCTTTGTATCTCGGCCATTTTGAGAAAATCTCTTGGTTGGATGACTATTTTCAAGGAAGATGGCACTACTATCGTTTAGCCAATTCTGAAGTAGCATCTTTGATTGAAAAGATATTAGTTTTATCGCCGAAGAAAAAGATTACTTACTTCAATTTAAATGAAGAAGAAAAGTTATTGCATACAGGCAGAAGTTGTTATAACCATTTGGCGGGGCAATTGGGAGTTCAATTGTTGTGTTCAATGAAGACTTTGAATTGGATCAGACAGGATGGATCAGCCTTCCAATTGACGGATAAAGGTCAAAGCAATCTAAATAATGCTTTAGAGATCAAATTTTCTTTTCAAGAACAGAAGTCGTGGGATTTTATCTTGCCTTGTATGGATTGGAGTGAACGACAACTTCATTTAAAAGGAATTGTTGGTAAAAAGATCTTGGGGGCGATGTTAGACAAAGAATGGCTTTATCGACCTAATCGGACGCGGGCCTTGGCTTTGACATACAAAGGGAAAGAAAAATTTGGAGATTTTTTACAGATCCGCGCTTAATAAGTTTTCTCTTTAATTTGAATTAAAAAACTTTTTTGAAAATAAATAGTCAATTAACGATCAATTGGGCAGATAAAAGTCGTCTGATTGTTTTAAATCCTAATTTTTTGTATAACTTTCCAGCTGCTTGGGCTTTGTCAGATTGAACCAGTGTAATTTTATCCTGGCAACTATCATGTAAAAAGTTCCACACCTGTGCCATTAAAGCAGTTGCAATGCCTTGCTGACGATATTTCTCATCCACACCAAGATATAATAATCGGCCTTCCTTTTGGCTTAATTGTGCTGAAGCATAAGCACACAATTGTTCATTTAAATATTCTAGAAATAATGGATGATTTTTTCTTACGATGTTTATTTTATTTCCGCTAAACATTCGTTGATGCAATGCCAATAATTCTCTTCTTTTTTTGTTTTCAATAGAGAATGTATGGATTTCAATTCGTATGTTAGAATTCATTGCTTGAAAAGGGCACATCTGCCAAATTGTTTGTTGACTAAAAAGAGCGTCTTGTTCTTTAAGTCAATTCGTTAGTTTTAAATTCTTGCCGTTATAAAAGAAAACAAGTTTGGCAGGAAAATGTTTGATATGGGATTTAATCAATGGGAGCAATTGCTCGAATTGAAATTGATCGTTTGTATAGGGTCCCCCATACCTCAACTACCCAACTTTTTCCATCGCTGTATTGGTCTAATACTAGAAGTACGTCAGTTTCATCGATTATTGTCACGTCGGAATCGGCTAGATCGTTGACAACGTCTTCCACTTGATCACTAACATATTCACAGTAATTAAATGGATTCCGATTCAATTTTTCTATTTTTTTGCATATTGTAAAAGATTTTTTTCTTTCATAAAACGTTTGATTAATTATTGGACTTATCCAAACTAAAAATGAACCATAAAATTTTTATATTTAACATAATTATTTTTCTAATCGAAGAGAAACTCAAAAGGCGGTTGAAAGTTTTTAAGGGTTGTCTATTTAAAGACAAGTTCAAACACCTCGCAAATGCAGGGAGCGTCTAATTTGAAAGTTTTTTTATTTTCTTTGAATTCTTTATTAAAGAAATCTTCATGAACTTTTCGCCAATAATCGTAGCTGCGATCACCTTCGCCTTCATGAAAGGCGTGTTCCTGAGAAATCAGGTTGAAAGGCACCGTTTCAACGACTTTGGTTTGTGTGATACACACAGGATTGCCCCGGCCATCCAAAATTATATTATATTCGCCAATAAGAGGTATTTCTTCGTTTGGCTCATATAATTCAAAAGCAGAGGTCGTGGCGGTCTTGATTCCACTTTTGACTAATTCTGCCAGTTCGTTTTGCATACTTTCAGGCCAGCCGAAAGCGAACGCGGAATATTTATCCGTCGTGATATTATTTTTATTTTTAAATGCGCTCCAATACGCTTCTATATTATTCATCAACATAACTGCCATTTCTAAAAAAATAAATTTTGATGATAGTATATCATCCAAAGGGTAGATGATAGATTAATATATAAAGTTCAAATCAAAAAAGGGAGGAACTATGAAAAAAGAGCATTGTATTTTCTGTCAGAGGGATGCTATTAAGATTGTTTTTGAAAATGATTTAGCAGTCGCTTTTTGGGATATTCATCCGGTTAATAAAGGGCATCTTTTAGTAATCCCTAAAGATCATAAAGAAGATTTTTTTGATTTAAGTGATGATGAATTATTGGCAATCAAAGAACTTATTTTCAAGGGAAAAGAATTGACTGACAAAAATTTTAAAGCAGATGGCTACAATATTGGAACTAATGTTGGCAAATATGGCGGTCAGACCGTTAGGCATTGTCATTTTCACTTAATTCCTCGTTACATTGGGGATGATCCAAAACCGGCTGGTGGTATTAGAAAAATATTGGTTAAGGGTCAAGAATTAATTTAAATTGACGCTTTTAAATAGTGTATAAAATTCATTGGCTGAAAGGAATAAAACAATGAATAAAGGAAGAGTTGAGTCTTTTACCGACGCAATTGTCGCGATAATCCTAACGATTATGGTTTTAGAAATTAAAGTACCCGGTGGCTATCAATGGTCTGATTTGTTAGATAATTTATCTGCATTCATCGCTTATACGATCAGTTTTTTCTTTATTTTGGTTGCCTGGTACAACCATCATTACATGTTTTCTTTGACTAGGGTTATATCTAAAAAGATATTTTGGGCTAACAATATCTGGTTGTTTGTTATGAGTTTTTATCCTGTCAGCACAGCTTGGTTGGGAAAATATATCGATCGTCTTCCGCCGGCTTTCTTTTATTATTTTGTTTTCCTATTTTGGACATTTGCCTATCAATGGCTTAGCTACGAAATAAAATCAGCTCGGGAAAACAAGGAAATCAAGACTAAAATCGAACATATGTCGATTTATCAATTTACAAAAAATCCAATTTTTTATTTTTCGGGATTTGTTATCGCTATTTTAATATTCTATTTTCCGCCATTCGTTCTGATTACTTCGGTCGTAGAATTGGTATCTATGTTGATTTTCACAAACGAAGATAGTGATAGATTATTTAGTTAAATTTTTTTTGATTTAAAACTAGTTTGGTTTAAATAATTTTAGTCAATTTTTTTGTGTTTTTTATTTTTGTTGTTTTTTGCTTCTTTGCATAATCTGTTTTTTACTTTCTCAAGTATTTTGGCTGAAGCGGTTTTTTCTTTGTTGTTATCCATTACTTTTTCCTCCTTAAGAGAAATGAGATCGTTGAAATTATCAACTTGCTAACCTTAGCAATTGTTTTTAAAACCTATATTAATTTTTCGTTTTGTTTAACTGAATTTTTGTTTTTAAACTTAATTCTATCAATTCATTCAAATAGATTTACTCGCTTGTTCGTCACTGGTCTATTCCACTTGCCCATTGTTCATTTTTTTATTAAGCTTACTATTTTGAAGGTTTAGATTATCAAGGGGCATATGATTGTCCTTTATTTTTTTTCTTTTAAAAATCTTAGGAGACCTCATGCAACCTAAACTATTCTTTGATATGGACAACGTCCTTGTAGATACTTTGACAGTATTTGATCGTTTGAATCCAATTTCTTATCAAGTTAAAAAACCGGATCAAATACCTGGTATATATCGGCGACTTTCACCAATTACCGGCGCTATAGGGGCCGTGAAAAAGTTATCTGAACATTACGATACTTATATTTTGTCGACAGCGCCTTGGGAAAATTCAAGTGCATGGCAGGACAAATTATTGTGGATTTTTGATTACTTTGGGAAAGGCTTTGACGATATTTTTTATAAAAAAGTTATTTTGACTCATGACAAGTCTTTTGTGCGCTGTTCTGGCGGAATTTTAATCGACGATCGTCCTTATCACGGAGCAAGTGCTTGGGATGATTCTAATTTTGGATCTTTTTGGCTTCAATATGCTTTCGATCCACGACTCACTTGGGAAAAAGAATTAATTGGTCTTATGATTCAAGCCAGTCAAATTTTTTTGGAGGCCCAGGTAAACGAAAGGGAAGCTCTCTTATTGGCTAACGATGGCTTTGATGGCAAATACCGTCTGCATGGATCTTTCAAAGATAATAATTTACGGTATTGGGAGAAAAATAAGTAAATAAGGAGTCTTTATGACAATAGTAAACGGTAAAAGAATCATTGAAAACGCTCGTACGCAAGGCTATGCAATCGGCGCTTTTAATACGAACAACCTGGAATGGACGCAAGCAATTCTACGAGCCGCCCAAAAAGAACATTCCCCAATTTTAATCGCCGTTTCAATGGGCGCTGCAAAGTATATCGGTGGTTACAAAATGGCCAAGGATATGATAACTGATTTGGATAAATCTCTTAATATTTCTGTTCCTGTCGCTATCCATCTTGATCATGGAAACTATCAAGCGGTTAAAGACGCGATAGAATCCGGTTTCACTTCCGCCATGTTCGATGGTTCGGAGCTCGCTTTTGAGGACAATTTATCAAAAACAAAAGAATTGGTTAATTTCGCCCACGACCGAATGATTCCACTTGAAGCTGAAGTTGGTTCTATTGGCGGCGAAGAAGATGGAATAATTGGAAATGGCGAAATCGCTTCGATTGATCAGGCAGTTGCAATGGCGAGAACGGGAATCGATTATCTGGCGGCCGGGATTGGAAACATTCATGGGCGTTATCCAGATAACTGGCAAGGACTTAAATTAGAACATTTAAAAAAACTCGCCCAAGCAGTTAACCGAGTGACTGGCAAGGATTTTCCTTTGGTTTTGCATGGAGCCTCCGGCATTCCCGATGATCAGGTTAAAATGGCGATTAAGTATGGAATTTCAAAGATTAATATCAATACCGAAGCTCAATTGGCTTTTCATCAGTCTGTCAGAGATTTCGTAGTTGCCAATAAAGATTTGGAAGGAAAAAATTACGATCCAAGAAAGTTTCTTGCTTCTGGTGTGGAAGCAATCGAAGAAACAGTTATAGGAAGAATAAAAGTCTTTGGCAGTGACCAAAGACTTTGAAAAATACAAATTTATTCAAATACGCTTTTGATAATTTCTTCTATGATTGAACGGGCAGTATCGATTTTACTTTGTAAAGGGAATTCCTTCTGCGCTTGTTTTGGACGGAAAATAATCACACGATTATTGTCGACATTAAATCCACTATCAGGGTGTCCAACCTCGTTTGCAACGATCATATCGGCATGCTTTTTAACCAATTTGTTTTTGGCATACTCGACTATATTTTCTGTTTCAGCGGCAAAACCAACAACGAATTGTCCGGTTTTTTTTGCTCCGACAGTTGCTAGAATATCTGGATTTTGAACAAGCTCTACTTTTAATCCTTGGTTACCGGTTTTTTTTATTTTTTGATTTGATTGTTTGGCTGGACGAAAATCAGAAACTGCTGCTGCTGAAATGAAGATATCTGTCTTATCAAAATGTTCCAACACGGTGTCCAGCATTTCCCGAGCATCGGTCACTTTTATTAATTTACTGCCAAAGGGCAATCGACGTTCTACTGTCGAAATCAAGGTTACGACAGCTCCAGCTTCGACAGCCGCCTGGGCCAGCGCGTAACCCATTTTGCCTGACGAACGATTAGTTATATAACGTAAAGGATCAAGTGCTTCTTTTGTTCCTCCGGCAGTTATTAAGACATTTTTATTTTTAAGTTTTCCGTTTTTGGCCAGTAGTCGAATTTGGGCTTGTTCTAAAATATCATTGCTTTCCGGAAGACGACCTTTGCCGTCATAACCTTCAGCCAAAAAACCGGTAGTTGGTTCGATTATTAAAATTCCGTCTGTATCTAACTGCTTTATGTTGCGGACCGTCGCCGGATTATTCCACATTTGATCATTCATTGACGGAGCAATGACTTTTTCTGCTGGACTGGCCAATAAAAGTGTCGATGCAGTGTCATCTGCGATCCCATGAGCCATTTTAGCAACAAAATTTGCGGTTGCTGGAACTACGAAAATAAAATCAGCCCAACGGGCCCAGGCAACATGATCAACGCTACCGTCGTTTGCTTTAAAGATATCAGTCAGTACAGTGTGCTTGGTTAAGGTCGAAAAAGTAAGTGGGGTAACAAAATTCTCAGCCGATTTAGTCATTGCAACTCGGACATTGCCTCCCTTTTTAATTAAGGAACGAACTAAAATTGCCGACTTATAGGCGGCTATGCCGCCGGTAACGACGACTAAAATATGTTTATTTTTAAAAAAAATCATTATTTTTTTACCCTTTATCATCCAAGTTTAATTATCTAAACTTCAATTTTTAAATTTCTTTAATAATTACTAATTTTAAACCTTGTTAATTTTTGTTGCCATCAGCTGCACCACCTGTTTGATTAAAGAATGTTGACTAATGTTTACAAACCGGTACTTAAATGGGGACATAAAAAATAATATTTTATTCACAAACCTGTAGTTTTTGCGAACCTTTAATTGGACAACTATTGACATCGCTTACAGTTAGATTATAATTTGTCTTTGCGAAATAAATGTAAGTACTAAATAAAAGTAATTTTGTTTGATTGTTACAACCAAGATTAGATCAAGTAGATTGAATTATTTGTATGAGCAATTATTGAGGAAGCCTAAGCCTGACCTGATATTGAAATTTTTAACTACGATTCAATTTACGGAATTATCAATCAAAGAAACAAATTGTTTACGAACTTTTGCAAGTATTTAGAACACGTTTTTCAATTTTCTGGAAAACTCGACCGGCTTAATTAAAAATTTTAATTTTCAGTTTATCCGTTAAATATGTTTTCGAGTTTTTTAGGACTATTGTTGGTTTTATAGTGAAGTATCTTCCTTCTAACCGATACTTTACTTGATCAGTACAGACAGACATTGAGGAGGTCTCGCAAAATGACAAAAATGATAGCTGGACGGGCTTTAGTCAAGGCTTTAGAGGATTGGGGCGTTGACCATGTATATGGAATCCCCGGCGGTTCGATCAATCATACGGTTGAAGGTCTTTATTTAGAGCAGGACAAAGTTAAATATATTCAAGTTCGTCATGAAGAAGTTGGTGCTTTAGCCGCTTCGGCGGATGCAAAATTTACTGGTAAAATCGGTGTCGCTTTTGGATCGGCTGGTCCCGGTGCGACCCATTTATTTAACGGTTTATACGATGCTAAAATGGATCATGTTCCATTGCTGGCAATAATCGGCCAGGTACCTCAGGAAACGATGAATACCAATTACTTCCAAGAAATGGACGAAGTACCGCTTTTTAGCGATGTATCTGTCTATAATCGCACTGTTACAACCGCTGAACAAATTCCTTATGTCATCAATCAAGCAATTCGTGAAGCTTATCGGCAGAAGGGGGTTGCCACGGTTGTTTTACCGGAAAATTTGGCCGCGAAAGAAATTGATTATAAAGAGACAAAAACACCAAAGGTCGTTGCAAATAATTTTTCCCAGAAGGTCGATTCAAAGGCCGTTTCCGATACTTTGGCAATGCTGAAAGTCGCTAAACATCCTTCGATATATGCCGGCCGTGGATTATTGGGAGCTCGAGATGTTTTAACCAAGTTTTCCGAGCAGTTTAATATTCCTGTTATGAATACGGTCCCGGCAACTGGAGTGATTAGTACGGACGATCCTAATTTTATTGGAACTTTTGGTCGTCTTGGCAGTAAGTCTGGGTTTGAGGCACTTCAACATACTGATTTAATTCTGTTTCTTGCTTCTGAATTTCCATTTGCAGGTTTTTGGCCAAAGAATATTAAAGTTATCGAAGTTAATAACAATCCGTTCGATATTGGAAAAACTGTCGATGTTGATTATGCGGTTATTTCCGATGCTAAAAGTTATCTTCAGGCTTTAATCGACACTGGGCAAACACTGCCAGCTGGTAATTGGCTAAAAGCAAACCAAGAGAACAAACGTAATTGGGATAATTGGCTTGCTGAATTAGCTAAAGATGAAAGCGACGGATTAAATCCAGAATCGGTTACTGCGAAAATCGCTTCCATGGTTGGTCCAAACGATACTTATGCGGTTGACACCGGCAACGTCTCTGAATGGGGAGCACGTGGATTACCAATGAATCATAATCAGCGTTTTGCCATTTCGGGCTTATTCGCCACAATGGGTTTTGGTTTGCCAGGCGGCCTTGCCGGTGCTTTAAGTGTTCCAGATGGCCAAGCTTGGTCGCTTTCCGGTGATGGCGGATTTTCGATGGTTGTTCAAGACCTTATTACAGAAGTTCGTTATGGCCTCCCTGTTATTAACATTGTTTTTTCAAATGATCGCTTTGGTTTTATATATCATGAACAAGTTCAGACAAAACAACATTTTTATGGCGTTGATTTAACTGGAGCTGATTGGGCTAAAGTTAGTGAAGGGCTTGGCGCGATTAGTTTTACGGTTAAAACGATTGCTGATATCGATCAGGTTTTCACCAAAATTAAGAAATTGCAGGAAAGTGGTAATAAAAAACCGATTGTTGTTAACGCGGTGATCAAAAAAGACGATCCATTCCCAACGGATTATATGCCACTTGATCCAAAACTGTATGGACAGGATGCTGTTGATCAATATGCAGAGAAATATCATTTCGATTTAGAGAAACAACCATCATTGGGCGCATTACTTCGAGCTCAAGGTGATAATTTGTAATCAAAAATAAAATTTTTGTGAAAAGAATCGTATTTAAATTATGGTTCTTTTTATTTAGTTACAGATTTTTGTAAATAGAGAACTTCACTTAAATTAATTTTCAAAAAATAATTAATTTGTCGATGCTTGAAGAAATCTATTATCAAAGTGTAGAATAGGGGAGACTCTTGAATTGCATTTTGTATTTCTTCGTCTATAATTGTTGGAACTTTGTCTTTCTTGATTTACTGTGATTTGTCCCGATCCAGTATTAGACGGTTCTAAGATATTTATCGATTGATCACCGGGAGTGACCGAATGAGTATTATTCGATCGCTTTTTTATTGCCTTCTATAGTTATCAAAATTTATTTAGGGTCAAAAATAATTTATAAAAAGGAGCAAACATTTTTCATTGAAAAGCACAGAAGAGATTAATATAAGAACAAAATTATCTATTTTAGCAATTGGATTATTATCATTTTTGGGGATTTTAATCGAGACATCGATGAATGTGACTTTCCCAACTTTGATGCAGCAAATGAATGTCAGTTTAAATACAGTCCAGTGGCTGACAACCGGCTACTTGTTATTGGTCACGATCGTTATGGCAACAACAGCTTATCTGCTGAAACGAATTAATGTTAAAAAAGTATTTTTATTTGCTGTTGCGATTAATATCGCTGGAAGTTTCTTGTGCGCTATGGCGCCCGACTTTCTCATACTGCTGATTGGACGTCTTTTTCAATCGGCTTCAACTGGTTTAGCAACGCCGACACTTTTTTATATTATTTTCAGAACAATACCAATGCAAAAGTTGGGTCAATATAATGGTTTTGCTGCTATGCTGATCTCCTTAGCACCCGCTCTGGGACCAACTTATGGAGGAATTTTAAACAATTATTTTTCTTGGCGGATTATTTTTTGGATAATCATCCCAATACTGTTTATTGTTCTTTGGATTGGTTCACGCAATATTTCATTAGAAACAAAAAAAGAGGATTTATCCTTTGATTTTATTGGATTATTTTTGTTGGCTTTGATTTTAATCGGTCTAGAGTTCACTTTGACACAATTCAGTAAATATGGTTTGAACTATCGTTTTCAATTTTCGTTATTCTCTACGCTTGTTATTTTATTTGTTTATCTTGTTTATGATCATTTTAGTTCGCGTCATTTGTTTGATTTTTCAATTTTAAAACCAATCGTAAACTTACGCCTTTTCAATTATTTTTCTTTGCAGGCCATTAATATCGGTTTATCATTTTTGATCCCGATTTTTGCAGAGAATTTTTTGAAAACAAATTCTCTTTTAGCTGGTTTGATATTGCTTCCCGGATCTCTGCTTGGTGCAGCAACTGCCCCAATCGCCGGGAGTTGGTACGATAAGGTCGGTGCTAAATTTCCGTTGATTTTAAGTAATTCTCTGATCGTTTTCGGAGCGTTTCTTTTATGGATTTTTACTGACCATCTAACAATTTGGTTGATTATGTTTTTCTACTTGATATTACGTCTTGGTTTCAACCTTGGTTTTGGTAATACTATGTCTGATGCCAGTAAATATGTTGATAACAAAAAAAGAGCCGATCAAAGTTCTCTCTTTAATATGGCCCAACAATATGCGGGTTCGATCGGGACAGCAGTAATGTCTGCAATGATTGCTTTTCAAAGCATTATCTTTTCCAATATATCGTCATCCAAAGCTACGCTAATTGGTGGACGTCTTGACTTTGCGATTCTTTTCATACTGGCAATTTTGAGTTTGTCTTTGACAATTTTCTGTCAACATCTTATTAAAAAAAAATAATCAAAGCATATCAAACCAATGAATAGCCGCCATCTATATTGATTGTCTGTCCGGTTATTAAATTATTGTTCATTAAAAAGAGATAGGCAGAAGCGACTTCTGCAAGGTTTGCAACTCGTTGCAAAGGAATTGCCTTTGACATTTGATTGCTTGTCTCTTCAAGTTGTTTCTTTGAAAGTTCTTTCCATAAACCAGTCGGAGTCCAAGTCGGAGCGATGGCGTTCGCACGAAAATCCGGCGCTAATTCAAGTGCAAGACCCTGAATCATTGTTTTGATTGCTTGATTGCCGATAATAGCTCCGGATGAATCATTTGGATGGCCACCCGATCCTGCGGTTAAGATAAGAGAACCTTTTTTATTAAGATATTTTGTTGAAATTTTGGCAAGTTCCATATCTGCGAAAAATTTGTCTTCAATCGTTTTTCTAATCATTGCAATTGAAGAATTCAAAAATCCTCCGGCCATTGCGCCTCCAAGCATTGAAATTATATGATCGAAGTTACCGGATTTTTTGAAGTAATCGGTTAGTTGATTATTATCACTTGCATCGATATTTTCGCTGGAAATAGTTATTTTTTCTTTTTCGAAATCTTTTTTTGCCTTTTCCAAATTTTTCAAACTATGTCCAACAATTGATACTTGAGCACCAGACTGAGATGCTTCTTTTGCAATTTCTTTTCCAAAACCAGAACTACCGCCAATGATTAAAATTTTTTTCTTTTTTAAATTATTTATCATTTTTTCTCCAATTTTTATTTTGTTAACGATCAGTCTAGCATGACCTGAATTCTCGATTTTTAAAAAATTGACTTTTTAAATTACGATTTTTTACTACAAAATAAAAAACACTTTAACAAAAAAGTGTTTAATAGGTGTTCCTACTGTTAGATTTCTTCTTTTTCCTTTGAATGGATATGGTTTACCTGCTCATATACGGTTGCTGGCAGAGTATAAAGTTTCATAAATCCAACTGCTGCTTGTTCATCGAAAGAATTTGCCGAAGTATAAGTTGCCAGTTTTTCAGAGTAGAGTGAATTATTTTCTGATTTTCTGGCAACGGCTGTCGCTGTGCCTTTATAAAGTTTCATTTTAACGGTACCGTTGACAACTTTTTGCGTTTCGTCGATAAATTTATTCAGAGCATCGAAAAGGGGAGAAATCCACATTGCGTTGTAAATTAAGTTGGTGATTTTTTGCTCGATAATCGGTTTAAAGTGGGCAACATCGTGTTCTAAAGTGATATCCTCTAGATCTTTATGGGCGGTCATGATGACGGCTGCTGCCGGTGTTTCATAAATTTCGCGTGATTTAATACCGATTAGACGATTTTCTACGTGATCGATTCGGCCAATACCGTGAATTCCGGCCAATTTATTCAAATATACAATTAGATCGGCCATTTTCATTTCTTGATCATTTACTGAAATTGGTAAACCATTTTTAAATTCAATATCAACAAAATCGGCTTCATCAGGTGTATCTTCAACCGGCGATGTCAAGGCATAGGCATCCGCCGGAGCCTGATTCCAGGGATTTTCCAGAATTCCGGCCTCGTTGGAACGTCCCCATAAATTTTCGTCAATTGAATAGGGAGAATCAAAATTAATCGGTACCGGAACATTATGTTGATGAGCATATTCGATTTCTTCTTCACGAGACCATTGGAAATCACGGATTGGAGCTTCAATTTTCATTTCCGGATCAAGGGCGTGAATTGCTGCTTCGAAGCGAACCTGGTCATTTCCTTTACCAGTTGATCCATGGGCTATGGCGACGGCATTATTATCATGAGCTGTTTGAACCAGTTTTTCGATAATCAGCGGTCGAGAGAGAGCTGAAACGAGTGGGTATTCTCCTTCATAGAGAGCGTTTGATTTAATTACTTTGCTGACATAGTTCTCAGCGAATTCGTCTTTACCATCAATTATGAATGATTGAATTGCACCGATCTTTAAAGCCTTTTTTTGAATATTCTCGATTTGCTTTCCATGCTGGCCAACATCCAATGAGACCGCAATTACTTCATATCCTTTATCTTTTAACCAAGGGATCGTTACGGACGTGTCCAGACCACCTGAATAAGCTAAAACAATTTTATCTGCCATTTTTTCTCCTTCTTAAACAATTTTTTATTTTTGCTTGAAAACTAGTTGAAAAATCGTCGTCGGCGGGTTAGATAATTAATAAATTTTCCTTTCTTCATAGCATTTCCTTTTTGATCCCTTTGTGAATAGACTCTTGAATGTTCAAATAATGATAAACATCCTCGTCGATAATTTGATCAAATTGTTTTAATTCCTCGATTGTCAAATCTTCAAGTGCTTTTTGGTGTTTTTCTGCAAATAGGACAGCTTGTCCGACGACCGTGTGGGCGTCTCTGAAAGGTCGTCCTTTTTTAACTAGGTAATCTGCTAAATCAGTTGCGTTTAAAAAACCATTTTTAACTGCTTTTTGTAGCTTGACGCGATTAATTTTTAATGTTGAAACAATCTTTTTTGCAATCAGCAACATTTTTTCTATATGATCAAAAGCCGGCAAAAAGGTTTCTTTATCAAGTTGCATATCCTTGTCATAGGCTAATGGCAGGCCCTTCATAATAACTAATATTTGATTCAATTCACCGATCAACAAAGCCGAATTTCCACGAATAAGTTCGGCTGAGTCGGCATTCTTTTTTTGTGGCATCATTGAAGAACCAGTTGAAAGGGAATCATCAAAAGTGACGTATTGAAATTCTTGGCTGGCATAAATTATCAATTCTTCGGACAACCTCGATAGATGTACTCCAATGATTGAAAAATCAGACAGGGTTTCGATTACGTAATCTCGGTCGGAAACTCCGTCGATAAAATTTTTGACCGGTTTTTTAAAATTCAACAGTTCCGTTGTTAATTGACGATCGATATTATGGGTTGTACCTGCTAAAGCCCCAGAACCCAATGGATTTTCGTCCATTATATTGATGGCGTTTAATAAACGTTTCTTGTCACGCAAAAGCATTTGCGCATAAGCATCCAAATAATATTTAAAAGTAATCGTTTGGGCTTTTTGAAGATGAGTATAACCGGGCATAAGATAAGGATTTTCTTGCCCTTTTGCGATAAAAGTATCGACTAAATCATCTATTTCTTCTAAAATTCCTTGGAGACGATTTTTAAAATACATTTTTGTATCAACGGCAATTTGATCATTACGTGATCGGGCCGTGTGAAGTTTTTTTCCGTCTTCGCCAATTTTTTAGTCAGAGTCGTTTCGATAAAACTATGTATATCTTCGTATCCAGAATCCGGAATTATGAGGCTTCCTTGTTCAACATCCGTAAGGATTTCTTTTAGTCCATCGACAATTGCTGCCGACTCTTTTTGACTGATAATATTTTGTTTACCAAGCATTTTTGCATGGGCAATCGATCCCTGAATATCTTCTTTGTAAAGCAATTTGCTGGTTGGCAAAGAGTTATCAAAGCTTGTCATGTCGGCATCTTCGCCTTTAGTAAAACGTCCACCCCAAAGTTTCATTATGTATTTCTCCTAAAAATGAGTATAAAAAAACAGTTATTTTACAGAACAAATGTAAAAAACTTTTTATCGTCGAGCAATACTGGAAACAAATGAAGTTGTCTGAATTTCATTTTTCATTATAACTTGATATTCACTATACAAGCTTTTTTCTGAATTGCAATGCTTATTGAAAAAAGTTCTTAATTTTTTGGAGAGCTACTCCTTATTTTTTCACGATCTTTTCCATCGTTGATAGGGCTTTTAGCCGGAAAACAACTGCCATGATCGCTTCATACTGAATAATTGCCGCTTTTGAATCGATTTCCGGCAGTCTGTTTAGTGCTTCTGACAAATCATTTTGCGAGGATACTTGATTGAACATTTCGATAAAACGATTGTAAACATCTTCGGAAGGACCGTGATTAAGTTCGATTTGGAATCCTTTTTTAATTGCATCTAATGAAAAAACACTTTTTAATAACGAAACAATTATCGCTCCAGCCAAGTGTATTCGACTATAACGTTTATTTTTCGGGCGCACGATTACTTGAGCTTTTGTGTAATTGTGCATCATTGTTTTCGTTAAAAGTTCCCCGGTGACCGGAGAAACATAGTCATTTGTGATATCCAGCAATTGATCAAGATATATATCAAAAGTTGGTAGTTCATTCCAAAGAGGCAACTTTTTTTCCAAATTCATTTCTTATAATCTACCTTTACCGTCCTATTTTTCGATGTGAACTGCGATACCGATTAATCCTGGCCCGGTGTGGACTCCTAGAGCAGGTGAAATATTTCCTGTATAGATTTGCTGATTTGGATAAATTTTTTCCAATTTCTGGCAGACATATTTCAAAAGAGTCATATTATCACCTTCGGCAACAGCAATTCTAACTCTTTTTTCTAAATTAGCAGTTTTTTCAACTAATGCCAGCATTTTTTCGATTGCTTTTTTTTCGCCGCGTGCTTTGGTTACTGTGTAATAAACACCCTCGTCGTTGCAGGAAATAATTGGCTTAATATCCAGAGCCGATCCGAGAATACTTGCGACTTTACCAATCCGGCCGCCGGCCGCCAAATATTTCAGCGTTGGAATATAAAAGAAGATTTTACCGCTGTCGACTGATTCTTCAACTAATTGCACAATTTTTGAAAAGGGAAGCTCTTTTTTTATTAAGTCGTCGGCATAAACTGCAAATAGTCCGCTGCCGATACCGATATTTTTTGTATCAATCACTTTGATATTCAAGTTGCTCTGTTGACTGGCCAACAAACTTATTTGATTATAAGTTGTTGACAATCCACTTGAAATACAGATCGCAATAACATCGCTATAACCTTCTTTTTCCAGTTCCTGGAATTTTTCAAGAATATCTCCGCTTTGCGGGCTTGAAGTAGTTGGAATACTTGCGCCGTGTTTAATTTTCCGATAAAACTGATCAGGACTAATGTCTACTCTATCTCTAAGAACTTTTCCATCCCAATGAATTTGCATCGAAACGGTTTTAACATAATCTTTGTCCTGTAAATATTGTGGTGCATCAGAACATGAATCAATTAAGATGGCAATTTTTTCGGTCATTTTAATCTCCTATGGCATACATTATTTTTTATGTAGTCTTAAACACTATAAACTATAGTTTATAAAACTATTTAGATCAAATTCGACAATCATAATTTAGAAGCTTTTAATCCTTTGACACAAAAGCTGACTTTTTATCGATCGTTTTTTTACAATATGCGATAATTTATCCATGGTTCAGATACTAGATGGAAGAAGCGTTTCGAAAAAAATTCTTCAAGAGGTTAAAGATAAAGTTGCGAAAGCCGGTTTTCCGGTTAAATTAGCGACTATTTATAATGAGGAAAACGAAGGAAGCAAAATGTACGTCGGTATGAAAATCCGCCGGGCAACTTTTGCCGGGCTTATCTCGGTGGAATACAAAGTTGATAATTCTTGGAAAACAGATGATATTCTCAGGCTGCTTTCAAAATTAAACATGGATTCGAGTATTTGTGGAATTTTGGTTCAGTCGCCACTAGGAGATGGAATCGATGAATCAAAGATTTTCAATGCAATCGATCCATTAAAAGATGCTGATGGTCTTTCTGCCTTTAATCAAGGATTATTATTTGAAAATGCTAAAGAGAATTATATTGTTCCAGCTACACCGGCTGGAGTAATATCTCTTCTGGAGGCATATCATTATCAATTTGCCGCTAAAAACGCGTTGGTGATTGGCCGTTCAGTTCTTTTTGGCCGCCCAATGAGTGTTTTATTAACGAATCGCGACATGACCGTCACGCTAGCCCATTCAAAGACACCGGTCGATCAATTGCGGCAGTTTGCGAAAAGGGCTGATTTGATTGTCGTTGCGATCGGCAAGGCTAATTGGTTTCAATTTACTGATTTAAAAAAAGATGTCGTTGTTATCGATGTAGGTGCAAACAAGCTTAATGGGCATGCAACTGGCGATGTTGATTTTGAAAAAGTTTATCCACATGTTTCACAAATTTCTCCGGTCCCGGGAGGAGTTGGACCAATGACGATTGCGACGTTGATTAAACATACATTCGATTTAGCAGTATTTCAACAAGGAGAGCAAAAATAATGAAAAGAGCAGTTGTGACAGTAATTGGTAATGACCGTCCAGGTATTATTGCGGGCGTTTCAAAAACATTAGCTGATAATCAGGCGAATATCCTTGATGTAGCCCAGACTTTAATGGATAAGATTTTTACTATGAGTATGTTGATCGACATTACTGAAATTGATGCTAAATTTTCTAATTTGCAGGTCGAACTGACCAAAGTTGGACAAAAACTTGGCGTCTCTATTCAAATACAAAGAGAAGAAATTTTTAATTCAATGTCTAAAATCTAATTGGAGCCGCTATGGATATTAATAAAATAAATGAAACAATCCAGATGATTTCTGAAGAACATTTCGATATTCGAACTGTGACGATGGGAATTTCACTTTTGGACTGTATTGGCGGGGATGGCCAGCGGACAGCAGAAAAGGTTCACAGAAAAATTGTTGATAAAGCCGGAAAACTGGTAGAAACTGCCCAACAACTCAAACGGGATTTCGGGGTACCAATTGTTAATAAACGAATTTCTGTAACACCGGTCTCTTTATTAGCCGGAAACACTGATTATGATGGCTTGATTAAAATAGCTCGCGCTCTTGATCAAGCAGCTGCCGATGTTGGTGTTGATTTTTTAGGTGGCTATTCGGCTTTGATTCAAAAGGGCAGTACGCCGACTGAAAAAATGTTGATTGATAGTCTTCCGGAAGTCCTGAGTACAACTAAACTTTTGATGTCGAGTATTAACATTGCTTCGACTAAAGCAGGTATTAATTTAAATGCAGTTGGAAAAACGGGTAGAACGATCAAACGGATTTCCGAAGTCGATCCTTTAGGAAATGCAAAATTGGTGGTTTTTGCAAATGCCGTTGAAGACAATCCCTTTATGGCCGGGGCTTTTCACGGTGTGTCTGAAGACGATGCGGTTATCAATGTTGGTGTTTCCGGACCGGGTGTTGTAAAAAGGGCATTGGAGACAGTTAGGGATCGGTCAATTGATGTCGTTGCCGAAAAAATTAAGACGACAGCCTTTAAAATAACCCGAATTGGTCAACTGATTGGTGGACTGACAGCTAAAAAACTTGGTCTTCCTTTTGGAATTGTTGATTTAAGTTTGGCTCCAACACCTGCTCGTGGAGATTCGGTTGCCGAGGTTTTGGAAGAAATCGGTCTGGAACAGGTTGGGACGCACGGAACGACGGCTGCCTTAATGCTTCTAAACGATGCAATTAAAAAAGGCGGCGTAATGGCTAGTCAGCGCGTTGGGGGCTTGTCGGGTGCGTTCATTCCGGTTTCCGAGGATGCTGGAATGATTGATGCAACAGTTGCCGGCACCTTAGGTATCAGTAAGCTGGAAGCCATGACCTCTGTTTGTTCGGTTGGACTGGACATGATTGCCATTCCTGGGAATACGCCGGCGTCGACAATTTCGGCGATGATAGCGGACGAAGCGGCGATTGGTGTTCAAAACAATAAAACTACAGCCGTACGCGTGATTCCGGTTCCAGGGAAAAGTGTTGGAGATTCGATTGACTTTGGCGGTTTGCTTGGACGGGCGCCGATTATGCCGGTTATCGAAAAATCTTCAACAGCGTTTATTAATCGTGGCGGTCATATACCTGCTCCGATTCATTCTTTTAAGAATTAGAGGTTAAAATGAAATATGGTTTTCTAGGTGCCGGTAATTTATCATCGGCAATTATCATGGGTTTACTAAAAGCTGGTTTTAGATCGGAAGACATTTTTGTCAGTTCTCCACATAGCGCCGCTCTTCTGTCAAAAAGACTGGCTATCAATAATGTTGACGAAGATCGGCTGCTTGCTGATTGCGATTTAATTGTTTTGGCTTTTTTGCCTGAACAGTTAGATAGCATTGTCCAGCAGGTTGGTTCGGAAAAGTTTGCAAACAAATTAATTGTTTCGGTTCTAGGATCAACAAGCCTTAAAGAACTAACGGAATTTTTGCCAACAGCAAAAATAGTTCGCGTTCTTCCAAACGTTAATGCAGAATTTAATAATTCATTGACCTCGGTTGCTTTCGGGCAGAACTTGTCCAATGAGGATCTTAAATTAACAAAAAACTTTTTGCAGGCTTTTGGTACGATTATTGAACTGGCCGAAAGGGATTTTCCGGCTTTTTCGGCGATTGCCGGATCGGGTCCCGCCTTTGTCGCATTGTTTATCAAAGCTTTGCAGGAAGCAGGAATAAAGCAGGGAATCGATAGCAAGGAATCTTTGCAGATTGCTTTACATACGATTAAAGGATCAACCGAGAATATTCTTCAAAGCGGAAAAACTGCTGATCAATTAGTCAAAAAAGTTGCTTCACCAGGTGGATCAACTGCCGATGGAGTCGAATCGCTTGAGGAGAACCACTTTATTGAAACTGTTAATAATGCTATTCTAGCAACTATCAACCATGGCAGAAAAAAGTTTCGATAATTGGAAAAAAATCGTTGTTAAAGTTGGTACTTCAACGATTGTTCAAGAAAATGGCCAGATTAATTTACCGATAATCGGTCAATTGGTTCAGACGCTTTGTGCTTTGCGAAATCAAAACCGGGAAGTAGTTTTTGTAACTTCCGGGGCGGTTGGCGTTGCGATAAATCAGCTTGGATTTAAAGAACGTCCAAACGAAATTCCTCGACAACAGGCTTTAGCAGCGATTGGCCAAGCTGATTTAATGGCTATTTACAATCAAAACTTTTCTTTTTATCACCAGATTACCGGTCAAATTCTTTTGACTTATGATGTATTCGATAATCCAAAAATGCTCGAAAATATGTTAAATGCCTTGCGGGAATTGCTGAAAATGAAGGCAATTCCGATTATTAATGAGAACGACGTAATTGCCGTTGACGAAATGGATCATCAACATTCGTTTGGTGATAACGACTGCTTAGCGGCGATGGTAACAAAAATTATCGATGCCGATGGTTTGATTATTTTATCAGATGTTGATGCACTTTATGATAGAAATCCTCATGAGTTTGCCAATGCTAAAGCTATCAAGCGGGTTGGTTCGATCACCAAGCAGGTTATTAATTTGGCCTCCGGCAAAAGCAATCTCGGAAAAGGTGGAATGTTAACAAAATTAAAAGCAGCTAAGTATCTTTTAAAAAATGATAAGCAAATGCTATTACTTCCTGGATCCGAACCTGATGGTATTTTGAAGGCTCTTTCGGGTCAAGAGATTGGAACTTTATTCGCCAATGAATACAAATAAATTACATAAGCAAATAAATTTAATCGGTGAGAGGGCTCAAGCAGCTTCACAAATAGTTTCTGGGCTTTCGATTGACGAAAGAAATAAAATTCTTTTGTCCTTCGCTTCGGAAATTGAGAAAAACTCCGACAAAATCGTCGAAATTAATGTTCAAGAACTTAAAGAACATCGAGATGATTTAAGCTTGCCAATGCAAAAACGGCTCCAGTTAAGTAAAGAGAAAATTTCCACTATTGCTTCCTCTTTAAAAGCTTTGGTTAAACTTGCTGATCCCTTGTCAGAAGGAAATACAAGTTGGCAAGCAAAAGCGGGCTTCAAAGTAGTTAAAAAAACGGTTCCATTAGGGGTTGTTGCGATGATTTACGAGGCACGGCCGAACGTGACAATTGATGCTGCAGCTTTGACAATTAAATCAGCTAACGCAGTTATCTTACGCGGCGGCAAAGAATCCATTAAAACGAATCAAGTGTTGGTTTCGATCCTGCAACAAAGCTTGAAGAAACTTGGCTATTCTGAAAATATTGTTCAATTAATTGAAGATACAAGTCATGATTCTGTCAAAGAATTACTTCATTTAAGAAAATTCATTGATGTTTTGATTCCCCGAGGATCAGGCTCGTTTATTAATTATGTCGTTGATAATTCGACTGTTCCTGTGATTGAAACCGGTGCCGGAAATGACCATATTTTTGTCGATAAGTCGGCCGATCAGGAGGAGGCAATTAAAGTGATTGTTAATTCCAAGATTCAAAATCCTTCTGTTTGCAATTCAGCTGAAAAACTTTTGGTTCATGCTGATATCGCAAAGGAATTTCTACCAAAATTATTTGATCGATTGTCTAACGAGGGGGTCGAAATAAGAGGTGACAAGGAAGTTCGATTAATTGACAACCGAGTTGAATTGGCAAAAGATTTTGATTGGGACACCGAGTATAACGATCTGATTATCGCTGTTCATTTGGTGAACAATCTAAAAGAAGCCATTGATTGGATAGGAAAACACACAACACATCATACGGAAGCGATTCTAACGAATTCTGCTGAAAATGCCTCCGAGTTTATGCAAAGAATTGACGCAGCTGTCGTGACTGAGAATGCATCGACTCGTTTTACTGATGGTTTTGAATTTGGTTTTGGAGCTGAAATCGGAATAAGTACACAAAAACTTCAGGCCCGGGGTCCAATGGGACTAACAGCTTTGACGAGCTACAAATACGAAATTTTTGGTCATGGGGAGATCCGAAAATAACCAGCAGCGTATTTTTTTTCGATATTGTTTATTTTCGATAGTATTCTATTTATTATGTATACGAATGTTTTTGCTCATCGCGGTTACAAATTAGTCGCACCGGAAAATACCTTACCGAGTTTTCAAGCTGCTTTAAATTATCCTGTTAATGGTCTGGAAATGGATTTGCAAATGACTGCTGATGGAGAACTGGTAATTATTCATGATGAAAAAATCGATCGCACTTCCAATGGAAGTGGATTTGTTAAAGACAAAACATTATCCGAATTAAAAAAACTTGATTTTGGCAGCTGGTTTTCGAAAAAATTTAAAAATGTTCGTATTCTGACTTTTGAGGAATATTTGGATTGGCTTTACTCAATCGATTATGACCGGATGCTTTTGATTGAACTAAAAACCGACCATTTTGATTACCCTGGAATCGAAAAAAAGGTTCTGCAGATAATTAAAAAATTTTCCGCTGCCAAATGGCAGATCGTTCTACAGTCTTTTAATCCTAAAACAATTCATAATTTGAGAAATTTGGATCCAGAAATCCCTCTTGCACGCTTGAGTTTTGTGATTGGACCGCGTTGCCTTTTTGGGTATTTTTTTGGTAGAATCCAACAAATTAATTTGAGCTCGCGTTTTCTTTTGAACCGCCTGATTTTCTATTCTTTTAAAAAAGCTCGATTGACCCCTTGGGTTGTTAATCGACAATCATATCTTAAGAAGGCTTTTAAATTTCATTTAAAGGCGATTATTACTGATCAACTTGACTCGGCAACGTTTTTAAGAGAACAAATTCAAGGAATTAATAAATGAGTGATCCACATTTGAAAGAAAAAGTTGTTGTAATTGCTGGACCGACCGCTAGTGGAAAAAGTGATCTGGCAATTAAAATTGCCCAGATGATTGACAGTGAAATTATTTCCGAAGATGCCTTTCAAATTTATCGTGGTTTGGATATTGGAACGGCAAAGCCGAGTAAAGATGATTTAGCAAAGGTTAAACATCATTTTATCGATATCAAAGAAGTCGACGAATCCTACAGTGCCTATGAATTTGCAAGAGACGCACGAATAGTTATCAATCAAATATCGTCTAAAAAGAAGATTCCTTTGATTGTCGGTGGATCTGGCTTTTTTTTGCAGACACTTTTGGGCGATCGGAGAATTTCTGATAAGGATAACCCAATTGTTCCTAAAAAAGCCGGAATAGAGAATCGTCTTTATAATGCTTTGTTGATTGGTTTGAACACAGAACGTTCACAGCTTTATGATCGGATTAATCAACGGGTTGAAAGGATGTTTGAAAAGGGAATTGTGAAAGAAGCCGAAAATCTTTTTCGTCAACAAGGTAATTTTCAATCAAAAAAAGCAATTGGATATCGTGAATTTGCTGGATACTTCGCTAATCAGTATGACTTGTCGGAGGTTGAAACTTTAATTAAGCGCGATTCTCGAAGATATGCAAAAAGACAATTGACTTATTTTAAAAATCAATTTCCCGATATGCGGTGGTTTGATACAAAACAGATTACCGAAAATCCCAAATTAATTATTGATTTAGTAAAAAAATTTAACCAATTCTAGACCAATGTTAGCTTTCCTAACATTTTTTTTTGGAAGTCTTTATAATTTTAGTTAGATGGATTTAGTAAGAAATGATTGATGAGCGATTAAAAAAAGATTTAGCTATTTTACCGATTAGTACAGTTCGGGCTTTAACGAACTTATCTGATAGGCAGATTCGCTATTATGAAAGTCAAGATTTGCTTACTACGAAACGGGGTAAGGGTGGTCAAAGACGCTTTTCTTTGAACGATGTTGAACGGCTGATTGAGATAAGGATGATGATGGAATCTGGCGATAGCTTAAAAGATATTCACAATCTTTATGAAACTCACCGCGTTAGCAATCGGCGGAATGAGAAAACGGAATTTGTTCATTCGCTTGAAAATGAATTTTTGAAAATCGGAAGGCTGGAAAAACATTAATGACAAAATTAACCAAAGAAGCAATTAAGAAGTCAGTTAAAGATGAAGGCGTTGATTTTTTGCGTGTAATGTTCACCGACGTATTCGGCATGATAAAAAATGTTGAAATACCTGTTAGCGAACTTGACACAGTTCTTGACGATAATTTACTGTTTGACGGATCATCAATCGATGGTTTTGTAAGAATTGAAGAATCCGATATGTATCTGTATCCTGATCTTGACACTTTCAGGATTTTACCCGATTCAATGACCGGTGAACATGACGGCAAGGTAGCGATGATCGTGGCTAATGTTTATACAAGCGATCGTTTGCCATTCGAAGGGGATCCGAGAAACAATTTGATTCGCGTTCTTGCAGAAATGAGAAAAGATGGTTTTTCTGATTTCAACGTTGGGACGGAACCTGAATTCTTCTTGTTTAAACTTGGAGAAGATGGCAAACCGACTATGAAACTTAATGATAATGGCGGCTATTTTGATTTGGCCCCATTGGATTTGGGAGAACATGTCCGTCGTGAAATCGTTCTGACTCTGGAAAAGATGGGTTTTGAAGTCGAAGCAGCTCATCACGAAGTTGCACCTGGACAACATGAAGTAGATTTTCGTTATGCCGATGCCGTGACCGCAGCTGACCATATTCAACTATTTAAGCTTATTGTTAAAACCGTTGCCCGTAAATATGGCTACTATGCCACCTTTATGCCAAAACCGATTGCCGGGATTAATGGAAACGGCATGCACACAAATATGAGTCTTTCAAAGGATGGCAAGAACGCCTTTGATGATCCGACCGACAAACTTGGTCTCTCAAAAGTGGCCTATCATTTCCTTGGTGGTCTTTTGGATCACGCACAGAATTTTGTCGCTATTACCAATCCAACGGTCAATTCATTCAAGCGCTTGACTCCTGGTTTTGAGGCGCCGGTTTATATCGCCTGGTCGGCTTCGAACCGTTCTCCAATGGTTCGTGTCCCGGCTTCTCGCGGTGCTTCGACACGTTTGGAATTAAGAATGGTTGATCCGACAGCAAATCCTTACCTGGCTTTCGCCGTCGTTTTGAATTCTGGATTGGACGGTGTTGAAAAAGAAACGACTCCTGAGCATTCTGTTGATCGTAATATTTTCTTAATGGATGCTAATGAACGTAAAAAAGCCGGTATTAAAGATCTTCCGGATACTCTATTGACAGCTGTTGATAATCTGTCAAAGGACGAGGTGGTTATTAGCGCGATCTCCAAGCGAATTGCCGATACCTTCGTCGAAGCCAAAAAACTTGAATATCAATCTTATCGTGCTTCTGTCTCTAAATGGGAAATTAAACAATATCTTCAAACCTTTTAAATTAATTAAAGTAAATAACATTTAATAAACGTCTAGCAATAGCCGTTTTTCTTTGCAAAAATTGAAGTATGGAAAATCAGATGAATTTGCATATCGTAGGGGACAATAAAATCCCTATTCTCAATAATTTAATCAATAGCAAAATTGACTATTTAAATTCAATCAAAGAAGCAATTGACGAACATAATTATTTACTGATTTATGAGTTGCTTGATTCAGCACGCTATAACGAAAAAATACGCCAGTGGCCGCATGCTGATCCGAATTATTTTCTCAGCAACATGACGGAAACGATTCAACCGGAATTATCTGAATTTCTCGCCTCTAAATTATTGTCCTTCATTCGTGTTCACTTTCCATTCCTGTATTTTAGGGAAATTAAAACCGGCGTTTACGAAATAATCTTTGGACGTTGGCCGTCTGCAAGGACTTTTGGCATCCTTGATATTATTCGGATTGAATTCATTTTTGACGAAGTAGCTGTCAACGAATTAAAAAATTACATGGACAATCCGAAATCTGTTGAAGAACAAAACGCACAATTAAATGAGCTTCATCGAGCAA
Source organism: Oenococcus oeni (assembly GCF_020510245.1). Classification (NCBI taxonomy): domain Bacteria; kingdom Bacillati; phylum Bacillota; class Bacilli; order Lactobacillales; family Lactobacillaceae; genus Oenococcus; species Oenococcus oeni. Next base: position 1,061,599 of record NZ_CP084701.1, on the reverse strand, counting down.
ATCAACTTTATGCTGCAAAAAAACGATCCGGATTCGAGGCAGACATCGAAAGAAACAATCTCGCGATTCTTAAATTGGAGAAAGACAGAGCTGTTTTACAGTTGGAACGGGAGCAAATCGAGAAGTATTCGGGAAGTTTTCAGCATTTTGTCGATCAAGCAGGAAATCTTTATGTCGATTATCTATCGGAAATCCAGAAAGAAAATAAATGACAATTGTAGGCAAACAAACATTATCGAACTTAAATGATTTTCAAAAAGAAATTCACCACGATGCGAAACAATTGCTGGATTTTGATAATTTTTACAGTATTTTTCTAAAATCAAAAACGGTATCCGAAACGGTCGATGCAGTTGGTCGATTAATTAAAAATAATCAAAGCCATTATGAACAATTCAACCCGCTTTTTCACTATGACAATTCTTTTTGGATAACTCAACTTTTTGTCAAACTTTTTCGACTCAGAAAGCTTGACTATTTTTCGAATTTGGATTCTAATCAAGAAATTGCCAATTGTCTTCGAATATCTGGCTTCCCCAGCCTTGAATTTTATTTTTCGACGAATTCCCAATTGACAAAGGATGGTTTTTATTTACGGGAAAAAAATTTGCAAATAGATTTGCTTTATCTGGATATATTTAATAAAGATATGTTCATAAATGCCGACGGTTTCGCTAATTTGATAAATTCCCGTATTGGCAAAAATTTGACCGCTGTAGATGTTAAAACTTTAACGGGTATCTTCAAGACTCTTGCGAAGATATTAGGCGAAGATGATTTTTCTGTTGACCTAAATTTGTTGCAATCCGGCAATAATCAAATGTTGCCGCTTAGTAAAATCGACCTTCCGGCCATTGTGACAGACCAGTTGTTTGTGTTGGCTCAAAGTCGTCAAAAAGATATTTTTGCACTGGATAACGGTTTTCAAATTGACTTCAATGAGGAAATGAGTTTATATTTAATTCAGGCAATTGATTCGCTTGGACATTCCCAATGGTTTTTTAAGGTCTTCGATACATATGACCAATGGACTTTTTTGGATGTTTTAACGAAATATAATTGGTTTTTAAAGTGGTATCTTGATAACCTTAATTATTTAAAAATTGCTTATCGGGATGATCTTTTTCCCGGTTAATAACAAAATAAAGTATTTTTTAGCTATACTGAAAGTACGCGGAAGTGGCTCAACTGGATAGAGCATCGGAGTTCTAATCCGCAGGTTGTGGGTTCGAGTCCCACCTTCCGCATTTAAAATTAATTATGAAGAAAAGTTTTTGGATTTTATTATCAGTCGTTATCGCTTTGCTTGTTGCAGCTTTTTTCCTGTATCCGCGAGCTTCTTTTGGTGGCGTAAGAATGTCTGAGAAACAGTATAGGCAGGTTGAACGATCAAAACGGAATATTAACAATGTTATTAATGATTTGGATGCCTATAAACCCACCGATGCAAAGACAGTTACTAAAATGAAAAAAGATGTTGATCGGTTAATAACTCAAAACGGCAAAAATCTTTCAACACAGGAATTCAATAAATTAGAACAGGCTGTAGGAGACAAAAACGGGGGAGTGTTAGCGACGATCGAAGCAGCTCAAAAAGGAAAATATTTGATTGACGGCGATATTGCTTCGACTCTGCATTCCAAGTTTTCCGTGATTGTCAAAGAATCGGCAAGGTCCGCTGTTGATTCGGATTCACAAGCTGAAAAAATTGCTACTCAAATTCAAAAGGATTTGAGTATTGATTCAAGACTTTATAAGTTAGGTCTCAGAAGTTAGTGATTGCCCATTTCGGGCTTTTTTGTTACAATAATTCAGTTGTTGCAATGCTTCAACCACTCTAAAGCGGTTTTTAAGTGATTTATCACACCGCCACGGTGAGTCTAAGAGGAGGCCTAAATGGCTAATAAGTACGCAGTTATTGAAACCGGCGGTAAGCAGTATCGCGTTGAGGCAGGAGATGCCATCTTCGTTGAAAAACTTGAAGCAAATGAAGGCGATAAAATAACTTTTGATAAAGTTTTACTTGCTGATGGCAAGTTTGGCGATCCATATGTTTCCGGCGCATCTGTTGTTGGAACAATCGCTAAGCAAGGCAAAGAAAAGAAAGTCGTTACTTTCAAATATAAGGCTAAAAAGCATGGCCATGTTAAAAAAGGCCATCGTCAGCCATATACAAAAGTATTAATCGAGAGCGTTTAAGGAGGCACATAATGTTAGAAAAATTACAAAACCTAATTAAGTTGGCCCACCATAAAGGAGGCGGATCTTCATCTAACGGACGTGACTCTGCCGGTCGTCGTTTGGGTGCAAAGCGTGCCGATGGACAAGATGTTCTTGCCGGAACGATTATTTATCGTCAACGGGGTACACACATTTATCCAGGCAATAATGTTGGTCGCGGCGATGACGATACTTTGTATGCATTAGTTGATGGAGTTGTCCGTTTCGAGCGTAAAGGAAAGACTCAACGCCAAGCATCAATTTATTCTCGTGAGGAATATAACGCTAAACTGGAAACACCGGTTCATTAAAAATTTAAAATCAAAATAGCGGTTTACCGCTATTTTTTTTAGGCGGCTATTATGAAGTATAATTTTGAAAAAAGAATTTCTAAATTAAGAAAACTTTTTGATGTTTTAGAAATAGATTCAATGATTGTCTACCAGGGATATAACAACGAGTATTTAACCGGTTTTTCCGGTGGAAGTGGTGAAGGGATGTTTGTCTTGAGCCGCAATCATGCCTTATTAGTGACTGACAGTAGATACCAGGAAGCGTATCAAAATAATCTTCCAAATGGAGTCGACCTGAAAATTAGTCGTGATTATTATGGAGAAACTGCTAAAACTTTAAATTCGTGGAAAGTAAAGAAAGTCGGTTTTGAAGAAAACCTGCCATTTTATGTTTTTGATTTTCTGGATGGTGAATTAGAAGCCGAATTTGTACCAACGCCAGCTCCAATTGAAGCCTTACGAGAGATTAAAGATGATGATGAAGTAGAAAATCTGCGTCAGGCCACAAAACGTTCCGTAACGGCTTTTAACCAATTAATCGATTGGATAAAAATAGGTCTAACAGAGAAAGAAATTGCTGATCAATTGGATTATTTTGCTCGTCACCAAGGGCTGGAAAAAGCTAGTTTTGATACAATTGTTGCCTCGGGCGAGAATTCTTCCAAACCTCATGAAACAGCTTCTGATCGTAAAATTGAGAGTGGTGATTTGGTTACAATTGATTTTGGTTATTACTTTAACCACTATACTTCCGATATCACGAGAACTATTGCGATTGGAGAAATTGATCCGCGCTTGATCAATATTTATCAAATTGTGAGAAAGGCTCAAGAATTATCGATTGAATCCGTTAGACCCGATGTCGATTTAAAGGAAGTCGATGGCGCTTCGCGTTCTTACATAGAAACAAAAGGTTTTGGAAAAGAATATAATCATGGCGGCGGCCATGGCGTAGGCTTGGATATTCATGAAGGTCCAGCTGTTTCTCCGGGGTCTGACGATGAGGCTGTTACTAGCCAGATATTGACAATCGAACCCGGTATTTACATTTCCGGACTTGGCGGTGTTCGAATTGAGGATGATGTTCTGGTTACAAAAAATGGTTTTGAGAATCTCACAGATGGTATTACAAGAGATTTAATTAAGATTGAGAAATAAATATGGCGATTAGATTAGACTATTTAGTATTTTATATTGGAAATTTAAGTTACGGGTTCGACTATGTTTACACTAAACGGATCAATGGTCACGCTTTTTATTTAAGGCGATTGCCTCAATCGGAAATCACTGATGTGGCAGATGAGAATTTCGATTTTTATAACCCGCATTTTTCTGAAGACTTGCATACGCCTTTTAATTGGAAATATGACGAAAAATTTACCGACCTGACGAGAATATGGGATCATTATTCCGACGTTGCCTTAGGATTTATCGAAGATTGGGCGGATGATTATCGTGCTCCTGTCGATCCAAATTCTGATCAGAATGTTGAATGGGGAATTCGTTTCCATTCTCCGAATCTTAAGGGCGAACAGCTGATTTATGGCGTTAACGCCTATCCTGATCGTTTTGACAGTTTCGTTAATTATTTGAGAAGCTTCGATCCGGAAGCCCCAACAAATGTACCGGATGATTTGCCTTATTCAAAAGGAAGATTTGCCAATTAAAAATTGAAGATATTTTTTAAAACTTTTGCTAATTTCGCGTAATAACTAGTATGCGGGATTTAACAGCAAAAGTTTTTTTATTAATAAAAATGAATTTAAAAATTATATTTATCTTTGGTGGTATTTCTTTTTTGGCGATCTCATTTTTTATTATGAGTTCGATCAAAAGAACCGACAAAGAAGAAAATATTTTATTCTCATCGGCAACAAGTTTAAAAAATGATTCCAATTTAAGTGTTTCCAGTAGCGACAATTTGTCATCTAAGGATGAAAAAGTTGACTTTTATGTTGATGTAAAAGGTGCGGTCGCTCAAGAGAAGGTCGTTAAGGTTAAAAGCGGCGAAATAATTATCTCAGCAATTAATAAATCTGGTGAGCAAAATCCAATGCCGATTTGAGCCAAATAAATTTGGCGGCGGAAATAATTTCCGGACAGGTTATATATGTGCCAAAAAAAGGTGAGAAAATTCCAGAACAATTTTGTAATTCCGTCAGCAACAGCTCTTCAACGAATACAAACGCTTCTCAGGCTCAAATTGATATCAATACGGCCGATTTGTCTGCTCTACAGACAATTAATGGCATTGGGGAGAAAAAAGCTGAAGAGATAGTAAAATATCGCGAAGAACATGGAAAATTTAAATCAATTGATGATTTAAAAAATATCTCCGGTTTTGGAGATAAAACGGTTGAAAAATTGAACGATTATGTCTTTATTAAATAAACTTGATCGAAACGATTGTCTGTTGATAAGCATTTTTCTTGCTTCCTTGAGTGGATTTTATTTTCGTAATTCTCTTTTAACAACTGTTTTCGTCTTTTTGTTGTTGATAAGAATTTATTTCAGCAAATTAAAAATAGCTTTTTTATAGTTCTTGTGTCCAGCCCATTTTTTTTGATTAGATTTTGGTGTTTTCAAGAAAATTTATCGGACCAAACACTTCCAAATCGGGAAAATTATCGATTAAAAGTGCATATTTACGCTGATGAAATCACCGTTGATGGAGATCGGCTAAAGGCCAAAGCATATGATGAAACAGATCGACAAGAGATTATCATCTATTCCAAAATCAAGAATTTACAGGAGAAAAAATTCTGGGAAAATAATCGAGACAATCTTCTCTGCGTCGTAAATGGGGATCTCGGAAAGCCACAAAGACCAACCAATTTTAATCAATTCAATGTTAGAAAATATTTTTTGACACAATCAATAACGAATCAGTTGAATTTGAGTAGCTTCGAAAAAATCGGTAAATGGGAGCCACAGATTTTTTTTGAAAAAATTTCTGATCGAATTCATTTTTTTAGAAAATCTGCAATCGACTATTTCGATTCGATGCCGAGCCCATTGGCTGAATATGCTAAAGCTTTAATAATTGGTGATGTGGAGAGCTGTTTCTACGATCAATATCCCGGTATTAGCGATTTAGGATTAATTCATCTTTTTAGTATTTCGGGTTTTCAAGTAACTTATTTCTTTGTTTTTTTTAAGGAAAAGTTTCAAAAAAATGTATTTTCCCAAGGAACTTTCTCTCACATTGATTGCTCTTGCAATACCTCTTTTTTTGTTTTTTCCGATAGCGTGCAATCACTGATAAGGCCAATCATAGCTGCTGAATTATCGCTTTTTGCGAGTTATTTCAATTTAAGAGTAGAAAAAGAAAAGATTTGGTCCTTTTCTTTAGCAACTGGACTTTTGCTTTCACCAATGCTTTTGCTTAATCTTGGAGGACAGTTATCTTATCTACTGAGTTTTTCTTTGATGTTTATTGCGCATTTAAAGCCCTTTAAGCAAGGCCTTTTGATGAGTTCTGTGACGATTCCGATTATTTTAAATAGCAAATTTACCTGGCATTTTTTAAGTATGCCGGCTAATTTTTTTTCGATTCCTATTTTCGGAATAGTTATCATGCCGTTAATTGGCCTGGCAGTTGTTCTGCATCCCTTTTGGACTCAAGCAGTTTGTTTTATTAATTATTTGGTTGCTTTATTTGCAGATTTAATAGAAATGATTTCAAAAATACCCGGTAAAATTGTTTTTGGAAAAATGGAAGATTATTTAGTCATTCCTTTGGTTTGCCTTATTTTATTGTCTTTTGATCAACGAAAAAAAATTCGCAATTTCTCTTTGATGGCTATTGCCACTGCCTTTACAGCTAGTTTCTGTTTTATTCATTTTCCAATGAATGGAGAGTTTTCGGCATTTGATATCGGTCAAGGAGATTCCCTGTTATTAAGAACTCCTTTGAATCAAAAAACAATATTGATCGATACTGGTGGGAAAGTGGCTTTGCCACAGGAAGAATGGCAAATTTCCAAAACAAGCTCGAATCAGGCAAAATCGATCATTATAAATTATCTTCAATCCAAAGGAATCAACCGCTTGGATTTTTTACTCTTGACTCATGGCGATATGGATCATGTCGGAAATGCTAAATATCTGTTCTCTTCAATTAAGATTAAACATCTTATAGTTCCATTAGGAATGACAAAAACAAATTCTTTCCGAAGAGAAATTAAACCTTATTTAGGAAAGACAGACGTTATCGAAGTTACGAATCAAGTCCAAATTCGAAATTTTCCATTCCGAATTCTCCATCCTTTCAAAAGTGGATCTGCCGTTAACGAAGATTCAATTGCATTATTTGCAAAAGTGGGCAACCTAAATGTCTTGACCGCTGGTGATTTACCTCAAGAGGGAGAAAGAGAAATTGCATCTCGATATCCAGATCTTAAAATTGATTTACTTAAATTTGGTCATCATGGGTCAAAAACTTCCAGCAACATCAACGTTTTGAATCATTGGCAGGTTAAATATGGAATTATTTCAGCTGGTAGGCATAATCGTTATGGGCATCCAAAAAAAGAAACTCTTGAAACAATATCAAGACTCAAAATCCGTGCTTTTAACACTCAAACAAATGGAATGATTCGTTTCGTTTATAATAACGATAAAAGTTATTTTCAGACCTTTACTAAGGATTTCAATGACTCCGACTGATTTTAAAAAACAAATTAAGAATAAACGATTACCAGCTTTGATTTTTTTTACAGGAACTGAGGATTTTTTGACGGAACAATTTTCTAATTTACTTGAGAATTCAATTGATGAAAATTTTCGAGCTTGGGATTTTGTTAGAGCAGACGTCAATGATACCGGTATCAAAGAAGTACTGGCTGATGTTTCAACACTTTCATTTAATGCCAGTAGGCGGATTGTGATAGTCGAAAATCCATTATTTTTGACAGCTAAAAATAGTTTGGAAAAAAGTGAAGAGAATTTATTACTGAAATATTTAAACAATCCGGAGGGCGAGAATAGCTTAATTATCAATGCTGTTAATTTCAGTCTAGATAAAAGAAAAAAAACGGTTAAAAGCTTAATCAAAACAGCTGAAAATGTTGATTTTAAACCGCTTGATGAACGACAAATATTGCAAATTGTCAAGAAACGTTTTTTGGTTGCCGATATTTCGATCGAAGATGCAGTATTGAATTATTATTTTCGAAGATTAGCCTTCAATTTACGTCTAATTATTAATAATCTTGACAAACTTCTGTTATATGGCCAAAATCACATAATTGATAATCATGTGATCGATTTTCTAATCGCTCCGGAATCAACTGAATCGGCTTTTGATTTAATTGAGGCAATCAATCAAAAAAAACCGGGAAAAGTTCTCAAAATTTATGAAGAACTAATTGACCGGGGTGAAGCTCCAATTAGGATCAATGCTTTATTGCTATCACAATATCGTTTACTTATCCAAGCTAAATCTTTGAAGTTAAATGACCAAAATTTGTCTCGTCTTCTCCATATTCATCCTTATCGAGCCAAATTAGCCAATCAGTTGGCAAGTCTGAAAACTTTCGGCGAGTTAAGCAACAGTTTTTTAAATTTATCTGATATTGAATTAAAACTTAAATCAACAAGACTTGATCCAAAAATGCTTTTTGAAATATTTTTATCTAAAAATACTTAATTCCAATTTTTTTGCAGTTTCTTTAAATTGATTTTTTTGAGAAACAATTTTGCATATGCAAAGAAAATAATTAATATCGTCAGATTGAAAACGAAGTCGATTAAATTAACAGTAGGATGACCTAGGCCAAAAATTGCTTTTGGATCGGCCATAAAGGCAATAAAATCAATTAATGTGTGAGAAATAATCGTTACAGTAAGATTTTTAGTTACCAGGTACACCAGTCCGAAAAGAATTCCCAAGGCACTTGTATAAATAATTTGGACGCTTGTAATTTCCAAACTTGCCGAGAAGAGGTTGATTAAATGCAATGCAGAGAAAAAAATTGCGGAAATAATTACAGTTACAAAAAAACTAAAGTTTTTAGCAGTACTTTCTTCTAATTTTCCGATGATCATTCCGCGCGCCGCATATTCTTCGAAAATTCCTACTAAAAGCGAAACACTCGCTGCCGTAAAAAAATCAAAGAAAGAGATTGCGCTTTTTTTTGATAAATAGACATAGAGGTTTATTCCTATAAAAATGATGACCGGCGACCCAATCGCAAGAGCCCGAAAGAATTTTTTGTTTAAAAAAAATACCTTCACTTTGAAAAGAAAATGGTTGAATAACCATATAAATAGTAAAGCTAATCCTTCTCCGAGAATTGTGAGCCAACTCAGAAACGAATGATTTTCTATTAATGATTGATATTTAGTTGCCGAAAGGCCTAAAAGAAAATTTGGACCGATATACACAGATAAGAGAATCAACATTGCGAGGATCGAACCGCAAACTAATGAAAAAATCGTCGATAAAAGAATTAATAACGATTCAAATAATATTTCCCTACGATCTTTCATGAAGGAGACACGGGGATTCGAACCCCGGCGCCGATTCTACATCGGTTCGGCGGATTTCGAGTCCGCTGCATTACCACTCTGCCATGTCTCCGAGCTACAGAACAATTCTAGCAAAAATTAGGTTTTTTTCCTACATAAATTCGACAAAATGTTTTTATTAAATCAAACTAATGAAAAAAATGGTAATTAGGTATAATTTTCCAAATATTCTTCACGATCAAAAATACATCACTGAATTTAGATTATAATTAAAACCATGGAAATCGGAATTGATCAAATATCTTTTTTTACACCAAATCTTTATTTAGACTTAACCGAACTTGCTGAAAAACGTGGCGTGGATCCAAATAAGTATTTGGTAGGTATTGGCCAAGAAAAGCAAAGTATTGTTCCACCCACTCAGGATTCGGTTTCAATGGCCGCCAATGCGGCTTCGATTCTGCTTGAGCAAAAGTCGACTGAGTTTTTGAATTCGATTGATGAGATTTTATTTGCGAGTGAATCGGGAATAGATAATTCCAAATCAGGAGCGGTTTATTTGCAAAAGCTACTTAATTTAAAGAAAAATATGCGAGCTATTGAGATCAAACAGGCCTGTTATGGGGGCACGTTTGCCTTGATGACTGCATTCGATTATGTCAAGCTTCACCCCAATAAACGTATTCTGGTTGTGGCTTCGGATATAGCAAGGTATGGTTTGAAAAGTGCAGGCGAAGTGACACAAGGGGCTGGAGCAGTTGCAATGCTTGTTAGCACTCAACCAAGACTGGCGAGTTATAACTGGGATTCTGTTTTTCAGTCCGAAGATCTGATGGACTTTTGGCGTCCGCTTGATCAAAGCGAAGCGTTGGTTTTTGGGAAAATGAGTCAGGAAATATACGAAAAATTTTTTTATGAAATATGGCAGACTTATTCTCAGAAAAATTTAAAGAAAGTTTCCGACTTTGCGGCTTTTGTTTTTCATTTACCCTTTACGAAAATGGGGAAAAAAGCGCTTGATCAAATTAATGATCAAATTGACGAATCCAAAAAAGACCAATTGGAAAAAAATCGTTTGGCCGGGCAGATCTATAATCGAAAAGTTGGTAATTTATACACTGGGTCGCTTTATTTGAGCTTAATATCTTTACTCAAAAATAACATTCTCAAAAATAACGATAGAATCGCAATGTTTTCTTATGGCAGCGGAGCGGAAGGAGAACTATATTCTCTTTCACTGGCAGCTGACTATCGACAGGCTATTCTTGGAGACCCGGCTCAAATGATCGCTTCGCGGAGAAAAGTTTCAGTAGACGAGTATGAAGGACTTTTTCGAGCATTTCCGGAAGACAGTGAAGATCATGAATTGACTAATTCATATGATTCATCCCACTTTCAATTAAAGAGAATAAAAGATCATCAACGAATTTATGGGGATAATTTTTAATTTTTTTATTATTTAATTCCGACTTTTGATAAGATACTTGCGAGGTGAATATGGCAAAGAATATCTATTTGGCAAGCCCATTTTTTGATGACGAACAAATTGCAAGAGTTAAAAAGATTGAAAAAGCTCTAGAAAGTAATCCGACTGTTATGGATTACTACGATCCTCGACTGCATCAGCATGAAGAACTGGAATTTGGTAGTCCTGAATGGCAGACAGTAACTTATAACAGTGACATTGAAGCCATCGAAGAAGCCGATGTAATTGTTGCAATAGTGGATTTTGAGGGTCAAAATGTCGATTCAGGGACTGCCATGGAAATTGGTTATGCCGTTAAAAAAGGGACGCCAATTCTGATTTTTCAAGAAAAAGAACCAGTTCTTAATCTGATGTTTTCAGTGCCGGTGCATGCTTACATGAGTAAGCCTGAAGACATTGCCAATTACGATTTTGACGCAATGAAAAAAATCCCTTATAAGGGAAAAGTCGTTTAATATAATTAATTAATCGTGTAACGGAAAAATTTCTTTATAAAAAACTCCCTTTACAAAAAAATAATTTCTCAGTAAATGGAGTTTCGATATAAGCCAACAACTTTTCCGAGAATAGAAACGTTTTCGACAATGATTGGGGCCATCGTATCATTTTCGGGCTGCAGTCGATAGTGATTGCTTTCTTTGAAAAAGCGTTTAACGGTCGCTTCACCCTCTCCATTGCCAAAATCAGTTGTCATTGCAACGACAATATCACCGTTGTCGGCATAGTCCTGCTTGCGAACGAAAACCATATCGCCATCCAGAATGCCAATATTGATCATTGAAGTTCCGGAAACTCTAAGAACGAAAAGATCGCCGTCGAAACGCTCGAGATCAGATGGGATTGGTAAAAATTCGGTTGCGGCTTGCTCAACGGCTAAAATGGGCATACCAGCTGTAACTAAACCAATAATCGGAACCTTGCCGGGAGTCTCGGGTACACCCAAAGCTCTTAATCCTTTCTCGGTAATTTCAATTGCCCGTGGTTTTGTTGGGTCCTTGTGCAGGAGACCGTGTTTTTCCAGGCGATCGATATGCCCATGAACGGTTGAGGTCGACGACAGACCAACTGCCTCCCCGATCTCACGGACTGTTGGAGGGTAACCTTTTTCATTTTGTTTTTCGTAAATAAAACGGAGAATTCCGAGTTGCTTTGTCTCTGCCATCGCCGAGCCTTTCTAATAACTTATTGCTATATGCAATTATAGCGGAAGACATAGCTTATAACAAACACATGTTCGTAAAATTTAATAAAAACGCAAAAACTTTTGTATAATACAAGTATGGAGAATTTTAATGGTTGATAATTCACGATCAGAAAAAGAGCATAAAGAACCCGAATTTATTGTTGATGAAGACGAGCAGGCGAAGAATGAGGCTTTAAGAGCTCGAATCAATGAATTAGCCGCTAAGCAAAAAACTTCAAAAGGGCTCACGGAAGCGGAAAAGAAGGAGCAAAAACAACTACGACAGAAGTTTTTGGAAAATTTCCGTAAAACTTTTCGTTCACAGGTTGAAATATTGCAGGTTTTCGATAAGAATGGTAAAGAAGTTACTCCTAAAAAAGTAATCGATATTCAAAAAAAGAAAGGATTAAGATAGATATGAGCTGGATATGGTTTCTATTAATCGGTCTCGTGATCGGCTTGGCTGCAGGAATGGTTATTTCTCGCTTTACATTAAAAAGTTATCTGAAGAAGAACCCTCCGATTAACGAGCAAATGCTTAAGCAAATCGGTGCTTCGATGGGTCGTAATTTAAGTCAAAAGCAAATCAATCAAATGATGTCACAGATGAAGAAGAATTATTAAAAAAACAGATCGAATGATCTGTTTTTTATTTGTCATTATTATTTGTTCTTTTCGGATGAGGATCAATATATACCCAATTTTTATTTATTTTTTTGTCCAAATCGGAAAAAGCTTTTTGCATACTAATTATAATTTCTTTTTCATCGGCCTTTTTAGGTACGGGAATCAGTGGCCCAAAAGCAACGCTCGTCGATCCTCGACGAAAGAGACCGATAAATTTTAATGGTCCTTGATAAACAACTGGTAAAAGACTTCTGCCAGACATTTTGGCAATTAAAACGGCCCCGCCTTCTAATTTTGAAGAGTGACGAGAACCAGAAGGAAAAATCATAAAGTTTCGTGTTCCGCTTCTTAATTCTTTAACTGGAATTTTAATTGCTGAAGGTCCGGGATGATTGCGGTCGACAGGGAAAACGCCAATTTTTTTCAAAGCCCAGCCGAAGGCTTTGTTTTTATACAATTCTTTTTTTGCCATAATAATAAATTGCCTTGGCAAAAGAGTCATCGCAAACCACAACGGATCCCACCATGTACGGTGAGGAGCAACTAAAATAAATTGTGTATCTTGTGGAATATTCTCTTGCCCGTATACGTGAGTTTTTCCATTGATTAGCCAACGAATTACTTGAATAATTCGAAAAATTACTGTGTACATGTCTATCATTATATAAAAATGAAAAAAATCAATTTAGATTCTAATGAAAAAATTGAAAAGATTAGTGGAAAACTTAAGGTTCTGCAAAACAATCAGCTTCCAAAATTTGGTATTGATGCTTTTTTGATTGCTAATTTTATCGATAAGTCCAAATCCCAAAGATTATTGCTGGCCGATTTTGGTGCAGGCACCGGAATTATTGGTTTGTTATATGCTATTGAAAATCCAGGAAAAGTTTTTTTAATCGAGAATAATTCGCAGTTGTCCCAGCTGGAAGAAAAGACCGTTGGATTAAATGACTTAAAAAAAAGGGTAACGGTAATTAATCAAGACATCAATAATCTGGACGGAACATTCCAGCTGAATTCTTTAGATGCCATCGTGTCCAATCCACCTTATTTCGATTCCCCGAATTATTCTAAAAAAAATTTGTCAAAAGAAAGATCACATGCCCGTCATGAAGAAAATTTCGATCTGGCGGTTTTGGTCAGTCAAAGTAAAAAGTTTTTAAAATCAAAGGGAAAATTGTATTTTATTTATCGAGCCGAGAGAATTGCGGATTTTATAGATCTGTTAATTAAAAATGGTTTTGGTATTTCCAAAATGCGTTTTGTTTATGGAAAGAAAAATACTGGGGCAAAACTCGTTTTGGTAAAAGCCATTAAACAGGGCAGTAACGCGAAAATAAATATTGAAAAACCAATGATTATCTTTAATGAGAGAAATGAATATACTAAAGAACTACAAAATATTCTTCATGACAACAAATATTTCTTTTATGTGATCCAAACAGCAGATAATTATTTATATGCAGGAACTTCGGATGATGTTAATCGCCGTTTTGCGACTCATCAAGCAAAAAAAGGAGCTAAATTCACAAGAGCGGCAATTCGTCATCCGCTTAAACTTGTTTATCAGGAAGAATTCTCGAGTAAAAGCGAAGCATTGAGTTCTGAAGCCAAATTCAAGCATCTCAGCAGGATTGAAAAGGAGCGCTATATTGGCTTGTAATCAAAGTTTGTTTCAGGTAAAATGTTAAACGGCATTCGCCAATACACAGCAAAAGCGGATATTTTATCAGTTGCTCATCGAGTCGATGAAATATGTGAAACTTTTGTGAGGACAAAAACATTAGGAGGCCTAATATGGCTGCAATTTCAATGAAAGAACTTTTAGAGGCTGGCGCGCATTTTGGTCATCAGACCCGTCGCTGGGATCCTCGGATGGATGAATATATATTTACTTCTCGTAATGGTATTCATATTATCGATTTACAAAAAACTTTACGGATGGCAGACGATGCCTATAACTGGGTTAAGGGAGAAGCTGCCGACGGAGCTAATTTCCTGTTTGTTGGTACGAAAAAACAAGCGACCGAAGCAATTGAAGAAGAGGCGAAACGTGCCGGAGTTGCTTATGTAAACCATCGCTGGTTGGGCGGTACATTAACAAATTGGAACACAATCAAAACCCGTATCAACAAGTTGAAGGAACTTCGCGCTGCCGAAGAGGATGGTAGTTTCGACAAGCTTCCAAAAAAGGAAGCTTCTCAGCTTGGTAAGCAAAAAGCAAAGTTGGAAAAGTTCCTTGGTGGAATTGCGGACATGGAAGATATTCCTGATGTTATGTTTGTTGTTGACCCAAAGACAGAAGAAATCGCTGTTAAAGAAGCTCGCAGTTTAAACATTCCGGTAGTGGCAATGATTGATACCAATGGAAATCCAGATTTGGTTGATGTTAAGATTCCTGCAAATGATGATGCGATTCGTGCGGTTAAATTAATCACTTCCAAAATGGCTGATGCCATTATTGAAGGTCGTCAAGGACAGGATGCCGGCGAAGATTCCGCAGAGAAGACTTTCGCCGATACTGCTGATGGCGAAGGAGATTTTGAAGAATCATCAAATAACGAAAATCAAGAAGCATAAAACGACTAAAATAATATCGCCTGTTCAGGCGATTTTTTGTGAGGTAAGAAATGGCACAAATAACTGCTGCACTAGTTAAAGAGTTGCGCGAAAAGACAAGCGCGGGAATAATGGATGCAAAAAAAGCCTTAGTTGAAACTAATGGCAATATGGAAAAGGCAATTGATGTTTTAAAGGAACGCGGTGTTGCTAAAGCTGCCAAAAAAGCTGATCGTGTTGCTGCTGAAGGAATGACTGATGTTATCGAAGCGGGAAATACTGCTGCAATTATCGAATTGAATTCGGAAACGGATTTTGTTGCTAGCAACGAAAAGTTTTTGAACTTACTTCATTTGACTGCAAAAGTAATCCTTGAACATAAACCAGCTGATTTAAAGGCTGCTTTAGCCATACCGGTTGAAGAAGGAACTTTAAATGATCAAATTGTTCAGACTTCAGCCCATACCGGCGAGAAAATAACCTTGCGACGTTTTAATGTTGTTGAGAAAAATGATAATCAGACATTTGGGGTCTATTCCCACATGGGAGGACAGATTTCTGTTATTACCCTTCTTGAGAATAGCGATTCTACAACTGCCAAAGATATTGCAATGCATATTGCTGCGATAGCACCGAAATATTTGAGCAGAGAAGATGTTCCAAAAGATGTTGTCGAGCATGAAAAATCAATCCAGATGAAGGCTGATGATCTCGGCAATAAGCCTGATAATATCAAAGAGAAGATTGTTGAAGGACGTTTGGGAAAGTTTCTTGATGAACTTGCTTTATTAAACCAACCGTTTGTTAAAGGCGAGGGTGAGAGTGTTGCTGAATATCTGAAAAAACAAGGTGCGACTATCAAATCATTTATCCGTTACCAGGTTGGCGAGGGAATCGAAAAGCAGGAAAGCAATTTGGCTGATGAAGTAGCCAAACAAATCAACGGGTAAATCTATGACTGAAATTAAATTCCATCGTGTTTTATTAAAATTATCCGGAGAAGCATTGGCAGGCGCTGGTGGCAGTGGTATTGATTTAACGACGGTTAAACGAGTGGCTAATGAATTGGCCGAAATAAAACGAGCCTATCCTCAAGTTCAAATTGCAATTGTTAATGGCGGTGGTAATTTGTGGCGCGGCGGACCAGCTGCAAAAGCCGGAATGGATCGTGCTCGGGCTGACTACATTGGTATGCTTGGTACAGTTATGAATGCTTTATCTCTGGCAGATGCGCTTGAACAAGCCGGTGTTGTTACACGTGTTTTAACAGCAATCGAAATGCGCCAAATAGCAGAGCCCTATATTCGTGGCCGTGCAATACGCCATTTGGAAAAAGGACGTATCGTTATATTCGGCGCTGGAACCGGTTCACCTTATTTTTCGACTGATACTACGGCGGCACTTCGTGCTGCAGAAATAAACGCTGATGCTATTCTAATGGGTAAAAATGGCGTTGATGGAGTTTATGATTCCGATCCAAGGAAAAATAATGAAGCGATTAAATTTGCTGAGTTAACATATGATGAAGTATTGCGCAAGGATTTGAAAGTTATGGATTCAACAGCTGGAGCCATGGCTAAGGATACTGACATGCCTTTAGTGGTTTTTAATCTTAATGAAGCCGGCAATATTCAAAAAGCAATTGAAGGTCAAGATATTGGTACAGTTATTAAGGGGTCAAAATAATGATTGATCTAAAAGAAGTCAAAGAAAGAATGGGAAAAGTCAGTAAGGCTTTCCAAAATGAATTAATTAATATTCGAGCAGGCCGTGCCAATCCGAATATTTTAAATAAAATACAAGTTGAGTATTATGGAACTCCTACTCCGTTAAACCAGTTAGCCAGTGTTCAAATTCCGGAAGCGAGGGTACTTTTGATTACTCCATATGACAAAACCTCTTTAAAGGCTATTGAGCAAGCAATTTTTGCCAGTGATTTAGGTTTGACACCCCAAAATGATGGGAGTGCGATTCGTTTAATTATTCCTCAACTAACCGAGGACAGTCGTAAAGAATTGGTTAAACAGGTAAAAGCGGAAGCTGAAAAAGCAAAAGTAGCTGCTCGCAATACGAGACATGATTTTATGAGTGATCTTAAGAAAGATAATGATTTGTCGGAAGATTCTCGCCATAGAACAGAAGATGATATTCAAAAAGCGACCGATCTTGAGATTAAAGATATTGATAGAATAGCAGATATTAAAGAAAAAGAATTAATGGAGATTTAATGGCAATTTTAAAGATGACCAAAACAAAAAATGAAAAGAAATTAGAGGTCATCTTGCCTGAACATGTTGCCATTATCATGGACGGAAATGGTCGTTGGGCCAAACGCCAACACAAATCACGCATTTTTGGCCATAAGGCAGGCATGCAGAATGTTAAAACTATTGCTCTTGCAGCAAATAACCTTGGGGTCAAAGTTTTGACTCTTTTTGCTTTCTCTACCGAAAACTGGGGCCGTCCTCAAGACGAAGTCAATTATTTGATGAAATTGCCAATTGATTTTTTTAATACTTTTGTTCCTGAACTGATCGAAAACAATATCAAAGTTGAAGGAATTGGCGAAATTGATGATTTACCTGAAAAAACTCGTCAAGCATTTTTAAATGCTGTCGAGGATACAAAAGACAACACCGGATTAATCTTGAATTTCGCAATTAATTATGGTGGACGTACGGAAATTGTCGATGCTACTAAATCGATTGTCAATCAAGTTTTACAAGGAAAGATTAAGACTGAAGATATCGACGAAAAACTTTTTCAAAACAATTTGCTCACCAATACTTTAGCAGAAAAAGCTAATCCCGATCTGATCATTCGTACTTCCGGAGAACAAAGAATCAGCAATTTTTTGCTGTGGCAGTCGGCATATTCGGAATTTTATTTCTCGCCCAAGCTTTGGCCTGATTACACTGCCGAAGATTTGGAAGAGGCTTTAGCAGCTTATAGTAATCGTGACCGCCGTTTTGGTAAGATAAGAGAATCATGAAAACACGAGTAATTACTGGCATCATTGCGTTAATAATTTTTATTCCTTTTGTCGTTATTGGGGGAATCCCCTTAACACTTTTGGTGTCTCTTTTGGGTTTGATTGCTGTTGGCGAGCTTTTGTTTATGAAGAAGCGTTTGCTTGTTAGTTTTGAAGCGTTAATATCTTTTCTTGCTGTGATTGTTACGATTCTTCCAAATGCTTTTTGGGCTTCCTTGCCTGCACAAATGTTTTTTAATAAAAAAAGTTTAATTTATTTTTTTATCCTGCTCATTTTGATTGTGACGGTACTATCAAATAACAAGTTAACTTTTGATGATGCCGGATCATTGGTCTTGGGGGTTTTGTACATAGGTTTTGGTTTTCATTTTTTTCTCCAGGCGCGTGCTGAGGAATGGCTTGCCTTCGTTTTCGGACTAATTATAGTTTGGTTAACAGATAGTTTCGCTTATATTGTTGGTCGAAAATTTGGGAAGCATAAATTAATTCCTCGAATTAGTCCAAACAAAACTTGGGAAGGATCGATTGGAGGAACTTTGATAGCAACTATCGCTGCAGTTTCATTCGCATTAGTTACTAATTTCGCTCCAGAATTCAATCCATTTGAACTTATAATCGTGACGGTGCTATTGTCAATTGCTGGTCAATTTGGCGATTTAATTGAATCTGCTTTTAAGCGTTTTTATGGTGTTAAGGACTCTGGGAATATGCTCCCGGGGCATGGCGGCATATTAGACCGTTTCGACTCTATGCTTGTTGTGATGCCTTTACTGGTCTTAATGGGGTTGAATTAAATGAATTTTGCTTCAATTATTGCTTTTATCATCGTTTTCGGAGTGATTGTAACCATTCATGAATTTGGTCATTTTTTTGTTGCAAAAAAATTTGGTGTGGTTGTTTATGAATTTTCGATCGGTATGGGGCCAAAGATATTCGGTACCAATAAGAACGGTACGAATTATGTTATAAGAATTTTACCGGTTGGCGGATATGTTTTAATGGCTGGTGCTGACCAGGATAATGAATATTTAAACGAATTAAGGCCGGGGAAAGTCGTTAAAATTAAGTTTGCGAATCAGCACACGGTTAATTTTATCGATATATCAGAAGACCCGATTACTGCTAATGAACAATTGATGAGAATTAGTGCAATTGATATTAATGATAAATTGTCCATCAAGGGAGTAATAGACGAAGAAGCAAAGCGGGAACTCCAATTTGAATTGGCTCCCGACACTAAAGTAAGAGCCGGGGAAGATCGAATTATTCAAATTGCTCCAAAGGATCGTCAGTTGCCTAATATCTCTCTTTGGAAACAAATATTGGTTAGTTTCGCCGGACCCTTCATGAATTTTGTTTTAGCCTTTGTTTTGTTTTTCGCACTTGCTTTTTCGCTTATTAAGGTTCCCGTCTCGAATTCGCAAATCAATCCCATTAAAAATTATCCTGCGATGAAACAGGGTTTAAAAAAGGGCGATGTAATTACAAAGGTTGATTCAAGCAAGATATCAAATTGGACTCAATTAACAACGGCAATTGAAAATGTCGGTGATAAAACAATGAAAGTTTCATACAGACGCGGTAATAAAAGTAGAACAGTCACAGTTAAACCAAAAAAAGTCGTTGAATCAGGAGGAACTCAATATTTAATTGGTGTTGAACAAGACACTACGACCGGTTTTGCTAATCGAATCAAGTATGGTTTTTCAAGTTTTTTCGGTAGCACAACATCTATTTGGTTGGCACTTGCTCATCTAATTGAACACCCCAGTCTTAATCAACTAGGAGGACCGGTAGCGATTGCCAAAACGACAAGCGCAGCCACAGCGGATGGTTTTTTGAGCCTTGTTGGTTTAACAGCTTTTCTAAGTCTGAATATTGGTATTTTCAATTTAATTCCAATACCAGTTCTTGACGGAGGAAAAATTTTGTTAAATCTAATTCAGGCAATTCGCCACAAACCTTTATCCGAAAAGGTTAATCAATGGGTAATGATTGCTGGTGTTGTATTTATGATTTTGTTAATGATTGCAGTTACGATCAATGATTTACTAAGGTGAGGAAATGAAACAATCAAAAATTTTTATTCCAACTGAAAAAGAAGTTCCGGCTGAAGCTCAAGTTAAAAGTCATATTTTTATGCTGAGGGCTGGTTTTATTCGGCAGGTTGCTGGCGGAATATATGCGTATCTTCCACTGGCTAATCGAATTATCAATAAAATAGAATCGATTATCAGAGAAGAAATGAGTCGAATCGATGCTAACGAAATGTTGATGCCCGAAATGATTCCTGCCGAATTATGGAAAGAGTCTGGGCGTTTTTATACTTATGGTCCCCAAATGTATCAACTAAAAGATAGGCATGATCGTGAATTTATCATGGCACCGACCCATGAGGAGACTTTTACGAAAATAATATCTGATGAAATTAAGTCCTACAAAAAATTACCTTTGATTCTATATCAAATTCAACAGAAGTTTCGTGATGAATTGCGTCCAAAGAATGGTTTGCTTCGTGGACGGGAGTTCATTATGAAGGACGCATATTCATTTTCTTCGGATCAAAAAGGTTTGGACGATGCTTATGATCTAATTGAATCTGCTTATAAGAGAATTTTTGATCGCGTGGGTTTGGATTATCGTGAAATCATTGCCGATTCAGGATCAATGGGTGGAAAGGATTCTGCTGAGTTCCAAGCAATTGCAGCAACCGGAGAAGACATCATTGCATATTCGAATTCCGGGAAATATGCTGCCAACATAGAGATGGCCGAAGAATTTTTTGAGAAAAAAATTCCGGATGAAGATAAAAAGGCACTCGTTTTAGTTGACACTCCGAATGCAAAAACAGTGGCAGATGATGCAGATTATCTGCATGTTCCAACGCATAAGATTGCTAAATGTATTGTTTTTGAGGCTGATGACGAATTAGTCGCTGTTATAATACCGGGAGATTATGATGTCAATGAAATAAAAGTCAAAAATTTTCTGGATGCCAAACATTTATCGGAAGCTGAGGAGCAAGAAGTATTTAAAATCTTTGGAGCTCATTTTGGTTCACTTGGCCCCGTTGGTCTTAAAAATAAGGATATTCGAATTTTAGTTGATAGAACTATTCAAAATGAGGCCAATTGGTTCGTTGGATCGAATCATGACGGTCAGCACTATGCGAACTTTAATCTTGATCGAGATTTAAAAGATTTTGAAACAGGGGACTTCTTAACTGCTAAAGAAGGTTCGATTTCTCCTGATGGTAAAGGCAAACTTGTTTTTACAAAGGGAATCGAAATCGGCCATATTTTTAAGCTCGGAACCTTTTATACAAGCAAAATGGGTGGACAGATTCAAAATGAAAAAGGTAAGCTAAGCGATATTATCATGGGATGTTATGGAATTGGCATTTCGCGTTTGCTATCTGCGATTGCCGAACAGTCAAATGACCCTAAAGGTTTTATTTGGCCTAAGGCGGTAGCTCCTTTTAATGTCCATCTAATAACAATGAATACGAAAAATGAAAGTCAAGTAAATTTGGCTAAGCAAATTGATAAGAACCTGCAGGAAGCCGGTTTTGAAGTTCTAGTAGACGACAGAAAAGAACGACCGGGAGTTAAATTTGCTGATTCCGATTTAATCGGGATTCCGATTCGAGTAGTTGTTGGAAGACAAGCTGATCAGCAGATTGTCGAAGTTAAGGCTAGAGGCCAAGAAAGTACAAATGATGTTTCGACAGATAATCTCATTGCTTTCTTAAAAGATAAGTTGAATGAATTAAAATAGAATTAATGTCTGAAAATTATTCTAAATTACAAATACTCTTGACGCAGATCGGTCACGGGGACGACACTTTTATAAATCAGCTAGCAGGAATTTCTTTAGATGATGTGGAAGTTATACCTG
Organism: Oenococcus oeni; assembly: GCF_020510245.1. Lineage (NCBI taxonomy): Bacteria > Bacillati > Bacillota > Bacilli > Lactobacillales > Lactobacillaceae > Oenococcus > Oenococcus oeni. Next base: position 1,039,871 of record NZ_CP084701.1, on the reverse strand, counting down.
AAGACCGCAAGTGGATCTTTGAGTTTTCTACCGATCGTTTTTTGGATTCTACTTTACTAGCGCGTCTAATTTTAGATACTAAAAATACTTTTTCCAAAGAAAATATCAATTGTGATCTTATTTTTAGAGTCTCGCAAAAATCTGGAGTTAACGAACTGAATGAATATTGGCATTTGGTTTTAGCTTTGATTGACCACAGTACTCCCTATACTAATGAAATTTCAAGAGGGATTAACTTTGTTAACACAGGCGAAAGAGTCGAAGCATTATTGATGACTCAGGCTGGAATTGACTATTTTTCAAATATTAAAGATTTAATCGCCCAAGCATATTTATCCTTGGGTATTGGAATACCCTTCGTTTTTACGATTGACAGCGAAAAACAGGCTGAAATTCAAGAACAGTTTGAAAATTCTCAGGCAGCCGAAATTCATGAATCAGCTACCGAAGTCGCTCAGGCAGCCGAACCCGAGTACCATACAAACATTTTATTGGGCAATCCAATTCCCGACTCAACGAAATTGTTGCCCTTGGATGAAGTCAACGATGGAGACAATGTTGTTGTTGAGGGCTATTTATTTAAGTCTGATTACCGTGAAACCAAGCGTGGTGGTGCAATTTTAACGGTTGAAATAACTGATTACACAAATTCTATTTCCGCTAAAGTATTTTCCAGAAGTAAAAAAGATAATGAAACCCTAAAAAATATTCCGAGTAATCTTTGGGTGAAAATCAGAGGTCGTGTCGCTGTTGATGACTACATGGGCGGTGAACTCTCGCTGAATATTAATGATATGCAGACAATTGAGAAGGAAAGCGACTCCGATCCCATTGATGAAAATCAGAAACACCGAATAGAGTTACACGCCCACACGACGATGACGACCTTGAATGCTGTTAATTCCGCTAGTGAACTTTTTGCTCAAGCAGCAGAATGGAATCAGGATGCTTTGGCAATTACCGATAATGCTGATGTACAGGCTTTTCCTGAAGCTTCAGCATCCGCAAAAAAAACTGGCGTGAAAGCCATTTATGGATTGGAAGCCAATTACGTTGAAGATGGTGAAGCGATTGCCATTAATACCAATCGTGAAATCTTAAAAGATTGTCAGTATACGATTTTCGATATCGAAACAACTGGCTTATCGGCTGTTAATGATAAAATAATTCAACTATCAGCCGTAAAAATGAAAAACGGCGTCGTTTTGGATACTTTTGATCAATTTATTAATCCTGGTTTTCCTTTGTCGGAACAAACGATTAATTTAACCGGTATTACTGATGATCTTGTTAAAAACAGCAAACCAGAAGCTGAAGTTTTAAAAATGTTCCAGCAGTTTTATGCTGGGACAATTTTAGCCGGTCATAATGTTATTAAATTCGATTATGGTTTTGTGAACCATGCTTTGGCAGTCCATAAGTTGCCCAAGATCAATACTTTGGTAATAGATACATTAAATTTAGCCCGTTGGCTTTATCCGAATTTCGGGCGTTACACTCTTGATTTTCTATCAAAAAAATTTAGTGTTAATCTTGAACATCATCACCGCGCAATCGATGATTCAACTGCTACCGGAATGCTTTTACATATTTTCTTGAAAGAAGCGGAAGAAAATTATGGTGTTGTTTATGATGAACAGTTAAATGAACATACTGATGATCATGAAAGCTGGAGGCAGACCAGGCCAACGCATTTATCCATCTTAGTTAAGAACCAGACTGGTTTGAAAAATCTCTATAAATTGGTTTCCGAATCGAATATTAATTATCATTACCGCGTTTCTCGTGTTCCCAAAAGCCTTTTAACTAAGTACCGTAACGGTTTATTGGTTGGTTCGGGAGATATTGGCGGTAATTTATTCGATACTTTGGCTCGAGAGGGAATTGATAAAGCAATCGAATTGGCTGACAGCATAAATTATGATTATATCGAGGTTCAGCCTTTAGAAAATTATCAGCCAAGAATCGAATCTGGTTTTATTAAAGACCGAGCAACACTCGAAAAATTAATTAAGCAGTACGTTAAACTTGCTGATATTTTAGAGCTGCCACTTGTTGTTACAGGTGACGTTCACTATCTTACGGAAAAAGATAGAATTTATCGAACGATTCTGCTCAATTCTAAAATCGCCCGGTCAGCTGCTGCTGGTGAAACCCGTTACACTTTAGCAGATCTTTCAATGAAAAAAACCCAACATTTGCTTGATGAATTCGCTTTTCTTGGAAAGGAAAAAGCTTATGAAATTGTTGTGGAAAATTCCCACAAAATCAATCAAATGATCGATGATGTTCAGCCTTTGAAAAAAGGGTTATCAACACCGAAAATTGAAGGTTCCGAAGATATTTTAAGAAAAAAAGCTTATGCGCGCGCTAAAGAAATGTATGGGAATCCACTTCCTGATTTAATTCAAAAACGTTTGGATAGGGAATTAAATGCGATTATTGGCAACGGCTACGCGGTTATTTATGTTATTAGTCAACGCTTGGTTGATAAATCCAATAAAGATGGATATATAGTTGGTTCTCGAGGTTCAGTTGGATCTTCATTGGTTGCAACAATGATGGGCATTACCGAAGTCAACCCCTTGCCACCGCATTACCGCTCTGTAAATGGCAACTATACTGAATTTGTTGAAGATGCTAATGTTTCTTCCGGCTTTGATTTGCCGGAAAAACGAAATCCGGTTGATGGAACAATTTTAATTGGTGACGGTCAGAACATTCCTTTTGAAACTTTCTTGGGTTTTAAGGGTGATAAAGTTCCTGATATCGATTTAAACTTTTCTGGTGATTATCAACCAATTGCCCATAATTACACTAAAGTCATGTTTGGCGAAAATAACGTTTTTCGTGCTGGCACAATTGGTACAGTTGCGGAAAAAACAGCCTATGGAATGGTCAAAAATTACGAAGAGGCAAACGACGTTCACTATCGAAAGGCAGAAGAGGATCGTCTATCCAATGGCATCACCGGTGTAAAACGGACTACCGGTCAGCACGCTGGAGGAATTATTATCATTCCTTCGGATCATGATGTTTATGATTTTACGCCGATTCAATTTCCAGCCGATGATACAAAGTCCAATTGGAAGACAACCCATCTTGATTACCATTCGATTCATGATAATGTTTTGAAAATGGATATTCTCGGCCATGATGATCCGACCCTTCTCCGAGCTTTACAGGATATGTCTGGAATTGATCCAAAAACAGTTCCGGTTAACGACCCGGGAGTTCTGTCCTTATTTACTTCGACAAAAGCTTTGCATGTTACCGAAGATGAAATTATGTCCAACACCGGTACTCTTGGAATTCCTGAATTCGGAACCAACTTTGTTCGTGGCATGCTTGAACAAACCAAACCACATAATTTTGGCGAGCTTCTGCAAATTTCCGGCCTTTCGCATGGTACAAACGTTTGGAATGGAAATGCGGATGAGTTAATCAAGAACGGCCAAGCCAACATCGGTACAGTTATAGGGACCCGTGACAAAATTATGACTGATTTAATGTCTTTTGGTTTGGAATCATCCGATGCTTTTCAGATTATGGAAAAAGTCCGTAAAGGTAAAGGAATTTCTCCCGAACATATGGAAATTCTTAAAGCTCATCCGAAGGTTCCTAATTGGTACATTGATTCGATGCTGAAAATTCAATATATGTTTCCGCGTGCCCACGCAGCTGCTTATGTGATGTCGGCACTTCGAATTGCTTTCTTCAAAGTATACTTTCCTGCGATTTATTACGCTGCTTTTTTCTCTGTTAGGGCAAAGGATAAAACAATCGATGCCGTTGGAATAACTCAGGGGAAAACAAAGGTTCAAGCATTGGTTAAGAGTTATCGTAGTAGATATAACGATTTGAATAAAGAAGAGTCTAAGACTCTGGCCATTTATGAAATCGCCAACGAGGCATGGCAACGAGGAATTGAATTTAAAATGGTCGATCTATATAAGTCGGAAGCTTTTGACTGGAAAATCGATGGTAACCAAATTATTTTGCCTTTCGTTGCTTTGCAAGGTTTAGGGGATAACGTTGCTAAAGCGATTGTTGCCGCCCGTGCCGAACATGAATTCATTTCCAAAGAAGATTTAGCAAAGCGTGGTTCTGTTAATAAAACGCTGATCGATTTCATGGATCAAAATCATATGCTCGATGGAATGACTGATGCCAATCAAATGGACCTATTTGCCATTTAAGATCAATAATGTCATAATTATTAGGTCATACGCAAGTAAATCGGACACGAAAGGAGGGATATTATATGGCAAGTATTATTGTTCGTCATAACGAATCATTCGATGATGCTCTTCGTCGCTTCAAACGTGGCGTCGCCAAAGACGGTACCCTTCAGGAAGTTCGTAAGCGTGAATTCTACGTTAAACCTTCTGTTGCTCGTAAGTTGAAGAGCGAGGCAGCACAAAAACGTGCTCGTAAGCGTGCTCGTAATGATCATTAATTTAAGCGGCCGCAAGGCCTTTTTTTATAGACACTAGGAGAAATATGAGTTTAACAAGTGATATTCAAGCAGCAATTATTAAAGCAATGAAGGCCCAAGATAAAGAGAAACTTAGTGTTTTAAGAATGCTTAAAGCATCCATTTCTAACAAACAAATCGAACTTGGCCATGAATTATCGGACGAAGAAGTTGTTGCTGTATTAGCCAGTGAAGTTAAATCCCGAAGGGATTCAATTAATGACTTTAAAAAGGGCAAACGTGATGACTTGGTTACAATGACGGAAAAAGAAATTGAAGTTTTAAAAACTTATTTACCCGAACCTTTGTCCGAAGAACAGGTATCGAAAATGATTGATCAGGCCATTTCAAATGTTAACGCTTCAGGGTTGCGTGATATGGGAAAAGTCATGGGACAATTGTCGTCTAGAACCAAGGGCCGTTTCGATGGATCTAAATTGGCCTCGCTTGTCAAAGATAAATTAGGTGCTTAATGAGCCAAATTATTACTCGGGAATTTCCTTTAGAAAAACCAGAACAATTACAAAATATTATCGGCAATCAGGACAAGCTTTTATCGATTTTAGAAGAAGGCCTTGGTGTAAAGATCAGTCAACGTTCTAATTCGATTATTGTTGACGGTGAAGAGGAAAAAGTCAAAACAGCCGGATCGGTCCTTCTTGAATTAATCAAATTAATTAAAAAAAATATTTTGATTGGTCCTTCTGATATCGCAAGTGCCATTAATATGCAAAAGAAGGGTACCTTGGAGTATTTTTCCGAATTATATTCGGAAACTTTGATTAACGATGTGCGTAATAGGCCGGTTAGAGTTAAAAATTTTGGGCAACGACAATACATTCAGTCAATCAAAAGAAATGAAGTTACTTTTGGAATTGGTCCTGCTGGGACTGGTAAAACTTATTTAGCTGTTGTTATGGCTATTTCGGCTTTCAAAAAAGGCGATGTTGATAAAATTATCATTACTAGACCTGCTGTTGAAGCCGGCGAGTCCCTAGGTTTTTTACCAGGGGATTTGAAAGAAAAAGTTGACCCGTATCTCCGTCCGATTTATGATGCCATGGATGCAATCATTGGATCTGAACAGTCTGGTCGTCTAATTGAACGCGGAATTGTCGAGGTTGCTCCTTTAGCTTATATGCGAGGACGCACGCTGGACAATGCTTTTATTATTTTGGACGAGGCTCAAAATACAACTCCGGCTCAGATGAAAATGTTTTTGACCCGTCTTGGATTTAATTCGAGGATGCTTGTCAATGGCGATATTTCTCAAATCGACCTTCCTCGGGGATTCAAACAATCTGGCTTGATTCAAGCCCGTAGAATTTTAAGAAATGTGAAGTCGATTGGCATAGTGGAGTTTACGCATGATGATGTCGTTCGACATCCTCTGGTTGGCTTAATTGTCGATGCTTATGAACGCGATGAACAGAAAAAGGAATCGAAAGAAAATGCTTGACGTTATTGTATTGGATGATAAACAAAAAGAACTTGATAATGACGATGCAAAACTCGTGAAAAAGGTTCTTGCTTTTGCTTTTGACTTTATGCAGCTTAAACAAAATTATGAGATGTCGGTAAATTTTGTCAATGATGAAAAAATTCATCAAATCAATAAGGAATACCGTAATACGGATCGAGCAACCGACGTTATTTCTTTTGCGCTTGAGGAAAGCGATCGAATCCATATTGATGGTGTGGCGGAGGAACTGGGAGACTTGTTCATAAGTTTGGATCACGCTCATGCTCAAGCTGAAGAGTATCTTCATAGTTATAATCGAGAGTTAGCATATTTAGCTGTTCATGGTTTTTTGCATTTATTGGGTTATGATCATACTAGAAGTCAAGCAGCCGAAGACGAAATGTTTGGATTGCAGGATAAGATACTAGAAGGATATGGGCTCACAAAATAAAAAACCAATCATTCAAAAACGTAAGACCTATAAGCGCAACAAGACCTTTTTTGCTGCAATTTTTAATGCATTTAACGGTATTTGGATCATGATAAGTCGAGAAAGAAACTTCCGCATTCATATTGTTATTGCCTTATTGGTTCTTTGGGTCGGCATTTACTTTCATTTGTCGCGTTCTGATTGGTTATGGGTTACGGTTGGTGTTTTTTTTGCCATCGTTGCAGAGATTTTGAACACGATTATCGAGGCAATTGTTGATTTAACGGTTGGTGATCGTTACGATGATTTAGCGAAGTTGGCAAAGGACGTTGCTGCTGCTGGAGTTGTTTTTGCAGTCTTTATAGAATTTACAATTTTGGCAATTATTTTGCAGCCTTATTTTTGGGTCTGGTTGGGAATACATAATTTATTTAATTATTAATGGAGAATATTTTGGATAACGAATATAAATCTGGTTTTGTCGCGATTATCGGTCGGCCTAACGTTGGCAAATCAACTTTGTTAAATTATATTATTGGTCAAAAGGTAGCGATTATTTCTAGCAAAGCACAAACAACTAGAAATAAAATTGCTGGTATTTATACGACTGAAGAAGCACAGGTTGTTTTTTTAGACACACCGGGCATTCATAAACCTTACAACAGTCTTGATGAATATATGGAAAAAGCTAGTTTTGGTGCTTTGAATGAAGCTGATGCCGTTTGGTTTGTTGTTGATGCGACAGAAAAACGTGGTGGTGGTGATAATTTCATCATTGAACGTTTGAAAAAAATTAAAAATACACCGATCTATTTATTGGTAAATAAAATTGATCTTATTAAAAAGAAAAATGATCTTTTTCAAGCAATCTCAAGTTATACAGTTGATTCGCTTGATTGGTCTGAAGTTTATCCGATCTCGGCAAAATCAGGCGAGCAAGTCAATGCGCTTGTTGATGATGTGATTGAAAAATTGCATCCTGGACCACAATATTTTTCAAAAGAACAGATTACCGATCATCCGGAACGTTTTTTGGTGGCAGAATTAATTCGAGAAAAAATTTTGCAGTTAACCGAACAAGAGGTTCCTCATTCAATTGCTGTTGTGATTGATTCGATGAAAAAGGACGGCGTGAACGAAAAGTTGCACATTCAAGCCTCGATTGTTGTTGAACGCTCTTCTCAGAAAAATATCATTATTGGCAAACAGGGTAATATGATTAAAAGAATCGGCCAATTAGCCAGAAAAGATATAGAAAATCTTTTAGGTGAAAGAGTTTATTTGGAGACTTGGGTGAAAGTTGAGGCGCGTTGGCGAGAAAGACCTCAGGCTTTACAGGAACTCGGCTATAATTCAAAACAAGATTTGTGATGGTAGACAAAATTTCCGGAATCGTAATCAGTGTTAGAGATTATTCAGAAAACGATTCTCTGATTAAAATTATTAGTCCAACAATTGGAATTAATACTTATTTAGCTCGTGGCAGCAAAAAAACGAAAAGTTCGCTTAAAATAGCTACTCAATTATTCACTTATGGTGATTTTTTTGGTAAATATCCAAAGAAAAATGGTCTGGGCTATTTAAATTCTTCTGAATCCACTTCGATTTTTAAGAATATTTCACTTGATATTATTTTAAATGCCTATGCTAGTCATATTGCTGAGCTGCTTGCGGCAGCTTTTGATGAAAATACCAATATTGATCAATGGTACTTTATGTTTTTTCAGGCATTGAAAAAAATTGATGCTGGTTTGGATCCACAAGTTATTGCAAATGTTTTTGAGATTCAATTGTTGAGTGTTTTTGGTGTCGAACCGAATTTGTTTTCTGATCCAATTAATGGTCAGACCGAGGGAGAATTTGATTTTTCCGAACAATATAACGGCATCTTATCAAAAAAGAATTATCATCTCGACGATCGTCGGCTTCATGCAAATCCGAAAGCTATTTATTATCTACGTATGTTTTCCAAGATTAAAATTTCTCAATTTAATTCAATTAACATTTCCGAGAATGTCAAGCGTAGTCTTCAACGAGTAATCAACTTAATTTATGATCGGCAAATTGGTTTAAAAACCCGATCGAGGACTTTTATTGAGCAAATGAATTCTTTGCAGATTAAATATCCGAATGATTCTTCAAACTGATAAAATGATTGACAAGCAATCGGAGGAAAACATGGGTTTAACGGAAAATAAAAAAGTTGAAATTTTTCAAAAAATAGTTCAGTTTGATACAGAAAATTCTAATGAAGCTTCTGTTGCTGAATATATCGGCAGTCTTTTTGAAAAATTTGAGAACGTTAAAATCGACTATATTGAAGCCGAGGAGAATAGAAAATCGGTTGTTGTGACTATTAATGGAAAGAACAAGGGCGATAAAGTACTTGCATTTTCCGGTCATGAGGATACTGTTTCTGCTGGAGATTCATCAAGTTGGAAATATAATCCTTTTTCAGCAGAAATTCATGATGGAATTCTGTACGAAAGGGGTGCTGATGATATGAAAGGCGGTTTGTCTGCCTTGGTATCGGCTGCCCTGGATGTCGTAACCGACGGTTCCGATTTTGCCGGTACTTTGAAGCTAATTGCCACTGTTGGAGAAGAAACAAGTGAAATTGGTGCAACCCAAGTCACTCAAAGCGGCGCTTTGGACGATGTTACGGCAATGATTTTGGGAGAACCGCGTAAAAATTTTGAAATTGGATATACCAATAAAGGCGTTATCGATTACCGTGTTTATTCAAGCGGCAAAAGTGCTCATTCATCAGTACCGGAAAAGGGAATCAATGCAATTAACGCTTTGCGTAAGGTTATGGACCGATTTGATGAATATTTCGATACCCTTACCGAGAAAAACGAGGTTCTTGGTTATTTTACGAATGCTTTTACACTAATCAAAGGAGGAGAACAGCTTAATCAAATTCCTGATAAAGCCGAGTTGGGTGGCAATATGAGAACAATTCCCGAGACACCGAATGATCAAGTGATTAGTAAACTGGAATCAATTATTGCTGAATTAAACGAGAGCGAGGAAGCCGAACTAAAATTGGAAATTGTTTTTCCTGAATTACCTTTGCCGGTCCAACCAGTTAGTGATTTTACGAAGTTGGCCCAGGCAAAGATCAAAGAAGTCAGCGGTTTTAATGGCGACTTAGTTGCTGGAACAGGCACAAATGAGGCCTCAGAGTTTATCAAAGGGGAAAGCGAATTTCCAATTTTAATTTTTGGACCGGAATCTGATGATTGTGCTCATGCCGTAAATGAGCATTTAAAAGTTGAAACATATTTGCAGGCAGCTAAAATTTATACAGAAATTATTAAATCTTATCTAGTTTGATAAAAAATAAAGAAAGATACTGTTCTTAAATCCAATTTCATTAAGAAAATATATATTGATGATTTAAAATCAGAGTCTTCTGAATGAAATTATTAATAAAACAATTAATATTAGCTGAAAATTTTATTGTTTTAATTGGTACAAAATAGTAGTATTTCTGTATATACAGATTTATGCTGAGACTTTGTGGCGATTGTTGAGTAAATCTGTTCGATTATAAAGTGTCGCAAATTATTAAATGATTTGCGGAAATCAGGTGGAACCGCGTGTAAAGCGTCCTGATGGCATTGTTGCTGTTAGGGCTTTTTTGTCTTTAATTGCAACGAAAAACGCAATTTTGTGTTGATCAATATCGAATGGGAGCAGATTAATGACAAAAAAAATGTCGATGCAGGATATAATTTTAAATTTACAAGAGTATTGGGCCGAACAAGGCACTAATTTAATGCAGGCTTACGACAATGAAGTTGGTGCCGGTACTCAAAGTCCTTATACTTTTTTGCGCGCTAATGGCCCTGAACCTTGGAATGCCGCATATGTACAACCATCGCGGCGTCCGGCTGATGGTCGATATGGACATAACCCAAATCGTCTATTTCAGCACCATCAATTTCAGGTAGTCATGAAACCGTCTCCAGAAAATATCCAGGAATTATATCTTGGCAGTTTAACTAGGCTAGGATTAAAAGCTTCTGAACATGATATTCGTTTCGTTGAGGATAATTGGGAAAATCCATCAATGGGGGCAGCTGGAATCGGTTGGGAAGTTTGGCTTGACGGAATGGAAGTTACTCAATTTACATATTTTCAACAGGTCGGATCAATAGAGGTGGATTCGGTAACTGCAGAAATTACTTACGGTCTTGAACGTTTGGCTTCTTATATCCAAGACGTTTTGTCTGTTTATGATCTTGAATGGGGAAATGGCGTCATGTATGGCGATATTTTCAAAGAACCGGAGTATGAACACTCTGTATACTCCTTTGATCAATCAGACGAAAAGATGTTGCTTGAAAATTTTGATCAGTATGAAGCTGAAGCGAAAAGGTTAACTAAGTTGGGTTTGGTTCATCCGGCGTATGATTATATTTTAAAATTAAGTCATATTTTTAATTTACTCGACGCTAGAGGAGCTGTTTCTGTCACCGAAAGAGCGGGTTATATGCATAGAATAAGAAGTATGGCAAGAGCAATTGCTCGAGAATTTATTACTGCTCGCGCGAAATTGGGTTTTCCTTTACTCAAGGATTCAAAACTTAGGGAAAAGTACATTGGAGAGAAGGGTATTTATACAAAGAAATTAGCTAAAAAAATTAAAAAGGAGGCTTGAATTGGAAACAAGTAAAATTCATTACAATTTTGAAAAAACTGCTGATCTTTTAAAGGCCTATCAAAATTCAGATCCAAAACATGATTGGTTTGCTGGACAAAATTTATTATCAGCTGCGCTTTTTGGCCAATTTTTTTATGAAACTAATTTTCGTTATAAAACAGTTAGCAATAAAAACTATCTTTTGGTTTTTACGAGCAATAAACTAGCTCACCGTGTTTTGAAAGACGATTTTGACTTAAGTTTCCCAATTGTCGAAGAAGTTCGTCTTGATCAAGCTGTCAAGGTTGCTGTTAAAGAAAAGTTGGATGGTATCATCATTGATCGTTCACAAATTGATTTCAATCTGACGGTTGAAGAATTCAAAAATGTCGTTGTCGAGCGCATTAAAATACTTGATCAAAGTTTAAAAAATGAGCAATTACTGAAGAAATACCAAATAAACGAAGATGATCCGATTGAAGGAGAAGTTGCCGAACAAATAAAATTCATTGTTCCGGGCAGATTTTTTTTGGATGATGAGAAAAAACCTCATCATTCCTATATCGCACTTCATAACAGTAGCAACCAAACCAAATGGATTTCGATTTTTACCAGTCTTGGAAAACTAAAGAATTGGTCTCAGGCTCCTTTTGCGGGTAATTTTTTTGATGATGATATTTCGGTCTTTTTAATGACGAAGACCGATTTGTTGGAATCCGAACGTCTTGGCGATTTTCGTTTGAGCAACGAAATTTTCGCTAATGGTGTTGTTATCGATGCCCCAACCAGAAAAGGAATGGGACAGATCGTTGAATTGAAAGAGGAGAATTAGAAATGGCGGATTATTTATTGGAAATAGGATTAGAGGAAATACCGGCACATTTAGTGACAGAATCCGAAAATCAATTGATTGAACGTATAAAAAACTTTTTTTCGGATAATTTATTGGATTATAAAAAAATACAGACTTTCTCCACTCCCCGTCGTTTGGCAGTTTTAGTTCATGATTTATCAAATTACTCGCAGTCAAAAGATGAAGAACTCCGTGGACCCTCATTAAAAGTCGCCAAAGATGAAAGTGGCAATTGGTCAAGAGCAGCTGAAGGTTTCGCTCGTAGCCAAGGAACTTCTCCGGCTGAATTTGATGAACGTGATGGATATGTTTATTTAAACAAGCATATCGAAGGGGTTTCTGCAGAAGAAATTTTAAAGAAAATCGGCATCGAAGTTGTTGAAAAAATGAAATTTTCAACTTACATGAAATGGGCTGATTTTAAATTAGAGTATGTTCGCCCAATTCGTTGGCTCGTTTCTCTGCTTGATTCGAAGATAGTCCCTTTTCAAATTCTCGATGTAAAAGCTGATCGTTTTACACGTGGCCACCGTTTTTTGAGTGGAGGCAAAATTTCAATTTCCGAAGCTGGTGATTACGAAGAAACTTTGAATAACGCCTATGTGATTGTCGATGCAAAAGTTAGAAAAAACTCGATTCGTAATCAAATAAGGAAAATTGCCGATACGAACGATTGGAATCTTCATGTAGATCCTGATTTATTGGAAGAAGTAAATAATATTGTTGAATATCCAACAGCTTTTGCTGGTGTTTTTGATGACAAATATTTGAATTTGCCTGAGATTGTTTTAACGACTAGCATGCGTGACAACCAACGTTTTTTTTATGTTACTAATAAACAAGGAAAAATTTTGCCACACTTCATATCAGTAAGGAATGGAGATTCCAATCAAATCGAAAACGTTGTCAAGGGTAATGAAAAAGTCTTGGTAGCCCGTCTTGAAGATGCTGAATTTTTCTTTGAAGAAGATCAAAAACATAACATCGATTTCTTCATGAAGAAAGCCGAACGATTGGTTTTTCATGAAAAAATCGGTACAATGACAGAACATATGAAAAGAGTTGAAAAAATAGCCGCTTTATTAGCTAACCAACTTGCTTTTAACGACCAAGAAAAGAAGGATTTAAAACGAGCAGCAAATATTTATAAATTTGATTTAACCACAGCAATGGTTGGTGAATTTGCTGAATTGCAGGGGACCATGGCTGGAATTTACGCAAAAATATTTGGCGAAAATCAGACAGTTTGTCAAGCTTTGTCGGAACAATATTTACCAACTTCCTCGGAAGGAGACCTACCGAAAAGTAAAGTTGGTGCAATGCTGGCTCTCGCCGATAAATTAGATACACTCTTTTCTTTTTTTGCTGCAGGTATCATTCCTTCCGGTTCAAACGATCCCTACGGCCTAAGACGTGCAGCTTTGGGAATCGTTAGAATCATTGGCCAACAAAAATGGAATTTTTCTGTTAGCAAACTACTTCACAGCTTAAAAACAGCAGTGGACAAACATGAAGATGGTTTTTTGATTGATTTTGCCGATACAAAAGAAATTAGTAGAAAAGTGATTGAATTCTTTTTGGATCGAATCCGCCAGCAAAGTTCCGATATTCGTTATGATTTGCTGGACGCCTCTACGGGAAAAGTTAATGAAGGTATCATTAACTATATTTTTAAACGGGTAAGAATACTAGCATCCCATGTAGCTGATCCGGATTTTCGTGATGTAATCGAGGCCTTGACTCGAGTTCAGAACTTAGCCGAAAAAAACAAAAGTAATGTCGAGATAGATCCTGAATTATTTGTAACTAACTCGGAAAAACGTCTTTATCAATTGACAAAGGACAAGGATCCGATTGTACTTTTAAGCAAAGGAGATCATACTGTTTATCAATTTTTAGCATCTCTTAAAGAACCGATTAATAATTATTTCGATGAGAATATGATTATGGACAAAAACCCAATCATTAAGAATAATAGAGTTGCTCAGATTAATTTGCTTAATAATTTGATTTCCAGCCTTGGCGATCTTAGGAAAGTTGTTGTCAAGTAGGATTACACATCTTTTCTAGTTAACATAATCTGTTTTTCACAAATAAAAAATAGCCTTAAACTGCGTCATATCAACATTCTTATCACTTGACAAAGTCAAGTTATGTGAGTATCATTATTGATTGTCTAATGGCGAGTTTGATACCGAAAAGTACGATCGAAGAAATCAGGAATTCGATTAATATCGTTGATGTAATCGGCAAAGATGTTGATTTAAAGAAAAAAGGAAAATATTTTTGGGGTATTTGTCCTTTTGTGTCGGAAAATAGTCCTAGCTTTACGGTCGATGAAGAAAACCAACGTTATAAGTGCTATTCATGTGGACGGAGTGGCAATGTTTTTGATTATGTTTCAGAAAAAAAAGGCTTGTCTTTCCCTCAGGCGGTTATAGAAGTAGCTAGAAATGTTGGAATTAAAATCGATAGTAAATATACAGAAAATACTGGCGGACATTTTAATGAAAACGAATTAAAATTAATCGAATTAAATAAACAGGCTTCTGAAATTTTTACACATTTGTTGTTAAATACCGATCTTTCAACAAATGCCTTGAAATATTTACTGGAAGAACGTCATTTAAGTAGGGAAACAATTGCTGATTTTCAACTTGGCTTTCTTCCTAGTCAGTGGTCGTTGCATGATTTTTTTGAAGAAAAGAAAATTCCTGTAGAGACTCAACTTGAATCGGGAATTATTTCTCAATATGATGATGGCAGTTTTCATGATGTCTTTTCAAATCGAATTATGTTTCCTCTTAAGGATTCTTATGGTAATATTGTCGGTTTTTCCGGCCGTACTTTGGATAAAAATAATTCGGCGAAATATATTAATTCAAAGGAAACAGCGGTTTTTAAAAAATCGAAACTGTTATATCATTTCGATGTTGCCAAACAAGCAGCAAAAGTTTCGCAAAAACTTCTTTTGCTTGAAGGCTATTTAGATGTAATTGCAGCCCATAAAGCTGGCATCGACTATGGAATTGCTTCGATGGGTACGAGCCTAACTAAAGATCAGCTCCAATTGATTTCTCGAAATACACCCAAATTAACAATCGCCTATGATGGCGACTCTGCTGGTCAAAGTGCCACTTGGCGTGCGATTGAAGAGATAAAAAATTTTCCGCATCTTCAACTTGAAATTGTAACAATCCCTAATCAAAAAGATCCTGACGAATATTTACAACAAAATGGTCCAGGCGCTCTTAAAAAAATTTTTGAAGAGGATTCGACTTCAATTAATGATTTTGCCTTTGAATACTTGAAAAAAGGTAGGAATCTTGAAAATGTCGGTAATTTAAGTGATTATACTAATGATTTACTAAACTTTTTAAATGAACACCCGGATCCGATTGCTAATGATTTGATACTTAAAAAACTCTCCGACCAGTTTGGTTTAAGTAGATCTGTTCTTGACCAATCCTTGAAAAGAAACGATATCGATGTTTCCAAAAGGCAAGTGGGACAGTCGTCAAGACAAAATGATAATCCACCACTCAAAAACTCAAGAAACCGGAATCCCTTGATTGATCAGGAGGCAATGATTGAAAGAAAAATAATTGTTTCGTCGATTTACCATGAAAATGTTTTTCATGAAATAGAGAAAAAAGCAAAATTTACCTTTCATGATCCAAAAAATCAACTCTACTATTTTTTGATTAAGGGTTACCGAAGTAAGCATCCAGGTACTCAGTCGATTGGAATTAATTTGATGAAAAATATGACTGCCAGCGAAAAAGATCAGTTTAATCATTTAATCAGCGATCAAATTGATTTTTATTCAACGGATAACTTGGAGGCGATTGATGATTATTTGTGGCAATTGAACAGAAGGATACCATTTGAAAAACAAATTCAACAGATAAAGCAGCAGATTCAAGAGGCTATTAATTTGAATCAAAATGACAGAATTAAAGAATTAAACGTCAAGCTAGTTAAATTAATGAAAGAAAGAGCAGGAAACAAACATGACTAAAAAAATCCTAGTTTCAAGTGATAATACTGTTGCAGAATTGCAGTCAGCTTTAGAAAAAGTCGATGTAAAATTCCTTAAAAAAGACAAAAAAGAAGAGCTTTTGCGTTTGGCAAAAAATTATAATCGTCGCGTTGATCGAGCTGAGAAGAAAAGTGAAGGAAACGATGGTTTGTCTATTAAAAAAGATGATTTAAAAAAAGGAAAATCAAAAGATAATTCAAAATCCGGAGAAAAATCTTCTTCAGCCGCAACTGCTTTTGACGAAAAAGCTTATGCCAAAAGTCTTAAAGCTTTTATCAAAAAAAATAAGAAGAGTGGCCAGGTCGTTTATGACGATTTAGAGAATAAAATGGCCAAACCTTTTGCCTTAAATGCTGATCAAATCGACAAATTAATAGAAAAGGTCGAGGATGCTGGTATTTCGATTGTTGATGAGGATGGCAATCCTTCGGAAAAGTCACTGAAGACCAAGAGTAATAATCCAAGTCAAGAAGAACTTTCCCAAGCCTCTTCAGCACCAAAGGGTGTCAAAATTAATGACCCTGTTAGGATGTACTTGAAAGAAATCGGACGGGTTTCATTACTGAATGCCGATCAGGAAGTCGCAATTGCCAAAAGAATCGAAAAAGGGGGGTCTGATGGTGAGCGTGCCCGCCAGGAACTTGCTGAAGCCAATTTGCGTTTGGTTGTTTCGATCGCAAAGCGTTATGTTGGCCGCGGAATGCACTTTTTGGATTTGATTCAAGAAGGAAATATGGGTTTAATGAAGGCCGTTGAAAAGTTTGATTATACAAAAGGATTTAAGTTTTCAACCTATGCTACTTGGTGGATTCGTCAAGCTATAACTCGTGCAATTGCTGATCAGGCTCGAACGATTCGTATACCTGTCCACATGGTGGAGACTATTAACAAGCTTATTCGAATTCAACGGACTTTGATTCAGGATCTTGGACGTGATCCAATGCCTGAAGAAATCGGTGCCGAAATGGAATTAACAGCTGATAAAGTTCGTGAAATCCAAAAGATCGCTCAAGAACCTGTCTCTTTGGAAACTCCGATCGGTGAAGAGAATGATTCCCATCTAGGAGACTTCATCGAAGATAATGAAGGGGAGTCTCCAATTGAATCGACTTCTGACCAGATGTTAAAAGATCAGTTAGAGGAAGTTCTTGGTACCTTGACCGAACGTGAGGAAAATGTTCTTCGTTTGCGTTTTGGCCTTGAAGATGGAAAAACCAGAACTTTGGAAGAAGTTGGTCGGGTTTTCGGTGTGACTCGTGAAAGAATTCGGCAGATTGAAGCAAAGGCATTACGCAAGCTTCGCCATCCCAGCCGTTCAAAACAATTAAAAGATTTTATGGAAGAATAAATTTTTATAAAATACTTCTAAAAAACTGAATCATAAATGATTCAGTTTTTTAATTAGAATTGAAGGGCAGAAAGCTATGACAAAATTGTCTGATCGTTTAATGGAAATATATCGCTTGATTAATCAAGCGGCAAGAGTTGCCGATATTGGAACCGACCATGCTGCAATTCCAATCGCTTTACTGGAAACCAATAAATCGTCTTTTTTAGTTGCGACAGATATTGGTTTAGGACCGTTAGAAAAAGCAAAAGAACAAATTGAATTGGCAGATTTGGATCAAGCAAAGCAAATAGTTCTTCGTCTTGGCGACGGACTTTCTGTTATCAAAGCCAGTGACAAAATTGATACAGTTGTGATTGCTGGAATGGGTGGCGAATTAATTGCCAAAATTATTTCGAAGATTCCTGATTATCTTAAAAATGCCAAATTCATTTTGCAGCCTAACAATGAAGAAATAGATGTTAGAAAAGCAATCGAAAAAAATGGACAATATATTGAAACTGAAAAAATTATTTATGAAAATCGACATTTTTACGAAATCATCGTTGCTAAAAGAAGTCAACAGGGAATTGTAAAAATGACGAATCGGGAATTAAGATTTGGGCCATGCCTGTTAAAGCATCGGACTTCAACTTTCAAAAATAAATGGCAGGAGAGACTGGATCACTCAAAACAGATTGAGAAAATCCTTGAAAAATCATTGCAGACATCAACAAAGCGCTACGATAGTTTACAAGCAGAAATAAAGACAATAGAAGAGGCATTAAAGTGAAATACGAAAATTTAGTAGATCGTTTTATTGAATATGCAAAGATTAATACTCGTTCAAACGAGAATTCAAAAACGATTCCCAGTGATCCAAAAGAAGTTGAATTTCTGAAGAAATTGGCTGGAGAACTAAAACAAATTGGTTTTTCCGATATAAGAACAATGAAGGACGGTTATCTATTTTCCAAAATTCCAGCAACCAAAGGAAAAGAAAATATCGATCGTATTGGTTTTATCGCTCATGTAGATACGGCGGATTTTAATGCAGAAAATATCCAGCCGGAAATTCATGAGAATTATGATGGTGAATCAATCATAAAACTAAACGACGAGTACAGTTTAGATCCTTCTGTTTTTCCGAATTTGCGTAACTACAAAGGCCATACCTTGATAACTACCGATGGTACTACTCTATTGGGAGCTGATGATAAAGCCGGGGTTGCTGAAATTATCACGGCAATGGAATATTTAATTAAGCATTCGGAAATAGAACACGGAGAAATTGAAATCGCTTTTGGCCCTGATGAAGAAATCGGTACTGGTGCAGATAATTTCGACACAGATAATTTTGCTGCTAAATTTGCTTATACTATCGATGGTTCGGTGAAAGGCGAATTGGAATGGGCGACTTTTTCTGCGTCAGCTGCTGTTTTAAAGGCTGTTGGCACACAAGTTCATCCGTCTGATGGTTTTGGCAAATTGATAAATCCGTTAGCCGCTCTAATTGATGTTTTTAATTTGTTGCCAAACGAGCGGCCGGAAAATACCAAGGGTGATCAGGGATATTACTATATGACTGATTTATCCGGTAACGGTGACACAGCGACGGCCAAATTGATTATTCGTGATTTTAAACGCGATGGCTTAAAAAAACGCAAGCAGATTCTTGCTGATGCTGTCGATAAAGTCAATGCGCAATATTCTCATAAAGTAATTGACTTGGAGCAATATGATCAATATTATAATATGGCCGATATTCTAAAGAATAATATGGAATCGGTTCATTTAGCCGAAGCTGCTTTTAGAGAATTGGGAATCGTGCCAAACGAGGAGCCTGTTCGGGGTGGAACCGATGGATCCAAGATTACTTTTCTTGGTACGCCGACACCGAACATTTTTACGGGAGCAGAAAACCTTCATGGCCGTTATGAATTCTCTTCTGTTCAAAATATGGAATTGGCAACGGATGTTATATTAAAGATTATTGAAATTCATTCAAAATAAAAAGTTCCGGAATCAATTTCCAGAACTTTTTTTAATATTTCCAACTTTTTTATTAGCCGATTTGGTGATCGCGGTAATTAAGAAAGCCGCAACCTCGCCAACCACCAAGGCCATAATCGTAACATTTAAAGGGACGTAGGTTTGTTCGGACAAATCCCCAACAATAAAACCAAGAACGTTTCCCAAAATAATTGACCAAAAAGCGACTACTAAATATTTCATAGGAAGATTGTAAATCTGTCGAATGAAAAATACAAATAGCGAACATACTTTCGTATATCTTTAATTCGCGATACTATTAAAACATGAGTTATACTCCATTACAAGTATTCAGCGAATATGATTTGTTAAGAAACCCTGATTCGACGATTGAACTTGTAAAAGCTCTCAAAAAAAGAGGCTTTCAAGCTGCTGTTTTGGCAAACCACGATTATCTTTATGGAGCTGAAAAATTTCGACAGGCTGCAATTTCGGTTAACATTCGACCTATTATCGGTTTAACGATCAGTGATACCGATCATGGTGAAGTAATTTTTGTTTCAAAAAATTATTCTGGCTATCAGAATTTGATGAAAATCAGCACTTATTTAGCCTTTAATAAAAATTCGCAGTTTATTTTAAAAGAAAATAATTTGGATTTTTCCAACTTGGCATTGATCTTCCAAGATGGAAAAGAAACAAAAATTAAAAATTCAAGCAGCTTTACTCGAAAAGAACTTGGCTATTTTCCAATCGATTGGGTTAAGAAGAATGATTCCGTTACCGCAAGTGCTCTCCAACATATTGAAAAGAACGAGTTGAATTTTACTGGCAAATCAGAAATCGTCGGAAAATATTTAAAAGATGAAAATTTCTATGCAAGTAATTTACCGGATGAAATATTAAAAAACAACCAGCACTTTATCGCTGATATAGTTGATGATTGGCCAAAGAGCGAGAAACATTTACCAATTTTTCCATTACCCGATTCGGAAAATAATCCGAAAAAATATTTGAGCAAGTTGGTTAAACTTGGATTAGAAAATCGTTTTAAAAATAAAGATATTCCAGAAGCTTATCAGAAAAGAATCGATCGAGAATTGAGGACTATTTTCCAATTAGATTTAGCAGATTACTTTTTGGTAGTCTGGGATATTATCAATTTTGCTCGTCACGAAAATATTCAGCTCGGCGCTGGTCGGGGATCGGCAGTCGGATCATTGGTAGCATATGCTCTGTATATAACGACTATCGACCCAATTAAATATGATCTTTATTTCGAACGTTTTTTAAATCCAAAGCGGATTCAGCTTCCTGACATAGACATTGATGTGCCAGGCAACAGGCGCCAGGAAATTGTTGAATATCTGCAAAAAAAGTATTCGCTTGATAATTTTTCTCAAATTGGAACTTTTGATACTTTTAAAAGAAGATTGGCGGTTCGCGACAGCGCGAGAATTTTTGCCAGCAGTGAAGGGACGCTTAAACGTTTTTCACGATTTATGGCACAGAATAATGATGCGTTAGAAGATGCCGATCCAAACAATTTGCCGGAAACAATTGCAGAGCTTCCAAATTCTTCGGAAATTATTTCCCTGGCACAATCTATTTCCGGGTTGCCCAGACATGTTGGAATACATGCTGCTGGAATTGTTTTAAGTCCGGAAAAGCTAGTGAACTATGTTCCTCTGAATCAGGTTTCCGATATCACCGTTACCCAGTTTGACAAAGATGATGTCGAGGCGATTGGGTTGGTTAAATTCGATTTGCTGCGTCTTACCAATTTAGATATGATCGCTGATATTCGATCTTTAATTCAACAACATTATGGAAAAAAATTTAATTTGGATAGTATCGATCTTAACGACAAAAAAGTTCTTGATTCTTTTAAAAATCTTCAAACTAACGGTATTTTTCAATTTGAGTCTGAATCGGCGAAGAGCGCTCTAAAACAAATTGCTGTTAGTAGTTTTGATGATATTGTCGCTGTAAATGCTCTGAATCGTCCGGGCCCTTCGGAAAATATTCCAATTTATGCCCAAGGAAAAAAAGACCCCAATCATATCGAGATCATCGATAAAAGTTTGCAAAAAATTCTCCTACCGACTTACGGTGTAATTATTTATCAAGAACAGGTAATGCAGATTGCGCAGGTTTATGCCGGTTTTACACTTGGAGAAGCGGATGTTTTTAGAGCTGCGATTGGACACAAAAATGAGGAAAAACTTTTTGCCCAGCATGATGCCTTTATTAAAGGGGCAGTTGAAAAGGGCCATCAACAAGAACAAGCGGAAGAAATCTTTGCGTATATAGAGCGCTTTGCCAATTATGGTTTTAATAAAAGCCATGCTGTTGCGTATAGCAAATTGGCTTTTGAAATGGCTTATTTAAAAATCTACTTTCCCTTGGAATTCTTCAGTGTTCTCCTAAATTACGACACCAAAAATTCCTATCTGCAGGATATTAAAAATAAAGGCATCAAACTTTTGGGACCGGACATTAATCACGCGGAACGTGGTTTTATAAGCGATAAAGGGGTTATTTATGTTGGCCTCGGCAAAATAAAAGGGTTAAACCGAAAAGTGATTGATGAAATTGTCAAAGAAAGGAATTCGCACGGATTGTTTTCCGGTCTAACTGATTTTCTTCAAAGAATGGCTGGAAGCGACATCGGTGAAAGTGACATCGTTCAATTGACCTACGCTGGTTCGCTCGATCATTTTGGATATAACCGTCAGGAATTAAAAACGAATGCCGCTTCTTTAATTACTGCAATGGAATTCGGCGGCAGCCTTTTAAGCGAAACGAAAATAAGCGCGATCGGAGAAATGTCTTTATTAGACCGTCTTGCGCATGAAAAGGAAGTCCTTGGTTTCACTATTTCCGGTCATCCAATTGACAGTCTGAGAAAGGAAATTGTTAAAAAAGGATATACGCAGATTAACGATTTAAAAGCTGACCAAATAGTCAAAATGGCCGTTATGATCGATTCGATTCGTACAACTCGCGATAAGAACGGAAATCAGATGGCTTTTGTTTCGATTTCCGACGGCAGCGGAGAAAGTTCTTTAACTGTTTTCGCTCGCGAATATAGTCAAATGTCGGGTGTTTTGAAGAATGGATCTTTGATTGCTTTAATTGGTAGAACTCAATTAAGGAATGGTGAGATTAATATTATTGCCAATAAGATCCAACAGATCGGCCATTGATTCGTGAAAAAAATGTTAAAATTAAAAGTGTTTTGTCAAATGATAAACAAAAACAGGAGCATTGAATGAAAAAGACAAAGATTGTTTCTACTTTAGGTCCCGCATCCAACGATCTAAAGATTATTTCCGCATTGATAAATAATGGGATTAATGTTGCCCGTTTTAATTTCAGTCACGGTGACCATGATGAGCATGCTGCTCGTATGGCCCTAGTCCATGATGCTGAAAAAAAGACCGGCAAGTTGATCGGATTTATGCTTGATACGAAAGGTGCAGAGATTCGTACAACTGTTCAAGATACACCGAACGGTAAGATTGAATTCAAGAAAGGTGACAGGCTTCGCATTTCGATGAATGAAAAGATTAAGGGCACAAAAGAGAAAATTGCTGTGACCTATAAGGGACTTTATGACGACGTAAAAGTCGGTGGTAAAGTTTTGTTCGATGATGGCATTATCGAAATGACCGTTATCAGTAAAGATTCCGAAAAAAAAGAACTGCTTGTCCAAGTTGATAACGATGGAGTGCTGGGCGGAAGAAAAGGCGTTAACGCTCCTGGTGTTGCAATTAACCTTCCTGGAATTACTAAGAAGGATAAATTAGATATCGAGTTCGGTTTGGAACAGGGAATTGACTTCATCGCTGCTTCCTTTGTTCGTAAGGCTCAGGATGTTCTTGACATCCGTAAGTTGTTGAAAAAGCATCATCAAGAAAATCATGTCATGATTTTTCCTAAGATTGAATCTCAAGAAGGAATTGATAACTTCGAATCAATCATTGCCGTTTCCGATGGTTTGATGGTACCGCGTGGTGATATGGGAGTCGAGATTCCTTATGAAGAAGTACCTGTGATTCAAAAAATGATGATTCGTTACATGAACCGTCTTGGAAAGCCGGTCATTACTGCTACCCAAATGCTTGATTCGATGATTGAAAATCCTCGTGCAACTCGTGCCGAAATTAACGATGTCGAAAATGCTGTTTGGGATGGCACTGATGCGACGATGCTTTCTGGTGAATCTGCCAATGGTAGTTGGCCTGTTGAAGCTGTTAAGACGATGTCTACATCTGATGAATACGCTGAAAATCATGTTCACGACGACGGCAATAGGATCGATTTGAGAAACGAACCAAAGTCAAGTGACACAGAAGTTTTGGCTCAGGCCGCCGTTGACGCAGCACGCGAGGCTGGTGCTAAAGCAATTGTTGCTTCTACAGCATCTGGCTACACTGCTCGCTTAATTTCCAAATATCGACCTGATATGCCAATTTTGGCAATCACTTACGATGAAAAAGTTGCTAGGTCTTTGACTGTTAATTATGCTGTTTATCCGGTCGTTAAAGATGCTCCGGAAACAACAGATGATCTGATTGAATTGGCCAAGAAAACTGTTCATGATGAAAAATTGGCTAAGAGAGACGACACAATCGTTGTTACTGCTGGCCTTCCAATCAAAAAGCCCGGCACAACCAATTTAATTCATGTTGTAAAGCTTTAATTTTATTTATTTGTTATTTAAATAACCACTTTGGTGGTTATTTTTTTGTACACTTAAATAGATTATGTTAACTAAAAAAAATCAATTCGAAAATGTTTTATTGGATTATACGAGGTATTTACGGACGGAACAAGGCTTGCTGGAGAACTCGATTAAAAGTTATAAACAAGATTTATCGGAATTCGGAGCCTATATTCAAAAAGAAAATATCCTTCTGGTTAAAGTTGACCGTTTTACAATTCTGGATTGGCTTAACTATTTGCAAAATTCCGGTAAATCAAATAATTCAATTGTACATATGGTCAGTTCTTTACGAAAATTTTTTGCTTATCTTAGCGATGATCAGCAAATTCAAATTGATCCAATGCTGAAAGTGACTACACCAAAGAAGAATTCTCATTTGCCACAAGTTTTAACGGCCACAGAAATTGAAGCTGTTTTAGCGGTACCTGATATTTCGACAACTCTTGGATTAAGGAACCGGGCTTTGCTAGAAACAATGTACGCAACCGGATTTCGCGTGTCTGAAATATGTAATTTGAAATTAGCTGATCTTCATGACGAATTGGGCTTAATCACTACCATTGGTAAAGGGCAAAAACAGCGAATTGTTCCGATCGGTGAAATGTCTTTACTCTATATCTCTAAATATTTTAAAGAATCAAGACCGATTTTGCTCAAAGACAAAGAAAGCCCGTATTTATTCCTTAATGATCATGGCCATCGGATATCTAGACAGGGAATTTTTAAGCTTGTGAAGGAAATTGCCATTAAAGCCGGCATTGATAAAGATATTAGTCCTCATACTCTGCGCCATTCTTTTGCAACCAATTTATTGGAGAATGGTGCCGATTTAAGAATTGTTCAAGAATTATTAGGTCATTCCGATATCAGTACAACTCAAATATACACACATGTTAGTCAAAAACATATAAGAGAACAATATAACAGATTTCATCCTCGGGCAAAATAAACTATTTGAATGCTAAAATTGTTTGCGTGAGCGATAAACAATTAACAATTTCTCTGGACGATTTTAGTGGGCCGCTAGATCTTTTGCTGCACTTGATTCGTACACAAGAGCTAGATATTTTCGATTTACCAATTGCAAAAGTTACCGACCAGTTCCTGTCTTTTATTGACAATCAGTTAAATCCCTCACTTGATTCGGCTGGTGAATATTTATACATGGCGTCTACGTTAATTAGAATAAAATCTCGTTTTTTATTGCCAACTGTAAAAAACGAACAGGAAGATGAAAAAGAAGAGGATCCAAGAAATGAATTAGTTAATGCTCTCATAGAATATGAGTGTTACCAAGCCGTTACGCAAGATATGTCTGAATTAGAACATTCCCGCTCTCTGTCCTTTACTCGTCCAGTTGCAAAAATTCCAGAAAATATTGAAATAAAACCTTTATCAGCTGGAGTAACTTTACAGGATCTGCAGAAGGCTTTTCTTGAAATTGCTAATCGACAAAAGGACCTGCATCCAAAAAAACGTACGATTGAAAGAGAAAATTTTTCTGTTGCTGACAAAATTAATGAAATAAAAACTTTTTTCAGTCAAAAAAAATTAGATTCAAAGATCGAATTTCAATATTTATTTAAATTATCATCGAGCAATGATGAAATGATTACGACTTTTTTGGCAATTCTTGAACTAGCAAAAGATCACTTCGTTTTGCTTAGCCAAAATGACGAACAACAAATTTTTTTAACAAAAGGAGAAATGAATGCCTGATCTTGATCAAACGGCCCAATTATTCTCTTTGGTTTTTGTTTCCGGAGATGATGGTATTGATCTGCAAAGTATTAGTAAAATAACTGGTTTTGATAGATCGGCGGTTCAAAGTGATCTGGAAAGCCTGTCCAACCGTTTGGAAGAAGATCAACAAAATCCGATAAAACTGGTCGAAAACGGTCAGGTCTATCGTTTGGTTACGAAAAGTAAATTTGCGCCGCTTCTAAAAAAATATTATCAAACACCAGTTGCTAATAGTTTATCTAAAGCAAGTTTGGAAACTCTAACAATTATTGCTTATAAGCAACCGGTCACTAGAATCGAGGTTGATAAAATTCGCGGCGTTAATTCATCTGGCGCAATTTCTCGACTCGTTTCCAGAGAACTTATTCAAGAATCCGGAAGAAAAGCGGAGGTTGGTCGCCCGCTTCTCTACACTACAACTAACTTTTTTCTCGATTATTTTGGGCTTAAAAAAATTGATGATTTACCAGAACTACCAGATCCTGAAGATCTAAATAACATTGATGACGATCAAATAGAATTATTTCAAAAACACAAAAACAGAGAAAGCAAAAAATAATGGCTCAATTAGAAAGACTGCAAAAAAGAATTGCTCAAGCAGGAGTGGCTTCCAGAAGAAAAGCCGAGGAGATGATTGTTAACGGGCAGGTAAAAGTGAATGGCAAAATAATCACAAAACTTGGAAAGAAAGTTTCTTCCGACGACATTGTTTATGTTGATAATAAGAAAATAAATGAAGAGAGTTTTGAATATTATCTTTTAAATAAACCGGCCGGATATGTTTCGTCCAACAGAAGTTATCCGAATCAGCCCAGCGTTATAGAACTAATTAAAACGAAAACGAGAATTTTTTCGGTTGGCCGGTTAGATCAAGATACGACCGGTGTTTTGTTACTAACCAACGATGGTGAATTAACTCAAAAATTGACTCATCCGAAACACCGAATTAAAAGAACTTATGCTGCTTGGGTTAAAGGGATTGTTAACGAAGACGAACTTGAACAATTGACTAAGCCGATTCGTTTCGATGGAGAAATTTATTTTCCACAGGCGGCTCGAATTTTGAAAGTTGATCAAAAACGTCAAGAAAGTCTAATTGAAATCACAATCGCCGAAGGAAAAAACCATGAAATCAAAAAAATCCTAGATTTTATCGGTCATCCTGTAATTAAATTAAATCGTGACATGTTTGACGGAATTACAATCGGCAATTTAAAGAAAGGGCAGTATCGTGCTCTATCTGAACAGGAAGTCGAAAAGATAAAAAGATAGTTAAAGATGCCGAAAGTTTATCCATGATGACAAGGACATTAAAAACAATTTTTCATATTGAGTAGTAGCAATATTTTTTAAAAAAGCAAAACAAAAACTCCGTTTTTAACCAGACTTAGGAAACTTTTCAGAAAATTATATTAGAGCAGCTATGATAGAATAAATTATTGTACGAGGTAAAAATGAGTGATTTTCAACCATATGATCCAAACGAAGATAACGAAGATAGAAATTCAAAAAAATCGAGCGCGGCGCCTTTCCGACCTTTAAGTAGCGGAAACTCTGATTCTTTTGAGGATACACGGGCATACCGGCCTTTTAATCCGAATAGTAATTCAACGTCGGAACAAGATAATAGTTTTAATTTCAAATCAGTAGATTCAGCTTCCGATGATGATCTTTTTAAGTCGTTTAATTCTAATTCTTCCTCGCCCTTTGATTCCTTTAATCAGTCTCGTCAAGATCAAGGAAATCTGAATAATCAAAACGGAAATAACCAGGATTTTAATTTTGGCCAGAATTCAGCTGAACAGAATCAGAGTTTTTATCAACAGTTCAATGATCAAGGACAACAAAGTTCTTCTGATTCCTTTAATCAGTCTCGTCAAGATCAAGGAAATCTGAATAATCAAAACGGAAATAACCAGGATTTTAATTTTGGCCAGAATTCAGCTGAACAGAATCAGAGTTTTTATCAACAGTTCAATGATCAAGGACAACAAAGTTCTTCTGATTCCTTTAATCAGTCTCGTCAAGATCAAGGAAATCTGAATAATCAAAACGGAAATAACCAGGATTTTAATTTTGGCCAGAATTCAGCTGAACAGAATCAGAGTTTTTATCAACAGTTCAATGATCAAGGACAACAAAGTTCTTCTGATTCCTTTAATCAGTCTCGTCAAGATCAAGGAAATCTGAATAATCAAAACGGAAATAACCAGGATTTTAATTTTGGCCAGAATTCAGCTGAACAGAATCAGAGTTTTTATCAACAGTTCAATGATCAAGGACAACAAAGTTCTTCTGATAAACCCGAACCTTTTTTTGCCTCAAATAAGTACAGTCAGTCCAATCAAGGTACTGCATCTCCTAACCAACCGCAGCAACAAGACCAAGAGCAATATAAGGATCAGAGCAATTTTGGTAAACCAAAAAATGGCTATAACCCAAACAATTACCAGAAAAGTTCCAAGCAAAATAAAACAGATAACCAAAAAAATGGTACCGGCTTTTTGAGCAAGCTTAACAGTAAGGTCATTATTGCTTTTGCTATTGCAACACTTGTGATTTTGTTGGCGATTCCTACAATCGGTTCGATTGCAAAGAAGGGCGATAGCAGTAAAAGCGTTGCTAGTTCAACGGCTTCAGTTACTAAGAAAAGCAGTTCTTCATCTGCATCATCGAGCAGCGCGGCAAGCAGCAGTCAGAGTTCAGCTGCTGATGCATCTTCATCTACGGCAGCAGCTGATTCTTCGTCCACCGAAGCTGCAGAATCTTCTAGTTCGGTAACAGAAGACAGCAGTGCTGAAACTAGTTCTTCTTCGACAGCGACGACTTATACGGTTCAATCCGGCGATAGTGCTTATCATATTGCATCTCTTTATGGCCTGACCGTCGAGGAACTTTATGAATTAAACGGTTTAACACCCGGTTCAACTCTGCTTCCAGGCCAAGTTCTGAAAGTTAGTGGAAATTAATATGCAGATTGCTATTGACGGACCGGCCGGGTCAGGTAAGTCCACGGTCGCAAAAATTGTCGCAAAAAAATTTAATTTTGTTTATGTTGATACCGGTGCAATGTATAGGGCGGTGACGCTTTATGCCAAAATCAATCAAATTGATTATGAGGATGAACAGGAAATATCTGAAAAAATTCCTTTAATTTCTTTGAACTTTATTCCGGCTGATCCAGTTCAAAAGGTCATCCTTAACGACCAAGATGTTACTGAAGCGATAAGATCCCAAGAGATAACAAACAATGTTTCATTGGTTTCTTCGTATCAAAAAGTTCGTGATGAGATGACTGAAAGACAGAGACAAATGACTGAGAATTCCTCGGTTGTTATGGATGGTCGCGATATCGGTACAACCGTCTTGCCTAACGCCGACGTGAAAATATTTTTAATCGCCAGTGTTGATCAAAGAGCAATTCGTCGTTTTAAAGAGAATAAAGCACAAGGGAGTTCCGCCACTTTGGACGATATAAAAAAAGAAATCGTTGCTCGAGATTATAAGGACTCTCACCGTTTAATCAGTCCTCTAAGAAAGGATGATGATGCAATCGAAATTGACACGAGCAATTTGACAGTTGATCAAGTGGTTAATAAAATTTTGAAAATCGTCAAAACACGCGCATGACTGCGTGTTTTCTGTATGCTTATAAGGATGAGTAAAAAATATACAATTGCAATAGTTGGAAGACCGAATGTTGGAAAATCAACTTTATTTAATCGAATCGTTGGTACGAGAAAAGCAATCGTGAATGACATATCTGGAGTAACCCGTGACCGTTTGTACGAAAAGGCTGAGTGGAATGGCAGCGAATTTTCCGTCATCGATACTGGTGGAATATCCGCATCAAACGATGTTTTTATTAAAGAGATTAAGGAACAGGCCGAATTAGCAATCAAAGAGGCTGATGCGATTATTTTTGTTGTCGACGGTCATAATGGTATTACCAAGGATGATCAATTAGTCGCGAAAGTTCTTTATAGATCAAAACAACCGATTTACTTGGCGGTAAATCACTTGGATAATATCGAACAGCATGATTTAATCTATGATTTTTACTCGCTTGGACTTGGCGATCCATACCCAATCTCTGCTGTTCACGGCAATGGAGTTGCTGATTTGTTGGATGATATTGTCGATGCTTTTAAAAACGGGACCAATGGTGGAGTATCTGATCAGGATCAGGAAGATCAAATTAAAATCGCAATTATTGGTCGTCCGAATGTTGGAAAATCATCAATTTTTAATTCTTTAATTAAACGAAATCGTTCAATTGTTAGTGATATTCAAGGAACAACTCGTGATACGGTAGACTCGCAGTTTGAAGACAACCAAGGAAATGTTTTTACGATTAGCGATACGGCCGGTATCAGAAAATCTGGAAAAGTGATCGAGAGTACCGAAAAGTATGCTGTTTTAAGGGCACAGATGGCAATTGAAAGTGCTGATGTAATTTTAGTAGTAATCGATGCTTCAACCGGAATTCAAGATCAAGATAAACACATTGCCGGTCTTGCAACCGAAGAAGGCCGGGCTGTCGTGATTGTTGTCAATAAATGGGACGCAATCGAAAAAGATAATTATTCTATGAAACAGTTTACGGAACAAATTCGGGAAGAATTCAAGTTTTTGGATTATGCACCGATTATGTTTGTTTCCGCTAAAACGAACCAAAGACTAGATCAAATTCCTGAAATGGCTATTAAAGTTGATAATAACCATAAAATGAGAATTCAATCTTCAATTCTCAATCAAACGATTCTTGATGCAATTGCACTTCATCCGACACCGACAAAAAACGGTAAACGTTTGCGTGTCTATTATGCAACAGAGGTTGCTGTTGCTCCTCCAACTTTTGCTATTTTCGTTAATGACCCGGAACTAATGCATTTTAGTTATGAAAGATATTTGGAGAATCAGATTCGTAAAAATTTCGATTTTGCCGGAACACCAATTCGTTTAAGAATTCGCGCAAGGAAATAGCTGACTGTTTTTTTGCTTTTTCTGTGACAAACAGGTTACAATTCGCGCTACGACGGGCTTTTGAAGCATTTTTTTAACTTTTCATGGCTATTTTGTGTTAAATTTTTATTAGTGAAATGCATGGTAGCCGTGAATTTTACAAAAATAATAAACAGGAGAAATTAATGGCAAATAAGCAAGAACTAGTTGATTCAGTTGCAAAGGCAACTGATCTGACCAAAAAAGATGCAACGGCTGCAGTTGATGCAGTTTTTGATTCAATTGCAAGTTATTTGAAAAAAGGCGAAAAAGTTCAGTTGATTGGCTTTGGTAACTTCGAAGTTCGTGATCGCGCAGCTCGCACAGGCCGTAATCCACAAACTGGTGCTGAGATTAAAATCCCTGCATCGAAAGTTCCGGCATTTAAACCTGGTAAAGCCTTAAAGGACACTGTTAAGTAATCATATACAAACCAGTCAAATCGACTGGTTTTTTATTAGAATTGATTTATGGCTAATTACTCGAAACAAATCTTACAAAATATTGCCGATTCCAAATTCAATAATCAGAATCTAATAAATAAAGCGCTTGCCAATGACTCAGAAAATGAATTAATCGATTTAACCGAATCCTTAATTTCTCAAGGTTTTATTGATGATGCTAAAAGTATATTAGAAAACTTGAATGAAAAAGACAATAAAAATGATCAGATTAATCTTGATCTTGCTGAAATATATCTCGACGAAGGGAATGACGATCAAGCTCTTGACTACTTAGACAAAATAGAACAAAAAAGTTCTTTATATTTGTCTGCACAAATTGATAAAGCTGATTTATATGAGTCCGAGGGTCTGACCGAATCAGCCGAAGGAGTTCTACTGGATTTGCAAAACATTAGTAGTGACCCAATCGTTCGTTTTGCTTTGGCAGAATTTTATGATGCCGAAGGAGAGAATGGCAAATCTGCCCAGCTATATGACTACCTGATTAATCAGGGACATGAATTAATTAATAAGATAAACTTACACGCGCGTTTAGCGATGGCCCTTGCTTCAAATGGAGAATTCGAAGAATCGATCACTGAATTTCAAAAAGTTGGACTGAAAAATTTGTCCAGCAAAGAAATTAGTAGTTTGGCACAGGCTTACTTTCAATCAGGTGATCGGGAAAAATCACAACAACTAATCGAAGAAAATATTGATCATCAGGAAGCCAGCCTTGATGATTACTTGAATTTGGCTTCCATTTATGAAAAACAGGGAAATTCAAAAGAACAGCTTCGCACCCTCCAACTAGCAAAGAGTTTCGATCCTTTCAATTTGCTTGCTCGTTTTAAATTAGCATTACTCCAAAGTGATCTTGGTGACTATACTGCCTCCAACAAAGAGCTTCATTTCATAATTAAAAAAGATCCATCGCAAACTAACGCGATTAGTCTGCTTGCATATAATTTTCTTCAAGAAAAGGAATATGATCAGACGATCAGTTTGATTAATCGGCATATTGAAGACGATGAGATTGACCAGCATTATTTATGGTATTTAGGCCTTGCTTATTTTAATTCTGACCAACAAAAACAGGCAGAAAAATCTTTTGAACGAGTTGATGAATATTTTTCCGAAGAACCATCTTTTCTTAAGGACGCTTTTTTTGTTTTTAAAACTACCAATATCGAGAGAGCTCGAAATTATTTAAAAAAATATTTGCAAATTGTTCCGGAAGATTTTGAAATGGAAAGTTATCTACTTTAATGATAATTGAATTAACAAATGAATTTAAAGAAGCGATTCCTGTATTGAATTGTTTGGAAAATCATGGTTATCAAGCTTACTTTGTTGGTGGATCGGTTCGTGATGCCATCCTTAGAAGACCTATTCACGATGTTGACATTACGACTGATGCTTTGCCAAACGAAATGAAAAGGATTTTTAAAACGGCAGATAATTACGCTGGTGAAAAACATGGTACTGATTTAGTTTTTTTGAACGGGAAAAAATATGAAGTCACAACTTTTCGGATCGACGGTAAATATTTGGACAATCGTCATCCAAAAAACGTATCGTTCACGAAAAATTTAAAAGAAGATTTATCAAGACGCGATTTTACAATTAATGCTTTTGCGATGAACCAAGAAGGAGAACTTTTTGATTATTTTTCAGGTCTTAATGATTTAAAAAAGAAAATAATTAGAACAGTAGGAGATGCAAAACAGCGTTTTTCAGAAGACGCTCTAAGAATTCTTCGCGCTTTTCGTTTTTCCAGCCAGCTTGATTTTAAAATCGAAGAAGAAACCTTGAGAGCAAGTCAAATGATTAAAGAAAATTTGAATGATATTGCTACAGAACGAATTTTTGTTGAATTTTCAAAATTACTGGCCGGGAAAAATCCTCAAAGATCTCTGAGACAAATGTATGATTTGGGAATTGTTGATTTTTTGCCAGGACATGAACTAATTACAGATCAATCGGATTTATTCAGGAATTACATTGGAATTCAATCATCGAGCCACGCAATTAACTGGACCAGATTCATTTTTTTTAGTAATCTAAGGGAATCTAGTTTAACAAAATATCTCGGTAGTTGGAAAATGAGCAATCAATTGAAGAAGCAAATTTTTAAATCAATTAATTTGTTGGAAAAGGACAAACCAAGCAAACTTGATTTATTCGATGCTGGTTTGGAAATATCAATTGCGTTGTCGGCGATTAAAAGAGATGACAGAAATAATTTATTAAGTGATTATGAAAACTTAGCAATACATGATCTTTCCGAACTCGATATCAACGGTATCGATCTGAAAAATATTGGAATTCCGGTTGGGCCGATCTATGGAAAAATTATTGAAGATTTAAAAGAAAAGGTTATTCTTGGAAAAATCAATAACAATAAGCAAAGATTGTTGAAGGAGGCAAAGGATGATTACATCAATATGGGCACAATCAAAAAATAATGTAATTGGCAGAAACAATCACTTGCCATGGTCCCTACCGGATGATCTTAAATTTTTTCGCCAGGAAACTAAAAATAAGGCAGTGGTAATGGGTCGAAAAACCTATGAGTCTTTTGGTTCAAAAGCATTGCCAAAACGTTTAAACATTATTTTAACTTCCAATATGGATTTTAAGAGCAACGATCCGGAGGTAAAAATCGTGCATTCTCCAATCGAGGCTGTCAATACAGCAAAAGAACAGCATTTACCCCTTTATGTAATAGGAGGAGCCAGCGTTTACGAAAGTTTTATGAATATGGCTGATCGGTTATTGATTACTTTGGTTGATGCTAATATTAAAGGAGACACATTTGCACCAAATTTTAGTGAAAAGTCTTTTAGTTTAGTTTCCCAATGTCATCATGCTCAAGATAAGAAACACGCTTATTCTTTTGATTTTCTGACTTATGAGAGGAAAAATAAAAGCGATCAAGTATAATTTTAGTTATGTCAATAATTAAAATTGTTACCGACTCTTCAGCCGCCCTAACGGACGAAGAAATAAAAAAATATGATATTGGTGTTGTTCCATTACAAGTTTTAATTAACGATCACAATTATTTGGATGGTGTCGATATATCTCGAAACGAGTTTTTTAAGAAAATGGAAATGGCCAGAAAGCTTCCTGCTTCAAGCCAACCGGCGGTAATAAATTTTTATGATACTTACGAAAGCATTTTAAGAAAGAATCCAGAAGCCCAAATCCTCAGTATTCATCTTAGCGGTGGTTTGTCTGGTACTGGTCAAACAGCCGCGACGGTGGCAAAAGATTTTAGTGGGAAGGTTATTTTTCTTGATTCGCATTCAATCGATCGTGGTCTCTCTTTTCAAGTTTTAGCAGCGGCAAGAATGGTTCAAGAAGGAAAGACTATCGAAGAAATAATCTCTCTTCTCACGAAAATAAAAAATCAAACCAAAATTTTTCTCAGTCTCGAATCCTTAAAAAATCTGATTGCCGGAGGCAGGATCAGTCGTGCTTCTGGTTTAGTTGGTTCCTTGCTAAACATTAAAGTCGGCCTTGAATTTATTGATGATTCGATCAAAACAATTTCCAAGGGCCGCGGCGAAAAATCGATTAGTAAATTTTATGATCAAGTTATTGATGGAATGCAAAAATTAAAGAAAATATACTCAATCGGGGTTTCGCATGTTGATGCCGATCCAGAAGCCAAGGAGCTCTCGAATCGTTTGAGAAAACTTTTCCCGAATACCCCATTGGTTATGCTTGGCACCTCGCCAATTGTTGCTACTCATACCGGAATTGGCACACTTTGTATTTTGTATTACGGTGAATAAATAGTATATCTATGAAAGTTTTTTTAAAAATTTTAACAGCGATAGTTCTTGGATTTATCGGTGTTTTTGTAATTTCGATTATTTTAACGCCGAAAAGCAATAATGACGCAAAGCAGGAAAGCAGTCAAAACATTACGGTTGTTTTTTTGGGTGATTCACTAACTTATGGTGTCGGTGATACTGCGGGAAAACACGGATATACAGGACGGGTAATGAAACTTCTCAAGAAAACCTATCCTCAATATAAGTTTTCCTCATACGACTTCGGAAAGCCAGGCGACCGTTCTGATCAAATTTTAAAAAGAATTAATCAGTCATCAGAGCAGCAACGACTATTAAAAAAAGCCGATTTAGTAATAATGACCGTCGGAGGAAATGATTTAAGGCAGGAATTATTAAAGAATGTTGATACAAAAAGTGCCAGTAGTTTAACTAGTTCCGTGAAAAAGAGTAGTGCCAAATACGAGACATCTTTGAAAAATTTATTGAAAAGAGTTGCCGTCTTAAGAAAAAGCAAATCATCACTTTTTATTTTTGGTAACTACAATCCAACTTTTGTTAATATGGCGAGCAGAAAAGACATTAATCAAGATGTGAAACTTTATAATGCAATAAACAAAAAGTTGGTAAAGCAACAGACTAATGGATACTACATATCGATTTTCCGCCAATTAACTTATGGACAGTATCAAACAAGCAAACAAATCAAGAAATTAACCAGCGAGGATTTGATTGCAAACGGTAAAGTCGGAAACAGGACGCAAAAGTCAGTTTTATCCGGAAGCATTAAAATAAAGAATGATTACATTTCTCAGGCCGATCATTTTCACCCGAATAACTTGGGTTACGATTATATGGCAAAAGAACTTTTCAAGGCAGTAAATAGTAATAATATATGGCAAAAGAAATAAAAATTAAAAAAAACAAATGGTTTTTGGCTTTTTGGTCATTATTAGCAATTATTTTAATAATGGTTTTTTCCATATTTTTTGCCCTTTTCAGTGATAGCTACCAATCGAAAGATTCGCGCTCATCGATTCAAGATAGTGATGCAACTTTTAATGTTGTGCTGACTAGAAAACAAGTGAATGCTATTTCGGCCAAGTTTTTGAAGGAACAAAAAATAAAAAACCTATCAATTTCGGCCGATTCCAAACAAGTTTATGTATATGGAGATATAAAGTTTCTTGGGTCTAAACTCAATGTTGGAGTTATTTTCGATCCAAGCGTAACAAAAAACGGTAACGTTCTACTAAAAGCGAAAAAATTAGTAGCTGGTTCTATGCCATTGCCTATCGGCACAGTAATGAGTTACATCAAAGCAACAACCGATCTACCGAGTTTTATCGGCATTGATTCTTCCAAAAAAGATATTTCTATAAATCTGGCGAAGATGAAGACGGGTAAATTGTTAGCTTTTAAGGCTAAAACAATTAATCTTCCCGAAAATAAAATAATTTTTCAAGGTGGTTTAAAATGAGAAGTCGAGGTTTTTACGAGTGGTTAATGACACAGAGAAAACCAGAAAATGCGGATGAAGTTCAAGAATTTGCGAATGCAGCTTTTTTTGATTCGGAATTTCCTAAACAGTCACAGAATTTTGATGAAATCTCAAAATATTTGGAAGAAAATGCTCCCTATTTAATGAGCATGGAAGTATTCGACGAAGCTTGGCGGCGTTTTCTTGCTTCAGAGGAGGAATTATGACACAACAAATTCAATGGTTCCCGGGCCATATGGCAAAAACGATTCGCGAAATTGGCGAACAAATGAAATTAGTCGATTTTAGTTTGGAAATCGTCGATGCCCGTGCTCCTCAGACAACTCAAAATCCACAAATTATGGAGATGATCGCTGTTAAACCGGTTTTTCTTGTTTTAAATAAAATCGATTTAGCCGATCCTCGCCAAGTAACAAAATTCATTAACAAAAATAAAGATAAATTTTCCGGTATTCTCACTACTGATGCAAAAATGGGTGTCCTTTCGAAGGATTTTCTTCGTCAATTGAAAAATAATTCTTTTTTTGCCGATTTGTCGAAAAATAATACTGCCGCTAATTTAAAAGCATTAGTCGTTGGCACACCAAATGTTGGCAAATCAACTTTTATTAACCATTTAGCCGGCAAAAACATTGCTAGAACAGCCAATAAACCTGGAGTTACTCATTTTCTATATTGGATTAGAACTCGTTATAATCTTGTTTTTTTGGATACACCTGGATTGCTTTGGCCAAAATTTGAAGATCAGGAAATTGCTACAAAGATTGGAATTCTGGGGGGTATTAAAGATAATCTGCTGGCTTCCGACGATTTAGCTCTTTGGTTAATTTCTTTTCTTCAAAAAAATTATCCGACCGCAATCGCGACCCGTTATAAAATAAGCCATTTTCCTTTGGATAATCCAATCGCTGCTTTGATGTCTATTACGAGCCAGCTAGGATTGAGACAAGATTTTGAAAGTGCCAGTCAGCGTTTGATCAATGATTTTAGAAGCGGGAAATTTGGTTTGATATCACTTGATTTTTATGGTGATGATTATTTAGATAATTAGTTATGAAATTAGAGGAAATAATTGATTCTTTCCGGATTCGTTTTAAATTTGAAAATGAATTAAATGACGAAGGATATCAAATTATTGCTGGAATCGATGAAGTTGGAAGAGGCTGTGTTGCAGGGCCGGTCGTGGCCTGTTCTTGCATTTTGCCAGCCAATTTTAATGTATCCGAAACATATGATTCGAAGCGTTTCAATAAAAGACAAAGATTTTTATTGGAAGAAGAAATCAAAAAAACATCCTGTCTTTTTGCCTTTGGTGAAGCTTCCGTAACGGAAATAGATCTAATAAATATATATCAGTCTGCCAGATTAGCTATGAAAAGATCAGTTATGAATCTTTTGCAAATGCCTGATGCTTTGCTAATTGATGCAATGGCTGTTGATTTAAATTTAAAACAGCTCAAAATTATTCACGGCGATCAATTATCCAATTCAATTGCGGCTGCTTCAATTTTGGCCAAGTGTCATCGTGACCGAATTATGATTAAAATGGCCGAAAAATACCCTGAATACGGTTTTGAACGCAACGTTGGGTATTTGACAAGTGAAGCAAAGAAAGCGCTTTTAGAATACGGAATTACACCGATTCATCGAAAAACTTTTGCTCCAATTTCAAAACTGATTTAAATATTCGTATCAAACAAGTAGGAGGCAATATGAAATTACGCGATTACTTGTTTGTTTTGCATGCTGTTTTAAAGACACCTCAGCAAGAACATTATTTTTATAAGTACATACTAAACAATCAAATGTCTGAAAACGATCTTCCTTTGAGCCAAGGAGATTTTACCGATTTATTGGGTAAATATGAAAATTATCAGTTTTTGCAGGGAACAGTCGTTAATGAATATAAAACTTTTCTAGAAGATTTTATCAATGAATATGAGAAATATCGTAGTTTAAATTTTCTGGCTATTTGTGATAGAGAATATCCCAAACAATTAAAAGAAATTTACCAGGCACCGATTATTTTATTTTATGAAGGAAGTCTTAATCTTCTTAATTCGCCGATGATAACAATTGTTGGTACACGAACAATGACTAATTACGGCAAAAAAATATTAGAGGAATTTGTACCGAAAATAATTGATTCCGGAATCGCTGTTGTTTCCGGTTTGGCAAAAGGAATTGATGCTTATGCCCATCAACTTGCTTTGGAAAAACAAGGAACGGCAATCGCCGTTATCGGAAATGGTACCAATATTAGTTATCCAGCCGAAAACCAGTCAATCCAAAAACGAATCATTTCCGATGGTTTGTTGTTATCCGAATATTTTCCGAAAAGTCGTCCGAAGCAGTATCATTTTCCGGCTAGAAACAGAATTCTGGCTGGTCTAACTTCTGCGACGCTAGTCGTTGAGGCAAAGGAAAGATCGGGTAGTTTAATAACTGCCGCTTATGCCACACAGGAGAATCGGAATGTTTTGGCCATTCCGGGAGATTTAAACCGGAACAATTCAAATGGAACAAATCAATTGATTGCCGACGGGGCAAAGGCCGTTTTAAAAATCGATGACATTTTAAACGAAATAATTTGTTACTGATTTAGAAACTTGACAGCTAGTGTAGACTGTTATTCGTGGTAACTAAAAAGAAAAAAGCAAAGAAGTTAGTAATTGTAGAAAGTCCGGCTAAAGCCCGTACAATTGAAAATTATTTGGGAAGGGATTACGAAGTTTTGGCTTCGATGGGCCATATTCGTGATTTGCCAAAATCACAGTTGGGTGTAGATACCGAACATAATTACGAACCAAAATATATCAATATTCGTGGGAAAGCGCCATTAATAAATTCCTTAAAAAAAGCCGCCAAATCAGCCTCGGCTGTCTATGTAGCTTCTGATCCGGATCGAGAGGGTGAAGCGATAGCTTGGCATTTGGGACATATTCTTGGTTTACCCGATGGTGGAAAAAACCGAGTAACTTTTAATGAAATAACGAAACCAGCCGTCAAAGAAGCTTTTAAACATCCCCGCGGAATCGAACAGGACTTGGTAGATGCCCAACAGGCACGTCGTGTTTTGGACCGTTTGGTTGGGTATTCGATTAGTCCGATTTTATGGCAAAAAGTCAAAAGGGGACTATCGGCAGGCCGTGTCCAATCAGTTGCGCTCGGCTTGATTCTTGATAAAGAAAAAGAGATAGCCGCTTTTGTTCCAAAGGAATATTGGAGTTTAAATGCCAATTTCAAAGCTGGTAAACATGAGTTTTCAGCCGAATTTTACGGTACCGATGGGAAAAAGGTTAAATTAGATAATCAAAAATCGGTTTCCAAAATCTTAAAGAGAATCGATAGCAGCAAAGATTTTAAGATTACCGATATTTCTACAAAAGAATCAAAGCGAAATGCTCCCAATCCATTTACAACTTCTTCTCTTCAGCAAACAGCCAACTCGCAATTGAATTATCATGCGCGAAAAACAATGCAGATAGCTCAGGGACTTTATGAAGGTATTAGTTTGCCAAAAATCGGTCACGTTGGTTTAATCACCTATATGCGTACCGATTCAACTCGACTATCGGAAACAGCTCAAGAAATGGCCAAAAAATTCATTGTCGATAAATTCGGCAAAGAATATTATCATCGCCATAATGTTGTTAAAAAGTCGGAAAATGTTCAGGATGCGCATGAAGCGATCCGGCCGACAGATGCCGAAAGAACACCGGAATCGTTAAAAGAAATTCTGACTCGCGATCAATATCGTTTATACAATCTAATCTGGTCTCGTTTTATCGCCAGCCAGATGTCTGAACAAAAACTTGAAAATCAATCTCTGATGATTGAACAAAACAAAACTGTTTGGCGCGCTACCGGAATTAAGGTTCTTTTCGAAGGATGGACAATGGCTTTAAAAACGTCTTCGACAAAAAATAATATTTTGCCGGCACTTAAAATTGGTGATCTCGTTCAAATGGTGAATAATCTTCCGGAACAGCATTTTACTCAGCCACCGGCTCGATATACTGAGGCTAGTTTAATCAAAGCATTGGAAGAACTTGGAGTAGGGCGTCCGTCGACTTACGCTCCGACAATGGATACAATTCAACGCAGAGGATATATCGGTTTCGATCAAAAGAAAATTGTACCGACTGATTTGGGAGATATTGTCCAGGATGTTGTTGTTAAATCATTTCCAGAGGTAACAGACAAACAATTTACTTCAAAGATAGAAGACGAACTGGATAAGGTTGAGACCGGGAATGTTAAGTGGCAAAAAGTTATTGATGAATTTTACAAGCCATTCAGCAAAGAGGTTGATGCAGCTATAGAAAATCTTGAAAAGGTTCCGATTTATGATCGAATTGCACCTGAGTTATGCGATATTTGTGGCAGCTTAATGGTTATACGTCGTTCGAGAAGAGGAGAATTTTATGCTTGTTCTCGTTTTCCTGATTGTCACGGTACAAAATCAATCGTTGAAGAAATCGGCATGAAATGTCCAAAATGTGGGATTGGCGAAGTTGTTATCAAACGGACAAAACGGGGACGCATTTTTTATGGTTGTTCTCGTTTTCCTGATTGTGATTTTGCAAGTTGGACCAAACCTAAAAAAAACGAAGAAACTGAAGAAAACAATGAAACAAAGTAAAAAAATTCTGTTTGTGGAACAAAACAGAATTTTTTGTAAATATTTCTTAGCTATTTGTTCATGGTTCTGGAAGTGAAGGGAGTTTGTCCTTTTTTCATATTTATTGCCTTATTGTTGGAGACTCTTTTTGTAGACAAATTGGCAGAAATTTCTGCATTTATTTTCATTCTATCGATAAAGTTGATTTGACTAATTAAAATTCGATCACATAAATTAATGAGCGAGCGTCTCAAATTCGTTAAAACAACCTGAATATTTTCTCGCCAAAGTTCGCTGCTCAGACGAATATTTTCAATTGGATTGATAATTGATCTTTTTTCCATTTTATTCCTTTAAAAATCAGTCTAAATGAGGAATGATGACCAAATATGATATTAGAGAACGTTTAAATGTTTTTATGAATTTATAAGATAATACTTCAGCCTGCGGTTTTTCGTATCTAAAAACTATACTTAAAATATGAATCAGATTACTTCAACAATGAAGAAGTATGAAGAATATCTGCAAGCAGAACGCCAATACTCTACTCTGACTCTCAAAGCTTATCGCGAAGATATAGGCGAATTTGTTAATTTCTTTTCTCAGAATGGCGGATTCAAGGATTTTTCGGCTATTGATCGATTTGATGTCCGGATTTATTTGAATAATTTATACGAAAGGAAATTAGCTAAAACATCTATAGCACGAAAAATATCAAGTTTAAGAAGTTTTTATCATTTTTTGATCGAAAACAGTTTGGCCAAAAAAAATCCATTTGCAAACATTGAATTTCGTTCTAGCAACAAGAAGTTGCCAGAATTTTTATATCCAGCGGAAGTTATCGAATACCTCAGAGCAGCAGCCGACCCGCAAAATGATCAGTATCTTAGGAACTCTGCCTTAATAGAGTTACTATATGCGACTGGGATGAGAATATTTGAAATTACAAATTTGACTTTTTCTCAAATAGATTTTAATAGCCAAATCGTTGACATTACAGGAAAAGGGAAGAAACAAAGAATCATTCCTTTTGGAAAACCAGCCCTGGCGTCTCTAAAACAATATCTTCCCTGGCGTGAGAAGACAATGCAGAAATTTTCGGAAAAGCACTCCTATATTTTTATAAATACCCGTGGCAGACAATTAACTGAAACCGGTGCCGAGTATATTTTAAAACAGGTATCAAAAAGGTCTAAACTAACCGCCAACATTCATCCTCATATGCTTAGGCACTCCTTTGCAACCCATTTATTGAATAACGGTGCCGATATCAGAACCGTCCAAGAACTGCTGGGCCATGCAAGTTTATCGACAACGCAAATATACACGCATATCACGACTGAAAATCTCCAGGAAAACTACAAAAAATTCTTTGATCGGGCTAAAATTAGACATGATGAATGATTACAAAATTACTAATAAATTTTTAACCGTAACCGTTACGGAAACTGGTGCCGAGTTAACATCGGTCAAAGCAAATAATGGCGGCTATGAATACTTATGGCAGGCTGATCCAAAAATTTGGAAAAGACATGCGCCGATTCTGTTTCCAAACGTCGGTCGCTTAAAAGATGATTCTTATACCTTTAATGGTGTCAAATATCATTTGCCTCAACATGGCTTTGCTCGCGATATGAAATGGGACTTAATCGATAAAAGCAGCAGCAAATTGATTTTCCAACTAGAATCTAATGAAGATACTTTATCCAAATATCCCTTTAAATTCGTCCTTCAGGCTGTTTATGAATTAAAAAATTTTGAATTAAAAGTTAACTATATAGTTAAAAACACAGACAATAAAAAAACGATATTTTCAATCGGTGGTCATCCTGCTTTTAATGCCAATTTTAAAAATACAAGCATTTCCGCTAATCAAAGGGAGTTTGATCGTTATACTTTAAACGGCAATTATTTAAATCCTTCACCGATTGGAAAAATTAATTTTTCATATGCTCATAAAATCTCTCGATCGGATTTTCTTAATGATGCACTTATATTGAAAGCTGATAAAGATTTGACCGAATTATTTCTTCAGACGAATGTTCCCGATTCAGAATCAGACGAAAAACAGTTGGAGCGCAGCACACGAATTGCTGTTGCCGGAAAGAACTTAAAGTTTTTTTGTATTTGGTCGAAGAATGATGAAAAGGCTGATTTTGTTGCAATTGAACCATGGTGGGGGGTTGCCGATACAATTAACAGCAACCAAAGATTAGAGAATAAATTTGGTAGTAATTCGCTGTCAGCGGGACAAAAAGAAAATTTTGAATATTCAATGAGTTTTCTTTGAAAACCAATAATTAAGGCCAAAGGGTATCTTTGATTCTGTTCCTTTTCTAATTCTTTTCAAGTTTTCGCGATGAGCATAAAGCATAACAATAGTTGAAATTATTCCAAAAATCGAAAGAAAATAGTCGCCGAGAAAAAAGAAGGCATACAAAGTTCCGAGAACAAAAGTAGTAATTGAAGCAACACTCATCATTGAAGTAAGCAAAAGCGTAATTAATATAACTGCTAGGCAAAACAGGAAAAATTGCCAGTTGTAGCCAAGAATCACTCCAGCCGATGTTGCGACTGCTTTGCCTCCATGAAAATGCATAAAAATTGAAAAACAGTGGCCAAGAACCGCAAAAATTCCGATGAATAATGGATTAATTGCTGTAAAGCCAAAAAAAACAGGTAATAACGTTGCAACCACGCCTTTAAG
The DNA here is from genome assembly GCF_020510245.1 of Oenococcus oeni. Classification (NCBI taxonomy): domain Bacteria; kingdom Bacillati; phylum Bacillota; class Bacilli; order Lactobacillales; family Lactobacillaceae; genus Oenococcus; species Oenococcus oeni. The sequence continues at coordinate 996,080 of NZ_CP084701.1, read as the reverse complement.
AATATCGAGAAACATCACCAGAATACCTGGAGCTACACCGAGAGTTCGAAATGCATTGGTCGTGCCGACGTTTCCAGAACCGAGATCGAGAATATCTTTGTGATATAAATACTTGCCAATCCAATAGCCGGACATCATCGATCCAATTAAATAGGCAAGAATAATAAATATAATCGTTTTAAAAACCACTTAATTATTATAGCTTTCAAGACAGTAGACTTGCAAAAAAGAGCTTAAATAGTGTATCTTTACAGACTGATAGACGAATGAATGTTCGCCCGGATTTTATTTATGACGAAAAAAAAAGAAATTTCTTACAATGAATCAGATATAAAAATTTTAGAAGGCCTTGAAGCTGTTCGGGTTCGCCCAGGCATGTACATCGGTTCAACAGATACGCGTGGACTTCACCACTTGGTTTGGGAGATTGTCGATAATGCTGTTGATGAAATTCTTGCCGGTTATGGTGACTCAATCAAAGTAATAATCCATCAGGATAATTCAATTACAGTCGTTGATCACGGCCGTGGTATGCCGGTTGGTATGCATGCTTCAGGTAAGCCGACTCCCGAAGTTATTTTGACCGTTCTCCATGCCGGAGGAAAATTTGGTCAAGGTGGTTATAAAACGGCTGGTGGCCTTCACGGCGTCGGGTCATCTGTCGTGAATGCACTTTCAGAACGTTTGACTGTTGAAATAAATCGTGACGGCTACAAATATAGAGAAAATTTTGAAAACGGTGGAAAACCGGTCGGAAGCTTAAAGAAAATTGGTAAAACCAAGGATCAAACTGGAACAACAATCACTTTTAAGCCGGATCCAACAATTTTTTCGACAACTGTTTATAAATTTCAAACTATCGCTGATCGTTTGCGGGAATCGGCTTTTCTCCTTAAGGGAATTAAAATAACTTTGATTGATGAACGACCGGATCCGCAAATTATTGAAGAATACCAGTATAAAGATGGAATTAAGAAATTTGTCGACTATTTAAACGAGGGTAAAGCTGTTATCGGCAAAGTTATGTATTTCGACGGGGAACAACAAGGCATTGAGGTTGAAGTTGCCGCCCAATATAATGATGGTTATTCAGAGACACTACTTTCTTTTGTTAACAACGTCCGGACTCCTGATGGCGGAACTCATGAAACAGGAATGAAAGTTGCTTGGACAAAGGCTTTTAACGACTATGCCAGAAAAGCCGGTCTTTTAAAAGAAAAAGATCCCAATTTCGATGGTTCGGATGTTCGTGAAGGTCTTTCGGTTGTGATCAACTTGCGAGTTCCTGAAAATATTCTTCAATTCGAAGGCCAGACGAAGGAAAAACTTGGAACAATCGAAGCACGATCAGCCGTTGGTTCTGTAATCGAGGAACAACTTGGTCGCTATTTAATGGAGAACGGAGACTTTGCTCAAAATCTCGTTCGAAAAGCTTTGCGGGCTCGTGAAGCAAGGCAGGCGGCTCGTAAAGCTCGCGACGAATCGCGATCCGGTAAAAAGAAAAAAGGAAAAGAATTCCTGCTTTCCGGAAAACTGACTCCAGCTCAGTCAAAGGATGCTTCAAAAAAAGAATTGTTTCTTGTCGAAGGTGATTCTGCCGGCGGTTCTGCTAAACAAGGGCGTTCACGAAAATTTCAGGCTGTTTTGCCGCTTCGCGGAAAAGTTCTGAATACAGAAAAGGCCGGTTTGGAAGAACTTTTAAAAAATGAAGAGATCAGCACAATGATTTATACAATTGGTGCCGGTGTCGGTACAGATTTCAACATCAAAGATGCTGCCTATAATAAAGTCATCATTATGACCGATGCTGATGATGATGGTGCTCATATTCAGACATTGTTATTGACTTTCTTTTATAAATATATGCGTCCTTTGGTTGAGGCTGGTCGAGTGTATATTGCATTGCCGCCTTTATATAAAGTCACCTCAGGGGCGAAGAAAAATAAAAAAGAGGAATTTGCCTGGACAAACGAAGAACTCGCTGAATTAACAAAAAAAGCTGCGCGGGGATATACGATTACGCGTTATAAGGGACTTGGTGAGATGGATGCAAACCTTTTGTGGGAAACAACTATGGATCCGGATCAAAGAACTTTGATCAGAGTCAAAATCGAAGATGCGGCCTTGGCCGAAAAAAGAGTCACAATTCTGATGGGCGATCAAGTGGCTCCGCGCCGCAAATGGATCGAAGATAACGTTGCGTTTTCTTTGGATGAAGCCGGATCAATTCTCGATACAGTAAACGGAAACGATGGCACTTATCATCCGGGATTAGATAAAAAGGAGGCGAACTAATGACTGACGAGTCACGAATTCAAGAACTAAGCCTTGAAGATGTTATGGGTGAGCGTTTTGGCCGCTATTCAAAATACATCATTCAAGAAAGAGCTCTACCGGATATCAGAGATGGTTTAAAACCGGTTCAAAGAAGAATTCTTTTTGCTATGAATGAAGATGGCAACACCTATCAACATGCTTATAGAAAATCGGCGAAAGCAGTTGGCAACGTAATGGGTAATTACCATCCACATGGTGACTCATCGATTTATGACGCCTTAGTCCGCATGAGTCAAAACTGGAAAATGCGGGAACCTTTAATTGATATGAACGGCAATAATGGTTCGATCGACAATGATCCGCCTGCAGCCATGCGTTATACCGAGGCAAGACTTTCCATGATTGCCGGCGATATGTTAACGGATCTTGATCAACAGGCTGTTGATATGGTACTGAATTTCGATGACACGCGCTACGAGCCGACCGTTCTGCCAAGCCGAATCCCAAATTTACTGGTTAATGGCGCTTCAGGAATCTCCGCCGGTTATGCAACTGAAATTCCGCCTCACAATTTAGGCGAAGTAATTAACGCTTTGATTTACCTATTATCACATCCCGCTGCTTCTTTAGAGGATTTGATGAAATATGTAAGTGGACCAGATTTTCCTACCGGAGGTATTATCCAGGGATTGGACGGTATCAAAAATGCATATACAACTGGTCGAGGAAAAGTCTATTTGCGAGCCAAAACAGAAATAAAACAGCTTAGAGCCGGTAAGAAACAAATTGAGATTACTGAGCTCCCCTATGAGGTTAATAAATCGGAACTTGTTGCCCGTATAGATGAAATTCGTCTTAACAAAGACGTTAACGGAATTACGGAAGTACGGGATGATACAAGTCGTGAAGGTTTGTTAATCGCAATTGAGCTTTCAAAAGATGCTAATGCTGAAGGCATTTTGGATTATTTGTTTAAAAAAACCGATTTGCAAATTGCCTACAATTTTAATATGACTGCTATCAATAAGCAAAGACCTGTTTCTGTTGGTCTCAAACAGGCTCTATCGGCTTTTCTGGATTTTCGTAAAGAAGTTATTCGTCGAAGAACCGAGTTTGAATTAAAAAAAGCTCAAGCTCGTCAAGAAATTGTCGAGGGTTTGATTAAAATGTTAAGTATTCTCGATGAAGTTGTTGCAACTATCAGAGCGTCTGAAAGTCGCAAAAATGCCAAAGAGAATTTAATCAAAAAATTCCAATTCAGCGATCCTCAAGCTGAAGCAATCGTTACCTTACAACTCTATCGTTTGACGAATACGGATGTCGTTGCCTTACAAAATGAACACGATCGGCTGACGAAGCAAATTTCCGAATTCAATTCAATTCTAAAAGAAACAAAAGAATTGAATAAGGTCCTTAGGAACGAATTAAAGGAGATTGAAAAAAAATATTCCAATCCAAGGCGAAGCCAAATACAAACAGAGGTTAGTCAACTGAAAATCGATACTGCCGTAATGATTGCCAACGAGGACGTGATTGTTCAAATCACGAAAAATGGTTACGCAAAGAGAGCTTCTTTTCGCTCATACAAGGCTACTGATGATAATGGATTAACCGATGATGATTATCCGGTCTATTTGGCTAAAGTTAATACATTAAGCAGTCTATTTATTTTTACCAATAAGGGTAATCTGATTTATCGTCAGGTTTATGAACTTGCTGATACTAAGTGGAAAGATGTTGGCGAACACTTATCACAAGAAATTTCCGGATTGGCCGAAGATGAAATCGTAATCAAAGTTTTTGATTTTAAGGATCTAAAACAAACGGGAACCTTTGTCTTTACCAGCAGTGATGCTTTTGTTAAGCAAGTTGATAAAAATGCATTAAATCCGACCAAATATTATAAAAAAAGAGCCAGTAAGGCAATTGCAATAAAAGGAAAAAACGTTTTGGTTTCTGTTACTTTTGCTGCTTCACAAAATCATTTGGTTGTTATGGCTACTCAAAAAGGATATCTTTATAAGTTTCCAATTGGCGAGATAGCCTTAATGACAGCCAAATCATCCGGAGCTAAGCCTGCAAAAATTTCAAAAAAAGATAGAATTGTTTCAATGGATTTAATTGATTCGGAAGATTTAATGGTACTTATGAGTGATCGCGGGCATTCCAAAATTATTAATCCGCTTGAGATACCTATTTCAACAGTGAACTCGGTTCAAAAAGCGGAAACGATTTTTATGGCCGACGAAATAATCGGTGGGACACAGGCAATTTCCCGATCAAAAAAAAGCGAACTTCAAGCAATAACGAATGATAACCAAGTGATTGATTTTTCTGTTAATCCGAATAATATTTCCGGATTGGACGATGAATTCAAACGCAAGGTCAAAGTTAATAAAAATAGTATGATTGTAAAGGTTAGATTAAAACAAGAGGTAATTGAAAATGGCTAAGGAATTAGTTTTTGGGCATCAAAATCCCGATACGGATGCTATTGCCGCTGCTATCGCGGCATCTTATTATTTAAATCAAAAGGGAATGGATACAGAAGCAGTTGCTTTAGGAAAAACAAACGACGAAACAAATTTTGTTCTCGATTATTTTTCTGTAGAAGCTCCGAGAGTGATTGAAAAAGCAGATACTAAAGAAGTTGTTTTGGTTGATCATAATGAAACAGCTCAGTCCGTTTCGAATATTGAAGATTTGACTGTTACTCATGTTTTTGATCATCATAAAATTGATTTCAAAACGAGTTCACCTTTGTTTTACCACGCAGAAGCGCTTGGTTCTACTTCGACTATTTTGTATGGATTTTTCAAAAAAGATGGAATCGAGATTCCAAAAAAGATTGCAGGTTTAATGCTTTCCGGATTGATTTCAGATACTTTGCTATTGAAAAGTCCAACAACAACTAATGTTGATCGCGATGTGATCGGAAAATTAGCGTCAATTGCTGGAGTCGACGATGTAAATGCTTATGGCCTTAACTTATTAAAAGCCGGTACTAATCTATCAAAGAAAAGTGAACAGGATTTGATCGACGGAGATGCCAAGACCTTTAAATTTGCCGGAAAAACTTTCAGGATCGGCCAAGTCAATACGGTTGATATTCCAAGTGTACTGGAACGTAAAGAAGCTCTTAAAAAAGCAATAATTGCCGAAAACGAAAAACAAGGTTTCGATGGTTTTCTTTTTGTGATTACCGATATTCTTAATTCAAATTCAAAAGCTCTTTATTATGGTTCAGAGCCTGATAAAATTGCTTCTGCTTTTAACGGAAAATTTGTGGACGATTCGATTGATCTTCCAGGGGTCGTTTCACGAAAGAAACAGATTGTCCCACCTTTAACTGATCTGTTTCACTGATAAATATACAAATTGCACTTTACAAGTATTTTATGCTTGTGTATAATGTTTATTTGTACTGAATTGACTTTGATTAATATACTATTTAGGAGAAAACATGGCAGGTAAAGGACAAAGGGATCACGTAATTCTTGGCAATGATCAAACAGGTGAACGTATTTATTTGACGAGTAAGAATCGCCGTAATACACCTGATCGTCTTGTTTTGAAAAAATACTCACCAAAGCTACATAAAGTTGTTGAGTTTAAGGAGGTGAAGTAATGGCTAAGAAGTCTAAGATTGAAAAAGAAAAAAGAATTGAAGCAACTGTTGCAAAGTACGCTGCAAAACGCGCGGCTTTAAAAGCTGCTGGTGACTATCAGGGCCTTGCAAAGCTTCCTCGCGATGCATCGCCGGTTCGCGCTCATCATCGTGATTTGACTGATGGCCGTCCTCACGCATATATGCGTGCTTTTGGACTGAGTCGTTTAAATTTCCGTCAGTTAGCTCACAAGGGACAAATTCCTGGTGTTAGAAAAGCTAGTTGGTAAAATTTTTGTTGTTTTTTATAAATGAACTAATAAACTAAAAGCACTGGATTTTGTTTTTCAGTGCTTTTAGTTTATTTTTTTTAGAAGTTTTGTTAAAATTGCCTGAATCATGAAAAAACCAATAATTGCAATCACTTCAGATATTTCTCGTTTTTCCTCAATGTCATCCAATGACCAAGCAATCGACTATGCCCCAAGAGACATCATACGAGCTATTTATAAAGTTGGTGGAATTCCAATAATTTTGCCTTCGCCAACATATGTCGAAGATACAAATTTTGAAGCTCTGCTTAGTACTTTTGATGGTCTTTTGATTCCCGGTGGTCCGGATATTGATCCAAAATTTTTCAAAGAGGAAGCTATTCCAGAAATCGGAGCTACTTTTTACGAACGAGATCAATTTGAAATACCTTTGATCCAAGAAGCTCAAAAATACGGCAAAGCGATTTTAGGAATTTGTCGGGGAATCCAAGCGATTAACATTGCTTGTGGTGGCAATGTATATCAAGATCTAGCGAAGCAATATTCAAATCTAAAAATTAAGCATCGTCAATCTCCAACCGAGGGATCATTCCCAACTCATAAAATTAAAGTTGAAAAAGATAGTCGACTGGCAAAAATAGTCGGTTATGAGAGTTTTGTTAACTCTCGCCATCACCAAGCCATTAAAGATTTAGGAAAAAATTTGAAAATTACGGCAACTTCCAGTGATGGCGTGATCGAAGGAATAGAATCAAAGAATTCCGATAGAATCTTAGCGGTTCAATGGCATCCGGAAAGTATGTGGCAGGTTTTTCCTGATCAATTAAAGTTGTTTGAAGACCTAGTCAAAAGGGCAGGCAACTAATGCAAACGAAAGAAGAGAATAAACAAAAATTAGATTTTTGGAGTACTGGATAAGGTCGCATTCACGATTCTTACCGAATAGACTACCTGCGTCAACATATTGAACAAATGAAAGAAGCCATCAGCGACGGGGTCGATCTAATGGGATACACAATGTGGGGGCCGATTGACTTAATAAGTTTTTCGACTTCAGAAATGTCTAAACGCTATGGTTTTATCTACGTTGATCAAGATGACGGTGGTAAAGGAACTCTGGATAGGATTAAAAAAGATTCCTTCTATTGGTTTAAAAAAGTTATTGCTTCTAATGGAGAATATTTATCTTAAAAAGTTCTGATAAGCAGAACTTTTTTGTTTTACAATTTTTTTCTTGACACTTACTCAAGAGAATAGAAAAATAGACAAGTAATGCAAAATGATAAAGATCAGCCTATAATCATCATCGGAATCACAGGTGGGTCGGGTTCCGGAAAAACATCGATCGCTCGAGATATTCACAACCAATTAAAAAAACAATCTGTGGCTATTATTCCTCAAGATGCCTTTTATAACGACCAAACATCAATGTCGATCGAGCAAAGAAAGAAGATCAATTACGATCATCCGGATTCTTTTGATAGCGACTTGTTTTATAACGATTTATTAAAATTAAAAAATAGGCAAAAAATCCAACTACCAATTTACGATTATGAAAAATATACTCGTTCTAAAAAAACAATTTTAATTAATCCGGCAAGAGTTATCATTGTCGAGGGTGTCTTATTATTTGTCGATCAGCGAATTAGAAACTTGTTGGATATAAAAATTTATGTAGACGCTGATGATGATATTCGTTTTATCAGACGATTGAAGAGAGATATTTCCGAACGTGGTCGAACGACCGATTCGATCATTAATCAATATTTAAAAACCGTGAAACCAATGTACCATCAGTTTGTCGAACCAACAAAAAGGTATGCCGACGTAATTATTCCGGAAGGTGAGAGTAACCAAGTCGGAATAAATTTGCTAATCAATCAGATAAAGACCATTTTAAATTAGGATATAATCAGGGTTTGGAATTTGGTTTGTGGAAATTGGACGAGGATGACTGTATTTTTAGCTAGGAGATCCTAAAATGAAATTGTTCGCAGATATTTTGATAATCGTTGTGGTGTTGAAGTCATTATTTATTATGCTTTTGGAAGTGTTCGGTACACAAACAAAATTAGCAAGAAACGTCTTTAACTTGAAGCAAAAATATCTATTGCAAAAAGAAGCTCGAATTTCAATGGCCAATCAAGGTCTTTATAATGGTTTTCTCGGAGTCTCAATCTTATTAATTAGATATTATTCTCCTACAAATATAATTTTTCCTGGTTTAATGTTGTTTATTGGTTTTATTGTGATTGCCGCTATTTTCGGATCTTTGACTGCCAATAAAAAATTATATTTAGCCAGGGATTACCGTCGATTTTAACTTTGATTGTTGTTTTCCTGGCGTATCGATAATTAAATAAGTCTAAAAAAACAACTGTTCAAATACAGTTGTTTTTAAAATCCATTTTTTACTAGTTGATCAATAAATAAATCAATTATGTGAACGGCTGAGAATCCAAGAAACAATTACAACGACAATAACAGCACCAATAATCGATGGGATCAAAGCCATTCCGGCAACAACCGGTCCCCAAGTTCCTAATAAACTTTCTCCGAGCCAGGAGCCGACCAAACCAGCAACGATATTTGCGACCCATCCCATGGCTTGGCCCTTACTGGTCAAGGCTCCGGCAATCGCTCCAATAATAGCTCCAACGATTAATTCCCAAATTAAATGCATAAAAAATTCTCCTCTCTCATTTTTTAGCTAAAAACGTCGTGATTATAATAACCACTACAAACCAATTGTAGTCTAGTAAAATCTATCCAACAATTTGGACAAGAAACAACTCAAAATTTCGTCACTGAAGTCCCACTATTTTAAGAAGGGAAACGAGTGACTATTAGATATCTCATTCGTACTAGTCATCAATTAAATTACTGAAAAGCTTTTTTCTGATCGTTATTGAACAGACTGTATTAGAATTAATTTTAATGAATTTATGGATAATTCATTATTTTAACCGATACAAAAGAACGATCGAAAACGCTATTTTATTAGTATCTAAGATGAAAATCTTGACGGAGGAATCAATTGGCTGAAAAAGGAACGAACCTAGTTAAAAGAGGGATGGCAGAAATGCAAAAAGGCGGCGTCATCATGGATGTTGTCAATGCTGAACAAGCGAAAATAGCTGAAGAGGCCGGCGCGACAGCTGTTATGGCACTAGAACGTGTGCCTTCGGACATTCGTAAAGCCGGTGGCGTCGCCAGAATGGCTGATCCCGCAATTGTCGAAGCAGTACAAAACGCTGTTTCAATTCCAGTAATGGCTAAGGCAAGAATCGGGCACATCATTGAAGCAAGGGTACTTGAATCGATGAAAGTCGACTATATTGATGAGAGTGAAGTATTGACTCCTGCCGATGATGTTTATCATATTGATAAAAAAGCATTTACCATTCCTTTCGTTTGTGGTTGCCGAGATTTAGGCGAAGCGGCAAGAAGAATCGGCGAAGGAGCAGCAATGCTTCGAACCAAAGGAGAACCTGGAACAGGAAATATTGTCGAAGCTGTTCGCCATATGCGCTTGGTTAACAATCAGGTTAATAAAGTTTTAGGAATGTCTCCGGAAGAAATTATGGTCTTCGCTAAGGAACTGGGTGCTCCTTACGATGTTTTACTGGAAATCAAAAAAAGTGGTCGTTTACCGGTTGTTAATTTCGCTGCCGGTGGTGTCGCAACTCCAGCTGATGCTGCTTTAATGATGGAATTAGGAGCTGACGGCGTTTTTGTCGGTTCAGGGGTTTTTAAATCGGAAAATCCAGCCAAATTTGCCAAAGCGATCGTCGAAGCGACTACTTATTACAAAGACTACCCTCGAATTGCCGAATTATCAAAAGGGCTTGGTGAACCAATGAAAGGAATTGATATGAGTATTCTTCAACCAGCCGAGCATATGCAGGAACGCGGTATTTGATGGGATGGCAATAAAAATATGACAGTTAAAATTGGAGTTCTTGCTCTTCAAGGAGCAGTCAGTGAACATATAAAGGCCTTAAAAGATTCTGGTGCCGAAACAATCGCCGTGAAAGATGCCAGCCAATTGGAAGAGTTAGACGGTTTGGTTCTACCAGGTGGCGAAAGTACGACGATGCGTCGTTTGATGGATAAATACGGTTTGTTTGATGCGATTAAAATCTTTGCCAAGAAAAAGGCAATTTTTGGAACTTGTGCTGGATTAATTTTGATGGCTAAGGAAATAGAAGGCCGAAAGGGACCCCATCTTGGTTTACTTGATATTGATGTTAAACGGAACGCTTTTGGCAGTCAGGTAGATAGTTTTGAAAGTGATTTAAAAATCGACCATGTTGCTGAATCTTTTGATGGTGTTTTTATCAGAGCACCGTATATTAAAAAAGTTGGACCAGGCGTCGAAATCTTATCAACTTACAATCAGCATATTGTCGCTTGCCGTCAGGGCCGTTTTTTGGCCTGTGCCTTTCATCCTGAATTAACCGGGGATACACATTTTCATGAATATTTTGTGAAAATAACCAAAGAAAACAAATAATATTTTACAAATACTTTCGCTCAGTTTTTAGTGGAGGTATTTTTTTTAGTATACTTGATTTAAGATGTTAATGAAAAAGGAGATTTTAAAAAAATGATCGGATGCACTAGTTTGGTTTTAAATGCTTCGGACAAAACAAGTGTCCTCGCCAGAACAATGGACTTTACGATCGAAATGGCTGAAAACGTTATCTATACGCCAAAAGAGAAGAAAATAACTTCCAGCTACGGAGAAGACAGCTTTTATATCAGTAAACTGGCTTTTATCGGCATGGGCATGCAAATGCCTGATGGACCAGTTACTTTTGACGGTGTAAATCAAGCTGGCTTAACCGCCGCAACCCTCTACTTTCCAGGTTATGCTTCATATAAAAAAGTAAAGGAAGAAAATAGGCTGGCTGTTTCACCCGACAAAATTATCAGTTTTGTTCTGGCTAATTGTGAAACAAATCAAGAAGTTAGAAGAGCATTTGAAACGGATATCACAATAGTTGACCGTCCAAATCCGGTACTTGGTTTAACAACACCACTGCATTATATTTTTATGGATAAAAGTGGAAATAGTTTAATTGTCGAACCAACCGAAAATGGAATCAAAATTTATGATCACTCAATCGGAGTGATGACAAATAGTCCTGATTATCCTTGGCATGAAAATAATTTAAGGAATTATCTTTCAATCAACCCTCATCAATACCAAACAGTTAATTGGCTTGGAAAGACTTTGCAACCATTCAGTCAGGGCTCCGGATCATTTGGTTTACCAGGCGATTACACACCGACCTCCAGGTTTATTCGGGCAGCTTTCCTTAAGAATTTCATCGAAAAACCGAAGGATGAGATTCAGACGATTAACGCCGCGGCTAATATTTTAAAATCAGTCAGTATTCCCAAAGGAATTGTCCTTACTCAAGAAAATAAATCAGATTACACTTGTTATAGCAGCTATATGTCTGCACAAACTCAATCGTATTACTTTGCAACATATGGAAATCAAAGAATCAGAAAAGTTTCCCTGACTGAAAAGTTGCTCTCTCACTCGGATTACTTGTCTTTCCCAGTCAAAAACAATGAAGACATTTTGAATTTGAATTGATTCCATTTTTTCTTAGTTGGCATGGCCAATCGATCACACCCTGCAAACCGAGTTGCTTAACAGTATTTTTTTAACCAGCCATTGCAGGGAGTTTAAGGGATTTCCCAAAACTTCTGATGATTTTCCGCTACCAAGTTCTTTGCCGTTGAGAGTTAAAGTGCAGGCCACGTTTGCTAAGTCATCGACACTAACCTCCCTTCCAGTTGCTTTAGTATAGACAACGCGGCCGCCAACAGCTCCATCAGCAACAACCAAATATTTTGGTAAACTCGCAAACCAATCCTTGAAGCGTGAATCGGGAAGCTCAACACCAGCTGAAACGCTAACTTTATCGAGCAGTTCGGCCAATGAATCACTTGGCAATAGGTTTTCTTTAGCAGTAAAGACCATTTCGACTTCAAGCAAAGGATCCATTAAATCACTGAGTTGAAGACTGGCGTCGTTTTCTAACCAAGCACTTGCTGTTTCAGCACCGTAAAATGGCGAGTCTGAATTAAACATTCGTTGTGTCTGTTCTGACGTTAAACTGACCTTGTAACCTCCAAGGGGTTCTTTTTTTAACTCTGTGAAGGCGTGTTGAACTCGGTAACTTTTTTTTCGTATTCGGTTACTTTTAAGGGCCGCTTGTTTACCAATGCCTGATAAAGATCGTTTGCAACTTCCTTTTCTGTATCGTTTTTTGCAGTAAGTACATCTGTGTCTGACATAAGAATATCTCCTTTTTTTAGAAATAAATAAGCACGTTTAACAAAAGATGATAATAAAAAAACCGCAAAGCAGAAAATCCACTTTGCGGGACGATTAATCGTGTTACCACCCAAAATTCATATGCTGCTCGCGCAACATATCTCATCGCGTACGGAATAAAAACCATTATTCGATACGTTAGCAAGATAATGGTTGCGCCCAATGACGGTTACTGAAATCTTCGTGTCATAACTCCAAGGTGATTTTCGTTTATTACCGAGATGTTTCCTTTCACCTAACAAAACTCGCTAATTCCCAGTAATAAATTACTTTTCCTCATCAATGTCTGTTCTCATTTATTTCTAATAGTTTGTAACTCTAAAACTGTGCTGGATAAATGTCAAGCGTTTTTCAAAAAATAAATCATATTTTTTGATGAGTTAACGAAGATTGTTGATTTTAGAGTTAAAAATATTTTAAATAGACCGCTTTTAATGCCTTAATTCAAGAGACGATATTTTCAATTGTTTCTTAACGTGACGTAGTTACCTGCGGACAATACTTTTTCGGCTTGAAGGAGATCTTTTTCATGTATGAAAGTAAGTTGCAGGATACCGTCGATATCTTCTCTGATTTCCAAAATATGGATATTTACAAGACTTATTTTATTAACAGCAAGCAGCCGGGATTTAATTTTATCTAATTTAAAAAATAGGTCATAAGCAAAATCAAATATTTATGCTGAATATCAATAGCTTTGAATAATATATATTATGTTAACTAAAATTAAAAAAGCTTATTTTATCTTCCTGAAGATTTTCCAGACAAACAAAAATAGAACCTAAGTTCTAAAAAACAACAAGTTAGGTTCTACTTCATGATTAAGGATCTTTATCTTAATGATTCTCTTCATTGATATTTGTGAGTGGAATTCAACATATTTTTTTGCTTCAAATGTCTTTTAACATTAAGCCATAAAAATACTTTGGTTACCGTTTGTATTAATGTATTCTGAATATAATTTGAGATTGACTAAAATTGACTAAACATGAAAGTTTTGATCCAAAAGGATTTTTATTATTCAAAAATTCTAGTAGTGTCAAAAAATTAAGTCATTATTAGGATTCTATGTTTATATTTTTAAAAATTCTTATTGTTCGTAATGTCCAAACAACACTATCGATTTATTTATATAAGATCATAAATCAATCGGATCTAAACCATTTTCACGAATGAATTCTGATAGTTCATCGATTGATAGCATTGGCAGTTGATATTCATTAGACATTTGCGATAAATAATCTCTTCTAGCCATGTGTCCATCCGGTCGTAATACTTCAACAATCGTGCCAACTGGAGTAACTCCGCATAATTTAGCCAAATCGACTGCTGCTTCGGTATGCCCATTGCGTTCCAAAACGCCTCCATCTTTAGCTATTAATGGAAACATATGTCCGGGATGGACAAAATCCCTGGCTTCACAATTCGGATCGCTTAATTTATTAATTGTAGCTGTGCGATCATAGGCGGAAACACCAGTTGTAATTCCACCTATTTCATTTGTACCATCAAGCGAAATGGTAAAAGCTGTTTTATTAGTCTCTGTATTTTTTTCAACCATTGCCTTCAGCCCTAAACGTTTAGCAAGTGCTGAAGTTATTGGTACGCAAACCAATCCTCTGGCATTGGTCACCATAAAATTCATATTTTCAGGAGTCATTTTAGCCCCTAAGCCTAATAGATCGCCTTCATTTTCACGATCGCTATTGTTGACAACAATAATTAGTTTTCCTTTCTTCAACGCTTCAACTGCTTTTACTACTGATGATGAATTCATATTTTAATATCCCCTTTGCAATTAAAATGTAGTGTAAATATTATCACGAGATATAAAAATATAAGCAATAATTAAAATAATTGCTAAAATGCAAAAAAATAACCCCAAAAATAATTTTTTTGAGGTACTTTTTGAAATTTCATTATTAAAAAGATTTTTATTTTCAACAATTAGTAAGCTGTACAAGCACCATCAACCGGTAAAACAGCTCCGTTTACATAAGCTGCCTCATCGGAAACCAAAAACAAAGCGGCATTGGCAATATCTTCAGCGCTTCCCGGTTCAGGCATGGTTGTCATTCCGGTTTGCTGACGTTACATACCAAATTTATCAATATTCGTCATACTTGAAGAAATATTGGTGTTTATTCCTCCGGGTGCAATTGCGTTACAACGAATACCTTCTTTTTCGTACATATACGCAGTATTTTTAGTTAATCCGACCACGGCGTGCTTCGAAGCTGTATAAGCGGCTCCAGCCCGAGCTCCTTGGATACCGCCAACTGAAGCAATATTTAAAATAACCCCATGCTTTTTTGGCAAAAAAAGTTTAACCGCGATTCGACTTGTGCGCATAACACTGACAGTATTCACTGAGAAAACGCGCTCCCATTCTGATCTGAGTCTGTAACATTGGCAACTGGTTCCATATTATCCATGATTCCGGCATTGTTTACGAGAATATCCAAACCATGAAAACTATTTTCAGCACTACTAAATAAATTATCAATATCAGCCTGATTAGCAACGTTAGCTTTGACTGCGATGGCTTCCCCACCAGCTTGTTTAATTTTTTCTACAACCGACTTGACACCATCCTCATTTAGATCACCAGCGATTATTTTTGCTCCTTGACGGGCAAACAATTCAGCAATTGCTTTTCCCATACCAGAAGCAGCACCGGTGATGATTACAACTTTATTTTTTAATCTTTCACTCATATTATTAAGCTCCTTTTTAAAAAATATTTTAAATATAAGTACTGTATCACTTTTCATAATTTAATGTAAACGATTTCATTTTTTAGTCATTAAAAACTTTGTTCACTTGTTTTAGTAATTGAGGTTTGATTTTTATCATGTGAGCGCTTACGATTTTAATATACACATTTAGGATCGAGGCAGCTTAATGACTAATAAAATTTCTTTCCGGGACATCATCAATAGAAAAGATTGGGAAAACCCTGTTATAACCAACTGGCATCGTTTACCGATCCATACCGAAATGAATTACTCTAAAAGCCTTAATGAGGACAAGCAAAAAACGATCCAGTCTCTTAATGGAAATTGGTGTTTCAGTTATTTTTCTAAAGTTACCGATGTTCCTGAAAATTGGGCAGATCGAGATTTAACAAAAAGCAACATAATGCCGGTGCCATCGAATTGGCAATTGCATGGTTACGATCAACCGATTTACTCGAATGTTGCCTACCCTTTTCCAGCTAATCCACCTTATTTGCCAGAGGAAAATCCAACGGCTTGTTACAGTCGTATTTTCCAACTAAATGATGACTGGCTTCAATCAGGCCAAAATCATGTAATTTTTAATGGTGTGGGTTCAGCTTTTCATCTGTGGTTGAATGGCCAATGGATCGGTTACTCGGAAGATAGTCGTTTACCAGCCGAATTCGATTTAACAAAATATTTAAAATCAGGTAAAAATCGAATTTCAGTGATGGTTCTCCGCTGGAGCAAAGGCAGTTACTTTGAAGATCAGGACATGTGGCGGATGTCGGGAATTTTCCGCGATGTCGAAGTTAAACATCTGCCGGCAACATATTTGCAGGACTATCAGCTTCAAACCGATTTAGACGATGATCTTGATCAAGCAAAAATTACAATCAAAGCACAAGTTGCCGGCAAAAATTTTTCACAGAACAAATTACGAACCCGACTATATTTTGCCAATGAAAAAGTTGCCGACCAAAGCAGCAGATTGTCAACAAGGGCAGTTGACGAACGGGGGCCTTTAGACAACCAATTTATTGCCGAATTAAATTTAAAAGATCCATATTTGTGGTCGGCCGAACTCCCTTATCTTTATCAGCTTGTCATCGAATTGCTTACAGATGACGGTGATATACTACAAGTTGAAAAAGTAAATATCGGTGTCCGAAAAGTTGAGATCAAAAATGGCCTCTTAAAACTAAATGGAAAGCCTTTGTTGATTAGAGGAACCAATAAACACGAATTTGATTCCAAGAAAGGTTATGCCGTCGATGAAGAGACCATGATTCAGGACATTAAGGCCATGAAGCGAAATAACTTTAATGCTGTCAGATGCTCGCATTATCCTAATAATCGTCGATGGTATGAACTTTGTGATCAGTATGGCCTTTATGTTGTCGACGAAGCGAATATCGAGACCCACGGAATGGTGCCAATGAATCGTTTGACAAATGATCCGGTGTACTTGCCTTTAATGTCGGATCGTGTGACGAGAATGGTTACACGCGATCGCAATCATCCATCAATTATAATTTGGTCTTTAGGCAATGAATCCGGATACGGCCGCAACCATGCCGCTTTATACAACTGGATCAAACAAAGTGATCTGAGTCGGCCGGTACAATATGAAGGAGGCGGCGCCAATACAGCAGTTACTGACATTATTGTTCCAATGTATGCTCGTGTTGAGCAAGATCAAATAGAATCAGTTAATTCAAAATGGTCTTTAAAGAAGTGGATTGGTCTTCCCGGAGAAACGCGCTCGCTAATTCTTTGCGAATATGCCCACGATATGGGCAACAGTTTGGGTGGCTTCGGCAAATATTGGCAAGCCTTTCATAAGTATCCACGATTACAGGGAGGTTTTATTTGGGATTGGGTCGACCAGGGACTTTTGAAGAAAGATGTAAACGGTAATGACTTTTATGCCTATGGAGGCGACTTTAAAGATCAACCAAATGATCGTCAATTCTGTTTGGACGGTTTGCTTTTTCCCGATCGAACACCGAAGCCGGCGATGCATGAAGTCAAATATTGGCAACAATATTATTTGTTTAATTTGCAGCGAAACCCACTTGGACAGGCTGAAAGTTTCACTGTCACCAATGATTATTCTTTTAAAAAGAGCAGTAATGAACGATTACATTACCAGATTAAAAGCGAAAACGAAATCGTTATTGATAAATATATTGATCTAGTGCTTAATCCCGGTGAATCTTTATTAATAAAATTACCGAAGGGTCGATCTTCGACCAGTTCTTTGCTTGATATAGATATCTCTCTTATCAAGGGAAACTCTTGGGCTCCAAGCGGCTTTAAAATTGCCAGTGAACAATATGTTTTAGCAAAAAAGTTTGGGCCAACTAACGCCGTCACGGCAGCAACGAATAAGATTTCTTTAATCGAAAACAAAGATACCAACACTTTTGAAATCAAATTGGACGATCAAAAGTGGCAGTTTGCTAAAAATTCCGGTTTGTTAGTGAGTTGGTCCAAATCAGGCAATGAGAATTTATTGGACGCGTTACGTGATCAATTTACACGTGCACCGCTTGATAACGACATTGGTGTTAGTAAAGTCGACCATATCGATCCAAATGCATGGTATGAACGTTGGAAATCCGCAGGAATGTATAATCTAAAAACCAATCTTGTTTCAATTGATGCCGAACAACTCGAACGAGCTGTTCTTATTCGAACAGAACACAGTTATTCAAATCATTTCCAGATTCTTTTCAAGAGTTCGAAAATTTATCGAATTGATGCTAACGGGACGATGACCGTTACAGTCGATGTTTCACTGGCTCAGGGAATTCCGTTCCCTGCAAGAATAGGTTTAACTTGTCACTTAGCTGACCAAATAACTGATGTTTCATACACGGGACTGGGCCCATTTGAAAATTATCCCGATCGTCAATCGGCGGCTCAATACGGCCATTGGCAAATGGAATTGGATGATCTTTACACGCCTTATATATTTCCAAGTGAAAACGGTTCACGTGGTCAAGTTAGTCAATTGGAATTTGGCAAGCAAAAAATTTCAGCGTATCATGAGCAAAACTTTTCTTTCAATTTGAGTCGTTTTAGTAAGCAGCAATTAGCCAGGATTTCACATCGAAATCTTTTACAAGCAGAAAATGGTGTCTGGCTGTCGATTGATGGCTATCGTATGGGAGTTGGCGGAGACGATTCCTGGAGCCCAAGCGTCGCTCCCGAATATTTACTCTCGAATAATTATTATCATTATGCTTTCCAATGGTGCAGAAAAGATATCTGAGGAAAATACTAATGACTTTCGAACAGCTCCTTTACGCCGTAGAATTAGCTAATCATCAAACTCTCCAAGAAACCGCCGACCTTCTGCACATTAGTAAATCTGGTCTTAGTCAATCAATTTCCCAATTAGAAAATGAACTGGGAGTCAAGTTGTTTAAGCGCACCCGTTATGGATCCAAACTCACAGCTCAAGGAAAAGAATTGTTACCATTAATTAAGCAGATGCTATCCCAAGGCGTTTCTCTAACTAAAAAAGCTCATAATCTTGGGAAATCTGGACAGATCGAAACGGTACGTGTTGCTTATGCTAATACGATGTTGAAACCATTCCTCAACGAGTATTTGGCAATGTATCAAGATGTGCCGACAAAATTTAACATGGAAATTTCTCAAGAGACTGTAACCCAGATTATTGATGGAATTCGTAGTCATCGAATAAATTTAGGATTTATCGCTATCAACGATTCGAATAAAGCGGAAATTCATGGTTTGGAATTTAAGCCAGTTCATGTTGGGCACCTGAAGTTGTTCCTTTCTCCAGATAATCAGCTTGTTAAAAAACAAAAAATTAATATTGAAGATCTTCAAAAACAAAGATTTGCTCTTTTTAATGATCCCTACAATGATCGCATTTTTGAGCACCTTCAATATCTTTGTGGTCCACTCAAAACAGTAATCAAAACTGATGACGGTTGGGCAATGTATACGACTATCAAAAAGGCAAATGCCGTTGCACTAGTTCGCGATTGGCAAACAAGCTACTCTTCGTATGAACCTTTGCAAAAACTGCCGAGCTTAGACATTAGCAATTTAATAGATGATCGATTCTATCTTGGTTGGCTTACAAATCCCAAATATACTACCAGTCGTTATACACATCGTTATACACAGGAATTCATCAAACATGTTGATGCACAAATCAAAGAATGTTAAAAAGCCAGCTTTTTTAAGGAAAATCACTGGCATTTTTAATTATTTTTTAAAATTATCAAGATTATAAGAGGCACCGGTTCCGTTTTTAATTACTGATTCATCAAGCGTTCCCTTTTGATGAAGGTCATAAATCGACTCTCTCCCCGATAAATGTGGTTCCATCTTAGGATCGGAGAATATGTTGATCAAGCCAGGTGTCAGGTGCGATTTTTTGACTTGTTCAGGAGAAATTTTTTCGATAATTTCATTTCCGCGACCCTCTTGAATTTTCAAACCAAATTGTGGGTCGATCAGCGTAGCACGTCCAACGGCAACTAAATCAGCATATCGGATTGCGTCTTCAGCGTCAGATTCATTCATAATATTACCGACAATAATTTCCTTGATAGCGTCTCCGAGAGCTGGTTGAAATAATTCTGCGAAACTTTTATCCGAATCGTTTGGTTTTGAATTGTATTCGGGCAGTGACAGATGAATATAATCAAAGTCAAATTCACTCGTCAACGTTTTGATTAATTGCGTGGATTCGTGCCAAGTATAACCAACCGTATCATGAATTTCTTCGGGTGATATTCTGTAGCCAATAATAAAATCTTTCGGTGCATATTTTTTTGCGGTTTTGAAGACCTTGTCCGTAACTGCTTTGGCGAAATTCATTCGTTTTTCCAAGGAGCCACCCCAAAAATCATTTCGTTTGTTAGACCATTTTGAGAAAAATTGCTGAATAAGGTAGTGATTTGCTCCATGAATTTCAACACCATCAAACCCACAATCGATTGCTCTTTTTGTTGCGGAACCAAAATCTTCAATGATTTTTTTGATCTGTGTGTCGCTCAATTCGTGAACATCATAGTCAAGGAAACTGAAATCTATCGCACTTGGTGCATAAACCGGCTGACCCAGTTGAGCGAGATAATTAGCTTCTCGACCGGTATGGACCAATTGTAATAAAGCTTTATTCCCATTTTTTTGATAACAGTTGCCAACTTGGCCATTCCCGGTTTGAATTTATCATCATAAATTGTCAACTGTTCACGATCTCTTGCCCAAGAACGTGAGGGGCCGCCATTTTCACTCACAGTAGTATATTCAACAATTATCATTCCGGCTGATTGGGAACGTGCAGCGTAATAATCGAGGGTGTCTTGCGTGACGTAACCATCATTCCCACTGTTTGTCAACATTGGTGGTTGAACAATTCTTCCCTTAATCTTGGCGCCATGTCGAAATATAATTGAGTCCTGCAATGTTTTCATTATCAATACCTCTTTTTATGTGAATATAATAACATGTGGTTAACGGTATTTAAATTTAGAGAGTATGAACAATGTGTTCGATTTTTCAAAAAAAACAACTTTTATTCCAAAAAACAGATTGTATTTTTTAACGGAAATTGAGAATATACGTACTAAATTATTTTATGAATTTTTTGCCATACTTACGGCGGTGTTCGCAAGAACTTGCTGCGCATCAATCACGCGATCGGATATATAAGGTTCACGTTCTTGTGCAACAGAAAACTCTGTACATCCCAAAATTACATAATCGCATTTTTGTTTGATTAAAAGTTTCTCTACTAAGTGATGATATTTATCTGCCTCAATTCGATTATTCTGCTTTATATCCTGATAAATAAATTTCATGACCTGTATTTGCAATTCTTTATCAGGAATAATCGCTTGATCGGATTGCGCCGAAATTTTTTCTTGGTATAGTCCGGAAGCGATTGTACCGTCTGTTGCCAAGATACTAATTTTTAAAGTTCCCGCTGTTCGTTTTTTACAAGCTTGAACCGCCAAGGATGGCATATTTAAAATAGGCATTTTTGCAATTGCCGTTAATTCGGGCAAAAAATAATGAGCTGTATTACAAGTAATGACAACAAAATCAGCCGACAAAGAATTTAACTGTTGAATATCTTCTTTAAGAAAAGGTAATGGATTATCTTTAGTCCGATCGAAAATATATGCTGTTCGATCGGGAATACAAGCATGATTAAATACTAAATAATTCAGAAAATTCTGGTCGCTATGAGTTTCGGTCAAACGATCCAATGTACGAACAAAGTTTTCCGTTGCCATTGTTCCCATGCCACCTAAAATGCCAAAAAAATCTTTCATTATCGTCCCCTACCTCATCAGAATTATTTTTATTAAACTAGGGTCAGTTTTATAATCTCCTGCTAAAACAGGATTTTAACAACATTATAAATATTTTTTATACAAATTAATCTGCTTAAGAAATATTCTTCTGCAAATTTTTAAATTAAATCAAATTTTAAAATTTAAAGTATTTTTAATTTAAATTATTTAAAATTACGGTAAATAATTTTTTATGCAGCCACGATATAAAACCTTAAAAAGGAGTCTTAAATGAATCTATCTCTGTCATTTGATAATAATAAATATACGGAAGAATCTATTAAGGATGGAGTATCAACTGTTAAATATCGTGCATTTTAGGACATTGATTACGTTTCCAAACCAGTTCATTCTATTCAAAAAATGAATGTCTTTGTTCCACTCGGATATTATAAAAACGAAATCATTAATGATTATGGACTAAATACTGCCCCGATTTTTATGCCAAATACCGTTGGTGGCTATTTTCCCGGGCCGCGGACTTTTCCAGGAAACAAAAAAATATTATATAACTCCTCCACGATGGTTAAAGCTTTATCTAGAGGTTATGTTGTTGTCTCCGCCGGGCTAAGAGGTCGAACTTTAACAAATGAAAAAGGAGAATTTATTGGAAAAGCACCTGCATTCATCATTGATATGAAAGCAGCAATCAGATACATTAAATTTAATAAAGACAATTTTCCAGGTGACGTTAATAAAATTATCACCAACGGAACAAGTGCCGGTGGAGCGATATCAGCTCTAATTGGTGCATCCGGGAATAATGTTTTTTTTGAAAAAGAATTGGATGAAATCGGTGCGGCTGACAGTTCGGATAATATATTTGCCGTATCGGCCTATTGTCCGATTCATAATCTTGAGAATGCTGATGCTGCCTATGAATGGCAGTTCAACGGTATTAACGACTGGCATACGCAAAAAATTGATATAAAAAATGGCAAAGCCGAGTTTAGTCCTTTAAATGGGCAACTTAACGAACTTGAAAAACAATTATCATCAAAATTAAAGAATCAATTTATTGAATATTTGAATTCTCTACGTTTAAGAAATCCGGACGGAGATTATCTGACGTTGAATAAAATTGGCGAAGGTAATTTCTTGGATTTAACCAAAAAATTCTTAATCAAGTCGGCTCAAACAGAAATTGAAAAAGGAAACGAACTGAATAATCCGAATTTTCTCGATATTCGAAATGGCAAAGTTGTTTCGCTAAAATGGAAAGCCTATTTGCGTTATATAACAAGAATGAAAAAAGTTCCTGCATTTGATGATTTAGGATTAAATAACCCAGAAAATGATTTATTTGGTGATATAAAAATCAAAGCAAAACATTTTACTGAAATAGGACAAAAATATAGTGAGAAAACCGCAAAAAAAGCGGATCCGGAGCTTGTTACAGCGATTAATCCACTTAATTATTTAAACAATCAGTCAAACAGTTTGATTGCCAAGCATTGGCGTATTCGTCATGGTGCAGCGGATCGCGATACCTCTTTTGCTGTTCCAATCATTTTAGCCACCACATTGCAAAATATGAATTTGGACATTGACTTCTTTATGCCTTGGGCAAAACCCCACAGCGGAGATTACGACTTAATTGATCTTTTTGATTGGATAGACAGTCTTGTCAAGGAAAAATAATGAGGCAAAATTCTCTTGCTTTAAATTGATTGAAGATCATCTTTTATAAAAATATTTGTTTATTTTTTGTATTTTTGACAGCCAAAGTTCATAGACGACAAGAAAATCAGCAATTAATTTATCGGGCCTATTAAAGAAAATTTTAGTAGAATCATCAAATAAAACTTTTCCGTCTTCAAGAAAAACGATCCTGTCGGCGATTAATTTTACCAATCCCATATTATGAGTGACGATGATTAAAGACTGGCTTCCTTCAAAAAAAGGTAAGATCCCATAAATCTTTTCAACTTCACTTCAGTTTTAGATTCCAAGCTGCCATTGAAGTATTATCAGAATATTTTTTGATTAACTGCTTAACTTTCTTTTGGTGATAGCCTTTAATGATTTCTTTATAGGCAGCGTATTTGGCTTTGTTTTTCTTGTAATTTGGTTTGGCAGCAATCACGTTAATCCATTGTTTGGAACTTTTGTTAACTGGTTCGACATAAATATAAGATTCGTAGTATTCACAAGCCTAGTCCTGACCGGGTCGATCCCCGCGATGCCTATGCGGGCGAAGTCGGTGGTTTTGAATTAGAACACCTCGACTACCCGGCCCAATTAGCCTTTAAGCAAGATTTAATTCGTCAAGCACTCGAAAAATACTGCCCAGCTGGTTATCGACACTATGATGTTCGGCCCACCATTGGGATGACTAATCCTTATGAATACCGCAACAAAGCCCAATTTCAAGTTCGTTTAATTGATGGGCACGTCGCTGCTGGCTTATATAAAGAAAATAGTCATGACCTAGTCGACTTACCGACCTGTTCGGTGCAAATGCCGGCGACAATGACAGTCATGCGTCAAGTCGTGGCTTGGCTGGAGGAACTCCAAGTACCGATTTACGATGAAGAACATAATTCTGGCATCGTCAAGACGATCGTTGTGCGTGAAGCGGCCGCCACTGGTGAAATTCAGCTGGTCTTCATCACAAATACACCCAAGTTACCGAAAAAGCATCAATTATTGATGAAAATCGCTGAAAAACTGCCAATGGTCGTGTCGGTCATGCAAAATATCAATGCTGGTAAAACTTCATTGATCTGGGGTGACCAAACAACATTACTGGCCGGCAAACCAACTATTACGGAGGAACTAGACGGCCTAGTCTTCGATTTATCTGCTCGGGCCTTCTTCCAATTGGTAGATTGTAAAATTAATCCGAACGCTGTTCGGACAAAAAAGATCAGCTTCCTTTAAAATGGTGTTTACCACAAACCCATCTTTTAGGAGCTGATCTTTTGTCTAGTATAACCTATTCCGAACGAATTAAAATCGAAACCTTTTGTGAACTAGGGCTGTCCAATATCCAAATGGGCGCTGGCCGAAATTGCAACTTACCGAAAAGTAATGAAACCAAAAATGACCCGGTTGCAGACGCAACGCGGGTCGTTTGTCGTTAGCGTGGGATAACGACAAATAAAAAACGTCGCAACTACTGATTGGTAGCGGCGACGTTTAGTTAGGTTAATCTTTAGATGTTTCGGTTTCTAATGGTCGTTCGGGTGCTGGCACCTTTTGGACGAGTGATAAAATCTTACGGGCAATTGGGCCAACAATTAATAATTGTAGTGGTAACGCCATGAAGAGATTAAAAATCCAAGTGTGGAGATACGTCAAGAAGACGTTGCCCCCAAAGTTTTGAGTGACGACCATTCCGAAAAGTGACATTAACGTGACCATTCCGGCCACCATCATTACGGAGATGGTGAGGGCGATCCGAATCTGTTTCTTTTTCATATAATCATTAATGATGTAGTGGAAAAAGAGATATTTGACGCCGGGACCGATGATCCCTAGATCGCAAATTGCGGCGACCAGTAAGGCCAAGGGGTAGCCGACCAAGACTTCTCTGATGAAGTGATGACCGAAGCCATCAGCTAAGGCGATGTTGTAACCAGCCATCACTAGGACCATCAGGCCCGCCATGACAGCAGTAAATAGTAGTTCTTCTTTAAAATTTCTAGGCATTGTGTTGCTCCTCGTTTGAATTTCCCACGAGAACTCAGCGTACCACAAATTTTTTCACGACGTAAGTCTTTTTTGAAAACTAACGATTATTTTTTCATTGTTGTGAGAGTGACGGTGGCCTGGCTGGTGAGTTGGTCAGCGACTGTAATGGCGACTTGCCAGGTCTGCAAGTGATGCCCGATATGCAACGGTGTAGCTGTCGCAATTAATTCCCCCTGGGTCACAGCTTGGAGATGTTGGACGGTTAAATTAACCCCGACGGCGACCTGATCAGCATCGAGATTAGCATTGGCGCCTAGCGAGGCCGCGGTCTCGGCTAATACGCCATTGATGCCCCCACGAACGACGCCATAGGGTTGTTTGATGGCAGCGCTCACAGGGAGTGCTATAATCGATTTTGTCTTAGTGATTAAGCATTGCTTGATGCCTAAGGTGGTTAATAAATTTTCCATAATAATACCTCTTTTGAAAGGGTTGTGAAATCATGACAACAGCAAATTGGCAACAGGTTAAGGATTACCAAGAAATTATTTTTGAACGAGCGGATAAGGTCGCTAAGATTACCATGAACCGTCCGAAAAAGCTCAATGCGTTTACGCCGGTAACGATCCAGGAAATGATTGAGGCCTTCGCGATTTGTCGTGATGATAGTAGCATTGGCGTGATTATTTTAACGGGGGCCGGTGATAAGGCCTTTTCTTCCGGTGGTGATCAGACCGTGCGGGGTAACGGGGGCTATGTGGGTCCTGACCATATTGCCCGGCTCAACGTCTTGGATCTGCAACACCTCATTCGGGTAATTCCCAAGCCCGTGATTGCCATGGTTAAGGGCTGGTCAGTTGGTGGTGGTAACATCTTACAACTGGTTTGTGATTTAACGATTGCGGCTGACAATGCACAATTTGGTCAAACGGGGCCGAAAGTGGGCAGTTTTGATGCAGGCTACGGGTCTGGCTATCTGGCCCGCGTCATTGGTCACAAGCGTGCCAAGGAAGTCTGGTTCTTGAATCACTTCTATAGCGCGGAAGAGGCTTACCAAATGAACTGGATTAATAAAGTGGTGCCACTAGCCGAGGTTGAATCAGAAACGTTGGATTGGTATCACGAGATTTTGCAGAAATCACCAACGGCATTGCGCTTTATCAAGGCCGCTATGAATACTGATACGGACTGATTAGCAGGCCTTCAACAATTGGGCGGCGACGCAACGATGCTCTTTTATACGACCGATGAGGGGAAAGAGGGACGCGATGCCTTTAACGAAAAACGGCAGCCTGACTTCGACCAATACCCTAAGTTTCCATAGAAAGGAGCAACAGTCGTGGATAATTGGATCACGAAGCAAGCTCAGTTGGCGCCCCAAAAGATCGCGGTGACGGATGGGCATCAGTCACTGACATTTGCGACACTGGCACAGCGCTTAACACAAGTGGCCGGTCAACTGGCGGCGGTTGGTGCCTTAACGCAGCCCCGAGTAGCGATGCTGACTGATAACTCCCTCGCCGGCTACCAAGTTGCCCTCGCCTTATTGGGGACGAGGCACACGATTGTCTGGTTGAACAAACGTCTACCGACCACAGAACTAAGGCGGCAATTACAAGACAGTACGGTGGCAACGTGTCTCGTTGCCGATGACTTATGGCGTGAGGGGTTGGGGGTGAACGCGGTACGTTTTGGAACGTTATTGACCACGGCCGCAACGCCCCGCCCACTTGTCGCAACGTTTGATGTGCATCAGGTCGCCAGTATCATGTATACATCGGGGACAACGGGACAACCCAAGGGCGTGCTACAGACCTTCGAGAATCATTATACCTCAGCAATTGCTTCTGCCTTAAATTTAGGTGTGATGCCAGACGATGAATGGCTGTGTACGGTACCGATTTTTCACATCAGTGGGTTTTCAATTATGATGCGTGGCTTAATCTATGGGATGACGGTGCGCTTGGTACCACAGTTTGACGCGTCAGCCATTGCGCACATCTTGCGAACGGAACCGGTGACCTTAATTTCGGTAGTGCCATTCATGCTCAAGAAGCTGTTAGATCAACAGACCCCCACGGCGGCACCTTATTGTGCTTTACGAGGAATGCTGCTAGGGGGTGGCCCCATTGATCAAGCCACGTTGCGGCGGTGTCAGCAGCAAGGGGTTCCCGTTGTGCAATCCTATGGGATGACCGAAACGGCTTCTCAGGTGGTGGCGTTAAACTTTGCGGATGCGCCAAGTCATGTGGGATCATCAGGCAAACCGTTATTTACCACGCAACTCCAGTTGACCCCGCAGACGCATGAGATTCTATTAAAAACACCCGCGTTAGCCGCCGGATACTTAGGACAGCCGGAGAAGTTTGCGGCGAAGCTAACGGCAGATGGTTGGTATCATACCGGCGATGTGGGTCATTTAGATGAGGCCGGCTTCTTATACGTTGATGGCCGGTTGGATGACATGATTATTTCTGGCGGGGAAAATATCTTCCCTGATGCGATTGAGGCCGCCTACCAATCGGCGCCAGGGGTTCGCGATATTGCGGTCGTTGGTCGGTCGGACGCTGAATGGGGAATGGTGCCGGTGGCCTTTGTGGTCAGTGACTATCCTCTTGATGTGGCGGCGTTAGTCGCGTTTGGTCGGCAGCACTTGGCCCACTATCAGGTTCCCCAAACCTTTATCCCAGTGGTGGAGATTCCCCACAATGGCAATGGTAAAGTACAACGGGCTAAGTTACGTGCGCGGTTATCCGCAACTCACTCTGATTAAAAGAAAAACGGTTCCTTCAGTGCGTTGTGCATTCTGAAGGAACCGTTTTTAAGTGTAATTGCGATGAACGCCAAAGAAACGAAAGACAATGCTCATCAGAACAAGGCCATTTATCAAAAAGATTAACGGATACTGATAATGGTCTAGTAGGCCACTGTAAAGGAAAACGCCAGCCGGCTGTAAGACTTGGACGAGTGTAAATAGTAAGGTCATTAAATGGCCAACAATTTCCGGTGGAACGTTTTTTTGGATAGTGGTAAAGATAGGTGCGTCTGCCATGGCGGAGATGCTCCCGGCTAATAGGTTAAACGTAGCTAAGACAGCCAGAATTGGCAGTAAGCGGCTATTTAATAGGAAACCAACGCTCAGCGAGAGCAAGGCATAGACTTGGTATAGTCGGATCGTAAAGCTAAATGGTCGCTTAATTGTGACAATGGAGATGACAATACCACCAAGAACGATGCCCACTGAAGAGCACCCTTGAATCAGCCCACTGACACGGCTGGTTAGATGTAGCCGTTGTAAAATTACAAAGGGCGTTCCGATCTCGAATAACACACTGGTGAAGTTTAATAGGCAAACCGAAACGGTCACTTTTAAGAGTCGAGGTTGTTGCTGTAAATACTGGTAGGCGGCTTTAAAGGAACCAGTACGTGTCATTATTTGGTGCGGTTGAGAATCGTAGCGGGTAAAGTCGATCATTAAAGTTAAAGTTAGCGTGCTAATCACAGTTAATAGCCGGAGAAGAATAATGAATTTGAAAGAGACTTCTGAAAATAACCAGCCGGCGATTGGGGCACTGATGATTCCGGAGATTGATGAGCTGAGACCCATGATCGCATTTAAACGTTGACATTGGTTTTTAGAAACCAAGTTTTGAACGGATGAGATATAGGCAAGACCGGAAAAGCGACTGGCAGCAGTGGTTAAAATATTAAAGATAATAACGGTCCAAAAGATACTATGAGGGGAAAATGCGATGAGACTGTAGCCCCAAAAGAGGAGGACACTGATCAACATACCGAAATTGCCAAGCAAGGCCACTTGCTTATGGGGGAGTGTATCAAGTAAGTGGCCGACAAGCGGGGCTATGGCGAGACTAATTAGCGGGCCAATGATAATGGAAAAGCCAAAGCTAATGGCCAGACCAGTAAGTTTTAACAATAACAAACCTAATGAAAAAGTGAGAATCCCTGAACCAAGCGCATCGATAAATGTGTAATAGAAACGATGATTAACGAAGATTGTCTTATCAATACCATCTAACCATCTTCTTGCTAAATTTAAAGTTAGTTTTACGTCATTTTGAGAAATCACGCCACTAAAATGGTTGGTGCTGACTGCCCAAACAGTCAATTGGCAGGCAAATGAGTCATTTTGGTGGTTAGGACGGTTAATAAACCATAATTAAACCCCCAAGGTAGATTGTAAAATTAATCCGAACGCTGTTCGGACAAAAAAGATCAGCTTCCTTTAAAATGGTGTTTACCACAAACCCATCTTTTAGGAGCTGATCTTTTGTCTAGTATAACCTATTCCGAACGAATTAAAATCGAAACCTTTTGTGAACTAGGGCTGTCCAATATCCAAATGGGCGTTCGGCTGAACCGATCACCGTCAACAATTTCTTATGAATTATCTCGATGTCAACCTTATCAGGCTGAATTAGCACAAACAGATGCCGAATACAAGCGATCACGATGTGGTCGGAAAACTAAGCTGAGCGATGAGTTAAAGCAAAAAATTCTCAACCATTTACGTCTAAGCTGGTCACCAGGAATGATTGCTCACGAATTTAAACTAGCTACTAAATCTATTTATAATTGGCTAAATCAGGGGAGAATTGGTTTCTCCTTGAATGATCTACCTGAACATGGCGTACGCCAACGGCGTAACGTTGACCAACGATCCAAATATAATCAATCTTTGGGGCGATCAATTGAACAGCGTCCCATGATGATTAATCAACGTAATCGCATCGGCGATTTTGAACTAGATACAGTCGTTGGTCCTCGTGGGCATAGTAAGGCAGTTTTATTAACTTTAATCGATCGAAAATCACGGTTCCTTTGGGCATACCGGTTAAAAGATCGGACGACAGCGACTGTTAATGAAGCACTAACTAAGTTCCTAACCACTTTTAATGGTCCGGTGCACAGCTTTACTGTGGACCGTGGCACTGAGTTTAGTGGGCTAGTATCACTTGAATCACAATATGGTATTAAGACCTATTACTGCCATGCTTATACGCCAGCTGAACGTGGTAGTAATGAACGCTTTAATCGGAATTTACGTTATTTTTATCCTAAAGGGACTTATTTTGAGCACATTAGTGCTCAAGGCTTGAAAACCACCTTACTCGAAATTAATCAGAGGCCACTTAAAATACTTGACTGGCAAACACCTTATCGGGTTATGCTGACAAATTTGTCCAAAAATTCGGATTAAATTTGCAATCTACCTTTTGCTCAAAAATCCTGCTAATAAAGTCGGGATTGCAGCCAAACAATTGATAAAATTCAAGTTTGGCCATTGTCCATTTTTTTCAATTAATAAATTTTCGAATAGAATTGCGGAAATGATCGTGATTGGTACGAAAGATAAAAAATTGATAAACCAAGTTGCCAATTTGAATTTCTTTAAAAACAAAAATGGCAATAAACGAGAAAACCAGGTAACCAGACCACATAATAAAATCGTTACTCCAACTTTTAATGTCATTTTTTTCTGATCTCCATTCCGAACAAGCATCCAATAATCGTTGCCATCAACAAAGCTATATTGCCGGAAAACCAACGTATTAAAAAGTACATCGCTATCGCAACGAAAATTACAACTATTAGTTGTAATTGAATAGTCTTACTATGATCATTGATTATTTGTAAATAAAGTAGACCAACAAACATAGCGATTAAAGCAAAATCCAAACCAAATTTAAGTGGATTCTTAATCATTTTGCCCAGTGCACAACCGACGACGGTGGAAATGACCCATATAAAATAGGCAACTATATTTGCAGCGTTAAACCAGGCCGTTGTTAGACGACCATCGGTCTTGTTAACCTTAGTTATCGCTAAGGCAAAAGTTTCATCCGTCAATAAGCTGCCGATAAAAATATTTTGTAATAAACTACTTTTTTTAAAATGATTCGCGATTGATGCTCCCATTAAAATGATTCTAGAATTGATTAAAAAAGCTGATAAAACAATTGTTGAAATTGGGCTGCCAGCCAAAAGCATGGCTGAAATAAGAAATTGAACAGAAGCGGCATATACCAGTAAAGACATAAATAAAACGGCTAGAATTGACAAACGGTTTGCTTCGGCAACAATTCCAAAAGCCATACCAACACCGATATAGCCAAATACTGTCGGCAAAACATCTTTGACTCCTGAACGGTAGGTTAAACTTGAATTCATAGGTCTCCTACTCCTTTAACAATTATTGATTAAAATTTTAAAAAATTTCAGCAATGCATGATCGTATCCTCTAAAGATCCTCCTCTCCAGAACGCTAACCATTTATTAATTTTGTGTTGTTCAATTCTGCTCATCAAATTCTCCAAAGCGTTTAATATACAAACGTGGTGACAGGAGTCGAACCTATAAAAATTGCTTATGAAACAACTGAGTAACCGTTACTCAACACGACTAGAAATATTTATATTTTTTAGCTAATTTTCTGTCGCATCAATATTATCGTTTTGGTTGGTAATTATTGATAACGCATGCCCCCATCGACCAAAATTGATTGACCGGTAATGTAGTTTGCAGATGGTGATGATAACCAAGAGACCACTTCTGCAACGTCCTTTGGTGTCGCTTCTCGACCAAGAGCAATTTCTTTAAGCACAGATTCTTTTTGTTTTTCAACCGATAGACCTTTAATTGCGGCTGTCTTTTGATCGATTGCATCTCGTAAAGGAGTTCTAACAACGCCAGGATCATAAGCATTGACGGTAATTTTGTCTTTGGCTAATTCTTTTGCAGCAGCCTGAGTAAGACCTCTAATAGCAAATTTAGAAGCGGAGTAAGCACTTTGCAAAGCCGATGCTTCAACTCCCGCCAGCGAAGCAGCATTAATAATTCGGCCTCCACGACCCTGTTTTTGAAATTGTTTTGCTGCTGCTTGAATGCCCCAGTAGGTACCTTTTAAATTAACATCCAACAATCGTTCGACATCCGACGGATTAGAATCAACAAAAGAATCAATAAAAGTGACTCCCGCGTTATTAACGAATATAGCAAGCTCGCCAAATTCTTTTATAACTTCGCTAACCAAATCAAAGACCTCATTACGATTGGCAACGTCTAACTGATAAGCTTTTGCCAAAGCTCCTTGTTGTTTAAGATTTTCTGCTACTTTCTTGGCTGAAACGAAATTAATATCGGCTACTGCAATCGCATAATCATTTTCTGCCAAACGGTATGCGATTCCTTCTCCGATTCCCCGTCCTGCTCCGGTAATAATTGCTGTTTTTGTCATTTTTATCCTCCACGAAAACAAAACATTTTTGCCAAAATTTCTAATTAATAATTTTGTGGTCTACTTAAAATAGGACAAATCTTTTGAAACTTCTATCTTTGTTCCAAAGTATTTGTTTTTAATATATTTTTGAATATTTTTCTTATGGTAAAGAGTAACTAGCTTTTTATAAGTTTTATTGTTTTTATTTTTCGCTGCCGTAGCAAGTATATTAATGTTGTCTTTTGTGCCCTGGTTTACTGCTTCATGATAAATAGAATCAGTTAATACGTGCAAACCGCCTTCTAACGCAACCGTGTTTGAAATTAGCACAGCACTCACGCTATGAAGCATTCTTGGTCCGGTTGTATCGTCAATCTGTTTAAATTTCAAATGTTTCGGATTACTTTTAATATCATTAATCGTTCCTAAATATCCGAAATTTTTATTTAATGTAATTAAACCTGCTTTTTCAAGTAATAGTAGCCCGCGTGCCGCTTGGCTAGGATTATTGGCAATTGCAATCGTAGCACCATCAGGTATCTCGCTAATTTTCTTGTATTTATCGGAATATATGCCCATCGGTTCTAAATAAGTGGTTCCGAGCGCAGCAAGCTTATTTTTTTTATTCTCCTGATTGTATGCTAAATAATATGACCAAGACTGAAAAGCGTTAACGTCGATGCTGCCCTGTGCTGTAGCCTTATTGAGTTGAACTCCATCAGTGATTTGTTTTACTTTAATTTTCAGCCCTAATTTCTTGGCATCGTTACTTTTGGCTATATGTTGCCAAATGGCATAATCGGAACCTTGAGAACCGACTGTGATTGTTGATGATTTTTCAACAGCGGTCTGATGTTTCGAACTAAGATAGTGAATACCGAAAATTGCAACGATGATAATCACAATAATTCCAGTAATCCAAGAAATTCTTTTTATATTTTTATTCCTTTTCATAAAAACCTCTTCAAACTAATTAATATTTTTGAACTTTTCGGGCAATCCAATCACCAGCCAATTGAACTATAAAAACCATAATCAAAATAATAATCATTGCCATAAAAGTAATATCGTTTTCAAACCTCGCATAGCCTATACTAATTGCGATATCTCCCAATCCTCCGGCTCCAATTGCTCCAGCCATGGTCGTGAGACCTAATAAACTTATAATCGTCAAGGTTGATACTCTAACAATGTCCGCAAGCCCTTCTCGAAGATAAACACGAAAAATTATTTCAATCGTACTGGAACCCATCGATTTGGCAGATTCAATAATTCCTGGATCGACATCCAAAAGAGCGTTCTGAATCTGTCTCGCATAAAATGGAAAAATACCAAAAATTAATGGAACCAGTGATGCAGTCGTGCCAACTGTTGTACCAACCAAAAAATAAGTAAGCGGAGCAATCACGGCCAGCAATATGATAAATGGAATAGATCTTAACAAATTAATTATTTTATCCAATATCGAATAAATAAACGTGTCGGCAGCTATACCGTTTTCTTCAGTAATCACAAGGCAGACGCCCGATGCTAATCCGAAAATTCCAGCTATAACAGCTGAAACGACTGTCATGTAGATCGTCTCAAAAGTTGCCTCTATAAATTCTCCTTTCATCGCAATTACATTCGGCATTAGTTGATTTATTAGTCTCAATATCATGTATCTCCTTTAACTAATATTTGTGTTCGAACACCATTTTTAATAAGTGCATCCAATGATTTTTTTATTAAAGAATCTTCTCCGGAAAAAGCAATTATCATATGACCAATGTCTTCACCGTCAACTTGATCAACATTTGCAAAAAGTATGTTAAAACTAATTCTGAATTTTTTTACTATTTTCGAAATTATTCCCTCATTTGCGGATTGACCAACGAACTTTAAATAGACCAATTCCTGATTAATGCCCGGAATTTTAAATTTAGTGTTCTTGATAATGCGTTTAATCGCGTTTTTAACATTTGTTGATGTGTCGACAAAATCTTGAGTAACTTCTCTGGATGGATCAATGAAAATATCCGTGACCTTACCTTCTTCGATTATTTTTCCTGATTCCATGACGGCTACGTTATGACAAATACTTTTAATGACCTGCATTTCGTGCGTAATTAGAACAATTGTTAAATTCAGTTTTTTATTCAAATCCTTTAAGAGTTCCAAAATAGATTCGGTTGTTTTTGGATCTAAAGCGCTCGTAGATTCATCAGAGATTAATATCTCGGGATTATTGGCCAAAGCTCTTGCAATTGCGACTCGTTGTTTCTGCCCGCCGGACAATTGCGAGGGATATGCTGAAACATATTCTTGAAGTCCAACCAGCTTCAATAGTTCCAGTGCACGTTGCTGACGTTTTTTCCGATTAATTTTTTGATCTAATAATGGATATTCGATATTGCCAAGAACCGAACGCGAACTCATTAAATTAAAATGTTGGAAAATCATACCAATTTTATGCCTTACCACACGTAAATTTTTTTCATCTATTTTTTTAATGTCGATGCCATTAACAATTACAGATCCATTTGTCGGTTTTTGTAACAAGTTTATTGTTCGCACAAGAGTACTCTTGCCGGCTCCGGAATAACCTATAATTCCGAAAATGTCGCCTCGCTCTACAGCCAAATTTACGTTATCGACTGCTCTAACTTCTTTTCTTTGATTTTTAAACAGAACGGTGATGTTTTTTAGGTCAATGATATTGGTTTTGCTATTAATAAAGGCAGCCATAAGTTCTCCTTCCTTTTATATTTCAAATGGTTAAATACCAAATATATAATTCCCGATTTTTTCCAAATATTCTTGATCATTTTTATCAAAATAGTTGAATTTTGTACTATCCAGATCGAGAACACCCCAAAATTCATTTTTTGAAAAAATCGGAACCACAATTTCAGAATTTGAATCCTTGTCACAAGCAATATGACCCTCGAATTTATGAACGTTCGAAACGATCACTGTTTTTTTAAGAGCAGCTGCTGTACCGCAAACTCCTCTTCCTAAAGGTATATGCACACAAGCTGGTTTGCCTTGAAAAGGTCCTAATATAAGTTCTCCATTTTTTAGACGATAATAAGTTGTTCCATTAATATTTTGGTCAGAATTAAAAATCAACGAAACTAAATTGCTCATGTTGGCAATTAAGTCATGTTCACCGTCCAACAAAGACTGCGCCTGATCATTAAGCAATGAATATCTTGTTTGTTTTGTTTCCATATATTTCCTTTTCCCGACAAAAAAATCGCTCCTGTAAATTAATACAGAAGCGACTTGTCGCGTTACCATCCTGATTTGTTTCTTTGCTTGCACAAATAAACCTTACTAACCATCTTTGTTAGCAGATGGGCTAACAGCAATGGCGTGTCCGATAACGAGAACCATTCCGTTTGATACTTTCGGTAAACCGTTCGTATCAACCAATCACCGGCCATTTTCCTTTTCTTAGTAAAGATCGGCTTACAGCTAGTACGACTCTCTAGACATTACTGGAAAAGTACTTTCCAGATCAAATCGTTTGAAATCTATGCACTAAAATATAACACTTGTTAAAAGTATGTCAACTTTAAACAAAATAAAATTGAGATTAATAAATAATTAATCGAAATTTCATATTTAATGATGCTAGATAAACAAATATCAATCCTTAATATTTTTTATATCACGGTTCAAAACAAAAAGCGCCATCAAGGCGCTTAGTAAAAAGAAATAAATCCTCCTGCTTGAGAATAAGTTTTATCTACCTGCTTCCAAAATAGCTGCAATGACAGAAGTTTTTTCTGCTTCAACCAAATCAACACGGTTTGCAATTACCTTGATATCCATACTGATTTCACGGGTTAAACCAGGTGT
Organism: Oenococcus oeni; assembly: GCF_020510245.1. Taxonomy (NCBI): domain Bacteria; kingdom Bacillati; phylum Bacillota; class Bacilli; order Lactobacillales; family Lactobacillaceae; genus Oenococcus; species Oenococcus oeni. Next base: position 959,771 of record NZ_CP084701.1, on the reverse strand, counting down.
ATTCAATTTCGGTTCGAAGAATTCTTTAAATTCTGTTAAACGCTCCGGTGTACGAAAAACCATCGAAATAACTGTAATATAAGTTGCAAACTCCATGTCGCCGCCAACAGTATCTTCCAACCAATCCCAATCCTTACGAATCCAATCCCAAGCTGCTTGCTGAGCATTATTATTGGCCAAAAGACTATAGAACCAGCCGCGCAGATCTTGGGGTTTGATCACATCGGCATCCTCGAATTTTTCAATTAAGTGTGCAATAAGAGAGCTGTCCGTTACACTAGTGATAGCTACACGCAGGTCTTCTTTAAAACTGGCATCCGAAGAATCATGATAAGCAGTTAATAATTTATCGAATAGTGCTGTATTAGCAAAGTTTTTCATTTCGTTCGCCAAGACATACACGCGGACGCCTGCCGGCAAACTCAACAATTTGTCAGCATTATCGACGAATAAATCATGCGCCGATGAAATCGCATCGTCATTCTCGGCATACAGTGCCGCATTTAAAACATATGGACGAGTCAATTGATCATCGTTTGATTCAGATGGTTTAGGCTTCCAACCTAAACGTATAAACTGTTTAGAACTCAATTTTTCAAAGAGTACTTTCAGCGCCTTCTCTTCATCAGATTTTGGCGTCACAAACTTTTTCAGGTTGTTGGCAACACGATAAAGAGCAGCATTAACAAGCATCGACCTGCTACTTGAAAAACGCATTAACAAAGGAACGATATCGGCGTACAGGACTTGTCGACCCTCTGCCAATAAACGTAAGTCCTGCAAAATTTGAAGTTGGGAAACGGAATCAAATGAATTAATATCATCTAAAATATCTGACAGCAAAGTTTTATCGTATTTGACAATGAAATGCGAATTATTGCCAATATTCAATCGAAAAGGCTCACCGGCTGCTTTGCGTAATTCGGAATAATCACCAATTGTTAAATTCTTATCAGCAAAAATAGCAGGTACTGAATCATAATTACTATTCAGAGGAATTTGCCAAAGACGTCCTGCTTCCTGATTTTCGCCAATGAAGAATTGCTGTTGCGAGATAGTCAATTTACCATTTACAACAGCAGCCGCTACAGCTGGATAGCCTGGCTGTTCAAGCCATGAATTCATAACAGCACTGACATCTATACCGGAAGCATCGCCCAAAGCGGACCATAAATCATGTCCTGTTGCGTTGCCGTAATGATGTGCGGCGAAATAATTTTTCAGGCCCTTACGCAGGGCGTCATCGCCAATCAATGCTCGCACCATAACCAACATACGAGCGCCCTTCGCGTAAACAATTGCACCATCGAATAAAGCATCGATTTCTGCCGGATGTTCAACCTGCACATGAACAGATTGTACACCGTCGGTTGCATCACGTTGCAAAGCAGATGGTACATCAGAAGTCTGGAAGGTTTCCCAAATATTCCAGCTTGGCTCAATGGCATCTACGGCAACATACTCCATCATATTGGCAAAACTTTCATTTAGCCACAAATCATCCCACCATTTCATCGTAACCAAATCGCCAAACCACTGATGCGCCAATTCATGCGCAATCACTGTAGCAACAAGCTGTTTCGTATTAAGGGCTGTGTTATCCGGATCAAGCAGCAAATAAGCTTCACGGTAAGTCACAAGTCCCCAGTTTTCCATAGCCCCGGCTGAAAAATCAGGCAAAGCCAACTGATTGGACTGCGGTAACAGATAGGGGGTTTGATAAAATTCTTCATAAAACTCAATTGAACGTTTGGCAATGTCCAAGGCAAAATCAAGTTGCTTAATTGGATGGGCTTTAGTACTATATACACTAACTTCAACACCACTCTTGGTTGATGTTTTTTTACTTTGTAAATCCCCAAAAGCGAACGCAACCAGGTAAGTCGACATGCGCATTGTCGTATCAAAATAATGCACGCCATCTTTTTCGCGTACTTCCGGCATGTTTGCTAAAATCGTTTCACCCGGCTTTTCGTCGAATTTAATTGCCAAATCAAAAGTTGCTTTAGCTTCCGGTTCATCAATACAAGGGAAAGCCTGCCGAGCGAAGGTCGTTTCAAATTGTGTACCAATAATTTGTTTTTTCTCGCCATTAACTTCGTAATATGAAGGATAAATTCCCATCATACTATCGGTTAAAGTTGCTGTGTAACTTATCGTCAAACTTGTTTTACCGGTCTGAGGTAATTCAATCTTAATCGCATCTAATTCGGGATCAATATTAAATGACAAGTCATGTCCATCAGATTGAACAGATTTAATTGTTAAATCCTTTTCATGGATGGCAATTTTAGTGTTTTTTGCATTGCCGCTAATTGTTGTTTTACCAGAAAACTTTTTGTTTTCTCGATTGATATCCAAAAAAATTTCATAATGTTCCGGTTGAAATGTTTCAAAAAAATGTTTAAATTCAGTCATCTTTCATCCCTTCTAAGTTCAGTACGTCTAAATTAAAAATCCGGCGCGTCAATTCAAAATCATTTATTCGTAACTCATTAAAAAAAGACAAATTATTCTTCTGTGTTGCTTGTCTCTAAATTACAAATTCTCAGCTTTCATATTATTTAGTGTAATTCAATTTAATAAAAATTCCTCTCTTACTTATCCATCCGGTTGAATAATAGTCAGTTGATTAAAGCTACAAGTAACTGAAAATATTATTTGAATAAGTTTCAATAATATTTCAATCTACGCAAGACATATTATACGCTGGAATTAAACAGAGCGGCCTTTCACGATTAAAAACCCTTAGTAATTTATGCTTGAGCATTTAAACATTAAAGAAACTTTAATATAAAAAATATATCAATGTGATATCATGATCATTGTCCAGATGGAGTTATAGAAATTGGGGGCAACTTACGAGCACGAAAAAATCCGGAAATATAGCATTACGAATTGATCCTGAATTACACGAAAAAATCACGCGCTTAGCTGCCGCTGACAATCGAAGTGTAAATTCTTATATCACAAAAATTCTTGAAAAAGATGTTAAAAATAATTCTTTCGAGGATCGACAGTTCGTTGGTACACTGATACCCGGAAAAAGAATTAACGACAAGAATGGTCTCGTTGAAGTTTCGGGAATCTATTACCGCTATTTAATTGAAGATAACCAAAAAGTCGATAAAACAGCTAATTACGTTATTCTTGAAGCCAATGGCAATGTCTTAACGCTGAGAAAAATGGAAATGGCAAATTAGGAGAGAAAATGGCACTATTTTTTAAGATCGTTCCACAAAACAATAAAGGATTAGTCGAAGTATTAGGAAAATATCGAAAAAGTGTTGATCCGGGAATTCATTTTTACATTCCCTTTTTTCAAGGAATAAAGGAAGTCACCTTGGCAATGAGCCCTTTGAAGTTGCCGAACTATTCAGTCATAACGAAGGATAACGCGGATGTATCTGCCAGCGTTACTTTAAATTATCATGTAACTGATGCTGTAAAATACGAATACGAAAACACCGACTCGGTAGAATCAATGGCTCAATTAGTTCGTGGTCACTTACGTGATATTATAGGTCGTTTGGATTTAAATGAAGCCTTAGGCGCGACAGCCAGAATAAACCAGGAATTAGCTTCGGCTATTGGTGATTTAACTAATACTTACGGGATTAACGTTGATCGAATCAATATTGATGAGTTAACTCCGTCACGAGCTATCCAAGAAGCAATGGACAAACAGTTAACAGCTGATCGAGAACGTGTTGCAACAATTGCTCAAGCCGAAGGGGAAGCAAAGTCGATTGAGTTAACAACCAAAGCTAAAAACGATGCAATTGTGGCAACAGCCAAAGCTCAAGCTGATGCCACAAAAACACGGGCTGAAGCTGAGAAATATCGAATTGATACTGTTCAAACTGGATTGAAAAATGCCGATAACAAATACTTTCAAAACCAAAGCATCAATGCCTTTACCGAATTGGCAAAATCGGATACCAATACAATTGTTGTTTCAAACGATCAAGTCGGCAGTTTCGGTCAGCTTCCAGTCGTTGGTCAATTGCTGAATTCAGGAACGCAAAAAATAAAAAATTAAGCAATAAAAAAGTTACTCGAAAATAGTAACTTTTTTATTGCTTAATTTCGGCTAACTCTCCACCAGCTAAACGATAAACCCGTTCAGTGAAGGAAAGTGAACTTGGCCTGTGAATCACAATAAATATTAGTCCCCGATAATAATTCTGCAGACTATTAATTATAATTGCTTCATTAAGGGTGCCCAAGTTGCTTGTCGGTTCGTCTAAAATCAATATTGAACTCGGGTACAGCAATGCTCTGGCAATTTCCAGTCTTTGCAATTCGCCGGAAGAAAAACGCTGCTCTAAACGACTGATTTTTGTATCAAGCTCTTTGGGCATTTTTTTGACGGTTTTATCCAATTCAACTTTCTTTAAAGACTCCCAAATTTTTGAATCAGAAAAACTATTATTTTTTAAAGTTATGTTTTCTCGGATCGTACCGGAAAGAATTAAAGGATTTTGGGCAACATAATTAATTTGTTTGCGAAGGCCGGATTTTTTTATTTTCCGCAAATCATGACTATATACTTCTATTAAGCCTTTCTTTGGTTGATACCATTTCATCAAAAGCTTCATCAAAGTGCTCTTCCTCTCTCCACTTTCGCCAATAATTCCGATGACTTCCGATTTTTTTCCAATCAAAGAAGCATCTTTCAAAACGGTTTTATTAGGACGCAAAGGATATGAAAAATTCACATCTACAAAACGACTTTGTTTGATCAAAGAAATTTCTTGATTTTCAGATAAATTGGATACTGCTTTTTCATCGAGAATTTTAAAAATATTCTTAGCAGATAGTAAAGCATTGCCTAGAGAACTTGGAAGATTGGCTAAGGCGAGAACTCTGCCAAAAGAAAATGGAAAAGTAAAAGCAATTACCCAACATAAAGTATTCCCAACAGAGAAATTAAAAGCCAAATATCCCATTGCAATCGAGAAAAATAATAAACTTAATTGAGTTGCCGTGGCAGCGGCTGAATCGCTAAAAGTCCCTTTTTTGATTGTATTACCTATTAAATCCCGCTGTTTATCTAAAAGAGAGATTCGTTGTTCGATTTTTTGAAATTGTTGCAAAAGGCTTTTTCCGTTAACAGTCTCACTCAATAACTGATCATTTTCAGTTTCATATTTTGATAAAGATGAACTCGTATTTTCAATCTTCTTCTTTCTGAAAAGAGGAAGGACAAACCCAATCCAAAAATAAGACAGTAATGCCAAGGTCCCCATCAATGGCGAAAACAAAAAAATCAGGAAACTTTGTAAAAATGAAAGAAGAACAGCAATCACAACTGGTGCGATTGTATGTGCGTAAAAAACCTCGATTTGTTCAATATCCTTAACCAGTAACTTTAATATCTTACCGGATTCTTTGTCATCCAATTTGGCTGGAGCCAACGACAATAAATGATCATATAATTGCGTTCTTAAATCTGCCAGCAAATGAAAAGCAATAAAATGTCCCAAATATTGTTCACCAAATCGCGAAAAACCCAAAGCCAAAGCCACAAAAAGTAAAATTAGCGCATAAGTCCAACTGAATTGATGTTGAATAATTAAGTAAAAAGCCGCTGCAATAATAAAAATCTGAAGTAAGGTGGAAATCGCACCACAAAAAATACTTGCTAGAAGTAAATTATTTAATCGATGTGTTTGAATAAGTAGTCGTTTAAGCATCTTGCTTATTTCCTTTCAACAAAAGAAATTGTTGATTGATAAGGTTCTTGAAGGAAGGCGAATTTTTTAATAATGATTCATAAGGACCGATTACGGCCTTTTTTTCAGTGATGAAAGCAATTTGATCGCTTTGTTTCAAGTCTTCTATTTTGTGCGTAATTATTAAAACGATTTTCTCTTTAGCCAAACGTTTCATAGCCCGGAGAATAATCCCTGCGTTCTCATGATCAATATTTGAAGTGACTTCGTCAAAAATATAAAAATTTTTGTCGGCTGCAACAGCTCGCCCAAAGGCGATTTGCTGGCGTTGGCCAGGCGATAGCCATTTTCCATTTTCACCAACCTGACTATCATATTGGCCAGGCAAGCTAGAAACAAAAGAACACAAACCAAATTTATCAAAAATTTTTATTAGCTCTTTTCGATCATATTTGCTGGCAAACAATAAATTATCAATAATCGAACCGCTAAACAAATAAGGTTCGCTGCCTAAATAAATCGCTCTTTTAAGCCAATCATGTCGAAAATTCGCGTCAAATCTTAATTTTTTATCGGAAAAAGAAATTTCTCCTGCCAGAGATTTTTGCTGAGCCATTAAAGTTTTTGCCAAAGTACTTTTACCTGAACCGCTTTGACCAGATAAAGCATAAAGATGGCCGATTTTTAAAGACCATGATAATTGTGTTATTAATGGTTTATCATAACCAATTGAGAGATTATCGATCGTTATTTCCAAAATTTTTGGAATATCATTCGCAATCGTTCTTTGTTTTTTCTGAGACGAAAAAGAATTCTTATCATCTATTTGAGCAAAAATATGTTTTAAAGTCGGACTTAATTGTTTCATTACATGAATGAAATAGCCAGACTTTCGAAATTCAATGAACCAATCAGCATCTAATACGAATAAAATTATTGCTTGCACAACCGATAAATTGCCCTGCGCCGTTCCAAAAGACAAAAATAAAGCAAAAGCACCAATGCCGCCATATATAGCAAAATCCAAAATATTCAGCGTTTGTAATTGATAGGCCAGAACAGCCATTGTTCTTTTCCTGAAATTTTCCGAATCACGATGAAAATCAGCAGAGAAAGCTCTGTCCCTTCGATACATAATAATTGCGTTCATTTCAAAAAAATCATCTAGAAAACGTTCACCCATATGGACAAAACTATTTATATAACGCGCATTTTCTTTATCGCCATGTTTAGCTAAAGCCATCATGCCGAGACCTATCAATATAATTGACAAAAAAGGAATAAATATAGCAAGAGGCTGCCAGATTATAATAAAAATTATCAGCAGCAAACCGGTCAAAGACAGTTTAATAAGTGTCGGCACAATTAAAGCGTAAAAAGAATTTAAATCGGTAATCGCTTTTAAATCACGCTGAATTAAAGCAGAGATCTTTTGATTAAAATTATTTTTTCTTAAATAAACACTTTTTGAATCTCTTTGATAGCCGAATTTGACCATACTTGAACAATTTTTTCGGAAAAAAGAAATCTATAAACGATAATCGACAGAAAAATAACTGGGATAATCAGATAGAAAAAAAATCCAAGTCGATGGCTATTGTAATAATCGGCCAAAGCCCAAAGGAATAATAAAACTTCCAGACTTTCAAGCCAAGTGAAAAAAGCCTCAATTAATCCGTATTTAAGTTTTTTACGTCCATAAGTAAAAAGTCGTCCGTACATTGGTCCAATCCGTTTCTAATATTTCGTCATCGAAAATAAACTATCCTCAATCCAAATTAGCCAGGGCTTCAATTGATTTAATTAAAATCCTCATTGCCGGCTGATAATTTTGTAAATTAAAATATTCATCGATTTGATGAGCAGTCGACTGCTGGCCAATAAAACGGGTTCCGTAACAAACACCCCGCGGCATTAATCGACCAAAAGAAGCACCGGCGGATACATTCAAATGAGTTTCTTTTCCGGTTACTTGTTTGTAGATCGATAGCAGATTAGTAACTACCGGATCGTCTGCAGGAACTAAATGTGGTTTTAGACCATCATCTCGGAGATAAGCCTTGATCCAAGGAAAATTATTTTCAATAATTTCTACCGCCTTTAGACCGCTAAAACCGATCGGATAGCGCAAATTCAAATTAATTTTTGCAGTTTTATTAATCTCCAAGTCCACGATTCCGGCATTAAGAGTCGTTTTTCCCATTTCCGGAGTAGTGATACCAATACCCAGTTTTTCTGCAAAATAATCCTGATGAATAGTTTTGGCAAGAAAATTCAGCCAACGGTTTGTTCGCTCATCAAAATCGAAATTCAACAAGAAAAGAGCTAGATAAGTCGCAGCGTTTCTTCCTTCGTCGGGTGTTGATCCGTGAACTGAAAAACCATTCAAAATGATTTTAAAACCATCACTATCTTCTTCTATTTGACCAGTCAACTGTTCTTTCTTTAAAAAGTCTTGAAAAATTTCTTGTGCCCGATTAAAAGCAACATTTTTCACCGCTGCTCGAGCGACACCGGGAACAACGTTAGAGGCCTTTCCGGCCCGTAAAAAAAGCAATTGTCCATTTGAAGGATTTAAAATTTTACTATCGGATATTAAATCCAGATGAGCAATTCCCTTTTCGGCATTCTCAACAATAAAATCGCCGTCAGGAGAAAATCCCAAATCTGGTCGACCCTCGGCAGTAAAATAAGCTTCCATATCCTGCCAATCATTTTCTTCATCAGTACCAATTATGAGCCTAACTTTATTTTTAAAAGTAGAAGATCGATCCTTTAGAGCTTTCAAAGCATAATAACTGAGCATGTCGGAGCCTTTCATATCATCGGATCCGCGACCATACAAACGATCATCGACAATCGTACCGGCAAAAGGCTCATAATTCCATAATTCCTTATCAACCGGAACGACATCCACATGGATTAAAATTCCTACAGTCTGCCGGGCATCTTTTGGACCAATTTCGATGTAACCTGCCCGATTATCTATGACACCGAACCTTGTAAAACCATCACGTATTGCAAAGGAAATCATTTTCTTTAAAGCAGCTTTTGGTCCCGGACCATAGGGATGGACTGTATCGGCCAAATGATCATCGCGAACCGAATTAATCGACAATAATTCTTGAAAATCAGTTAGCCATTGATTGTAGTTTTTTTCAATGAATTCATCTTCAGACATTTCCTGCCTTAACATCTTTAATAAAACTTCCCAAATGTTCAAAAAATTCTTTAGGGTGGTCTTGAGCATGAGAATGTCCACCGTTCTCAGTTAGAGCAAAACGACCTCGCGGCAATTTTCGAGCTGATCTTTTTGCAGATTCGACCGACATCGTATCAAACTCTCCCACTGTTTCTAAAACAGGAATATCAATTTCTGGTAAGCGGCTGGATACGTTCCAATTTTTCATTTCTCCAGTGACCACAAATTCGTTATTTCCCTGAAAATGATGATAAACATCTTCTGCCATCATTTTCATTCCATCATCGGGATTGTAATTTGGGTCTCTATTTAGATGTTCTTTGTATAATTCGATCAAATTCTGATGGTAATGCTTTTGAGAAAAATCCCCGGAAGTTTCTATTCTTTTCATATATTTGAATTCTTGCTCGCCAAACATATCCAGTAATTCTTTATTAATTTGTTTTACATAATCGTCAATATTATCGTTCATCGAGAAAACGATTCCAGCTTTCAGATGTTGCCGATATTCCGAACGAAGCATATACTCGTATGCCAGAATCCCACCCCATGAATGGCCAGCCAAATAAAAGTTGTCCAAGTCAAAGAGTTGACGAACTTCCTCAACTTCATTTATGTAGTAGTTATAATTTAAATAATTGTCGACATTTTCCTTTTTGGAAAAATCAGGCGATTCGCTGTGAAAAGACCCAAGTTGTTCATAGACAAAAACCTCTGCATCGATTCGAGCGAATTTCTTCAACTGATCGGCCCAAACGATAAACTCATCTGCGTCATCGCCAGGACCACCATGGAGAGCCAAAATTTTAATTGGTGAATTCGGATCACCAAAACTGGCTCCCCAAAGATCATAACCATTTTTCAAATGTAAAATTTTCGTTTTATGTTTCATGCGTTATATTGCGTTCGAATAAAAATCTTATTGCGCTTTTCCTTTTTTAATAACTTAATATACTCTTCCAAAGAGATTCTTTCGCTATGAATAAATTTTGCATTCTCAACGCCAACATAGCGAAAATGCCATGACTCGTATTTAACCCCGGTTTCTGCTTCTTTATCTTTTGGAAAACGCAAAATAAAACCATACTTGGGTGCGTTGTTGATTAACCATTCCTGTGATTGTAATTGATCGACTTCAGGATATAGATCGCCTTTCTCTTTGAGAAAGCTGCTATCAATAATGTCGACAGCTAGACCTGTATGATGTTCAGAAGCACCTGGAGCCTGAAGATATTCAAGAACCTTTTCTCTGGCTTCTTTTTCTGTCAGACCCTTCTTTTGATATTTTTTCAAAGCACGGTTAAAAAGCTTTTTTTGATAGTCAATCGAACGATAACCGGAAACAAGCGTCAGTTTAAACATTCTCTTCTCAGCATCCGATAAAAATCTCAACAAATTATCGAGAATGATAATGTCGAAAGATTCTCGCCCGATTTTGAATTTTTTAAAATCAATCTCCGCACGTAATTTATGTTTTCGATTAACAAGCCTTAATAATGGATTATCCAAATAAGCACTGTTAGGTAGATTATGTTTTATTCTTGCCATAATTGTTTTTCGACCTCTAAAAATTGATTATCTATGAGCGCATCAGCCGTTTCTTCACGATTAAAAAAAGTGTTATCAACCGCCAACAATTCTGATAGGTATAGCTTATCTTTTATTTTGAAAACGGAGATAAAATTACTGCTTTTTTGATATTTTTCCGCAAAAAAAGCTGATATTTGAAGATTATTTATTCGCTGTTTAAAACTTGGATTTCTATAAAACTGTACTTGTCGGTCTGATTGAAAAATAAATTGCTTTTTTTGTGTCATTGCGAGTATTTTTGGAAAATCATTCACTAATTTATTAATGACTTTCAAAATCGAAATGGCGCTTAGCAAGTTTTCTCGACCCTCCCCACTCATTAATCCGACCGGTTCGTAAATAAGGCCATCGATCTTTTCTTGTTTCAAGAAACGGGCCGTTTCGCTTCGCCACTTTTCCAAATTGCCAAAAATTTTTTCAATCAACAAGTAAGCAGCAGATTTTTCAGACATTATCAGAAGGATTTCAATTGCTTGTTTAACTGTGAAAAATTCGCCAATTTGGAAATGCATTGCCGCCGATCGGTCTTTTTTTGAAAAAAGACTAATTTTTTCCGAAACAATTAGTGGGGTATCCAATGAAATCTTTTTAGATCTAATTGCCGATAAAACTTCATAGATAAGCACCAGGCGACTTAAGTCCGAAATCGGAAATGTTTTTCGAACGTTCTTTTTGGATATAATTTTTCCGTTTAGTTCAGCAAAAAGCGATGACTGGGCGACTGCCGATAATTTAATCATAAAATAGACTCCTTTAACAGATCCCCAATTTCACTGAACAAATTAATAATTTCCAAACGACTTTCGATTGCAGGATCGTATTTCGTCATCAAAACGGCCAAAATCTGCCGATTTTGATAACGAAAAATGATAGCATCATGATCTATACCACTACCTTCACCTGTTTTATTATAAAAATATATTTTTTGATTATTCGATTCAACGAAATTCAATTCGAATTTATTCGTTGATTGTTGCTTAAGAAGAGCTCTTTTTGTCAAAGGAAATTCAATCAGCCTTCTCAAAGCATGGGCAGCATCGTTAGCGTCAGTCAGATTATCTTTTTTTTGGCTGAAATCCATAAATTTTCTGGAAAGACTCGTTGCAGAATAGTGCCCCTTTATCCAAACAGACAAACTATTTAATCCAACTATATCGATCAATGTATTTGCTGCAGTATTATCGGAAAGACTTAGCATCATCGAAATCAAATCGGAAAGTGAAAGAACTTTTTGATCCAAAATTTGGATCACACCCGATCCGCCGACACCCTGACTAATTTTTTGCGTTTGTTTTTGTAAATCGGCAAGCGAAAAATTAGAACAATAATAGTCAGCAATCATAAGTTTGATTAAACTGGCACTTGGCATAACTCGATTACCGTGAAAGCTAAAACAGTTTTCACTGTTTGATAGATAAAAAGACAATTGCAGCTGTTTGTCCAGGCTTTTTAAAATGTCCTCGATTTCCTGGCTCACTTCGTTAAAACTTATTGCCATGAAAGACCTCTTAAAGCATCTGTTTCAACGAATTGCGAATTAAAAGAGAATCCTGTCTGTTCGTCATTAAGCCAACCTTTGAAAATTTCATCTGTAAACATTAAAGGAGAATCCAAATCAATAAATTTAACAATTGGATATGCCTTTGCTAAAGCAGCTGCAAAAGCAATGCCAATGTTCGATTCAATCATGCAGCCGATCATGGTATTTTTATCAAGCGATTCCGAATAATCGAGCAGGGCCTTAGCTTGAGAAATGCCACCACTTTTTTCAAGTTTTACATTATAACCATTAAAATCGACCCCCGTATTCAATTTGCGTGCATCATTAAATTCATGAACCGACTCATCCAAAATAATCGAAAAATGAAATTTTCCGATTAAATATGAATATTCATCTTCAAAACCGATAGGTAACGGTTGTTCGATTGTTTCGATCGGCAATCTATTTTCAAAGGCCAGTTGATCAAATCGTAAACTTCCGCGAAGATTCCAAGCTTGATTTGCATCGATCCGAAAAGAAATGTTCTCCAAATGATCGTTCAAATAGACTAATTTTTGAACTTCTTTTTCAATTAGATCATCTCCAAGTTTTATTTTTAATGTCGAAAAGCCTTTTTTACTGAGTTTTTTTGCTTCATTCAGCATATTCAATTCGTTATTAATGCTCAAGGTATAGTCTGTCTCAACTTTCTTCCCCTTGCCTAGATTAAAAAAACTCTCCAAATTCGTTCCTTCATCTTTAATAAACAAATCCAAAGTTCCTTCGCTAACAGCATTTCTAGCAGCTGAATTTTGCGTAATCAGTTTGGAAACAAAATCATCGAATTTTCCAATATTTTCGAAGTTTTTACCAATAATTGCCGGAAAAATAATCTCTTTTAAGCTTCCAAAAATACTAGCATCACTATCGCCCGTGACTCTTAAGGAAGGAATCGCTTCGCCATAACCATAATTACCCATTTCTGATTTTAAGCGAACGATCCACCCATTTGCAAAATTTTGTGCATGCAAGGCGGTTTTAAAAGTCGTTTTCAGAGAAACTGAATAGTGAGCTAATTTGCAGTCAACAATCTTCATATAATCTAGCCTACTAAAAAACCAGCCGAATGACTGGTTTTAATTAATATTCCAGCAAAGACTTAAAAGGAACATTTTCAACTTCCATTATCTTTTTTCGGCCCTGAAGATCCGCCAACTCGATAAAGAAGCCTGTTCCGACAACTTGGCCACCCAATTGGCGAACCAAATCCATTGTCGCTGTGATCGTTCCTCCAGTTGCCAGCAAATCATCGACAATAAAGACCCGCTGACCCGGTTTGATAGAATCAACATGCATCTGCAATTCATTTTTTCCGTACTCCAAGCTGTAACTGGAACTAACAGACTTTCGAGGAAGTTTTCCGTATTTGCGTGCCGGAACAAAACCGATTCCCAATACATAGGCCATCGGTGATCCAACGACGAAACCACGGGCTTCCGGACCTGCGATAATATCAGGTTTTAACGGACGAGCGAAATCAATCAATTCATTAATTGCCTGTCGATAGGCGGGGCCATTACCTATCAAAGGATTAATGTCTCGAAACATTACTCCTTTTTCAGGAAAATCAGGAGTAGTCGCAATATAATCATGTAAATCAATATCCATTTTCAGCTCGCTTTCGATATGTATACGATTGAGATAATTCAGCATGCTTTGCTTCAGGAACGACAAAAACAACACCATTTACAATTCTAACAAATCCTAATTCCAAAAAAACTTTTTGGAAGAAATCATTTGGAGAGTATAAAACATTTTTCGCACAATAATAGTGATAAATCCGAGAGAAGGAATTTCGGTCGGGAATTCGATTCTCGCTTCTGATATCTTTGCCGATAATTTGCAGAGACTGTCTGTGCTTCCACTCATTTAGAGAAAGAGTTCCAACAATCGACAACCTTTCACCTAATTGAAGTTTTCCAATTAAATCAGGACGATTGAAAAACAAAATATCACCCGAAAAACCATTTACTTTTAACTTGAAATGTTTCTTATCCGATCCCAAAATCCGCAAATTGACTAATTCGACATCATCCAAATCAAAAATCGGTTCTGGATTTCCCTCACCAAAAGGAGCAAGTTTTGACAATTGTTTAAAAGAATCGATTGATAAATCCCCTGCTTTTATAACCGCATCGATCGCAAGTCTCCCAACCGAAAAATGGTAGTCGTCGGCATTCAATATTTTGTCCAAACGATCCAAATCACTGGCCTTGAGACTTAAACCGGCCGCTTGTTTATGCCCACCAAAAGAAATATAAAGATCACGAGCTCGATCTAAAACCTTATAGAGATCAAAATCTCCGGTACTACGGGCAGATCCTTTGGCGATACCGTTTTTGACCGAGAAAACAACCGCCGGACGGCCAAAATATGCCGACAAACGGCCGGCAATGATTCCGATAATTCCTTCATGCCAATTTTCACCAGAAACAATAATAATATTATTTTCTTGAGGAGAAACCTGCCTTGAGGCAATACGATAAATTTTATCGGCTTCTTTTTGCCGCTGTTTGTTTAAGTGTTCAACCTGCTTGGTAATCTCGGATACCTTATCGGAATCATCAGTGGTAAGCAATTCAACACCGATTCCGGAATCAGCCATTCTTCCCAAAGAATTAAGACGCGGAGCTATTTTAAAGGCAATATCCTGGGCTGTAAGACTTTCGAGCTTCAAATCAGCTCTTTTAATCACTTCCTGAAGGCCCTTATTTTCGCCACTCTTTATTAAATCGATACCAGTTTGAATCAGAATTCTATTTTCATTGATTAAGGGCATTACGTCGGCAATTTCACCAATTGCAACCAAGGGAAGGAATTGGCGCGCCTTTTGAGTTCCCAACAAATATTTGGACACTTTAAAAGCGATACCGGCAGCAGACAAGTTTTTAAAAGGATAATCATCCGATAAATCAGGATGGATAATCGCTTTGGCGTTTGGCAATTTTTTCGGCAACTGATGATGATCGGCAATCAGGACATCGACTTGGTTTCGATTTGCCAAATCGACCGCGTCAAAACCGGAAATGCCATTATCGACCGCAAAAATCAATTTTGTTCCCGTATCGATTAGCTGCTGATAAACAAACTTATTCGGTCCATAACCATCGCGAAAACGATTCGGAATAAAATAATCCACCCGAGCCCCAAGTATTTGCAAAGTCTTTAATAAAATCGAAGTACTTGTAATCCCGTCAGCATCATAATCGCCGTATATCGTGATTTTCTCCTGATTATCAATTGCGCTAATCAAGCGTTTTTTTAAAAGTTCTATCTGGTCCAAACGACTCGGATCAACTAATTTATTCAAATCTGAACTAAAAAAATCCTCAATCAGCGGAACCGAAGAAAACCGCCCGGCAAGGACCGTACTCGTCAGTCTGTCAAGCGAAAAATGCTGTTCGATTTTCTGGATAAATTGCTTATCAGTCTGTCTTTTAAACCAAAAATATTGATTATCCAACATCGATTTTGTCTTTCCTTTCGCTTTTCTTTGCTGGGATATCAAAAATTTCCAAATCATGTGCAATATAGGTACGACGAAAAACATTTTTGGCTTGTTTAACTAACTGATCAGCCATTTTTCCAAGATAACGAGCAGAAATATGGGTTAGGATTAGTTGATGAGCATGGGCCGCTCTAGCATGTTCAGCCGCTTGCAAGGAAGTCGAATGTCCATGCCTCTTAGCCATAATAGAATTTTCCGCCCCATAAGTAGCTTCATGAACAAGGACGTCGGCCTGTTCAGCGGCTTTAATGATTTCCGGTGTATCTTTGGTGTCCAGAACAATCGCAATAATTCGTCCCGGACGATCCGGGCCGAGAAAGTCTTTCCCATTAATTGTTAAACCATTTTCGAGCTTAACAATTTCACCAGCCTTTATTTTTCCAAATAATGGGCCGGACTTCAGACCCAATTTAAGCAGTTTTTCAACCTGTAGTTGCCCGACAGTATCTTTTTCGACTACTCGATAGGCATAATCTTCAATTCCGTGATTCATAGGAAATGCCGAAACAGCGAATTGTTGATCTTCAAAAATGATCCCTGGTCGAACTTGAATAAAATTAATTCGATACTGCAAGTGAACTTGAGCTGCACGCAAAACAGAAAAAACATATTGCTGCAAACCAGCAGGTCCATAAATTGTTACATCAGTCGGTTTACCACCATCAATTAACTCGGAACCTTGAAAATTTCGAGAAGTCAGAAAACCAGGTAAACCAAAAATATGGTCCCCGTGCATATGTGTAATAAAGATCTTCGTAACTTTTCTGGACCTTGTATTCGATTTTAATAATTGATGTTGAGTAGCTTCTCCGACATCAAACAGCCACACTTCGTTTCTCTCATCCAAAAGCCGCAGAGCAATTGAAGTAACATTACGCTGTTTGCTGGGTTGGCCGGCACCAGTTCCTAAAAATTCTAATTCCATAATTATTTATTCTTCAAACTCGAAAGCAAAATCAGCACCATCTATATAGACCATATCGCCGTCTTTGGCACCGGCTTCTCTTAACTTGTCATCAACGCCAAAAGAACGAAGCTGACGAGCAAAACGACGCAAAGACTCATCAGTCGTCTTATTTGTCATTTTTGCCAATTTAGAAATGCGCTCACTAACAATAATCCAGTCATCGCCTTCATGCTCAATTTGAAAATCTGTCGATTGATGATCATCTTTAAATTCATAAAGTCGGTCATCCGTGGATTGTTCTTCTTTTCTTTCAATCATTCGCGGAGTCTTGTCCAATAAATCGGCAACCTTTAATAACAACTGCTTCGTGCCGGTCTGTGTCACCGAGGAAATTTCCACAATTGGCATATTGATCTGGCGATTGGCAAGTTCTTGTTTGAAATCTTCAAGATTTGCCTTTGAACTCGGTAAATCCATCTTCGTAGCAACAATAATCATCGGTCGGTCAAGTAAACGAGGATCATAGCTTTTCAGTTCCTGATTAATCTGCAAATAAGCTTCAAATGGCTTAATGCCCAGACCAGACTCTTCACTCATGTCAATCATATGGAGGAGAACCCGAGTTCTCTCAACGTGACGCAAAAACTCAAAACCAAGCCCAACGCCCTTTGACGCACCCTTAATCAAACCAGGTAAATCAGCAATCGTAAAATCGCGACCGTCTGGTAATTGAACCATTCCCAAATTTGGGTCAATCGTTGTAAAATGATAAGCAGCAATTTTTGGACGGGCAGCCGTTACTACCGACAAAAAGGTAGATTTTCCAGCTGACGGAAAACCAACTAAGCCGACATCCGCCAAAACTCTCAACTCTAATTTAACCTTCAAAGTTTCTCCGGGCTCGCCGTTTTCCGATATTTCCGGAGCCGGATTCGAAGGTGTGGCAAAACGCATATTGCCGCGGCCACCGCGACCGCCATGAGCAATCAAAAACTTTTTACCATTTTCAGTCAGATCGACAATCTGCTGATTGGTATCTGCATTTGAAATAATCGTGCCAGTCGGAACTTTGACATAAAGATCGTCGGCCGAGGCACCAGTCATCCCCTTTGTACCACCCTTTTCACCATGTTTGGCACGAAAATGACGATTATAACGGAAATCCATTAATGTCCTTAAACCTTCATCGACAATAAAATAAATATCGCCGCCTTTTCCGCCATCGCCGCCAAAGGGTCCACCTAAAGGAACAAACTTTTCATGCCGAAAAGAAATTATCCCATCACCGCCATTACCGGCTTTCATTTCAATTGTCGCTTGATCTACAAATGCCATCCAATCTATTATACAGGTCTATTCTTTTTCAAATTTTCGCTTGGCGATTATTTTTTTATTCTCGGATTTTACCATTGCCGAAACAGATACTTTAACGAGCGTTGCAACTTTCTCGCCAATTCCCAAGGCCTCAATATCCTCAATCGAGGCATCGGCAATTTTTGGCAGCGATCCAAAACGGCGCATCAATTTCACTCTGGATTTAGGCCCGATTCCGGCAATTTCGTCCAATCTAGATGATAAATTAGTTTTCGTTCTCAGTTGCCGATGAAAAGTAATTACAAAACGATGAACTTCATCCTGAATTCTTTGCAGTAGATAAAATCCCTGAGAATGGGGATCTAAGAAAAGATTCTCACCTCTTGAATTAAGTAAATCGGCTGTTTGATGTTTGTCGTTTTTTACCATCGCAGCTACTGGAATATCGATATCTAATTTCCTCAAAGCTGCCTCAGCAGAATGCAACTGAATCTCTCCACCATCCATTAAAATTAAATCAGGATACATCTGGCCTTCATCTCTTAAACGAGTATAGCGCCGAGTGATTACTTCGAAAGTAGCTTTCGCTTCGTCCTGTCCTGTCGGCGTCCTCAGTTTGTATCGCCTGTAAAGATTTTTATTCGGCAGCCCATCCTCAAAAACAACCAAAGCAGAGACATAATTGCTTCCTTGTGTATTGGAATGATCAAAAGCCTCAAAACGATATCCATGAGGGATTTTTAAAGCATCGGTTATTTCCTTCATGGCACCCGTCGTCTTCTCTTCGTTTAATTCCATCAAGCGGAATTTGTCTTCCAATGTAATTCGAGCGTTTTTGGCAGCCAGTTTCAGCAAATCTCTTTTTTCACCTCGAACCGGAGTTCTGACTGGGATTTCAAGTGTCTCCGCAAGCAGCTTTGTATCGACATTCTTGGGCACCAATACTTCTTTAGGTTTCTGAGCATTCTTCTGGCTATAGAATTGTTGAATATATGATTCCAGCTCTTCTTTAACGGAATCCGCTAAAGCAAGTGTCTCCTTTTGTTGGCGCAAGAGCCGACCTTGACGCAGGAAAAATATTTCAATAGTCATCCAACCTTTATCCATATAGAAATTAAACAAATCCCTTGGAGTATGGTCGTTTTGCAAAACACGTTGACTTTCCACCGTTTGATCGATGAATTTTAAACGATCGCGGAAATCGGCTGCTAATTCATATTCCGTCGAATCAGAAGCTCTTTTCATCTTCTTTTTAATATCGGAAATCGCTTTTCCGGTTTCACCATTTAAGAAACGAGTAATTGCATCAATGTTTTTTTGATATTCCTCTTGTGGAACGGTTCGCCAGCAGGCTCCCAAACATTGACCCATCGAATAATACAAACAAGGACGTCCCTGATAACCGTTGCATCGACGCAAAGGATAAGTCATTTCCAAAAAATGCAGAGTTTCCGAAGCGGCGTATACATTCGGATACGGTCCAAAATAAGTTCCGTGATCGTGTTTTAAAGTATTTGCCAATATTAAACGCGGATCACGTTCATTCGTAATCTCGATATAGGGGTAAGAACCGGAAAATTTTAAACGAATATTAAAATAAGGCCGATAACGTTTAATCAAAGTATTTTCCAAAAGAAAAGCTTCTTTATCGGAATTAGTCACAATAAATTCGAAATCATGAATATTTGCAACCAATTCGGCTGTCTTCCCGGTATGCTCGGCTTTGAAATACGAACGAACGCGATTTTTCAGATTTTTTGCTTTACCAACATAAATGATCTTGCCGTTTTTGTCTTTCATTTGGTAAGAACCAGGTTGGGAAGGCAATAAAGCCAATTTTTGTTCAATTAACTCTGATGCCACGATAAAATTATAAACGAATCTAAGTTAAAATGAGTTTTAGTGTCCGACATGAATAACAATCGAATATATCGCCTGACAATCGGTCTGATTTTCACCTATACCATTCTGGTTGTCGTTTCGATAATTTTCCATAGATATATACCATTGGCCAACGGTTACATCTGGAATATTTTCCTTGCTCTATTGCCTCTCTTATGTGCTCTTTTAATTGACTTTTTATTCTATAAAAAAGAAAATCAGTTTCTTTCTCTTTTGATCGGAATAATTTGGTTGATTCTTTTTCCCAATTCACCCTATATGGTGACTGATTTGGCCCATTTGAATTTATATCATGTTTCTTATGGACTCGATATTTCAACCTTCCATTCGGCTTGGTTCGGTGTTCTTTTTGCAACCTTTTCGATTATCACCGGCGTTTTAATGGGTATGCTCTCTTTTTACCTGGTTTCTCAAATAATTAGAAAAAAATCTGGTACTATAACGGCCTGGATTTTCTCGATGATTGTAAGCCTTCTGTCAGGATTCGGTGTCTTCCTCGGACGTTTCCCAAGATTTAATTCATGGGATATTATCAGGCGTCCGGACTATTTATTCAAAATTGCATTGGATCAGATCAATTCCCATACCTTGGGTTTTGTTGTTCTCTTTTCAACAATGACTTTCGCTTTATACTGGCTCTTTTATCTAATCTTTGATGTTTCGGCAAAATCCGATAAAATTTAACTAACGAGGAAAAAGAGGAAAAAATGGCAAAAATTCAAAAAATGGAAAATGATCCATATAAAAAATTAGACGATCTCTTCATTATGCCCGAGGACGAACAGACAAAAAACTCGAGGAAAAAAGCTCTTGGCCAAAAAGATCCGAAAAATAAAAATAAAACTGTCACCAATAAGGAGAAAAAAAAGCTAGATTGATTTTTCCAATTTATCAAGCAGTTGGTCCAGAAGTGCTCGATCGTTTTGGTTCCAATCGGAAAAGACATTCGCGTCGATCCTGGCAAGTTCGGCTGCAATTCCTTTTAAATCGCTTTGACCTTTTTCGGTAACGGAATAAATCAATTGACGTTTATCACGACCAGTCGCTACTTTGTCTAAAAGTTCTTTTCTTACTGCAGATTTAAGTTGCCGGCTAAGAGTCGAAGTATCAAGTTTTGTTGCCAGAGATATTTTTTCTTGAGTGTCAAGACCGGACTCAATCAATAAAAGAAGGCGATGCTCGGCAATTGTCATACCAAAAGACTTCATCAATTTGACGAGTTTTTCGTTATATAGCGCGCTCGCGTTTCTTAAACTTTCCAATGCTGTCTTCATAAATAAACTCTTGTATACTGCAATAAATTATAAACAAAGTAATTGTACTATACAAGAGAGCAAAAAAATTCTTTTCAGAAAATCTTCTAAATTTGTTCTAGACTGGATTTATGGCTTTCGACGGACTTTTTCTCCATTCAATGACAAAAGAATTAAATAAGGAATTGGCCGGAGGCAGAATCACAAAAATCGCCTTCCCTTTTCCACACGAAATTATTTTGACAGTTCGCTCTTTTCGAAAAAACCGAAAACTTTTACTTTCAGCTCATCCCGTTATGGCTCGTGCACAAATTACAAAAGTTGATTTCGAAAACCCTATTACAGCACCAAACTTTGTCATGGTACTGAGACGTTATCTTCAAGGCGGCAAGATATTAGCCTTCAGACAAATTGCAAATGATCGAATTCTGGAAATTTTAGTTGCCAATGCAAATGAAATTGGCGACGCAGTTTCATATAAGATCGTACTTGAAATCATGGGCCGCCATTCAAATATATTTTTCCTTGATTCGGAAAATAAAATCATCGAGCTGATAAAACATGTTCCGGCCTTTGAGAATCGCGTTCGCATCCTGCTTCCCGGCGCTCAATACCAAAGACCGCCAAAGCAGGATTTAATTAATCCTTTCGAATCAAGCGAATTTACTTCAAATGATCCACGGATACTGGCGGACCATTATCAAGGAATGTCAATGGTGTCGGCAAGAGAAGCTGCTGACGCCGAATATTTGACAGATTGGTTCAAGAAATTCGATCAACCTCAGGCAACGCTGACAAAAATCAATGAAAAAAAATCCGAATTCACGGCTTTTCCTTATAAAAGCGTTATAGGCGAAAAAACATTCTTCCCTTTACTATCAGATCTTTTGGATGCCTATTATGCTCAATCGGCTAATCAGTTGCGAGTCCACGAACTTTCATCGCAAATTGATCAAATTGTGAAAAACGAATTACATAGGAACCGCCGAAAATTACAAAACTTAAATAATGATTTGATCAAAACAAAAGGAGCCGATAATTATCGGATCAAGGGCGAATTGTTAACAACTTTTCAAAACAAAGTAATTCGCGGCAACAACTCGATTAGCTTGAATAATTATTACGATGGGAAAGCAATCGAAATTACTTTAGACCCAAAAATATCGGCAAATGCCAATGCTCAAAAATATTTTACAAAATATCAAAAACTAAAAAAATCAGTTAAATATCTCGATGAACAAATTAGGCTGGCAAGTAAAGAGCTGGATTACTTTGAAAATATCGAAGAGCAATTAAAAAATGCCTCGCCTAAAGATCTTGATCAAATTAAAATCGAATTGCTCAAAGAAGGATATTTAAAAGATAAAAAAAGCGATAAAAAACCTGCCAAAAAAAGATCTAAAGTTGCCAAACCTGATCGTTTTATTGCTAATGATGGTACTTTAATCGAGGTCGGCAAAAATAATTTTCAAAATGATCAACTAAGTATGAAAAATCCTAAAAAGGATGATATTTGGCTTCATGTACAAAAGATTCCAGGCTCTCATGTCATTATTCATTCCAATAACCCAAGTGATAAGACCCTCATTGAAGCCGCCAAATTAGCAGCTTATTTCAGCAAAGCGAAAAATTCGGCCAATGTCGCTGTCGATTATCTTCCCGTTGGCAGATTAAGAAAACCAAACGGGTCGAAACCTGGTTTTGTCGTTTTTGAAGGTCAGCAAACAATTTACGTTACTCCGAACCGAAAATTAGTTGAAGAATTAAAGGCTTAGTTCGTAATATTGAATTTGGAAAATAATTTCTTTTTTTAAAATTTTAAAAGAGTTTTCCTGAAATAAATTTATTAATTCACTCGTTTTATAGGCTTTGACATCTCCCTCTTTGGATTGGGATACGATCAGATTATTATAAAGATTATGGAAAAACGGAATATTAATTTCGGCTATTATTAAACGGCCGTCTGCTTTTAGAAAATGTTTGATCGAATTCAAAAAATGGTCTAGATCTGAAAAATGATGAAAAGATGCAGAACAAATAATGTAATCAAACTTTTCATTTTTGAATGGAATTGATTCTGAAGAAGCACAGACAAAACGATAATCAGGATATTTTTGTTTGGCGACAGAAACCATTTTTCCCGATATATCAATCCCTTCACCAATAATATTGGCTTGTTTTCCAAGTAATCCTAGTAAACGGCCATTGGCACAACCGATATCCAACAAACGATCGTTATCTTTTAATTTTAAGTTGTGATTTATTAAACGTTTAAATGGATAGGAAAAAAAGCCCGAGATCGAGAAATCGAAGTGACCGGCAATTTTGTCATAGTAATTTCGGCTAAGTTTTTCGTAATTTTTACTCATTTAGATTCCGCAATTTTAAAAGCATTTTTTGAAAATAATCAGGTAAAGGCGCACTAAAACTTAATTCTTTTCCGGTATGCGGCTGTGTCAAAGATAAGCTGCTTGCAAAAAGATACTGTCCCCTGCCGGGCAAAGTTTTTCGGGGTCCGTATAAAGGATCGCCAGCGACCGGATGGCCAATATAAGCCATATGGACTCGAATTTGATGGGTACGACCGGTTTCCAAAACAGCTTCGATTAACGAATAATTTGAAAAACTTTCCAAAACCTTAAAGTGCGTTATTGCTTCCCGGCCGTTAGCGACGACGGCCTGCTTTTGACGATTTTTTGGATCACGATCGATTGGTGCTTTAATCGTGCCTCTTTTCTCAGAAAAATTCCCATGAACAATTGCTAAGTATTTTCGTCCCGTTTTGTGAGATTTCAAATCAAGCGACAGATGTTCATGAGCAAAATTATTTTTAGCTACCATTAACAATCCGCTGGTATCTTTATCGATTCGGTGGACAATTCCAGGACGGAACTCGCCATTGATGGTCGATAAGGGGGCATGGCTAAGCAGAGCATTAACAAGTGTATGTTCCGAATGGCCGGCACTCGGATGGACGACCATTCCCTGAGGCTTATTTACAACAATAAGGTCGTCGTCTTCATAGACAATATCGAGTGGAATTTTTTCAGGCAACAATTCGGTTTTTTTAACAGGTGGAACTTTGATAACGACATGATCTCCATCTTGAACAAGATACTTTGCAAGAACAGGCTTTCCGTTGACAATCACTCTATCCTGATCAATTAATTTTTTGATCTGATTTCGAGAAAAAGCAGAAAAATCGGTTGCTAAAATTTTGTCTAACCTTCCACTTTGATTGACGATTGTACTTTCTAAAATTTGCTTATTTTTCATTTGAACCGTCATTTATCTTTTGGAAATACTTAACTGCTTTTTTGCTTGTAAGTATTCGATAATTTCGATTATCGAAAGTAAACTCGACAAACCGTTTTTTTGGAAATATTTTAACGATTTTGATGTCTTTTATCTCAATATCCAGATCGCTGCCAAAAAAAACTCCCTGAAAAAGAATACGGTCGTCATCCAATAACAAACGTAAACGAAAGACATAAAAAACAACTGTAAACAAAAACAGGCCCCAAACAATGAAGGCACCAAGAGCCAGGCGTGAGAACTCCAGCTGAACAACCAAAGCAAAAAGCCCAAAGATCGCCAACCAAATCAAGGTAATTTGTCCTTTAAAAGTTAAGTCTTGATAATAAGTTATTAAGTGTTTACTTCTCATTTCATCTATTATAAATCAGCGAACCTTCTTACCCCAATATTGATATAAATCTGTTCGAATCGGACCATTGTATAATTTCCTTTTCTTCGTCGCTTTCTTACCATAAAATTGTTCGAATTTCTCATCGCTGGTCAAAATATATTTGCTCCAGGTCGGCATTTGATTATATATCGAACCCATTTGTTGATAAATCTGTCGTGCATCCTCGATTTCGCCAAGTCTTTGGCCATAGGGCGGATTAGCTACCAAAATTCCATTAATTTTATCAGTTTGCCAATCTTTGACTGCCAACTGTTTAAAGGCAATGTCATTATAAAGTCCGGCCTTTTTTGCATTTTCTTTGGAAATTCTGATCATATTACCATCAATGTCATAGCCGCTAATATCCAAAGGTTGATCGTATTTTGCCAGACTATCAGCTTCTTCTCTAACATCCTGACTGAGTTTTTTGTCAAACCAAGCCCATGACTCGATTTCAAAAGTTCGATTAATCCCTGGTGCAATATTTTTTCCAATCAGAGCCGCTTCAATCGGAATCGTTCCCGATCCACAGACCGGATCAACGAAGGGATTATCTGTAAACCAGTTCGTCAATAAAACCAAAGCGGCAGCAAAATTTTCCTTCAATGGAGCCCCACCGTGTTCCGTACGATAGCCGCGTTTAAAAAGTGATTCGCCGCTTGTATCGATCATAATTCGGACGTTATTTTTATCAATTCGTATGTCAATACCGACATGCTTTCCGGTTTCAGGAAGATCTTCGTGGCCAGTCTGCGATCTCAAAGCCTCGACAATCGCTTTTTTAGTAATTCGTTGAATATCAGGTACACTAAACAACTGCGAATCGCGACTATGAGCTTCCATTACCGGGAACTGATCATCCCAGTTAATGAGTTCACTCCAAGGGAGCGCTTTAACCGATTCAAAAAGATCGTCGAAACGCAAGGTATGAAATTCTCCAACAAGAATTTTGATCCGATCGGCTGTTCTCAGCCAAATATTGGTTTTCAAGATATCTCTTTGATTACCGGAAAAGCGGACAAACCCATTTTCGGTTCGTGTTTGATAACCTAAATTATTCAGTTCTTTGGCAACGAGTGCTTCGATTCCCTGTCCGGAAGTTGCGATTAAATTAAATTGCTTCATTACTCCATTCTACTTGTTCATTTTTTTTATGAGTAAATTGATACAAACTATAAAATAAGCAATTTTTTATCTTTTAAAAAGACCGGAAAATACAATATTTTTTTACAAAGAATTATTTCGTCTTCAAAAAAATAGCTAGACAAGCTTACATGAAAAGGCTTACAATTAGGAAGTTAGTTAAATTCATAACAATTTGGAGGAGTTGCCAAAATGTCAGATAGCAACATTGTCGTTGTCGGAGGTGGTTTCGGGGGAATTTATACCGTTAAGAACCTCGCAAAGAAATTCAAAAAGAATTCCGGCGTAAAAATTACTTTAATCGATAAGAATTCATATATGACTTATATGACTGAATTATATGAAGTCGCTGCCGATCGCGTGGATGCCGATGCCATTCAATACGATTTGCAAAAACTGTTTTGTCATAGAAAAAATGTCAATATCGTGACCGACGAAGTAAGGAATATTGATCGCAAAAACAAGCAAGTTATTACAAAAAACGGTAGCTACCCTTATGATTATCTGGTTTTAAGTGCCGGATCAGAACCAAACAGTTTTTCAACACCGGGAGTCGAAAAATATGGTTATACCCTTGGTTCACTGGAACAAGCTATTAAATTGAAGCATGCAATCGAAGAGCATATTCGCCTTGGCGCTGTCGAAACAGATTCAAGTAAACGCAAAAGCCTGTTGACTCTAGCAGTTGTTGGATCCGGTTTTACCGGAATTGAAATGATCGGTGAATTAATCGATTGGAAGAAAATTCTTGCAAAAAAACAAGATCGATCCATCGGAAATTAAATTAACCTTAATCGAAATGGCTCCAACTTTGATGAATATGCTCGATCGAAAAGACGCCGATAAAGGAGAAAAATATCTAATAAGGCACGGTGTGGAAATCCTTAAGAATACCAGCGTGGTTAGTATCGGGGATGATTCAATCGATTTCAAAGACGGCAGTAAATTTTCAACTTCGACTTTGATCTGGACAGCCGGGATCAAAGCGCCGGATCAAGTAAACAAATTTGGTTTACAACAGGGACGCGGCGGAAGGATTTTAGTCAACAAACAAGGCCAGTCTCTCGATGACGAAAAAATCTATGTTCTTGGCGACGTCTCGTTAACTGATGAAGACGGTTCAGGAAAAGGCCAACCACAAACAGTTCAAGGAGCCGAGGCCGGTTCGAAAGTTGCAGCGAAAAATATTGCCCTCGCAATTTCCGGGCAAAAGACAACAGCTGAATTCGAAGGAAAATATTCCGGTTTTGTTGTATCGATTGGTTCGAAATACGCCGTTGCCCATCTCGGCAAAAATACTCATTTAAGTGGTTTTTTTGCTCAAGCAGTTAAACACATGATCAATTTCATGTATTTTTTCCAGATTACAAACGCTTATTATTTCCTTAGGTATCTACGACATGAATTCTTCAATACTCGAAATGAACGAAACATGTTCCACGGTTATATAAGCAGGCAAGGAAACGTACTGTGGTCGCTTCCGGCCCGCCTCTTCCTTGGCGCAACCTGGCTTGTCGATGTTTCCCAAAAAATTAGTGGAAAAGGTTCCTGGTTTGCAAACAAGCTGCGGCTGACGAGCTTTGACTGGTTGGTAGCCAATACGACGTCCGGAGCTTCGGCAGCCGGAAGCGATGCAACTTCTTCGACTGCAACAACAGCCAAAGCGACTTTTTCTCTCTCCTATGAATATGGCAACCAGCCGATGTTGATCTTCAAACACATGCCGAAATGGTATTACAATATAACTAAATTCATGATTCCAAATACCGATGTTGCTTTTTTCATGCAAAAAGCAATGACTATTTTTGAATTATTAATCGGATTGGCGCTTGTCTTCGGCCTATTCACCTGGCTGGCATCCGCTGCCTCGGTTGCCTTCGTTGCAATATTTTCTTTGAGCTCGATGTTTTACTGGACAAATATATGGATGATCCCAATGGCGATTGCAGCCATGAACGGTGCTGGCAGAATTTTCGGCCTTGACAAATATATAATTCCATGGATTAGAGAACATTTTGTAAATTGGTGGTATGGAAAAGAAAAATCAATTTACAAATAATTGGAAATTATAAAAGATGAGACTTTCTGCTGCTGCAAAAAAATATTTGAAGATGATCAAACCTCTTGATCTGATGATTGTGGTTCTTTTGATCTTACTTTCCTTTGCACCCTTGGGAGTTTTCTCGCTTCAAGAACAAAAAGAACAATCAGCGGGGGCCCAGGAAATATTAACTGCCGTTATCACTCATAAAGGAAAAGTTGTCCACAAAATCAAATTAACAGGACATACTGGAACAACAAAGTATCGTTTTACGAATGGAAAAGCATACAACGTGGTAGTTGCAACAGGAAAAAAAGTTAAAATCGTCGAAGCTAACTGTCCGGATCAGATTTGCGTTCAGCATGCGGCAATTGGCAAAGCAGGACAATCGATCGTTTGCCTGCCACATAAATTAATCGTCGAAATAAAATCCAGTGATGGGCGTACCTTCGGAGGAATTGTTAATTGAATTATTCTTCGGAAAAGACACGACAATATGTCTATATTTCCCTGCTTTGTGCTCAAGGAGTTATCATCGGCCTCATTGAACGAATGATTCCTTTTCCCTTCGCCTTCGCGCCAGGAGCAAAATTAGGCTTGGCCAACATTATTACAATCGTATCGATTTATACCCTCCCAGTTTCGGAAAGTTTCTTATTGATGCTGATGCGTTTGGTTCTAACGACGCTGCTTGGTGGAACAATGTCGACTTTTATGTATTCTGTTGCCGGTTCTTTTCTTTCTTGGCTTGGGATGCTCTTAATCAAACAGTTTGGAGAAAAACACGTTTCTATGATTGGGATTTCAGCTGCTGGAGGAATACTGTTTAATATTGGCCAATTAAGTGTTGCAAGTTGGATTGCCGGCTCTTGGACTGTAATGCTGTATATGCCGATTCTTTCCTTCATTGGAATTTTAGCCGGAATTGCCGTTGGCATCGCAGCTAATTTTCTCTTCGAACATGTCCGTACACTGTCTCGTCTGCGTTTTGAGTATTCAAATGTCAAAGAAAGGATTTAACGAGTAAAAATATGAAAATAAATCCGATGTGGGATAAGTATCCGCTTATCAAACATGAGTTGGGGCTTACTTTAGCTTTGATGCAAAAAAATATTAAAACTGACAACGAGCCCGTTTCAAAAGCGATTTTGGAGATGATTAATTCCGGCGGAAAATTGCTCCGGCCAGCTTATTTATTGTTGTTTTCAATGTTCCAAAAAACCGATCGCAATAAAATTATTGCCTTGGCAGCAGCGATTGAAATTCTCCATATGGCGACTTTGATTCACGATGACGTAATCGATGAGTCGCCAACTCGACGGGGAATGTCATCGATTCAAAAACAGTTCGGACAAAGTACAGCTGTCTATTCCGGTGATTATTTGTTTGTTGTATGTTTTAACTTGTTAGCCGAATACGCCAGCGATTTTCGTGGAATTCAGCAATACGGTCACCATATGAATGCGATTTTAAATGGTGAAATGACACAGATGGTCGAGCGTTATGATCTAAACATTTCCATTGACCAGTATTTTAAACAAATCTCCGGAAAAACCGGGCAATTATTTTCCCTAGCAACTTTTCTCGGTGCCTACGAAAGCGGAAATAAAATTAAATTCGCGAAAAATGCCGAAAAAATCGGCCTGAATATCGGCGTATCTTTTCAATTAATGGATGATATTTTGGATTATACCGATAATAGCCAACAGATCGGCAAGCCGGTTCATAACGACATGCGTGAAGGTGTTTATTCAGCCCCTTTGATTCTGGCGATGGCTCAACATAAAGATCTTTTTTTCCCTTTTTTGAAAAAGAAGAACAAAATGACTGATCAGGATACTGAAGAAATTGCTAAGCTGGTTATCGAATTCGATGGGATTAAAAAGGCCAAAAAATATGCTGAAACCTATACAAAAAAAGCACTTATACAAATTAATGATCTTCCTGACAAACCTGCAAAGAAAGCTTTAATCGATATCACGAGGGAATTATTGGATCGGCAATCCTGAAATGAAAATAATCGAAACAAAAAATTTAAATTATAGTTACACTCAGTCATCGATAAGAAGTATCGAGAATGTTAATTTTTCTGTCTTAGATGGTGAATGGATAACGATAGTCGGGAAAAACGGTTCCGGTAAAAGTACCTTGATTCGCCTTTTAGACGGCTTGCTTAAAGCTGATTCAGGAAAGATAATCATCGATGGACTAACCCTTTCAGAAAAAACTCTCTGGGAAATTCGCAAAAAAATTGGAATCGTTTTTCAAAATCCCGATAATCAATTTGTGTCCGGTAGCGTGATAGAAGATGTTGCCTTTGGAATGGAGAATTATCAAATTCCACAAGAAGAAATGTTGGTACGTGCTCAACAGGCTTTAAAAACTGTCGGAATGATCGATTTTGCCGAAAAATCGCCAGTTCGCCTGTCAGGTGGACAAAAACAGCGAGTAGCAATCGCCGGTGTTTTGGCAATTCAGCCGAAAATTTTAATTTTGGACGAAGCGGCCAGTATGCTTGATCCGGATGGACGCGATGAAGTCTGGCAGACAATCAAAAAATTAAAAGAACAGCAAAATTTGACCGTCATATCAGTTAACCATGATTTGAATGAACTTAATTTATCCGATCGAGTAATTTTGTTAAATGATGGAAAAATTGCCGCTGATACAAAAATTAACCAACTCTTTTCTGATAGTGAGCTTCTATCAAAAAACGATCTTAAACTTCCTTTTTTGCAACAATTGCAAAAAGATTTGCGTGAAAGTGGAATCAATTTTACACAAGAATACAATCATCAAAGGGAGCTGGTTAATTTTCTATGGAAATCAATTTCAGGAACGTAAGTTTTAGTTACCAATTAAATACGCCATTTTCGACTGCTGCCTTAAAAGATGTCAGTTTCGATATACCAGATGGATCCTTCACCTCTATTGTCGGACATACGGGTAGTGGCAAATCGACAGTTCTTCAACTTATCGATGGACTTCTAATCCCAGAAAAAGGTCACATACAAGCTGGAAGCTTTCAAATGAATTCCGGCAGCAATGCAAAGCATTTAAAGAAATTCCGGAAAAATGTCGGTTTTATTTTTCAGTTTTCCGAAAATCAACTATTTGAGGAAACGGTTGAAAAAGATTTGATTTTCGGACCAAAAAATTTTGGCGTCGAAGAAAAAATCGCCAAAGAAAAAGCGCGGAAAGTTCTTAAAACTGTTAATTTACCGGAATCATTTTTGCAAAAATCACCACTAGACCTTTCCGGCGGCCAAAGGAGACGGGTCGCGATTGCATCGATTCTAATTTCCGATCCGCAGCTGCTTTTGCTTGACGAACCGGTCATTGGTTTGGATCCGGGCAGCAAGGATGAAATAATGAATCTTTTTAGCAGACTCAACCAGCAGGGAAAAACGATTGTAATGGTAAGTCACGAAATGGATGATGTCGCCGATTATTCCGATCAAATAATCGTTTTAAACGCTGGCAGGATTTCAAAAGTCGGTAGTCCGGAAGAAATATTTTCCGATGAAAGTTATTTACGCAAAGAAAAATTGCGTTTACCCTCGGCAATCGATTTTGCCAAGCAATTGAAAAAAGTTGGTTTTCCAATTAATGTTTCAATCAAAAATAAGCGAGAGCTGTTAAGAGAAATTAAAAAGCAGTTTGAAATTAAGAAGGATAAAAAATGAATGTTGACCGCTTATTAATTGGCCGATATTTGCCCGGAAAAACACTGATTCATCGACTTGATCCACGGGTAAAATTAGTGATCACACTGGCCTTTATTTTTCTAACTTTTTTCGCTGATAATTGGCAATCCAATCTATTACTGTTTGCCTTCATCTTTTTTTGTGTTTTGATTGCAAAAATTCGCTTTGGCTTTTTTTAAACGGTTTACGGCCGATGCTCTGGCTGATCATTTTCACAGTTATGATGCAGGTTCTTTTCCTAACCGGCGGACACCTTTACTGGCATTGGGGGTGGTTGACAATATCACAGTACGGTATCAATTCTGGAATAATCGTTTTTTTGCGCTTCGTTTTAATTATTTTTATTTCAACATTATTGACTTTGACAACCTCGCCAACAAATTTGGCAAACGGATTATCCAGTATTTTAAAACCATTAAAATTTTTCCATCTCCCCATCGATGAAATATCGCTAATGCTTGCCCTCTCCCTCAGATTTGTACCAACTCTAATGGATGAAACAGGTAAAATTATGAATGCCCAACGAGCTCGCGGAGTTGATTTCGGCGAAGGAAATATTTTCCAACAAATGAGATCGCTTGTACCGACTTTTATTCCCCGATTTATCGCCAGTTTTAATCGAGCCGATGAATTGGCAACGGCAATGGAATCACGCGGTTATGGCGGAGCTCCTAAAAGAACAAAATTTAATCGATTAAAATTTAAAGTGAATGACTGGATAGCATGCTTAATATTTGTTTTTCTGATTTTCGCAATATATTTTTTAAGAAAATAAAAGAAAAGCAACGATAATCAATACTTGCGCTGCGCCTATCATCAGCAAGTTATTTATAGCGCTTTTAAAAGTTGTTGCCTTATCCTGAAATTGCATAAAGGCATGGGTATTTTTGATTATCCAGGGTAATAAAAGAAGAACCAGTAGACTCCAGATTGGCAAATAATTAAAAATAACTGAAATTAAGATGAACAAAAGCGCCGTCGATGGCCAAAATGGATAAATTTGGACGGCTTTCTTTTTTTCCAGATAGAAAGGCAGAGTATAACGTTCATTTTTTATGTCCTGTTTTAAGTCGCATATATTATCAGCGAACATAACCGTACTATCGAGAATTGCGAATGGCAGACCGACAAGTAAAAGTTGGAACAGAACAGCAAGATTGACCGTCAGATTAACAATCCATTCGGAATGAAAAGACAAAAAAATCGGCAAATATGGCATGTTGATGAAGGAAGCGATAAAAACGGTTCCAAAACCTTCGACCGGTCCGGACAACATCTCTCCTAAAGGAAGTCTCGACAGAGGGATTGGGCCGGCTGTGTAAAAAATTGCAACAAAGATCGCTGCCCCACCGATGAAAAGAAGGATTAAATTTGTCCGAAAAACTAATATAATTCCAATTGAACAAGCAATTAATAAAAAGGAAAACATTAAATAAAGAACGTGTTTCGGATTCAAATGCCGATAACTGATAATATTTGTCGTTTCCAAGTATTTTGAATCTTTGGCTTTTTTAAAATCCTGTACATGATTAAAACCCGATACAAAGAGAGCAACACAGAATTGGGCAACGAAATAAAGCAGCGTATTTATCCAGTCAATTCTGCCAAAAGCATACTGAGCATAGGCAAAACCGAATAAAAGGGGCATCAAACCAGTGAGTTTCTGTGGGAGACTGATCAATTGAAAGAAAATTGGCCAGGTGATTTTCGCATAATCCTTTTTTGTCATTTTTAACCTCTCATTTAAATTTTACGTATTAAGGAACATAAAAACACCTGTAAGCCGAACCCTCGAATTACAAGTGTTTTTGATTCAGATTGTTGAAAATTTATGTTGCTCAATCCGAGTAAATGATATTAGAAATTTTAACGGTCTTATGGTTGCCCGCTTGAGCACGATTGATGAGCTGTTGAGCATAAATAACGAAAAGATTCGAAGACTCGGTTGCCCCGGAAACCGTGTCAACAACGGCCGAAGGTTCTTTGGAACCGTAAGCTTTAATTAATTCCTCGTTTAACTTTGGAATATATTCCTTAGGTCCAACCCCGTTGGCCTTTTTCATTGCTTTTTCATAGGCTGCGTCATCAGTCTTCGACTTGCCTTTTTTGTTGACATAATCATATTTATTGGAAACAATTTTGTTGTTTTTGACTTTCATCGACATTACAACACGATATCCATTATAGTAATCCTGCTCTGCCAATTTGTAAGTCCCATTTTTAAGCTTCTTACCAGCGGTCTGCTTCGCAGTTTTTGCTGCGCTGTCCGTAACCGAAGTATTATAAACGCAGCGCTCGTTAAAGCGATGCTTTTTAGCGTCTTACTTGTTTTCATAATAAAACCTTCCCCTTGTAAACTATGATTTCGCGCTACTTGTGAACCATATTACAAAATTCATTTTACTACTTTAACAAGGGACTTGGAAACGCTTTCAATAAATTTCACAATTGCACAAAAAAACCGCATCTCTGCGGTTGCCTTGGCAAATCTATAGGCCATGTTATGTTCCAAACGAGATTGGCGATCACGTTCTTCGACGATCATCTATCTACCGGATAAAACCGGTGTCAATTTTTACTTCATTTAGCCAAATTGACCGCCCCTACCAAAAAGTTTGGGTTGCCCGCTTGCAGGGTTTACGTCGTCTCACTTCCCCGGTTTCCCGGTTATTCGTCGCTATAGCACTTTTATAAGTTAATCAGACATGGCTAAGCTTTAGTCCTTTCGCTAGCCGTCAGTTAAATACTGCCTTCGCTTATTGGGCTCAGTACAAACACTCCAATCATCTCAGATTGGGCGGGCATGGACCTTCCTCACGAGTCTTTCATCGCGCGATCATCCGATTTGCCCTTAACTATTATACACATGGCGACTTTTTCAAAAAAATAAAAAAGAAACATTTTTTAGTAAGAATTTCTACAAATGCTTTACCGTGCTAGACTTTTTATTAACTCGTAACTTGGAAATTTAGGAGGAAATTATGACAGAGTTAAAAGCACGTTCAGAATTCGAAGAAAGGTATAAGTGGGATCTGAGTCCTCTTTTTGCCGATGAAAATGCATTTCTAAGAGCTATTAGCGATAGCTTGGACCAGATTAAAGCTTTTCAAAAAAATTTTGATGGGCATTTACATAGCCTTGAAGATTTTCAAAGAGCCTTGAAGGTTTATGAACAGTTGGGAATAGAGATAGATCAAATTGCAAATTATGGTTTTATGCCTCAAACATCGGATTTTTCCGATGAAAAATTTGGTGAAATAGCTCATGCCGCTCAGGACTTTGTCACCAAAAGCGATGTTGCTTTAAGTTTTTGGAAAGATGCCTTGATTAACGCCGATGATCAAATTCTTAAAGAAATAAATAAAAATCCCAATTATGCGGAATTGGTTCGCAAAACAAGACTCGACAAAAAAAGTTATTTAGGAAATACCGTCGAAAAAACAATCGCGAATTTACAAAGTGCTTTAAACACTCCTTACGATGTTTATACAAAGCTTCGGGCTGGCGACTATCATATGCAGGATTTTCAAGTCGATGGAAAAATATACAAAAATTCATTTGTCGCATACGAAAATTTCTACCAAAACGACGAAAATGCCGAGATTCGAGAAAAATCTTTCCGTTCTTTCTCAACTGGTTTAAGAGAAAACCAAAACGCTGCAGCGGCGGCTTATCTTAATCAGGTGACAAACGAAAAAGTACTGGCAACAATGCACGGTTACGATTCAGTTTTTGACTATCTGTTGGCTCCCCAAGAAGTCGATCGGACAATGTTTGATCGGCAAATTGATTTGATCATGAACGATTTTGCCCCGGTTGCGCAAAAATATTTAAAACACGTTGCCAAGGTCAATGGGTTGTCGAAAATGACTTTTGCCGATTGGAAACTTGATTTGGACTCCGAATTGAATCCGGAGGCTTCAATTGAAGACGGTTACAGCTATGTGATGAAGGCCACTGCCAAACTTGGGGATGAATATACAAAAACAATCGAGCCTTTCTTAAAAGATCGTTGGGTCGATTTCCCGGCAAATACTGGCAAAGATTCTGGCGGATATACAACATTTCCATATGGGGTCCATCCCTTCATCCTGATGAGCTGGACTGGGCGCTTGTCGGATGTTTATACTCTAATTCATGAAATCGGTCATGCCGGTCAAGGTGCTTTGTCAGCTAAAAATCAAAGCTATTACAACTATGAACCTTCAACCTATTATGTCGAAGCTCCCTCAACTTTTAACGAACTGCTCCTGTCGGACTATCTGGAAAACCGGTCCGATGATCCAAGAACGAAGCGTTTCGCTCTTTCTCACCGTCTAAGCGATACTTATTTTCATAATTTTATTACTCATTTGACCGAGGCGGCTTTTCAACGAGAAGTTTACACAATCATCGATCAAGGGGCTTCCTTTAATGCAGAAAAACTGAATCAAATTATGAAGAAGGTTCTTTCAAGTTTTTGGGGCGATGCAGTCGAAATAGATGATGATGCCGCTTTAACTTGGATGCGGCAGGCGCACTACTATATGGGTCTTTATTCTTACACATACTCAGCTGGTTTAACAATTTCAACCCAGGGATTTATTAATTTAAAAAACAATCCTGAAAACGGTCGCAAATCTTGGTTGGATTTCCTAAAACTTGGCGGTTCCAAAGCACCGATTGCGGCCGCTAAAACTGCCGGAGTCGATGTAACAAGTGATCAACCATTGAAAAATACAATTCAATTTTTATCTGATACAGTTGATAAAATCATCGCTTACACGAAACAAATTGAGAAATAAATTAAAAATAATCCTTCAACCTTGAAAAAATTATTTTAAGATTTTTATTAAGAAACGATCCTTACCAGGGTCGTTTTTCTTCTTCGATTTCATTGGAAATATCTGTCAGCATATCAAAATCAATTGTTTTTAAAGAATAGTCGGGGTGTTCCAGTTGATATGCTTGAATTGCTTTGTATTCAAACTCCGCTTTTCCAGGATTATCAGGATCATAAACCATCAATGCTCCATCTGTGTGCTTAAGCATAAAGGCCTGAAAGTTGCGTAATTGAATTGGACTTTTATAGCTCTCTTTTGAAAGAGCCTCCGAAAAATCGACCCGAGTCCTCAAATCAGTTAACTTTACTTGGTGTTCCTGATTCCAATTTGCAGCGAAATTAGAAAAAGGAAGCATAAGTGCTATTTTAAGCTGTGGGAAATCTTTTTTAAGCCCAATCGCGGTTTCACAAGTCCACTGTTCAGTGCCCATTTGTCCCCCGGTAATTATCCATTCGAGTCCGTTATTTTTCAACTGATCAATCAGATTTTCCTTCAAAGCACGTTTAATGACTTCGATCTTCGGATCTTTATCATTGAAAGCACCTAACTCAAAACTTCGGTATCCTGTAACCCAAAGACGTGTTTGCATGTCTTTATTCTACAATTGTTGTTATGGTAAATTATCCAAGTGGAGTAAGAGCAGGCGGTTATCCACAAAAAAAGAAAAATCAGAACATCCGTTACGGTAAACGTGGGATGGGTCTTGAAGAAATGATCAATCAGGCCAACGACTACTACTTAGTGAATCATCAAGCAGTCATTCATAAAAAACCAACTCCGATTACTGTTGTCCATGTCGACTATCCCGATCGGAGCATGGCCAAGATTACCGAGGCTTATTATGTTCAACCGTCAACAACCGATTATAATGGGGTCGTTAGCGGCAAATATATTGATTTCGATGCCAAAGAAACAAAAAACAAGACCAATATGCCCTTAAAAAATTTTCATCAACACCAAATTACCCATTTAAAAAACGTGCTTGAAAATGGAGGGATTGGTTTTTTGGTCCTTGGCTTTACGACTTTATCGGAGTATTATATTTTTCCAGCCTCACTTTTAATCAAAATTTGGGATAAAGCAAAGGCTGGCGGAGAGAAATCTTTGCCCTATAAAATCGTTTCCAAGCAAGGAATTAAAATAAACAGTAAAATGATACCTAGTCTGGATTATTTACCAGCTTTGAAAAAACTTTTTAATATCTAAATGTCTGACAATTCTTACAATCCAAATAATTTCGGAAGTAATTACGACGGCCAAAATCATAGCAGCGATTCTGCTAATAAAGCCAACTCGAATTTTGATTCAGCCCCATCGAATTACAAAGATCCGAATAATATGTTTCCCGAGACAAATGGACGGCTTCCTATCCATTTTGGTCGGAATAAAAATAAAAACATAAACAAAAATTTTGATGGAAATCAGAGTTCGTACGGACAAAACCAGGATTTTAATCAAAGTAACGATTTCAACCAAAATAGTGATTTCAATACGCAAAATTTCTCGTATGAGAATTATGATAACTACAATAACGATGCAAACAAAGCCCCTAATGAAAAGCGAAGGGATTCATCCAATAATTTGAAAAAAAGTCGAAGAAAATCAAATAATGGTTCAAATCGACCTAAAAATAAAAAAAAGAGCAAATTAAGGCTTTTCGGTAAAATTATTGCTTGGTTTACAACAATTTTTGCCTTGGTCCTGTTGGCTGGAATGGCAGTTTTTTTTACCTACGCGGCTAGTGCACCGAAAATTACCGAATCGGAATTGGCTTCTGAAAATTCGACACAAATTTATGATTCACAAGGGAATTTGATTTACTCAGTTTCCCAACAGCAACGAGATTATGCAGACCAGTCGGAAATACCCAAAAGTATGATGCATGCGGTCGTTGCAATCGAAGATCGTCGTTTTTATAAACATCATGGTGTTGATGTTTATCGAACTCTCGGAGCACTTGTTTCGGATATCAAAGGAAAAATAACCGGCAGTACCGCAGGGCTTCAAGGGGGGTCGACTTTAACCCAGCAATTGGTTAAATTATCCGTATTTTCAACCAAGACATCGGATCAAACGCTAAAAGTAAAAGCTCAAGAAGCCTGGTTGGCTCTAAAAGTCGAGAGAAATTTCAGTAAAAACCAAATTCTCACTTTTTATATCAACAAAGTTAATATGGGAAACGGCATTTATGGAATGGAAACAGCCGCCAAATATTATTTCGGAAAGACTTTAAAACAATTAGACGTTTCTCAAACTGCCATTTTGGCAGGAATTCCCCAATCCCCGGTTTATTACGATCCGTATGTCTATCCGAAAAATCTAAAAATTCGTCGCGATCAGGTACTGGCTGACGAAGTTAAAATGGGCTATATTACTCAAGCTCAAGCCAACAAGGCGAAAGCCGAGTCAGTCACAAAAGGACTTATTTCAAAAAGCAAACACACTGCGAATTCTGTAAGTACAAACCTTACTGTGAATGCTTATGTTCAGTCTGCCCTAAAAGAAGTCAAGAAACTTGGATATAATCCCAACAAGGACGGTTTAAAAATATATACAGCCATGAATATGAAGATGCAAAAGCGTCTTTATAAAGTTCTAAACGGCGGAACGGGAGTGCCATGGCAAAAAGGTATTCAAGCGGCGGCAACAGTCGCTAATCCAAAAAACGGACGAATACTAGCCCAAGTCGGCGGTCGGAATGTTACGACAATGTTTGGTCTTAATCGAGCAGTACAAACCAATCGATCCTCGGGATCGACGGCAAAACCTTTGGTTGATTATGGACCAGCGATCGAATATCTAAACTGGCCAACTTATCGAACGGTACAGGATACTGCATATAAATATCCGGGAACAAATACCAGTGTTCATGATTTCGATGACGAATATCAAGGAAACATGACTATGCGTAAAGCAATCGTGGTTTCCAGAAACATTCCGGCGGTTAAAACCCTGATGGATGTGGGAACAACGAGATCCTCCGAATTCTTAAATAAACTCGGCATAGCGATCAAAGCAAGCCAATTAACCGCTTCTTCAGCAATTGGTATTAATGTTTCCACAGAACAAGAAGCGACAGCATTCTCTGCTTTCGCTAATGGTGGTACTTATTACAAACCCGAGTATGTCGAAAAAATCGTCACCTCGGATGGTGTAACTCATAGTTATAAGCCAAGCGGGACACGAGCTATGAAAAAATCAACCGCCTTTATGATGACAAACATGCTCGAAGGCGTTCCTCAATCAAATGGATCTGCTCCCGGAGCAAAAATATCCGGCCTCTATCAAGCGGTAAAGCCCGGAATCGTTGGTTATGCCTCGTCAGTCGGACAGCCTGATGGAGCAGAATCGGATGTTTGGCTTACAGGCTATACAAAGTACTTGGCTGCCTCTTTCTGGGCTGGCTACGACGAACCGAATAAAACCGGAAACTACATTCCTTATTCGTCAGAGTCTTCCATGCCTGAGCGTGCCTACCGCGATTTCATGATAAGTGCCATTCAAGGATATGAAAACACCAACTGGGCCGCGCCAAGTACGGTTGAAAAAGTTGTTAAAAATGGAGTTACCGAATACGAAGTCAAAGGAGCAAAATGGAGCAACGGCGGTCTGCCAAGCGTTTACTCGTCGTCTTCCTCCAGTACACAGACGGTTGTTGTTGATCCGCCTGCTTCCGCTTCGACTGCCAGCACATCAAGTTCGTCAAGCAGCGTTGTTGTTCAAAGCAGCAGCTCGTCATCAAGTTCTGCGGCTGCAAGTTCCAGTTCTAGCAATGATACACAGACATCATCGTCAGCCAATACTGAATCGTCAGCCAATACTGATTCGAATAGTCCATAATAATTACTCCAATAAAATAGAAAACAAAAAAACGGATTCTGACATCCGTTTTTTTGTTTGAAAAATTATAAATTCTTTTCTTCACCGATTTTTTTTAAAGGTATCTTGATATTTTCCGATCCGGAAGAAGATGGAGGCTTTCTTTTAAATTCCTGTTTACCCTCAAAAGAATCGTCCGAATACCTCTGCCGGTGCTGTAAATTATCGGCTTCAGCCTGTTCTTTAGTTTGGACATTGTTATGTTTCCAATTAAGCAGTATTTTTTCGATATAACGAAGATTTAAGATTTGAGCATTAACTGCCTGATTAAGTGCTGTAACGACCAAATCAGGGCTAAATTGGTCCTTTTTAAGCCATTCGGAAATCGTCTGCAATTCCATCGGTGTTAGCATTCGACCAAATTCCCTTTGAAAGGTCTGATAGAGACGTTTTTGAGTACCAAGCTGGCTAAGACTTTTGTCGGAAGATAGAGAATTCGGATCAACCCGGCCTCCTCCGACAAGTTTTTCGATTAAACCGCTTAAGTCATATGCATCGTTATTCATTGAAAAGGAAATGAACTTATGCTTCAGCAGTTTTTCAAGAATTCTTTGAATCGAATTCTGAGAAAAATTAGTCCGGGCAGAAATTAATTCAGAACTCGGTAATTTAATCGCTTCTCTTGAAAACGCAAAAAGTTGAATAACAACAATTAAATCCTCGTTGCTCAATCCAATTTGATGATAATTTCTTAAGAGTCGCGTCGGAATATCGACATTTCCTTCGGCAAAAAATTGTTTTTCGTCTTCGTCCATCAGGGATGCAATCGATTAAGAGTCCTCGGGAATGGAATCGTTTCGCGGATATGATCTTCGCCAGCTATAAAGCGAATCAAGCGTTCCAAACCAAGACCAAAACCGGAATGCGGCACGGTACCGTATTTACGAAGATCAAGATACCAACTGTATTCGGAAAGGTCGAGATGTTGGGAGATAATCTGCTGTTTCAAATAATCATAGTCGGTATCACGTTCCGAACCGCCGATTATTTCCCCATAACCCTCCGGAGCCAGCATATCAGCCGAAATTACCACATCATCGCGGCTTGGATGACGTTTCATATAAAAAGCTTTAATCGCTTTAGGGAAATTAACAATGAAAAAAGGCGAATTAAAACGTTTTGCCAGAAAAGTTTCCTCCGGCGAACCAAAATCAACACCCCATTCGATTTTAAAATCATTATCTTGTAATAATTTAACCGTATCATCGTAACTGATTCTTGGATACGGAAGTTTGGTGTAGGCGCGTAGCTTTTCGACATCCTGACCGAGCATTTTTAATTCAACTTGGCAGTTATCAACAACTCTTTCAATCAAATAAGCTATAAATCGTTCTTGGACCTTTAGGGAATCTTCTTGATGCATCCAAGCCATCTCGGCATCAATCATCCAAAATTCAGTCAGATGCCGGCGGGTCGAGGACTTTTCCGCACGAAATGTTGGACCAAAATCATAGACTTTTCCAAAAGCCATCGCCCCGGCTTCAGCATAAAGCTGACCGGTTTGCGATAAATAAGCATCTTTATCGAAATATTTTACTGGAAACAGTTCAGTGGTTCCTTCCGGGGCCGAATCTGTAATAATTGGCGAATCCAATTTTAAAAAACCATCTTTGTGAAAAAAATCATAGATCGCACGAATAATTTCGTCGCGAATTTTCATCGTGGCGAATGGTTTTTGATGGCGCAAATATAGATGCCTTTCATCAAACAGAAAATCTGTGCCATGTTCCTTTGGCGTAATTGGATAATCTTCCGATTCACCAACAATTTCAATATCTGAGACGGCCATTTCAAAACCAAACTCGCTTCGTGAATCTTGATGAATTTCGCCGGTTACATAAAAACTGCTTTCCTGTTTTAAATGTTCGGCTAACTTAAAAGTAGCTTCGTCGACATCGCCGACCGAAACAACCCCCTGCATAAAACCGGTTCCATCACGCAACTGCAAAAAGGCAATTTTTCCGCTTCCTCTTTTTTGCCTGAGCCAAACACCAATCTTGACTGTTTGACCGACAAATTTAGAAACATCTTCGATTCTAATTACTTTAGTTTCTCCCATTTATTCAAAACTCCTTAAATTACTATAATCCTTCAATTAGGCGATAAACTTTGCCGCTCTTTAAATCAACCGTTAGAAAACTAACCGAATTCTTTTTTCCTGCATAACTTAATTCGAAAACAGCCCGACCCTTATAAATCGATGGAGCAAAAGAATAAACATTCTTAACCTTGTACTTTTCATAAATTTTATCGAGTTTGCTATCCGAAAGCTGTTCGGAAACCGGAACCTTATCGACTATTTTTTTCTTGGCATTGAAAATGACCAAATA
Organism: Oenococcus oeni; assembly: GCF_020510245.1. Taxonomy (NCBI): domain Bacteria; kingdom Bacillati; phylum Bacillota; class Bacilli; order Lactobacillales; family Lactobacillaceae; genus Oenococcus; species Oenococcus oeni. The sequence continues at coordinate 917,266 of NZ_CP084701.1, read as the reverse complement.
TTCTTTGCCTTTGCTGTTTGTGCCATAAATCGAATAATAATTTCCATTACGATCACTCTCTTTGAAAGTCTTGACTTTCTTAATACCAGCTTTTGTTTCCGCCAAACTTGAAAATTTACCGGCGGAGCTATTGATCGGCAGTAAAACGAAAAAAAGATAGAGTGAAACTAAAAGCAGTACAAGAATCATCAGTCCGACATAAATTAAACGCCGATGAGCCTTATTAGATTTCTCTTGATATTGTATTCTTGAATAGTTGTCCAAATATCCTCACTTACTACGACTATAAATTATATAAAAACGGCTATTTTAATTCACTACCTAAAGACAAAATTACGGAATTCATATCAGAAAAATCCCTGATTGAGTACCAATTCTTTATATAGCTCTGGGCCTGAGTAAACAAAATAATTTTTTTGGAAAAAAATGGAAGCATATCGATCAAATTGGATACTCCTTTGTCGACATCGAAAATAAACAAATTATATTCCCGGGAAAATTCATTTTTAGTTCTCAAGAAACTGTCAAGATCGGTAATAGCGATTGAGGGGAAAGTATAACTGGAGATCGATCGTTCAAAATAATCGAATTTATTTGGCGAATCCTGATCACTGAAAAAATTAAAGAGCGGTTCGGGAAAGCCATTAACGAATTCATTCAAGTTTCCCGTCCTGCTTTTAAGTAGCCAACTAATAACTCTTAACTTCGCCAATTGACGGCTGGGATTGTCTTCGGTCAAAAAAGCATCAGCCAATTTATCCAAACTAACGAAATCTTTTCTTGTAATCGGGATTTGAAACAAATCCTTATTTTCGGGAAATAGGGATTGAGATTTTTGAAAAGTCGAACGTCTTCTTAAATAATTTTCCTCAATGATTAAAATTTTATATCCTTTGGCGGCAATTTTCACAGCCAAATCCAAATAAGCATTTGTTTTTCCAAAACGCGGTCGGGAAAAAACAGAAAAAATCTTATTATTTTTGCCAGTAATTTTCGATTGAAGAATATTGGCAAAAGATTCTTGACGTGGTCTTAAAACAGTTGCCGGGAGCGGTTTGGAAAGCGAAGACTGTTTCTTTGCTTCTATCCATTTAATAAGCTGCCCCTTATCTATTTTTTTCAGTCTTGCGATGTCGAAAGGACCATATCGATCACCGGGAAAAGTTCTTTTTCCTTTCGACAATTGAAAAATTGTTTCCGTATTTCCAAGCAAACTTTTCGAATGATTAATCAAATTATTTAAAGTATTCTGCGGAAATTCCTGCAAATGTTCATGAATTTTCAAAAAAAGCTGTGCAGTTGCCGAAGCATCCTGATCCGCTCGATGATGCCTTGGTAGATTAATACCGAGTTTTGAAACAAGCTCATCTAATTTATAACTGTTCATTGTTGGAAAAACAATTTGGGCCAATTGAACCGTATCAACGTATTCCAAACGTAAGCGGCGCATTTTTATCCGAGCGAATTCCCCGTTTAAATACGGAAAGTCGTAACGAACGTTGTGCGCAACAAAAACAGTTCCTGACAGTTGGTCATGAATCATTCGAGCCAAATCTTCAAAATATGGTGCATTCTCGACATCTTCGTTTTTTATCCCGGTTAAATCTACAATTTGTTCAGGTATTTTAACGCCAGGATTAACCATCGTCTGAAAATTATTAATTATTTTCCAATTTTTAACAAAACTAATTCCAATCTGAATAATATGGCCGCCCTCTTTGAATGGAGCAGTTGTTTCTAAATCCACAATTGAAAAAGTTGAATTTTCATCCATCTACAAAATTTTACCTTTTTTACTACAATTAGTATTATGAATTTCGGTTTTGGACAAGCACATGCTAAAGCACATCTTCTTGGAGAACATTCGGTTGTATACGGATATCCGGCAATTATCGCGCCTTTATTGAGTCTCACGAATAAAGCCGAGATTATCGATTCCGATACAACAGTTATCGAAACAGACAACTTTTCCGGATCGATGTACCAACTTAATTATCGTTTCAGCGGAATTTATAATCTCCTGGTCGAATTGCTCAATTTCTTTGAAAGCCCCGATCTGACTTTCAAACTGCACATTAAATCAAATATACCCTCGAAAAAGGGCCTTGGATCATCGGCAGCATATGCTGTCTCAATTGTAAAGGCTTTTTGCGATTATTTTGACTATCAGTACACCGATGAAGAAGTTTTCAAATTCGCTCAAATAGCCGAAAATAAAAATCACGGTAAATCTTCCGGTGGAGATACCTATGCCGTTATGGCCGAAGGTCCGATTTTTTTCGACAGCAACAAAGATGCGACGATTCTAAAACTCGACACACAGGCTTATATTATAATTGCCGATTCCGGAACAGCCGGTTTGACCTCTCAAGCCGTTCAATTGGTTGCGGACAATTATGAAAAGAATCCAACTGTCTATGGCGGTTACTTGAAAAGAATGGGAGAAATTGCCGATAAAGGCCGAGAAGAAATTATCGCAGACGACTTAAAAGACTTTGGCCAGTTAATGAACGAAAATCAACTTTTATTGTCAAAATTAGGCGTTTCAACACCCTACTTGGAACGTTTAATAAAAATTACCCTAAAACACGGCGCACTGGGTGCTAAATTGACCGGTGGCGGGCTCGGCGGAAGTATTGTCGCTTTAACTGATAAATCGGAAACCGCAAAAGAAATAAAAAGTGCTCTCAGCAAATCAGGAGCATCGGAAAGCTGGATCTCGAAAATCTGATGGCTAAAGTCCGTGCATATACAAATATCGCCCTGATAAAGTACTGGGGAAAAAGCGATCTAAACTGGAATTTACCGACCAGTAGTTCGATTGGTCTAACTTTGGATCGTTTTTACACCGACACGAGCGTGGAAATTGATCAGTTTTCAAAAAAAGATTTTTTTCAATTAAACGGGCAACAAATCGAAGGGCCAAAAATCAGTAAAATCATCAATTTTATCCGAAATTCGTGCGGTAATAAAAATTTTGTAAAAGTTATCAGTGAAAATCATGTACCGACATCGGCTGGATTGGCTTCTTCGGCTTCTGCTTTTGCAGCTTTGACAAAAGCAGCCAGTCAGGCTTTCGGCCTCGAATTGGATAATCGAGAACTTTCAAAGATTGCCAGAATTGGATCCGGCTCGGCCAGCCGGTCGATTTTTGGTGGTTTTTCCATCTGGCATAAAGGGCAAAACAAGGATGATTCTTTTGCCGAATCAATTTTGGATCCAGTCGATTTTGATATCCGGGTTATCGACATTTTAGCCGACAAACGTGTAAAAAAAATATCTTCGAGTCAAGGAATGCAGCTGGCTCAAACTTCTCCAAATTACGACAGTTGGCTTAAAAAAAATGATCGTCAGATCGATGAAATGTTAAAAGCAATTTCAGATCACAATCTTGAAAAAATCGGTTTGATTGCCGAAACAAATTCGGCATCGATGCATGAACTGAATCGAACTGCAAAAGTCCCCTTCGATTACTTCACGGAAAATACTCGAGAAATTATTGCCGAAGTCGACCAACTTTACAAAAAAGGAATCCTAGCCTTTGCAACAGTGGATGCCGGTCCCAACGTAAAAGTTATTACCAATTCGGAATATCAGGAAAAAATTATCAATGTACTCAAAGAATACGGCGAAATATTGGTTCAAAAACCAGGTCGGGGTGTAGCCAATGTCTGAACTAAAAATACCGGGGAAATTGATGTTGGCGGGAGAGTATGCCGTTACACTGGCAAACCATCTGGCTCTTGTTTTCTCAATCGACCGATTTATTTCAAAAAATTATTCACAACTAGTAAACGAAAAGGGAGTCAAATACGGACTTGGATCCTCAGGTGCCTACGCTGTTTTAATGACTAAAATGGAAAATTCTTCACTTTCGGATAAAGATATTTTTCGGCAGGCGTTAATTTTGTCTCGACAAACACAGCCACAAAACTCCGGTGCCGATATAGCCGCTTCAACCTATTCAGGCTTACTGCTTTATAAAAACGGTAGTTTTCCTGAGAGAATCTTTTTTCCTGAAAACTGGAATCTAATTGTCGGTTGGACTGGAAAACCGGCCATTACCAGTGAATTGGTTAAAAAAAATCAATTGTCATCCTCTTTTGTAAAAGAATCCGATATGATTGTCAGGAAAATGGTTGATTTTATTAAAGCAAAAGATTTTGAAAAATTTAACCAGGAAATTTTTCTGGCTGAAAAAAATCTTGAAAAACTGAGCGGTGTTTTAACAGACAAATTGGCCAAGGCAATCGAAATCGCGAAAAATTTCGGCATCGAAGCCAAAATTTCCGGCGCAGGCGGTGGCGATAACGTAATTGCTTTTACAAGAGATCCGAAAATTAGTCAACAAATTAAAAATAATTGGCAGGAAGCTGGAATTATTCCGCTTGATTTGCACGTATACTATAAAAAGTGACAGAAAATCCTAAAAAAATTGAATCCGCTCATGCCCATCGCAAAGACGAACACCTCAGCCTAGTTATTTGGCAATGGCGTCATAAACTACCTTTAAGTGGGCTGCAATTTGTCCATCTCGATCGACCGGTTTTACCAAATGTCAACGTTACTGATGTTGATCATTCAGTAAAACTTTTCGGCAGTCATTTCCAGTGGCCTTTTTATATCGAAGCAATGACCGGCGGAAGCTTTAGAACCGGCGTTATTAATCAAAAATTAGCTGCTATTGCCAAAAAGTATCATCTTGCAATGGCTGTTGGATCAGAGTCTATATCTATCAGCGAAAAAGAAACAATCGAAAGCTTTTCGGTCGTTCGAGAAGAAAATCCTGATGGTTTCATTTTTGCCAATATTGGCGCCGGCCATTCTGTAGAAGATGCTAAAGAAGCTATTCGAATTGTCGATGCAAATGCATTGGAAATTCATTTAAACGCTGTCCAAGAGCTGTCAATGAGTGAAGGAGACCGAAGCTTTGCTTCTTGGAAAAGGAATATAAGCAATATTATCGAGCAAGTCGATGTTCCGGTCGTCCTTAAAGAAGTCGGTTTTGGTATGTCAAAAAAATCAGTCTCTGATTTAGCCTCTTTACACCCCGCCGCCATAAATATAGCCGGTGCGGGTGGAACAGACTTCGGCAGAATCGAAGAAACAAGAAATCGTCAATCTTTTTGGGAAACAGCCGATCAAGACGAACAAAATGAACAGGAACAAGAAGAAGAATTTGATGATCCCGAGTTTCAAAGCATTTTAACCAGCAATACAAATCTCGGCATTATCACAAGTGATTCCCTTCGTTTTGCCAAACAGGCCAATACTGGGTTACCGATTATCGCAAATGGTGGAATTACAAATTCTTTGGAAGTTTTTAATTCCCTAGCCCTTGGTGCAAAAATGGCCGGGATTGCTGGTTATTTCTTATTTCAGCTTAGTCAAAATAAACTCGAAAAAACAATTGAAAGTTGGCAAAAACAACTACCTTTGCTATATGCGATTTATGGAGTCACCAAGAGTGAAGAAATCAGTCAATTAAAAGAAATCGATCCCTACGATCTTGGCTGATCGTGAATTGTCTTTCTTAATCCTTTTGGATAAAAGTTTTTAATTACCTTATCGGAATATCGGCCAATGCCAATCCCGTTAGATTGTTTAGTCATTAAGACCCATCCTTTGACAAAATTCCCCTTTAAATTTGTGATTATATCGCCATGAATAAATTGTCTGAATTCGTAATCCGAAAGATCGTAGGTTTGAGAAATTTTATTGCCCAAACTGCTTAATGCAAGTGAGTGAGTCGGAAGAAAACGTTTATTTTTTAGTCGGCCGATTTGCAGTCCGAGTCGAAGAACCTTCAATCCGGAAATTTCAGGACAATTTTCGGGAAATAAATAAAGATAATCGCCAAACCTATAAATTTGCTTAATTGGAAAATCGAACTGATTCTCTTTAAAAGTATTCTGAAGATTTTGAGAATCGTTACGACTTAAATTACTCCGCAATTGATTAACTTTGTTTTTTTGGTTCTTCCCCTTCGATTTAATTAATCGGGCAACAAAATGTCCTTCACCCTTAATTTTGTTCGGCCAGAGACGGGCTGTATTTTTTAATTCGCGATTTCCGTCGGCCCACTGCGGACGACCATCTTCGATACCATCTTTTTTCCTGATTTTTAATAGTGATAATTCGGAATAATTATCCAAAAGCCAGGCCATAATCTGCTCGTCTTCTTCCGGTGCAAAGGTACAAGTTGAATAAATAAGCTGGCCGTTTGGACGGAGCATTGACAAAACTGATTTGAGAATTTCTTTTTGCCGGTTAGCACACTCCGAACTATAGTCGGAATGCCAATATTTGATTGCCTGAGGATCTTTTCGAAACATGCCCTCGCCACTGCAGGGAGCATCCAAAAGAATCTTGTCGAAATAATTTTCAAAATGTTCTGCCAATTCATCAGGGCGATGATTAGTAACGATACAATTAGTAATCCCGGATCTCTCAATGTTTTCGCTAAGGATTTTTGCTCTGGAAAAACTGATCTCATTCGCTATCAGTAAGCCCTGATTATTCATATCAGCAGCAATTTGGGTACTTTTTCCACCGGGCGCAGCTGCCAGATCAAGGATCTTTTCTCCTGGCTGTGCGTCAACTACCCGGGCGACGAACTGAGCACTTGGTTCCTGTGAATAGGCAACCCCACTCAAAAAAGCTACTGATTCACCAAAAATTTTTCCATAACGGCCATTTTCCCGATTCCAAGGAATCGGAGCTTGCCTTTTTAAAGAAGCAAATTGACGAAGGTCCTTTAAAGGATTCAAATGAAAACCATTATCGGCTTCCATTTGAAAGCTGGCCAAAAAATCATCCGCTTCCTTCCCAAGTAGGCGCCGGTACTTCGCTATGAATTCCTTTGGTAGCTCAAGCATTCAATTTTTCCTCAATTAGCGGCAGAAGAGTTTTAGCAGCCTGTTGTTGCCCATTAACACTCAAGTGGACACCGTGATCACTTATTTCAAAATTCCAATGATTATTTTCAATCAAAGAAATATGTTTTTCATCCTTAAAAACCTTGCGGAAAACATCTTGGAAGCAACCGTTAAAAGGTTCAACAACAATAATTTTCGTTTCGTGAAAACGTTTTTTTAATTCACGCAGCAAAGCTTTTAGAGAAAAAGAAAATTCCTCAGAACTGGCTGAACGGTCATTCGTCCCTAAATTAACAATTACTCCGGCTAAAGGCTGCGAATAATCAATTGGTCGAGAAACATTTAAAGCCGAGTTCCAGATAAAATCAATTGCCGTCGGTGGATAAATATTGGCTCTTTGAGTGATTCCAGTACCGCCATAAGCAATTCTAAGATTGTTGAAATCGAGTTTCTCTGAAAGCAAATAAGCCCAACTCTTATCGGGACGATGAGCCGAAGTATCAAAACTGTCCGGTAAAATTTTTTGGCCATTGATGATCGAATCACCAATAAAAACCAAGTTTTTTCTAGAGGGAACTGCCCCGGTCAGTTGACCATTAAAACTGATTTTTTTTAAAAGGAAAAATTCAGAAAGATTCCAGGTTTGTGCTTTCACAAAAGTTATCGCCTGAGTCATAATCCGAATTAAATGATCTGAATCAGGATCCAAATCAAGCTGAATATTACGTTCGGACAAAATTTGCGAGTAAAAATCGGCTCCATCAATTGAAATAAGAATTCTTGATTGATCCGCAGCTAAAGTTCTATTTGGCCAATCAAAGATAATCTTTGAACAGTGACTGCTTTTAAGCCAAATCTCTGCACCAAGATTTGTTGAAAAAATCTGTTTGTTGGTCGAATCCTCGATCCAACTTCCAAGAAAGGCATTTGATTTAATTGTTAAAGGAAAAGTATTCATAATTATTTAATAAAGTCGCCTGGTTTGATTCCGTTCATACCAATCATTGGATCGATTTGATTATTTTCAATCAATTCTTTGCTTAAAACATAGCCAGGAGACTCATTTGCCTCTTTTTTGGTCGCTAGCGCTACAGGCCTATCGACACCGTTTAATAATTTTACTAAATTTGTCTGCCGTAAAGGCGTCGGATTGTTGATTGCATCAGTAAAAGCTCTTTGACTGCCAATTAAAATCAATGATTTCTCGGCACGCGTAACACCGGTGTAGACAAGATTTCTCGTCACAAAATTATTAAAGGTGCTTGTCAACACAAAAATAACATTTCTAAACTCACTGCCTTGGGACTTATGAACTGTCGATGCATAGCTAAGCCGTAGTTGATTAATTTCATTCTCTTTATACATGACAGTATTACCAAGAAAATCAACCGATATGAATCGTGAACGAAGCGGACCAGACAATTGCGTAGCAATCACATATCCTATATCACCGTTATTGACACCTTTTTCCGGATTGTTTTCCTGCTGCATAACTCGATCCCCAGCCAGAAAAGCAGTCGATAAATCATCAATCCGGATATCTCGATCAATTAAATATGGACGTGCCAGTTGGTTTAGAAGTTCGACAAGTCGATTCGTCGGAGTGATGATTTGTAAATCTTCCTTTTTAATACCAAAACGCATTGCTGCGGACAAAATTCGACTGATCCCTTGTTCCAACTGGTATTCTTCAAGAGAAAAGAAAGAGATATCATTACCGTTTTCAAACATTTTTTGATCGACGATTCCCCGTTTCAAATCCTGTGATAAAAGATCGATTCCAGAGCCCTTCGTCTGCCGATGATTGATCTGTAATTCGATTGTTTTAAATTGATCGCTGAGAATTAAGTCAGTTAAAATTTGACCGGCGCCAACCGATGGAAGCTGATCTTTATCGCCAACCAACAGTAAACGGCAACCGTTAGGTACCGCTCGCAAGAAATGCTGGAAGAGTTGTAGATCAACCATTGACATTTCATCAATTACAATCAATCCGGCCTGCAGCTGATTATTTTCATCGAAATCAAAATATCCATCAGAGGTCGCCCCAAGCAGGTGATGAATTGTGACAGCCTGACGTCCGGTTACTTCTGTAATACGAGCTGCAGCACGACCGGTCGGAGCAGCCAACAAAACCAATTTTTTCGTTTGTTTGAATTTATTTTCCGAATTAGACTTCTCGGCCGCTCTTTCCCATTGCTGGATAACAGTCTTGATAACAGTAGTTTTGCCAGTCCCTGGTCCACCAGTCAGTATCGTTATCTGATTTTTGAAAACCGATTCTACGGCCTTTTTTTGCTTATCGTCAAGTAACGACTTATTGGAAAGTTGCAGTTTTCCGGTGAAAGAACGCTGTTTGTTTTTTGAAACACGTTTTAAATCATCGATAACCGATTCTTCCAAACGATAATATTCAGCTAGAGAAACGCGGCTATCGGAAATGAATAGTTGCCCTTTCCTTTGCAAACTTTCGATTTCAGTCAAAATTTCCTGATCGAAAAACTCGGGTCCGCTTTCCAAAAGTTCTGAAACATTCTTTACGAGCTGGTCTTTGCTTAAGTAAGTATCCCCACTTTCTTGGGCTGCCGTCAATAAACTGAAAATGACTGCTCCATCGATCTGGTCTTCTTGATGATTAAAATTATTGAATCGGGCAATCTGCTGAGCATCTTGAAAAGTGAATCCATCAACCTGGCCAATTAATTGATAGGGGTTTTCCGACAAAAGATTTGTAAAATCGGAACCAAATTGGTCAAACAATCGCTCGATCAAAGACTGGCTAAGGCCATACTGACTGCTTCGAGCAATTGCTTTGGTTTTTTCCTGATTGCTTAAAAGAACGGCCCGCATATTTGCAATTTGTTTTTTCTTCAAACCGAGTGTCTTCAACTGATCAGGTTTATCAACAATCGTATCAAGCGATTCACCGCCAAAATTATCTACGATCTTCTCGGCCGTCTTTCTCCCGACTCCCTCAAAAAGATCAGAACTGAGAAAATCTATTAATCCATCGTTATCATCCGGCAAAACGGACTGATAGTCAAAGACATTAAACTGTTTTCCATATTTCGGATGAATCGTTAATTTTCCGGAGAATTCATAAGACTCGCCGATTTTTAAATCGGCAATTTCGCCCGTAAGAGTGATTTCCGTCTCTTCCCAATCGAAATCATCATTGGATACTTTCGCCAAAAAAACAGCATAATTATTAGCACTGTTTTTAAAAAAAGATTTTTTTATACTTGCTACTAATTGCGCCACTTAAATCAGTTTAACTCAAAATAAATAGCGTCATTCGGCGCTTAAACAAGATTTGAATATTAAAAATCACCTAATTGTTTCGATAACTTTTCGATCAATTAATTGCTTCATAAAAAAACGATACTGTTCTACCAAAACTTTGTCTTTAGGATTGGAAAAAATGTCAATATTAATCGCTTCGTTACCACTGAGCAATGAAATCTTAAAGGCAGTCAAATCCTTCGTAAAGGTTATTTTTAATTTTCTCGAAGCAGAGAAGCCCTTTTCCGGTTCAAGCATATTTGTTTGAACAAAAGCACCGGCATTATTTAAAGCAAAACCAAGATCTCGAAGAGTAAAAGCTTTTATTTCAGGGCTGATTCGATATCCTTGATCGCCCCTTACCAAAACTGTGTTTTCAAATGCCATGTTTAAATTATATCAAGCGAAACCCTTAAGCATCAAAATTAAATTGATTGAATAAAGTTTAAAAGCAATTTAGCCGATCTTTCGCCAGCCTGAACGAGAAATTCATCGAAACTAATCGCCGCTTGGTCATCGGCAGCATCGGAAATCGCTCTTAGAATGACAAAAGGTACTTGGAAATCGTAGGCAACTTGAGCAACTGCCGCACCTTCCATTTCAACGGCCAATCCATCAGGAAAATTTTTAATAATTGTATTTTTCATGTCGCCCATCACAAAGGAATCACCTGTAACAATCAAACCAGTCTTTGCTTCCGGATTAACCTCTTGAAAATCTTTTACCAACTGAGGATCAGATTCAAAGAAACGCGGTTTTTCCGGCACATAGCCAACAGAACCCTCGAATTTGGTGTTGTAAACGTCATGATGAGCCAATTTGCTGGCAATAACCTGATCGCCAATATGCAAACCGGCAGCTAAAGCACCGGCAGACCCAGTATTCACAACAAGATCCGGTTTATAGCGATCCAAAAGAACACCGGTTGCCATCGCGGCTTGAACTTTGCCAATTCCGGATTCCGTCAAAATAACATCTTTACCATAAATCTGTCCTTCGGAGAAATTCTGTCCGGCAATTTTTTTGCTTTGAATATTACTCAAAGCATCCAGCAATTGACGCTTTTCCTGTTCCATCGGTGTAATGATTCCAATCTTCATTTATAGAGCTCCTCATAAAAAAATAAAATATAGATACAAAAGGACAATCAGAACTACCAATGACAAAATAGCAATATTCAAGCGAAATTTTAGTCTTTGACTTCTTCCTTTACTTGTCAGCTTTCCGTCCGAACCTAGCTCGAACTTGCCATTGTGAGTTAATTTGAATTCTTGTTCGTATTCCGGTTGGACAGGAGTTACCTGTTTTGGATGTTCCTTGGCATATTGCTTTTCGATCGCTTTTCGTTTTTTCAAACGATCTTGAGCTTCGTCCTTGGCGTTTCTTTTTTTGACCCAATTGTTGATCCAGTCTTTTAAAGACATAGCTTAATAATACAAAAAGGAGGCCGATTATTCCTCCTTTTTGTCCACTAATCAAATTGATTGTTTTTTAGCATTTGTTCCAAAGCATCCCAAACCAAACCGGCGCATTTCACCCGGGTTGGAAATTGACTGATTTTAGAAAAGACCGAAGCATCTCCAAGCTGATCGATTTCTACACTTTCTTTGCCAGTAATCATCTTCTGAAATTGGGAAATTCTCGTTTGCATGCTTTCAAGCGATTGGTGAAGTGCCAAATCAGCAAGAATGCTTGCCGAAGCCTGACTGATCGTGCAACCCTGCCCTTGAAAAGCGATTGCAGTGATATGCCGATCAGAAACTTTGATCTGAAGCTCTAAAACATCGCCGCAATTTGGATTGTGGGCAAGCTGGACTGCCGTTGGGTTCAGTAATTGCCCCCGATATCTTTGGTCAACGGCAGCATCCAAAATAACCTGCCGATATAACTGATTTAATCCTTCTAATCCCACGAAAATCTCCTAACCGATCGAACCTGCCATTTGAAATTCGATCAAACGATTAAGTTCGACTGCATATTCCATCGGTAATTGTTTTGTAAAAGGTTCAATAAAACCCATAATAATCATTTGGGTAGCTGTCGCCTCAGAAATTCCGCGACTCATTAAATAATAAAGTTGTTCTTCCGATATTTTGGAAACGCGGGCTTCATGTTCCATACTGACTTGTCCATTATGAATTTCATTGATCGGAATCGTATCGGAAGATGATTTATCGTCCATGATAATCGTGTCGCATTCAACATGAGCTTTTGATCCTTGGGAATGTTCGCCAAAACGAACCGTGCCGCGATAGTCGACCGCGCCACCATCTTTGGAAATCGATTTTGAAATAATGCTAGAAGACGTATTGGGAGCATTGTGAATCATCCGGGCTCCGTTATCCTGGTCCATGTGTGCTCCGGCAACGGCAATTGACAACATCGTTCCCCTTGCTCCAGGGCCATTTAAATAAACAGACGGATACTTCATCGTAATTTTCGAACCCAAGTTTCCGTCAACCCACTCCATCGTCGCATTTTCAGCTGCTGAAGCTTTTTTTGTCTCCATACTGTAAACATTAGTCGACCAGTTTTGAATCGTCGTATAACGGCAATATGCGTCCCTTTGAACGTTTACTTCTACAACGGCAGCATGAAGACTATCGGAATCATAGCGGGGCGCCGTACAACCTTCGACATAGTTCGCACTGGCACCTTCGTCGACAATAATCAAAGTCCGTTCAAACTGCCCGGTATTGATCTCGTTAATACGAAAATAAGACTGCATCGGTGTCTTAACGCGAACGCCCTTTGGAACATAAATGAAAGCTCCACCAGACCATACTGCACCGTTTAGGGCTGAAAATTTGTTCGTCGCCGGACTGACTAATTTGCCGAACCACTTTTTAAATAATTCCGGATACTTTTGTAAAGCTGTGTCCGTATCGGTAAAAATAATTCCCTGTTTGGCAAATTGATCTTTGATGTTGTGGTAAACAACTTCTGATTCGTATTGGGCACTCGAACCGGCCAGATACTGTCTTTCTGCTTCAGGAACCCCCAATCGATCAAAAGTCTCTTTAATAGTCGCAGGAACATCATTCCAGTCGCGGTACTTTTTATCAGTAGCGCGCTGAAAATAATGCAGGCGATCAAGCTCTAGGCCACTCAAGTCCGGACCAAAATCAGGCATGGGCATTTTATTATAAATCGCCAATGATTTTAAACGATAATCAAGCATCCAATCGGGCTCGTGTTTGGCAGCCGAAATTTCGCGAACAACCTTTTCATCAAGACCAATTCCAGTAGAATATATCGGTTTGAACTGATCATGAAATTCTGTGCCCGATCTTTGTACTGTCTTAGCCATTTGAGGACTCCTTTGAAGGGTGACGATTAAAAAAATCTTCCGTATCTTTTAGAGCAATTAAAAATCTCTCGACTTCGTCCAAATTATTATAAAAATAAAAGCTTGCCCGGCAGGTTGCTGAAACACCCAAACGGTTCATTAATGGTTCGGCACAATGATGTCCGGCTCGAATCGCAACTCCGTCAAGATCGAAAACTGTCGATACATCATGAGGATGAATTTCACCAACATTAAAAGAAATAATTCCGGTGTGATTAGCAGGATCGGCTGATCCATAAATCTTCACCTGCGGTCTATTTTGCAAAGCAGAAATAGCTGCTTCCATTAAGGACCGATCTTGTGCAGCAATTTTATCAAAACCAACTTTTTGTAAATATGTTAAGGCAGCGCCAAAAGCAATTACGCCGGCAATATTTTGCGTCCCGGCTTCAAAACGCAATGCGCCACTTTTGAAGCTCGCTTCATTTTTACTAACTTCTTCAATCATCTCGCCACCGAAAAACTCCGGATCAATTTTCTCAAGCAATTCACTTTTACCATATAAAACACCGACTCCGGTTGGCCCCAGCATCTTGTGAGCAGAAAATGCCAAAAAATCACAGTCAAGATTTTGGACATCAATCTTAAAATGAGGAACGCTTTGGGCAGCATCGACAATCATAATTGCATTAACCTCATGAGCCATAATCGCCAACTCTTTGACCGGCTGAATACTGCCAAGTACGTTAGAAACCTGAGTAATGCTGACAATTTTCGTTTTTGCATTAATTGTTTTTTTGGCAGCATTCAAATCAATCACGCCTTCTTGATTAAAATCCAAAAAGCGTAAACGGGCTCCGGTTTTTTTGGCCACCTGCTGCCAAGGTACGAGATTACTGTGATGTTCTAAAATCGAAAGAACAATTTCGTCTCCCGGTTTAAGTTTTGCTTCACCCCAGCGCTGAGCCACCCAATTTAAACTTTCAGTTGTGCTGCGGGTAAAAATTATCTCGTCGCGGGACTTTGCATTAATGAAATGCCGCACCTGGTCACGGACCTGCTCGTAATCGTCAGTCGCTTTTAAAGCCAAAGCATGTGTTGCTCGGTGAATATTAGCATTCTCATAACCGTAATACCTGCTAATTCTGTCGATAACAAGTTGGGGTTTTTGGCTCGTTGCCGCATTATCCAAATAAGCCAAGGGTTCATCATTCATTTTCACATTATTCAAAATAGGAAAATCGTCACGAAACTGATTTTTGGACATTCGTTAACAGTCTCCTTTCCAATGCCTGATCTAATTCGACTCTTAAATTATCGATTGGCAAACGATCCAAAAGATCATCAAAAAAACCTTTAACAAGTAATTGGCGGGCCCGATCGACTGTTAATCCGCGACTCATTAAATAATAAAGCTGCTCCGGACTCACTCGACCAATACTGGCAGCGTGACCAGCTTCAACGTCATTTTCATCAATTAAAAGAATTGGATTGGCATCTCCTGTCGCAGTGGGAGACAATAATAAAATCCGACTGCTTTGTTCCGAATTAGCACCGTGGGCGCCCTTAACGATTTTGCCAACCGCATTATAAATCAAACGACCATCTTGAAGAATCACTCCGCGTTGATTAATGTTGCCGGTTGTATGTTGACCAATGTGAATCAGTTTTGTCATCAAAGCCTGTTTCTGCTTTCGATCAGCCAGACTAACGACCCTTAAGTTGGCTTTTGAACCATTGCCATTTAAGATCGCCGAACACTCACCAACCAAATTATTCAAATTCATTTCCGCCAAGAGCCAATTAACTTCCGCATCAACTCCGAGGCGGCTGAAACGATTGAAGTAACTGATCTTAGAATGATTTAATTGGTCAACGGCAAAGCAATCAAGCCGGCTTCCCGGACCGGCAATCAAATCAAAGACAGAATTGAGCTGCACTTTTTCCAAACCGGTCGAAGACTTTGTCGTTTGAACAACTGTAGCCGTAACGCCACTACCAGTGATAAATAAAATATGTTGTTCAATTGCCGAAGCATAATTATCCACAGTCAAAGAAATTTCAATTGGTTTTTCCAAATGAAGATCGTTTGGCAAATAAATTAAAAGACCACAATTCCAATAAGCCTGGTGTATGGCCAGCAAGCGGTTATGCGGATCTTTTTGCAAATATTGTTGGACTAAATCAGGCCTTTTTTCGGCAGCCTCAAAAAGATTCATCACAACGACACCAAGTTTTTGAAGTTCCCGAGGAAGATAAATCTTCAAACTGGATAAGTTGCTTTGTTCGATCCTAATTTGAGATTTTTCTGTAAGAAAAGTTTTTTCTTCTTGAAGCGACCAACTTAAAGGTGCTGAAATCGCTTGGAAAGTTGTTTTTAAAACTCGTGGGTAATCCGGCCAATCCAAGTCTCGGCTAACCGAAAGAGCTTTTTTACGATGCTCGGTCAACCATTCAGCTTCATGAAGATCTGCTAAAACATTCAATTGCCGTTTAAAAAAATCGGAACGTCTTGTCTTAATCATGGTCTGCAGTCTCTAAACCGAGCGTCTTGGCAAGACCCTCGTATCCAGTTTTTTCCAGTTCAGCGGCCAAATCCGGACCGCCAGTCTTTACAATCCGTCCACCCATCATAATATGAACAACGTCAGGAACAATATATTTCAAAAGTCGTTGATAGTGAGTAATAATTAAGGAACCAAATTCAGTTCCACGCAAAGAATTAACACCTTTAGCGACAATTGTTAATGCATCGATATCAAGGCCGGAATCAATCTCGTCTAGAATTGCAAAACGAGGCTTTAACATCAAAAGCTGCAATATTTCGTTACGTTTTTTCTCACCGCCGGAAAATCCCTCGTTTAAATACCGTTCCGCCATCTCTTCCGGTATTTTTAATAGAGCCATTTTCTCATCCAACTGTTGGAGAAAATCGCGAACTTTAATCGCTTTTTCCTTTGGTCGGCCGGCATTAACCGCTGCTCGAATGAATTCCATATTCGTAATTCCGGGTATTTCTTGAGGATATTGCATCGCAAGAAATAAGCCGTGTCGAGCGCGCTCATCAACAGTCCAATTCAAGATACTTTTGCCATCGAGTAAAATATCGCCTTCAGTCACCTGGTAACCACTTCTACCCATAATTGTTTCGGATAGAGTCGATTTCCCGGTCCCATTCGGACCCATAATCGCGTGAATCTCACCAGTGGATACAGTTAAATTAACACCCTTTAAAATATGTTGTCCCTCTGCCTGAACGTGTAAATTTTTGATCTCTAAAGTTGTCACTGGTCAATCTTACCTTCCTATCGAACCAAACGGTCCCAAATAACTACCTTGGATTGCTGCAAGGATTTCTGAACATCAATGATTCTCTGATTAGAACTGCCTCTAAATTGCAGTGTTAAATCTTTTTGTGCTTCCAAAAAACGGCCATCGACCAGAATGTCTAATTTACTCAGCATTTCTTTTTTATCATCTGATTCCAGCTGCAGCTCATCCCAGGTATAGCCGGTCCAAGACCAAATATCCTTACTATGGCCATACTCTTTATGAATTCGATCAATCAATTGCAAACATACATGAGTGTTCAAAAATGGTTCGCCGCCTAATAAAGTCAGTCCCTGAACATAAGACTGACCAAGATCGGCGATGATCTGATCTTCTAAATCTTTCGTGTACGGCTGACCATAATGAAAATTCTGAGCGACCTTGTTATAGCAGCCGGGACAGGCAAACTTGCAGCCGCTGACATATAAGCTGCAGCGGACTCCTTCGCCATCAACAAAATTAAATGGTTTATAACTAGCCACATAATCCAAACTTAAATCTTTGGACAACCATTCTTTAGTTTTTGGATTTTTTGGCAAACGCTGCCGATGTTGGTGCTGCCTTTTCGCTACGGCTTTTGTTTCTTTTTCCGTCATTAAAATCTCCTATCCTTGACGAGCACTGCTTGTACTATCGTTTCCGAGCGACATGTGCTTGACACGAGAAATAATTTCCTGGTGACGTCCATGAATCATTGGCCGCTGCAATGGGTTGCCAAGATATCCACAAGTCCTTTTAACAACATCACAGGTTGCCGGATCGGTATTACCGCACTTCGGACACTTAAAACCACGTGCTGTGGCTTCAAATTCTCCCTTAAAACCACATTTAAAACATTGGTCGATAGGAGTGTTGGTTCCTAAATAACCAATTTTGTCATAAGCATAGTCCCAAACTGCTTCCAATGCTTTTGGATTTTGTTTCAAATTTGGATATTCACAATAATGAATAAAACCACCGGAACAGTATTTTGGATAATCCTTTTCAAAATCGATCTTTTCAAAGGGGGTAATTTTCTTTCTAACATCATAGTGGAAACTATTCGTGTAATATTCCTTATCGGTAATGTCTTTAACAATGCCAAACTTCTTTGTATCAAGCCGGCAGAATGTATCGGTCAAGCTCTCACTTGGAGTACTGTAAACACTGAAATGGTAGCCATATTCCTTTTCCCAATCCTTGCAGTGTTCCCATAAGGTTTTGACAATCTTAACAGAAAATGCTTTGGCCTCCGGGTTATGTTCCCAAGCATGACCAAAAAAGACAGTTCCCACTTCATAAATACCGATATATCCCAAAGAAACAGTCGAGCGGGATTTATTAAAAAGCTGATCGATTGAATCATTCGGCTTCAAGCGCTTGCCGAAGGCTCCATATTCATAAAGAATCGGAGCATTCTCCGGACTAGCTTCTTTGGCGCGGTTGATCTTGAAAACAAGTGCTTCTTTACAAACATCCAAACGATCCTCGAAAATCTTCCAAAACTTTGCCTGATCTCCTTTTGACTCCATGGCTATTCTGGGAAGGTTAACTGTAACAACCCCTAAATTCATGCGGCCGGCATTGACTTCGCGGCCACTTTCATCCCACCATCCTTGCAAAAATGAACGACAGCCCATCGGGGCTTTGAAGCTACCAGTAAGTTCAACAATTTTGTCATACATCAAAACATCAGGATACATCCGCTTCGTGGCACATTCGATTGCCAACTGCTTAATATCATAGTTAGAATCTTCAGGTTTTAGATTGAGCCCACGTTTGATAGTAAAGACTAATTTTGGAAAAATCGCCGTCCGCCTTTCCTTGCCCAAGCCCTTAATCCGAACTTGTAAAATCGCTTTTTGGATCGACCGTTCTATCCAACTCGTTCCTAAACCAAAACCGACAGTCGTAAATGGCGTCTGGCCTTGAGAAGAATACAAAGTATTAATTTCATATTCCAAACCCTGCATCGCGTCGTAAATGTCTTTTTCGGTTTTTTGACGAGCAAAAGCTTCCTGTTTGTCTTGGTCTTCGATCCACTGCTTTGCTTCGTCTAGATTCTTATGATAATTTTTTTCAGCAAAAGGAGCTAGAAATTCGTCAGTCCGGTCTGCAGAACAACCACCATATTGGCTGGAAGCTACATTAGCAATGATCTGGGCCATTTGGGCAGTGGCAGTCTGAATTGAATTTGGGGATTCAAGTTCGGCATTGCCTATTTTAAAACCGTTGGTCAACATTTCTTTAAAATCGATTAAACAGCAGTTGGTCATTGGGCTATATGGTTGATAATCCAAATCATGCCAATGGATATCGCCACTCATATGTGCTTTGGCGACTCTTGGTGGAAGCATTTTCAAACCAATTGAACGCGCAACGGTGCCTGCTGTCAAATCTCGTTGAGTATTAAAAACATGGCTGTCTTTGTTCGCATTTTCATTGACGACTGTCTTGTCTTTGTTAAGCAGTTTTTGAATCGTAAAATTGATATCCGTTGCTTTGCTGGAATTAATTTCGGCTGACAATAATTGATTATTCGCGACTTGTGCCAGTTGTGGATTGCCCTGCTCTTTTAAAGAACGCAGAATAGCTGTGTTCAAATCCTGGCGAGTTGCTACAGAGTTGTCGGAAAGTGGTATTTTTGTCATGACTTGATCAACGATATTTTTGATTAATTGGCTGTCAAGCGGCTGATCGACTTTGTCATTGGCATGCAAAAGCACTTTTTCTATCTGACCATCTTTTAGTTGGGAAATACTGCCGTCGTCTTCTTGAATTTTAATTGCTGTTAGCGTTGCTGGCGAATCATTATCTTGATTTATCATTTCATTCAAATCCTTTATCTTTTTGATTAACGCCAATAATAACGGATTATTGGGCAAGGTTCAATCTAAAAAAATGCCTTAGAGTTAGTTTTTTTGAAGGGAAAAGATAGATGTTTTGCTTGAATCATGCTAATCTGAAGCCGTTGAAAAAATTATTTTTAAGTGAGAATTTATTAAACTTTTATTAAACTTATTAGGAGGCTGGTGACAAGCTTTGAATAAAAATACACAAGTTGAAAATGTTGGCGAATCCTTAACAGAAGCGGAGTTTTCCTCAGCTATAGAAGCTTTAAAACAGGCGATTGACCCGGAAATGGGAGTGAGCGTCCAGGATCTTGGCTTGATTTACAGTTTGCAGATCGTCAAGAAAGACAAGAAACGGCAACTACATGTTTTAATGGCTTTAACACTGCTCGGATGTCCTTTAACCGCCGAATTGCAGACAATCGTCAAAGATGCGATTATGACATATAGTGATTTTACTAACGTTTTAGTACAAATCGACCCGACGATCGTCTGGGACCCGAATCGGATTTCCCGGCTCGCGAGAATTTCTTTGGGAATCTCCTGAAAAAAATGACAATTAATTTAAAAAGATTGCATTAATAATTAAATGCAATCTTTTTAAATACTTTATTTTTCAATATCTTCGCGATAGATCGGCATACTCATACAACGCGGGCCACCACGCCCACGAGAAATTTCACTAGACGGAACCTCGGAAACCTGAATACCATGCTTACGCAAAGCTTCGTTTGAAACATAATTACGATCATAAGTCACAACTGATCCAGGTGCGATTGCCAAAGTAT
This sequence comes from Oenococcus oeni, assembly GCF_020510245.1. Lineage (NCBI taxonomy): Bacteria > Bacillati > Bacillota > Bacilli > Lactobacillales > Lactobacillaceae > Oenococcus > Oenococcus oeni. Next base: position 896,868 of record NZ_CP084701.1, on the reverse strand, counting down.
TAGATCCGTCATTCCATTGCTCACGGGCGGAAATTATCGGATCACCATCACCGGTTGAAATCAGATCAAGTTCGTTCAAACCGAGCTGTTCTTTAAGAACTGTTTTAAGATTATTGGAAGATTCGATTTTAATCTGATTCTGTTTATCCTTATGCATCACAAGAATCGGCAGTTCTCCCTTGTTGTTGAGAATCATCGGGTGAACAGTAAATTGATCAAAATTTACCATTGTAAAAACCGTATCCAAATGCATCGTCGCATGAGTTTGAGGAATCTGAATCGCGATTACGGTATCGTAATTCGATCCAGCAAATAAATTTTTCGCAACATCCTTGATTGCTTCGGAACTAGTTCTTTGCGAAAGGCCAATCGCCAACACATGATCGGAAAGAACCAATTCATCGCCGCCTTCAAGTCTGGCAACATGATTACGATCGCGCCACACGTTGATATTTTTATTTGCAAAACGTGGATGATGATTAATAACCAGTTCGGTGAACATTGATTCCCGTCGACGAGCTTTGAAGGTCATTCGGTTGATCGTTAAACCATCGCCAATCGAAGCCGATGGATCGCGAGCGAAATAAAGATTAGGCATTGGTGCCATGAGAAAAGGTCTCGTCCGATCGAATGAAAAATTTTGCAAATCTTTTGAGGCAAGCTCGATTTCATCGAAACGAACGCCAGCCATAATTTTATCGACCATCTCATTAGTTGGTAGGCCAACTAAAAATTTTTGTAATTGGTCATGTATCGTCCCACTTTTAAAACCAGATTCGGCAATCATTTTATCAATAAAAAAAGCTTTAACCTGTTCATCTGTTTCTAAGAACCTGTCTAGTATCTGCTGAATCTGGTAGAATTGTGGAAAACCGACTGAGGAGTTTGTCATGCCAGATTATCCAAGCAATATTTCTCGAGCGCAATTTGCGTTAATACAACCTGATTTAGAAAACTTCCGCAAGCATACAAGACCGCGTCGTTATGATCTTTATGACGTATTCAATGCCATCCTTTACTCGCTTACTACAGGGTGTCAATGGCGTGAATTACCGCACGATTTCCCGGAATGGCACACTGTCTACCGCTATTACGATATGTGGCGAGATAAACCAGACCCGACAGCTGATTCGCTATTAGAAAGGCTTTTAAAAAAACTGTTGCTTCCTATCGCTTTGCACAGGGCCGATCGGCCCGAACGTCGTTTGTGATTGTTGATGCTCAAAGTGTTAAAACCACTGATTTAACGAAAAATAGTGGCTACGATGGCGGCAAAAAGATTTCAGGGATTAAGCGTCATATGGTGGTTGATATTAATGGTTTACCACAAGCCATTCTCGTGACACGAGCTAATGTATCAGATCGTTCAGGTGCATTGGCTATGTTTAGTTTGGCTAGCCAAAATTTAGAGCTGGTTCAGCATGTCATGGTTGATGGTGGCTACACTGGCAATGACTTTGCGGATCAGGTGAAGCTCATTTTGAATGCTAAGACGACGGTAGCTAAACGCAACGAGTTGCATATGTTCACGGTGTTACCGCAACGATGGATCGTTGAACGTTCATGGAGTTGGCTAGACAAATGTCGGCGACTTTGGAAAAACTGTGAACGTGCCCTTAACAGCAGTCTTCAAATGGTTGTATTGGCCTTCCTGAAGATAGTTCTTAAAAGATACTAGACAGGTTCTAACTGTTCAAAATCAAGTGGTTCTGGTCCGATATCTGCGGCCAAGATCGGTAATTTATCATCTACTTGAAATTGATTAAAGCGTTTGAAGACAGGTTTGTCAGCCGCGGGTAAACGGGAATGAACAAAAATATTAGCTAGTTGCGCTAACAATAAGAGAATAAAAAAACGTTGTCGCTTGATTATTTGAAGTAAATAAGTTAATAATGGTGTATGAATGCGGATCTTCCTTTCTTCTGGAAATTCTTGTTGGTGGTACACCAAGGATAACAGAAAAATAGATCCGGGTGTTTTTTCTTTACACAAGATAAGAAAAAACAACTAGAAATAATAAATAAAACAAGGTAAATAGAGGTACGTTTGACAGTACCACGATTCACATAGGGAGAAGACCATTGAAATCCACCATTTTACTAGTCGAAGACGAGGAGGGCTTAGCCGACTCACTCAAAACCGAATTCGAGCTCGAGAACTTCAATGTGCTCTGGGCCAATGACGGCCTAATCGCGCTGGACATGTTCCGGCAAAACGAGGCCCAGATTGATTTAATCATTTTGGACTGGATGCTGCCGCACCTGGACGGCTTCAGTGTGATGCGCCGCATTCGCAAAACCAGCCAGGTGCCGATCATCATGCTGACGGCGCGCTTTTACATCGGCGATAAGGTGGCCGGGCTGACCGGCGGCGCCGACGACTATGTCACCAAACCATTTGAAATGGAAGAACTGATTGCCCGGGTCGAAGTGGCCCTGCGCCATTCGCAGCCGGCGGCCACCACTGCCGCCGTGTATACTGCTGGCAATTTGAATGTGGATACGGACACCAAACGCGTCACCCGGGGCGGTACCATCATCCCCCTCACCCAGCGAGAATACGAGCTGCTGGTGGCGCTCATCAGTCATCAAAACGAGCCCTGTTCGCGGGAAGATTTACTGGACACGGTGTGGGGGGTCGATTTTGACGGCCAGCCAAACATCCTGGACGTCTATGTCCGCAATCTCCGGAGCAAAATCGACACTCCCAACCAACCTAAGCTGATTCACACTGTCCGCGGCGTGGGCTACATGCTTTCCGAACACGTGGCGGAATAAGGCCCTAATATGAAAAAAAACAAACAATCTAGCGCAGCCATCATGCTACACAGCCTGATGCGCTTCATCATCATTGTCACCTTGCTGCTCGGCGCTGCCATCATCATCGCCGTGGGCCATCAGCTGCTGGAAGAGGTTCAAACCACCACCAGTCATATCACCGCCAGTCTCAAGCAAACCGACATTGATGGCGATGATGACTGGGAAAGCTGGCGCAAAAACAGCACCCTGGACACCAGCGCCACTTATGTTTATGTCCACAACAAGCGCGCCGATGCCAAGGTCAGCCAATACTTCTCCCCGCACGCGGAAAAAGTCTTAAAAGTGACCCCCACTAAGGTGCCGTTTTTAACCAATGTCTATTATCACCCAGGCATCGGGCTGCTGTACCATCGTATGGTGCACGCGCGCGGGATTTACTGCACGTTGTGGCAAAACATGAATCCCCAGCTGGCGGTGCTGCTGCGGGTGATTGAAGTCACTGCCATCCTGCTGGCGGTGACGCTGCTGGCCACGCCGCTGTACATTCGCCGGCTGACCAAGCGACTGACGGATCCTCTGACCACGCTGTCTCACACGACCCAGATGATTGCCGGCGCCAAAGAACCTGGCGCGATGCGGCTACCAGTCCCGGCGCAACCGACTGAAGTGACGGAACTCGCTGGTAATTTCAACGAGTTGCTGAGCATGTTGAATGAACGCCAGGAGCAGCAAAAACTGTTCGTGATGAACGCGGCGCATGAGCTGCGCACTCCGATTGCCACGATTCGCAGCCACGCCCAGCTGATCGAACGTCACGGCGAGAACCATCCGGAAATCATTACCAAGTCGGTGGGCTACATCACCGAGGAATCCCGGCAAATGCAACAGTTGATTGATGAGCTCCTGCAACTTTCCTGCGCCGACCGGCTCGCGCTTGACCTGACCCCGCTTGATCTCAGTGCCACAGTGACTACCATCATGCAAAAAATTGCTGGGACCTTCGAACAAACCGTCACCACCGAGATTCAGCCTGACATCCATATCACCGGCAACGAAAGCGCGATTGAGCAAATTTTGGTCAACCTAGTCACCAATGCCGCGAAGTATTCGCCAGCGGCCAGCCAAATTACCGTCACCCTCACCCAACAGGCTAATGAGGCGGCGGCCCTTGCGGTGAAAGATCAAGGTAGCGGCATCAGTGCTGAAGATAAAAGCCACATCTTCGAGCGCTTCTACCGCAGCGCCGATGTGCGCGGCACGGTAGCTGGCACCGGCTTAGGGCTAGCCATTGCCACGCAACTCGCTCAGCTCAGCAATAGTGAGTTGACGGTCGCCGACGATCAGCCGCAGGGCACCATTTTCACGTTGATTTTCTCCACCAAATAAACTTTTTCATGCCGCTCAAAAATATTTTTGAGCGGTCTTTTTGCGCCGAATATTAGTAATCTGAATATTTTTCAGCTAAATCACCCTTGATACTGGCACTGCCGCGGTGAAAGCTGAAGATTATTGAGTTTCGGGTTAGTTTTCATGAGTGGGCGCACCGCGGGATTGCCGTTATGCTGGGTTCATCCTGAAAGTCCAGTCAAGGGGGAACACATCATGACCGCACTCATTACGCTGCTACCTAACCTTAATCAATTGTTGCCGCAGCTCATCAGTCAATTCGGCTCACTCATCTATCTTGGCTTGTTCGCCATGATCTTCATTGAAACAGGCGTCGTCGTCCTGCCCTTTCTGCCTGGCGACTCACTGCTATTTCTCTGCGGCTCGCTGGCGGCAATGGCTAATCACAGTTTGAACATCTGGGTGTTGTTCGGCTTGCTCAGCGTGGCCGCGGTACTCGGGGATTCACTGAACTTTGAAATTGGTGAGCACTTCGGCCTGCGCCTCGCGCACAGTGCGAAACTCAGCCGCTTCATAAAACCGGCCTACCTCGAACGTTCGCAGCGCTTCTTCGACCGGCATGGCAAAGCTGCGATTTTCCTCGGCCGCTTCATGCCGATCATCCGCACCTTCATCCCCTTCACTGCCGGCGTGAGCCAGATGCGTTACCGCGACTTTGCCGCCTACAACGTGCTTGGCGGCGTGACATGGGTGGCGGTGGCGCTGGGCGCTGGGTACCTGTTCGGCAATATTGCCATCGTCAAAACCCATTTCGAACTGATCATGCTGGCCATCGTGGTCATTTCCTTAGCGCCTGCCGCCTTCATGGCGCTGCGCCATCGCGGAGGTGCCGCCGATGCCGACTAAAACCAAAACATTGCTAGGCGGGCTGAGCCTGATTGCCTTTGCCGCCATAGCCCTTGGTGTCATCACGCATGCCGCCTGGCTTGCGCAATTGGACGCGGCGGCCAGCACTTTGGCCACGCGCGCCATCGATCCAATGAATACCGCGCTTTTCAAAGTCGTTGCCGCCCTCGGCAGTCCTGCCACCGTCATCGGTCTCACTGCGCTGCTTTGCCTGTGGTTGTGGCTCCAGCAAGGACCGGTCGTCAGTCTATGGTTTGCCGGTCTGCAGCTCGGCGGCTCCGCCATTACGGAAGGCTTCAAGCTACTGATTGACCGCAGTCGCCCGCTCCATCAGCTGGTGCTGGATCACGGCGCTAGCTTCCCTAGCGGCCACACGTTTTGCACGGCGCTGCTAGTGTTCACCTTGTGGACGCTCTGCCTGCCGCACATTCAAGATCAAAAAACCCAGCTGATTACTGTATTGATTGGCATTGGCTGGATCGCGATGGTGGCGATATCGCGGGTGTATCTGCGCGACCACTACCTCTCTGATGTGCTCGCCAGTGTCTACTTAGCTAGCGGCTGGTGGTTGCTGGTCACACCTGCGGAAGCCTTTATTCAAGCTAAAATGCGGCAGTTTTTACCGGAAGGGATGTTGAAATCATGGCCACATCAAAATTAACGATTGTTGTTCCTGCTTACAATGAAGAAGAGGTGCTGACGTCCTCGGTGCAAAAATTACTGGCCGTTGAAGACCAAATCGCCGCGCAAACCGTCCTCGGTCAGCGTGCCGACATCCTGATCGTCGATGATGGTTCCATGGATCACACCTGGGACATCATCGAAAAACTGCACGCCATGAATTCTCGCGTGCGCGGACTGCGTTTTTCCCGCAACTTCGGCCACCAGTCGGCGCTGATCGCCGGCATGAGTGAAGCCGTGAAAACCGCCGATATGATTGTCACCATCGATGCCGACCTCCAAGATGATCCCGACAAAATCGGCGACATGGTGGATGCCTATGCGGATGGCGCCGACATCGTCTACGGCGTCCGGAACAACCGGGAAACCGACAGCTGGTTCAAGCGCACCACGGCCCAAGGCTACTACAAGACACTCAAGCTGCTGGGCGTCGAACTCGTGCCCAATCACGCCGACTTCCGCCTGATGTCCAAGCGCGCCGTTGAAACCTTCCTGCAGTATCCAGAACGCAACATTTTCATTCGCGGCCTGATTCCTAAGCTCGGCTTCAAAACTGCCGAAGTCTTCTACAAGCGCACGCCGCGCATGGCCGGCGAATCCAAGTACCAGCTGAAAAAGATGCTGGCTTTTGCCTGGGACGGCATCACCAGCCTAACGATTGCGCCGGTGCGGCTCATTCTCATTCTGGGTGCCTTGTCTTGCCTACTGGCGGTGGGCATGGTGGTTTACGCCATTGTCATGAAAATGCTGGGGCTCACCGTGCACGGCTGGTCGTCGTTGATGGTGTCGCTGTGGTTCGTTGGCGGCATCCAAATGATCAGCCTCGGGGTGATTGGTGAATACATCGGCAAGCTCACCACCGAAGTTAAACATCGCCCGCGCTACACGGTGCAAACGATTCTGGATTAAGGTGAGGGTATGAAAAAGATTAAACCCGCCTTTCTGCCAGCAATTTTAATCCTCTGCCTGCTCATTGGCAGCATCGGTAACCTGACCAGTGTGCTCGGGGTGCCGGCGCTGTTGGTGGTAGCGCTCCTGGGCGCGGGGCTTTACTTCGGGGCGCCCAACACCGTTTACCACGATCCGTACCGGGTACTGTCGCAAGCCGACCAGCTCGCCGCCGGCCACATGACCTGGGATATCACCTACTTCTGGCGCTACGCCAATAACGTGCCGCTGGCTTATCTGCTCTCCCTGTGGTTGCGGCTGACGCAACTGGTGGGCTTAAGCACCAATCTTTCGGTGCACCTGCTGAGTATCTTGGTGTTGGACAGCTTTATTGCCCTGGCGCTGCATACGATTTGGCAGCTCAGCCAGCGCGCCAGCCTGCTGGTCGTGGCCTTCGGTTTCTTTGCCTTGTCGCCGTTTGCCTACACCTACTACCTGCAAGTCTTTTACTCCGACTTACCGACGATGCTGGTGCTGCTCATCATCATACGCAGCCTGCTGAACTGGTCGCAGAAAACATCGCGCCAGCGCTGGTTTGCCGGCAGCGGACTAGTTGTTGCCGTGATGCTCGGCGCCATGCTCAAGCCTAATCTGGTGGTCTTGTTGCCAGCTCTGCTGATTGTCGGCCTGATTCTGGCCCGTCAGCACCTCTGGCGACAAGCCAAACTGACCCTGCCCATCCTCTTGATTGTGCTGGGCTTCGGGCTGAGTCTGCCGGCGACCAAAGTCATTGACGTGGCAGCCAATTATCAACCCCGCACCGCCTTTTCGTTCCCGGCGACCAACTGGATCTTGATGGGCTACAACCAGCACAGCAACGGCGGCTACTCCGGCAAGGATGTCGGACGTGCCATCAAGCAGCCCAGCCAAGCCGCCCGCCAACGGTACAATTTGAAAACCATCCCCAAGCGCATCAAAACTCTCGGGGTGGTTGGCGTCATCCGGTTGTGGGTAGTGAAGTTAGGCATCGTGCTCAATGTCCAAGGCATTCAGCGCTGGTACAACGGCGGCTTCCGCGCCGCGCCTAGTTGGTACAGTAATCATGCTGGCTTCTATCAGGGACTGACCGTGATTGGCTATGTGGCCGCGACCCTGCTCATGTGGGGCGCACTGATGCTGAAGCTCTTGCGGTGGCGGCCAGATCTGACCGACCCGCATCAAATCCTTGCACTGCTGGCGGTGACCACTGCCCTTGGCTACCTGGCTTTCCACACCCTACTGTGGGAAGTTGAACCGCGCTATGGTCAAGCCATTTTGCCGCTGCTCTGGGTGGCTTTGGCGGCCATCCCGCGTCAGGCCAGCCAGTCGCGTCCCCGCTGGGCGAACCAAGCTAGCCTCCTCAATGGCGCCACTGCTTTACTCGTCGCCTTTGGGGCCGCTGGTGTGCTTGGCGCTCAGCTGCCACAAAAGCAAGTGATTGCCGCCCAGCGCAGTCAGCTATCCGTGCAGTATCACGCCAAGCCCAAGACCGTGACGCCAGGCACCGTGCTGGCAGAGGTGGTCGATGTGAACGCGCCAGCGAACTATTTTTCCGTTCAGATTCATGCTGGTAGTCAGGTGCAAGTCACCCTCACTAACCTTGCCACCGGGCAACATTATCGGTTAACGATGGCTGGCAGTGTGGCCCGCCTGCACCACCAGCTCGCCGCTGGGCAATATCGGATTACCGTTCAAAACCTCACCACCCGCGGCCAGCAGGTCGATGTGACCCACACCTACCATTATCAGCTCGCTGCTCACCCGCTAACGGTGAACGGCCAATCGCAGCCCACCGCCTCGTTGATTTATACCTGCATGCAGCGCTGAGAAAGGAGCCTTTTTATGGAAAAACCAATCACTACCCTTTACAGCAAATACGGTACAGCCTTGCGCTACCTGATTGTTGGGGGCCTCACCACCGGCATTAATGTGGTGCTGTTCTTCGGCCAGACTCACCTCGCGATGCCGTGGTTCTGGGCGAGCATTATCGCCTGGGTCCTCAGCGTGCTGTTTGCCTTCATTGCCAACAAGAAAGTCGTGTTCAACTCCGCCGACATGACCTTCCGGACTGTGATCAAAGAAGGCGCCAGCTTCTTCACCTTGCGCGGCGCGTCACTGCTGGCGAACACGGCGATTTGAATCGACCCGCGGTTGCCTTGATGTCTTTCTTTTTTAGAACCTGTCTAGTATCTTTTAAGAACTATCTTCAGGAAGGCCAATACAACCATTTGAAGACTGCTGTTAAGGGCACGTTCACAGTTTTTCCAAAGTCGCCGACATTTGTCTAGCCAACTCCATGAACGTTCAACGATCCATCGTTGCGGTAACACCGTGAACATATGCAACTCGTTGCGTTTAGCTACCGTCGTCTTAGCATTCAAAATGAGCTTCACCTGATCCGCAAAGTCATTGCCAGTGTAGCCACCATCAACCATGACATGCTGAACCAGCTCTAAATTTTGGCTAGCCAAACTAAACATAGCCAATGCACCTGAACGATCTGATACATTAGCTCGTGTCACGAGAATGGCTTGTGGTAAACCATTAATATCAACCACCATATGACGCTTAATCCCTGAAATCTTTTTGCCGCCATCGTAGCCACTATTTTTCGTTAAATCAGTGGTTTTAACACTTTGAGCATCAACAATCACAAACGACGTTCGGGCCGATCGGCCCTGTGCAAAGCGATAGGAAGCAACAGTTTTTTTAAAAGCCTTTCTAATAGCGAATCAGCTGTCGGGTCTGGTTTATCTCGCCACATATCGTAATAGCGGTAGACAGTGTGCCATTCCGGGAAATCGTGCGGTAATTCACGCCATTGACACCCTGTAGTAAGCGAGTAAAGGATGGCATTGAATACGTCATAAAGATCATAACGACGCGGTCTTGTATGCTTGCGGAAGTTTTCTAAATCAGGTTGTATTAACGCAAATTGCGCTCGAGAAATATTGCTTGGATAATCTGGCATGACAAACTCCTCAGTCGGTTTTCCACAATTCTACCAGATTCAGCAGATACTAGACAGGTTCTAAAGCTTGAACAACCAACCTTTCGAGATACAAAACTTCAACACCTTTTTTCGCAAGGTATCAGCGAAATTATCATGTTCTTTTTGGGCAAGCAATAAATAAGGAATATCATCAAACAACAAAGGTCCCATTATATCAGGCGTCAAATTCTCGATTTCTTTCCCGGGCCGATGAAGTATAACTGTCTTCAATCTGCCAATTTCTGAATTTACGTGGATTGGACTTTTTTCTGTCAGCATTTTTGCTCCTATTTTAATCAAATCTTTTGTAATCGATTAAACATCATAAAGGTAACACATACTGATATTCTGCCATATTTATTAACAAATTCATACTTTCTTTAGTCAGCAAATCTAAAGGCAATTAGAATGAAGTTCACCAAAAACATCAGACTAATGATCAAAACAACCGGATTAATCTGTTTGAACTTTCCTTTGATTATTTTTACAAAAATATAAAAGATGAATCCGGCAGCAATTCCATAAGAAATCGAATAAGACAAGGCCATAAATACAGAAGTAAAGAACGATGGAATAGCAATTTCAAGATCGCCCCATTCAATTTTTTTGAATTCGCCCATCATTGAAATACCGACCAAAATTAAAATCGGCGCTGTAGCGGCATTTGGAATTACAGAGACAAAAGGAGCAAAGAAAATTGTCAGCAAAAATGCTGCTGCTGTTACGAGATTGGACAAGCCAGTTCTCCCGCCGGCGGCAATTCCAGAAGCAGATTCAATAAAAGTCGTTGTATTGGAAGTACCCAGTAGCCCAGCGCTGGTGGTCGTCACAGTATCAGCCAACAGAGCGCGATCCATTCGAGTTTTGAAACCAGCACGATTTTCAGCAAACTCGCGCTGATCTTCTTTTGTAAAAATCTGTGTCTGTTCGCCGATTCCAAGTAGAGTTCCGATCGCATCGAATAATCCGGTCAAACCCATCGCAAAGACAGTCGCAAGCGTTAACAAGAAAGCGTGCCAATTAGTGAAAAGAGTTGGCATACCTTGATTGGAGAACGAAGCCAGAAAGACTTTTGAAAACTCAGAAAAAGTTTCCGAAAGTGATTGTCCCCAAGAGATATCCGTATTAGTGACCCCCATTGGGATACCGATCAATGTTGTTAAGATCATTGAAATCAAAAAAGCGCCGGGAACTTTCCGCAAACACAAAACGATCAGAATCAACAAACCGATTAGTGCCAGGATTACCGGAGTCTGATTGAAATTGGCCATCTCGGGTGTAACGCTGCCATTGCCAATCATCGAAGATGTTCCCCAGCCGGAAATAACATCGGTTTTATCGATAATGAAATTGATAAATCCGGCATTCTTTAAGCCGATATAAGTAACAAACAAGCCAATCCCGCCGGCAATTGCGGCTTTTAGCTCCACGGGGATCGCTTTAACAATCGCCCGTCTTCCATGCGTCAGAGTAATAATTAAATCAAAAGTCCCAACCAAAAAAACGATTGCCAGAGCCTGCTGCCATTTAAAATGAAAACCAAAAACGATTGTGTAGGTGAAATAGGCCTGCATGCCAATTCCAGGAGCCAAGGCAAAAGGAACATTGGCAAACAATCCCATAAATAATGTTCCGATCGTCGAAACGATAATCGAAGCCAAAAAAACGCCCTTTTTCGGCATACCGGTTTGTCCTAAGATCTGTGGGTTTAAAAAGAAAATATAAACCATTGATAGAAAAGTCGTAAAACCGGCAATGACTTCTCTTTTGACATTCGTGTGATACTTTTCTAACTGAAACATATTTCTCCTCAAATAAGTGTTGTATTTCCCTTGGTATTAATTTCCTTCAAATAACCGACTTCGTCATAGCTTTCAATCGTGAAATGCTCATCATCTGTCGTCTGCAAAATCGAAGTCGAGGTATTTTTTAACGAAGAAATATTTTCATTTCCAGTTAATGCTTTAATTCCGAGCTGAATAATAGATCCGTGAGAAAAAATCAAAAGATTTTCATCATCGTTAATTTCTTTAATGCGGTGAATAATTCCTGTTTTAAAACGTTCCCTTGCCTTGGAAAAATTTTCAACGCCAAAATGTAAAAAACGTGGATCATCTTCTCTGGCGATTAATTTGGCGAAAAGCTCGGGATGCTTGTTAACAACCTGTTTTTTCGTCAAACCCTCCCAATCGCCAAAAGCAAGCTCGCGGAAATTTTCATCATCGATGATTCTTTCTTTGGAATGTTTCTTTGAATCGGCCAATGTTATCTCAGCCGTTCTTCTAGCTCGTTTAATCGGGCTCGTATAAACAGCCGAAAATGAAAAATGGTCGAGAAAAGCGGCCAAATCCCTGCAATCCTTTTTGCTTGATTCTAGAAGCGGCGAATCCCCATTAGCTCCCTGAAATCTCTCTTCTAAATTCCATTCAGTTCGCCCGTGTCTAATGATAAAAATTCGCTTCATACAAAATAGAATACAATTTTTTGAAGATAAAAACAGCAAAACTCGAACGTTTATAAAATTTTAGCCTTAAAAAGAAGCAATTTAATAGACATTAATCTCGATTAAATCAAAAGATGTTCGATCAAAGATTGATATTTTCGGCTTTTTGCAAGGCAAAAAGAGCCAGCGCAAAATTACCGTAGGTTGCCGAACCATTATTCTCAATCGTTGGACGAACAATGTAATCATCCAATGAGGGAAGTGGCAAATAATCATTGCTCATTTGTTCAAACTGTTGCCGAGCCTTATACAATAGGCCTGGTCGGCTGGAAACAGAACCACCAAAAATAATTTTATCCGGTCGGAAGGATAAAGTTGCCGACCAAGCAGCTTGAGCGATGTAATAAGCAATAATATCCCAAACCGGATCATCATCGGAAATATTTTCTCCACGGACTCCTGTTCTTGCTTCTAAAGAAGGCCCAGAAGCAAGTCCCTCAAGGCAATCACCGTGAAAACGACAAACTCCGGCAAAATTTGTATCATCGGGATGTTTACGCAAAATGATATGTCCCATTTCCGGATGAGAACGTCCGCCGACGAATAGGCCGCTCTGGATGACACCGACACCAACGCCGGTGCCGAGAGTAAAATAAACCAGTGTCTGGTCCTTTTTAACAGTTCCGAACTGATATTCTCCATAGACCGAAGAATTGACATCAGTTGTAAAAAAGATCGGTACATTAATTGCTGTCTTCAAGGTTCCGATGAAATCGAAATCAGACCAGCCGACTTTTGGCGTTTTCGTAATAAAACCATAATCGTCATAGCCTTCTTTGATTCCGATTGGTCCAAAGGAACCAACACCGATCGCAGATACTTCAAATTTTTGAAAAAAATTAATCGTCTGCAGCAAGGTATCGTGTGGATTAGATGTCTTGAATTTTATTTGATCAACGATATTAAAATTGCTATCGGCTACGGCACAAACAAACTTCGTGCCGCCGGCCTCCACAGATCCTAGTAATTTACTTTTTGCGACCATATTTCCCCCAAGGACAAAAAAATAACAAGAATTATTTTACCCGATTTCAAGGCAAAAATGTTAAACGATTAACCATTTATCATTAAAAAAAAATATTATTATCCAAAAAGAGACCAAAAAAACAATTCATCTGTTTGCAATACATCCCCTTCGCTATCTTTAAACTATAAGACCAAACTTTCGTCAAAAGAAATCCGATAGGAACGCTCAACTCATCAATCCGTTTCAGCAATAATTCCATTTTGTTAACTTGAAAACTCGGTAAACAATTATTACCCCAAATATGTCTCTCGATTACTTTTGGGGGATTAAACAGACAAAGTCTATTATGTTAGAAATTGAAAATGCTAAAACAGAATCTCTCTCGCTTACCTTTTGATCCAGCAATAATTCATAGAAATTTATTGCTCTATCCATGTCCTTCACACAAATATACATATGAAAAAATTACCAATATTTTTTCCCGAAATTTTTGCATTTTTATTCTTTTTTTCATGTTTTGTTGTAATTAATCGAAATATAGGTCTGTGATAATAAATAGTCGAAAAAATTGATTTCCCTATAGCAATTCTTTGAATTTGCATATATAAACAAATCGGGAATCACCTGCTCGATGTTGCAATAATATCCATTTAAACGCCTATTTCTTCATCACATACGTGTGAATATAAAATGCAAAAAAAATTTGGCAAACAGCCATGTATTCTAATCGATCATTTTACTTTTTTAAAGGTCCCCAAATACTCTCAAATCCCCCTAAAAAGCCTTAAGTCTACCTAAACAATCTATTTAATTTATTCCCATTCGATCGTTGCCGGCGGCTTGCTCGTGATGTCGTAGACTACGCGGTTGATGTGACCAACTTCGTTGACAATGCGTTCAGAAATTTTGCCCAGCAGATCCCATGGCAGTTTGGCAAAATCAGCTGTCATGCCATCGACGGAAGTAATTGCCCGAATCGCAATTGTCCAGTCATAAGTCCGACCATCGCCCATGACACCGACCGAGCGCAGACCGGTCAAAATCGTAAAGTATTGCCAAACTGAATCTTCTAAACCGGCTTTGGCAATCTCATCGCGCAAAATCGCATCGGAATCACGCACAACAGCCAACTTTTCTTCTGTAATTTCGCCTAAAATTCGAATTGCCAATCCTGGGCCGGGAAATGGTTGACGCCAGACCAAAGCATGTGGCATTTGCATTTCTTCGCCAAGTTTACGGGCCTCGTCTTTAAACAGAGTACGCAGGGGTTCGATTAATTTAAAATGCATTTCTTTTGGCAAACCGCCAACGTTGTGATGCGACTTAATTGTTTGGGCAGTATCGGTTCCGGATTCAATTACATCCGTATAAAGAGTTCCCTGCGCCAAAAAATCAATCCCATCCAGCTTTTTCGCTTCATCATTAAAGGTTTCGATAAACTCTTTGCCAATAATTTTCCGTTTTTGCTCAGGTTCGCTGATTCCCTCTAATTTATCCAAAAAACGTTTTTGAGCATCGACTTTTATAATGTTTAAGCCAAATTTACCGGCTAATGATTCCATTACCAGTTTGGCCTCATTTTTTCTCAATAAACCATGATCTACAAAAATGCAGGTCAATTGCCGGCCAATTGCCTTGTGAAGTAAAACAGCCACTACGGAAGAGTCGACTCCACCTGAGAGACCTAAAAGAACTTTTTTATTGCCGACTTCAGTGCGGATCTTCTCAATTTGGTCATTGATAAAATCTTTCATTTGCCAATTTGCTTGGCATTGGGCGATTTTAAAAACAAAATTCTTTAAAATTTGATTCCCATACTCGGATAAGGTCGTCTCGGCATGAAACTGGGCACCGTAAAGTTTCTTATCGTCATCGGCAATAGCGGCAATTTTTGTCTTATCCGTCTTAGCCGCAACGACAAAACCTTCCGGTACCGCTTCAACCGAGTCTCCGTGGCTCATCAGTACTTTCTGTCCTTCCGGCGTATTAGCAAACAAAAGCGAATTTTCATCAAAATGCAGAGCAGCCTGACCAAATTCGCCGTTGCCATCATTAGGAAGAACCTTTCCGCCAGGCAAAACATAAGCCATTAACTGCATGCCGTAACAAACACCAAGAATCGGGATTCCCAATCTAAAAATTTCCGGATCAATCGTAAAAGCGTCATCGGCATAAACTGATTTTGGCCCCCCGGAAAGAATTATTGCTTTTGGAACATAATCCTTAATTTCATCAATTGTCATTTTTCTTGATTTCAGTTCTGAAAAAACACCAAACTCGCGAATTCGGCGAGTAATCAGCTGATTATATTGGCTACCGTAATCAAGGACAAGGATCTTATCATATTTTTTTTCAAGTTCTATCATTTTATTTAATCGTATCCAATTTATTTGTATCAATAACTGCAATCACGGGAAGATTACGAAAATAACTGTTGTAATCCATACCATAGCCAACCAAAAATTCATTAGGAACCTGAATACCGGTAAAATCGATCTCGACATCTAAAATTCGGGCGTCTTTTTTATCCGTTAAAACAACCGTCGTAATTGACCTAGCACCCTTTAATTTAAAGTAATCTGTCAGCCATTTCATCGTCCGACCCGTGTCCACAATCTCGTCAACAATCACAACGTCTCGATCAGTCAAATCTGTATCGACATCATGTGTAACACGGATATTGCCGGTTGATTGTGCATGATTATAAGATTTAACGTCAATATAATCCAGATCCACATCCAGAGTCATTTTTCTCAGCAGGTCGGTCGTAAAAATTGCCGCCCCCTTTAATACTGAAATAAACAGAGGCCGCTGGCTCGATTGAGAAAACTTGGCATCCAACTGGTCGGCAATCCGTTGAACAACTGCCGAGATATCGGTTTCCGTAGCCAAAACACCTTTAATGGCAGGATGACTAACTAATGCGTTCATGCTTCCTCCAATCCCAGTCGTGCATAAATTTTATCAACATTTCTTAAATGATATCGATAATCAAAAGCATCATCAATTTCCGCTTGACTGAGTTTTGAACTAATCAGTGGATCCTTTTCTACCAAATCCTTAAACATGAGATGTTCGTCCCAGGAACGAGCTGTTAACGGCTGAACAGTATCGTAAGATTTTTCTCTACTCATCCCTGCATTGATTAATTTCAAAAGCAAGCGCTGAGAATAAATCAAACCGTAGGTTTTTTTCATATTATTTTTCATTGTTTCCGGAAAAACAGCCAGGCCCTTTAAAATATTTGTAAAACGCTGAAGCATATAATCAATTAAAATCGTCGTATCGGGAAGGATTATCCGTTCAGCCGAAGAATGGGAAATATCCCTTTCGTGCCACAAAGTAATGTTTTCCATAGCTGTTTCCATATGCCCGCGAATAACCCTCGCCAGACCGGTCATGTTCTCCGATCCAATTGGATTTCTTTTATGTGGCATCGCCGAAGAACCTTTCTGACCAGCCGCGAAATTTTCCTCGACTTCATGTATTTCGGAACGCTGGAGACCACGAATCTCTGTAGCAAAATTTTCAATGCCGGTCGCAATCAAAGCGATGCAATTAATATAATCAGCATGAAGATCACGAGGCAAAACTTGTGATCCAATTGGCTGGGCCGTTAGCCCAAGCTGTTTCATAGCGTCCTCTTCGACTTCCATCGGGACGTTAGCAAAGGTGCCGACAGCCCCAGAAAGTTTACCAGTCTCAACTGCTTTTGAAGCTCGATCAAAACGCTCGATATTCCGTTTGGTTTCTTCGTAGTAACGAGCCAAAACCAGGCCAAAGCTTGTTGGTTCGGCATGAACGCCATGTGTTCTTCCCATCATGACAGTAGTCTTATATTTAAGTACCATTTCTTTAATCTGGGCCAAGTAAGCAATTAGATCATTTTTAATAATTTTGTTGGCTTGTTTCAAGCGAAGGCCCTGAGCCGTATCAACAACGTCGGTCGAAGTCAGGCCAAAATGGATCCAACGTTTTTCCGGTCCAAGCGATTCGGAAACATCGCGAGTAAAAGCAACGACATCATGATGTGTCCTTGCTTCGATTTCGGCAATTCGATCGACATCAAAAGTTGCCTTATTTTTAATTGCATCAACATCGGCTTGGGGAATTTTACCAAAATTTGCCCAAGCCTGATCAACGGCTATTTCGACTTCCAACCAAGTTTGGTACTGATTTTTCAGTTCCCAAATCGCACCCATTTCAGCTTTCGTATAGCGATCAATCATATTGTATGCAAAACCTCTTTATCTTCCGACCAAGGGTCTTTCAGCAAATGAGTTTGTTCGGCATGCGGTCCAACGGCAAAAGCCAAGATTGGTGTTTTTAACAAGTCCTCAATCCGATTCAAATAATTCTGAGCGTTAACAGGCAAATCCTGGCGGCGCTGAACTTCGCTTATATCTTCAGACCAGCCGGGAATCGTTTCATAAACCGGAACAGCATTTTCCAGGATTCTCAAGTTAGTAGGAAAATGATCCAAGGTCCGACCGTCGACCTTATAGGCTGTCGCGATTTTAATCTCTTTCAATCCAGATAAAACATCCAGCGAATTGATTGATAATTGTGTAATTCCAGCAACCAAAACAGAATGTCGTAAGGCCACTGCGTCAAGCCAACCGATTCGACGCGGGCGCTTGGTGATCACACCGTATTCATGTCCAGTTTCGCGAATTTTATCACCGATTTCATTTTTCAATTCGGTTGGGAAAGGACCCTCCCCAACTCGTGAAGTATAGGCTTTAACAACGCCAACAACCTGATTGATTTTATTTGGTCCGGTTCCGCTGCCAACGGCCGCACCTCCACCGACTGGATTTGAGGAAGTCACGTATGGATAAGTTCCATGATCGATATCAAGCATGATTCCCTGAGCTCCCTCGAAAATAATCCGTTTGCCTTCCTGAGATAATTTATCAAGTAAAACAGTTGTATCGGTCACATATTTTTCCAACTGGCGACCATATTCGACATATTCATCGTAAATCATTTGAAAATCAAAAGCCTGGCCACCATATAATTTGGTAATTTCATTATTTTTTTCGGGTAAAAATTCTTTTAATACTTCAGCAAAAGATTTTGGATCAACTAAATCAACCATCCGAATTCCTCGACGATTGATTTTATCCGCATAAGTCGGTCCGATTCCTTTTTTGGTAGTACCAATTCTTCCGCCACTAGCCTGCTCACAAAGTGCATCCAGAGCAATATGGTAAGGCATGATAACGTGAGCCCGATCGGAAATTCTTAATCCGGATATATCAAGACCACGTTCCTTTAACATTTTCATTTCCAGTAAAAGAGCCTTTGGATTAACCACTTCTCCATTACCGATTACTGCTAAATGATTTGGATTAATGATTGCAACCGGCAAAGAAGACAACTCAAATTTCTCGTTTTGATGATAGACTGTATGTCCGGCATTGTCACCGCCTTGATATCTAACGACTACATCAGCTGTTTGACACAATAAATCAACAATTTTACCTTTTCCTTCGTCTCCCCATTGGGAGCCAACTACGACAATTCCCGCCATGAAATTCTCCTAAGTTCCTAAATATTAATAAAAACACGTCGTTGTCCTCGACGTGTTTTACTATATGCGATTAGAACACGAACATTATCATACGCAAACATAATTTGGAGCTTGCTTGGTTATATGAACATCATGAGGATGAGATTCAACCAAACCAGCATTAGTAATTCTGACGAATTGAGCGTTTTCAATTAAATCCTTAATAGTAGCTGATCCGGTATAACCCATTCCGGCCCTCAAACCGCCCAAATCTTCAAAAATAACATGGTCGACTGTTCCCTTATAAGCAGTCACAGCTTCAATTCCTTCAGGGACCAATTTATTGACCTCTTTGACTTCACCTTGGAAATAACGATCTTTGGAACCGTTTTGCATCGCGGCCATTGAGCCCATGCCGCGATATGTCTTATATTTGTTGCCGTCCTCGCCGACAATCACTTCGCCAGGTGCTTCTTGAGTACCGGCTAGCATTGAACCGAGCATCACGGCGTTTCCGCCAGCCGCAATTGCTTTGACAATATCTCCAGACCACTTAGCGCCGCCATCGGCAATGATTGTTTTTTTATACTTGGAAGCGACTTCGGCAGCATCAGTAATTGCTGTAATTTGGGGAACACCGACACCAGCAACCACCCGGGTTGTGCAAATCGATCCGGGGCCAATGCCGACTTTGGCAACATCCGCTCCAGCCTCGAAAATAGCCTGAGCACCAGCTCCGGTAGCGATATTGCCACCAATAATATTTAAGGTAGGATATGTTTCACGAATTTCTCTGATTTTTCTTAATACGCCTTCTGAATGTCCATGGGCAGAATCAACAATAATTGCATCGGCGCCGGCTTCGACTAAATCCTTAACCCGGTCAAGGGTATCGTTGGTTACACCGACACCAGCAGCAACAATTAGTCTTCCATGTTCATCGGTAGCCGCGTCCGGATATTTATCAAAATCAATTACAGCTTGTTTAACCTTGGATACTTCTTTAGCTTGCTCGGTCAAGAGCATATTTTTGTGGATAACACCCAAGCCGCCGTTCAAAGCCAATTGAATTGCCATTGGACTTTCGGTCACTGTATCCATCGCTGCACTTAAAATCGGAATATTCAAATGCAGGCTTGGCGTTAAATCGGTTCCCAGTTGTACCTGATCAGGAGTAACTTCCGACTTGGCCGGAATGAGCAAAACATCGTCAAAAGTCAAACCGAGTTTAGTGTATTTATTTGAAAAATCTGTCATATTTATCCTCGTCTTTATCTATACAAAAAGGCATCCGCAGAAAGCTTCAAGAAGTCGCTGCAGACGCCAAAAAGACATCCACAGATAGTCCAACATTGGTGTTGGGTAGAAACTGTCAGCCATTATCCGACGATATACCTGCTTGGTTGCTATTTATCTTACCAGAAATAAGTTTAAATGCAAGCCTATTTCCGACGAAAACAGATTGGAATAAATTAATGATTTTTATTGATTATCTCTTTCAAATTTTGCTAGTTGATTGGCAATGTCGTGACGATAGGCAAGTTGTAAATTGCTTCGATCCAAATAGGAATAAACATCTTTTTGCGCTAATTGAATTTTTTTGCATGACCGACAATCGTGGCCACCCGACCACCACTAGATATCAAATTATGGCCATCTTTTTTAACTGCAGCATAATCAATTTGTAAATCCGACGGCAAATCATCTAATAACGGAACTGAAAATCCCTTATCAACATTATCAGGATAGCCGGGGGCAGCAATCACAACAGCCAAATAAATTTCTTTTTTTTTGCCATTCGATCAAGGGTTTTCGGCCATCCATCAGATCGATAATCATTTGATAAAAATCACCTTTTAATTGTGGCAGAACAACTTGCGCCTCAGGATCGCCAAAGAGAACATTAAACTCGATAACCTTAGGGCCACTTTTAGTCAGCATCAATCCGGTATACAAAACACCGGTGAAAGGATTGCCTTTATCCTGCATTACTTTTAAGACTGGTTCGACAATCGATTTAATCACTTTTTCGATAATCGCGAAAGGTATTTGAGCAACCGGACTGTAGGCCCTATTCCACCAGTATTTGGACCCTTGTCGCCATCAAAACGGCGTTTGTGATCCTGAGCAATTGGTGTATGAACAACTGTATTATTTTTGCCGACCAAGCTGAAGAGTGAGAATTCGGGACCCTGCATAAATTCTTCAATCAACAATTTCGTATTTGAATTATTTTTATATAAATTTACTATATAATCTTCCGCCTGCTTACAAGAAGAAATAACCGAAACACCTTTTCCGGCAGCCAATCCGTCAAGTTTGAAGACAACTGGAAAATCGTGTTTAACAAGAGCTCTCCGTGCTTCTGATAAAGATCGAACTATCGAAAAAGCAGCCGTTGGAACATTCGCTTCTTTTAAAATCGATTTCGCAAATGATTTGGATCCTTCGAGTTGGGCTGCAGTTTTATTCGGTCCGAAAATCTTTAGGCCGGCTTTCTTGAATTCATCAACAATTCCGAGAACCAAAGGTTCCTCACTGCCAACAAAAGTCAGATCGATATTTTCTTTTTTTGCAAAATCAACCATCCCTTTAAGATCATCGATATTAATCGGGACAATCTTAATTCGTTCTTCAATCATCCCCTCGTTGCCGGGAGCAACAAAAACCTGATCGACTTGAGGGCTTTTAAAGAAAGTCTTTGCCAAAATGTGTTCACGCGCACCAGCACCAATAATTAAAACCTTAGCCATTTTCCATCATCCTTAATGTCTAAAATGACGATTATGTGAGAAAACCAAAACCACGCCAAGTTTATCTGCCATCGCAATCGAATCTTTGTCCTTGATCGATCCACCTGGTTCAACGATCGCTTTAATTCCATGCTCAGCGGCAAATTCGACCGAATCGTCCATTGGAAAAAAAGCATCCGAAGCCAAAACGGCCTGATCAAAATTCTTTTTGGCTTCTGCATGTTTGAAGGCAATTTTAACCGAATCGATTCGATTTGGCTGACCGGCACCAATGCCCAATGTTTGACCTTGTGCAGCAATTAAAATCGCATTCGATTTAACATGTTTAACGGCTTTTTGAGCAAATACCAAGGCTTCCAACTGCTCATCGGTCGGTTTAGCAGATGAAACGACCTCAAAATCAGCAGCGTTTTCAACTAATCTATCCATTTCTTGAACAACTGCTCCGCCGAGAACTGAAGTAAGCTCCAGTTCTTTTGGTAATGTGTTGGTCATAGCTACGGTCAATAAACGTAAGTTTTTCTTTTTTGCCAAAATTTGATAAGCTTCCTCGCTAAAACCTGGTGCAATGATAATTTCAAGAAAAATTGTGTGCATTTTTTGTGCAGTGGCTAAATCGACTTCCCGGTTTAAAACAACTATTCCACCGAAAATAGAAATATCGTCAGCATAAAAAGCTTTGTCCCAGGCCTTTTCAATTGTGATTGCCTGGCCAATCCCAGCCGGGTTCATGTGCTTTAAGGTCACAACTGTCGGTTGATCTTGAAAATCGGCAATCGTCCTTAAAGCGGCATCGGCATCTTTAATATTGTTGTAACTCAACTTCTTGCCGTGAAGAATTTTCGCCTGCAGAATCGAATAAGCTTTCGGAATGGCATCGGCATAAACGGCTGCGGTCTGATTAGGATTTTCACCATAACGCAAATCGAAGTCTTTGTCATAAGTTAACGTTAACTTTTCTGGATATTCTTCTTTGGAAAGATAATCGGCAATCAAGGCATCGTAAGCTGCCGTATGACGAAAAGTTTTTGCTTGTAAATGTCGTCGAAAGTCATGACTAAGATCGTCGTTTGCAATTGCTTTTAATATTGAATCGTAATCATCCGGATCGACAACAACAATTACATCTCGAGCATTTTTAGCGGCAGAACGAAGCATCGACGGTCCGCCAATGTCGATATTTTCAATTGCTTGGCCATAGGAAACATCCTTTTTTTCAATCGTTTCCTTAAAAGGGTAAAGATTAACTGCCAGTAAATCAATCGGCGTAATCTGGTGTTCCTCCAAAGTCTTCATATGTTCGGAATTTTCTCTTTTGGCAAGTAATGCGGCATGAATTTTTGGATGAAGTGTTTTTACTCTTCCATTCAATATCTCGGGAAAACCGGTAATTTCTTCAACGGCCTTCGCTTTAACACCAGCCTCCGTCAAAAATTTTAAAGTTCCACCGGTCGAAATTATTTCGTAATTATTTTTAATCAGGCCCTTGGCAAAATCAATCAACCCTCTTTTATCGGACACACTTAGCAATGCTCTTTTCATACTGTGAAAACTCCTTTTTTAATTAGTTGCCTTAACGTTTGCGGATATAATCTGTATTCCAATCGATGAATTCTTTTTTCCAAACTTTCCAAATTGTCGCTTTCTTTTATTCTCACAGGGGCTTGAGCAATTATTTCCCCCGAGTCGACTCCATTATCAACATAGTGAATTGTTACCCCAGTTACTTTGACACCATACTCAAATGCATCTTCAATTCCATGGCGACCTGGAAAACTTGGTAAAAGAGCCGGATGAATGTTGATAATTCTGTTTGGAAAGGCCAATAATAAATCCGGACCAATAACTCGCATAAAACCGGCAAGCAGAATCCCACTAACCTGATCTTCTTTTAAGCGGCCAATAATTTCAGTTTCGGCAGCGGCCTTGTCTTTAAACTTTCGATAATCAATATAAGTCGAGGGTATTTCAAGTTTTTTTGCTCGCTGAACAACAAAAGCATACTTATGATCAACAATCAGACGAACGATTTCTACGTTCGGCAATTGTTTTTTCGCATAATTAACGAGAGCCGTAAAATTCGTTCCGTTTCCGGAGGCAAAAACGGCTAGTCTAATCGGATTCATGCTTTTTCTTTCCATGGTTCGTTTCCGTTAAAATTGATTATTTGCTGACTCTTTGCTCGGGAAACAACTTTTCCGATTTGATAGACTTTTTCACCACTTTTTTTAAGTTGGTTCATTATTTCAGCAGATTCGTCAGCCGAAACAGCGGCAACCATTCCGATACCCAAATTGAATGTTTCCAGCATTTCGTGGTTAGAAAGTTTACCGGTTTCCTGCAGTCTCTGAAAAATTTCCGGAATCGGCCAACTACCCCAATTAATTTCGACAGCTGTTTGGTTGCTCAACATTCGCGGAACATTTTCCAGAAGGCCGCCGCCGGTAATATGCGACAGTGCATGGATTTTGTTGTTATTCAAGAGCGGAATCAGCGATGCTACATAAATACGAGTGGGTCTTAATAATTCCTTTTGTAAAGAATCATCTAATTGACTCCAAGTCTTTTTTGCCCGAGTGAGCAATAAATTTCTAACCAAACTGTAACCGTTGGAATGCAGACCATTTGAAGCTATTCCAAGCAGCGTGTCTCCAACCTGAAGTCGATTGCCATTTAAAATTTTATCTTCTTCGACAACACCAACTGCAAGAGCAGCTAGATCATATTCGTCTTTAAAATACATGTCGGGAAGTTCGGCCGTTTCGCCGCCAATTAAAGCCATTTTTGACTGTCGACAGGCTTTGGCAATTCCGCTAACAATTTCGGCCACTTTATCCGATGAAACTTTGTCAATACCAATGTAATCAAGCATAAAAAGTGGTTTAGCGCCTTGAGCCAACAGATCGTTTACAACCATTGCAACTAAATCCTGACCAATTGATTGGTGTTCATTAGCGGCTTGAGCCAATAAAAGTTTCGAACCGACACCATCTGTTCCGGAAACCAAAACTGGTTTACTATATCCTCCCGGAAACTTGAAAAGAGAAGCAAAACCGCCAACACCGGCGAGAACCTGGTCGTTATAAGTCGATTTAACAGCTGTCGACATTTTTTTGACTGCCTGATTACCGGCCTGAATATCGACACCGGCGAGAGAATACGCGTCAACCATTTTAAATACCTTTCCTAACAGAAAATATTTCTGGCATAACAGCAATCGGTTCGGGATCGAAATTAACCAGTCCGGCATCAACCTTGTCCTGCAAAGAGGATTGATAATCATAGATTGGCGAAGGATAATGACCATCAAAATAAGCAGTTGTGAGACCATTGCCATTATATGGTGTCTTCAAATTAATCGAATCGACAAGGCCTTGAACAGACAAGAAAGCCAGAGAGTCAGCCTGAATCATTTCGGTCATTTCTTCCAAACTATGGTTCGCGGCCATCAATTCGTTTGTTGTTTGCATATCGACGCCATAAAAGGAGGGATACTTAAAAGCCGGTGAAGCAATCCGAACATGAACTTCTTTAGCCCCGGCATCTTTCAACATACGAATAATATACATAGAAGTAGTACCACGAACGATCGAATCATCAACCAAAACGATTGATTTTCCATTAACAACTTCTTTGATGGCCGAAAGTTTCATTCGTACTGCCCGCTCGCGTTTATCTTGATTTGGCTGGATAAAGGTTCGAGTGATATATTGATTTTTAACCAGCCCCATTTCGTTTGGCAAACCAGCTTCCTCGGCATAACCTTGGGCCGCTGACAAAGAAGAATTGGGAACCCCAACAACAATATCGGCCCCAGAAACCGGCTGTTCGCGAGCTAGACAACGGCCCATATGCTTACGCGCGATATGAACATTGACTCCATAAATCGTTGAATCAGGTCTGGCGAAATAAATATATTCCATCGCATCAATGTTTAAAGTCACATTATCTGTATAATGATCGATTTGCATTCCTTGATCATTAATGGCGATCAATTCTCCCGGTTGAACATCGCGGACAAATTCAGCATCAGTCATATTCAAGGCAGCTGTTTCAGAGGCAACTACATATTGTCCGCCGGGCAATTTCCCAATACAGAAAGGGCGAAAACCATGCGGATCAAGAGCAGAGAAAAGAGCATCGGGAGTCAACAGAAGAAAAGCAAAGCCTCCGTGAAGTTGTCTTAAAGACTCAGCAATTTTTTCTTTCATTGAATTCTGATGAGAGCGACGAATTAAATGCAGCAAAATTTCCGAATCCGATGAAGATTGAAAAATCGACCCGGTATCTTCGAGCTGTTTTCTTAAAGTCAAGGCATTTGTAATGTTGCCATTATGAGCAAAGGCGATTTGGTAATCGTTAAAATGAACTAAATAAGGTTGAATATTTTCAATTCCGTGAGTACCAGCAGTTGCATAACGAACGTGACCAATTGCCGAGTTCCCTTTTAGACTGGCAATTTTCTCCGGATTACGGAAAACGTCCGATAGCAGGCCGAGATCGCGGTGCTGCCAAAGGCGACCATTGTCGTTTGAAACAATTCCAGCACCCTCCTGGCCACGGTGCTGTAAGGCATGCATACCATAGAAAGTTGTTTGGGCAGCCTCCGGCAATCCCCAAACGCCGAATAAACCACATTCTTCATTCAGTCCACGAAAATCTGTTGCAGTTTGCAATTCCGTCATTTTATCCTCGTTACTCCATTAAATTCGCGATCGAATTTTTCCAGGTTTTGGTCGCTTCTTCTTTATCAATCGAAAAACTGCTTTGATCCGTTTTGATTTGAAAATGATTTCTGTCAGTTACCCGACCAATCAATTCAGCCTGATCACCGGCCATTTTTTCAAAAACCGGTTCTTTTTCTGGCTCAACTGTGACAATAAAACGACCATTCGTTTCCGCAAAAAGCTGTGCATCATCGAGTTTCAGGTTGGCATCAAAAGCAAAGCTTGTTTCAAAAGCCGATTCAAGCAAAGCGACAATCAGTCCTCCCTCGCTTAGATCGTGAGCGGATTTCAATAAGCCGGCCTCAATCGCTGTTAAGATTAATTTTTGGTTGTTTAATTCAGCATCGGCATCAAAGTCGAATAATTTTCCCGAGATTTTTCCCGTCTGCAACTTTTGAATCTCGGATCCATTAAAGTCATTGCCGGTAGATCAGATTAAATAAATCAGATCACCATTCTTTTTGAAATTAATCGTTGTGATTTTGCGATTATCCCTGATCAAACCGACCATCCCGATCATCGGCGTTGGATAAACGGCCCGATTGTCGGTTTCGTTATAAAGCGATACGTTGCCGGAAACAACCGGGGTATTCAGCTGTTTGGCAAAATTATTTATGCCGGCGACAGATTGTTCCAATTCATAATAAACTTCCTGATTATCCGGATTGCCAAAGTTCAAACAATCGGTAATTCCAATTGGCAAAGCACCGGTCGAAACAACATTGCGGGCCGCTTCTGCGATTGCCATCTGCCCGCCACGATATGGATCCAAGTAAACGTAACGCCCATTAACATCAGTTGCCAGCGACAAGGCTTTTTTTGTTCCGCGAATTCTGATTACGGCAGCATCACCGCCCGGTTTCACGACAGTATCGGTTCTTACCATTGAATCGAAATGACGATAAAAAAACTTTTTCGATGAAATCGTCGGTTGAGAAAGAATTTGCATAATAATTTGAAGCGGGTTAGAAATTTTTGGTTGATATTGTTGTTGACTGGCCTTTTTAATATGGACCGGCAGCTTACTTGGCAGTTTGTAAGAAGGTGCTTTGGTTAACAGTTTTATATCAAGATCAGCAACTGTTTCCCCCTGAAAAGATAAACGATAACGACTGTCATCGGTCACTTTACCGATGGCTACAGCATCCAGGCCGGCATCTCTATAAAGATCAATCACTCCTTTTTCCCGGCCTTGAGCAACGACCAACAACATTCGTTCCTGTGACTCGGAAAGCATCAATTCATAAGGTATCATTCCTTTTTCTCGCACCGGAACTTTATCCAAATCAAGCCAAATTCCAGAACCACCTTTTTCACCCATTTCAGACGAAGAGGACAAGATTCCGGCTGCGCCCATATCCTGAATCGCAATTACTGCTTCCGGCATTTCTCTGACGGCTTTAATAGTCGCATCCATTACTAGTTTTTCCATGAAAGGATCGCCAACCTGGACAGCGGAACGTTGAGATTCTTCTTGGGAAGAAAACTCAGTTGAGGCAAAAGTAGCACCATTGATTCCATCGCGTCCGGTTTTGGCCCCAACATAAATGACCGAATTATCTTTTCCGTGTGCTTGCCCGACCTTGATCGTATCCTGATGATCAAGCAAACCGATAGACATAACATTGCAGAGCAAATTACCTTCGTAGGCATCATCGAAAGCAACATCGCCGCCAACAGTTGGAATACCGATAGCATTTCCATAGCCGGCAATTCCGTCAATTACTCCATCGATTAAAGATTTGGTCTGTTCATTTTTAATCTCTGAAAATCTTAGCGAATCTAAAACCGCAATTGGTTGAGCACCCATCGAAAAAATATCCCGTAAAATACCACCGACTCCAGTCGCAGCTCCTTGGTAAGGTTCAACTTGAGAAGGATGGTTATGGCTTTCGGCTTTAAAAACAACTGCCTGGCCATCGCCAATATCGAGAATTCCAGCTCCTTCCCCGGGTCCCTGCAAAACACGTTCGTTTTTTGACCAAAAAGTTTTCAGAATTGGTTTGGATTTTTTATAAGAAGCATGCTCCGACCACATGGCCGAAAATAAACCTGTCTCGGTATAATTCGGCAAACGGCCCATTTCATTTTCAATTATTTTAAATTCTTGATCGGTAAGACCCCACTGTGCATAAATGCGTTCTGATTTGACCTCTTCTGCTGATTTAAGTTGTGGATTAGCAGCTATTGACATTAATTTAAAACCCCACTTGTCTGTAGAATCGATTCAAAGAACGGACGACCATCGATATTCCCAAGTAATGGATCGACGGCTCGTTCCGGATGCGGCATCATTCCAAAAACATTTCCTTTCTCGTTGACAATTCCGGCAATATCGTCAATTGAACCGTTCGGGTTGTCCTGGTATGTAAAAATTATCTGTCGGTTGGCATGTAGTTTTGTCAAAGTTTCTTGATCGGCATAATAATTGCCACCGGCATGGGCGATTGGCAATAAAAGTTGTTGTCGAGAAAGGTTCTTTGTAAAAAGCGAATTGTCGTTTTCAACATTCAGCAAAACCTGATCATAAATAAATCCTGCTTTGGCATTCATTCTCAAAGCTCCCGGTAAAAGCCCGGCTTCAGTCAAGATTTGAAAACCATTACAAATTCCAACGACAAACCGACCTTGATCAGCAGCTTTTTTAACAGCTTCCATTGCCGGAGCAAAACGAGCAATTGCTCCTGCTCTTAAGTAATCTCCATACGAGAATCCCCCCGGTAAAAAGATGGCATCATAATCATCCAGATTACTTTGGCGGGCATCGATTATTTTTGCGTCAATCCCAAAATCAATCAATGCATAATACATATCAAAATCGCAATTGGATCCGGGAAAATCAAGAACTGCAGCCTTCATTTTTATTCCTCCACCGAAGATATTTCGCTTAATTTATAAGTGAAAGTTTCCATATTGACATTGATCAATAATTCGTCAGAAAATTCCTCAATTTCTTTTGCCGCTGCCCTTTGATCTTTTGCCTCAAGTTTTATTTCGAAGTATTTTCCCTGCATAACCGAATTAACGTCTGTATAATCAAGGCGATGAAGAGCCGATTTTATGACTTCACCCTGTGGATCGAGAATTGAAGGCTTGTAAGTAACGTAGATCTTTGCTAAAAACATTTTAATTTTCCCCTGCAATTAATTTGTTATTCAAACGATCCAAAACGGTTTGATAACCAATTCTGACATCACCGATTTTTTGACGAAAAACATCTTTATCAAGCGATTTGCCACTTTCTTTATCCAACAAGCGCATATTGTCCGGAGAAAGTTCATCAGCAAGCAAGAGTTTTCCCTGACTAGTGAACCCAAATTCAACTTTGAAATCGATTAAGGTAATTCCGATTTGATCAAACAGGTTGATCAGTTTTTGGTTGATCAGCTCAGCTTCTTCTTTCATTTGGCTGATAGTTTTTTTATCGGCAATTTCCAATGCTAGAATTTGTTCGTTATCAATAAAAGGGTCATCCAAAGAATCCGATTTAAAATAAAATTCATGAACAGCCGGCTTTAAAGCTTTGTGCATCGGCACATTGAAACGCGAAGCGAAATGGCCGGCAGCAAAATTACGAGTTACAACCTCCAAGGGAACAATTTTAACTTTCCTAACTAAAGCATCACCGTTTTCCAATTCTTTTTGAAAATGATTTTCGATTCCTTGAACAGTTAAGTAGTTAAACAACAAAGCCGAAATGTGCGAAGTTAATTGTCCTTTTCCTTCGATTTTCTCTTTGACTTTTCCATTCAAAGCAGTCGCTTGGTCTTTGTAATGAATATGGACGATCTCTGGATCGTCAGTTTGAAACATATTTTTTGCTTTACCAGAATATAAAAGACTTTCAGTCATTTATTCCACACTTTCAACTTTTTAATTGCCTCATCGCCTAAAACAGTTATGTGACCCATTTTTCTTTGCGGTCTAATTTCCGCTTTTCCATAATCGTGGAAATACCATTCAGGATGATTGACAAGATCATTTCGAGCTTTAGCCAGATCGTCGCCCAATAAGTTTCGCATCAAAGCGGGTTTTATTAGAAGTGGGCCTTGAATCGGCAATCCGCAAATTGAACGAACATGACCTTCAAATTGTGATATATTGCAGCCTTCGATCGTCAGATGACCGGAATTATGCGGCCTTGGCGCCAATTCATTAATTAAAATTTTTCCATCAGGGCGAAGAAACATTTCAACTCCCAAAACACCGTACAAATTAATTTCGTTTGCTAATTTGCTAACTTCTTTTTTAACCGATTGAACTACGGAATCTGTAATAGAAGCAGGAGCATAGGAAAGATGCAGGATATGATTTTTATGTTGATTCTCGGTAATAGGCCAGAGTTTAACTTGATCACAATTATCACGAGAAACCATGACAGAAATTTCTTTAACGAAATCAACCCTTTTTTCTAAAATAGCTAGCAGATTTTTTGGCCATTTTTCAAGCATATTTTTAACATCCTGTTCCGAATTGATGTCCCACTGCCCGTGACCGTCATAACCGCCAGAAACAGTTTTTAAAATTGCTGGAAAGCCAAGCTCTTTTACCGCTACTTTGAGTTCCGCGGGCGAAGCAACTTTTGCAAAATCGGTTGTCGGCAAGCCGTGTGTTCGAAGAAAATTTTTTTCGTTGATTCGATTTGAAGTCACCGTCAACAATTTGACACCTTGAGGGACTAGGACCCCGGTTCTTTTTTGAACACGTGCCAAAACATCTTGATCGACATTTTCAAATTCATAAGTCAGCAGATCCGATTTTTCAGCCAACTCGGTTAATGCCGCTTCATCACCATACCCGGCCACGATCTGAAAATCAGAAACCTGCCCGGCCGGACACTGTTCAGTAGGATCCAAAATACCAACATGATAACCAATTGATTTAGCTGACAGTGAAATCATTTGTCCCAATTGTCCACCACCAATAATTCCGATTGTTGCCGGTGGTAAAATCGTTCTTTTAATCATTGAGCTGTGCATCGCTTTCAAGTGATTTTTTTGTCTGCTCCCGACGAAACATGATTAATTTATTTTCAATTTCTTGGTCTTGCAGGCTAAGAATCGATAAAGCCAAGTAAGCTGCATTTTTAGCGCCGGAATTACCGATCGCCGTCGTGGCAACCGGAATCCCGGCCGGCATCTGTACAATCGACAAAAGAGAATCCAAACCATTTAAAGCATGCGATTGAATCGGAACGCCAATTACTGGAAGGGTTGTGTTGGCAGCCAGCATGCCAGGTAAATGAGCTGCACCACCAGCACCAGCGATCATCATCTGCAGACCTCGTTGACGAGCTCCTTTGGAAAATTCACTCAGTTGGTCAGGCATTCTGTGTGCGGAAATAACATGTTTTTCAATCTCAACTCCAAAATCCTTCAAAATATTGACCGCATTTTTCATCGTTTCCCAGTCAGAAACTGATCCCATTACAACAGCAATCTTCGTGTTTGACATCTGTCCTCCGAAATACTCGTTAAGTGTATAAATAAAAAACGGAAAAATCCAGCCCTTCTATTCCCGAACGTTCGTTTTTTACTGTTTTTAATAGCAATTTAATTAAGATTTTAAAAAATATTTCGTGTTTGTGTTTTTGGGGACTATAAAGGAGATTTAAATAAAATTAAACTCGGGCAATAAAAAAACGGAAAAATTAATTTCCGTTTCAAAATATTTTTTATCAGTCTTCCAATTGTTCAGAAGTTAAATCAGGGAAATCGTGTTCAACAATTTCAGCATTTTTCTTGGAAAACATCGGGAATTTTGTATCGGCACCAATATCATCATGGTAAAGACGATCACGAGGATCAACCTGACCAGAAGCATGAGTGACTTCGGCCTTTGTTTCCTGGCCTTTCGTCTCTTTTAATTGACTGACCATTAACAGTTTCCTGATATCAAGTTGAAGATGGTCGAAAACTTCCATTTGCTTTTCGGTTAGAGTGACCTGCAAAGCTGCCTCGGCATTTTTCCCAATTAAGGTCTTTTCGCGGGCATTTTCCAGCTCTTTATTAACAAGATCGCGGAATTTGAAGAAGTAATCCCAATCTTTCAATAAATTATCAGCATCGGCCAATTTCTCAAAACGCGGCGCCTCAGACAAATATGCATAAGCTTCCGGCTCTTTTAGATTCTCCCAAAGTTCTTCAGCAGTGTGGGGCAAAAAAGGAGTCAATAATTTTGTTAATTTAACAGATATTTCATAAAAAACGGTCTGCATTGAACGACGTTCAGAAGAATCTGCTTCATCGATATAAACAATATCTTTTGCCACATCTAAATAAAAGGCTGAGAGATCGTTTGAGACGAAGTTAATTAATTGTTTGAACAAATCATAAAAATCATATCGACCCATCTTTTCATGCCAGTCTTTAATAAATTGATTGAAATCAGCTGTCATCCATTTATCAATCGGCTCGCGGTCGGAAAAAGCTACTGAATTTTTCTTAGGATCGAAATCTTCGGTATTCGCTAACAAAAATCGCATTGTGTTACGGATTTTGCGATATGACTCGGAAACCTGTTTTAAAATATCTTTTGAAACATGAACATCCTGACTGGAATCAATGCTCATAACCCAAAGGCGGACAATCTCTGTGCCCATTTGATTGGCAACATCATTTGGCGAAATAATATTTCCCAAGGATTTGGACATCTTTTGTCCCTTATCATCAAAAACAAATCCCTGGGCAATCACAGATTTGTAAGGCGCAATTCCGTTAACAGCAACTGAAGTTATGATATTGGAATTAAACCATCCACGGAACTGGTCTGCCCCCTCCAAATAAACATCAGCCGGATAATCGAGATAAGATCTTTCCTGCATCACTCCCGACCAACTCGAACCAGAATCAAACCAAACGTCCATAATGTCTTCTTCTTTTGTGAATTTGCCATTCGGACTGTGTTCGTTAGTATATCCATCTGGAAGAAGCTCTTTAGCTGTGTGTTCGAACCAATAAGTTGAACCATGTTTGGCAAACAAATCAGCAACATGATCGATCAATTTTTCATCAACAATCGGTGTACCGTCTTCTGCATAGAAAATCGGTAATGGAACACCCCAGACACGTTGACGGGAAATAACCCAATCGCCACGATCTTTAATCATATTGTACAGACGAACTTCACCCCAATCGGGATAAAACTTAACATCTTTTATCTGATCAAGAATTTCTTTTCTAAATGGTTCGATTGAAACGAACCATTGAGGAACGGCCCGCCAGATAATCGGTTTTTTTGTCCGCCAGTCAAAAGGATACGAATGTTTAATCTTTTCAGTTGCCAACCATAAACCGGCCTTTTTCAATTTCTCAATTACCAAAGGAACAACATCATCATAGAATTTACCCTCGAAATCACTTCCGGCGCTTTTCATAAGATAACCCTTTGAATCAACTGTCATATCAATCGGAAGGCCATATTTCATGCCGACATTGTAATCATCTTCACCAAAACCAGGAGCCGTGTGAACCAGTCCGGTACCAGAATCAAGAGTAACGTGATCGGCGTTCATAACCAATTCTGTAATGTTTTTATCCCAAGGGTGCTCAACGGTAATTTTATCAAGATCA
The DNA here is from genome assembly GCF_020510245.1 of Oenococcus oeni. Lineage (NCBI taxonomy): Bacteria > Bacillati > Bacillota > Bacilli > Lactobacillales > Lactobacillaceae > Oenococcus > Oenococcus oeni. The sequence continues at coordinate 863,220 of NZ_CP084701.1, read as the reverse complement.
ATGCCTTTATAAGTTGCCAGGACTTCTGGTTCTTTCCAGCCGAACCTGGCAGCATTCTCTTCGAGCAGAGCCTTCGCAACAACATATTTACTAGTCTGTCCCTTCGGCTTGACCAGCACATAATCAAAATTAGGCCCAACTGTAATCCCGCGTGAGGCAGTAATCGTGAATGGCGTAGTTGTCCAAACAACCAGATAGGTATCATTATCCAAAACCCCTTTACCGTCTTTGACACGATTAGCATAAAAAAGTGATGTCGACTCCAAATCATGGTATTCGACCTCGGCCTCGGCCAAAGCCGATTCCGAACTCCAAGACCAGTAAACCGGTTTTAAGCCCCGATAGATATATCCCTTACCGGCCATTGCACCAAAAACACGAACCTGAGCTGCTTCAAATTCCGGATTCAAGGTTAAATAAGGATTATCCCACTCGCCAAGCACACCAAGCCGTTTGAAATCGCGTTTTTGCATCTCAACCTGTTTTAAGGCATAATCATGAGCCAAACGACGCCAATCAGCCTTCGACATTGATTTTCGATCATAGCCGGCTTTTGTTAATTGCTGTTCGATTGGCAAACCATGCGTATCCCATCCGGGAACGTAAGGAGCATTATAACCGGTCATATTCTTATAACGGACAATGATATCCTTGGATATTTTGTTCATTGCATGGCCGATATGAATATTTCCATTCGCATATGGCGGTCCGTCATGCAAGTTGAAATGAGCTTTATTTTTGTTTAAATCAAGCCTTTTTTCATACAAGTGATCGTCTTCCCATTGTTTCTCACGCGTGGGCTCGGTTTTTGGTAAACTTCCTCGCATCGGAAAATTTGTATGTCCTAAATGTAGTGTATCTTTAATCTTCATAAAGCTCCTTAGATAAAATAAAAAACGCCTCGAATTATCGGGACGTTCTCACGTGGTACCACCCAACTTCACGCACTTGGTCAGTGCGCCTCAGCGTTTCTAAATTAATTATTTTAACCGGCTGATCTGAAAGAATTCATCGGCGACCGGTTTCCAGCGTTCCGGCTCTCTGTGCGCATAAACTCTAACTTTCTGTTCCAGAATATAAAGTCATTATACAAAACTATCGGAAAAATTCTACCCTTTTCCGACAATTCCAATCTTTAAACGTATTTTATTTCGATTAGTCGTCCCCCGAGTGGTAATCAAACGAATTCGACCATAGCCATGCGTCGAAACCACATCGCCCAATTTGGCCAAATAACTCGTATTATCCTTCTCGAACCAATTAACCATAACCTGGCCGGTTTCGATTAAATCTTTCGCATGGGCACGGGAAAAATTGTATATCTGGCTAATCAAAAGGTCGATTCTCTGTGAGGAAATAACTATTTCCTTTTCCTTTTCATCCGATTGAGGGTTTAAAATTTTTTCAAAGGAAATTTTCTCAAAAGTAATTTTCTTGGAAGCCGCCCGTTTGACATTTTCAACCACAAAATCGGCCAAACTAGAATCAATTAAAAGCTGCCAATTATCGTTTTCATGAATCACATCGCCAATACGATCATAGGAAATTCCGTGATGCAGCAAACTTCCTAAAACAGTTGAATGATGAAGGTGAACGTAATGAGAAGCATAATTCAATTGGAGAAGAGATATTTGAAAATCATTTTCTTTATGATCGCCGATTAGGGCGCGTTTATTTTCAGCCCTTTGGTAACCACCGCCGAAACGAACAGAAAATCCAATCTGCTTCGCCAACTCAAGTAAAATTTTCTGCTCTTGTGGGTTCAAAAAAACAGTTAAAAAGCTTTTTTCATCTGCCTGAAAAAACCAATCGAGTACCTGCTTTGCAAAAATTTTTTCGGCATCGGAATAGTGGTTTAAGTTAACATCAAAATTTGTCATTGCAATAATTGTACAAAAATAAGCGCCAATCCACGATTGGCAAATTGCAAGACCAATATCGCAATAATTGGTGAAAAATCAATCCCGGCAAACGTTGGAATAAAGCGTCTGAAAATATTAATAAAAGGTTCGACAATCCAATTTAACCAATAAAGAAATTTAGAACTAAAGTTAATCGGCAGCCAGCTCATAATTGCCCATAAAAAAATAATCCACGAATAAAGACTAATTACCCAGTGAATTATTAGGTATATGTAGTATAAAGAATTAGAAGCGAGCATTTTGCCCCATTGAATTCGCAGCCGAACCAGATCCGGAAACCGCATAATTGTTTGGTGCAATTAGCCAAATCTCATCGGAAATCTTTTCGATCGACCCTTCGACAGCATAAATAGCACCAGCGACAAAATCAACTATTTTGGCAGATTGTGTTTCATCGATCGCCGAAAAATTAACAATCACCGCTTCATGCAACAATAACTGATTAACAATTGTTTTAGCATCAGAAAAAACTTTCGGAACAAATAGAGCGATATGGCTATCGATTTTTGCTGAGTTATTTGCAGATTGGGTTGAAGAATTAACTGCCGACATCTTTGGTTGCTGACGGTAACCATTATCATAAGCAAAACCGTTTCGGTTCTGATTTTGATTGTTATAACCGCTGTAACTTTGATTGGAAGTATTCTGCTGCTGCGAATTTACCGGCTGCTGCTGCCCTTGATTAGGCTGCTGTTCATAACCGGAATCCTCATATTCTTCTTCCTCGTCGTCTGCTCCGCCGAAAAAACTTTTAAACGAAAATGCCATATCTACTCCTAAAAAACTATTTAGTGACGCTTAAAAAATGAAGGTCTTGAAGATGAATCATCATCACTAGACGGATCACTTGATTGATTAAATGAAGAACTTTGCTGTGACTGATTATTGCTGAACTGTTGATCATTATTAAAAGGTGAATTATTCGATTGGGAAGATTGATTACGTCCCCGATGAACCGTGTTTAATTGCCAATCTTCAAAAAGCTTTCCGGAACTCTGCTTTTGTTCGGGTTGAGCAAGCGATGATTTTGGTGCTGCAGATGAATTAGGTACAACTTTGTTATTTCCAGTAACAGGATCAACCGTTACATTTGGAATATCGTCAAAAACAGAACCTTTTTTGTTAGTTTGATCAGAACTCGAAGAAGACTGTTCTGCTGGGGTATCAACCGTAAAAACATCAGTTGAGTCGGGTCCATCCTGGCTTTGGCCCGGAGCCTGATTGATATGAGTTGCAACAACCGTTACACGCACTTCATCTTCAAGCTTATCGTCGACAGAAGTTCCAAAGACAATGTTGACATCCTGCCCAGCAGCTTGAGTAACAACATCAGCAGCCGTCTGCGCTTCATACAGGGACATATCTGCTGAACCGGTTACACTCAAGATCACATCGGAAGCACCCTTTAAGTCGACTTCCAGCAATGGAGATGCAATAGCAGCTTTGGTTGCCTCGGCTGCTCGGTTTTCTCCTGTAGCAGAACCGATTCCCATCAAAGCCATCCCGCCATTAGTCATAATTGTTTTAACATCCGCAAAGTCCAAATTAATGATGCCGGGCTTTGTGATCAAATCAGAAATTCCCCGAACACCCTGTAGGAGAGTATTATCGGCAGCTCTAAAGGAATCAGCCAAAGAAGCTTTTCGATCCATAATCTCAAGCAGGCGATTATTTGAAACAACAACCAGAGTATCGACGTTTTCCTTTAACTTGGCAATTCCTTCGGCAGCAAAACGAGCTCTTTTTGGTCCTTCAAAATTAAACGGACGAGTAACAACGCCAACCGTTAAAGCCCCAACTTCTCTAGCAATCCGAGCAATAACCGGTGCAGCACCATTTCCGGTTCCGCCACCCATTCCGGCAGTAACAAAAACCAAATCAGCTCCCTGCAATACTTCCTGAATTGATTGCTGAGATTCCTCACCAGCTTTCTCACCAACTTCAGGTGTCGATCCGGCACCAAGGCCGCGAGTCAATTTAGGTCCCAATTGTAATTTGTTCGGAGCTTTCGAAGCACTCAAAGCCTGCATATCGGTATTGGCGACAATAAATTGCACACCTTCAATGCCCTCCTCAATCATGCGGTCAATCGCATTTGATCCGCCGCCGCCGACACCGATAACCTTAATATTGGCGCCATAACCCGACTGAGCTGCAGGCATCACAAGATCGTTATTATTATTTTCTGTTGCTTTTTTTCTAGCTACCATTTTTACCTCTTATTCTATTCGAACATCTGCGAGTAATATTCTTTTATTTTATCAAGAAAACTTGGCTTTTTATCGGCTTTTTTGCCGCGATTGGGATTTCTTGCTTTCTGGTTTTTTACTCCAGAATTCGTGTCAACAAAATTCGCGCTTGGAGAAACCAGGGCTAGATTAAGTGTACGCTTTGCTAGCCAGTCTGTCATTGATTGATTGGCAACATAATTAGCTACCGACAGAGCGTTAACAAACGAAGGATGTCTTAATCCGATTTCTTGCGGAACAAAGACCAGAACATCTTTATTAAAACGTTTATTGAACAAATCATCAATCCCGGCCAAAGCCGCCCCGCCTCCGGTCAGGATCATTTTTCTTGGAACGGCCATTGACTGTAATTGATTTAAATGTGCATATAATTCTGAAGAGATTTCCTCCAAACGGGCGCCAATAATCTGTGATAAATACGTTACTGGGACATTTTGAACCTGCCCGGTTCCAGCCCGATTTAATTCAATCACGCGAGTACTATTAAGTTTCAGAGGATCTGCATAACCAAAATCTCTTTTAATTTGTTCAGCCTGATCAAAGTTGATGCTAATCTGATTTTGCTGATCCAAAACAACTCGGATATCGGAAGTAATATAGGCACCTCCTTGTTGAATATTGGCAATAAATTGAAGCTGATGTCCTTGAACAATTGAAGCAGTTGTCTGTGATGCTCCAAGGTCGACAATAATGCTGCCCTCGTTTTGCTCGCTTTCGGAAAGAATCAAGCCGCTTTCGGAAATCGGTGAAAGAATTAATTCCGAAACATTCAATCGAGCTTGTTTAACAGCTGTTTTCAGGTTTTCAATAATAGTTTTAGGACCAACAAAAGCTTGGGCATTGACTTCTAGAATAACACCAACCATATCCAATGGATTAGGAACCTGTCCAAAACCATCAATTACAAATTCTTCCGGCACAATATCAACAACTTCTTGATTAGGTGGAAGTTTTGCGGTCGAAATCGCCTGTCTAAAAGCATTGATAACGTCATCTTCCGTGATTCGCTTGTCATTACGGGCAACATTCACCGAACCATGTAAATGGAGCATCGAAATTTGAATTGCCGGTATCGAAATGGTAACGTCGTTGATTACTATATTGGCTTTGCTTTGAGCCTGGGAAATCGCCTGGGAAATCGCCTGACTGGCAGCAGCAATATCAACGACCATTCCATGCTTGACACCCCTGCTCGGTGTTTCGCCAACAGCAACAATTCCGTATCGCTGATTAGGAGTCTTTTTAATGACTACACATTTAATTTTATCTGAGCCGACATCTAAGCCGACTATCACATCATTATTCATATCCAACAAACACAAATTTAACAGTGATTGGCTACAGATTAAAGCTGTTTAAAATCATCTTAATTTTCAAACATTTGTTCGCCACTTTTAAAGAGAAAAAAAGGTCTTTTTTAATCTATTTTGAACTATTGCTGCTTTTTGAACTTGATTTACTTTTATCGGAACTCAAAGAACTGAGCAAATTATCATCAGAGTTCTCGAATTTACGCGCATAACCACCGTACTGAAGATCGATTACTCCATTTTTAATTCCTTTTTCCTCCATTGTAGCAACCATCTTTGGATATAAATCCATTCGTTTGGCCAGGGATGAAGGATTAGCGTATACCAAATTTCCATCATTCATAACCAAAGCAAGACGGTTGGGAGAACTTTTAACCGGTGAATATATAATTTGTGCAACTGCCAATCTCATGACTTTATCCATTGATAAATAGGCTGTGATCGTCTTTTTTAAAATTTTCGAACCATTTTTAAAGTCTGTATAAACCGGTGTTTTCCCGTCAGGCTGGATACTCTTACTGCTTAAATGGGCATTTTGATCCATTCGGTACCATTTTTGCTTGATCTGAACAAATCCGGCCGTCAAATTTTCGTTAACACGAATAATGGCTGTGCCATTTTTGGAAAGTCGCAGACTAAGCGATCGAATCATTGAATCATTTTTAATTCTTCGATTGATTGTTTGCCCCTGGCCAGCCCACCGCCAATAGGGATCACCAACTTTTAAATCGACTTTCTTTAAGACCTGCCGGTAATCCATCTGGAAAGTATAAACTTTCGTTTCTTTAATATCCTGCCAGGGACGTAAAAAAAACAGCATTTGTAAAAAAAGAGCAAATAAAATCGCTGCAGTAAAAAACAATCCAATTCTATTAAAAACTGGATTATTCGAAGTGGAAACGGTCTTTTTCCCATGGGAAGATAAACGCACTATCGGCCACTTGGAATTATTTTTATTTCGTTGTTTCTTGCTTACGCTCATTAATAACTTGCACTAATAATTTATATAATTTATCGGCAGCATCCGGATGGCCAAGTTTTTTTGCAGCTTGCGCCATCGACTCTAATTTACTTTTATGGCTCAAAAGTTCACTCAAATCATGATAAAGCATCGCCGAAGAGAGGTCGCTTTCCAAAATAACTTCCGCCGCACCGCGTTCTTCTAATTGGCGAGCATTTTTTTCTTGATGATTAGCTGTAACGTTTGGCGAAGGAATCAAGATCGAAGGAATCCCTAATGCAGTGATTTCGGCTAAAGTCGTTGCTCCCGATCTGCTAATCAAAAGATCGATTTTCGGCAACACATCGTCCATATTATCCAAATAAGGCAAAACAACAAAATTAGAGCTGTTAATTTTCAAATCGGCCAATTGGTTGCTGACGGAATCAAAATATTTTCTCCCGGTCACAAAGATAGCCTGAAATTTCTTCTGTTCGGAAAAACGATTGGCAAAATTAACAACTGCGGAATTTAGTTTCAAGGCTCCGCCAGATCCGCCAAAAATCAAAACCGTCGGAAGTTTTGGATCCAAATCAAATTCCGTTAGACTAAAATCGCCTTTTTTCTCAAAAACCTGCTGGCCGCGAGGGTTTCCGGTTAAAACAACCTTGTCTTTTGGAAACTGATTGGCAGCATGCGGAAAACTGATTGCAATCCGATCAGCACCCCGACTAAGAAACTTGTTGGTAACTCCCGCAATCGAATTCTGTTCATTGATCACAGTTGGAATCCGGAGTCTTTGAGCAGCATACAAAACAGCTCCGCTAACATAACCGCCGGTCCCAAGCACGATATCCGGTTTAAAATCGTGAATAATATGTTTGGATTTTTTGACAGCCTTAATAAACAAATCAACCGTCTTAAAATTGGTTAAAGAAAGCGAACGGGAAAATCCCTGGACATGCAGCTGTTTGAAATCCAATCCAGTCTTTGGAACAATTGACCCCTCTAATCCACGAAAAGAGCCAATATAAAGAACTTTTGAATCAGGCTCGTGTTTTAAAAGCGATTCAACCAAAGCCAACGCTGGATAAATATGGCCACCAGTTCCTCCACCGGAAACTATTATTCTCATGACCAGCCCTCCCGATTTTTGATCATTTTTTTAAACTCCTCTCCCCGAATCTCGAAATTAGGAAACTGATCCCAACTGGCAGCAGCTGGGCTGAAAAGCAATACTTGGCCAGGCCTGCTAAGCTCTTTTGCCTTGGCAACAGCCTCCTTTAAAGTATCGACAACAACGGTCTGCTTAATGCCAGCCTTTTCGCCAGCGCTTTGTAATTTATTTTTGGTTTGGCCATAAGTGATCAAACTGACAACATTTTTGAAATTAGGCACCAAACGATTCAAATCATCGCCGCGATCAAGTCCGCCGGCAATTAAATTGATCGGTTCTTTGAAGCTTGCCAAAGCTTTTTGCGTAGCCTCGATATCGGTCGCCTTAGAATCGTTGTAAATAGTTCGTTCTTTAATTACTCCGACCGCTTCCAAGCGATGTTCAAGACCTTTAAATGAAGTGAGAACTTTCTCAATCGCCCGGTTTGAAACTCCAAATATCTTCGCTGCCGTAACAGCCGCTAGAATATTTTCCAAATTATGTTCACCAACCAGAACAACCTTCGAAAGGTCGATTATTTTTTCATCATCGAAATAAATTGTTCCATCATTAACATATGTATTGACAGAAGTGTTTGTCGGAGAAAAGTAATAATCATCTGCCTGAGAACGTTTTGCAAAATCCTTGGAGTCGATCGAAGAATCGTTTAAAACCAGATAATCATCCTTTGTTTGGTGCTGAGTGATCGAAAACTTGGCCCGAAGATAGTTTTCCCTAGTATGATGAAAATCAATATGCGAAGAAAAAAGATTCGTTATAACGGCTATTTTCGGCTTAATATTCTGAGCTCCCAACAATTGAAAACTAGATAATTCAAGCATCAAAACTCTTGGCTGACTGTCGGATAACATTAATTCGCTTACTGGAATTCCAATATTTCCACCGACTTTTACGTCGACATTATCGGCTTTAAGCATTTTCCCAATTAAAGTAGTAGTAGTCGTTTTACCATTCGAACCGGTAACAGCAAGGACTTCTCCTTTGAACTGATCAAGTGCGACCTGAACTTCCGTAATTACAGGTATATTTAAATTCAGAGCTTTTTTAATGATTTCTTTTTCGTAGCGAATGCCTGGATTTTTAACCAATAAATCAAAACTTTCATCTATATCATCAACAAAATTAACATCATCAAAAAGATCGGTTGGTTCTTCGTCGGCTGTTACATACACGTTCGCTCCAATTTTTTTTAAAAGCTGATAAACAGCCTTTCCGGAACGGGCCCAGCCGTAAACCAATACTTTTTTATTCTGATAATTCATTTGATCCATACAAATACTCCAATCATGGTAATTATAAGCTGAATAGTCCAAAACAAGCTATCGATTTTCCATTCGCTCCAACCGGCCCTTTGAAAACTATGTTGTAAAGGGGCAACCGGAAAAACCCGAACGTGAAAGAAATGATAAACAAGAACTTGAATCATAACCGAAATGGTATCAAGCGCCAATATCAGTCCAAACCATAAAAGACTCCAGGGATGTTGCAAAAAAATCGCATTGATAGCCATTCCGGCTCCAAGTGCCATACTTCCACAATCACCCATGAAAATCTTTGCTTTTGGTCGATTGAAAATAAAATAAGCCAGCAAAGAGCCAACAACAGAAAAATCGAAAATAACCATTAGATTCTGATTTTCTTTAATCCCAATAATTCCATAACCGGCAAAAATCAGTAAAGCGATTCCGGCCAAAAGACCATCAATTCCATCAACAAAATTAGCCGCATTGCTCCAACCGACAAACCAAACCAAATAAAAAATGAACTGTACCAAAAAATAGAGAGGCAACGCTCTAAAAAAAGGAAAAGTCAATTTGTCGGGAATATGAACTGCCACCAATATAATTGTGATCAAAGCGGCCGAAATAATTTGGGCAATTAATTTTGGAATAAATCGAAAGCCCTCGTCACGATGATAAAAGACTTTCAAGGCATCATCGATTAAACCGATTAATCCAAAGGACAGAAAACTGACAATAAAAAAGATTATATTCAGCGAATCCAGACGAAAAAGAAACATCACGATCAAAGTCGCAAAAAGAGAACTCAAAATGAAAGTGACTCCTCCCATTGAAGGAGTGCCGTTTTTCCCGGAAGTATCAACTCCAAAACCATGTTTGCCGCTTCTCTCAACTCCAACTTCCCCGCGACTGGTTAAATATCCAATCAGAAAAGGAATGGCCGCGAAAGCGATTAGAAAACCAATCAGCAAGGCGGAAAATATTTGAAAAATCATTGTAATTTTACCCCCAAATTTTCTCCCTTTTTTATAGTACTCTTAGCGCTAATACTCTGCGAAATAACCTTACCGGCTCCAGAATAAGAAAGCTTGATTCCAGTTAAACTGGCAAAGGTCGAAACATCTGAGATCGACCATCCATTCATGTTCGGCATGATAACATCGCCGGATGTTTTGACAAAAATCTTTTGGCCACTAACAATCTTTGTATCGGCACTAATCGATTGTGAAGTGATTTTTTTTGATCTGTCTCCGATGATAATCGGATTTAAACCGGCATTCTTTAGAGTAGATTCTACTCCAGAAGCAATTTTTCCTTGTAAATCGGGAACTGTAGCATTTTTAACTTTAACATTACTATTTGCCTTTGCAGCATTCAGAGCAGACAAAATTAGTGGATGAAAAACCGTGTTGATCGTAGTATCAGCCAGACCGCCGATGAACTTCTCCGGTTCTCTTAAGTACATGTAAAAGATGAACTTAGGATGTTTTGCCGGCACCAAAACCTCAACCGAATGAGTTGACTCGTCATAATTGTCAGTGTACTTACCATTGATTGCAATCTGAGCGGTTCCGGTTTTAGCAGCGATCTGGTAACCTTCTTTTGCAAGCGAATACGTCTTTGCGGTTCCGTCGGATAAATTAACAACATCGATCATATCTTTTCTGACCTGTTCGGCAGTCGATTTTTTCATCGTACGGGAAAGAAACTTTTTTTTATTTTTATACACGACTTTATTTGTATCAGGGTTAACAACTTTTGATACAAGATAGGGTCTAATTTCTCGTCCATTATTGGCCACGGCCGTCAGGGCTTGAACGATCTGCATTGGCGTTACATCGATACCTTGTCCAAATGCTGTATCCGCCTGTTCAATCGGTTCATTGAAAACAATTGATCCGGCCGATTCGTTTGGAAGCATTGTTTTAGTCGCTTTAAGAAAACGGAATTTGTTGATATACTTTCGCCAAATCGTTGGGCCCATGCTGATTTCCGTTTTTGCAAACGCAACATTGGATGACCTTGCGAATCCTTCCCGATAGGTGAGGACTCCCATGTTATCTTCAGCATCGTAAACTTTTTGGCTGCCAATACTCAGCTCGCCTGATTTGAAAGTCGCAGTCGGATTCCAATGGCCAGTATCGATTGCAGCCGACAAAGTGAAGACCTTCATTGTCGATCCCGGTTCGATTGGATCCTGGACGAGCAAATTATCCCACATATTGCTAAGACCTTTTTTTGTAGAAGCGTTGAATGTCGGCCTTTGTGTTGCTGCCAAAATTGCTCCGGTTTTGGCATTTACCAACATAGCCGTCATTGCTTTTGGCTTGGTCACCTTATAGACATGACTCATTAAACTTTCCAATTGGTACTGGAGATTGTAATTCAGAGTTAAATAAACATCATCGCCATCTTTGACCTTTTTATTCGTCGAAGAAGTCAAAGGAACACCAGTAGCGGTTTCCTGAACGGTTTTAACACCGCTTTTTCCAGCCAGATATTTATTCATGGATTCCTCAATCCCCATAATTCCGGTCATTTTAGAATTGCTTTTAGTACTTGTCAAACCAACGATTTGCGAAGCAAAAACTCCATTTGGGTAAAGACGGGAAGCGTTTGTCGTGAATTTTAAGCCGGGAAGTTTTGCAGCCACAATTTTATCGTGTTGAGAAATACTTAGATTTTGGCCGGCAGAACCGAACTCGACTTGAAAAGTACCTTTTTTGGCATTCAAACGCTTTAAAATATCACTTTCTTTCATGTCAATTACTTTTGCTAAAAACTTCGCAGTCTTTTTCTTGTTAACGACGTACAAAGCTTTGCCATTGGATTTATAGCTTTTATCAACGATGGCATAAAGATTATATGTAGTTGTATTTTCAGCCAGCACCTGACCGGTCGAATCGAAGATTCCCCCTCTTTTCGCCTGAACCGTCTGATTGGACACAAAATGTTTTAATTCGCTTTCCGATAATTTACGACCCTTAACAGTTCTGGTAGCTGAAACATAAATAAAATGAATCGCTAGAGCCAACAAAATAACCGAAATGGTAAAGAAAATCATCATTCCGGCTCTTTTGCTCCGATTAATTGGACTTGTTTTTGAAGTTTTACGCTTTTTCTTTTCCACTATTTATCAATATTTTGTACGTTTTCCGAATTCATTGTCATACCATTCTTTTTTGCAAAACTTTTTAAGGCAGACAAACTGGTCATTTGAGTAATTTTTTGTTTTGATTTGTCATTTTCACTTTTTAATTTGGTGATTTGGCTGCTGGCCGTTTCCAGTTGATTATTAACGCTGGTAGTTGCATTGGAAAGAAGAAGGCTGGCAAACATCACTGCTCCGACAAGTGCCGAGATTATAAATACAAAAATATAATCATTCAAAGACCAGCGAGCCTTTTTAAAAGTCTGCTGCTTGGTTTTTGGCGGAACTACCGTTAAGGACGGACGATCGTCTTTTAATTTTCGATATGTAATTGACGGTGCATTTTGTGCCATTAGTTTTTCTCCAAAACTCGAAGTTTAGCGCTGTGAGCGCGATGGTTTTCTTCTATTTCTTCTACGGAAGGTATAAGCGGATGTTTTGTCAGCAACTTGAATTCTTCTTGAATAAACTTATCCGGTACTGGAAGTTTGCTTGGAAGTTGGTTTTTGGTTGCCAATTGATTGAAAAAATGTTTAACAATCCGATCTTCCAGTGATTGAAAAGTAATTACCGAAATTCTGCCTCCACTGTTAAGCAATTGACTGGCCTGTTTGAGAGCTTCTTGTAAAACATTCAATTCATCATTGACAGCAATTCTAATTGCTTGAAAAGTTTTTTTAGCCGGGTGGCCTTTTTTATGCAGAATTTTGTCGGGCAAAGCTTCTTTAATCGTTTCGACGAGTTCTTCGGTGGTTATGATTGGTTGAACTTCTCTTCGTTTGATAATTTTTCTCGCGATTGAACTCGCAAATTTTTCTTCACCATAGCGATTAATAATTGAAGCAAGATCTTTATATTCCCAAGTATTAACAATTTGATAGGCATCAAGGCTTTGACTTTGATCCATCCGCATATCCAGACGGGCATCGCTACGATAACTAAAACCGCGTTTTTCATCATCGAACTGAGGGGAACTGACACCAAGATCAAATACAATACCATCTATCGCAAAAACCTTCAGTAAATTTAATTCCTTGATTAGATTCTGAAAATTTGAATGAATCAAACTAAGGCGCCCTTCAGATATCTCTTTTGAAAAACGCTTTTTATTGAAATCAATCGCGTTTTCATCTTGATCGAAGCTGTAAACATGTCCGTGAAGTGCTTTCTTCAGCAACAAATCAGTATGGCCTCCGCCTCCAAGCGTCGCATCGACATAAATTCCATTAGTTTTTACGGCCAGATTTTCTACTGCCTGTCGCAGAAAAACTGTAACGTGTCCATAATCTGCGGTCATAGGTCGAAGTCCGTTAATTCCTCGGCAATCTGATCAAAATTCTCGGCCGTACCAGCTGTATATTCTTCCCAGTTGTCCTTGCTCCAAATTTCAAAACCATTGCCTGAACCGGTAATTACGACGTTTTTATTCAGCTGCGCGTGTTCTTTCAATACCGTAGGAATAATTATTCTTCCCTGCTTGTCAAAATCTGATTCAATTGCCCCAGCGAGCACGAAGCGACGAAAAGCGCGGGCATCTTTGGCCCCAAAAGGAAGTTTATTCAATTTTTCTTCAAATTTATCCCATTCGTCTTTAGGAAAAGCGAATAAGGAGTGTTCCATCCAACGAGTGACGACAAAGGTATCACCCAATTGATTTCTAAACTTAGCCGGGATGATTAAACGGGACTTGTCGTCCAGCGTATGTTGATACTCGCCCATAAACATGCGTCTAATCCTCCTTTCAAGCTCATTCATAAATTTACCACTTTCCCCCACTTTTTTCCACTTATTCACCACTTATCCACAGAAAAAAGCAATAAAAAACCGGTTCCTTAGAACCGGTTTAGTGTTTGATAAAGAATATGTATACGATAAGCGCAGCTAATTCGATTAATAGAAGTACGCCGGTTAAATTAATAAACCAAAGCCAAAAAGCCTTTAAGCTATGTTGGTCGTCCGATTTGAAGATCAGTAAAGTTACAATTAACAGCCAGATCAGCAACCAAAAAGAAATTGCAATATATTGAAAGTTAAAAGCCAGGTAACGATCGATTAAAACAATTACAAGAAAAAAATCAGCTGGAATCAGCCAATCCCAGAACGGCATATCGCTAATCTGGTATTGCTTTGCAAAAAATTGCAAAGCAAACCAAGACAATATCGAGATGCACCAGAAAAATATAGACAAGTAAAACATCATTTATTAGGATACGTTAAAAAAAGAAATCATGCTAATTAGGATTGGAAATAATTAAAAATAAAAGCAGATCCGTAAATAGATCTGCTTGCTTAATTCAATCATTGTTTTTCTTATCAGAAACCAAAACTTCTCGTGGCCGGCTTCCATCTTGCGGGCCAACAATTCCAGCGGCTTCCAAATCGTCAATAATGCGAGCAGCCCGGTTATAACCAATCCGAAAACGACGCTGCAATAAACTAGTCGAAGCTTTTTTCTGCTGAATAACAAAATCGGATGCCTCGTTGAATAAATCATCCACTGGTTCCCCGTTCGCCCCAGTTTCTTCACTTGAATTATCGCCCAATTCACCGTCTTCTACCAACATGCTCGAAGCATATTGAGCCGACGATTCTTCTCGGATATAGTTGGTAATAGTTTCGACATCCCGGTCCGGAATAAAAGCCCCTTGAATTCGTATAGGTTCTTTGCCAACAGGCGCAAAAAGCATATCTCCCTTTCCGAGCAATTTTTCGGCTCCATTTTGGTCGAGAATCGTGCGACTGTCGATCCCTGAAGAAACGGCAAAGGCAATTCTCGAAGGAACATTTGCTTTAATCAAACCGGTAATGACGTCGACTGAGGGACGTTGAGTAGCCAAAATCAAATGGACACCGGCTGCTCGCCCCATTTGAGCAATACGCACAATTGCCGTTTCAACATCACTTTTGGCCGTCATCATCAGATCAGCCAGCTCGTCAACAATAATGACGATATAGGGCATTTTCGGCATTGCATGCCCTTTTATTTTATTGTAGTCGAGTACTTTTTTATTCCAGCCGTCAATATTCCGCACCCCGTGATCGGCAAATAATTCATAACGCCTTTCCATTTCTTTCACGGCTTTTTGTAAACCGCGTGCGGCCTTTCGCG
Source organism: Oenococcus oeni (assembly GCF_020510245.1). Classification (NCBI taxonomy): domain Bacteria; kingdom Bacillati; phylum Bacillota; class Bacilli; order Lactobacillales; family Lactobacillaceae; genus Oenococcus; species Oenococcus oeni. Next base: position 848,121 of record NZ_CP084701.1, on the reverse strand, counting down.
GTTCGGAAATCACCGGTGCCAATAAATGCGGTAAGTCGTTATACATTGACAACTCGACTCTTTTCGGATCGACCATCATTAACTTGACTTCATTTGGTTTTAAGCGCATCAAAAGCGAGCTGATAATTCCATTAATCGCGACTGATTTTCCTGAACCGGTTGCTCCGGCGATTAAAAGATGCGGCATTGCCGATAAATCAGCAGAAACAACGTCATTATTAACATCGCGTCCAAGAGGAACAGTCAACGGATGTTTTGGATTAAACTGCGAATGTTCGATAATATCCGAGAAACCAACCGTTGCTTGAACTTCATTGGGCACCTCGACTCCCACGAATGGTTTTCCCGGAATCGGTGCTTCGATACGAATTGATTTGGCTGATAAAGCCAATGCGAGATCATCGGCTCGGTTGGCAATCGTTGAAACCTTAACACCGCGGGCCGGCTTTAACTCATATTGAGTAACAGTTGGTCCCAAACTAACCGAACTTACTTCCGTCTCGATATTGAAGGATTTTAAAGTATCGCGAACAATCTGGGATTTTTTCGTTAACTGCTTGTACTCACTGGTTTGATCAACGATTTGGATATGCGATAAAACCGAAAATGGAGGTATTTTATAATCTGGATTATCAACAGTTTCAATTGAATCGATAACCTGATCATCGCCGATTTCCTTAGAAATATTATCGTCAAAATCAGTTGGGGCGTTCGAGGGATTGGCAATTCCTGAATTTTGAGTTGAGTTATTTAAGGAATTATCAGTAGCGAAATTTGTACTCTGACGAGTACCTCGATCAACATCGTTTCCACTATCAACTTGATTCCAACGAATCTTTGGTTGAACCTCTTCCGTCCTTGTCGCCACATTGGAAACCGGTCTGCTTTCTTCTTTTGAATCATCGCCCTGAAAATATTTCTTTAAGAAATTATTAGATTGAGGATCCTTGACTTTATTTGCTCGATTGTCCTTAATTTTTGATACTTTCTCCCGACAGAATTGAGTCGTTTTGGAGATTGAAGATAGAACTGACTTGTCTAATAATCGAAAAATCCCAAAGACAGCAGACAAAATCGAAACAATCCAAACACCAACATTGGAGATCATTTGAGAAAGGGACAAATACAGCAGAGCGCCAATTAGACCACCTCCAACATTTGTTTGAGAACGATTATGGCTCATATCGTTGGCAGTAACTTTAAATAATTGCCTTAAAAGATTGCTGCCACTTTTCAGATCGGCAGCAAAAAACAATGAACTAATCGCCAGAAAAGGCAATGCCAAGAAAATGATTCCGACAATAATTCTTGTTGGAATCTTCGGCAGTTTTTTGTACAGGAGCCAGTAGTTCAAAAAGAAAGCGATCAATAAAATAAAAATCACAAAAAAATTACCAAAAACATATTTATAAATATTGGCAAAAAAATTGCCAACAATTCCCAAACGGAAAATTCCCAAAACAAAGAGAGCGTCGATAACCAATATCAAAATAGTTTTTGAATTTATTTTTTGTGTTTTTTTAGTTTTTCTTCTACGTCGTGTTGCCATTTATCCAGCATTAAGTCTATAAAAAAAAACGGTCAGATAAAAATGCCTTAAGTATTACTTTAACTTGTCTTGATCATATTCGTGAATACGTTCAAGCCCATGAAAATTTTGCTGACGCATTGCCTCATAAAGGACAATTGCGACCGAATTACTTAAATTCAAAGAGCGAACATGCTGATCATTTTGAGGAATTCGAATTGCCTTTTCGGGATTTTTTCGCATAAATACCTCTGGAAGACCATAAGCTTCGTTCCCAAAAAGAAAGTATTGATCTACAGATGTGTTTGAAAAATCAGCCTGATCGTAAGAAATTTTTGCATATTTAGAAACAAGAAAAAGTTTTCCATTGCCAATTGTTTTCAAAAACTCAGGTAAATTTTCATGGATCACTAAATCAACATTGCTCCAATAATCCAAGCCAGCCCGAATTACTTTTTTATCATCCAAATCAAAACCAAGCGGTTTGATCAAATGCAATCGTGCATTAATCGCCGTAGCGGTTCTAGCTATATTGCCTGTATTAGCAGGCATTGAAGGTTCAAACAAAACAATATGATTCATCCTTTAAACAACTCCGAATTTTCTCTCCACCAATGGTAACTTCTGCCGATTAATACTTTTAAAACAGCATAAGTAGGGATTCCAAAGGCAACTCCAAGTAAACCGAACATTTCTCCAGCACCCAGTAAAATAACCAAAACGGTAATCGGATGGATATTCATCGAGGCACCCATAATTTTCGGATGGATTAAACGCGATTCCAATGTCTGCTCAATAACGAAAACAATTAAAACAGCAATCACGAGATGGATTCCACCGAACAAAGCAATAATTATGGCAGGCACCATCACTAGAAAAGAGCCCAAATAAGGAATCAGATTTAGGGGCCCGGCCAATAAACCAATCCAAATTCCATATGGCAGACCAATAATAGAAAAACCGATCATAAACATAATCGAAACAGCAACCGCAGTTAAAATTTGTCCACGCAGATAATCCGAAATCTGTTTATTAATTTCGTGAAGGACTTCCAATAAACTTGGTCGCGTGCGGGCTGGGAAAAACTGTGAAATATAACGCGGTAGCTGATCACCGTCTTTTAGCATGTAATAAAGAATAAAAGGAAAAGTAATTAAAGTAATTACAATCATTGTAATTACTCGAGTTATTTTGCCAACTCCGGCAATGCCGTTAGTTAAATAATTTTTCGACCAATTAATAATCGTTTTATTGAAATTATTATTCGTATCTAATACCCAATTTTTAATCGGTTTTAAACCTGGATAGCTAAGCCATACCTGCAATCTCTTTGACCAATGAGAATAATAATCAGGCCAATGTTTAAAAAAGACAATGAAATTATCGCGAATAATTGGTGCGATATAGACCACGAACAATACCAAAAACAAAGCCACAAACAGAAAAATAATTAAAACAATCAATTGCTTGGACAAATGAAATTTGTCATGAGCCCAATTAACCGATGGAATAAGCAGATAATAAAAAATGCCAGCCGTAATAACCGGTGCACCAACTGCAGAAAAAAGTGCCTTAATCGGTTCAAAAATGAAACTCGTCTTATGAAGCAGGTAGATCGTCAAAAGAAGAAGAATGATCACTAAAAGAACTGAAACCAAGCGATTATTAAAAACCCAACGTTCCAGCCAAGTTTTTTGTTGGTCGACTTCCTTTTTATTAAATCGCATTGCTCTTTTACTCTATCATGATTGATAATAGTTGTGTAACAAGAAAGGAAAAATAATGAGCTACAAATTACTATTTGGAACTTATACAAAATCTGAATCCAAAGGCCTATATGAAGCTGAACTATCCGATAGTGGCGAACTAAAAAACTTAAAGAACACTGCTGAAATCGGATCTCCAACCTATTTTGCTGTTTCCAATGCTGGATTGCTTTATGCCGTTGACAAACAAGATCAACGTGGCGGGGTATCAGTGTGGGACACTTCGACGATTCCATTCAAAAAAACCGATGAACAAATATCAGACGGATCTTCGCCAGCCTATATATTCGTTGATGAAAAACGGCAACTAGTTTTTACCGGAAATTATCATAAAGGTTTGGTCTCTATTTATAAAATCGATGGTCAAAAATTGATCAAAAGCGATGAATTCAAAAACGAAGGTAGTGGTCCACGTCCGGAACAAGAATCCTCGCATATTCATTTCACGGCTTTAACTCCTGATAATCGTTTGGTAGCTGTTGATCTGGGAAGCGACGAGTTATTAACATTCGAATTATCAAAAGATGGAAAATTATCCCAGCCAACTCGTTTTAAAACAGAAAAAGGCTTCGGTCCTCGGCACATACGCTTCAGTAAAGATGGCAATTATGCCTATCTGCTTGGAGAACTATCTTCGAAATTATCCATTCTAAAATACAAAGAAGGCAAATTCGAGCTCGTTAAAACAGTTTCGACAATTCCAGCAGATTGGACTGCCCATAACGGTGCTGCTGCCATTCGTCTCTCTAATGATTATAAATTCATCTACAACTCAAACAGAGGGTATAATTCAATCGCTGTATTTAAAATATCCGAAAATCAAGAAAATGTTGAATTAATTCAACAAATATCGACAGAGGGAGACTTCCCCCGCGACTTCAACGTAAGCCCAGACGGAAAATATCTAGTAGCTGTCAATCAAAATACCAATAACGCCACAAGTTATTCTATCAATCCCGAAAATGGGAAACTAACTTTAATCCAAAAAGATTTTTATCTGCCAGAAGCGGTTCGTGTTTATTTTGAAAAATAATCAGTAATTTTCAGCTTCGATGATTCTTTGAATATCGTCCGGTAAACCAGCATTGAAGTGCTGGTTTTTATTTGCAAAAGGATCAAAGAAAATCATCTCCGAAGCATGAAGTGCCTGTCGAGAAATTAATTTGGAATGTGGCCCCCCATACAAGACATCACCAATTAATGGATGTCCGGCCCAGGCCATATGAACACGGATTTGATGGGTTCGCCCGGTATGCAGTTGAATTCGAAGCTGAGTAAAATTATCAAAACGTTTCTCAACCCAGTATTCAGTGACCGACCTTTTTCCATCTTGACGAACCTGCCGTCTGATAAAATCACCCTCTATCCGACCAATCGGTTCATCAATCATGCCATGGTCCTCTTGAAAATTGCCGGATACCAAAGCGACATAAAACTTTTCAATATCATGGTGTTCCATCAAAGCATCGTTTAGTAAAGCATGAGCAAATTTATGTTTTGCCAGAAGAACCAATCCACTCGTATCGCGATCCAAACGGGTAACGACATGTGGAACAAGACTATCAGCCTTCTCTTGAATCAAATGAGCCTTGATCATATTAACAAGAGTGGTTTTTCGATCGGCATGTCCAGGCACTGTAGTCACAAAAGCCGGTTTATCGACAATCAGGAAGTTTTTATCCTCAAAAACGACTTTCAAAGGATCGGTAAAATCAGCATCCAATTCCACATTTTCTCTTTCCGGAGGCATGAAAATTGTTATTTTTTCACCATTCTTAACGTAATCGTTCGTAAAGACTTCACGGCCTTCGACGACAATCTTTCCTCCAAAATGTTTGATCTGTGAAAACATTCGATGCGACACACCGCGTGCCTTTAGAAACAAACGAACTTTTTCCGGTTCCTTCGTTTCCGAAATCCATGAAAATTCCATTAACACTCGTCTCCGATAAATGAATTTTTAACCCGTTGCCAAAAACTGATCTGCTTATAATTAGCCATTCGTAAAGGCTGTTTGGCGATTTTGAAAACAATTTCCTGATAGCGGTTTTGTGGGAGACGATAGCTATCATAATTTATCGTTGGATCGCCAATTTCCGGAACAACTCGGATCGTTGTATGCGAAGAAACAATAATCGGAGAGCCTAAAGTTCTATAGACACGATTGTTAATAGAAGCAATTTCAGTCATTTGTAGTGCCGAAAAATTGGGATCAATCAAAGCGCCATTCAAAGATTTGTTATATCCGGAAGAACCGGTTGGTGTAGAGATACAAAGACCATCTCCACGGAATTTTTCGAATAATAAATCATCTACATAAACATTGACAGAAAGCGAATTTGTAATTCGATCCAGAATAATTTCATTAACCGCAAGAATATCAGTAATTTGCCCATCCAAATAATGAACTTTCGCTTCCATCAAAGGATAATGAGTTGCCTGTCCGTGATCCTGCTTAATTTTATCAAGCAAAAGATCGATTTCATTAACCAGCCAATCAGAATAAAAACCCAAATGTCCAGTGTGGACACCAACAAAACGAATTGTTGACAATTGATTGGCAAATTGGTGGACAGCGGACAAAAATGTCCCATCCCCACCAATTGAAATTACTAAATCAGGAAATTTATCTGTCAGAATTTCGTCAGCATTCTCAAGTTTCTTTCTCAATTCATTAGCCACCTGCAGAGACAAAGGCTGATCATTTGGAAACAAGCAAATCTTCATATATCCCATTCTAACGAATAAACCGTCTTGATAAGTTATTTTTTAAAAAAGCTGAACAAAGTTCGGCTAATTCAAAAATTATGAAATTAATTTCCTTTTAGTTTGTAACAAGTTCCTCGAATTCATTCAAACGTTTTTCAAAAACATCAAAAGCTTTATTCAGATAATCGGGTTTCTCCATATCGACACCGGCTTTTTTGATAATATTCAGAGGATAATCAGAAGAACCAGCTGATAAATAAGAAAGATACAATGGCACATTTCTCTTCGGATCTTCAATAATGCCCTGTGACAAAGTGGTTGCGGCCGACTCTCCGGTTGCATATTGGTAAACATAATAATTGTAATAGAAATGTGGTATCCTAGCCCATTCGAGCGCGATTTGAGAATCAAAAGTCAGGGAATCGCCATAGAATTTTTTATTTAAATCACCATAAAACTTCGATAAGGTTTCCGCTGTCAGGACATTGCCTTTTTGTGCTTCTTTATGCATCCAATCCTCGAATTCAGCGAATTGGGTTTGACGGAAAACAGTTCCTTTGAAACCATCAAGATAATGATTTAACACATAAGCCCTAATTTTTGGATCGCTTTGAGTTTTTAACAAATAATCGGTCAATAACATTTCATTGGTTGTAGAAGCAATCTCTGCCAAAAAAATCGGATAATCTCCATATTGATAAGGTTGATTGCTTCTAGTCAATAACGAATGCTGTGAATGACCTGATTCGTGAACCAGAGTGAAGACATTATCGAGCGTATCTTGCCAATTTAACAAGATATAAGGAACAGTATCATAAGCTCCATCTGAATATGCGCCGGAACGTTTACCAGCATTTTCCGGCACATCAATCCAGCGTTCGTCGAATTCGCGTTGAATTCCATTAAGATATTCGTCACCCAATGGTTTCAAAGCTTCTAAGACAATCGCTTTGGCTCCTTCAAAATCAACCGGGAAATCGACTTTGCCGGTAATGGGTGTGTAGAGGTCATAACTATGTAATTCAGAAAGACCAAGCAGTTTTTTTCGCAGGCTTACATATCTATGAAGCAAATTCAAATGTTGATCGGTTGTTGTAATTAAAGTATTGAAAACCGTCTCTGGAATATTATGACTGAAAGTTTCTGCTTCCAAATCACTCTTGAATTTGTGGGCAAGAGCCAAAAAATTATCAGATTTCATTTGTCCGTATAAAGTTGACGCAAAAGTATTCTTTAATTTGTCATAGGCCTTATAAAGGGTTGTAAAAGCAGTCTTTCTAATCTGGCGATTATCGGACTCGAGCATCCTTGAATAAAGGCCTTGGGTCAATTCAACTTTCTCGCCTGTCTCGTCAACCACATCGTCATATTTCAAATCAGAATCATTCAAAACACTAAAGATTTGTGAGCTATTCGATAAAACATCTCCTGCAGCGGCCAGCAACTTTTCTTCAGCAGGAGTCAAAGTATGATCACGATTGCGAACGTATGAATCAATCATATGACGGTAATCTTCCAATTCAGGTTCATCCTGATAAAAGGAAGCCAATTCATCCGGAGTAAAAGCGATGATAGCCGGAGTCAAAAAAGAACTCGCCGACTCAGCCTGGGCCGCTAAGCTTCCAACTCTTGCGTTAAAAGCTGCATATTTATTATTGCTGGTATCCTGATCGGATTTCCTTGAAGCATAAACATACACTGTCTCGACCAGCCTGTACATATCCAAAATTGATTTAATGGCATGTAAAAGACTCTTTGCATCTTTCACTGTAGCGGCCAATTGAGAAACGCCTTTGATTTTCGTTTCCGAACTTTGAAAAGCTTTTTCCCAATCATCGTCCGTCTTAAAAATTTTGCTAAGATCCCATGTTTGAGCCGGATTTTTTTCAACTTCAGCCCGAGTTATCTGTTTTTTGCTTTCTGTCATAGACCCTCCGTAATTGAAACCATTTTAACGCAAGAAGAATAGTTTCTGTTGATAATTCTCAAACCATATTGGTAATTTCTTAACCAAAACATACGAAAGTTTAAGATCAATAATTCCCTTTTCAACCAATTCCTGCAATAATTTTAGAAAGGCATGTTTGGCAAATTGGCTTTCAATTGATCTTTCATAGAAATATTTATCGGAAGTAAATTTTTTTGATAAATAACTGACTGGACAAAGATTGTCTTGGTCAAATTCCTCTAATTCCAAAATAATCATCAAACGCCAGTGCCAATTTGTGGTTTTCAAACCGGCTTGAGTTCCCTGATGAATTATCCAGGGTCCGCAGGCAACGTTAATATGTCGATGTTTGTATACCAACCGACAAATTTCAGTCGGAACACGTTTTAAGAGCAAATCTTTTTGTAAAGCATTCGCCTGTTTAAATAAAATCTTTTTATTGATTAAAATTTCCTCTGATTGTTCAGTCAAAGACTGCTTCAGAAAAAAATTCTTAATAAAACTATTAAACGGAACTCTATGAACTACCGGTTCGAATTTATAATAATCTCTTTTGAAAAGCGCAGTCAAAATTATAATTTCATGCTTGTTTTGATCATAGTAATAGACTTTCGTCTCTTGATCAGCAAATTTAAATACAGTCCTCTGACTAGGATTTGTAAAAGAATAATTTGGACCCAAAAACCAGATAACCGATAAGCCAATAGACTTATAACCCTGATTTCTTTCTCTAAGTCGAGGAATACTAATAGGACTTTGCTGAAACTTGATTGCCAGTTCCTTCCCAGCCGAATCGCTGATTATTAAATCAGCTCTTTGAGAAATCAAGGGCAAAACTTTTTCCAATTCAGCTCGGTAGCCGAGTCTTTCAGTAGCCTCTTTTATTTTTTGCTTTGCCAGCAAATGAATTTCACTTTCATTTTCTGAAAAACTGTTGCAATTATCCCTGGCTGAATGAGCAAAATAAGGAATTCTGATTTCTCCATGACAAAGAAGCAGTCTTTTTTTACAAAACGGGCAATAAAAAAACTCGCCACGACGAGCGCGACCAGCTTCAACTAATACATTATGGCAATCCTTGGCAACAAGCATATCTAATACTTATTACGCAAAAAAATCAATTTTTAAAAAATTTTTTTGATAACTCGAGAGCGCTATTCAAGAAAATTGGTTTCTTTAAGTCACTTGCTTCGATTTGACTACCATCAACCCGCAGACCAAAATCGCTCATTAACAATTGAATCGCTTCAGCCTTTTTCGTCCTTGAAAGTAGATGAAGCAGAAAGGAACGATGAACGGAAGAATTTTTATCAGCTGTTTGAATTTCATAAAGATCAGAAACAAGCTGCCGAGAGTCGATTTGATTAACAACAGTTAAAAACTCATCAAAATCAGTAAATAAATACCAATTATTCAAAACACCATGCGGATGCTTTCTCTTTGCCTGTAGGATTTGTTTGCCCCTACTTAAAACAGTTGTTTTTTTTGAATGAGCTGGATCATCATATCCCCGCAGCAATTTAACAATTGTCGGATCAACTTGTTCGTTTTTTAGCGAGAAGACTGCCTTGCCACTTTCATCAACTGAAACATTCGGATCATCAACAATTTTCGAAATGAAAAGTTCGACTCCATGTTGTCCAGTCGGGAGAATTTGGAAAGTAACCTGATCGTCGTTACTAAAGGAATGATCGGCATCCGCTTCGTCCAAAATTGAATAGAAAAAACTTTCGACTTCACTACGATCGGACATCAAATCCATCATTGAGACGTGGCGATCATCAAGATCAGCTTTCGTCAGCATGATATGTAACGTATTCGCATCAATTTTTTCTAATTTCATTATCTCTATTATATCAATCCGTTTAACTGCAAATTATAGCGTTAAAATTTAATTATGAATAAACTATATTTGACCCTAGGAAGTAAAGATTATCTTTTGAAATTGTCTGATCAAAATGAAGAGAATAATTTGCAATTGATTTCAAAACCCGGTCAATCGCAATTTGGCATTCTTTCCCAAGAACTCTTAAAAGGAAGTTCCGAATCAATTGAATTGAATGTGAAACACATAATTACCGATACTCGTCAGGACACACATTTAATTGCTTTTTATTATTTCGTTGGCGAAGATAAACAAGCCGAAATCGCCGAAAAAACCCTAACTCTAAATCAAAATAAGTTAAGTCAATACGGCGCCTCGGGAGTTGTTTGGTTACAAGAGAACAAAGATCTCCACCGCTACGTCTTAAAAGCGGAATTCAATGATGCAATTTCCTATCAACATTTCACCAGTTCACAACTGCTTATGAAATTGATCAGTAATTTTTATTCTAGTTTCAATGTTTTGTATACTAAAGGACTTGATGAAGACTAAAACAATTAGTCTTCATCATTTTTATCATCAGTTCGCAAAGAATCGTCTTCGACAAAAGTATTCAGGACTTCTGAGACCATATTCCACTCATCATCATTTTCAATTGGATAAAGGTTGGAATCAGTTTCCGAATCTCCGGAAGTCGGATCAAAACTAAAAGCCTGAATCTCGACTTCCTGGTCTGGGTCCTCAACAGTAATTCGATCACTGCCGGCCGGAGTGAATAAAATATAATCTTTTTTATATTCGTCAGAATGAAAAGTGAACAAGATTTCGTATAAAGATTCATTGCCCTTTTCATCCGTTAAGGTTACATATTTATCGTTATCCTGCTGATCTTTGTTAGCCATTTGTAAGTCTTCCTTTTTTGTCGAGGTAGTTTTGCAATATTAACTGAGCTGCCAGACTATCAATAACCTTTTTTCGCTTTGCACGTGACAAATCTGCCTCTTCTATCAACATCCGATTGGCTTCGACACTAGTCAAACGCTCATCTTGATAATCAATCGGGAGGCCGAATCGTTCAGACACCATTTTTCCATAATTCCGCGAAGCTTCGACTCGCGGGCCTTCGGTATTATTCATATTTTTCGGTAAGCCGATAACAATTCCGCTTACTTTTTTTTCGGAAATAATTTGCCCAAGTCGGTCTAGACCAAATTCGCCCTGTGCCTCATTGATACGAATAATTTCGATTGAACTAGCGGTCCAACCCAAAGGATCCGACTGAGCAACCCCAACGGTTTTTGAACCGACATCCAAGCCCAGCAGCCTCATTTCTTCTGATCCGTTTTATGATCCGAAAGATAATCTTTGACAAGTTCCTCGACAATTTCATCACGTTCAAAACGACGAATCAAGTTACGCGCATCATTGAGCCGCGGGATATAGGCCGGGTCTCCAGAAATTAAATAACCAACAATTTGATTAATCGGATTATAACCTTTTTCCTCCAAAGCCTCATACACCAGCTTAAGCATCGAACGAACGTTTTCCGGTTTTTGCGAACCAAAATTAAATACAGTTGTATCTTCAAATTCTGCCATCCACTATATTCTACCCTATCGTTGATCAAGACTTTCCAAGTATTCGGAAACACTTGCCAAAGCATTAGCAATACCAGCCGGATTTTTACCACCAGCCTGAGCAAAATCCGGACGACCACCACCACCGCCTTGAATTTTGGGAGAAATCGCTTTAACAACATTACCAGCCTTAACTTCATTCGGTTTTGCAGAAGCAGCAACCAATAGGGCTTTACCATTATTGTTTGTAGCAATAATTATTAGATCAGAGACTGCCCTTTGCCGCCATTCATCGACAATTTTTCTCAGACCGTCAACTGTTTGATTATCAATTTGAGCAGCTATATAACTATATTTTCCAGCTTCAAGAGTTTTTTCGAAAATTTTGTCGGCAGCAACATTAGCTGCTTTATCAGACAAAGATTCTACCTGCTTTTGGACATTTTTTAAATTATTTTGTAAATCAACAATTTTATCGGGAACATCCGCTAATTTTTGCGCACTTAAAAATTCGGCTGCTTTTTTTAGTAGTTTTTCATGGTTTTTTAACATTTTAAAAGCAGATTGACCAGTGACAGCTTCGATTCGACGAGTTCCCGCTCCAATGCCGGACTCGCTGACAATTTTAAATAAACCGAGTTCGCTGGTATTCTTAGCGTGCGTTCCTCCATCAAACTCTTTGTTGAAGTCGCCAATAGAAACAACTCGAACTTTTTTTCCATATTTTTCGCCAAAGACAGCCACGGCCCCAAGCTTTTTCGCTGATTCAATATCAGTTTCGATCCAAGAAACCGGCAAAGCATCTGCTATTTTCTGATTAACCAGATCTTCGATTCGATCCAAGGTTTCTGTTGGAACCGGTCCTTGATGTGTGAAATCAAAACGTAAATAATCTGGTTCGACCAAAGATCCGGCTTGATGAATATTGCCAGCAATAACATTACGCAAAGCCTGATCCAACAAATGCGTCGCCGTATGATTTTTCGAGACAGCAACGTGGCGATGCATGTCAAGACGAAGGTTTACTTTTTGACCAATTTTAAGATCGGAAATAAGTTTAGCAGTATGAATATGTTGTTTATTGGGAGCGTTTTGGACATCTGTTACCTGTGCCAACACTTTTCCATTCGCTGCTTGTACAGTTCCCTGATCAGCCACTTGGCCACCCATCTCAGCATAAAAAGGTGTTTTATCAAAAATCAACAAAGCTTTTTGACCGGCTTTGGCATCATCAACCTGTTGATCATCTACTATAATAGCTGCAATTTTTGCATCATCGACACTGCTTTGCTTCCAACCAACATAGACCGATGGAACCTTTAAGCTCATCAAAGCTTCATCCTGAAAACCAAAAGTTTTCAGTTTCCCTTGAGCTGTACGAGCTCTATTTTGCTGATCCTTCATTTCTTTATCAAACGAAGTTGTATCAACAGTCAAGCCGGCATCGGCAGCCTGTTCTTCAGTTAATTCAAGGGGAAATCCATAAGTATCGAAAAGTTTGAAAGCATCTTTCCCAGAAATATGAGTTGCATTATCTTTATGAGCTTTTTCAATCAGATCGTCGAGTAAATTCAAGCCGGCTGTCAGGGTTTTATTGAATCTTCCTTCTTCGCTCTGAATTACTGGAATAATTTTGTCCTCGTTTTCAAGAATTTCCGGATAATATGCTTCCATTATTTTCCCAACGATTGGAACTAATTGAGTCAAAAACGGTTTTTCGATTCCCAATTTGCGTCCATGCATAACTGCACGACGCAACAGACGGCGAATCACATAACCACGACCGGTATTTCCCGGCAGAGCGCCATCGGAAATTGCAAAAGTCACTGCACGAATGTGATCAGCAATTACCTTGAAACTGACGTCTTCATCTTTAATCTTTCCATATCTTTTTCCGGACAACTGCTCTACTTTGCGTATAATTGGCAAAAATAGATCTGTTTCAAAATTAGTTGGTGCATTTTCAAAGATTGAGACTACTCGTTCAAGTCCCATTCCGGTATCAATATTTTTATGTGGCAACTCTGGATACTTGGAATTATCTGTCAAACCGGGTAAATGATTGAATTGAGAAAAAACGATATTCCAAATTTCAAGATAACGTTCATTTTCACCACCCGGATACATTTCGGGATCATTATCAGGCAAATTTTGAAATTTGGGTCCACGATCAAAAAAAACTTCTGTGTCGGGACCGGAAGGGCCTTCCCCAATGTCCCAAAAGTTATCGTCTTGAGGAATCGTATGGCCAGCAACAAAATCTGCTTGTGATTCCCAAAGTTCTTTGGTCTCGGTATCTCGGGGATAGTAGGTTATAAAAAGTTTTTCCGGTTCGATCCCATACCATTCTGGACTTGTCAATAATTCCCAAGCCCAAGGAATTGCTTCTTTTTTAAAATAATCGCCAACGGAAAAATTTCCGAGCATTTCAAAAAAAGTGTGGTGCCGGGCCGTGTGACCAACATTTTCAATATCATTGGTACGAATTGATTTTTGCGCATTGGTAATCCGTGGATTATCTGGTATCACTGAACCGTCAAAGTACTTCTTTAGAGTAGCAACACCGGAATTAATCCACAAAAGACTTGGATCATCTTGAGGGATTAGTGACTGACTGGGTTCGATTTTATGTCCTTTGGATTGAAAAAAATCAAGAAACATCTGACGAATTTGTGCTGAATTAAGTTTTTTCATTGTTACCTCGAATAATAAAAAAACATCATGTTAATGCCCGGGCGATAAATCGCGGTACCACCGGGCTTCACACAATGTTTGTGTCTCTTTTTTAAATTAATTAATAAACGGGAGCCTTTTGATTAGGAATTAGGCCCTCACATCAACCAGGCCCTCTCTGAAAAAACGTTCTCAAAATATATCCGTTTTCTATTCAACTATACCACGGTGATTATTTTTTTAATTCAATCATTTTCTAAAAACAAAGAAAAAATTCGAAAAACAATTTTTTTCATCATTATTCGTGGAAAAGAAATCAATAAAAATTTGTTTTGATTAATTAATGTTCGTAATTTGCCCCTAATTAGAGCATTTTTATGAATTTTTTTAATTTTGTTCTAGCTATAAGCAACATTTAGTAATAGAATGTTCATTAAATTTTATGAAAGAAGGTAATTTAAATGGATATCTTTAGAAAAAAAGACGTCGGTGAGATTTTAAAACATTCGACGCCTTTAAAAAGGACTTTGCGAACGTGGGATTTAACTTTCCTTGGTATCGGAGCAATTATCGGTACCGGAATCTTCGTTCTAACCGGAAAGGGAGCGTTAACAGCTGGACCGGCAATCTCGGTATCATTTCTGGTTGCGGCAATCTGCTGTGGCTTTGCCGGTCTCTGTTACGCTGAATTTGCTTCAATGGCACCAGTGGCCGGTTCGGCTTACACATACTCTTACATCGCTTTTGGTGAGATTATTGCTTTTATTATCGGTTGGGATTTAATTTTGGAGTATGCATTAGGAGCGGCAACCGTCTCTGTCGGCTGGTCAGGATATTTCGCCAATTTGCTTGGCAATCTGGGAATTCATATTCCGACCGTTTTAACGGCAGCAGCTGGCACAACCGCTGGCGTTACGAGCTATTTTAATTTACCAGCCTTTTTAATTGTTTTATTGATTACTTGGATTATTTCAATTGGTATTACGCAAACAAAAAGAGTAAACGATACGATGGTTATTGTCAAGTTAGCTGTCATCCTACTCTTTATCGTCTGCACAATTTGGTTCATTAAGCCACATAACTGGCAGCCTTTTTCTCCTTATGGTTTGTATTCTTTCCATAACGGTACGGCAGCCGGAATTATTCCAGCGGCTTCAATTGTATTTTTCTCGTTTATCGGTTTTGATTCCGTTTCTTCTAGTGCTGAAGAAACAATCAATCCAAGCAAGACTCTTCCTCGTGGGATCTTGTTGTCCTTATTTATCTCAACGGTTCTATATATCATTATGACTTTGATTATGACCGGTGTTGTGAAGTTCACTGTTTTTGCAAAATATTTAAATGCACCGGTTTTGGCGGTTCTGCATTCAACCGGGCAGACTTGGTTATCAATCATTGTAAGTATCGGTGCTATTTTGGGTATGACGACCGTCATCCTGGTTCAGCTTTATGGACAATCTAGAATTAGTTATTCAATGTCGCGCGATGGTTTGTTTCCAAAGTTTTTTGGAGATGTTAATATGAAATACCAAACTCCCTTTAAAGGTACTTGGTTCTTTGGTATCATTACAGCGATTGCCGGTGGTTTGATAAACTTGAATATTCTAGCCGAACTAGTTAATATCGGAACATTAACTGCCTTTATTCTCGTTTCAGCTGGTGTCCTTTGGATGCGTCATTCCCACCCGGAAGTTCATCGAGGTTTCAAGGCACCAGGGGTTCCATTTACTCCAATCATCGCAATTATTTTCTGTTTGGTTTTGATTGCAGGTTTGAATTGGGAAACCTGGATTAGATTTATCGTTTGGTTCGCTATTGGTATGATTCTTTATTTTGGATACGCCAAAAAGCATTCCAAGTTAAATTCTTTTAAACCACAAGATAAGGGAGCTGATTGATATGGTTTATAAAAATATTTTAGTTGGCTTGGATGGTTCTTCCCAAGCGGATAACGCTTTTAAAGTAGCTTGCGGATTGGCAAACGCGCTTTCAGCCGATCTTCATCTAATTTGGATTGTTAATCGAGACAGAGGAATGGATTCCTCCTTTGGTGTTAACGAAGATTTCTATCGTGATCAGTATCATCAAGTTCAAGATAAGCTTGTTTCCTATGTCGAGGATGCGAAAAAAGCTGGTCTGAAAGTGACAGGCGAAGCCCTCGTGGGCAACATTAAATTGGTTTTGGCAAATGAATATCCAAAAGAGCACGGAATCGATCTAATTGTTCTTGGTAACACTGGATTGAACACCGTGGAAAAACTGGTTGTCGGTTCGCACACCAGTTATGTAATTAGAAATTCAGCTTGCGATGTTCTTGTTGTTAAATAAAAAAAGCCTTAATTACCAATTAAGGCTTTTTTTGATGATCAATTTTTGGATTCCCAAAAATAATACTTACAATTCTAGGCCTGTTTTAACCCAACAAAAAAAGCCACTAAGTTAACTTAGTGGCTTTATATATAATCTTTAACAATAGCTTATACAAAACCAATTAATTTCCACCAAAAAATTTCAACAACTGCCACGATGAACATCACAATCGTCAATGGTATGCCCAAACGCATAACCTGTTTTTGATTATAGCCTCCACCGGTGTCGGGATCACTCCCGACTAATATAGCCATATTGTGAAAAGGCAGAATATAGTGAAGATTAACTACAGAAAAGACCAACAGCGAAATCGCCAAGGGGTTAACGCCCATATGGGTAGTGGCCGCCAAGAAGGCTGGAATTGTAACTCCCATAACTGCAATGACCGAACCCATGAACATGTGAATGACCATCGCACCAATCGTAATTATGATTGCCAGCAGATAAAGATTTTGTGGTAAGGAAGAAGGCAAGATCGTCTTGGCAATCCAACTATTCATTCCAGTAACTTTACCAACAACACCAATCGTAATTGCCGATGTCAAAAATATCAATACATTGACAGGTACACCACTCCACGATTTAGCTGTTAATACTTCGCCGATCAATGGAAGACTCATTAGCAGCGCGACAACCAGCGTTAGCCAGCCAACATCAATTCCGGTTATTCCACTGGTTAGCCATAGAGCAATCGCAATTACCAGCCAAATTAGAGTACGAGTTTCCTTCTCGGAAAAAGCACCAAGCCCTTTTTGCTTCAGTCTTAAAGCATCAACATCAATTGACACCTCTTTGGTTGGACGAAATAAAACCATAATCAACAGCATAGTGATAATAGCTGCTATAATCATCGGAACACTCATGTAATAAAAGTAAGACATAAAACTGACTTTTACGCCCGAATCCGCGACCGCTAATGGATTAAGTGACGTGTCGCCGGTTAAGAACACTCCTGACAAAGGACAAGAAGCTGCGAAAACCGTCAGACCTAGTTTGGCTTGGTCCTCCTTCGCCATGTGAGCGCTTGAAGCAACAACGTCTATGACGGACATGATCAAGAATGCTCGTGGCCACGGATGTGGAATCAAAAGCGATAGGATGAATGTCAACACGAAAATTGAAATAATAATTCCGTTCCAGGAACGAACAAAACGCACAATAAAGGCGTAAGCAATTCGTTCCCCTAACCCAGAATCTTTTACAGCTCCCGCAATCAAATAGGCTCCAATCACCAACCACATAATTGATCCTGTCCAGGCGTCTGAAAACACTTGGGCAGGAGTAGCTACTTGGAAAATTATTAAGAGCATCAGATAAATCCCACCAACAAAAGCGGGTTGAGCAATTTGAGTTGCCCACCAAACAACAGTCATCAAAGTCAATGCCAAATCGAGCCGACCAGTTGTAGATAAACCGCTAAATGGGATTAAATCAATGATTACGAACACCACGACTCCGCTTAGAAAGCCGATTGTTTTTTTAGTCATAATTCAAAGTTTTTTCTTTTCTTTCGACATTTTGATTTTCGATTGCTTTTTTAACTGCCAAATAGTGGAGATAATAAGTAAAAAAGAATTTAGAATCGTTGTCGTTTTTTATTTTCTTTTATTCTGGATGTTTATAAATCGGTTTAGAAGTATTTTCAGGATGTGATTTGAGCCAAAGCAGTAATTGTTCACCTAGTTTATCCGACATTGGTCCTGCAGCGGCAATCTGTTTTTTTGTAATGTAGTTAACATGCACGCCAGCCGTGATCACACAATTTCTTGTAAGACTGGGACTAATTTTCGTAGCAATTCTTTCTGTGATCAAATCCTCTTTATGAAAGCCTTCGTGTGGGCTAAGAAAACGAACTGTTTGGGTTTTAAGGCCGGGAGCCAGAGTAGTAACGACACCGATATGCGGGTTTGTTCCTCCTGTAACGCTGATTAAAAGATCCGGTCCTATCTGTCGAACAAGCATATCCAAGGAATAACCAGATTGAGCTACAGTAAATTTAAATGTTTTTTCCGGCACTTCAATCCCCCTCCCAGCGGTTATCGAGATTATTGTTGATTGAAAAAGCATCAAGTATTTTCATCGTCTGATGATTGATCAAATCTTGAATCGTTTTCGGATGGCCATAAAAGGCAGGAATCGGTGGAATGATTTGTACGCCCAGCCGCGCCAATCTAGTCAAATTTTCCAAGTGAATAACACTCAAGGGTGTCTCTCTAGGAACTAAGATCAACTTGCGTTGCTCTTTAATAGCTACATCAGCAGCTCGAGCAATTAAATTGTCACCAAAGCCACTGGCAATTCCAGCAACTGTCTTCATACTGGCCGGAACAATCACCATACCGTCATTTAAGAAAGAACCACTGGCGATCGCTGCTCCCTGATCATGGATATTATAAGTATAATTGGCAAGTTCTTTGATTTGATCAATAGAATAATCGCTCTCCAACGAAAGATTCTTCTTGGCCCAACTGCTCATAACCAGATGAACTTCGACATTGGATATGGCATGAAGTTGCTTTAAAAGGTCAACGGCATAAATAGTGCCTGAAGCACCACTAACCCCAACAATTATTTTCTTCACAGCCATAATTTCTCCGCTTCATTTTAAATATTTTTCCCAATCCGGAACTTCTTTAAATTGAGCACGTTCAAATTGATCGCGAATATCGAATGGTACAGTACCATCAATCACAAGTTTGGAACTCATTCCTCTAATTCTAATCGACTTTGGATCGTATGCTGGCCGTTCCGATGGATCAAGTGGGTGGTTCCGCATACCTGACAATACCATGACGTCCTGATCTGCTTGGAACCTGGTATTGATCGTCCAAACAACATCATTCATATCGAAAATATCGACATCATCATCAACCAAAAAGACAGTTTTAAGTTCCTTAAAGGCTGCGAAGGCCAGAATTGCGGCTTGCCTCTGGATCCCTTCATCGGCCTCGTTATCTTTGTGGATTTGCATGATCGTCATCAATTTTCCACCACCTGCCGGTGGATTATAAACATTTTTAACTTTCCCGGGAATTGCTCGGTTTACCAACTGTAAGATACTTGCTTCAGTAGTAATTCCAGCCATGCTGACATGTTCCTCGCTTGGGCCTATTACACTTTGCATGATCGGATGATCTTTACGGTGTGTGACAGCCGTTACCTTAATAACCTGTAGAGCCGGATTGGCATCCCCATCGTAGCCAGGAAATTCCGGCATTGCTTTACCGGTATGAGTATTAATATCTTCTTGAATCCGCTCGTTAGGCATAATGTAGCCTTCCAAAGTGTATTCTGCCCGAGCAATCGCTTTTTGATCAACAGTTAAACCATCAACTAATTGAACCGCCTGGTTTCTAATAGCACCAGCAACTCCCAATTCGTTATAACCAAGTGGTGTCGTTGGTGGCTCAAAAGTGACCCCAATCGTAACAGCTGGATCCAAACCAATATTGATCGTGATTGGCATCGGTTTATTAGCTTTTTCAAATTCTTCGGCAAAATGACCAATATGGCGACCGCCAGGTTGAATGAAGATCCCTATTTTATCCTTATCTTCCAAAACCATTCGATGAATCGTCACATCACTCATCGTTTTGTCCATATTTGAACCGAAAACAACTCCGCAAGAAATATACGGTCCGGCGTCGAGTGGCGTATTCGTAGGAGCCGGAACCAACTTGCGAATATCAAAGCCAGGATCTTCTGCACGATAAACAACTTCGTGGGCCGGAGCCTGATTTTCATCTACAACTACCGGAGCAATCGGTTTGGACACCGAGTCATTTAAAAATTGACCCAATGTTCGAAAATCGTGGTGCAGCATCTTGCCAACTCGCTTACGACTAGCCATTAAACCAATCAATACGCGTGCATCGGAAAAACCTTTAACGTTATTAAAGACCATCGCCGGTCCTTCTTTTGTCGGCCTTTCCACAGTTCCACCAGCACCAATGTAGCGATAGACGCCAGATAATTCAGCATCCGGATCAACTTCAACATCAGTCGCATGATATTGTTGCGGATCATCTTTAATTTCATCAAGGACTCTTCTCAAGTCCCATAACTGTTCTGTCATATTTATAAGCCTCCTGATATCGCTTACATTTTTAATCATAAAAAATCGTGAAGTTGTGATCAAATCCGCTTTAGACTAATATTATGATCAGATAGAATAATATATCGGAGATAAACGATGACAATTGATGATTTAAAATCGTTCATGTTGGTTTGTCGCCTGCACAGTTTTTCAACCGCTGCGGTCGAGCTCTCAATGACGCAATCAGCACTCTCAAAACGTTTGCAGGCTATTCAGCAAGAAGTTGGCAGCGAATTTATTAGTACTGAAAATAGACGGCAGATTCTAATAACCGAAAGCGGAAAAGTATTTTATCGCTATGCGCAAAGAATTGTCTCAAGTTATGATGAACTTGAACAAGAACTCAAGGCTTATCGAGAACTAAAAAAAGGAAATCTGCAAATTGGCAGAGTTCCAGTTATGTCGCAATACGGTTTGACAAAAATCATAAACATTTTCGAACGAAGTTACCCGCAAATTGACATTCATTTAAACGAACTTGAAGGCAATGACTTGTTGATGGTACTAAAAGCGGGCGAAATTGATGCCGGAATAATTCGTGATATTCAAACAAAAACGATCGATAATAATCATTTTAATTCCTATACCCTTGATCGCGATGAACTAAAAGTGGTTTTGCCCGCGAATGATTCTTTGAATAACAAAAAAAGAATAAGCATTGAGGAGCTGGCAAACTATCAAGTAATTTCGCTTGAAAGCGGTTCGGGAATTTATGAAAAAATGGTCGAGATATACAATAACGCTGGTATTCCTTTAAACGTAGGCTTTAAAACAACTCATATTGAAACAATTATGGGAATGATCAAGAATTCCGATCAAATCACGTTTTTATTCAAGAAGTCGGCAATGCCATTTATGAATAAACAACTGGTTATGTTATCGTTGGATCAACCAATCTATAGCAATCTGGAATTAATTTGTCCAAGAGAGAACCAACATAAGCCTGCCCTAACAAAATTTATCGAATATATGAAAAAATATACGTCAGAACCCGTTGAATCATATCCGTAATTCATTTTAATTAAAAAAAATAAAATTTTTAAAATTAAAAAACCCGAAATAGGCTTTTTGTGATTAAAAATTAACTTAATTCATGTTCATAAATATAATTACGAGTCATTGGCAATTTAATTCCACTAGGACCATTTGTCACCAAAAACTGCATTACATCAATATTACCGGCTTCAAATGATGCTGCCGCACCCTGTAAATAAAGATCCCACATGCGGGCGAAATCTTTTCCATATCGTTGCGCAGTTTGATCAAAAACCTTGTGATAATTATGATACCAGTGTTCCAAAGTAGCTTGGTAATGACGACGCAGCGGTTCCAAATCGTTCAACTGTAAACCGGCGTCCATAATATGAACGATATTTTCAGCCATATTTGGAATGTATCCGCCAGGAAAAATATATTTATTCAAGAAAGGATCGACACCGACTCCTTGATGCTGTCCGGTAATTCCATGAATCAGGGCTCGACCGTTTGGCATCAACAATTCCTTGATTTTCTTAAAGTAAAGACCGAGATTTTCTTTACCAACATGCTCGAACATGCCAACTGAAGTTACATAATCAAATTGTTCGTCTTTGAGATCACGATAATCCATTAAACGAACTTCGACCTGTTCTTGGAGATTATTATCCTGAATTTGCTTTTTCGTATATTCGTATTGCTCCTCGCTCAATGTAATACCAATAGTTTTCAAATGAAATTCTTTAGCAGCCGTAATAATCAAAGTACCCCAGCCGCTGCCGATATCTAATAGTCGGCCGCCAGCCGCCGGATGCAATTTATAAAGAATATGACGAACTTTATTCATCTGTGCAGTTTCCAGTGAATCATCAGGATGTTCAAAATAAGCACAGGAATAAGTCATCGTTTTATCTAGCCACAAACGATAAAAATCGTTTCCTATATCGTAGTGACTTTGAACGTCTTTCTTATCCGCTTCTTCGGAATGAGACATTTTTGGCAAAAATTTAACGAATTTTTTATCAGTCAAAAAGCTGCCAGCATTGCGATAAGAAGAAGCGACAAGTTCTTGGATGCTACCGTTAATCTCGATATCTCCCCGCATATATGCTTCGCCAAGCGTTAGAGTTGGCTGACTCGTTAAATTTTTAATTGTAATTTCTTTTTTAATTTCAATCCCAATTTTTGGCTTACCAGTCCCATAAGCTTCGGTCTTACCATCCCAATAAGTAACGGTAACTGGAATATCAAATGCTCGACTAAGTAGTCGGCGATAAATGGTTTTCTCTAACATTTAATCACTTTACCTTCCCATCTTTTTATCGTAACACTAGCTGTCAAGACCTAAAAAGAAGATATTATCGATTCGTTACTATAAAACATAAAATGAGCAATAATCATCCGGCATTGGAAAAATTAATGTAAAATCGATCACAAAAAATGACGATAATTTTCTAAAAAAAGGAAACAAGAATTATTTCATTCAGGAAAGATCTCGTCTCTGGAATTCAAAATAACCAATAAAAGTGAAAATTAAAACAAGCAGCACTTCAAAATACCAAATCTCCCAGTTAATATCTTTAAGCGGAAGATCTTTAATCCACCCAAAAGGAGTTATTCTCGTAACCCAAATAGGCAATTTCAACATATTTTTAAAATAAAGAACAACAAAAGACAAACCCGCATATACATATAAAATCGAATAAATTTTTGGGAAACAATTAATAAGAAAAACTGCTAAAGAAAGGAAAAGCATTGCTGATGGCAAAGATCCAAAAAACAAAGTATTAAATTTAATCGATTCAATTGGAACCTTTAATTCCAAATTTCCCAGCAACATCATTGAATAAATGCTTGATCCAAAAGAACAAATAGTTACAATGATCGCCGGCAGCAAGTAGCTCGTTAAGAGTCTAAACCGCGAGATTGGTTTCGAAGCAATCATTTCCTCCAAGCCATTGTCAATATCTTTTTTCAAACGAAAAATCATTTGTAATCCTGCAACTGTTGATAAGACAAGCATAAAAATAGAAATCATTGAAATAAACTGTAAAACGATCTTATTGCCGAGTTGTGAAAGCTGATTAGTTCCAAGAACCTGGGCGACATTCGGATTACTTTTTAAAATATCAGAAACATCAGAAAAAATTGAAGCATACATTATGCCAAGCGAAGCAATTGCAATAATCCAAACAATTCCTAAATTACGTTCTAGACGAATTCCTAAGCTAATCGGTCCTCGTAATAACGGGCTAGCATTTTTGCGGCCACTTCGAATATGAAGAAAGCCCGAATTGATATCACGTTTCAAAGCAAAAATAATAGCCAAAAACAATAAAATAAGTATTGACAAAAGCATCAACCAAACCACTTTTAAATCATTGCCGTAACCAATTTTCCCAAGTTCAACCCATCCAATCGGACTTAACCAAGTCAGGCTTGCTTTTGAAATATCGGTAATCATGCGCGAGAGATAAGCAATACCCAAAAACAAAAAACTAACAGCATTGGCATTGCGAGAATTATCGAAAATCTGTGCCATCAAAAAAGCCAAGCCAGCAAAAACCAAAGCGAGTAAGTTTGTTTCTATAGCAAATAACCAACACATTGTTGCTGTCATACCATACAATCCACAGGCCTCCAACCCAACTGCCAATAGTATGATTAGGAGCAAATTAAAAATCAGAATTTCTATGAACGCTGATAAAAGTGGACTTAAACGTCCAACCGCCGTTCCTCTAATGATCTCGATAACGCCTTTATCCTCTTGAGATCTAGTCGTTCTTACGGCTAAAATAATATCCGCAATCGAAATAAAAACTCCCGTCAAAACCAACATTTCGGAAATAAATAAATCACCGCTTTGGAAACTCGTTAAATTCGGTGTTCTGCCAAATAAGGAAATCATCGCTGGTTGTTTTAAAGTTTTCAAAATTGTTTTAATCGATGAATTAGAGCCATATAGATCATTGAATTTGAAAGCGGCCAACAGAGATACCCCGATTATCGACGTTGTCCAAATTAATAAAGAAAGCCAATCACGTCTCAAATTTACAATCGTAAGGCGTTTAGTTTGAGCAAAATTATTTCCCATTTTTATTCTTCTTTCCGGTCGAATCATAAAAGTGCATGAATAATTCTTCCAGAGTCGGTTGTGTTACTTGAAGATCACTCGGAGAGAGTTTGCTTAAACGAGCCATAATCAATGGCAGATCTTGGCGATTGACTGAAAAAGTTATTTTTTTCTGGTCCTGATGAAAATTCTCAACACCCTTGATTTTGGAAAAATCATCTATCGGTAATTTAACCTCGGCTCGAACATCAAGAGCAGACAAGTGCTGTAAATCAGTCAGATATCCCGTTTCGATAATCTCCCCCTTTCTAATAATCGATAAACGATCAACCATTTTCTCGACCTCGGATAAAATATGCGAACTTAGCAGCACTGCTTTATGGGCTTCTTTTAGTTCCAAAACAGATTTTTGAAAATTAAGTTCCTGTAAAGGGTCAAGACCCGAAGTTGGTTCGTCGAAAATGTATAAATCAGCTTCTGCTGAAAAAGCAGCTATTAAAGCAACTTTTTGTCGGTTCCCTTTCGAATAGGAACGATTTTTTCTGCTCGTATCTAGTTCAAAACGTTCTATTAACTGATCGGTCTTTTTATTATGTTGATGACCACCCATTTTGAGTAACAAATCGATTGTCTCTCCACCGGTTAAATTAGGCCATAAATAAATATCACCCGGGACGTAAACCAATTTGCGATGAATTTCAACCGGTTTTTGAAGGCGTCTTCACCAAAAACTTCGACAATTCCGGCAGTTTTTCTTAGCAAACCAAGAATGATCCTGATTGTAGTCGATTTACCAGCACCATTAGGACCAATGAAAGCGAAAACTTCACCGGAATTTACATCAAAACTAATATCTTTTAAGGCCTTGAAATTACCAAAATTTTTTTGCAAATGTTCAATATGCAGCACTTTTGTCATCATTTTTGCTCCTAAAAACAAGTATGAACCGGCAAAAGACTCTAATCAATAAAAAATGAAATAATCATAATTAATATTTCATTTTTATGATAAAAAAATGAAAAAAATTTTATACTGATTGATAAAGCAAAGAAAGTATGAATAAAAAGTGAAATGATCAGCAAAAGAGAAACAAATAAAAAAAATATGCATAGCAAAATTCTTTTGGCAGCAAAAAAAATTTTGAAACTTCGGGTTATAAGGAAAGCAGCATAGCTCAAATTGCCAAACATGCCAAAGTTTCGCAAGTAACTTTATACAAATATTTTCCAAGTAAACACACTCTTTTCAAGATTTTTCTGGAAGACGAAATTGAAAAAGAAATGAATTACAGTCAAAAAGAACTTAAAAAAATCGATCATATCAGTCCAAGCGATATCACGAAGATTTTATTCGCCGATAAAATTATAGAAAAATCAAATCTGGAATATGACGAAATAATTAGTGAATTCGCTGGGGAAAACGGCGACAATGATGTCTATAATTTTTATCAAGACCATATCAGAAAATTTTGGCGCTGTTTTATAGCTAAATTGAGAGAAGCGAAAATTGTTCCAAAAAGAATGCCCGATGAAGCTCTAATGATGTACTTTGACATCTGGGTTCAATATTTCGCTGAAAAAAGGCAGCGATATTCGCGAATCAATGGTAATATCCTTAAAGAACTTATCCCTCAAATGAGAGAACTATTCTTCTTTGGTATGCTCGACATCGATAATTATCAGCAGAAAAAAACACTGCAGGAAATTTATAACAATACAGATTTAAAAGAATATAATCTTGAATAATTTTCAGTTAAAAATTACACCAAAAGGTATAAACTTTTCATTTTGACCAGGACTCGGATTAATATTCAATTCACCTGATTTGCATAGAAAAAATTAAATCATTTGCCGGAATTGGACAGCAAAATTCGGTTCGTTAAAATAGGCCAAATAATTGACTTCACCATTAAAATTAAGATAATTTTGGAAACGTTCTTGATAGATAGGATAACTAATCAAATCAAGAACTTTATTTTTAGGGATCCACCTGCTTACAGAAGTTTCATTTGAAATCGAAAGTTTACCGGATTTTTTTTGGCAAACAAAGTCAAGAATTACTTTAGTAGTAACATTTTTTTTGCTGCCAAGCGGATCACTTTTTTTGATATTCGAATATACCCCAATTAGTTTGTCGACCCTTATTTCAATCCCACTTTCCTCTCTTACTTCCCTCTTTAAAGCATCAATTAAATTTTCACCATTTTCAACTTGGCCACCCGGGATTTCCCAACCTCTAAAAAAAGTTTTAACCAATAGGATTTCTTGATCTTCGTTTAAAACAACAGCACCGACAGCAACAATATGAGTTGGGTCTTTCATTTTTTTAATTCCTTTCCGAATTTTTGATAAATATACGAAAAAAGACCTGAATTGAAAATGCAACTCGAGTCTTTTCTTTAAAATTTCAAAGCACTTGCCGGCTGTTTTCCATTTAAAAAGCTCAGGTCAGCATTTAAGGATTCATTAACCATGGCAGAAACAGCTGTTTCCGTATAAAAAGCCGTATGTGGGGTTAGTAAAACATTCGGACGATCAATCAAATTCTTTAATCTGGAATCAGGAAAAGTTTTATTGCTCCAATCCTTATTAAAAATTCCAACCTCTTTTTCATAAACATCTGTCGCAAAAGCAGAAATTTTACCAGAATCCAGTCCTTTAATCAAAGCATCCGTGTCAACCAATTCACCGCGAGAATCGTTGACAATTATCACATGGTCCTTCATTTTGGCGATGCTGGCATCATTAATCATGTGGAAATTTTCCGAGACAGCCGGAACATGAAGTGATATTCCATCTGACAAACGATATAAATCGTCAAGAGAATCAACATAAAGACCTTCTTTTTCAATTTCCGAATTATGGTAACAATCATAGGCAATTACTTTTGATCCAAATCCTTGAAGAATTTTAATCAAAACCCGACCGATTCTACCGGTTCCAATGATACCAATTGTTTGCTGACGCATTTCTTTTCCAATTGTCGGTGCCCAACGTAAATCGTAATTTTGAACCTTGGCATCCATTTCCGGAGTCCGCCTGAACAAGCGAGCCATTTGGATAGCTGCATGTTCGGCAACCGAATTTGGAGAATAAGCCGGCGTATTGGAAATTTTAAAATTAAATTCTTTAGCTGCTTTTAAATCAAGATTATCGATACCAATATTACGCATTGCCATAATGTGAATACCTTGATTCGATAAAGCTTCAAAAGTTGCCCGTGAATATGGCAACTGTTGATATACATTAATTGCATCATAGCCTTTGGCCATTGCAGCACTCTTGTCTGTCAACAATTGATCGGTAAAATCAACCGTGACTTCAGAATGCTCTTTTCCCCATTGTTCAAGGACAGGCTGTTCGTCCAAGCGAATTCCATAAGCAAAAATTTTCATTTTGTTGTTCTCCGATCTGAGTTATTTAATATCCTGCCACTGCCAAGAGGTTACTTCAGGCAGGTCTGTTCCCTGATCGCAAATATAAGCGGTATGTTTGGCCAACATATCATCCATTCGTTGGTCAAATTGGCCAGCCACATCAGCGTACTTAGTTGCGTTGATTGCGTCTTTGGCAAGGTGGAAACGATCAAGATGATTCAGGACACGCATATCGAACGGAGTTGTAATGTCTCCGTTTTCACGATATCCATGAAAAATAACATTATGATTGTGGCGGTCATAGAACAAGTCGCGTGCCAAACTTTCAAAGCCGTGGAAGGAAAAGACTACTGGTTTTTCACGCGTAAAGTAATGGTCGAATTCCAAATCGCTTAGACCGCGATAATCATCGTTATCCCCTTTTTTGCGCAGTTTCAACAAATCGATTACATTAATAAAGCGGAACTTCAATTCAGGGAAGCTTTCATGCAAGAGCGAAATAGCAGCCAAACTTTCCATAGTCGCTTCCGTTCCACCGGCTGCAAAAACAACGTCCGGTTCCACTCCGTCATCGTTGGAAGCCCATGGAATAATTCCCAAACCGTTGTCAACCAATTCCTTGGCTTCGTCGATCGTAAACCATTGAGTTCGTGGGTGTTTGGAAGCGACAATAATGTTAATTTTGTTTCTAACCTGCAGAGACTTATTCATAACTGCCAAAAGGGAATTAGCATCGGCTGGCAAGAATTCATTGACAAACTCATGACCTTTTTCAGCCATATGAGTAAGCATACCGGGATCTTGATGAGTATAACCATTATGGTCCTGTTGAAAAGCATGTGAAGCATTAATGACATTTAACGAAGGATAATCGTGACGCCAATCTTGCTCGACCGCTTTTCGCAACCACTTATAATATTGAGTCAGCATCGAATCAATTACACGCGTAAAGGCTTCGTAGGACGCAAAGAAAGCGTGTCGGCCGGTCAAAACGTATCCTTCCATCCATCCCTCGGCCTGATGTTCAGACAATTGAGCATCTAGAATACGACCAGAATGAGCCATATATTGATCATTTGGTTCATGGACTGCTTGCATCCACTGACGATTAGTGACTTTAAACTCGTCCCAGAGACGATTGGACATTGTTTCATCGGGACCGAACTGACGGAAATTGATAGGATTTTTCTTTATTATTTCGGCAATAAATGTTGAAACAACCTGAAGGTCCATCCCTGGTTTTTTATTGTTTTTCAAGCTATTTTTCGGAAAAGCAAATCGTTCCATATCAGGCATATTCAATGTCCTTGGCTTTATTCCACCATTCGTGATTGGGTTCATTGCCATTCGCCGTTGGCCTTTTGGCTGATTTACCTTAACAATTTCTTTTAAGCTGCCATCCTCATTGAACAATTCTTCCGGTTTGTAGGACTTCATCCAATCAATCAGCATATCTTTATGTTCCAAATGATTTGCATCGACTGGAATCGGCACCTGATGTGCCCGAAATGAATTTTCAATCGGATTACCATCCAAATCTTTTTTTGGACCTGTCCAACCTTTAGGAGCACGTAATACAATCATCGGCCAGATTGGCAATGAATCATCATTATTATTACGGGCGTTTTTTTGAATAGCTTTAATTTTTTCAATGGCCTTATCAACAGCATCGGCCATCTCGGCATGCACTTTAAAATTATCTGAACCATCCGTTTCAACGAACAAAGGCTCCCAACCCATTCCATGATAATAATTGGTCAAATCACGATCGCTCATGCGAGAAAGAATTGTTGGATTGGAAATTTTAAATCCATTAATCTGAACAATCGGCAACACAGCACCATCATGAATCGGATTAATGAATTTGTCGGAAAACCACGATGCGGCCAAAGGCCCCGTTTCTGATTCACCATCCCCGATTTCAACAGCAGCAATCACATCGGGATTGTCCAAAATAGCACCAACTCCATGCGAAATCGAATAACCCAGCTCTCCTCCTTCGTGAATCGATCCAGGAGTTTCCGGAGCAGCATGTGAAGCAATTCCGCCAGGAAAAGAGAATTGCTTGAATAAACGTTGCATTCCTTGAATATCCTGAGTTACTTTTGGATAAGTTTCGGTATAAGACCCATCCAAATATGAATTGGAAACCATCACCTGGCCACCATGGCCAGAGCCTTCAATATAAAACATATTTAAATCGTATTTTAAAATTGCTCGATTTAAATGAGCATAAATAAAATTCTGCGGCGCAACCGTTCCCCAATGACCGATCGGCTTGATCTTAACGTCTTTGGACTGAAGTTCGTCTTTAAGTAACGGATTGTTTCTCAAGAAAAGTTGACCGACTGAAAGATAATTGGCAGCCCGCCAATAGGCATCAACATATTTCAAATAATCCTTTGAATCATAATTAATAGTCATCCGTAGATTCTCCTTGTTAATCATTTTTTATTTATAAGCCCTCTAAAATAGACCATTAGTGACAAAGCAATTATTATCAAAATGTCTTGTATAGTTGGCCGCAATAATTTTTGTTTTAACAATTAAATTAAAACATTGATATTTCTATTTGTAAAATAAATGTTTATAATGTTAATCATTAAATCTTTAAATGGAAGGAAAAATGTTTAAATTACTAGAAAGCTTTATTGCTGTTTATGAAACGCGGAATTTTTCAAAAGCGGCTGAAGAACTTTTTTTATCGCAGCCAACAATTTCTGTTCACATCAATCAATTAGAAAAGCAATTAGACACATCGCTTTTTGAAAGAAACGGGAGAACTGAAATCAGGCCAACCGAAAACGCTAAACGATTTTATCCGGAAGCTCTGAAAATTATCTCCAATTGGCAACGGGCCAAAGAAAAAATTGCCGATCACAAAATGCCGAAAAGCAGACTAAAAATCGCCGCTTCCCATACGACAGCGACGACTCTTTTACCGAAAGTGATTAAATTTTTGTCTGCGTCGATCGATCAATTACAAATACAGGTTAGTCTTCATAACTCCGACGATATTTTGGAAATGATCAGCCAACATAAAATCAACCTTGGATTAATCGAGAAACCAAGTACTAATGATGCTGTCAAAAGATATGAACTAATGAATGATCAGTTGGTTTTGGCCGGGGATCAAAAAAGTTCAATTTGGTTAATCAGAGAAAACGGTTCAGGGGTTTACCACTACACACAACAGTATTTAAAAGAAAACGGAATAATTCCAGAACAAACAATTCGAATAAAAAGCAATGAAATTATCGTAGCAACTCTCGCAAATGGAATCGGAAAATCGATAGTTTCAAAAAAAACACTAATAACGGGCACTCCCTTTAAAGAATTGGGAGATAGTTTCAACAGATCTTTTTATCTTTTAACTCCGCAACATGAACCGAACAAAAAAATTACCTCTTTAATAAATAAATTAGTCAAAGAGATCATCACCTAATTCTATCAGGCGTCATACATGAGAGCAAAGCCTTTTGGACCGACATGCGACATAATAATCGGACTTGTCAGACGAGTTACGATCTTTAAATCTGGTCGCTTTTCATGCAAAAAATTAGCAATTCGAGAAACTTCTTCATCACTATCAACATAAGACAAACCAACCTGTGTAATCCCACGCGAATTCACAACAGAATCGACCATTTTATTGATGATTTGCTGAAATCGAGCCTGCCCACGACATTTTGATACAACTTTTAATTTGTTTCCTTCCATCGTTAAAACGAGTTTAAGTTTGATTAGAGAGGAGAAAAAACCAATTGCTCGACTCGCTCTACCACCTTTCACAAAATAATCAAGGCTATTTATAAAACAAAAAAGATGAGTAGTTGTTTTTTTGACGGCCAATTGATCTAAAATTTCGGTCTTGCACTTTCCCTGCTGAGCCATTTTAGCAGCTTCAATAACTAAGAAAGCCAGGGAACGATCAGTAAAACCGCTATCAACAACCGTCACATCGGTGGAAGTTAATTTATTTGCTTCGCGAGCAACATTCACAGTTCCACTAAGCACTTCGGACATGTGAATAGAGATGACTGTGCTTCCATCTTTACCTAAATCATCATAAACCGATTTAAATTGTCCGATTGAAGGTTGACTGGTGCGTGGGAAATCTTTCGATTCTTTAAGCTCTCTGGAAAATTCACTCCTGCTAATATCGACGCCGTCCAAAAGGATTTGTTTCCTAAGCGATATCTGCAGAGGAACAACAGTAATCTTATATTCTTTTAATTCATCTTCTGTTAATTGAGCAGTCGAATCCGTTACAATTTTAATCAATTTGCCTTGTTCCTCCCAATCGATTTATTAATGAAAAACTCATTCATTTTAAATCCGTAAGTAAATAATAGACAAAATTATTATATTGCTAAAAAGACAGTTTTGGCGGAATTATAGCTATTTCTATTTAACGAAAATCACAATTGGGAGGCCGAAAATCAAATACGTTGAATAATTTGTTTTCCGGCAAGAGAGAAAACAAAAACGATTGCTTCAAAAAGAGCAATAAAGAAAGTGACCGGCCAATTAGTAACGTAACTTAAATAAAGTCCAAGCCAAGTTCCGATAAGAGCCAAGATTGTGCTGAAGACAATTTCTCCGAAAACCGATTTGCAAAAATTTTGGGCGCTAGCCGCCGGCAAAGTTATCAAAACAAAAACCAACAAAGAACCGACAATTTGAGCAGAAATACTAACAGACATCGCCAAAATTACCAAAAACAGAATCGAGAGAATGTTTTCATGTTTATAAACGATTCCAGCGCCCTCCGGATCAAAGGAAGTAAATTTTAACCTTCGATAGAGCAAAATCATTATAAAAAGAACGGCTAAGGCAAGAAAAACTATTTGGTAAACCTCACTGCTGCTGATTCCGACAATGCTGCCGAATAAAATATTAGTTGCATAAGAAGAATTTTTGTTCGATAAAGAAAGAAACAAAACGCCAAGGCCCATAAACAAGGCCGAAACAGCGCTGGTAGCAGCATCGCTTTGCTCTTTTCGTTTACCGAGTTTCCCGGTAAAAATTGCACTCAACAAAGTAAAAAAAAGCATTCCATTCAAAGGCGGTATACCAATCCAGATACCAAAAGAGGCTCCGGAAAAACCAATCTCCGACAAAGTGTGGGTTAAAAATGACAGCCTTCTGGCCATTACAAAAACACCAACAATTCCACAGACCAGTGAAATTAGGCTTCCGGCTAAGTAAGCATTGCGCATAAACTCTAAAGCAAACATCTATCAAACTCCATTTCTAAAAAATCAGTTAATTTTTTTATACGAGTATTTACCATCGCCTTTTAGTTCCAGGGAATGCTTACCGTATTTTTCAACCAAGGGTATGTCATGAGAAATAAAGATAACAGTTGTTCCGTATTTATCATTTAAATTTTTAACGGCATCCATCACATCAAATTTGGAAACCGTATCCAAACTGGCGGTTGATTCATCAAGAATTAATAATTGTGGATCGTAAAGAATCGCCTGCGCCAGATAAGCCTTCTGCTTTTCACCACCTGAAGCCGAACCGAGTTTACGACTGGCGATATCAAAAATACCAACTCTTTTAAGTGCGGTATCAACTATATCTTTTTCTTTCTTGCTAAACCAAGGGACTAAAGGTTGAAATAATCTCAAAGAAACAAAATTACGAATTGACAATGGATAATCTTGATCTATATTTCGAAATTGAGGAACATAGCCAAAAGAAAGAGAGCTCTTGAATTTTTTTGAAAAAATAATTTCGCCATTAGTCTTATGCAGTTGGCCCAAAATTGTTTTTACAAGCGTTGTTTTCCCGATTCCATTTTTTCCGATTAAACAGAAAAAATCATCATCGAAAATTTTAAAAGATAAATTGGAAAAAATTTCATGTTGAGAAAAACTAACCGATATGTTTTTTGCTTCTATAAAATCAGTGGGTTGCTTCAAAATCATACTCCTTAAAAAAGAAGATAACTACTAATAGCTATTAATAGTTATCTTACACTCAAGCATTAATGAATACTTTCTTACTTTTCCTGTTTTTGTATTTTTTCCAGTTGATTGAGTTGATCCATCATCCACTCTTTATAAGTTTTTCCTTTTGGCATTGTTTCAGTAACCTTCAGAACGGGAACATTGTGAGCTTTGGCTATCTTCACAATATTTCCAACGATTTTATCGGTTGCCTGTGTATTTTCGACGAAAAAGGCAATTTTACGGTTTTTTACATCATTCTGCATTGCTTTGATGTCTTTTGGCGAAGGATCAGTACTATCCTCAACCGACTTGGCAAAATGAGTGTTGTGTTCTTTATAACCCAATTCTTTTAAGGTGTAGTCGAAGACCGGTTCGCTGACATCAACTAGCTTGCCCTTGCTGTTCTTGCTCAACTGCTTGATTTTGCTTTGGATAGGTTTGATACTTTTAACAAACTTTTTAGCATTCTTCTGAAAATACTTCTTGTTCTTCGGCTGAACCTCGCCAAAACGTTTTGCTAGATAATTGGCCAACTTCGGCATCGTCTTCGATTGATACCAAAGATGAGGATTATCACCATCTTTTTTTCCAAGCAGATCTTCACCAACCCGGATGCTGACAACATCCTTTGAATTTTTGGCCAATTTTGTCATCCAGGTATCATAACCGATTCCATTATAAAGAACGAAATTAGCCTCACTAACCTTTTTGGCAACATTACTGGTTGGCTGATAATCGTGCGGATCAATGCTGGGATTTTTGATAACGGAAGTAACTGTTCCTTTATTACCCAAGACGGCTTTTGCTGCCTCGCCATAAAAATCAACCGACGCGACAACCTTGATCTTCGAAGTTTTTGAACTACTTAACTTTGCAGCGTTAACTTCACCCAATGATCCAAAAAAAATGCTCGAAAGGATTGTAAGCATAGTTAAAACGAAGATTATCAGATGTTTATAATTTTTGTTCACAGACATAATTCTCTCCTAAATACTTTTGAATACCTACCAAAAAAATAATTAATTACTTGTTAATGGTAAATATTACTTTTACATACTAGCACAAAAAGATGTACTTAGTAATGATTACTTGTTATGATGCATTTATCAGGAAAAAGGCGATAAAGTGAACGAAGAACTAAAAAAAGCATTAAAAATATTAAAGAAAACCGGTTTGAAAGTCACTAATCAAAGACGGGACATTTTAAGTTATTTGATTGACCATCAAGATCATTATATTTCGATCACTGATATTGATAAGCATATGCGCAGCAAATACGAACGTATGAGTTATCAGACAGTTTATCGTAATCTGCAGGAATTCGAGCAAGCATATCTAGTAGAAGAACGCCCCTTGGCCGGAGGCAAATTCGTGAAATATCAGTGCGATTTCAATAATTTGGATCACTATCATTTCATTTGTCAAATTTGTGGACGCGTGATCGAGCTAAAAGCTATCGGTGCAGACTATTTTCAAAATCAAATTGCCGGTTGTAAAGTATTAAAACAACATGTCGAAATTACCGGTGTTTGCGATCGTTGTTTAGCTAAGGAAGCAGCAATAAACTAATCTGTCTACCAACCATAGAACTTCGAAAAGTTTTCAATAATTTTCGAAGTTCTTTTAATATCGATTTTAATTAGGATTTTCCATTTAGAGAAAATTTGAAGAATTAAAAAAGCCAGACCGAATAAAATCTGACATTAATAATCTATGTTAAAAATAATTTATCCTAATTCAACCAAATTTTTGCTGCAATTGATCTAATTAAGCTAATTTTATCCCACTGCTGCTTTTCTGTTAAAACATTTCCTTCTTCCGACGAGGCAAAACCACACTGTGGGCTTAGACAAAGATGATCTAAATCGAAATATTGAGAAGCTTCATAAATTCGTTTAACAATCTTGTCGGCTTTTTCAAGATGACCGTCTTTTGATGTCACCAAACCAAGAACAACCCATTTGTCTTTTGGAATCTGTTTTAAAACTTCAAATCCCCCATCCCGGACGGTATCGTATTCAAGATAAAAAGCATTAACCTTTTCTTGAATAAATAAAGGATTGGCGATTCCCGCATAGCTACCGGTAAAAGCCCAATTCGATCTATAATTTCCACGGCAAATATGAGCATTAACGACCAATCCTTTCGGAGCTCCTTCGATTGCCAAATTATTAACTTTAAGGTATTTGGACTTCAATTCTTCAAATTTTTTCGAAGTAAACTCAAGTGGCTTTGCAGTTGGATGGTCAACTAATTTAGCTGCAATTAAAGAGCTCCACGCACTGTCATCGAATTGAACAACTTTTAGACCGGCTTTGAAAAAATCCGCCAAAACTTGATCGTAGGCAGCGGCAATCGCTTTGATTAAATCATCTTCGTTAGAATAAAAAGTCTTCGTACTTTCGAGATTAAAGGGTAATTCCAATTGGGCAAGTAGCAAAGCCGGAGAAGGAATTGTCTGTTTTACTTCAAATCCCCTGCTAACGTGGTCTTTGACAAAACGAAAATGGTCAATAAAGGGATGATTGTTTCCACCAAGTTCTCCATCCAAAGCAGCTCCTTCTCCACGAGCATGCGTCCCATCATGCAGTTGCCATCCATTAGTCTGAATTTTTTTAACACCTTACAAACCCCAAAAGAAATCTAAATGATACCAGCTCCGTCTAAACTCTCCGTCGGTGATCGCTTTTAATCCGGCAGATTCTTCTTTATTGATTAAATCAATAATCGTCTGATCTTCAACTTTGGTTAACTGGCCTAAGGATATTTGCTGTTTGGCAAAACGTTCCCGAGCTTCTTTAAGAATTTCCGGTCTTAAAAAACTGCCAACCACATCATATCGATACGGTGAATGCCGACACACTGTAAATTTATCTTTGACTTGAACCAACCTAGTACCTCCGTTAATTAAGCTTTATTTTAATGTTTATCCGCCAAACTGTCGAATATAGACAAATAAAAAACCTATGAAAATTCATAGGTTTAGGTAATTTAAAAAATATTTTACAATTGGCCGGCTGCCGAAGACGAAATCGACGGGAAGAGATAAATCAAGCGTCCCAATTGTTCTGGACCAAGTTTGAATTCAATCGCTGGCAGCAAGGTATTAATAGCATCATCAGCCTTATCACTAAACTCGCTGGCGCCAACCAAATGATGTTCCTTATCGAAAATAAGGGCATTATCACCGAGCTGTTCTTTATCAACCTGCCGATACCAATCATCAGGAGTGTGATGAGTTTCGATTGTGTATTTGTCAGGATTCTTCTTTGCTTCTTCGGGAGTCACACCAACCTGAGCAATTCGTGGCGATGTAAAGACAACCGAAGGAATTGCCGGATAATCGATCGCTGACGAGCTATCACCCGCAAATTGATGCATTAAATAAGTTGATTCAAAAACGGCAGTTGGAGTTAATTTGGGCTGTATTTTGTCGATTACATCACCTGAAGCATAGATATTTGGAACATTGGTTTGCAAATGATCATTAACAACCACACCATTTTTATTGTATTCAACTCCTAGCTTGTCCAAACCGATTTTTTCAACATTTGGAATTCGACCGGTTGCATCTAAAATCCAATCGGTTTCAAGTTGAAAGTTGTCTTCCGCGTTAACAGTCAAAGCAGTTCCTGTCTTCTCAAAAGAAGTAACTTCCGTATTACGGACAAATTTAACACCGCGCTTTTGCAAATCATCAATAATTTTTTCGACGAAATCCTGATTGAATTTACGTAAAGCGCGATTGCCATGCG
This sequence comes from Oenococcus oeni, assembly GCF_020510245.1. Classification (NCBI taxonomy): domain Bacteria; kingdom Bacillati; phylum Bacillota; class Bacilli; order Lactobacillales; family Lactobacillaceae; genus Oenococcus; species Oenococcus oeni. The sequence continues at coordinate 810,487 of NZ_CP084701.1, read as the reverse complement.
TAATCACAGTAACTTCTGATCCGGCCGCATTAGCCATCGTTGCAAATTCCATTGCTATATAACCGGAACCTATAACAGTCAGACGTTTTGGCATAGCTGAGAGATTCATAAAATCACTGCTGTCGTGAGCCAATTCGCTGCCGGAAATATCGAGCCGATGTGGACGCAATCCGGTTGCGATAACAATTTTTTCAGCAGTTTTAGGAGTTCCGTCAACCAAAACAGTATGTGGATCATCCAAAACACCGTGTCCGGACAGAATATCAATATGAACTGATTTTGCCAAACCGGCGATCATATCAGGTAATTTTCCAATAACTTCCTGCTTGTGAGTCAGGTTGGCCGACCAATTAATCTTGGCTTCCCCCTCAATCACACCATTTAAATTTTCAAATTGGCGTTGTAAAGCGACCGGCGCATCTAAAGTTATTTTTGCGTTGCAGCCACGGTTGGGACAGGTGCCGCCAACCAAATCGTATTCAACGATTCCGACCTTAAATCCCTTTGCAGCCAATGGAATCGCACCATCAAAAGTGCCGTGTCCGCTGCCAATGTATAAAACATCATAATCATATTGCTGGTTTTTCATGGTTATTTCCTCCAATTCGGATACCATTTGATTATTATTTTTACTTATTTTTACTTATAGGTAAAGGCTACACCTATTTCAAGCGCCGTTCAATATTGTCAAAAAAATGCATCTTCAAGAATTATTAAAGTGAGAGTCTTAACTCGGAAACCGATTTGCTCAAAAAATAGAATTGTCCATAAAACTTCAATCAACTATAATTGTATATAAGAACGTATGTTCGTACCGAGAGGTTCTAATGATTGAGCAAGCATCCTTATTTGAAAATAATTCAGAAAACGGTCGTCCGCTGGCAAGCAGAGTCCGGCCACAGACTTTAGAACAATTTGTTGGCCAAGAAAATTTACTTGGGCCGGGTAAAGTTCTTCGAGAATTAATCGAAAAAGATCAGATCAGTTCGATGATTTTTTGGGGTCCGCCAGGTGTTGGCAAAACCACATTGGCAGAAATCATTGCTCACAGAAGCAAAGCAAAATTCATTACCTTCAGCGCAGCTACGAGTGGAATCAAAGAAATTCGCAAGATCATGAAAGATGCAGAAAACAACCGTCAGTTCGGCGTGCGAACAATTGTCTTTATCGATGAAATTCATCGATTTAACAAGGCTCAGCAAGATTCTTTTCTTCCTTATGTGGAAAAAGGCAGCATCATCTTAATTGGGGCAACTACGGAAAATCCTTCTTTTGAAATAAACTCAGCCTTGTTATCAAGAAGCAAAGTATTCGTTCTTAGACAATTAAAAAGCAGCGATATTGTCAAATTACTTGAAAACGCCCTAAAAAATCCACATGGATTTGCAAAACAAAAAATATCAATCAGTTCACGGACCCTTCAACTAATTGCCGATTTTGCCAATGGAGATGCCCGAACGGCATTAAACACTTTAGAAATGGCTGTCTTAAATGGCCACCACACAAAAAACGGCACAGAAATAAAAACGGAAGATCTTAAACAATTAATTACGAAAAAGAGTCTTTTATATGATAAGCACGGTGAAGAACATTATAATATCATCTCCGCGCTTCATAAATCGATGCGTAATAGCGATGTGGACGCTGCGATCTATTGGCTCGCAAGAATGCTGGAATCCGGCGAAGATCCACTATATGTCGCTCGCCGATTAATTCGTTTTGCAAGCGAAGACATTGGACTGGCAGATAGTCGTGCACTGGAAATTACGGTTGCCGCCTATCAAGCAAGCCAATTAATCGGAATGCCCGAATGCACTGTCAATTTAACACAAGCGGTAACTTATTTGGCGCTTGCACCAAAATCAAACTCTTTGTATACAGCTTATGGTGAAGCTAAAAGCGATGCACAAAAGTCTTTCGCCGAACCGGTTCCCCTGCAAATTCGCAATGCCCCGACAAAATTAATGAAAGAATTGCATTACGGAGAGAATTATCAGTACGCTCACAGTAGTCAAGACAAGTTAACAAGCATGCAAACTATGCCGGAAAATCTGTTAGGGCATCACTACTACCATCCGAGTTCACAGGGATCGGAGATTAAAATGAAAACACGTTTGGAACAAATCGCTCGCTGGCACGAAGAACACGATCCAAAAAATCAGTGAATTGCTTTCATCATTCGATTTTCATTATAGAAAAGCAAAGTAACGAACATAAGAACATAGATAACAATCGGAATCCAGATATAATTAATGTCTATCATCGCTATCGTTCCACTACTCTGCTTTTGATTAGCAATGTAACCAGATAATTGCAATAACCCGGCAGTGATCATACCGCCAAGTCCGAGACCCATATTTACGCCAAAATCGTCTGTAGAAGCAAGAATGCCTTCTGCTTGAATTCCCATGCTGACACCGTATCTAATTGTATCGGCAATCATGATCGAAACTAAGCCGACGACCATACCGTTTCCGATTGCGTTTAAAAAAATACCAAAAAATAAACCAGCTGTTAATTGAGAATAAACGCCGATTGCCATTATTAATTGGCCAGCAAAAGCGAGAACGATTCCTGTCAGCATTGTTCTTTTTTTGCCTTTAATATTAGATAACCAAACAATTAAAACAACTCCGACCAAAGCAGCTAAGGTGAAACTGTTTGCCAAGGGCACCAGACTTTCCTGATTTACAACGTATTTAAAATAATAAATCGTTGTTTGATTTTTGATAGCTGTAACCAACCAATAAAGAAAAATCACCAGGGAAATAATTAACCAAGGTTGATTGCTTTTCAGCATAGAAAAAATTTGCTTAAGGGGTTGATGAGCGATTTCTGGATTTTTAAAACGCTCATGAACATGAAAGAATGTATTCATGATCAACAGAAAAGATATTGCTGAAAAAACAATAATCGTCATCAGAAAACCAAATTTCTGATTTCCTTTGCCGAAAAAAGCTATCAGTGGCAACGTAAAAACAGCAACAATAATCTGCACTGAACTACCAAAAAATTGCCGAATTACTCCAAGCAAAGTCAATTCTTTTTCATTTTGCGATAAAGTTGGCAAAATCGAAGTGATTGGCAAATTCACGGCCGTATAAAGAAAACCAAGTCCAAGATAAGTTACATAAGCCCAAATCAATTTTCCTGTTCCGGAAAAATTAGGTGTGACAAAGGTTAAGACCGCAAAGACAACGTACGGAAATGCATACCACATAAAGAAAGGACGACTTTTGCCAAAACGAGAACGAGTTCGGTCGATCATTAAGCCAATGATCAAACTTTCGACAACATCTGCAATTCGAGCAACCAAAAACAAAATAGCCACCGAACTTGCTTGAAGCCCATAAACATCCGTATAAAAGAAAAGCAAATAAGTGGTTAACATTTGGAAAACCAAATTATCCGCAGCATCACTGAGCCCGTAACTAATTCGTTCCGGCCATTTCGTTTGCCAAGTTTGATCCATATTTCATCTCCATCCAATTAATCAATTATAATCAATTAAAAAAATTTAAAAGGGAATCATTCCACAAATTTCAAATATCTTTATGATCCCAATAGTTTTTTTGCTTGCTCAATTGCGATCAGAAGAATTTGAGAGTCTTCATAGCTGTTTTTTGAGACGAGCTCTTACTTATTATAAGTCAATTATTTGGACAGAAATTCAATTTTTAACATGGAAAAATATTGATATAAAATTACCAGCGGACTTAATTCAGTTAGAATGTTCACAATGACTTTTTTGGAGGATCTATTTTGGAAAGACAAGTTTTAAAACAAGAAGCAAAAAAATATTAAATAATAATTTCTTATTCTTCTTTTTATTATTTTTACCAGCCCTAATTACCCAACTTTGCTCTGTTTCAAGTGGTACCAGTGATACCTATAATTATTTCATTAATAATTTTCAATATAAACTGATAGAGAACAGTAGCATCAGTTTCGCTTTTAGTGCCGTAACGAGTTTATTAATTACAAGTGCCGGATTAGTTTGTATAGACGTTTTCCGGGATAAAGTTAAATTTGAAAAAGCTATCCCACAGGCTTTTAAAATTCTGGATAAAGGACAATATTTTATCGCCTTTATTTTAATTACTGTTTTGCAAGTTGTTTATGTATTTCTTTGGACATTATTGTTGGTTGTCCCGGGAATAATTAAATCAATCTCCTATTCACAGGCATTTTATATTTATCGGGATCACATAGACAATGGAAATCCGATTACTTATTTACAGGCAATCACGAAAAGTCGCAAATTAATGGATGGACATAAAATGGACTATTTTGTAATGGAGTTGAGTTTTATTGGCTGGTTGATTTTGGTCCCGATAACAGGAGGTATTGCAGCAATTTGGGTTTTGCCTTATTATCAATTGACCTTCTGCAACTTTTATAAAAAACTGGTCGAAAATAATCAATTATCAAAAGATGCTCAAAATTAGGTATTAATAACTCCTTCATAAATATTTATGAGTAAATTTCGAGATTACAAAAATTACAAAACGAAAGCAAACGTCAAGCAGATATAAAATCATTGTTATATTCCCTGAGTAGACTGATAGTTATCAGCTAAGTTCAATAGCTTACTGAAATACTCAAAAGGAGATATCTATGTCATTAAAAGAAAAAGCCGATTCATTAAAAAAAGAAGCCGCTGGAATGGCTAAAGAAGTCGAGGGTAAAGCCACTGGCGATAAAGTTCGCGAAGGCGAAGGTAAAGCTAAAGAAAAACTTTCAGATAAAGAAAAAAATAAAATGAAGGTGGATCAAGTAGAAAGGCAACAAAAGAAACACGATTAAGAGCCTGCGGGCTTTTTTTTATACATAAAAACGACTGTGACAGGAGAATTTCTGATTATAAGGGACATCAATTAAGGTTAACTCGCAAAAATCCGCAACATCAGTTTTCATCAGCCTTTCGATCAGTTGTCCCTGATCGTCAAAATATCTAGTTAAATTAAGATCCTTAATAACGTTGTATTTATTCGGTTGATTAATAAATATTTTGTCGAAAACAATTCCAGATTCTTTCAAAGCTATTTTCGTCTCCTCCATGGCACTTTCACGTCGAGCAGTTATGATATCTATTTCGATCCCCTGCCTAGATAAGTGCCTAACCAGATTGGCTGTTTTTTTTAAGAGGCTTGCTATGTAAGTTAATATCAGTCTTGATTCGACTGAAAATATCGTACTCTTGTTGATCGCTAATTTTAAAGACATCGGCAAATGAATAATTATTTAATTGCGAAAATTCAATTCGTTTTCCAGTTGCTTCATTAAAACGTTGAAGCATCAGTTTAATAGAAAATAAAGTACCATCCAAATCAAAACCGCAGCGAAGTATTTTTTTCGTAACTTTCACTCTCCTTTTCAATGTTAAAGAAATATTTTATCATGAAGTGTTTGTTCACAAAAGATAGGAGTTTGAAATTATAAATACAGTACAGTTAAATAACCAAATCATTCTAATGTTTTCTTTAATATTAGTTGGACTTTTAATAAACAAAATTGGTTTCTTTCATCAACAAACATCCGATGATTTAACTTCTATTTTGCTTTATGTAGTTTCTCCATGTTTAATTATTAATGCTTTTGAGGAACCTTACTCTCCAAAACGGATCCAACAATTTCTATTAACACTGTTCGGCATTATCCTGTTTTACCTCGTCGATGTCGATATTTTTATCGCTAGAATTGTATTTGGAAAAATTAAAGATACAGCTTTAAGCAGAGTCGTTCAATATGGAAGCGTCTATTCAAATGCAGGTTTTATGGGGGTGCCATTGGCGAGCTCGTTATTTGGCAGTCAAGGAGTCTTTTTTGCAGCAGCATCTCTGGCCGCATTTAATATTTTTAATTGGACTCACGGAGTTAAACTGTTTCAGCCAAAACAAAATCAATTGGATCATAAAGCAGCCCTGCAAAAAGTAGTTTTAAATCCAAATATTATCGCAATCGTTTGTGGATTATTGCTTTTTTCACTGTCGATTAAAATTCCTTTCGTGATCAATCAGGCAGTTAAATACGTTGGTTCTGTAAATACCCCACTCTCAATGATTGTGATTGGTAATAGTTTGGCTGGAATTAAATTCAGTCGGAAGATGCTCAACAGCAAAATATTATTAGCCTTAGTCATGAAAAACCTGTTTTTTCCAGTAATCGCAATTATGATTTTGGAATTCTTAAAAATTAGTGGGATTGCTTTTTATACAACAGTCGTGATGGCTGCCTGTCCGGTAGCTGGAATTGTCGTGTTATTTACTTTGCAGGCACGTGGCAACCCCCGGCAGGCAATTACTTTAATGAGTATTTCGACAATTCTTTCGCTTGCAACAATCCCGTTAGTCTTCGCAATCAGTAAAATTTAGCTAACGGCAATCCTTTTAAAACTGAAATGTTCTATATTTAGGAAAAACTTTAAAAAACGGAAGAATTTAATCGGCTATTTTCAATATGGATATTTCGAAAATATTGATTTAAATTAACGACCGGTATATTTTTTTTACGCAGATATATTATCCTGTAATTATATAAAAAAACAAATCAGAGACCGGAGAAAATATGCCAGAAAGCGAAAAGCGAGAAATTAATGTTCAAATAATTGTTGGAGAATCAAGTGAGAAAGTTTCGACACCAGGAATCGCAGACTCCAAAATGAATATTGTTAATCCAAGTTTAGTTTTTGGTATACCGGCCGTTCCTACTACGATGTCATTTGCAGCAACAATTCTGACCAGTGGTATTGATCTTTCAAGAGAACATGTTGTTTCTTTTAAAGTCATTGGAATTAAAGGAGAAACTTTAAGTGAAATCAACGGTCAGCTCCATGCTCTGGCTCGGCCAATTAGTGCCGGTTATAATTTCAGTATTAATTTCCGTAATATTATTTTTGAAAAAGAAGGCGACTATAAAATTGAATTCAGGTTGGATAACGCTACAGACCCGACTGCCAGCCAATCTTTCACGATTTTGGTGTAGAAAGAAACTTTTCAGATAATTATTAATAAATAATCAAAAAAATATCTTTGTTCAAACGAACAGAGATATTTTTTACTCATTAATTTTTCATCGAAAATTGTTAGTCACCAAGCAGGAACTATATTTTAAGAGTCGTACCAGCATAAATCAAATTAGTATTCGAGATATTGTTAAGTTTCGCCAAAGTACTAATACTTACGCCGTAGGCTTTTGCAATCGAAGTCAAAGTATCTCCAGAAGCGACGGTATAGCTCTTAGAAGAACTCGACGTTGAACTACTACTGGTAGAACTAGTCGGAGTAGAAGTAGAAGTAGAAGTAGAACTTCCAATCGTAAGAACTTCACCAACATAAATATAATCCGGATTGGATATATTATTGGCTGTGGCAATCGCGCTCACAGTTGTCCCGTAGGCTTTTGCAATCGAAGTCAAAGTATCTCCAGAAGCGACGGTATAGCTCTTAGAAGAACTCGACGTTGAACTACTACTGGTAGAACTAGTCGGAGTAGAAGTAGAAGTAGAAGTAGAACTTCCAATCGTAAGAACTTCACCAACATAAATATAATCCGGATTGGATATATTATTGGCTGTGGCAATCGCGCTCACAGTTGTCCCGTAGGCTTTTGCAATCGAAGTCAAAGTATCTCCAGAAGCGACGGTATAGCTCTTAGAAGAACTCGACGTTGAACTACTACTGGTAGAACTAGTCGGAGTAGAAGTAGAACCTGTTGTAGTAACAACCGTACCGCTATATTTGAATGCAAGACTATCCCAAGCCGTTAGATTATATTCATTAATGATTTCTTCTAATTCTTCAGTATAATCTGGATCAGTTGCATAGCCATCTTCGTAAATTTCTTCAGCAGCGGTAGCAGCATCCGTTTCGCCAATCAAATTACTATAGCGAGAATTTTCACTCAGTAATTCTTCATAGTCGGTAATACTTTCAGAATCGCTAGCATAAACCCGGAAATAATCGTCTATTTCATGGTAAGCACCGCTGTAATATTCTTCCGTTGGCATATCAACAGTTTGGCCATTATAGGAACCTTTGATTCCAAACAAATTATGGTATTCGCTCGCAAGCGTCGAAGTGCCCCAGCCACTTTCGAGAATCGCCTGCGCAGCTGTTAGTGATGGCAAAATCTTATATTGAGTCCAGCCATTAATTGCACTTTCAATAATTTCGTTTAGAAAAGTTGAAACTTTACTACTGTAATTGGCAGTATTCTCAGCCTCGATTTTTTCAATTTCAGCTTCCAACGCTGCTTGTGAGGAAGTGCTGCTTGAAGTCGTTACAAGCGCCATAATAGAATTCACTTCGCTTACCGCGATTGATGCTGCAGAACTAGCACTCGATGATGTTGCACTGCTGCTAGAAACAGATGAAGCTGAACTGGCGGCAGAACTAGCACTCGATGATGTTGCAATGCTGCTAGAAACAGATGAAGCTGAACTGGCGGCAGAACTAGCACTCGATGATGTTGCACTGCTGCTAGAAACAGATGAAGCTGAACTGGCGGCAGAACTAGCACTCGATGATGTTGCACTGCTGCTAGAAACAGATGAAGCTGAACTGGCGGCAGAACTAGCACTCGATGATGTTGCAATGCTGCTAGAAACAGATGAAGCTGAACTGGCGGCAGAACTAGCACTCGATGATGTTGCACTGCTGCTAGAAACAGATGAAGCTGAACTGGCGGCAGAACTAGCACTCGATGATGTTGCACTGCTGCTAGAAACAGATGAAGCTGAACTGGCGGCAGAACTAGCACTCGATGATGTTGCACTGCTGCTAGAAACAGATGAAGCTGAACTGGCGGCAGAACTAGCACTCGATGATGTTGCACTGCTGCTAGAAACAGATGAAGCTGAACTGGCGGCAGAACTAGCACTCGATGATGTTGCTGAAGAGCTCGTACCAGCTACCTCTTCAGTCTGCCCTTGGCCGGTAGTAGCCGCGTGAGTAACTTCCTGACCGGCGAATTGAAACTGTACAAAAAAAGTTGTTGCCATAATCGCAGCAAAACACCAAGTTTTACCCGCTTTATACATTTTGTAATGTAATTTTTTCGTATTAGTAACTGAATTCATATCGTTTAAAACTCCCGTAACATTTGGCTTAAAAATGTTTCATAAAACACGAGATAATAATAACACCAGCTTTTTTAATTAAGAAAGAATTAAGCAATAGTCTGTAATAAAACAATTTTTAAAATTGTAATAAGTTCGTTATTAGTTTCTTGAAGCTGACTTTTAGCAAGGTAGAATGCAATTCATTTTTTTGATATTGTTTATTTTTGTCATTTATTTGTAAATAATTTGTAAATAAAAATAATTTAAAAATACTGTTTTTCCTTCAAAAAAACACGTGCACATAAAGTTATCATTGGATTAACCAATTATTTAAAATGGCTGTTAAATTAATTAAAAAATTTTACATTCTTTACTTCAAGGCATACTAATAAACATCTTTTAATAACAATATATGCGTTTACAAGGTAGCATATAATTAGAAATAGGTGTTGACAACACCACAAAATTTTTCTTCTGAACATTTAATAGTTTTATTGTAAGAACGCTTATATAAAAACATAATTTTTCGAACTATTATTCACGACAAATTGACATCTTTGTTTTTCAAAAAAATAAACTAGAGAGGTCCATCACTATGAAAGATTTTTTAAAAAAGTTTCTTAAAATAACAGCATCGTGCGCTTTGATAACAAGCGGAATACTAGTGGCAGGAACGGTTTTTGTCACGAAAAAAATAGATAGTTCCGATGACAAAGCAAAAGATGAAGCGAATTCCATAAAAGACAAGATTACCAATAAAATAAAAGAAGGCTCTGAAAAAGCAATTAACAGTAAGGCAAGTAAAAAGAGCATAGCTAAGCTTGAAAATAAAACAAATAAAGCCAAAAAAGCCTTGGCAGATGCTGAAGGCAGGCTCAAAAATAAAATAGACGAGGTCAAAAAGAGTATCGACGAAAAATAATTAATTATATAAATACGAGATTTTAAAAAAGAACCCAAACAGGTTCTTTATTTTTTTGAATGCAACTTAATCAAATCGTGTAGTTGCTTGAAATCAGGTCTGATGTCATAAGCATGTTCTTTGGTCTTAATCAACCTTTGAATTTGTTGGTCAATGCGGTCCAAGTCCTCTTCATCAGTATAAGCAATCCAATTAATATGCTCCAACCAATCAAAATAGGCGTGTTTACCTTTTCCATAACTATTTCCAAAAAGCAGACAAGGAGTTCCAGTGAGAACCGAAAATACCATCGCATGCCAGCGGTCAGTAATAACTATTTCCTGATGAGCGAACAATTCTAATTCTTCTTTAAAGAGTTTTTCCCGATTAATAGGCGTGATTCGTTTAACCGTATCAAGGACGGTATCAGTCCGTTTTAGCGGACGATTATTATCCAACATCTTTTTCATCGAATCAATCAAGGAATCTCTGACAACCTTTTCACCGTCATGACGCAAAACAAACAATGCACCCGAACGCTTAAAATCATAATGAGAAGCTTTGAAATAAAGAACCATATCCGGAGTGAAGAGAACTTGATTATCGAAAGTTGTCTGCATACGATGATAGCTTTGTGCATCGCGGGCAATTAAAAACAAGTGTCGGTTTTTGCCATAAGCTTCCTGGCTTAGTTTCTGTTCCTTCAGCCCAGAAGGAGTATCTTCAAAGTGAATCGACTGAGGGAAAGAAATCGTTAAATTATTAACAAAAGTTGAAAAGACTTTTCGTCGGGCCGCTTCGTGATTCGTATAGAGGCTCCCCATATTTCCTCCGCCAACGAAAGAAACAATATCTTGGGAAGTGATGATTTTTTTGACCGCTTCAATCCCCTCATCGTTGTCATCTTCCAATATCTCAATATACTGATATTCAGGAAACTCATTTTCAATATACTTTCTTTGTGCTAGAGAAACTGCCTGGTCACCCAAATTAGTGTAACTGGGAATACCAAAGGCAAAAAACTTCGGTCGACTGTTGGTCGGAAGTACTTTATCAGCTTTCGTAGTTTCAATGAAAAAATCAGACATCTTTCCCTCCTAAAACTCTAATTCTTGTCCCTGGATATTAAATCTTTTTTCGATAAGCCTGCTGGATCACTTTAATTTATAGAAAACGAACACCAAAAGACAGGCTTTCATACCATTAGTGGTTCATTGTAAAAATGAAAAAATAACAAATGACTTTTCATAAATATGTAACAGTTGTCCTTAACAATAAGACGAAAAATCACCGTTTACCAAGGAAGCAAAAAGCTTCTTAAATCAATCTTACTCATAAAACTCAGTATAAATTTGTAAACGACCATTTTTAGCGATTTTTGTTTTTAAACTTGCAGTAGTAAGTACAAGCATATGTGATAATTAAAAAACAGATAGTTAAGAACTGTTTAATTAATGGAGAAGGAAAGGGATTTGAACCCTCGCATCGTAACAAAAGTTAACGACCTACCTGCCTAATAAATTAAACAGGCCTCTTAAACCAGACTTGAGTACTTCTCCGAAATTGTCGATTAGAAAATGGACAACAGAAAATATACTAACATAAAAAATTAAGAATTATAGCAAACAGATGGCTATTTTTTTAAATTACAGTAGATTCTAATATTGATAATTTTTCATGATTAAAAAAATTCAAACATTTTTAACTGAAAATTTCTTTGAATGGTACTTTCGACCTTCATTATTAATAATGTAGGCTCTAATATAAGTGGATTCATATTTTTCCGCCAGAGAAATTACTTTATTCCGATCGAAGGAAATTTGTATTGAATCCCAACCTTTCAATTCGAATTCACGCTGATCGTTAAATTTTAATCTTTTTTTATTGTCAAATAAGATTCCGCTGCTTTTAATTATTGAATTTGCACGGCTTCGATTAAGAATCTCGATTATCAAAACATTATCTTTAATAGGAATTAAATCATTGTTCAAGTGGCGGCCACCATTGTCATCTGCAGAAAAAATCCTTAAATCAAATTGTCTAAAACGAAACTGGATAAATCTCTGAATTTCTAAACATACAGCAGGAAAAATTACAATAATGGCCACGGTTCTCCAAAATGTCCCTTCAGCAAACCAGATACTATTTAGCCAATCCCATAAAGAACCCATAAACAAATATTAAATCTTATAGATACAAAAAACACCCAACTTCTTACGGTCGAGTGTTAAACAAAAAATAGATTAAGAAATTTCGGATACAATGCATAATTTTATATCCAAATACAATTATATAGAATTATCAATTTCTTTGCTCACAGGACGTTTACTAAAGCACCAACCGCCACTTAAGACCGTACTTTCGAAGCTTTATTTTATACTTGGTAAAGCAAAATACAGGTTATGCCAGTAGTTATTAGGTCTTTAAAGAAACAGAATATAGGAGTCAAGGATTGAGAAACTTGATAAAACTGAATCGCTTAAATAATCTTCATCGCATATGTAAAAAAATATTGCAATTAAAATTTGGAAGAAGTATGGTATTTCTATGGACATTGAAATAACCAGAGAAAAAAAATTAGCCGAGTTATTTAACGCTCTTAGCGAACCCAACCGAATCAGAATCATTAAAATTTTAAGAGATAGTGATAAGGAATTAACTTGCAGTCAAGTTAGCCAATCACTACAGATTGCCCCTTCTACAGTTTCCTATCACTTTAAAGCTCTCCGAAAATCCGGTTTGACAAGAACTCGGCAACAAGCGCAAAGCAAATTTTTGTCTTTAAACAAAGAAACTTTCCAAAAATATTTGCCTGGTTTTTTGAATTCATTATGATTTTTTTAAACTGTTATTTCGATAAACATAGAAATAGGAGAAAATAATATGAAATTATTTTATGCTGCTGGAGCAAGTTCCCTAGCACCACATATTTTACTCGAAGAAAGCAGTCTCACTTATGTTGTAGAAAAAGTTAATTTAGATACAAAAACATGGAACGAGGGACAAAACGATTATAAGCTAATCAATCCTAAATCATATGTTCCAGCACTCGAAACAGACAGTGGCAAAATAATAACCGAATGTGCTGTTATTTTGGAATATATTGCTAAGAAAGTGACAACTAGGAATTTAATTGCAGAATACGATAGTCAAACATATTGGCAACAAAGAATGTGGCTGAACTACATTGCGACCGAGTTACATAAAAACTTTATCTCATCTTTTAGAAAAGGAAATTGGTTACCAAATACAGTAAATTCGAAACAATTAGTCTATGAACGCGTTCTTCCAAGACTTGAATTTATTGATCAGAAATTAGATCGAAAAAATTACTTGGTTAATAATCGATTTTCCGCACCTGATGCTTATTTGTTTGTCATAACCAATTGGATTCGCCACTTGGAATATGGCTTCGATAAATTAGTCAACTTAGAAAGCTTTGATAAAAATATGAGAAAACGTTCAGCAATTGGCAGAGTTTTAAAGCAGGAAGGTAAAGCGCATTCTTTACAAGATGAATCAAATTAAACAGAATCACAGCCAATTAATTGAAGTCCTGTCAATTAATTCTTTGATTTTATTGCTATGGGAAATTAATAATACTGACCTGAATTGGCTATAAATTACATTTCTTTTGAACACAAAAACCGCCAAACTGCTGGCGGTTTTTATTTATTAAGCAAGAATTGATTGATTATTTATAACTCAGTTTACTTGAAATCCTTAGATTCACTTTGCTTTTTTTGCATGGGACTGAGATAACTTATTATTCTGCCCATAATAGGCATTTTTACCATGTTTTCGGTAATAGTGCTTATCCAACAGATACTGAGGAACATGAGTCTCGTCACGTGTCAGCTGTAAGGTATGATAGGCAATTTCAGCAGACACCTCGAGGACCTTGGCATTGTATACCGACTTGTCCGGAGTATCTCCCCAGCTAAAGGGACCGTGTTGGCTAACAAGCACAGCGGGAACGGCGTCCGGATCAATTCCACGTTTCTCAAATTCATCAACAATCACTTTGCCGGTATTCAACTCGTAAGCCGATTTGATTTGTGCTTCGTTTAAGGCCGGGGCACAGGGAATATCACCATAGAAGGTATCGGCATGAGTGGTGCTAACAGCCGGAATATCCATTTTTGCCGCGGCAAAGGAAACAGCCCAGGGACTATGGGTATGAGTAATTCCACCAATATTAGGAAAATGGTTATACAGATAAGCATGGGTCGGCGTATCACTGGAAGGATTAAGTTCACCCTCGACAACCTCGCCCTTTAAATTAACAACAACCATATCAGCAGCAGTTAACTTGTCATAGGCAACTCCTGACGGCTTAATGACAAACAAGCCTTTATCACGATCAATTCCCGAAACATTTCCCCAAGTGAAAGTTACCAGGCTGAGCTTTGGCAACTGCATATTTGCTTCATAGACTTCTTGCTTTAAATCCTCAAGCATGTTTTAGTTCCTCCTGTTTGATGCCAACCTTTTCAAAAAGATCATTAAAGAAATCTTTGGCTTTTTTTACTTCGTCAAGTGGATTGTCACTATCCTCGCTCCACATTTCGATCGTATATGAGCCACTGTAGCCAAGACGTTTCAAGGTTAAAAGTGCTCCGTAAAAGTCCACATCTCCTTGACCAAAAGAAACATTTTTGAACTTTCCTGGAAAATCATTAGTTACGTTTAAGGTATCTTTTAAATGAACGGCTGAAACGATATCAATCCCCTTTTCCAAATCCTCTGGTAGATTATTTTCCGGCCAGGCATTAATATTCCCCAGATCCGGATAGGCTTCCAAATAAGGTGAACGAATCATTGTTTTGATATGCCGGATCTTTTGAATCGAATCAATAAAAGGATCATCCATGGTTTCGATTGCCAAGATAATTTTCTTGGAAGCCGCATAATCAACAACTTCTTTTAGATTTCTTAAAAAAAGTTCCCGACTTGTCAAGGTCTTTTGTTCATAGTAAACGTCATAACCAGCCAGTTGAATCAATCGAATACCCAAATCAACAGCTAGGTCAACGGCCCTTTTAATCATCCAAACACCATGTTGGCGAGTTTTTTGGTCAGCCGAACCTAACGGAAACCTTCGGTTACCCGACAACATCAATGTCGGGATATCAACCGGTGAATTTTCAATCGCTTCTCTAACCTTTAAACGTTCTTGAAGATTCCAATCAAGCCGGGACTGTCTTTGATCAGACTCATCAATTGACATTTCGACAAAGTTAAAACCCAATTGATCGGCTAAATCTAATTTCTCGATCCAATCGGTTTTCTTTGGCAGGGCCTTTTCATAGATACCAAGTGAATTCATTGTTCCTCAATTTCCTCCTGCATATTTTTCAAATTAGTCCAAACTTTATCTAAGCTATTTAGCAATTTAACGTACATATGGTATTTCTTATCGTAAATTTTGACTTGATTATAGGTTGGAACATATTCTTTTTTAATGTGAACCATTTTGGATATGGCTTCATCAATATTCTTGTAAAGGCCGATACCAATAGCAGAAGCCATTGCTCCTCCAAGACCCCCGAGTTCGGATCCTGAAACCAGTTGTATAGGAATATTGAATATATTGGAAAATATTTTTACCCAAGCTGCCGAATTTGTTCCACCACCTGAAAGGCGTATCGCTAGAGGTTTATGCCCTAAAACTTTTATGAGTTTTTCAATATGCATTCTGTGTGAAAAAGCAATGCCTTCGTAAACTGATCTTATAATTGCAGATTTTGTAGTACTGCTTTGAATGCCTATATAAGCACCTTCTGCATCAGGATTTACATTTGATCCATATAGAAAAGGAAAGAATATAACTTTTGAATAGCTGGCATCAGTGTGCTCCAGAAAATCCTCCAAGATATCATAAATACTCTTGCCACTGCCTTTAGCATTATTTATTTCTTCGCTCATTAAACTTTGTAAAGTCATGGATAGATTACCAGCCGATGTAGCACTTGAAGACTCAATCAAATTTAAACCATTGGGGTAAATAGAGTTCATAAGTCCAGAAGAAATCTCTGATAGTTTCTTGGAAGGAAATACATTAATATTCCATGTTCCAGCAATAACACTAAAGTAGTCATCATCAACGACACCAGTAGCCAAAGAACAAGCATCAATATCAAACATTCCAGCAAATACTGGAGTTCCCTGAAGAAGACCGGTGTCTTCTGCTGCCTTATAAGTAATTTCGCCAACTTCTTCGTTATATTTTTTTAGTGGTGGCATTTTACTAAACATTTCTGGAATATCGAAAAAATTAAATAATCTAGAGTCATATTGTTGAGTAGACAAGTTAAGAAAATTGTTTCCGGAGGCATCGCCATATTCCTGAAAAATCTGGCCTGTCAAACGTTCTCTGATAAAATCCTTGGCAGCCAAAACATACCCTATGTTCAAATAAATATCCGTTCTATTATTTTTTAGCCAATTCAGCAATACAGGAGATTGGCTTTCCATAACGTGTTGGTGACTAATTGGATATATTTTAGAAACATCTTTTTCAAATCGTTCTGCTTCTTTAATTGCTCTTGAATCAGTTGACAATATTCCATGAGTAAAAATACGTTTTTGATTATCTAATATATAAAGTCCTTTACCATGCCCTACACAAGAAACACCAATAATATCTTGAGCCGCAATTTTAGAAGTGCGGATTACTTTTTTTATAGCATGACCAATTGCATTCCAAAGATCATTTAAATCAATTTCATGAAATCCTGGTTTATTTTCAATTCGAATCGTAGGAAACGAAACAGAATTAATTTGATTGCCATTATCATCAAAAATAATTGCTTTTGTATTCGTTCCACCATTGTCAATAGTTAAAAAATATTTAGACATTTATTTTCACTTCCACGAACAATTAATCTGTATTCAGTATTTTATAAATTGCAACCTGATTAGCCTCTCGATTCGCAGACAATAAATACTGCACACCTTCTTTTCCATAAACGAGCACGTTACTTGGACCAACATTAGATTCAATTAAATTGAATTTAGGTTTTCCGTCTTCAAAACCTATTAACTCTAAATTTTGTCTTTCTGATCTAAAACCAAAAATAAAATATTGCTTCGATCCAATTCGTCCACCCCAAATAGCATGTCCGAATGGGGAATCACTTCCACTTTTAAAAATAGTATTGAAATTACAATCATAAATTCTTATATAAGGCCCATGAAATCCTTCGATGGCCAAATATTCGGGTTTTCCATTGTCGTTTAAATCAGCACTGGCAATATCACTAGTTTCTCTATCAACTAATCGTGTCAATTTCCAGTCACCATTTGAATCAGGATAATCCAAACGGTATATTCCCTGTGCCCCAGTTATTAGCGAATATCCATCCATGCGTTTGTATCCATGATTTTTAGTTAGTTCAAAGTCCAATTGCTTTAAGTTATTTACTTTTGCTTCTCTATCATCATAATCACCAACCCAAATTCTGCCTGGATCGCTCCAATCATCCGTATTTTTTTTCGAATTAGCAATCGAACAGCCAACAAACCAAAGGCCTCCATCGTGAGAAATTAAATCAAACCGATGAATATAAGGAAAATCGCCAACCACAGTTTGGTCCCAGTTAGTCCCGTTAAAAATTTCTTTTACAATTCGGCATTGTGATGAATTAAAACCAGGATAAAACCTTTGGGTAGCCACGAAATTCAAAGTACCTGGAATGGGCACCATTGTCATGGTTCCACCTATATCAGGCCAAACAGTGATTCTCTTGTAATTATTATTCAAATCATATGCATAGAGATTGATTCCATTAATAAAGCAATCTCTTCTTAAATTTGGCTGCAATATCAGCTATAAGGAGAAAGAATGAAGGAATCCATATCAGCAGAACAAATTACGATTGACCAAATGGCACAGATGATTGATCACACTTTTTTGAAGGCTTACGCAAAAAAAGAAGACCTAAAAAAACTTTGTGAAGAAGCCAAAGCAAATCATTTCAAAATGGTGGCGATTAATTCTGTTCCTGTTGCATATTGCCACAAACAGTTGAAGGGCTCAAATGTACATGTAGGGGCAGCAATTAGTTTTCCGCTCGGACAGACTACAATCGAAAGCAAAGCATTCGAGACAAAAAACGCGATCGAAAATGGTGCCGACGAGATTGATTACGTTCTAAATATTGGTCAATTAAAAGACAAAAATCTTGATTACATTCGAAGAGAAATGGAAACGATCGTCAAGCTCTGCCACTCTCACAAGGTAATTGTGAAAGTAATTCTGGAAACTTGTTATCTAACTGATCTGGATATTATCAATGCTTGCCAGATTGCCAGAGAAATTAAACCTGATTTTGTGAAGACTTCTACTGGCTTCGGCAGTGCGGGTGCCAAAGTGGAAGACGTCCGTTTAATGAAAAAAACAGTAGGTAGCCTTGTCAAGGTTAAGGCTGCAGGCGGTATTCAGTCCCTAACTGATGCACTCGCAATGATCAAAGCCGGTGCAGAACGAATCGGTACGAGCCACGGCATAGAAATTATTAACGAACTAAAAAGAAGCCAAAATCATAGACAAGTTTAGATTGCTACAATAATTATTAAAATTTCTCAATTGGCTTATCCGATTCTTTCACAGATTTTTTCTAAGCAGAGTTAAGCATAAATAAAAAAGCGAGGAAAAATATTCCCTCGCTCCTTTAAATAAAATTTAATTGAAATAACAAGCAAAAAGCCATGAAAAAGATGGCTTCTTAATATAAAGACTAGTATGCAGAATAATTGTCCTTTTTTATCAATTCATTTTATTTCAATCTGTATATCTGCTCGTTATCATTTATCCTCGATCCTTTTATACAGCTCAACTATCTCACCGGCCAGATCACGAAAGGTAATCGCGGTCATGACATGGTCCTGGGCATGGACCATTAACAGACACATTTGGGCGTGTTCTCCGTTTGCTTCTTTAGTCAACATATCAGTCTGGGCGTTATGGGCCTGGGCTAGAAAACGATCGGCTTCTGTTAGTTTTAGTTCGGCTTCTTTGAAGTCTTTTTCTTTTGCGGCCTTAATGGCTAAGAAGGATGCTCCTTTGGCATTGCCGCCGGCGATGATCAGGCTCATGATGACCTTTTGGTTTTCAATCTCTTCACTCATCTTAGCCGATCTCTTTTAAAGCCTGGTTTAAAACTTTTTCTCCGTTCATCAGCCCATAGTCCTGCATGTTAATTACTTCAACTGGGATTTTGACCTTTTCTTTAAACTGGGAGAGCATATAGCTGACCTGGGGTCCGAGCATTAAAATATCCGGCTGTTCGCTTTCTAGTTTGTTATCGGCATCGGAAGCAGCCGTGGCAAAGATATCAACATCTTCTCCCTGCTCTTTAGCCGCCTTTTGCATCTTGCTTACCAGTAGGCTGGTCGACATCCCGGCCGCACAAACCAACATTACTTTTTTCTCTGCCATTATTGTTCCTTTCACTATTAATCTAAATAATGTTATTTTTGATTCTCTAAGCTGGCTTCTCTAGCCATTACACGCTCACTAATCTTCATAAAAGGCAAATAGAATAAAACACCAATTATAATAATCAGAAGCTGGGCAATAACAGCCCGCCAATCACCCGCTGTAGCTAAATAAGCACTCAAGAGTGGTGGTGTGGTCCATGGAATAAATACAACGACTCGACTCATCCAACCAATGCTCGTAAAGAAATAGACAATCAAAATGCCAATGACCGGTTGTAAAACGAAGGGAATCATCATTGGAATGTTGAAAACAATCGGATATCCAAAAATAACGGGTTCATTAATATTGAATAAACCAGGCGCACCGGACAAACTCGCAACATTTTTACTAGCCCTTTGCTTAGAAAAAATAAAGATTGCAATCAACAAACAAATAGTAGATCCTGTACCACCGATCATGCCAAAGGTACCCTAAATGTATTCGTTAAAATATATGGAATTGCCTTGTGTGCCGCATAAGCAGCCATGTTTTTATTCATGTTAATTAATAGAACAGGATCCAACAAAGTACCATTAATAACGGTCTGATGAATTCCCAAAGTGAATAGAAAATTACCACAACTATAAATGAATAACATTCCCGGAAGGCTTGTATTAAATCTTCTTAATGGTTCTTGAATAAGATTGGTAATCAGTGCGATTAAATTAGTTTTTCCAATTACTAGAAGTAACGAAGAAAGGAGGTCCATAAAGCTCAAGGTGATGATAACCGGAATCATATCACTAAATGAAGCAGAGACTGAGGGAGGGACATTCCCACCAATGTTTATTTTTAGGTGCTTTATTTTAGAAAGGCGGATAAATACTTCTGTGGCCACTAATCCAATTATGATTCCAGCGAACATACCAGTTGTTCCTAAATTGGAAAAATCCAATGCACCTGAAATATTAACAGCCTTTTTTGCTCCAACAGGAACGAGATTAATAGTAAAAGGCATAACAATTATTAAACTCGAAAGTGCAATCACTGCGGCCAATAAAGGATTATTGAATCCTTTATTTTTCGCTAATGTATAACCAATAACTGGCGCCAAAACCAAGCCAGCAATGTTCAGTGTTCCGTTGGTAACCATGTTTCCCCAAAATTGTAAATTCGTTAAATGCTGACCAGCAGCGAAAAAGGGAAAAATGACATTGTTAATCAGAACTGCTAACCCTGCAAGAATAAAAAGAGGCATGATAGTCGCGAAAGCGTCACGAAGGGACCTTAAATGTACTTCATTCCCAACTCTTGCAGAAAAATCGGAGAATTTATCCAATATCTTTTTTCCTTTTGATTTATTTGCGGAATTATCCATTTTAATTCACCTCTTGCCTCTACAATTCTGTTCCATTAGACTTGATTACTTTCTGAAGCCAGTAATAACTTTTTTTGGAACTCGTTTCAAATCAAGGATTTCGTGATTCGTACGATTAACATAAACAACACCATATCTTTTATCGACGTTCCCTTTAGAACTTGGGATATCAATAAGCCCCCAACCTAAATATCCGATTACATTAGCACCATCTCTAACGGCTTTCTTTAAAGCTCTGATATGCGATCGATGGTATTGAACTCTATAACTATCATCAATTTGGTTTTGAACATCCCAATTTTCTCTAACACCAATACCATTCTCGATTGGAAAAATTGGTAAATGCGTGCGATTATATAAATCGATTAAAATACCGTAAAAACCCTGAGGATCTATTTGCCATCCCCATTCATTAGAAAGTAGATATGGATTTTTTTTATATCCCATTTGGCCATAATAGTTAGGAATAGATCCAACTGGTATTTGACTACTATCTAAAGTGGAAGTCGTATAATAGCTAAAACTTATAAAATCACTTCTATTATTGCCAATTTCTAAAAGATCGGATGGTTTTAAAATATCTTCTAGATGATTTTCTTTCATAAAACCAATAACTTCCGTCGAATATTTTCCTTCAACGAAAACTCTCAGCAAATTATAATCAACAAACTCTTTATATTTCCTAGTCACTTCCACATCCGTGGGCAGTGGGCTATAAGGATACGCTTCCTGAAAAGCTTCCATACCACCAATTTTCAAGTCAGGTTTCGATTGGTGAATATAATTAGCTACCAAACAATGAGCAAGAATAGTATTGTGCTGAATTTGATACAATTCTCTCAACGTTTTCTTTCCAGTAAGGTAGCCGCTACTTTCGAAAGCAGAACTTAAACTAAAACAATTTTGCTCATTAAACGTTATCCAATATTTAACACGATCTCCGAATTTTTCAATCATTTTTTTGCATATTCAAAAAAAGCACTAACAACTTTTTGATTTAAAAAACCGTTATATTTTTTTGCCAAAGCCAGCGGCATATCAAAATGGTATAGACAAATCATTGGTTCAATACCCGCTTTTAAAAGATTGTCAATTAAACGATTATAAAAATCTATACCTGTTTGGTTGAAATCCCCTTCACCTTCTGGTTGGACTCGACTCCAAGAAATCTGAAATCGATAAAAATTCATTCCCAAGTTTTGCATTATGTTAACATCTTCGGGATATCGATGATATTCATCAATTGCAACTTTCCAATCAGAATTATCAGGACCGCTTGGTTTAATATCGTAAACTGACATTCCCTTACCACCCTCGTTCCAGGCACCTTCAGTTTGCATGCTAGAAGTAGAATTGCCCCAAAAAACCCCTTCTTTAATTCTCCCATGTGAAATGTACTCACTTTCCGTAATCAATAATGAAAGCGCTACCATTGATTACGATTAAATTATAAATGCTTTTTTGTAAAATGTAAACTCTTTTTTAAATTTGTAAACTCATATTTGTGATTACCCATTAATGTTTGGTTTTTAATGAATAATTTGTGATAATAAAACAGAATTAAATTGATTAAGAAGGCGAACTTGGCAAAATATATAGAAATAGCTAACACACTTCGTACAAGCATTAGCAATCACGAATACAAGAATAACGATCCGTTTCCTGATCAACAGGCTTTATCAAAAAAATTTTCAACAAGTAGGATGACTATCCAAAAAGCACTTAATATCCTAAAGACAGAAGGTCTGATATATAGTAAACAAGGTTCTGGAACTTTTGTATCAAGCAATGCAGATCTTATAGAGCAAACCGATTTGGAAATAAATCAATATATAGGTACAACTGATTTATTTGGAAAAACCCATAAAATTAATAGCAAAATCATTAAATTCACTATTCGTTATCCTGATAAATCCGAGCAAAATGCGCTAAGAATTTCGAAAAAAGATTTAATTTATGATATTACACGTCTACGTATTGTTGATGAAGAACCGTATGTACTTGAATACACAAAAATGCCAGTTAAAGTAATTCCTGGTATTTCGGATGATATCTTAAAAAAATCTATTTATCACTATATTAAGTCAGACTTAAATCTCAAAATCGGTTCTGCCTTTAGAAAAATTAGAGCAGATAAGCCTAATTTATTTGATAAAAAATTTCTTAATTGTAAAAATGAAGACCCGATTTTAGAGATAACACAAACAGCTTTCCTAAATAGTGATATACCATTCGAATTTTCTCGCGTAAGATATCGCTATGATAAGGGAAATATGGTAGTTTTTGTAAAATCTAGTTTCGAAAGATAGTTAATAATATTCCATTTCATTAAATTCTAAATTTGTCACTTTATACGTCCTACTAGATAGGGAAAATAACTTATCAAAAAAAGAGATTTAACATAATTAAAGACAAATTTTTTAGGAAATCTGGATTTAAAAGAAAAAACAGCTTTAATAAAATGCATCCAATATCGTAAAAAATACCAAAAATACGTTTCGTTGGAATAACAAATAATGAAAATCCAGATATTTTTGTAAGCTTCATTACATCACTAACTACTAAAAAATACCTTAAACGATCACATTGAAAAATCGTAATAAAATAAAAAAACACATTAACCTAAGGCTAATGTGCTTTGCCAAACGTAATATTTATGATGGAGATTGAGGGATTCGAACTCTAAACGCTCTATCCCCTGTCCTGCAAGGCTTTAGAAATTCAAGGCTTTGCGGTATTACTTTTAATATTACTTTCGTTGATGAAATTAGCGAAAATACTTGCTGTTTCTGTTTTCTGTTTGTTCGTTACCTCGGCATATATCTGCAGAGTGGTATGCACATCATTATGGCCTAACTGGTACTGGAGCTGTTTAATATCCATGCCTGACTGGACAGCCAAAGTCGCATAGGTATGCCGAAAGCCGTGGATAATGATCGCAGGCAGGTTAGCCGCCTTAGCAATCCCCCTCGCCCACGCTCTGGGACGGCTCAAACTAATAAATGAATTAACCGAGCTATTAAAAACAAATTCACACGGGGATGCCGAGTAGCCCAGTGCTTTGTATAACTCATGCTGCCGGAACTTCCACTCGGCAAGGGCAGAGACAGTATCATCATCCAAGGTCATTAAGCGGTTGCTGGCTTTAGTCTTTGGTTCGTTAGAGATCACTTCGCCGCTAGCTACCGTGACAACCGTCTTAGAGATCGACAGCGTTTTATTGTTGAAATCAATATCAGACCAATTCAAGGCCAACGCCTCGCCTTTTCGCATGCCCGTAAAGGCCAACAAACGAAAGAAAGCATATCGACATAATGGTCTTTGTCATAAAGCTGATAAGCACTGTTTAGAAATCGTTTCAATTCTTCGACATCATAGAATTGCACGGTATCTCTGAACGGTGCTTTTTTAGCTCTCGGCTTATCAATATTCGCAAAGGGATTAGCTTTGACATAACCATATTGCACAGCTTTTTTAAATATCTGGGAAACAATCCCAACCGTCCAATCATAGCGAACAAAGGCTGCAGCTTGCTGATTAACAAACTTCTGGGCTTTGATCGGCGTGAGTTCATCTAAATAGATACCCTTGAAATAAGGCTGAATGTGCAGCCTATAGCGCTCTTCAATCTTTTTGTAAGTTGATGGCCGCACCTCTTTAGCCTTCATCGCCAACCATTCTTTAGCTAGATCGTTAAACCTCATTCGCTTAACTTGCTGGTTTTCTAGCTGGCCATGCGCTTCAGCTATTTTATACGCCCGATAGGCGTTGACAGCCTCTTTATTGCTGATATAACCGCTTTTCATGGTGGGCTTGCCATTTAATACAATTCTAAAATAATAGGACTTAAGTCCATTTTTCAAGGTTTTACTTCTAATTTTCATTGTCATTTATTCAATGACAGTACACACATCATCAGTCACGAGAGTTTTTAAGAGTTGTCTTTCTCTGAAAATGCTTCGTTTTATGAACGGTATGACCAGTGACCATTATCTTCTGAGTCTTCAATATAGGAAGCACCCGTATCTTTATAGAAACGTTCTAGTAAGTTATTTAGTTCATCACTAATTATTATTTTTTCAAATTGATTCATATTTGATTTTTCAACTTTATTCTTCAGAAATAATTTGATTGTCTGCTCAAGATCGTTAGAAAAACTTTGCTGTGTTTTTAAAGCCTCATTAGAAAAATTAGAATAATTAGTTTTAAAATTTAGTAGGTTTCGTATATCTTCAAGCATTATTTCCTGATTTGCTGTGGTTAAAAAAAAGTTTTCATTGTATAAATCAACAAGAATTTGTTCACTAATATCTATCCCTCTTTCTAAAAATTCACTTTTAGTTAAGTCAAAATAGTATTCCATCTCTGCAATTTCTAGATCAATACCATTAGAAAATTTTTCCTTTAGCGATTGTAATTCCTTTGGATGATGAGAAAAGTAATCACCAGATAGAACCAACATCCTCATAAAGATATTGTTTTTAAACAATCCTGATCCAGCGGTCATCATCGGTAGTAAAAATTCTTGGTTGCTTATCTTTGGGTAATTAGTCTTTTCTTTTCTCAAAGATGACAATTCCCCATCAAATATTAAGACATAGAGAATGTCTTCTAGATTTCGCTTTGATAATTTAGGGAATATTTTGTGTGATAATTCCACATCATCGATCTTGTGCAATACATCATAAAATCCAAACTTTTCAAAAAATTTGTTTACAGTTTCTGACAATTTTTTAATACTTAAATCACGGTTAGATAAAACTAATTCCCACATATCAGAGTCTTTTTCAAATAGCAATTCGGTCGGAGTTATCTGAAAAAAAACACAAATACGAGCAATTTTATCAGCACTAGGAAAACCCTTATCTGGATTTTCCCAGTCACTAACAGTCCTTCTAACATTAGGAACGTTAAAACCCTCATTATCGGTAGCAATTTTTCCTAAGCTCTCTTGAGATAGGCGTTTATTTTCTCTAAGTTGTTTCAGATGAGCAGCTAAAGTTTTTTTATCTGGTTTAATCATTTTGTGTGTATTTTTATTGTGTGCTTTTCCTATTGCACACATTAATTAACCTCACATATAATAATAACCGTGGGAACAAGATAAAGCAATTAGTTTTTACAAGAAATGAGGAAATGATGGCAAAGAATTATCGGAAATTGATTAAAGATTCAGGGATCAAAATGTATGAGGTAGCTCACGAGGCACATACCAATGCTTCAAACTTATCTGTATGGCTAAGATACCCTGAAGATTTAAATGAGAGTCAAAAAGAGCGCCTTGAGAACGCTCTGCAAAAATTGAATATCAGATCAAGTAATTAATTAGAAAGGAAACAATGGCAATGCACACACACATCAGTCATTTTGTTTCAAATACGGAGGTTCACTCGTGAATATGGAAAATGAAACTAAATTTTGGCCTGTGACATTCAGGCGCAAGGATATACCGAAATTATTCGGCTTTAACGTTCGCAGCTTCGACACACTGGTCAACCAAGGCAAGCTACATCCGATTGTCTTCGGCAGCTTAAAACTGTATAGGACTAGCGATATGCTGGCGTATCTGGAAAGGAAGCAGGTTAAATAATGATGCAAGAGACAAAAAAATCCATTAGCTACAAAACTTTGGGCAGCAGAGCAGCTAATGGATGGAACAAATTAATTATCACTATTACCGGCATTCAAACAAATGCCTATCTGTATTTTAGCAGGTTAGCTCTGTTCAGGAAGGTCATCCTATGATCTATCTGGAAAAAGGCCTCAAGCACAGTCAACTAAAACGAATTGAACCAGCCTCGTCTGACTGGTCATGGCTGGTCGAACAACAAGCTATACAAGCAGCGGCTGTAAACTCAAGCCAAGAAGCTGACCAATACAAACACAATCAAGGTCAATTTGTGATCGCTGGGACAATGACAAAAGCCATTCGGCAGAATGCTAATCTGGTCAGCCGGTCAATTCTGTTCTTTGATATTGATAACACCAACGGTGATGACTACCCGGCTGCTGTAGTCAAGATTCAAATTGCTTTTAAAGCACTGGCTTATCTGATTTATCCGACTATTTCAAACGGCTATAAAGGCACACGGCTCAGAGTGGCCATTCCGACAGATCAGCCTTTTGATTCAGAGCAACGGGCTCATCTAGGCACGTATCTAGCTGGCTTATTGCCGGTAGACTGGGAAACAGATTTGACCAGTTATCGTTCTAATTGGTCACAATTAGCCGGCTTGCCTATCTTAAATGCCTATTCATTGACGCATGATGACCAGCCTGTCAGTCATACAGCACCCTTTTTAAGCCTTCATCAAGTCTTATCCCAGACAAAGATTCTTTCAATCAAGGCACACGTTTCATCCCCCGATAGGCAGACAGTTCTGCTTGATCGTCAGCCTTGGCAGGAAATGGCTAATCGAACTTTGACTAGTTTAATCAACCCGCCAAGTGCCAACCGGCATCTTTATTTCAGTTCCTTAGTCGGCTCGCTTTTGTTTATGAAACTCGATCAGCCCGTGATTGAAACGCTTTTGAACTGGTCAAACGCCCATTCAGATAAACCGCTGGCCGATGATGAGCTAAAACGAGTCATTGTTTCCGTGAGTAGAACAGCAGAAAGCAAGCAACGGACCAATGGCGAATAGTCGCAAGATTAGATTGGATCAATTAGGCGATCGCTATTATGTTGGGCTAAAAGGTCAACCACAAGCTCAAGCGACCTATACTCCTTTTTTTCTCAATACCGATGATCTCGGTATCATTAAGAGTCCCAGAAGCGTAGTGACTTCTCTGGGCTATCCAGAAAACGTGATAGACAGTTTACTCCAGGTTGGTTTTATCGGAGAAGCGAACTTTCAAGGAAACCAATACTATTACTTTAAGGATTGGGATCAAAGCTTTCAGTACTTCCAGTTATCCGCTTTAGCCAATACGATGATGCTTGTTAACCTCTTTATTGGTGCCAACGGTCAAGTCGTTTTCAAAGATCACACTGATAATGCCAACCATGACTTTGTTAAACAGCACAAGCTGCTAATTGAACGCATTTACAAAAAATCGGCTGATTTCAACGCTCTAGCTGTTTGGGCGACTGACAATAGTCAATTAATAAGTCAGCCCATGCAAACCAGATTAAAACTCATTTATCAACCTTCTGTAGATAAAAAAGCAGCATCTCAACATTCAAACTAATCAAAAGTCGTCTCATGTGAGGCGGCTTTTTAAATTCTTGATCAATAGCATTTTTTGAAAAACTTTGTGAAGCGCCGAAAGCTTGATACAATCGGATGAAACCGCAATCGTCACAAAAAATATACGCGTTGTAGTAGTAGTTGTAGTTTTAGCAATAGTTGTTATTAACTCAAGGCAAGAAGCAAGCCAGTTTAAAAGCCTTAAAGGTGATTCCTTTCTGGCAACACAACCAAACACATATATCCATCAAATTACCGTTTAGTCCTCAAGTAGTCTGACTTGTTTTCGTCCCAAATAAATCAGTCGAGTTTTCTTTTGGCGTGAGAATCGTCAATATGGTTAGCCTCTAAAATGCCTGTAATCCATTGAACCCAGCCGCCATAATCTGGTTTCTTTCTATATTGGTCTTCAGCTGAATGGCCGATTTAATCAGCGGATCATTCCTATATCGTAAATATCCTTGGAAACTGACCGATAGTAAATAGCAAAATCATCCCTATCATAAATCAAATAATTATGTAGGGTTGCATATTTAGAAAAGGACGAAAATAAATTAGAAGCAGGTCTCTGCAGCAAGGCATCGATTATGCGTTTTGGCAGCATTATTTAATTGTTCGATTGTAATTTTGCTGGTCATAATTTGAAAAAAGTCTCACATTCATAGAGTGCTGTTAACACGTAAACATAAATTACGAATATTGAATACCATGAGATAACTATAGAGAAATGGGTATTAAATCACGCATTACACTACAGATTGGAATCTAACTCTAATTTAGGCAACTCCTCAATCAAATCAAGTGTCTTTAAGCTGACATTAATCACCTTCAACAACAAATCAAAGATATAACGCTTGTCTTCACTGAATTGGTTAGGGTCATCAACAATCCCTGAATCCTTGTCTGTTTTGATCTGATATTGGTCTAAGATCCATTCAATCGCGGGTTTGCCATTAACAACATAGTCATAGGCTCTTAGAGGAATGTGTGTGATCTTAATTCCAGCATTGTAGATAATCGTCGATAAGTCGGAAACGGATTTGCCAGCTTCATTGCGTACCTTTTCGTGTTTCATTTCCTTAATTGTGTAATCATGCTGGCCATGAATAAACTCACCATAAGACAGGCCATTAATCAGCACCTCTTGATAAGGTTCCACTTGCTCATAATTGATATGCAAATCCAATAAAGCCTGACCGATCTTAGCAAACTGCTCTTTATCTTTTAGAATCGGGATACGGGCCAAGTCCTTTTTAAGATCATTGGCATATTTTGTCTGATAAGCTGGTAAATTCAAAACGCCATAGACATAAGCGTAAGTTTCTTCTTTAGTCATGCCTAGTTTTTCAGCAAACTCTTCAGACACATTATCACGCTCTACGGGAATTAAAGACCCATCAGAGGATTCATTGTTATAATGCATGAAACCTTGACCAGTGTCTAATAAATGTATATTGGGTACTAAGTTAGTAGCTAGGGCTGAAAACTCTCGGCTGGCTCCTCGGCCAGTCGTAAAGATCACTTCATTGTGTTCACCAAATTGTTTGTAATAAAGACGAGTTCTCTCAATAACGGGATCATCATAATAAAGCCATTTTTTTGTATAAGGCCGATATAGGCCAAGCACCATTTTGCCAGGATTGTATTGAAGCGGTTTATCTTGGTCCAACTGCGCTTCTAATCTGGCTGTCCATTTAATATAAGTATCATCTCGGTTCAGATGAGCCAGTTTATCTTTGCCTGAGAATTTGGCCAGTCGTGTTCTTTCAGCATTATAGTGGTCAATTAAAGTCGAAGAGTTGGAAATAACTTGTTTTTTTGAAAAGCCATAAACCCACGGATCTCGTGCCGTGATAATACCCATAGCATTTTTTGGGAAAATTCCCTTGCCTGAATCGTCAGCCAAAGGCGGATACTACTGATAATTCGGATCTTTTTGATTTAGCCAGTCATTATTATCGTCCGGAACCAGCTGTTGCCAATCAATGTTTTGAATAGATTGAAAGTTCGTAATCTGTTCAAACTTGGCTTTGCGAGACAGATAATCACCAATATCATGATAAAGAAGTTCATGTTGGTCACTACCATCTCTGACTAGTATGCTAATCGCAATTGGCGCTCGGCTACCAGAACCGAAGATTTTACCGCCTTCTTTTCGAGACTGCTCACCTTGAGTCCGTTGATTTCCTCTCAAATTAAAGATATACAGATAATTAAACTCGTCATAGAGCGACTTACGAAAACCATCAGTCGAACCGCTATCTAAAAAGCTGCCGTTTGTCACAAAACCAATCACACCTTTGTCACCAATCCGATCTGTCGCCCAGCGAAAAGCCTTGATGTAGCTGTCATAGACACCCTTACTTAAACCTGATTGACTGTTTTGAACATAAGTACTGGCGATATGAGCTTCCAGTTTTGAATAATGCACATTCTGTTGATTATCATTCTGATTGTTTTGGCCCACCGAATAAGGTGGATTGGCGATAATCGCTGTGATAGGCACTTCCTGCTGTTTTTTTAAGCGTTCGTTATTACCCCCAAACAAATCTTGATCTAAGGTTTCAGTCTGCTCCGTAGATTCAAAAGTATCAGTTAAGACGATCCCATCAAAGGGAATGTATTTTTCCGGTCCATTGATTTCATCAAAGACGGCTTCGATATTGATCGCAGCAATGTAATAGCTCAATAAGACAATTTCGTTGGCATGCAATTCTTGGGTATATTTGCGCGTGATGTCAGCTAAGGTAATCTTGCCGGCTTTCATCTGAGTGGCTAGATAATTTAAAGTCTCGGCAATAAAAGTACCCGTGCCAACAAAGGGATCTAAAATATGGACGTTCTCGTCTGCTAAGTGTTTACCAAAATATTTATCCAAAGCAAAATCGACGGACTTAATAATAAAGTCGACAATTTGAACCGGTGTAAAAACAATCCCTAAGCGCTGAGTGGTTTCCGAAAACCCCGTACTAAAGAATTTATCATACAAGGTCACAATGAACTGCTGCTTGGCCGCCGCATTATCAATCCCTTGGGCACGTAATTTTACAGATTCATAAAAAGGCTGCAAGCTCGTGAGCTCTTTTTCAAAACTCGGATCCGAAATCTGCGTGACGATGGCCTCCATAGCTTGAGAGACCGGATTGTCATTGACAAAGCTATATTGATCAAATAAGGCTTGAAAGACCGGTTTCGTGATTAAGTGCTGAGCGAGCATCTCAACAGCTTGGTCTTGATCAATTTCTTGGTTGATATTGTGCTGGAGACTTTTTAAGAACTTAGCAAAAGCGATCGAACTCGCACTTTGCTTATCTTCTAACGTTAAATTAATGGCTGTAATAAAGCGGTTAGCAATCTTTCTGACATCTTGGGACCAGTCCTCTAGGTAACGGCGATTGCCGACTTTTTCAACGATCTTGCCATAGATGGCGGTTTCAATCTCTTTCCAATTCAGCTCCAAAGACAGCTGCTCGGAATCTGATCCACTAGCACTGTCAACAGCTTCCCCTGACCCATCAATGGCTTCATCGGGTGCATCGCCAACCCCGATAATATCTAAATTATCGGGTTTTTTGTTATTCAGCTGCAATTTATTAACCATGGCGTTAAAACGCTCATCGGTGGATCGCAGCGCGCGTAAGACGTCCCAGACAGCTTGATAGGTTTTATTGTCATCTAAGACAGATTCTGGGGTGACATCAGCTGGAATCACAATCGGCAAAATAATATAGCCGTAATCCTTATCCTCATATCGGCGCATGATCCGGCCAACCGCTTGAACAATATCGACTTGGGAATGTTTCGGGGCAAAGAAAATCACCGCATCTAGATTTGGCACATCAATTCCTTCGGTCAAAAACTTCACATTCGATAAGACTCTGGCTTGGTTATCATCAATCGTGTCATCAGCTAACCAGTCTAAGGCGTCTTTTTTCTGCAAGGCATTTAAGGTGCCGTCAACGTGTTTGACATCAATGGAATAACTATCATCCGCTTTATCCCCTAAATAGTCATTGACCACTTGATTAAATTCTTGGGCAATCTTTTTAGAATGTGCGATCGTGTTTGTAAACGCAATCGCACGCTTCATCGGTTGACCACTGACGGCATCCGAGAAACTTTTACGTTTGATCATGGCGTTCCAGACACCGATAATCCGCCCAATATCATCGATATTTAAGCCATTTTCGGCATCAGCTAAACTCTGCTGCATATCTTTTTGGATAGCCTGCTCTGAGACGGTTAAGACCATAACCTTATAATCGGTTAAAATTCCTTGACTGACGGCTGTCCCAAAACCAAGCCGATAGATTTCTTGTCCGTAAAGAGCCTCATCATCCATGGAAGAAATTTCGATACTACTATCGGCGCCTTTTTTCTTGGCATCAGGGCCATAGATTTTAGGCGTGGCTGTTTGATACAAACGTAATTTAGCCGAGACGTTTTGATTATCATGAACTTTGGTAAAACTGGCTTCTTCGCCTAAGGCATGTGCGCCAGTGGTTCGATGGGCTTCATCTGCCACGATCAGATCAAAGTCAGGAAAACCTTCTTTTTGCGCACGATGAATCACATCAATAGACTGATAGGTACTAAAAACGACCAGCAAGCGTTTTTGACTGCTGGTTTTGAGGCTATGGAGGTTTTTTAACAGTTGCCGGTCATCGGTCGTGGCTGGAAAACCGATATCTTCAGGAGCTAAGTCTTCATCCTCATTTTTATGTTTGGTGGCTTTGTTATCTGAGGTCACAGCAAAAGAAACCAGTTCTAATTCATCAGAGACGTCAGCATTCCAGCTAAATAAGGTCTGTGTTAGTAACTGAATCGACGGTACTAAATAAAGCAAATAAAAAGTTTGTTTGCCTTGTTGGCTCATCAGGCTTTCGGTAATCTTTAAGCTCGTAAAGGTTTTACCAGTCCCTGGCGCCATGATTAATTGGCCACGATCATGGTCCTTAAAATAAGCCAATGATTCGTCAATGGCTTCTTGTTGGTAATGGCGAATGGCTTTATGTGTTTTTTGAATCGGATTTTCAGTTTTGGCAAAGGAAAACTGCGACCAATCAAAGCTGGCGTTCTTTAGATCAGTGAGACCAATGCGAGAAATCGGCTTGGTCGTGTTTTCAAAATCAGCTTCGGCATTTTTATTCCAATCATCAATCGTTGAGACAATCAGGCCATTTGCATAATAGCTTTTATTCATCTCAGCCATAAAGGAATCAATCGTGGCTTTTCCGACTTTTCCTTGATAGAACTTAGCCTGAACCGCTGTTAAGTCGCCTGTCAGTTTATCGCTGGCGACAATATCAACGCCGGTGTCCTTTTTAGGGATGCCATAACGATCTGGCACATCCGCCAGCATCCAGACATGATCAAATTTGTTGGCATAGAGCGGCTCATTTTTCAGATAAGTCACGACCAAGCGCTCAAATAGCGTGCCACGATCTCGTTGCACACCCCCGGCTGTCTGGTTAATTTCCTCAACTAAACGATCAAAACTCTGTGTACTAGCATTCACGAAAATAGCTCCCTTTTAACTCAAAACACTAATTTGATTATAGAAGAATATGAGAAGGGCAGACACAAAATCTAAACGATTATATCGGTCGGCGAGAATAACAAGTGAATACCAAAAATCAATTAATCAAAACCCACTTCGACTAGCTCGTAAGTGTGGATTCGTTTCTAATTAAGTTTGCAAAATCATTGGTCCACGCTCATTTAGCCGCTTATCGAATGAACGCCAAATTGTAACGGTTTTTATTTAGTTTTTTTGCCTTGTGATGCTTATCGTGGAAGCTATCAGACTTGCAATGAGCCACCATTTTATGTGCCTCTTTTTTAGCGGCTTGCTGATCTTGGCTTGCTTTTTAGCCTAGAACCTGAAAAAACCAGACATTAAAAACTTGTCAAAACTTGACAAAGGTTGACAGTCAAACTTGCATAAATCTGCACTTAAAAGAACAGAACCAAGATAAATAATTGGGAAAAATTGCACAAAACGGTGCCTTTTTATCAATGCCAAAAGTGCGCCAAAACGTTGTTATACCAGCGTTTAGACGGTTTTTATCCGTTAATACAATGTGCAAGTTGCACAAAATAGCCAAACAGCAGATATTGAAGCCATCAGTTTGACTGTTAACGCTTCCTCTAAGGGGTAACAAAACAGGACACCCTTTTATGATGGCTGTAAGATCAAACCACTTACCCGCTGACAGGGTGCTGGCTCTCTGAGTCGGTCAATGAACGAGTCAGCTTAGTTATAGGGCAAGCCTAACCCGTCGTTTCGACTGATTAGAGACAACTCATCTAAAGTCCGCTGATAGGACTTTTAAACGGGTGTAATCTAGTCACGCCTGATAGACCCTTAATCAACCACCGCCCTCTGACAGGGCACAGGTTACTTTGATAAAATCTGATTTTTTGGCAATTTTTTACAAAACGCCACCTGTACGCCGTTCCCTCTTGAACGCAAACACAGGGGGGTATGGCGCAGAAATCAGGGTTAAAAAACGCAAAAAAATGGCAAATAATGGCTTATTTTTGGCGGTTTTCTATATACTTTATGGCTACTAAGACCGCTGTTAAGGCATTGGCTCTCCTTTATTTATTTTTTTCTCTGATTGATCTGATAGCGTCTCTAGTGATACCAGATAGACCGGAACAGCTGAAGTTAGTGTATTGAGCGTGACCCCTAGAGACAGTCAAACGCCGTTATAGGGCATTAACGAGACTAAGACAGCTTAATCAAGAGGCCTCGTCTTGCCACTTTGGCCACGGGTAGACAGTGATGTGAACGCTCTATTAGACACGGGTACCCCCCTATCGTTTTTCTGCTGAGCAATGATCGGCTACTGAACGGGTTGCTGCATCCCACGTAATAAATTCGTTTTTCAGAAAAATTCATCCCCGTAAGGCAACAAAAAACCGCTCTAGTGATAACTAAAACGGTATTTAACAGTATGACAACTTTAAGCACTCAAATTAAACAAGCTGAACACTGAGCTTTTTATTCAAGGCTTTAGCAATCGCTTGCAAGGTTTTACTAGAGGGATAGTTATCGCCTAACTCAATTCTAGCGACTGTAGACTGAGGCAAGCTGGCCTTTTCAGCTAACTGTGCCTGACTGAGATTAGCTTCTCTTCTTTTCTGAGAGATCATCACGGCTAATTTTAGTCGGATATCTTCTTGATCGTATTCATCAGCAAACTCTTGACTCTGCTGCCGTTTAGCTGCTATATAGTCGTCTATCGAACCTTTAAAGCCTTTTTCCATCATGTACCTCCTTAACTAATCGTTTGACTGTTTTTGTTTTTGCCAATCTTTGAGAAAACGTTTTTTCACCTCCTGCGCATGCCTAAGTTCTTTAGGAGGTGTTTTTCTGGTCTTCTTTATAAAGCCGTGTGTAATCTTATAAACATTCCGCTCTAGTCTAAAATAAATCTCTCTTTGCTGACTATTGCCAACTCGTGAGCGTATCTCGTATAAATTATCATCCAGATAAGCCACCCATTGGTTCTGTTGGGCAATTTGAATACCGAACTCTTCAATGTTTTTGATTCGACTTAATATTTTGGCTTGTTCCTTGTCTGGCAGTCCCGATAAATAATCAAAAAATTCACTCGTGCCATCAGCACGCTTTATATCTTCAAATTTTGGATTATCTACCACGTCTATATAATAGCATGAATGCTATTGAATGTGAATATGACGAGGCGTGTTTAATGAGCTTAAAAGCCGTTTTTAGGGTTGGAATAAGTACTACATTATCGCCCAAAATGCCCTAAACCCTTGCTATGACTGGCTATAAACCTACACCCAATAGAAAAACAGACGAAATCGTTCGCATTATGGCTATTAAATGCAATTATGGTAGATAATTTATTAGCAAATAACGAACTAAAACAGTTAAAACAAACTAAATTTAGGCAAAAAAATAGCTACTATCCATGACCCCCCCTATAAAAAATATTTAAAAATTTTGCTTTAACACGAAATGACGGCAATGTGTGCGCTCTTCCTGCAAGCAAAGATGGGCGGGGGGGGTAAATTTCTAGGCAGCCATTATTTTGATGGCCGTGGATACGTCCACACAGCAAAGTTTTACAACCGTGCTTACAAGCACATCTATAACATCCCCGTTAAGCAAACAAAAACGCCCATAATGGACGCTTTTTCTTTATTCATTAACTGGTCTTGCTATCTCAGTCACGTCTTTAAAGGTCTTGATATCATCTCTAACGGCTTGTGAGAGCGACAAGATCAGGCGACTTTGTAATCTGTTTCTTCAAAAGTTTCTTTATTTACTGTGTAGGACATGTTTTTATCTCTTTTCTAATTTAGTTAAGAGACCGATAGTGTGTGCAAAGTCATCTTTTTAACCTCACATTCTTAAAAACTCATATTACTTTTCGTATTACTTTCGTAAGTAATATCAGGGCTTATCCACAACCCTATAAAACTCATAAATGCCTTAACTACGGGCTTTATACGCCCTTAGAACATAACACAATGGAGATTGAGGGATTCGAACCCTCGCGCCGGGATAAACCGACCTACACCCTTAGCAAGGGCGCCTCTTCAGCCTCTTGAGTAAATCTCCAGCTGATTAAAATAACTATTAATCATAATAATATAAAAAGTGGCAAACAAACATTCATAATAAAATGCCTGTTTGCCAATGGACCATCCAGGACTCGGACCTGGGACCTCTGCGTTATCAACACAGCGCTCTAACCAGCTGAGCTAATAGTCCAAAGCGAATGACGGGAATCGGACCCGCGTAGCCAGCTTGGAAGGCTGGAGCTCTACCATTGAGCTACATTCGCAAAAGGAGAGAAATCTCCAATGGCGCGGGGCGGAATCGAACCGTCGACACAAGGAGCTTCAATCCTTTGCTCTACCAACTGAGCTACCGAGCCAATCCTTGACTACATCGATATTGCTATCGACCGGTCCCAGCGGGGTTTGAACCCGCGATCTCCTCCGTGACAGGGAGGCGTCCTAGACCAACTAGACCATGGAACCTCTTGAACATCTTCTATGTAATAGCCAAACATTCAGGTCGGTCACTAAGTGACCTATTGCGGGGGCTGGATTTGAACCAACGACCTTCAGGTTATGGGCCTGACGAGCTACCAGACTGCTCTACCCCGCGATAATATTAAATTTGCCTCACGGCAATGGAGAATAGAGGATTTGAACCTCTGCGCCGGTTTCCCGACCTGACGGTTTTCAAGACCGTTCCCTTCAGCCAGACTTGGGTAATTCTCCAGAAACTCAATGGGCCAAATGGACCTTGCTGGACTCGAACCAGCGACCGAGCGGTTATGAGCCGCTTGCTCTAACCAACTGAGCTAAAGGTCCTAATTCGGGCCAATCGCGGCGGGGGGAATCGAACCCTCGACCTCCCGGGTATGAACCGGACGCTCTAGCCAGCTGAGCTACACCGCGATCGATTGAGCAAGTGCCCAATCGGGACAACTGGATTCGAACCAGCGACCCCCTGGTCCCAAACCAGGTGCTCTACCAAACTGAGCTATGTCCCGAGTCAAACTACTCAGTACACAAACAATCACTTGTTAGTACTCAGACGGTCAATTACTTGACCCATGCACCATGTAGGAGTCGAACCTACAACCTCCTGATTCGTAGTCAGACGCTCTATCCAATTGCGCTAATGGTGCAAATTACTGCTAACTTACCATGTTTACACAACGTGGATCAGTTGGCTGTTTGCTTTTAAACAAACATGCCGGCGCCCGGGATCGAACCGGGACGGTATCACTACCGCAGGATTTTAAGTCCTGTGCGTCTGCCTATTCCGCCACGCCGGCAGCAGCCACGATAAGTGGCAAAGCGAACGGCGGGACTCGAACCCGTGACCCCCACCATGGCAAGGTGATGTTCTACCACTGAACTACGTTCGCATATTTTTGAGGAAGCCCTCTGCCGACTAGAGGGTTCGAACCTCCGACCCCCGCTTTACAAGAGCGGTGCTCTGCCAACTGAGCTAAGTCGGCGACGAAATTGTTTCTTGGAAATGATTTCTCATTCCCAATGGACGCTACAGGGATCGAACCTGTGACCTCCTGCTTGTAAGGCAGATGCTCTCCCAGCTGAGCTAAGCGTCCATTTTTCGAAATCGCTTTGAACAACACGCGACTAAAATATAGTACATAATATTCCAACAAACGTCAACAACTTTTGCGAAAAAAACTCAAAATTATTTTTTATTTCCCCGAATTCGGCCTAAAGCTTCGCTTTTGCTAGCCTCGATTGTCTCTGCGATTGGCTTAAAACCGGCCTTTACCCTTGTCGCTGTCCAAAAATGCTTGTAAATATTACGATTTTCTCCAGGTTTTGGATTTGCATGAACTTTTGGAATCGATAATTGACGAAAACTCAAACTAATTTTTTTACTATAGTTGTCGATATCAAGGATAATTGCCTCGACCGGCTGCCCTATATGAAATTCTTCCGGTAAATTATCAATCCGACCGTTTTTGCATTCCGAAATATGAACCAAACCCTGTGTCTTCGAATCAAGTTGCACAAAAACACCGTAATTTTGAATTCCGGAAACAGTTCCAGTTACTCTTTGGCCAATTTTATAGTCCATATTTCCATTATATGTGTTTTTAGATCAGCTATCGTAAACGACTGATATACTTAATCGGTATGCAATTTCTAATCGACTTTTTCCTTCACATCGACACTCATTTGGCTAATTTTGTTAATACTTTTGGCATCTGGAGTTATGTTTTCATTTTTTTTATTGTTTTGATAGAGACCGGTGCGGTTGTGCTGCCTTTTTTGCCCGGAGATTCGCTCCTGTTCGCCGCCGGAGCGTTGTCGGCGAACAATGACAACATCTTGAATGTTTGGGCTCTATGGGTCGGTTTTTTCCTTATTTCGTTAATTGGCGATTCTATGAATTATTTCATCGGCCAAACAGTTGGGAAAAAATTATTAAATACAAGAATCGGTCATTTTATCAAACCGGAACAAATCAGGGAAACCGAAAAATTTTACGAAAAACATGGTGCGGCCGCTATCATCCTAGCCCGCTACATGCCGATCATTAGAACTTTCGCTCCCTTCGTTGCTGCTGGATCCGGTTTTCCATATTCGCGCT
Organism: Oenococcus oeni; assembly: GCF_020510245.1. Lineage (NCBI taxonomy): Bacteria > Bacillati > Bacillota > Bacilli > Lactobacillales > Lactobacillaceae > Oenococcus > Oenococcus oeni. Next base: position 771,396 of record NZ_CP084701.1, on the reverse strand, counting down.
TTCTCAAATATTCCTTAATTGGAACTTTTTCCTGGTCAACAATAGCCGTCTGGTGCGGATTCTTTTTTGGCAATATTACCTTCGTTCACGAGCACTTTACACTGATTATTCTGGCAATTATTGTTGTGACATTTTTGCCGGCTTTAATCGCTTTTTTTAAAAACCCATAAAACAAAAAAAGCGAAGAATTAATCTTCGCTTTTATCTTTATTAACCGGATCAATCTGAACGTTACCGGCGTTAATTTCTTCTAAAGCTCTTCCGATAGGCTTAACCGACTTATAATTATCCAAAGTGGGACCGACTAAAGTTTCCAATTGAGCGGCAATTTCTTGAATTTGTTTCTTGTCGCGATCAGTTGGTTTTTCTTCACGTTTTAATTTTAATAATTCATCTTTCAAACGTGGTAATTCTTCTAATTCTTTAGCACGTTTCGATGCCAAAGCGATTAATTTATAACGAGAATCGACTTTATTTAATAATTCGTCGACTGACGGATACATTAGGCTCATCTTAACCCTCCAATATTTTTATATAGCTGTTAGCCAGACGCTTAGCTTTTAATCTTTCGGCTCCGATAATTGTCTGAACCTTTTTAACTGCCTTATCCACTTTATCATTTACAACCGCATAATCATAGTTGGTCATCATTAAAATCTCTTGACGAGCTGTTTTTAAGCGTTCATCGATAACCTTATCGGACTCTGTTCCGCGGAGTTCCAAGCGATTCCTTAATTGCATTAAATCAGGTGGCAGGAGGAAGATCAAAATGGCATCAGGAACTTTGGCACGAACCTGCATTGCACCATTAACCTCGATTTCCATGAAAACATCGTTACCCTGCTGGCGCTGCTCGTCTATCCATGTCTTGGGCGTACCATAATATTGATCGACGTATTGGGCGTATTCAAGCATTTGCCCCTCATTAATCATCTGCTCGAATTTTTGTTTGCTGACAAAGAAATAATCTTTACCATCAACCTCGTTCCTGCGTGCTTCTCTAGTAGTTGCCGAAATTGAATAAAGCAACTCATGCGGATTTCTTTTAAATAAAGCTTTTCTAACCGTCCCCTTGCCAACACCGGATGGTCCGGAAAGCAAAAACAACATTCCTCGTTCATTCATGCCAACTAGTTTAACACTACAAAAGGTCTTAAATTTACCAATTCTTAAATATCATTTTAAAAGGATTTTTATCTCTTCTTGCATATTACAAATGTCAGAAAGTCACTTTCCGTTCGTAAAACTGTTTGCTATTTCGAACAAGCGTTCGTATATTAAATGGTGTTGAGAGAATAAAAAATGCAAAACGCAATCGTAAACAATCAAATACATCGTGTTAAGTCTTTTAAAAAAATCCTGATTAACATTAAGACAGCTTTACCGATTGAAAAGAAGGAACAGTTGGATGCGGAAACGATTATTGATCGCTTGAATTTAGCCTTAAGTTTTGACAAACCGGTTAAACTGCAGATAAATTGCGAGATCAATTCAGATAAAGTTGCTAATTTCACGGGAAAATTGCTACAAAGCAACAAGGGATCTCTTCTAATCCAAACCAATAACGATCTTAAAAAGATTAATCCAACAGAAATACGTTTTCTAAAATTAATTTAAATAAGCGTTAATTGCTTATTTTTTTTGTTCCAATAACTGCTTTGCGTTTGCTTTTGCCTGATCGGTAATTCGTTCCCCGGAGAGCATATTCGCAATTGCAAGTATCCTTTCTTCATGACTCAGTTGTGCAATTTTCGTACTTGTTCGACCCTTTTCAACTGCTTTTTCGATTTGAAGCTGATGATCGGCTGCCGAAGCAACCTGAGGAAGATGCGAAATAGAAATAACCTGGCAATTGGTAGAAATTGTCCTCATTTTTTTGGCAACCGCGACGGCCGCTCGTCCGGAAACACCCGTATCAACTTCATCAAAAATAATTGTTGGAATCGACATAGCCTTGGAGAAGACATTTGTGAGTGCTAAAAGAATTCGTGAGATCTCACCGCCGGATGCAATCTGGTTTAAAGGCAAGCTCGCTTCACCGGGATTGGTTTGAATCCAAAAATCAACTTCATCAAAACCGCTTGCAAACAATTTTTTAGTCTGATTAATATGAATTTCAAATACGGCCTCGCCTAAAAGTAGGTCTGATAGATTTCCGTGAATTTCTTTTTCAAGCCGTTCCGCTGTCTGCAGACGAATTTGATGCAATTGTTCTGCCAAAGCAATTAATTCCTTGCGAAGGCTTTCAAACCTCGTGCGTTGCGTCTGACGTTCCCGATCATAATTGCTTAAATCTTTAATCTCCTTTTGAATATTTTGGAAATAAAGGATTAAATCATCATTCGTTCGATGATATTTTCTTTCTGCTGCCTTGAGTTCGGTAATTCTGTCGGTAACTTTTTCGGCTTCCTGATCATCAAAACTCAAATCGTCGAGATTATTTCTTAGATCACGGGCCAATTCCTGTAAATTGAGATAACTTGATTCGATTGTCGAAGCAGCTGACGAATAATTATTATCGATTTCACTCAATTTTTTTAGATTATCATTCGCTTCATCCAATAAAGTCAAGGCATTAACATTCTGTGGATTATCAAGATCATTGATAGCTGAATTTAATAATTGATATATTTTCTCAAAGTTTTTAATTTTTTTATCTTCTTCAACCAGCTGGTCGAGTTCGTGTGGTTGGAGATTTAAATCCGATAATTCTTTAACTTCAAATTGAAGAAAATCAAGTCGGTTTTGTCGATCTTTTTCGTCTTTTTGTTTTTTGATAAGAATATTTTTTAACCTGGAATAATCATCAAATTTACTTTGATAATCATCAAGAAGATCTTGGAAATCATGATTGGCGAAACTGTCGACCAGACCAGCCTGCAGGTGATTATCAAGTAGTTCCTGATTATCGAATTGTGCAGATATTTTTACAAGCCGGCTACCGATCTGAGTCAACTGTTTGAGCGTGAGGATAATTCCATTTGCGGAAATCAAATTACGACCGGTTCGATTAATTTCCCGACGAATCACCAACTGCCGGTCTTTTTCGATTCCAAAATCTTCCAAACTTTTTTTTGGATAATCAAAGACGCCCTGAATAACGGCTTTCTTTTCTCCTTTACGGATCATTGAACTGTAAGAACGTTCTCCTACCAATAAGCTCAGAGCATCAATAATAATCGATTTTCCAGCTCCCGTCTCACCGGTCATAACGGTTAAGCCCTTGTCAAAATCAATTTGAGCGTCATTAATTATGGCGAAGTTTTTAATTGATAAATTATTTAGCATCTGTATGAATTGTACGAAATTTCTTGGCTTTCTGTAATCTACTTCTGATAACTATTAAAAATAAAATCTTTAATCGAATCAGGCAATAAGCCTGAATCAAACTTATGCGTGCCCTTTTTTAGGTAAAGCAAAAATTCATGATTACCATCACCGCCTTTAATCGGTGAATCAGTGAAGCCTGCCAAAGTAAAACCCAAATCATCAATAAGCAATTTCAATTTTTCAAAAGCTGCAAAAACAGAAGTTGTCTTCTTAACAATTCTTTTTTTTCAACGTTTAACTTGCCAACTTCAAATTGTGGTTTGAATAAAGCTACTACTTCACTCTCTTCAGACAAAATCGGATATAAAGAAGGTAAAATCATTTTCAGTGAAATAAAAGAAACATCGATCACGGCGCGTGTCGACAAAGGATTTAAAAAATCAGCTACCTTGGCATAACGAAAGTTGTATCCTTCCATATTCTTTACCCGATCATCCTGTCGCAAACGCCCGATTAATTGATCGTGGCCGACATCGACAGCATAAACAAATTTGGCTCCTTTGCGTAAAGAAAGGTCAGTGAAGCCACTGGTCGAAGCGCCAATGTCAATTACGATTTGTTTATTCAAATCAAAATGAAAATACTCGACTGCCTTTTCCAGCTTCAAAGCACCTCGCGAGGCAAAATCACTAACTGGTTCGGTTAAATGAAAAAGTGTCTCCCTTTCTACAGCGAAACTGGATTTGTTGAAAATTTTATTGCTTGTATCTGCTACAACGCCCTTCTTAATCGCCCGTTGAGCCTGAGTACGACTTTTAAAAAGGCCCTTTTCAACCAAATATTGATCTAAACGGATGGGAAAATTATTCATATTCTATCCAATAAATCAAGTAAAACTGTATTTTGAAAATCCGGAATTTCTTTAATTGCGTTAGCAGAAATTTTTAAATGTTCTTCCAATTCCGTCTGACTTTTCTGAACACCAATAAGTCTTGGAAAACTTTTTTTGTTTTCTTCCTCATCCTGTTTTATATCTCTCAAATCATCTTTTATTTGAAAAGCAATTCCAAGATTTGCACCATAAATATTTAAAGCACGCAGTTTATCATCCGACAATCCGGCTAAAATACCACCAGCAGTTGCCGCATAAGTCATTAAAGCACCGGTTTTCATTAAGTGGATAAATTCCAAATCATCGATCGATTCAACTTTATCCTGAGAAAATAAATCATATTGCTGTCCGCGAACCATGTTATCAGGTCCAGCTGCCAAAGCGAGATTATATATTAATCTTAGACGAATAGACTCGGGTAATGAAAGATTGGATATTTTTTTAAAAGCCTCTGTCAGTAAGCCATCCCCAACCAAAACAGCATTCCCAACCCCAAATTTTTTCCAAGTGCTGGACTGATTGCGACGTTTGGTATCGTCATCCATTTCCGGTAAATCATCATGAACCAATGAATAGGCATGCACAAACTCAACAGCCGTCGCCGCCTCAATTGTGCTGTCATTAATTACATTTCCAGCAGCTGCAAAAGTTGCCAAGGTTAAAAGTGGCCGTAAACGTTTGCCGGTTGAATTCAAAGCGTACGTAATCATCCTGAAAATATCATCATCACGATCAGCAAAATAATTACTTAAATCATTATTAATTTCCGGAAGGTAACGATTTGAAAAATCTTTAAACTTCATCCTGGTCACCCTTTCTCTGCGAATCCAAATTCAGTTGACTCAGATTTTCGTCAATTTTCTTTTGAGCATCATCAAGATATTTTTTTAATGATGAAGAAATTTTTACACCTTGTTCAAAATTCTTCAGTGCTTCGTCGATTGGAAGGTCGCCATTCTCCAATTTAGAGACGATTTGTTTTAAATCCTTCATATTTTTCTCAAAATCAAATTCTTCTGTCATCACTAATCTCCTTGATCTCTGCCAATGCGGATCCCTTTGCAAATAGTATCTTAATATGATCTTTTTCTTTTAACTGCTGAGCATTTTTAATTAGCCGATCCCCTTTGAAAGTCAATGAAAAACCACGATCAAGAACTTTCAACGGACTTAAGGCATCAAGTTTGGCAGTTAAATTAGCAAATTGTTGTATGTTTTTTTGAAACTCTCCAGCAAAAGAATTAGCAAGTCGTAAATTTAAATTTTGAAGTTTTTGTTCGTGATTAAAAAAAACCTGATCAAATGATTTCAAAGCCGGTGAATTTGCCAAATATTCAAAACGATTCAGGTTTTTTTGCAATAATTGTTTGATATCAACCGACATTAAAGCCGTCAATTGGTCAAGATTATTTCGATAATCCAATATTGCCGGTGTTACTTTATTAGCTGCCGCTGTGGGCGTTTCGACTCGATAATCAGCTGCCAAATCAGTTAAAGTAACATCAGTTTCATGACCAATCGAACTAATAACCGGTTTAGACAAGCTGGAAAGCAAACGAACCAACTGCTCGTCATTAAAGGGCCATAGATCAAGCATTGAACCACCACCGCGAGCAATAATAATTGCATCTGCATCGGATTGATCAGCTTTTTTAACTGCGGAAACAAGTTCTTTAACGGCACTATCTCCCTGAACCGAGGATTCGAATAATTCGATTTTTAAATTAGGATTACGATGACCGATAGTCGAACTGATATCATGAATAACCGCTCCTGTTTTAGAGGTAATAACGGCTATTTTTTTTGGAAAATAATTCAGCTCCTTTGTCGGCCTGTTGAAAATGCCCTCTTTTGTTAATTTATTTTTAAGTTCTGCCAGTTTTAAATACAGTTCGCCAAGGCCAGCCGGCTGCATTGAAAAAATAAAAAGCGAAGCGTAAGCTCGTTTGCCATAAAGACGAACGTCGGCAACCAAATTAACTTTATCTCCGGATTTGAAATCAAAAGGAAAACCGCGGAGAATAGTTGGTGAAACATAAGCGCGAATCGAGGATTCATCTTCGTCTCGAAGCTCGAAATATGCCGAGCCGCTGGAAATTTTGTAACCAAAAATTTCGCCAGTCAGTGAAACCTGTTTTAAATAAGGATCATGTACAAATTTAGCCGACAAATAGCGGTTTAGGGTTCCAACAGTTAAAAAATTGCTTTCTACTTCGTCCATAGTCAATTAAGAAACGAAATGTGCCAAAACTCCATTAACAAATTTCCCATCACTCTCATCACCAAAATTTTTTGCCAATTCGGTGGCCTGATCCAAAGAAACTTTTTTTGGAATATCAATCCGGCTTGTTAATTCAAAAAGACCAATCTGCATAGCAATATCGGCAGTTTTCGAAATACGTTCAAGTGACCAATTATCCTTTAGATAAGGTTTGTATTTTTCCTCTAACTCTTTATGTACTGCAAAAACACCATCAACCAATTCGTTAAAATAGTCGTCAATAGTATTTTGCTTAAACAAGACTTTTTTAAGTAAAGCCTTGTCTTGATCCGAATTTATTTCCAAAGCAAAAATCGCTTGGAAACTTAATTCTCTAATTTGTTGACGTGATAAACTCAAAATTTTAATTATCTTTCAGTGTATTTTTCTTAGGATCTGTTTTTTTGCTGCTCTTTGCAGTGGAAGTTCTGCTGCTCTTACGGGAACTCGTCCTTTTTTTAGCAGCCGGTTGTTTTTTAACAGTTGTTTTACTTTTTGCTTGATCTTTCTTTTCTTCGAATAAATTATTTGGATCAATTTCCGGTTTCACATCTTTATCGTGTATCAAGCTCGAAACAACCACATCGACATCGGAAACAGTCAAATCAGTCGCCGCCGAAATAGCCGACTTAACGGAGTTCTGAATCGCCAAAGCAGTTTTAGGAATATTAACACCATAAGTGAATATTGCGTAAACAGTAAACAAAAGATTTCCATCTTCATCTTGTTTCACAACCACACCCTTGGTCTGTTTATATTTTTTTGTAAAGAAAAATCCGGAAAAACGTTCTCTGGTCTGAGCCTGTAAACCGATCACGCCATCAATTTCTTTAGCAGCAATCGAGGCGATGGTTTCCAGAGTCGAGGAAGATATCTTTGTTTCGCCATCTAATTTACTGCCACCTAAAACAAAATATTTTGCTTCCTGAGCTTTTGTCATTAAGCACGCTCCTTATACGAGCCACCGTCAGAAGTATTGACAACCAATTTATCGCCGGCATTGACAAAATCCGGAACAGTAATAACCAGTCCCGTCTCCATTGTCGCTGGTTTGCCTCCACCGTTAACAGTTGCGCCTTTGATCGAGGGCTGAGTATCGGTAACCGACAATTCAACAGTAGCAGGCAGCTCGACATCTAAAATTTCATCCTTGTACGAAGTAACTTTAACCTGCATATTTTCCAGCAGAAACTTCAAAGAGTCTTTAATTTTATCTCCAGGTATTTCGACTTGATCATAGGTCTCAACATCCATGAATACATAACTGTCACCATTCGCGTATAAATATTGCATCGGGCGAGTAGTGATATCAGCTGCTTCCATACGCTCGCCGGCACGGAAAGTGATTTCGTTAACAGCGCCGGTTCGCAAGTTTTTCAGCTTGGAACGAACAAAAGCGCCGCCTTTACCAGGCTTGACGTGCTGAAAAGACAGTATGCGCCAGATTGCTTTGTTATATTCAATGGTTAAACCGTTTTTAAAATTCGATGTATCAATAGCCATATTTTTCTCACTTTCTACTTAACTGTAATATTTTATCATTGCTTAGACAAAATTGGCAGGATTTTGAAACTCGGAAGGAAACTCGAAATTATCAAAATATTCAAAAATATCGTCAATACTTCGCCCGCGGTAAACATATTTCATATCAAAAGGCGGAACAAAATCCTTACTGACGGCCTCCTCTATCCATTGCCACAACGTATCGTAGAAACCGTTAATGTTAAACAAAGCCAGAGGCTTTTCATGGAGATCGATTTTCGCCCAACTAATTGTCTGGGCAATTTCTTCCAAGGTACCAAATCCGCCCGGCAGTGCAATGAAAGCATCGGACTGATCAATCATTAACTGTTTGCGGGTATTCATATCGGGAGTTTGAACTAATTCGGTTATTTGGTCGGCATCGATCGAAGTCTCAGCCAGATTCGAGGGGGTAATTCCCAATACGCGGCCGCCGTTTTCCATAACCGACATTGCGACAATTCCCATCAAGCCATCTTTGCCGCCTCCGTACACCAAACGATAATTATTTTCGGCTAAATATTTTCCCAACTCGGTAGCTTTGTTGGAGAACATTTTTTCGTTTCCGAATTCTGCTCCCATAAAAACGCCGACCGATTTAATTTGTCCACTGCTTGTCATGATTTTATGTTAACCCGATGAAACTTTTTTTTGCTATACTGGTTGATACCTACTAGTTCATTTTTTGGACTATTCGTGACAAAATATTTTTGATAAAAAGGAATTTGTAAATGTCAGAAAAGGAACAAAGCGTAAATACTTTTGCGCATGAAGTTAAACTTGAGAATAATGAAGTTGGAGTGATGGCCCTCGGAGGCTTGGGCGAAATCGGGAAAAATACCTATGCTATCCAGTACCAAGACGAAATTGTCGTAATTGATGCCGGTATCATGTTTCCCGAAGATGATCTGTTGGGAGTTGATTATGTGATTCCCGATTATACCTATTTAGTTCAAAACATTGAAAAGGTTAAGGCCTTGGTGATTACCCATGGACACGAAGATCATATTGGTGCAATTTCCTACTTTTTGCGGGCCGTTAACGTGCCTGTCTATGCCCCACCGTTTGCGCTGGCTTTAATTAAAGGAAAACTCGAAGAACACAACTTATTAAAGAAAACCGAACTCCACGAAATAAAGCCAGATTCTTTTTTGGATTTTGGCAAGCTATCGGTAGAATTCTTTCAAACGACCCACTCGATCCCCGATACAGTTGGTGTTGCTGTTCATACGCCTAAAGGAACTATTGTCGAAACCGGTGATTTTAAATTTGATCTGACTCCGGTTACCAACCAGTATCCTGATATGTTGAAAATGGCAAAAATCGGCCGAGAAGGCGTTCTGCTGTTAATGTCCGATTCGACTAACGCCGAACGGCCGGAATTTACGAAGTCCGAAGCTTGGGTTCAAAAATCGATAGAAAGAATCTTCGATCGGATCACGAAAGGCAGAATTATATTTGCGACTTTCGCTTCCAATCTAAGCCGTGTCAAGATGGCAATGGATTCAGCTGTCAGACACGGACGCAAAATCGCTGTCTTTGGTCGATCAATGGAAACAGCTGTCAATAATGGCCGTGATTTGGGTTATTTGAATATTTCCGATGAATTCTTGCTAGAACCCAGTGATCTAAAAAATACTCCACCCGATGAAACCCTGATCCTTTCAACGGGTTCTCAAGGCGAGCCAATGGCCGCTTTGGCTAGAATTGCCAACGGGACCCATAAACAAATAAAGTTGCAACCGAATGACACAGTCGTTTTCTCTTCAAATCCAATTCCCGGGAATACTGCTTCGGTTAATAAAGTAATCAACGAACTTGAAGAAGGCGGTGCAAATGTTATTTATGGTCCACTAAACAATATTCATACTTCCGGTCATGGTGGACAAGAAGAACAAAAAATTATGCTCGAACTGATGAAGCCAAAATTCTTCATGCCGATTCACGGAGAATATCGAATGTTAAAGATTCATAGTGGCTTGGCCCAATCGACCGGTGTTCCCAGCGACCACATTTTCATTATGGATAACGGTGACGTTCTGGCCTTGGATGGCGAACATGCTCATCCAGCCGGTCATTTCTCATCGGAAGATATTTATGTCGACGGTGGTGGAATCGGAGACGTTGGGAATGCAGTTCTTCATGAAAGACAAAAACTTTCTCAAGACGGCTTGGTAATTGTCACAGCAACAATCAATATGCAGACCAAAGAGATTCTTTCCGGGCCGGACCTTCTTAGCCGAGGATTTGTATATATGCGGGAATCCGTTGATCTAATCAACGATGGCCGTCGAGTTGCCTTTGGAACAATTAGAAAAGCGATGATGTCGTCCAACGCCGACGAAGGGTCGATCAGGCAAGCGGTAATCGATGAATTAAGCCACTATCTTTACAAGAAAACGGCCCGTAAACCAATCGTTATACCGGTATTGATTCAAGTTAAATCTAATTAAAAAACAGTTCTTAACTTTAAGAACTGTTTTTTTATGTTTCTGTATGAAAACGATTTGAACGATTGGCAAGTCGCAAAATTGAATTCATTTCCGCCTTTTTATCAATCTGTTCAATTAAGCGCTCATCAAGATTACCGCGGTCAATTAATCCGTATATTCCATAAATGAAAGCCAAAATGGTTTGTCGCTGTCTGGAAAAAGATTTAATAGTTAGTCTCAAGGCATCATTTAGGTTATCAGTTGAAAAAAGGACCCAATAAACGTTTTCCAGAGTATGAATAGAATTTCCATCATGAGTTAGCTGATCGGCCCTTAAATCGGACATATCGGGCATATTCATTGGTGCAAAACTAATTAAATCAGGTTGAAAAATGGAACGCCGTGAATAATACTCATAAGTTATCGCAATTGAATTTTCGAGCGCGTGATGAAGCGATTCCCTACCAAGTATTTGGGATATTAAAAAGGAGACCATTCCAGAAGACATCATTGCCGAAGGATAGTTATGGGTCAAAGAAACCATATCATGAATTCTACCCATTGATTTTTCGTCATTGATAAAGGCCGAACCAATTCTGGAAGTTTCATAAAAAGCGATTGGCATAGCTCTTATCAAAACATTTTCATCATTCTCGACAGGATCGGTCGAACCAATTAAATCGAGATCGCGAGTTAATTCAAAATTAATGATTGACTGAATTTCCGTTTCAAAACGATCCGTTTGAATATCATCGGTCATCGAAAATTGGCCATTTCGCCACCATTCGGCAAAATTATGCATTACGTTCGCTCGCGAATATCCAAGCGAAATTGCACGAACTATCGCAAAAGTCAATCCAGTTGTTGGTGTCCAAAGAAATTCAAAGTCAGCCTCATCAAGATCGTTGTTTTCTCTTAAAGCCCATTTTGTGTTGCGTTTGCTTAAATTACCAAGCGCATCTCCAATAGCAATTCCGTACAACAACCTCCCGATTGTCGATAATCTTTTAGTCATTAGGTTTAGGCATTACATCTTTCCAGAAAGCATTATAGATAGCAGCAGCAGCTTTTTCAACGGCTCCGAAACTATCTACTTTATCTCCAACATAGGCAATCGCAATTGCGAATGGAGCATATGGGGAATACATAATCAAGGTATCGTTCTGAGTCTGCTGACCATCGACAAAGGATTCAGCAGTTCCGGTTTTCGCGGCTACTTTAGGACTTAGTTCGTGAATCAGAGTACCACCGGTATTATATTGACTGCTTCCGTTGGCAACATCCCACATTCCGGTTTTAATAACATTCCATTGTGCGCTGTTCATTTTTACATAGCCTTGAATCGTCGGACTCACTTCACTGGCGACCGACGATCTAACTCCGTTCTTGCCCGATTTCAAGACAGAAGCAACGACCTTCGGCTGTACCAAATATCCTCCATTGGCAATAGTACTTACAAAGCGAGCCATTTGAATAACCGAATAGGTATCGTATTGGCCAAAAGCTTCATCGATGAATGAGCTGGCCAAGGATCCGGTAATCGATCCTTTATAGCCCGCTGTTTCGCCTGGAAGGTCAATTCCAGTTCTACTGCCGAGTCCGAATTCGCCAAAGCCATTACGCATTTTCTGCCATATATTCGAACTAACGTTTAGGCTCATCCCCGATACATATGGCGTGCCGTTCATTTTTAAAGCCAGCTGGATCATATAAGTATTGGAAGAATCTTCGAGGGCTTGTTCGGCAGTCAGAGGAATTTTAACGCCAGTCGGATTAAAGTCGGAGTGTTTCTCGGCTGTACCGGCCAGCTTGATGATCTGATCATCCTGAGTGGAACTGGTCGGAGTAATGACACCAGCCTGCAAAGCCATCGACACCATCGCCGGTTTGACAGCAGAACCCATAACAATCGGATCCTGAATTGCTGCCAGATCATTTTGGGTCAGCTTACCAGTCTTAACGTTCCGATCCCAACCGGCCATTGCATAAACCCCACCGGTTTTCGGATTCATAACAGCGGCATAGCCACCGGTCGTCAAATCAGTGCCCATGTATTTCTTGAGTGCTGCAGAAACATCGCTTTGGAATTTGGAGTTAATCGTCAACTGCAGATTTTTTCCTGCCGTACCCGATTGTGTTACTTTGCTGCTAACAATTTTATTTTGAGAATTGGTTGTAATCTGAGTTTTTTTGCTAATTCCACGAAGAGTCTGTTCATACTCCTTTTCAATTCCGGAAATACCGACACTGTCGGTTCTTGAATAGCCTTCAGCAAGATATGTGCTTAAACTGCTGGCCGGAAGCCCACTTGACGAACCAGATAATGATCCAAGCAAAGTCTTGGAACTACTTCCTTGCGGATAATATCTCGTCCATCCTTGATTAATCCTGATACCGGAAAATTGACTCAGGCGTTCGCCGATTTCAGAAATTTCTTTGGTTGTTACACCCGTCGATTTAAGAGTAGTCGTAGATAAACTCGTTGTCTGAGCCATCTTATTGTAGATAGCAGCAGCATTTTTTTGCGAACTGCTTAATTCTAATTTGTTTTTCTTTAAATATTTGACCTCAAGCTTATATAAAGCGGAACTGGTCAGTTTGTTCACTGCGCTGTTGGAAAGTCCCAATTTTTTAATAGTTTCTTTACTGTGCTTGGAGCTGGTCAAATAATAGTCGATTTCCTGCGTTTCGGTTAAAGCACTGGTATCGATCGTTAAATACTTTGAAAGACGCGTCGCGCTTTTATAAATCTCGGCACTAGTGATCGACGGCAAACGCTCAAAACTGATTGAAGGAATCGACTTGTTTCCTGCCAACACTTTTCCGGTAGAATCGTAAATAACCCCTCGAGGAGCCTCTGTCGTCTCGACAGTAGCTTCGGTTTGGTTAACGATCGTCGAGTAACTCTTCCCGGAAATGATTGTCAGCATTCCTAATTTGATAATCAAAAGCAAAAGCAGAAAGCCGCTTAAGCCAAGCAAAACGTTCAAACGAACGGGAATAGTCGAGTTATTGTTTTTATCCGAATGAGAATCTTTTTTATTGAAATTTTCTAATTTTGGTTTTTTAATCACTTTTTTAAGTTCCAAATAAGTAGCAGTTTTATTGTATCATCGTATGTATCATCGTAAGATAAGTTATAGTCAATGCTTGAAAAAATTCGAAAAATTATCTTAAATCACTATTTCCTCAGTTTTGCTCTGCCGGCATTAATAATGCTTTTTTACTTTTATTATCGAAAAATGGCTCCTTTCGGCAATAGTTCGATTCTAACAGTCGATCTGGGTCAACAATACGTAGATATGTTCTCCGGTATGCGCGAAACAATTTTGCATCAGCCGAATCAGCTTTTTTACAGTTTTGCAAAAAATTTTGGTGGTGAAATGTTTTCCGAGTGGTCCTATTATCTTTTTAGTCCACTAAATCTCTTACTGCTTTTTTTTAATCAAGCCAATCTTCCGAGCGGAATATTATTTTTGACAGTTGTTCGTTTCGGCCTTGCCGGGCTTTCTATGCAATATTTGCTGGTAAGAAGAAATTTTACCGGCAAAGAAATGGGTTTACTTATATCCAGTTCTTATGCTCTGTCGGGCTGGTTTGTCGCTAATCAGGTAAATCTGTTGTGGCAGGACCAAATAATCTTGTTACCGTTAATCATTTATGCTGCGATCAAATTAATTAACGAGCAAAAATATTTGCCTTTTGTTTTAATCTTCGCTTTTTCAATTATCGATAATTTTTATATTGCCTACATGATCGGTATCTTTTTACCAATGTTTGCTATTTGGCAGATTAGCCGATATTATTCAAAATTTCTAAACCAATCGTTAATATTTCTTCGATTTTTGTCATCGATGCTGCTATCGGTTTTAATTTCTTCGGTCGTTTTGATTCCGACTGCTTTTCAACTCATACAGGGAAAAGGCCAGGATACGATTGCAAGCATAGATTGGGGTTTCATTCAAAAACCTTATTTGGTAATTTTGAAATTAATTCCCGGATCATTCAACTTCAGTCAGATGAAAACAGGACTTGCCAATATCTTTGTACCTTTCATAATAATTATTGGTTTAATCACCTATTTTTCAATCAAACAAGAAAAAATATCCACGAAAATTATCAGTGGACTAATCATCGCTTTATACAGCTTGAGTTTTGTTTGGCAACCGCTAAATATTTTATTCCATATGATGCAATATCCGGTTTGGTATCCATATCGCTATAGTTTCATTTTTAGTTTTTTTATTCTTCTACTGGCAGCCATCGGCCTTGAAAAAAGCAAACATGCAAATTTTCCCAGTTTCGTCCTAAGTCTGCTCTTAATAGCTGTAATCAGCAGCGTCGCGGTCTTCTTCAACAAGAAAATAAATTTCGTAAATTCTCAGCAGGTTCGTTTGTTCATCTTTCTTTCTGTTTCGGCTCTTTTGGTTTACATGGTTCGTAGTTATATGAAGCATGATGTTTGGGCCTACTTTCTTTTACTGATTGGTTTAACGAGCTCAGCCCTAAATGCTTATATATCGACAAACAACTTTAGTTATTTAACAAACAGCGAATATCAAAGGACCGTAAAAGCATTACAACAATCAACAAGTGATTTATCAAAAAAAGGTTTTTATCGAGTTGGTCAGACATTTTCCAGAACCCGGGGCGATGCTTTTGCCACCGGATACAACGGAGGTATGCATTTTTCCTCGACCGTCGATAAAACAACACCAGAGTTATTTGGTGCCTTTGGTCAAGTGGCAAATGATTACTATACTTCCTACTCATTTGGAACAGTTTTGACAGACGCAATTTTTGATATGAAATATTTTATTTCTCCAGTCTATGGCGGATCCAATGCAGCCGGTTCTCCTAAGGCAATGGCGAACTCTTATCGTCCAGATCTGACCAACTACAGACTTTTGCAAAGTAGAAACCAAGTCATGACGATTAAAAATAAAAATGCACTGCCGATAATTTTTCCGACTTCCAGCAAAGTTTTAAAAAGTAAAATCATTCCGGAAAATCCTATTCTTACTTCCAACTCGCTTTGGGAAGGAATAACCGGTACAAAAAATTTGGTCCAAAGCAACGTTCCCTTTAGTTACAGTACCGAAAATATAAAAACTCTGATTAGTCTTAATGGCCAAACCGCTCAAAAAATTAATTCAGGTCAAGATGCAGTGATCAACATCAGTTTCAAACCAAATACAAATGGTTCCTACTATTTGACACTTCCGGTCTCATTTGCAAATAATGCTACCTGGATTACGGTTAATGGAGAAACAATCCCACAATATGCAAATCGTGAGAACGTTGTCGCCTTAAACGTTGCTAATCACGATAAGAACCTTCAAATAACAATCGGGATTCATTTAAATTATTCCGAGCTTTTCCTAAACGATTTGGAATTATATTCGATTAATGATTCAAAACTTGCCAAATCAGCAAATAAGGTTCAAAAAACCGGAATAAAAAACTTGAAATTCAATCAAACCAGTTTTACCGGTGAAGTGGACGTTAAAAAGAATCAAAAGATTCTCATGACAACGATTCCGGCGGCACCGGGTTGGAAAATCAAAATAGATGGAAAAAACACTCCTGTAAAAACAATTGACAATTATTTTATTGGCGCAAAAATCAAGCAAGGCAGGCACAAAGTTCAAATATATTATCAGGAACCTTACTTGGGAGTCGCTTCGGCTATTACATTGATAAGCATATTGCTAGTAACACTAATCGAAATTAATAAAAGAAAAAAGTTCTTCACTATTTCAAAAATACTGAAAAATAATAAGAAATAAGTCACTTAAACATAGTGCTTGACAGTTACTTAACACGTGTTATGCTAGTTTTGCTGTAAATTTTGAAAGGATACAGGATATATATGGCAGAAGAAAAAACATATCCAATGACCGCTGAAGGTCTTGCCAAGCTTCAAGCAGAACTTGATGATCTTATTACAAATAAGCGCCCGGCAATTACAAGTAGAATACAAGAAGCTCGTTCTTTTGGAGATTTATCTGAAAATTCGGAATACCAATCGGCTAAAGATGAACAAGCATTTGTCGAGGGCAGAGTAAAACAGCTTCAGCAAATGATTCAATTCGCCCAGGTTATCGATGCATCCAGTGCTTCAAAGAACGTCGTCACGCTTGGAAAGAAAATTTCTTTTAAAGAAGTTCCGGATGGAGATGAAGAAACCTATACGATTGTTGGTTCAGCCGAATCCGATCCTCTATCAGGAAAAATATCAAACGACTCGCCAATGGGAAAAGCACTTTTGGACCACAAAACAGGCGATAAAGTTGAAATTCCACTTCCTGAAAATCATTCGGTGACAGTTGAAATACTTCATGTAAGTAAAGCTAAATAACAAAAACCCAGGTTAATTAACCTGGGTTTTTAATTATCGTATTGATTCAATTTGTACGTTTTAATTAACGTAATAAGTTTATTAGCATAATCTGGATCGGTTGCATAACCATCTTTAACCAATGCTTTAGCGGCAGCTGAATAATCGCCGGCTGCCAGAACATCTTTAAATTGTGTTGAATTTGTCTCAGTACCGTTAGCAATGAATTTAGCATGCGCCAGCATACTATCATGCCAATTACTGTAAACAGCAAATTTATCTTTTTCCGTTACCCATTTCCCGTTAACATACTCTTTGGTCTCCAACTGAATACTTTTTTGACTGCCCTGAGCTTTAATTCCGTAGTAATTATTATATTTCGAAGCCAAAGTGCTTGTGCCCCAATCAGATTCCAAAATTGTTTGAGCAAGATCGATCGAAGCCAAGACCTTGTATTTCTTTTGCAATTCCTGAGCATATTTAACGCGTTTTTTAATAAAAAGTTTGCGATAAACCTCGGTATTCGGTCCTTTAACTAAGCGTGAGTATATTTGGGGTATCGACTGGGATCTTTGCAGGTAATAAGTGCCTGCCTGTAATCCACTGCCGCCTTTGTCCAATGCGTACTTGGAAAAATCGAGCTCAGTTCTAACCAAACCGGCTTTTTTTAAATCCTTAGCCATATCTTGAACCGATGATCCGGTTTTTATTACAACAACCCGATAACTATTATCTTTTGAATCGATCGCAGAATATTCTTCCTGCAGTTGATTTTCCTGCATTTTATTATAAAAATTTGTTCCAAAAATAATAAGCAAAAATAAAATAATTAATACGATAATTATTCTTCTAAGTCGTCTGCTTTTTTGGCTTTTACTTCTTGTATTTTTTCTTCTCGTACCTGTTCTTTTTGTTTTTTTTTGCATGACAATTTAATCTTACTAGTTTTTCAAAGCAAAATAAAAAGAGATCCTGGTCAACAGGTATCCCTTTAAAATTAAAATTGGTCGATCAATAACTGCCTAATTTCAGCTAAATTCGGTTGTCGCGGATTTCCTGGCGTGCACTGGTCATCGTAAACAAGATCAACCAGTTGATCCAAAGAATGTTCAAAGCTCTTTTTATCGACTCCATTGCCGCTCAAAGTAATATCGACATCCAAGGCATCGGTTAATTCCTTGATTTTGGCGATAAGTTTTTCAACCAATTCGGCATCGTTCTTACCGCTGAGGCCAATATGGCGCGCAATATCGGCATAATCTTTTTGGGCTGTATAAACCTCATAACGAGGAAAAGGAGTCCGTTTGACGTTTCCGGTAACCGCATTAAATCGAATTACATGTGGCATCGCGATGCTGATTGCCAAACCATGAGGAAGACCGAACTCTCCACCGGTTTTATGGGCCAGTGAATGGTTTATGCCCAAGAAGGCGTTTCCGAAAGACATGCCGGCCAAAGTTGCAGCATAATGCATTTTTTCACGTGCCTCGGCGCCCCGATTAGTTGGGTGCTTTGGATCGTAATTATAGGAATCAACGATGTTTTCAAAAATCAGTTTGATTGCCTGTAAAGCCCACGGCCGTGTAAATTCAGAACTCATAACCGACACGTAGGATTCAAGCGAGTGAGATAAGGCGTCCAGTCCAGACCAAGCCAGGGTCCGTTTTGGTACAGTCATAACCAATTCAGGATCAACGATTGCAACTTGCGGAGTTAATTCATAATCGGCCAAAGGGTATTTAACGTGAGTTTCATCATCGGTGATAACCGAAAACGGTGTTACTTCCGAACCGGTACCCGAAGTTGTTGGAATAGCAACCAGTTGAGTCAAATTCTGATGTTCGAATTTAACAATCCGTTTCCGAATATCCATAAACTTTTGCTGCAATCCTTTAAACAATTCTTTAATATCGTCAATGTTTTCCAAAAAACCAATGTGGTCCGGTTCTTGAGAATATTCATAAAGAAAACGGGAAATCTTGGCAACATCCAAAGAGGAACCTCCTCCAAGAGCAATTACTGTATCCGGTTCGAACTCCTGCATTTGTTTTGCAATTTCAACAGCCTGACTCAAATAAGGATCCGGTTGAACAGAACTGTAAATACTTGTTTTAACCTGGTCGGGACGCAATTCGAATTGCTCAAGAATCCGATCGACGAATCCATATTTGACCAACGAATGATCGGTAATAACGAAAGCCCGATTGACGTTCGGTAATTCCTGCAGATAGGTAATGGCATTTTTCTCATAGTAGATATCTTTTGGAAGACGAACCCATTGAGGACGATTACGTCTGCGGGCAACCGTTTTGACATTCAACAAATCGTAAGTTGATAAATTATGTGACAATGAATTCTTCCCCCATGAACCAGTACCAAGCGTCATACTTGGACGCAATGCATCTGTATAAATATCGCCGACTCCACCTATTGAATCGGGCTGGTTAACCAAAATTCTAGATGCAGAAACTGCATCGGCATATTCTTTAACAAAGGGATCGTCTTGAGCGCCAATCTGGATTGCCGCATTATGACCAGCTCCTTGATAGTTCAAAAGTCTTTGAACAACTTTTATCGCTTCTTTACGATCAGCAGCTTTATAGACCGAAAGCAAGGGGCTAAGTTTTTCCGAGGAAAGTTTTTCGCCAATGTCGTCTTGATCCAACTCAAACAACAAAACATCTTTGCCCTTCGGCAAAGTAACACCGGCATGTTCAGCAATCCAACGGCCACTCATCCCGGCAACCGGACCATTAACTGCATGTTTATCGCTGAAAACAAAATCAGCGATCTTTTTGTAATCATCCTTCGGAACGAGATAAGTACCCTTTTCCTGCATTAATTTCATAAATTCGTCATAAACCGAAGCTTCGATAACTGCGGAATTCTCTGTAGCGCAAATCATTCCATTATCAAAACGTTTTGATAGCAACAAGTCTTCTGCCGCTCGACGAACACGAGCCGTATGGTCAATGAAAACAGCTCCATTTCCTGCCCCAACACCCATTGAAGGGTTTCCCGATGTTAATGCGGCATGAACCATAGAAGGGCCTCCAGTAGCCAAAATTGAAGCTATTTCAGGATTTTGCATCAAAGCAGTCGTATTTTCCAAGGAAGGCGTTTCGATCCACTGAATGAAATCTTTCGGTGCTCCAGCTTTTCTAGCCGCCTGGTAAACAATTTTCGCAGCCGCTACAGACGATTTTTGTGCTTGCGGGTGAAAAGCAAAAATGATCGTATTACGTGTCTTAGCGGTTAACAATGATTTAAAAATCGTGGTAGACGTTGGATTTGTCGTTGGAACAATTCCGGCTAAAATCCCAAGTGGTGCAGCTAACTGAACTTTGCCAGTGATTGGGTCTTCATCAATTACGCCAACTGTTTTGTCATTTTTAATCGTGTTATATACAGATTCCGAGGCAAAACGATTTTTCGTATCTTTGTCTTCAACAACTCCTCTTCCAGTTTCATTTCGAGCAAAGTGTGCTAATTCCAAAGAATGTTCGGAACCAGCTAAAGCCATTGCGGCAACAATTTTGTCAACTTGTGATTGACTATATTGAGAGAATTCTAATAATGCCTGTCTTGATTTATCGACTAATTCTCCAATGTATTTTTTTGCTGTCTCCTTTTTGTCTTTAAGTTCGTCGGAAGTCAGTATCTTTTTAGTAATCTTCTTCGTTTCAACTGCCATAAGTTCTCCTTTGTAACAAGTCACATTTTAATTGTGAACTTATTAACAATAATAATCTAAAACTTCACAATCTGAATGTCAAGCAAATATTGTAAAAAAAATCACTATCTTTAGTTATTTTTTAAGAGCAAAGAAAAACCGCCAAGTTGGCGGTAGAATGATTACTTCATCAAATTTTGTACATCACGAGCAATTTCGAGTTCCTCATTGGTTGGAATTACATATGCAGCCATTTTGGAATCATCAGTTGTAATCTTTGTTTCGACTCCATGCTTATCATTTGCATCTTCATCGAGTTTAATGCCCAAGAAAGCCAGACGATCGATAATCATTTTCCTGATTGGAACCGAATTCTCTCCAATTCCGGCCGTGAAAACAAGCGCATCAGCTCCCTTTAATTCAAAATAATATTGACCGATATAATCAACTACACGACCGACAAACATATCAATAGCCAATTTAGCATGATCGTTAGTATCATAAACATCCAACAAATCACGCATATCACTTGAAATTGTTGACACACCCAGTAATCCGGATTTTTGGTTAAGAACATTTAGCATTTCCTGATCGGAAATATCTTCTTTTGCTTTAACGTAATCAATCAATGAGACGTCAACATCCCCTGAACGAGTCGCCATAACCAATCCGGCCAAAGGCGAAAATCCCATCGAGGTATCAAATGATCGACCATTCTTAATGGCCGTTACAGACGCTCCGGCTCCTAAATGCAAAGTAATCAGTTTAAGTTCTTCTAGGGGTTTCCCAATTAATTTAGCAGCCTGTTCGGAAACGTATTTATGGGAAGTTCCGTGAGCTCCATACCTACGAACACCGTATTTCGTATAGTACTCATAAGGAACCGCATACAAGTAATTCTCTTTCGGCATCGTTTGATGGAAAGCTGTATCAAATACGGCAACTTCGGTTGCATCGGGGATTATTTTGGAAAAAGCCCTGATGCCCATAGCGTTCGCAGGATTATGGAGTGGAGCGTAAGCAGCCAAACGTTCAATTTTATTCAGCACTTCATCGTTAATTAATACAGATTTATTGAACCATTCACCCCCGGCAACAACACGGTGGCCAATTCCTTTGATCTCATTAAAATTATCAACGATTCCAAACTTTTTAAATTGAGAAAGCATCAAGTTGATAGCATCCTCGTGATTTTTAAAAGCCTGACGGCTCTTATGTTTTTCGCCATTGAATTTAATCGTGACATTATCGTCTTGATCCAGGCTGCCACCGATTCTTTCAATCAGTCCTTCGGCGATAACACTCTCTTCGGGCATATTAAGCAATTTGAACTTCAATGAAGACGAGCCGGCATTTACCGATAAAATTTTTGTCATATTACCTCACAAATTTTCCTTTTTCCAGGTTTCAAGTTGAGAAACAAATTTGGAAAAATCTTCTTTATTTGAAAGCTCAGGGATTTGAGCAAGCAAAACCTGAGCCGTTACTTTTTCATTATCCACTTTTCGACGCAAAATTAGAAGACTGGAACGCATTTCCGAATGTTTGAAAAGCTTTGTCGGTAATTCAATAATTGCCAACAGGGCCATATTTTTGTTCTTTTTCAATATCTCGGCAAAAGAATTGGATTGAAGATCGGAATTATTAACCAACAAAATTGCTGATTCGCCTACTTTCAAATTGCTCGCTTTAAAAAAATGATTCATTTCGGCAGCAAAATCAATTCCCAAAATTCTGCTAACGACAATTTTTTCGTGATCCGAATCAGTGAAGTCGAACCGATAAATATTCGCCAGTTTTTTCAGACTGGCATCAATAATCTGATCGGCGGCCCTGCCGTAGATTGATTGACCAAAATGGCTCGCAAATTGGAAGATGAGATCCGGAAAAACAATTTCAGGATCGAATATTTCCTGTTTCGCCAATCCAAGTTTTTCTGTTACCAAGGCCATTAAGTCGCCGATAACTGGCGGAGTTATTCGATTAAAAATTTGTAGTCGATCTTCAAACCGTTGGGCAAAAAAAAGATTAAATCCATTAACCAATTCAGATTGGCTGAAATTCTTCAATTCAAGTTTCTTGGCCGCTTGAGCAATTGAATTAGGATCGTCAAGCTCTTTTGGAATATGATTATCGAGGATTTTTACCGCTTTAACTAAATTTTCTGGCTTCATACTTTTATCTTAGGGATTTTTGCCTTCTTCAACAAGCGAATTAATTCTCTTTTCATAATAATGATTAACGTTTTCCAAAGAAGCGATCTGGTTAGCATGAATCATGGCCAAACTCAAAGATATTCCGGTAAAAAGAAAAATTAATATAATCGTTGATAAAAAAATATAACTATTTTTCCTCCTTTTCGTATTTTTCCAATAAAAGATTGCTTTCATAGCATTCCCCACTATCGAAATATAAAGATAAATAAATTTTTTCGTTAAGTTGCTCAAGTTCAAAATCTTTTACTTGGGAAACAATCGGCATTGTTCCTCCATCACTGGTCGTCAGCTGAAGGCTATGATTTTTTAATCTAAAATTGATCTTCTGGTTGCGTTTTCCGATTGAAAGTAAATAAATTTTTCCTTCCTTTGTTTGCGCCCAGCGATAGGATCGGCTTGAATCCTCTAACTGAAGCAACATTCGTTGGAAATTAATTGTGTTGGTCGTTTGTTTCTCTTTTTTTATATATTGAATTGCAAATTGAATTATTAAAACAATTAGGGCGAAAATCCCTAAAGCAATGATACTTTCAAGGATCGTAAAAGATTTTTGTCTACTTTTCTTCACAATAGTATTTTTTCTCTAATTTTGATCTTTGATTTTGAATCGTATCTTTCAAAATCGTTATTCGTTGAATTTGTTTGCTTTGTAAATCGCATAAAAAACAAATTGCCAGCATTGATACTGATAAAGCAAGCAAAGCCTCCATTAAAACAAAGGATGATTGTCTATTCATATTTCTCCATCCGATAATTACCAAATCCCAAAGAATAAATTAATGCGAACTGCCTTCCTCCCTGAGGATCAGAGAAACTGATCGTTGCAGGAGCGACATAACCATTGGCTTTGATCACGATCTTATCCTTTGGTCCAATAAGTTCTTTAGGAATATTTAAAAGATGTTGGCCACCTCTTTGATCTATAAATTCAATTTTTTTCTTAGAAAAAATAAATTTCAAATCGTGATTGTCCCTTTGAGCGCTTAATTGCGCTTGATTAAAAAAAGATTGATAGTCATTTAAAAAATCCTTTTCGATTTTTTCTTTTGATTTATGCGGTATTCGAACCGCCAAACAACATAAAGAGCAAACCAACAATAATACGATTACAGACTCTAATAATGTAAATGAATTATTTCGACACATTACTGCCATTAATCTTAATTCCAAATTCTTGTGCTTTTTTTATCTGTTTCTCGGTTAAATATTTTTTTGATAAAAGTTCGGAATAAGTTACATTTTTATCATCGTTATCATTTTCATATAAATCTACCTGTGTTTGAATTACAGAAACCATTGCCTCAGCCTGAGTATTTTCAGCTTTTTTGCGTTGATTATTTAAATTCGGCAAAATTAAAAGCATTAAAAGGCTGATGATAAATAAAACAATTCCTATACCGACAATTGCGAAACTTAAAGGCTGAATTAAGCTAATTAAGCGATCAACACTAGTTAAAAATTTTTCGTAACTTATTTTTGAATAAATTTTAAGATTTCGATTCAAGAGTTCTTTGTTGGCTCCTTGTTGAAAATAGATATTAATTGTCGGATCGAGAAAACTTAATTCATGAAAATAGTCGGAAAAGCTGTGTCCATCCTCAAGCATCTCAACGAGTTTTTCAGCAAAATCGGATTCAACTGAATGACTGTTATTTTTACTTATGTCTTTGGCGATTTGTGAAATCTGCAAACCCGAAGCCGTTAACATCAAAAGTTGTAAAGAAAATTGATAATTGATCAGGTGATTTAAAGTTTTTCCAAACAAAGGAATTTTTGTATAAAAAGCCAATTGCTTTAATTTGCTCATTTTTTTAAATGATTGCCAGCGGTAAAAAAGGAAAAGCAAGGTCATCAATACCACACCTAGTACTTTGAACCAAAAATATTCATCAACGAAATCAACCCGCTGCTGATTAGACCAGCTCGATAAAATTGGTAGTAAAAATATTTTTACAGCAACTGCGATTCCAATTAATAAAAAAACAAGAACAAGTGGATACCTAAGAATTTGCTTGATTTTATTTTCTTGCTTTAAACATTTTTCCGAAAAATCCGCCAATTGAAGTAAAATTTTCTCTAAGTTTCCATAACGATCAGCCATGCCAATCTGAAAGTTCAAAGAATTATTCAAATAAGGTTTGATTGCAAAAGCAAAATTCTTTCCTTTGGCTAGTTCGAGATTAAGGTTTTTAACCCAGGAACTTTCGCGTGAAATTTGCTGAATAAAATTTGTCGCCTGATTTATTGAATAACCCGACTGAATTAATTGTCCAAGAAGACTTAGAAATTCTACCTGTTGCCTACGCGGCAATTTTTTTGTACTCTTCGTATACTTTTGAAGATATTCTTTTACTTTTAAAAGCACCATCCAATACTTCCTTCCAAGAAGATCCAAAATCACTTGTTGGCTGATCCAAAATCTGCCAATCTTCCTTCCAATCGGCAATTGCCGCAAGCGAACCATTAACTTGTTGTAAAAGACGCTGATAAATAGTTACCTTCAAGACATCTTTGAGCAAAGTTTTGTCAACGCCAAGTTCCAATAAACGATTACCGACTGTACTTGCAGAATTAGCATGAATTGTCGAAAAAACTAAATGGCCACTTAAGGCAGCTTGAATTGTCGCTTGGGCAGTCTGCGAATCTCGGATTTCTCCAATTAATAAAATATCAGGATGATGGCGAAGAGCCACTTTTATCAGATCAAGATAAGTCATAGAAGCATGCTGATTCACCTGCAATTGCACAAATCTACTATTTTTAATTTCCACAGGATCTTAGATTGTGAGAACGAGTTTATCACTTGCGTATTCGCGTAATAATTCATGAATTGTACTTGTTTTTCCAGAACCGGTTGGCCCAGCAACGACAACCAGTCCATGTGAAGGGATTATTTGTTTTAAATGAGAAAATTGTTCTTTTTTCAACCAAACGAGATTGTGGATTTCACGATCATAAAGAATCTGATTACCATTGTTTCCTGGTTTTTAAAATCGCCAACAGTTGAAATTCTCAAAGACAAATTTTGTTTGTCAAGAGACCAATCCATCGAACCCATCTGGGGACGTCGATTTTCGGTAATGTTCATCTGTGCCCGAAACTTGAGGAAGCTAAACAGCTTCGTTGCGATCAATTTACTAATTATTCGAAAGCTTCTGGGTCGACTGCCATCGTGAAATTTAATTTGATAATGTTCTTCATCAGGTAAAAGATAAATATCGGTTGAATTAGAATCAACAGCTTCTTTTAAGAGTGACTTAAAGTAATTTTGCATTTTTGGCTCCTATTGAGTAATACGTATTTTTTAGCCAAAATAAAAAAAGCCAAAACGGCTTTTTTAAAATTACTTTGTTTTTATAACTTTTCCATATTTCAAATAATTAAGAGCATCCTGAAAATTCCGGATGGGAACAAGTTTCATTTTCGGGGCATACTCTTTTTGTGCTTTAAGCGCTGCCTGCCAGTTAGTCTGGCCACCATCCAATTTAAGATTTGCCTTAGTCGATTTTACATACGGGACAAAGAAAACCGTTGAACCAGCTTCCTTTGCAGCGATTATTTTCTTATCGATACCACCAATTTCGCCAACTTTTCCTTGATCATCGATTGTCCCTGTACCGGAAATATTACGACCTTTTTTGATGTTATCGCCTGATAATTGTGAATACAGTTGAAGAGTGAACATCAAACCGCCTGAGGGTCCGGAAATCTGACCGACATTGACTTTAACCTTCGGGTCGGTAGTAACTTCCACATCGTCAACTAGACCGATTCCAATTCCGCTCCTCCCTTTTGGATATTCTTTATCTTTTGTATTTGCTAAATGAATTGTTTTTCCGGAAACTTCAAGCGTTTTGTTATTCCGCAAAACAGTCAAAGTCACCTTTTCCCCGACCGGCATAGCGGCTAGGTATTTTTGATATCCGGCAGAATTGTTAAAGTGTTTGCCATCAACCTTCGTGATCGTATCGCCAACTTTAATTTTCTTGGCAAAGTGCGATTTTTTCGTGATGCTGGCAACATAAATTCCGCGATATTCGGATTTGACTTTATCAGCCATTCCAGCAGCTTTAAAAGCAACTTCTTCTGCCGATAGAATCGCTTCCTTCATTTGATATTTGCTGATTGCTTCGTAAACACTATTCGAAACATTTCCTTGAACTTCTGTCTTAGCTTCAATCGAATAGGCGCCATTAAATTTACTAATCAGCCAATCCAAATGATTTGCCTGGGATAAATATACCGAAACAAGTCGCAAGGAACCTTTTGTTCGATCGCGTTTGCCGGCAACAGTCATAAACTGTTTTATATTATCCGCCTGTCCTGGCGTTTCCACGTAAGCATTCATTGGTAAAAGCAAATAAAAAGATACGCCGATGATCATTAACATGAAAATGGTAAAGCTGGAAATAATTGTTACAAATGTTTTCTTTTTCATTTAGTTTTTAACTTTATCAGTTTTATAACATTTTCGGGCACAAAATGACTAATATCAGCTCCGAATTTTGCTACTTCTTTTAAATTTGAAGAAGAAATGTCTTGATAAACAGCCTTCGATGGCAACAAAACTGTATCAACATTTCCAAGACGATGATTGATTTCCGCGATATCGCGTTCATATTCATAGTCCCTAACATTTCTGATTCCCCGAACAATTACATCTGCTCCGACCGATGAGACAAATTTGAAAGTTAAATCAGGCATCGGTAATACAGAAACG
The DNA here is from genome assembly GCF_020510245.1 of Oenococcus oeni. Taxonomy (NCBI): domain Bacteria; kingdom Bacillati; phylum Bacillota; class Bacilli; order Lactobacillales; family Lactobacillaceae; genus Oenococcus; species Oenococcus oeni. Next base: position 744,072 of record NZ_CP084701.1, on the reverse strand, counting down.
TTCTTCAAATTTTTAGTGTTGTTGGAGATCAAAGTTATTTTTTCTTCAGTCGTAAACATTGCTGTTTTACTTGTATTAATGCCAACAGCCACGATCACTTGATCAAAAAGAAGCGCCGAACGGCTGATAACATCCAAATGGCCAAAGGTTAAAGGATCGAAAGATCCCGGAAAAACAGCTTTTACCATATTTAGTCCCTTTCCATTACCGTTAAATAAGTAATTCCATAATCCTTCTTCGACAAAACAGTATAGCCATTAGGCAGATTACCATTTAGAGAATTAAAACCAGATCGATCCGTCTCGGCAACAATCAAGGCATGTTCTGTCAATAAATTATATTCCGTTAAGCTAGAAATATCTTTGACAATATGCTGTTTTGCATAAGGGGGATCGAAAATTACCAAATCAAATCGAATTTGATTATCAAAAAACTGCTTAATTGCCTGGCTGGCCGGCGCCTTGATTATTTCAAAATTTTCCGGACTTTTCGTCGCAATGACATTATTTCTGATTACTTCAATTGCCGGTCTGGCATGATCGACTAAATAAGCTTTCCGATAGCCCCTAGAAACTGCCTCAATTCCCAAAGAACCGGAACCGGCATACAAATCTAAAACGATCCCTGGTTTGTTATAGGGGGCGATAATAGAAAAAAGCGCCTCTTTGACTTTTTCGGTTGTCGGTCTGGTCAATTTCGAAGGAACCATTTTCAAACGCAGACCATGGTTTTTTCCTGCAATAACTCTCATTTTCTCATCCTTGCCCTCTGCCGGCTTTCTCTCCTTCTTGTCTTTATCTGTTCGCTATAGGTTCGTGAGACTACACATGCAATCCCAACCGATATCGAACTAATCAAAAAGGAAGATCCTCCGTAAGAGATAAAAGGAAATGTCACTCCCGTCAAAGGAAGAGCGCCGATAATTCCACCCAAATTAACCAAAGCCTGGATAAAGAAATAACTGGCAATACCATAAAGAACCAAACGCCCAAAATTATTTCTGACATGAAAAGCGATATAAAACATCCTTCCAATCATAATCAATAGAAGACCAAGAACGATAAATAGCGAGATCGATCCAAGTTCCTCAACGAAAATGGCCATAATAAAATCGGTATTAGCTTCCGGAAGATAGCCCATCTTCTCAATCGAATTCCCTAAACCAACTCCAAATAATCCACCGTGAGCAATCGCATAAAAAGAATTAACCAACTGCAACGACTGATTCTTCGCATATGGCCAAGGATCCATGAATATCAATAAACGCCGGGCCTGATAGTGACTTGACAAAAAGCTTTCCGGAATTTGTTTGATAATTAACGGCAAAAAAATATAGATAAGCAAAATCAAAGCAATTGATAAAAAAAGATATTTGGGATTCGGACCAGAGGAAAAAATAATTACAGCAATTAAAAAAAGAGCAATTAAAGCATTCCCTAAATCAGGCATCAAAACAACAATCAACAAATTCGATAAAACGAAGATAACCTGAAAACGCGTATATCCAAAAATCATTTTCACTTTTTCGGTTGTATTTTGATTATTCAAGTTAGGCGGACGATGGGGACGAGTTCCCCTGGATTTTCTTTGATACTTGTCCAAACGATGGGAGGATAAAGAAGCCAAATAAAGAATGATCACAATTTTAAAAATTTCGGCCGGTTCAATATTGAACATCGGCAGGTTAATCCAACCGTGTGCCCCTGTTCCTGCAGTAGCAGGAGCAATAAAGCGGGCAAACAACAGTAGGCCAAAAGTAATCAACATCGCTAAAGAAGTCCACTTAGGAGAAGCAAGCCAATCGATCTTGACAAAAAAATAAAAAACAAAGACTGTAGCAATACCGATCAAAGCAAAAATAGACTGCCGAATCAAAAAACTAAATGCCCCGGCCGAATAATCATCCGAAGAGGAAAAAACCATCAACACGCCAATCAGACTTAAAAATAAAAAAGGTCCAATAAGGAACCAATCTAATTGTTTGATTATTTTACTCACCTGTTCATTCTATCAATACAGATTATCCTTGAGAACTATGGCAAGATAAAAATATGAATAATTCACTAATCAAAGTTTACACGGACGGTGGGAATCGAAATACGGGAAACAAACCCGGCCAACATGTTCATGAACGGGATTTATCGGCATGGGCTTATATAATCGAATACGAAAAAAAACAGTACATTGCTTCAGGCTTTCATTTTGGAGCAACAAATAACGCAATGGAACTGATGGCGGTTGGCTCGGCTTTTAGAAAAATTACCAAGACGGAAGAATTAAAAAAACAAAAAATCGAATTAATCAGCGACTCGCATTACGTTTTGGACCCGATGGAAAAAGGTTGGTTGGAAAAATGGATGAAAACAAAAAAAGAGCGGCCGAATTTTACGATGTGGCAGACTCTTTATCCAATGTACTTAGAATTAAAACCCTATTTAATTTTTCACTGGGTAAAAGGACACAAAAATACTGTTGGAAATCTTCGTGTCGACGAACTTTTAAATCAAGAAATGGATAAACACAAGTAGATTATAGTTGCTTCAACCTTCCAATTGAAATTTGTTTTTGAATCTTTCTTCTCTGAACTTTATTCATCGCATTTTTTATCAGCTTTTTACTAAGAAAAAACTTTACCGGTTGTTCAATCGGAGATAAACTATTTTTGGAAATATTCTCTAAATCGAACTTCAGTTTTTTTAGATCGTTAAATGATGTTTGAACAACTAAAGCTGGAACTTCGCCATATATTTCGTCCGGAATAGCAAGAGCAACCAAATCATCTATTTCACTTAATTTTCGAAAAGGTTCCTCAATCGTTGTCGGACTGATCTTATCACCGGAACGATTGATAATCTCTTTTTTTCTGCCGACAATAAATAAATAATTATCTTCATCCAAATAGCCCAGATCTCCGGTATAAAGCCACCCATCGACAAAATCCTTTTTATTCTCGGACCATAAATATTTTTGAATAACACTTGGACCGGACAAAGCAATTTCGCCAATTTCGCCAACTTTTTTCTCTTGATGAGAATCAGAATCGCGGATTGTTAATTTTTCAACCGTTGGGAGACCAACGGAACCAAGTTTCTGACCATTTTTACGCTGGGGATTAACAGAGATTTGGCCGGCGGCTTCAGTCATTCCGTAAGATTCAACTAATAATATTCCAAAATTCTTTTGGAATAAATCAGCTGTTTTTTTAGAAAGTGGTGCACTCGCCGAACGCAAAAAACGCAAACTTTTCTGTCCTTTTGGTAAATTTAAATATTCAGCAGCATTACTTTTTGTTTTATTTAAAATACCGATAATTGCTGGAGCAGCCGAAGCCCAGGTGATATGATATTTCTCTATTTGTGGCCAAAATTTGGATGCCGAAAATTTTTCTGGAATTACTAATTTCCCACCGGCTAAAATTTGGGAAATCAAGGCAATGATTTGTCCGTTAACATGGAATAAAGGTAAAATTTGATATCCAATACCCGAAGACGACAAGTTATGAGATTCAATGACACTTTTAGCAGCAGCAAAAACCTGCTTATGATTAATTCCAACTGCCTTGGGTCTCCCACTTGTGCAGGAAGTATATAGCAAACTGGCATATTGTTCTTCCAGTTCATTTTTATCGGGAAAATCAAAATGATGCTCGATTATTTCTTGATCTGAAACACGATGAATAGTATCACCATTTGGTAGTTCCAAAGCCTCGTCAAAATCTATTCCCGATAACTGAGCAAAATTAGTAAATTGATCTTCATAATTATGATTTAAAATTACAGCCGATAGCTGACTTTGTTTTGCAATATCTGCCAATTCCTCAACCTTTAAATTAGGATTAACAGCATACATTGTTAAACCGCTAAATATTTCTGTAAAAAAACGAACAACAAAATCAACCAAATTTCCAGAGGCCGTCAGAATAATTCCTGGTTGGCTAAGTCGCAATTGCTGCAACTGTTCTTGAAATCGATTGATTTTTTGCAAAATTTCAGCCTTGCTATAAGAACGATCATTTACCGTATCGACTAAAATGCTTGAGTTTACATCTGTAGAGAGAACTCTTTCCAATTCATGAGTTAGTTTTGTCAAAATAAAATCACTCGATAAAAATAAATAATAGATGTCATGTTTAAGTTTATTTACGGAACATATCTAAGAATTTTTCAAACCATGACTTCGTTTCTTTAGTAGCGGATTCTGCCGTTTGGGCAACCTGTTTTGAAACTTCATCAACACTCTCTTTACTTTTATCAGCAGCTTTTTTTGCTGCATCCTGAGTTTTCTTCACAGCCGGTTTTGCAGCTTCGGTGGTTTTTTTGGCAGCTTTACGAACAGTTTTTTTGCCCTTTGCAGCGTTCGTTTTAGCGCCTTTGGCTACCGACTTCCCCTTGCTGCTTGCTTTGGCTGTTGTCTTTTTAGCCGCCGTTTTAACAGCAGAGGCTGCTTGAGACGTCGTTTTCTTAGCAGAATTTTTTGCAGTCTTAGTGTTTTTCTTTGCAGTAGAAGCAGCTTTTTTAACAGTGGATTTAGTCGCAGGAGCAGCTTTTTTAGCAGCGCTGGTTGTCTTTTTTGTCGTTCGACCAGTTGCTGCTGTTTTCTTTTCTGGCATTTTCTCTCCTTACTTAACGAGACAAATTTTAACAAAATTTTAAAGATGTGACAAATTACTAAAGTTTTGATTCCAAATCAATATCAGGATACTTATCGACAAACCAATTCAGAGCAAAACGATTCTCAAACAATATAACCGGGTTGTCTTGTTGATCTTTCATCAGTATCGAACGCGAGGTATTCATTTTTTCATCCAACTGATCCGGTTTGATCCAGCGAGCGATCTTTTTACCAAGCGGTTCGAAAATAACTTGAGAATTATATTCATTAGCCATTCTGAACTGGAATACTTCGAATTGAAGCTGGCCAACCGCCCCAATGATATATTCTTGGCCATGCCACGACTCGAATAATTGGACAGTCCCTTCCTGAACCAATTGCCTAATACCCTTATGATAAGATTTTTGTTTCATAACGTCTTTGGCGATTACCCGATTAAAAAGTTCCGGAGTAAATGTCGGTAATGGTTCAAATTCGACTTTCTGTTTACCAGTATAGATTGAATCACCAATTTGAAAGTTACCGGTATCGTAAAGGCCGATAATATCTCCTGGAACAGCTGTTTCAATATTTTCACGTTCATCAGCCAAGAATTGAGTAACGTTGCTGAGCTTCAATTTTTTTCCATTTCTGGCAAGCGTCACATCCATCCCTTTTTTAAACTCCCCGGAAACGATTCTGACAAAAGCAATCCGATCACGATGATTAGGATTCATGTTCGCTTGAATTTTAAAAATAAATCCCGTGAATTGGTCGTTATCCGGTTGAACCTCTTTATGATCAATCGTGGCCTTGTCCGATGGCGAGGGGGCATATTTTAAATACTCAGTCAAAAACTGCTCAACTCCAAAATTCCTTAAAGCCGACCCAAAGAAGACTGGTGTTTGAGCACCCCGAAGGACTTTGTCCTCATCTAATTGATTACCGGCATCCTTTAAAAGCTCGATCTCTTCCATTGATTCGTTATAAACAGATTGATCGGGATTTTTCACATTATCATATTGAATAAACTTGTTCCGTTGTAAATCGTAAATTCCCTGTAAAACCTGGCCGGAACCAATCGGCCAATTCATAGCATAGGCTTGAATGCCAAGTGTTTTTTCTAATTCATCAACCAAATCAAGCGCTTGACGACCATCACGATCCAATTTATTAAAAAAAGTAAAAATCGGGATATGGCGCTTTGAAACTATTTCAAACAATTTCCTTGTCTGAGGTTCGATTCCCTTTGCCGAATCAATCACCATTACTGCCGAATCAACCGCCATTAAAGTACGATAAGTATCTTCTGAGAAATCCTCGTGGCCTGGGGTATCAAGGATATTAATCCTTTTGCCGGCATAATTGAACTGCAAAACAGACGAAGTAACGGAAATACCTCGCTGCTGTTCAATTGCCATCCAATCCGAGGAGGCCATTTTATTCGATCCACGACCTTTGACTGTGCCAGCTTTTCTGATAACGCCGCCGTGTAACAGGAGTTGTTCGGTCAAAGTTGTTTTACCGGCATCAGGATGCGAAATGATTGCAAAAGTGACACGTTTTTTGTATTCTTCTTTAAAATTTGTCATAAAAAAAAATTCCGCTATTAAGTATAGCGGAATTAAAGATTCAATGATAAAAGAATCAATTTCTTTGATTTCCAAAAATTCTAAGCAAATACAAGAACAAGTTAACAAAGTCAAGATACAAACTAAGCGCACCCGAGATGGCCAAGCCGTTGATTGTCTGGTTGCCCTGTCCCTGAAGTTCGAAATACATTTGTTTTAAACGATTATTATCATAAGCAGCATAAACACTAAAGACAAGAACTCCCAAAACAGACATAATAAAGCTAAAGCCGGGAACGAATATGCTAACCACAAGGCCAACCATTAATGCGATCATCGCGCCGAAAAGAATTGGAGCAAGTCTAGAAAGGTTTTTCTTCGTAAAGAATCCATACAAGGCCATAGCTCCAAAATCAACTGCTGCCATTAGAAAAGCAGAAACAATCGACTGCAAGTCGTACATCGCAAAAATGGCACCAAAGAAAATTCCTTCCACAACTGCGAAAGCAAGCAATCCCCCAAAAGCCAACGCCGGATTTTTTAAGGCGTTACGACCAATTAGAAAGACAACAGCCAACTGAGCGATCGCCAGAACGATCCAAGTCAATGCACCATTGCTGGCATAAAAACGAACAAACTCGGCATAGAATGGATAAGCCAAAGCATAAGCCAATCCAAAAGTAATTAATAACGCCGCTCCCATATAGGCGTATGTCCGTTGGAAGAATGCTGCTAATCCCGATTCATTAGTTGAATCAGTAACATCTTTTATGATGCGATTATCAGAATAATTTTGCATTCTAACCTCCTTTCTGAATATTATAGCAGGATATCATAAAAAAAGTCTGACTATTATTGACCTTTTAATTTACATTTTATTCAAACCCTTTTTTAAGAGCATCTTCATATTTTTCGATATCGCCGGCCCCCATGAAAACAAGTACCGATCCATGTTCGGCACTTAATTTGTCATAGGCATTCGATTCCGAAATAATTGCTCCCGCATTCGGTAGTTTATCTAAAATATCTTCGCTTTTAGCATTACCGGCCTTTTCTCTTAGAGATCCGAAAATCGGTGTAATGTAAACTTTATCGGCTGATTCTAAAGCATTAACATATTCATCCTTAAAAGCATTGACGCGTGTGTATGTGTGTGGTTGAAAAACAGCTACTAAACGCTTATTCGGAAATTTCTGTCGGGCAGCATCGATTGTTGCCTTAATTTCAGTTGGGTGATGGGCATAATCATCAACAATTGTTAAATCAGCTACTTGGCTGATATTAAAACGACGCTTAGCACCTTGATAAGTCAAAAGACCCTTTTGGATTTGGTCAACCGAAAAACCAAGATAATCAGCTACAGCGATCGCAGCAGTCGTATCCAAAATTCCGTGATCTCCCTCAATCGTGGCAAAAAAATCACCTAATTTTCGGCCGCCCTTTGAAAGCGAAAAATAACTTCCTTCGGTTCGTTTGTCAATATTATTCGCACAAAAGTAATCGGACTTTTCAAAGCCATAAGATAGAATTCGAGCCGTCTTCGGCTTTATTTTTTTTATCTCCGGATCTTCGCCGTAAGCGAAAATAATCTTTTTAACATGGTCGGCGAATTCAGAGAATGCGCTTTTGACATCATCGAGACTTTTATAATAATCGGGATGGTCCCAATCAATGTTCGTGATGATAGCAACATCGGGAGTAAAAGGCTGAAAATGACGGTCATACTCGTCTGCTTCGACAACAAAATATTTAGAGGAGAAGACCCCTTTTCCAACACCATCGCCAATTAAATAACTCGTTGATTCGAAATTCGACAAAATGTGTGCGAGTAAGCTGGTGGTACTGGTTTTCCCGTGTGCTCCGGAAACGGCGATTGAAAAATGTCGACGAATAACTTCTTCAACTGCCTGAGGATAGGTCAAGAGTTTTGCCCCAACTTTTTTAGCTGCCAAAACTTGGGGATGATCATCCGAAAACGCGTTTCCTTTCACGACAACATAATTACTCTTGATCAAATCCGGATCGAAATCGGTAATTTGAATACCGGCTTTGACCAGCGGGAACTGTGTAAAAGTTTCTTTGTCGATATCAGACCCAAGAACTTTGTTCCCCTGATCATGAAGAATCAAAGCCAAACTGGCCATCCCAGTTCCCTTAATCCCGATAAAATAGTAATTTGTCATATTTAATTATTAAACTCCAATTCATTCCCTTTTATAAAATCAAAAGTTTCGCCAACTTTACCAAAATCATCGGGCAAAACAATCATTCCCGGACGATCCGGCGCATTTTTCAAGCCGAGTTCCTTTGGAGCGGCCATCATTCCATATGAGTCAACACCGCGAAGTTTCCCCGGCCAAATAATCTTTCCCGAAGGCATGATTGCCCCAGGCAGACAAGCAACCGTTTTAATGCCTCGACGAAGATTTGGACTTCCTGAGACAATCTGAACACTTTTGTCGGAAGAAATTTTAACTTGAGCAACATGCAAGTGATCAGAATCAGGGTGTTTAACAAATGAATCAACATAAGCAATCACGAATTTCGCCTCTGGATCATAAACAAGTTCAGGTTTAAAGCCAGCTTGAATGAGAAGTTCATTTAATTCTTCAATCTTTTTCACTGTTAATTTGATTGGTCCTTTGTCCAAAGGGGCTATACCAGAAAAGTGATAAGCAAGCGTTTGATCGTTTTTATAAATACGTGTAATTCTTTTTTTTGTTTCAAAAGACGAGTCTGGCTCCTCGGGAGCTAAAAAAGTCATCAATGTGTCTGAATTATAATCGGCAACAAGCATATTTCTATCTTAAAACAAAAAACAATATAATTATTTGCATGAATAAAAAACACAAGAACTTAATTGCTGCAACGGCCGGTTTTTTGGTTGGAAGCGGGATCTCAATTTTTATCGCCAAAAAAATCAAGGAAAACAATGCTGATCAGATTCTCGAAACTGTCAAAGAGACGCTTTCAGCCCAAGGAACAGTGTCAAATGCCTGGATAAACAGCGAAAGAATCAGTGGAGAACATTATGGAACGAGAACCATCTACAATGGGGGCGCAAATATAACCAGTGATCAAGGAGAAACAAAAAGCATCGACTTTATTGCCGATGCCGACACTGGCGAACTCTTTAAACTTGAGGTGTTGATTAAAAATTAAAAATTAACTCTAATCCAGTACTCGGGTTGATTCATTTCCGCAAATTTTTTCTCGTATTCCGTTTCGATATTTACGGGATTTTTTTTGAGTTCGTGATGCAGATCGTAGCTGATTTGTTCTTCAGGCCAAGAAAGACCAAATTTTTTAAAGCTCGAAAGAGAGTATTCAAAGAGCCCAAGATTATCGGTTTTTAATTCCAAGGATCCATTGGGAAGCAAAATTTTTGAATATGACTTTAAAAAATTTTCAGCAGTCAAACGTCTTTTTTCATGTTTTGCTTTCGGCCAGGGATCACTATGATTCAAGAAAATTTTGCTAATTTCATTGTCAGCAAAATAATCGCTCACATCGCCTCCATCCCCTAAAATAAGTTTTAAATTAGCTAATTGAGGCTCTTGTTTAAAAGCTTTCTTCCCAGCTATTGCAACCGAGGTTGGTTGCAGTTCCAGACCGATGAAATTATTTTCTGGATATTTGATGGCATTATCCAAGATAAATTGTCCTTTGCCGGATCCGATTTCCAAATAAAGCGGATGGTTATTCCCAAAGACCGAAGACCAGCTCCCTTTTAATTGCTTGGCTCTTTGATCTTTGATGATCAAATCCGGATGCTCATCGATAAAAGGAACTGCCCATTTCTTACTTCTTAATCTCATATTTAAATCCTACCAAACGTGGCAGATACCAACAGATGATCACCCAAGTAAAAGAAATTATTAACGGAATACTAATTAAAACAGAAACTTTTCTATGACTTGCCAAGAGGGAAAGCAGCAATAACAGCACAATCGGCACAAAGACTGCAACAGCTAGCAATTGAAAATCAGTCAACTTTCTTTTTCCATCTCGTTGATATACCTGAGCCATTTTATGATTCGAGTAATGAGAAAAAATCGGTTTCATTTGATAAGCGAGGGCAAAAACTATAAAAAGCCCACTAATTGTGGCAGCAGAAAGCGAAGGCAGAAAAAAAGCCAAAGCCATTCCAAAAAAGGTGGTCAAAATAATTGTTGGCATAAACTGCCGACTTCTAAAAAAATAACGAGTAAAAAGAATCCAATGGAAACTTTGATTAAATTGCGGCAGACATTTAATCAGCCAATCCCAAATCTTCGTTGGTCGATTATCATGCTTCAATTCCTTAACATCGGTAAAAAAATTTAAAAAAATATTAATTCGATTAATCCTTCTTAGTTCTGAATTTATTCCATAAGTCCAATCAACTCGATTGTCTTTAACGATATTTCGGTATTTTAAAATAAGTAAAAAAGTTTTAGCCAATAGGAAAAGGAACAAATAAATCAATGAAATTACAAGGCCGAATATTTTAAGTAAAATCGGCATCAATAATAAATTCAAAAAAAATTGAAGCAGGATGTTCAAAAGCAAAGATCTCAGAAAGCTTTTCTTCAAGTATTTTTTCAAGTCCGGCAAATCGGCAATTAGAAATATTTGATCGGCATTTTGTATATAAGTCGACAAATCGCCAAAAAATAAGAAGGAAGAGCTTGCAAACAATACAAGCAAAATTGTCAACCAATTGCCGTGGATACTATTTAAATTATGTAAATATTCATAACCCAGTAAAGCGACTGCAATAAAAAGAAAACCGATAAACTGGTCGTTGAAGGCTCGGCTTAAGTAACGAAAATTTCTTTGAAAAGACAGTTCACGCCGACGATTAAAGATTTTATCCATTAGCAGCCTCTCTTGCCAAATGCAAATATATTTCATTAATTGTTTTTTGCTGTGGAAAAGCTTTAAAAATATCTTTCATTTTTCCTTTGGCACGTATTCGGCCACGGTCAATCAATAAAAACTGATCAACAAATTTTTCCGCTCCCTCGACTAAATGAGTACTCATTAAAATAGTTGTCCCAGCTGCCTTTTTCTCCTTTAAGAGATCAATCAAATCAGAGACAGCCAAAGGATCCAAGCCAATAAAGGGTTCATCGACGACCAAAAGTGGAGCATCTGTCAATAATGCCAATACGATCATTACTTTTTGCCGCATTCCCTTGGAAAAATCGATCGGAAACCAAGCCAACTTGTCCTCCAAACGGAAAACTTTTAACAATTTTGCGATTTTATCCTTAATCAGTTTTGAATCTAGATGATAAGCAGCAATTGTTGTCTGAATATGCTCCCTTAAAGTCAAGTCTTCATATATAATCGGTAATTCAGGTATGTAGGCCAAATTGCGCTGATAATTAGATGAATCGCTTTTACTATCTTGGCCGTTAAAAGAAATCGAACCGCTCTTTGGCTGCATTAATCCGATAACGTGATTAATGGTAGTTGTTTTCCCTGAACCGTTTAAACCAATTAGAGCCGTAACGGTTCCCGCTTCAATCGTAAAATTCAGATCTTTAATTGTATTTGTTTGACCATATCCACCGGTCAAATGTGAAATCTTTAGTGTCATAGTTATCGATTAAATTTTAGCAGACCGATATAATGTAAGCATGGAAGATATATTCGATAAAATAATTCACGGTGAAATACCTAGTTATAAAGTCTATGATGATGAAGATGTTTTTGCATTTTTAGATATATCACAGGCCACTCCCGGACATACTCTGGTTGTACCAAAGGCTGACGTTAAAGACATTTTTGCCTACGATGATGAGTTGGCCAAAAAAATTTTAACAAAACTTCCAATAATCGCTCGGGCAGTCAAAGCCTCCAACCCAAAAATTCTCGGCATAAATATTCTTTCAAATAACGGAGTTGCTGCCGGCCAATCGGTTCCCCACTCTCACTGGCATATTATTCCACGATATGAAAATGATGGCCTGGATCTCCCCGGTGCCGTCGATCATTCTAATCAATACGATGAAAAAAGATATAAAGCAATTGCTAAATCAATTAGTGAGCAGTTCTGATGGCCGAATTTAAAAAAAATGACAATTTTTTTCAAAATGAAACCGAAAAAATATTTAACTATTTAAAAAACGAACTAAACATTCTTCGGAAAACTTTTTTTGCGATTAAAAAATTAATAGGCAGCAAGCCGACTCAAGAAAAGAATTTGTCCGAGCTCTCCGATCATTTCCAAAGAAGCAAAGAAGAAATAGATAAATCCAAAACAAAATTAAATGAAGATATTCGCTCATTAGAAAATGAACTATCAACTGTTAAATATCCCTTTCACAAAAAATGATTTGAGTTAGGTCCTAACTTTCGTTAGAATTAAAGGGTTATAAATTCACGGAGGAAATATGCGTAAATTCGTTTGGACAGCAATCGTGCTATTGTTTTTGGCGGGTTCTGCCTACCTTGCCTTAAACACATCTAAGGTTTTGGTTACGTCAAAGGCAGGTGCGATTACTGAGGCAAAATATATGTCATCGGTTACAAAAACCTCGGCCGGTGAACAATTGTTTGTCAGCATGGTTATGAATGATTCATTGGAAAGGTTGTACGGAAGCTCTGTTTCAACAACAACCGTCAATAATGAATACACTCAGGAAAAAGCACAATATGGAAGCAGCTGGTCTAGTTTCCTATCGGAAGAAGAAACTACGGCAAAGGCCTATAAAAAACAGATTCGTACAGAACTGCTTTTAGTTCAAGCTGTTAAAAACTATCATAAAGTTACAGAAGCTCAATTAAAAAAAGCCTACAAGACCTATACGCCAAAGATGAACGTTTCAATTATTACTGTTAGCAGCTCATCAAAGGCCGACACAGTACTCAAGAACTTAAAAGCCGGTAAAAGTTTCGCTTCTCAAGCCAAACAATACTCAGGCGATACCACAACAGCCGCCAATGGTGGCAAAATGCCAAGCTTCGATTCAGCTTCACCAGTTGTTTCATCAAAAATTATCGCTGCAGCTAAAGCCTTAAAGACTGGCGAATATAGCAAAAAAGCTATTAGTGTAAATTCCGAATACATCATTCTTAAATTGAACTCAAAGTCTAAAAAAGAATCAATCGGCAGTTATCGAGATGTTTTGGCCGACTCTATTATTAATAAATGGATTAATACCTCAAGCAACTCAACCAAAATTCAAAAGATTATTGGTAAAGTTATGAATAAAAATGACGTCCAGGTAAAAACTTCACAATATCCAGCGTTAAAGAACGCAATCGATCAATATATCGTTTCAGCAAATACATCTAGTGAAACTTCATCGACATCCACTTCCAGTTCGTCTAGTTCATCTAGCAAATCATCATCGAGCAAGAGTGGTTCCAGTTCTTCAAAGAGTTCCTCTTCAAGCTCTTCTTCCAGTTCAAAGAAGTAAAAGATAATTAATTGCTGATAAAAAACTCCAGTTCAATGAACTGGAGTTTTAATTTGCTTATGTAAAGCACTTTTTTATTTAACTAATGCCAAAAGATCTGCTTTCTTGGCACTGGAAGGATATTTAATACTTTCAGAATCAAGATAAGCTTTAATTTCAGCAACCGTTGAAGCTGTTGTTGGTTTTTCGGCCACAGCAACTTCTTGAGTCTTGGTACTCTTTCCAGGCTCCAAAACAACCGGTTTAGCAGCACCTTTTTCAATTCGCTCAATTTTAATATCGGTATCCAAAGTTGCGGCTTTGCGTGTTGGAGCAGAAACCTGCTTCTTTGCAGTTTCAGCAAGTTTTGAGAAAGTTGCAAAATCTGATACAGCCAATTCGGCCAACATCTTCCGATTCAAATCTATGCCGGCGACTTTAAACCCATGCATTAACTGAGAATATGAAATACCATTCATCCGACTCGCAGCGTTTATACGAGCAATCCATAGCTTACGATAGTCTCGTTTGACATTCTTACGATCCCGATAAGCATAAAGATACGACTTCCAAACTTGTTGCTTGGCAACTTTAAAATTAATGTGTCGCTGACCACGATAGCCTTTGGCCAACTTGATCATTTTCTTACGACGAATACGTGTAACGTTAGTTCCTTTAACTCGCATAATTTATCTCCTTGACCAAAAATTATAGATTACTCAATATCTTTGCATAACGCTTAACATTGACTTTATTCATCATAGCAGTGCCACGCAATTGGCGACGCTGTTTCTTAGTTTTTCCATGAAAACGGTGTGAAGTAAATGCTTGTCCAGCCTTAAACCCGCCTGAAGCAGTTTTTTTAAAACGCTTTGCTGAAGCGCGATTAGTCTTCATCTTTGGCATTTGTATTCTCCTTTAATTTGTTCTTCTTTTCGGATTGAGCTTTCTTAATGACTTCCGGCTTAGGCGAAAGCAATAAGGACATTTGACGACCCAAAAGTTGCGGCATCTGATCAATATTTGCCAAATCAGCAAGCTGTTTTGCCATATTCATCAATACCTGGCGACCAACATCTTGGTGGGTCATCATTCGACCGCGAAAACGTAAATTTAATTTAACCTTATTACCGGCAACCAAAAACTTGGTAGCTGCCTTTTTTCGTGTCTCAAAATCCCCTTCGCCAATAACAGGACTTAGACGAACTTCTTTAGTTTGAACAATAACTTGTTTCTTTTTATTTTCGCGAATTTTCTTCTGCTGCTCAAACCTAACCTTACCCCAATCCATAATTCTAGCAACCGGTGGTTGAGCCTTCGCCTGAACAATAACCAGGTCTAGATTTCTTTGATCAGCGATTCTTTGAGCATCGCGTGTGCTCATAACCTTTTTTGATCCATTGTCAATTAACATCACTTCACGAAAGTGAATATTTTCATTGACTAAATCAATTTGGCGCTTGGGCCTTTGCTGTGGTCTTGCTATAAGAAAAATCCTCCATTTTTTGGTTGGAAAAAGCGAGTCATGCAAACATGCAAAACCCGCCTCAAAAAGAATGATAAGCCAACATGGTCTTGCACATGCGGCGAGAGGCGGGAACCTCTACTTAATTCAACTCAGATATTATACCATAATTAGTTATTAGAAGCACGTTTTTCCTGTTCGTGCTCACTTTTTACAATTTCATCAATCAACTTTTCGATTTGTTCGAAAATCTTCCTTTGCTTATCAGACATCCTTGAAATTTTATCAGCCCCTTGATATTGATTAATCATTTCATCGATCCAATTTCTCAATTCAAAAATTCCTGCGGAAATCTTCGGATATAATATGCTGGTTTGCATTCTCAAATTAGCCGTCAGCATCTCGCCAGCCAATGGATCATCGGATCCAAGTTCATCATCCAACATTTTTTTTAATTTAATGTATTCATCAACCTGCAAAAGAGGTTTTAGTTTGGAAGGGTTAACCTGATAAATTTTCTTGTCAATCCAGTAAAAATCAACTTTTTCATCAATCTCTAATTTTTGAGCCGTTTCAATCAAACTGGAACGAATCAACGGATTGATATAAGGATCCAAGAGCAAAAACTTCACACCGCTCCACCACTCATGCAAAGGTAATTTAAACGAACTTTCAAAGCGGCTGCGCTGTTTGGCAAAATTACCATCAGATAAGTGATAAAAAGACTGCATCAAAGTCTTTTGAGTCGCTGACATTTGAGAACGAGTACTTAACTCTTGATTAGAAATCTCATCAATTGCCCAATTCTGCCAGCGAGGATCAGAAAAGTTAGTCATTTCCCGAGCATAAATGAAATTCTGGTTCTTAAGCAAAACGTTGATTGCCAATTTAAAAAGTTCTTCAGTATTCAGATAATCATCAAGAAAATCTTCAAGATAGACATTCGCCAAACTGAATTGTTGATCTTCATATAAAGTACCAACAAGAATGCGATTTAAATCCAATTCTTGCTTTTTATCGTAGGCCATCTCAAAATAAGAAGCAGCTTGATGAAAATTATTATGGTCAAATTCCAAGTGCCCCTGCTTTACTAATTCATCAAAAGTCAATTGTTGCGAATTTTCAGACATGCTCCTCGATATTTTGTTGCTTTTCAGCTAGTTTAGCATTAATCTTCTCAATTGTTTCTTTTTTTGGCCGAATCGAACGCGGTGTTGATTTAACACGTTGCCTTGGGCGACGATTTTGATTATTGCGAGTCTTGCTTTGCTCTTCGGCGACTTGTTTTTTCTGATTCTGATTATTTTCAGTCTTTTTTTTGCTGTTCGGACGACGATTTTGATTGGCTTCCATAACAACCGGCATAACAACCGGGCGACGTTTGGTCTGTTCATAAAAGAACTTGGACATTGCATCCTTAACGCCCGATTTTAGATCATTCCAATCAAAATCATCGGTATTATCCAAATAAAGTTCAATCTGATCAACCATCACCTTGGCTGATTCATGAATTAATTCTCGGTTGGTCTTTACGAAAATAAAACCACGAGTTGTGATTCTCGGAGCGGCAACAACTTTTTTCTTTTTACGATCTATTGTTGCGGCAGCAATCACAACTCCATCTTCGGAAAGCATCTTACGGTCGCGAAGAACAATATTTCCAACATCGGTATTGCCTGAACCGTCAATCATTGTATCGTCAACTTCAAAGGAATCCTCAAGGGTGAACTTTTTATTTTCAGGATCGAACTTGTATTGGTCACCTTTCATAGACAAGAAAATATGGTTCTTTTTAATTCCAACTTCTTGAGCAAGAAAATCAGCGACAGAAAAAACCCGATATTCTCCGGAAACTGGGAAAAAGTAGTCAGGCTTAATGAAATTCAGCATAAACTGTAAATCATTTTGGCTTGCATGTCCCGAAGAACGCAAATTATCTTTAATTGAAACAACATTTGCACCACGGCGGAAAATCAGATCACGGGTTTTAGCCATAATCGATTCACTGGAAATCGAAGGCGTAGTAGCGACAAAAATTAAATCATTTTCATTAAAACTTACGTAACGATCGTCCCCTTTAGCCATTCTCTGTAAATCACGAATCGGTTCGCCCATTTTACCGGTTTCAAGAATAACCAGCTTGTTGGGTTCAACCGACTTCAAGTTTTTAATATTTGTAAACAATTTGTTGTAACTGGTTGGCAGATTCAAGCGTTTTGAATCCAAAGCAGTTTTAACAACCTGCTCTAAATCATTACCAGAAATAGCAATTTTACGACCAGTCTGATATGCCGAATTAATAACTTCCTGAATTCTTTGTACATTGGAAGCAACGGTCGCAACAATAATTCTGCGATCAGCATTTTCTCGAAATGTTTGGAAAACGAATTCATCAATCGCTGACTCGCTGACTGATTCGCCTGGCGTTTCAACCCCATTGACATCAGCCAACAAAGCCAAAACGCCTCGCTGACCAATCCGAGTCAAACGAGAATAGTCGGTTTTATAAGGTCCCTTGGCCGTATTGTCAAACTTAAAGTCGCCCGTGTAAACAATCTGACCATATTCAGTTTCCAAAACAATTCCAACCGATTCAGGAATCGAGTGTGTGGTGCTAAAAAACGATACTTTCGTTTTGCCAAATTCAACAATTGAATCAGGCGTGATGACATTATAATCGTCAAAATCGCTCAAAGAAGGCCGACGAGAAACCTGTTGTTTCGCCAACGCGAGTGTAAATTCAGTTCCAAAAACCGGTACACGAAGTACTTCTAGCAAATACGGAAGCGCGCCGATTGCATCAGCATGTCCATGAGTCAAGAAAACTCCAACAACCTGATCAGCGTGATCAACCAAATAATTAAAATCAGGAACGACAACGTCGACTCCCAAAAGATCTGTTTCTGGATATTTTAATCCAGCATCCAATATATAAATTTCGTCATTCACAGTAACGGCATACATGTTTTTTCCGTTTTCACGAACACCGCCGAAAGGAATGATCGATAAAGCAGTTTTTACCATATTATTCATAACCTCAATATTTAATTGCGAATCTGTTTTCTGGACGCGCGAACGTTAGTCCAAGAGAGTTTCGTTGTCTATTATTCTACAAGAGTTTCTTGATTATGTAAAACGTCTACTTGTTTGGTACAATATAAGAGCTGTATTTTGCAGCTATCCCTTTGCTTAGCTTTTCGCGAACCTACCTTTTACGAATCGCTCGGTAATTGGAAATTTTGAGGAGGTAAAATCATGGCTTTAACTCAAGAAGCAAAGAACCAGATTATTAAAGAATATGCTCGCCATAATGGCGATACCGGTTCTGTAGAGGTTCAGGTGGCTGTTTTAACCGCTGATATTAACGAATTGAATAACCATATGAGCGAAAACAAACACGACTTTTCTTCACAGCGTGGATTGATGAAGAAAATCGGTCACCGCCGTAATTTATTACGTTATTTGCGTGACATTGATGTTGCTCGTTATCGGACACTTATTTCGAAGCTCGGACTTCGTCGTTAATATTTTATTTAGGAGGAAAAAATGCCAATTATTGAATCTTCAATTCAACGTGAACGCTTAAACAAAGCTGAGCGTGCCGTGCGTGCTCCACAAATCAGTGCATATCGTACTGCTGTTAAAAACTTTGAAAAAGCTGCTGCTGCTGGAGCTGACAATTTGCAAGAATTGTTCAGTAAAACCAGTGCAGCGATCGATAAAGCTGAAACGAAAAACTTGATCAAAAAGAATAAAGCTGCGCGCGATAAAGCCCGTCTTTATAAATTGCTCAAGGCAGCAACTAGTAAATGAATTTGAATGTTATAAATTAAGAAAAACCCGGTTCAATGACCGGGTTTTTCTTTTATCTATTTTTTTTTGCTTTTCTTGCCGCCCTTGAAGCGGTTCTTTGACTAACTTTATTTTCTTTCATTTGCTTAAATCTAATCGCACCCTTAATTTGCCGACGGTAACCAGGCTTAACGTGTGCTTTTTTCTTCTTCACCAAACCGACTAATTCTGGATCCAACTGTTTCTGTGAAGGTCGACGCCGTGCCCGACGATTACGATCTTTAACATCTATCAATTGATGATCTTTTAGTTGCTTTGCCTGAAAATTGATTCCCAACTTTTCTAGTTCTTCAACTTTATCTTCTTCATCCGGGCCATAAAGCGTAATTGCCGTACCTGGCAATCCATTTCTGCCTGTTCGACCGACTCGATGAATGAAAAATTCTAGATCCGTTGGAATATCATCATTGATAACTTCCGAAACCCCTTGAATGTCAAGACCGCGAGCCGCTAGATCAGTTGCAACAACATATTGAAATTCTTGTTTTTTAATTCTTTTCATCGTGCGTCGTCGTTCTCTTGGTTCGATTCCACCGTGAACTTCAGCGGCTTTCAAACCTTGGGAGTCAAGAAAATGAGCTAATTCATGAACACGTTCTTTCGTGTTGGCAAAAACAAGTGTTAAATAACTTTCTTTTCTGGTCAATAAGTCAAAAATAACTTCGTTTTTGTCTTTGGATTTAGTTGCCAGTAAATAATTATCAATTGTATCAGCAACGACCGTTGAAACAGGAATCTCTTCAATTAACGGGTTTTTCATGTATCTTTTCAAAAAAGGTGTCAATTTATCAGGAATCGTTGCCGAGAAAACCAGCATTTGCAAATTATCCGGCATTGCGCTGGCAATCGTATCAACATCTTCCAAAAAGCCCATATCCAAAGCCATATCGGCCTCATCAACAACAAAAAATCTATTTTGGTTAACCAATAGAAAATTTTTACTAAGAAAATCTTTTAAACGTCCAGGAGTTCCAATCGCAATCTGAGGTTGTTTCCTCTCCAATTGCCGAATTTGTTTATTTCGATCAGTTCCGCCAATATAATCAGCGATTCTCAAATCTGCAAAATTTTCATCAATTGCTGCTAATGATTTTTGAAAATCACGAAAAGCCTGATAAAGTTGTTCAGCCAATTCACGAGATGGAGAAGTAATCACCGCCTGTGTTTCTTCAAGAGAAGGATCCAGACCGTTAAATATCGGCAGCAAAAAAGCGTGAGTCTTGCCGGATCCGGTTTGTGATTGTCCAACAACGTCACGACCAGCGATAATTGGTGGGATTATACGTTTTTGAACTTTCGTCGGTTTGTTAAACGAAATTCCATCGATTGCTTTAACAATCTCCGTTTTTAAATTAAATTGTCCGAATTGATTAGTCATTTATCTATATATACCCAGCGAACCACAAAATTAACTCAAGATCATTTTAATAAGATACTTCGTAAAAAGTTCGCAATACTCTTTAATCAGTCTAACAGTTTAAAGAAAAAAACATTTTTTAGAAAATATCAACTCTTAAAATCAGAATTTACTTTGCTGTTTTTTCCAAGCTGGTTGAAAAAATGTTTGCAGATTCCTTTAGTTCTTTAATAATTTGATCGATTTCAGTCTGGTCTTTGGCCTTTGCACCACTGGCCATATCATGTCCACCGCCATTATGCAGCTTGGCAATTTCATTAACATTCGGCCCTTTAGAGCGTAAGCGAACTCTATAACTGCCATCATCGTTTTCAATAAAGTTTGCCCAAACAAGGACCTCTTTAATCGAACCAAACATCCCAACAACGAAATTAGTACCTTCATTTCCCAAATGACCGGCTTCAATCTCGGCTTTTGTAAGCGTGATCCAACCAACATGATCTTCAACTTTCATTTCATCATAAACTTTACCGGAAAAACGTGCCTGAACAAGACTGATCGAGGACATTTCCCGATTTACCCTTTCATAGTCAATCGAAAAATGATACAGTTTGCTGACCGCAATAAAGGTTTCCGGCGTAGAAGCATACATAAAACGTCCAGTATCGCCAACAATTCCAATATAGAGATTGCGAGCCGCTTCGTCGGTCAGTAAAAGAGGGATGTTATCGTCCAAAAAGAAAGTAACCATTTCAGAACAGGAAGAACGGCCAGGTTCGACCCACATCAAATCGCCGTAAGGCTCATCATTTGGGTGATGATCGATTTTAATTAATTTATCGCCATTTTTAAACCTGTCGTCGTCGATTCGAGCAACATTAGCCGTGTCAATGACAATCACGAGCGCGTTTTCGTAAGTAGAATCAGGAATAATATTCATCGATCCAACCCATGCCAAACCGGTAATTTCTTTTCCAACTGCATAAATATTTTTCTCCGGAAAAGCCGCTTGAAGTCCGTTTTTTAAACCCAATTGCGAACCAACGGCATCCGGATCCGGGCGCTGATGCCGGTGAATAATAATCGTCTGATATTTTTCAATTTGTCTTAAAATCTGATATTGAATGTCCATGTCTTTAAGTCTAGCTGAATTAAAAATCAAATTCCTTATCAAAATCAGGGATTATTCCTACGCCTGTTGGTAATTGTTCAACGAATTTCTGCGGGTCGGCCTGAATAGACGGAAAAGTATTGTAATGAGTCGGGATGACATGTTTAGCCTGAAGAAAATCTGCAGCAACAAGTGCATCGTCAGCATCCATCGTGAAGTGGCCACCAATACAAATTAAAGCCAAATCGACCGGATGTTTTCTCGCAACTAATTTTAGGTCGGAAAACAAAGCGGTATCACCGGTATCGTAAATCAATTTATCTTCAATTGTTAAAGCCATCCCAGCAGCGACTCCAACCGGCACCAGAGCATTTCCAACCATTCTTGCATCCGTGTGCCAGGCTGGATAA
Source organism: Oenococcus oeni (assembly GCF_020510245.1). Taxonomy (NCBI): domain Bacteria; kingdom Bacillati; phylum Bacillota; class Bacilli; order Lactobacillales; family Lactobacillaceae; genus Oenococcus; species Oenococcus oeni. The sequence continues at coordinate 722,325 of NZ_CP084701.1, read as the reverse complement.
AGTTTTACAGAAAAATCATCAGCACTAAAAGTTCCACCGAAATTAATTCCTTCAGCATGGCAACCCTTGGCTTCAGGCAAAATATCATTAATATACTGGGCATAATCCGTTTGGGTAATGATCGTCGCTCCTGTTCTCCTGGCTATATCGAAACTATCACCGGTATGATCCTGATGAGCATGCGTTAATAAGATGTATTCAGGATTTAAATCGAAGGGGTCGACTTTTGTATGCTTATTACCGGTTAAAAACGGATCAATTAAAATTGTTGTTTTACCGGTTTTGATTTGAAAAGCACTTTGGCCAAAATACGTAATTTTCATCTTTAGCTCCTAAAATAAAAGCAGCCAAAAGAACAGCTGCTTATTTATTCTCTTTTTTGTCTTCGTTCTTGGTGATATTTGTTTCTTGGTCGCCATCCGTAGGAGCGATAATTCTAGCGATCGCCCTTTGCTCGAAAGGCAGATAAACACCTTCAACATCGAGAGTAACGATTTTTTTCTCGGTATCGATTGAATCAACGACGCCGTGTAAGCCACCAATAGTAACAACTTGGGCACCCTTGACTAAACCGGTCCGCATTTTTTGCTGTTGCTCGTTTGCCTGTTTGCGGCGTCTTGACGACCACCAAAACAACCCACCAATCAGTACCACATAAATTAAAATTGTTGGTATCCAAGAAGACAGGCCCGTTTTAGCGGCCGCGATAAAAAGATTATTGAACATAGAATCCTCCGAAATTTAATTTTATCAAAGCTGGCTTAAAAAAGACGGGCATTTGCCTTATTATAGCCATATTCTTCAAGTACTTTCTCCTTAAGATCCAATAACTGATCATTTTCAATCGCTGCGCGCATGTCCTCCATTAATTTTAGAAGATATCTTAAGTTATGTATCGAAGCCAAATTATAGGCTAATAATTCATTCGTATTGAATAAATGATGCAAATAGGCCTTTGTAAAATGCGTCGAAGCATAATCGTCAAGATTTTCATCCAACTGACTAAAATCATCCTTATATTTGTGATTGGTAATAACCACGCGACCAAATCTAGTCATCAAACTGCCCTTCCTGGCAATACGGGTCGGCAGAACGCAATCAAACATATCGATTCCACGAATTACAGAATCAAATAAAGAGTCTGGGGCACCGACACCCATTAAATAACGCGGTTTGTTTTCCGGCAGCCATTGTGTCGTAAAATCAAGAACACGGTTCATTTCGGTTTTCGATTCTCCAACGGATAATCCACCAATGGCATAACCGGGCAGATTCAGAGAAGCTAAATCCTTCGCTGAATTTTCTCTCAATTTTCTAAAACCGGCTCCTTGAACAATCCCAAAAAGAGCCTGTTGCTTGGAACATTTGTGAGCCTCCAAAGCTCTTTGGGCCCAACGAGCTGAACGCTCGGTTGATTTTTTTACATAATCATATGTTTCAAAGTAAGGGACAGCTTCGTCAAGTTGCATAATGATATCGGCTCCGAGATTGTTTTGAATTTTCATCGCAACTTCAGGAGAAAGGAACATAGTCGAACCATCGATATTGTTCTTAAAAGTAACCCCTTTTTCAGTGATTGAACGAGAATCAGCCAAGCTAAAAACCTGAAAACCACCAGAATCAGTCAAAATCGCCTGGTCCCAATCCATAAACTTATGAAGACCACCAGCTTTAGCAATCAAATCATCGCCAGGACGAATCCATAAATGATAAGTGTTTCCTAAGATAAATTGAGAACCAATTTCTTTTAGTTCGCGTGGTTGAAGCGACTTAACCGTCGCCTGAGTGCCCACCGGCATAAACATCGGCGTCTGCCAGTCGCCGTGCGGTGTATGGATCACCCCACGTCTAGCACCAGTATGCTTATCAACATGAAGCAACTCATATGTTATGGGATCTTTAGTCATAAATATAATTGTAAGGCAAAAATCTTTGTGGCCAGTCAATAAAGATTCAATCGGAAAATTGCAAGCGGTTAATTTAAATTTTAATCGTCTTGATTCTGATTTCTTAGCACTCTCCATTATAATGTGGGTAGAAATAGTTATATTCAAGAAACTTAGGAGGTACTCCAATGAAAGCAATTGAAATAAACGAATTCGGTGATGTCGATGTCTTTTATGCGACCGAAAAAAAATTAGCTGATCCAAAACCCAATCAAGTCCTTGTTAAAAACTTTGCTACAGCAATTGATCCCTACGATGTAAAATACAGAAGCGGTTTCTATGGTGGAAGCGACAAGCTTCCAACGGTTCTCGGCTCAAGTGTTGCTGGGATTGTTCAGGAAATTGGTTCTGAAGTTACCAAATATTCAGTTGGCGATCGAGTTGTCGCCAGCACGCATCTTAGAAGTTATGCCGAACAGGTTTTAGTATCAGAAAAGCAGCTTGCCCTAATTCCTGATAATCTGACTTTTGTTCAGGCTGCCGGTGTTGCCTTAGGGTACCAAACTGGATACCAGGCGGTTATCAAGGAAATTAAATTAAAAAAAGGTCAATCGATTTTGATACATGGGGGTTCCGGAGCAGTTGGATTTGCAGCAATTCAGGCAGCTGAAAAAATCGGTGCCGGTAAAATTTATACTACTGCAGGTACAAAAGGAAAAGCTTTTTTAAATGGTTTCAATCCGGCAATTGCTGTTTATGATTATAAAAAAGAAAATTTTACCAATATAAGTGAAAAAATAGACGCAATTCTTGATACAGCCGGTGGGGAAACACAAGATAAATCACTAAAGCTTTTAAAAGAAAACGGCAAGCTTTGTTCAACTGTCGGTTTGACTGATAAAGCAAAAAAGTCCCCTTTTGATACAGATGCAATTTATTTGGATTCAGGCAGTTGCCTGACTGAATTGTTAAAAGACATGAGTCAAGGACTGACAGTACTTAAAATCGCGAAAATATCGCAATTTAGTTTGAAAAATCTGCGGAGTATGCATAAAGAATTTGAAAATGACCATCCATTAGGGAAATTGATCCTTGAACTATAGAGAAAGACTGCTAAAGCAGCCTTTCTCTATCTACCAACTATTTTTTCCGCTTGGTCCCAAAAATAATTCCAAAGCCTGTCTGAGCTTTCTTTAAAATCGCTATTGAAACTTTCTCCCCGAGCGATTATTTTTCCTTCGGTCCTGCCATTAACACCAAGGATCATAAAGGTCTTCGGATTTATTAACTGAACGGTAAAATATTCCCCATCCATCAAATCATTAACAATCGCCTGTAAGCCATCTTTGATTGCCTGGCTCATAACCTGTTCTTCACCAATTGAAAAACCACGCGATTTCATTAAAGCAGCACGTTCTTTGATATCTTGAATTGTTTCTGGAATTTTATCTTCATTCATATTTTTTGCATCCAAATAATAACGCGGAAAATTTTCGCTTTTAAAAATTATTGCAAATGAGTTTCCAAAAAATCAATCGTTGGTTTAAGGGCATCATCGGCATAGCCAAGTGCATGACGATCACCAGGGAAAATTATTGTATCGACTTCAATACCGTTTTCAAGATAGGCTTCCTGCATTTTGTAAACCTCCATAACCGGAGCTAATTCGGCAGCTGAATTAATCAACAAAACGGGACCAGTTTTCGAAGTAATTTTATGTTGCAAAGTAGCTTCTCCGACTCTGGAGAGATCGCCATTGAAAAGTTTTTCCAAAAGCCACTTATAATAAGACTGTTGGCGGCTGCCTTTATCAGGATCAGGATTATCGACAGCTTTTCGGCCGGTAATCGCGGTATGTGTTTTCAAAAAACCTTTGAAATCAAACTGGCCGGACCAGGAAACGGTCGGATAGCCGGTTTCTATCGAAAGGGAAACACTAATATTAGCACCTGAGGAAGCCCCCAATAAAGCAATTTTATCTTTCCTGAATTTGTAATCGCTTTGCTGCAAAAAGGTTAAGGCAGAATGGCAATCATCCAATTGAGCCGGATAAGGATTATTTTTATCAGCTAAACGATAATTGACCGACGCAACTGAAAAACCGGCCGAAAACAAACTATCGAAAATTTTTGTATCTTTTCTCTTATCGCCTTGCCACCAGCCGCCACCATGTGTATAAAAAACCAGTGGTGCAACTGAATCTTGTAAATAGAGATCTAATTTTTGTTTTTCGTCATTTCCATACTTAATATCAAAAATCTTTGCCATATGGCCATTCTAACAAACTAAAATACTTAGTAGAGGTGCTTATGAAAGTTACATTTTATCTTGTTCGTCATGGACAAACTTATTTTAATCGTTATAACAAGCTACAAGGTTGGAGCAATTCTCCACTGACCGAAAACGGTCTTTCCGACGCACGAAAAGTCGGTGAAAAACTCAGCGGTGTTCGTTTCGAGGCGGCTTACTCATCGGACACAAGCAGAGCTATGCAAACTGCAAAAATTATTCTTGACAAAAATACAACAGATTTTCAACCCGAATTAAGCTGTCTGGCAAATTTTAGAGAGGAGTTTTACGGATCTTATGAGGGATCGAATATGGACATTGCTTGGTTAAATGCTGGTGCTCCCTATGGGTTAAAAAGTTACGCCGAAATTGTCGATGATTACGGAGTAGCATCGACGAAAGATTTTTTAAAAGCAGCCGATCGTTGGCACGATGCAGAAAATAACGACGAATATTGGGCTCGTCTCGATGAAGGATTCACAAAATTATTAGAAGATCCAAATGTTAAAGATGGAGCTAAAATCCTTTTGATATCTCACGGCAATACCCTTCTATCGCTAGCTGATCGTTACGGAAACAATAAAATCAGTCTTCATGCGCGACCAAAAAACGGTTCTGTTTCGAAATTGGTATACGAAGACAGGCAATATCATTTCATCAGTTTCGACGATAAAGAAATAAATTAGTTTCTTTTTTTTATCCAATCATAAATTGCTAAAGCAATCATAAAAAGAATAATTATTTGAATACCGTGCCAAATGAGATTAACCAAAAAGAAGAAAATACCGATTGCTAAAACAATCAAAAGCACCGGTAACAAAGCGATGCCGATTCCGAAAGAAATCACACCGAAAATAATTGCGACAATTAGTAAAATTACAAATAAAATAAGAGACACTTTTTATCCCCTCCAGTCTCATTAATTTTACATTTTTTATAGAACAAAAAATAAAAAATTACATTTGTATTACAAATTTAAAAACGCTTGACAATCCAAATTTTGCCGAGTAATCTAAGTTACAACTCGAAAGAGCAAGAGAGTACATGTTAAATAATTGCAAACAAATGAATATGAGTGAATCAATTATTTTGATCAGCCTCGTGTTGCTAATTAGGCAATGACGACTGATCATTTTGTCAGCCGTCGAAAGACAGCTGGCTGGCATGGTTGAAAATTTTTTAAACCTGTTTCAGTTAGTTTGATTAACTGAAACAGGTTTTTATTTTAAGGAGAGAAAGATGACAGCAAGGAAGCAATCAGAAGCTCAATCGAATCTATTTGATCAAGATCCAGCTTCAATGACAGCTGAACAACGCAGCGCCGCTTATACAGCAGCCGTTGCCGCGGCAGCTAAATTTAAAGCGGAGCAACGATTGTGACTGTCGGCCAACCGGTCTCGGCTGTAATCGCCGGATTAGCGGCCGCTTTAGTCGGTATGTGGCTGACCGGAAAAACACCTTTGGATATGTTCATCGTTCCCTTTTGTGCGACGCTGGTTGGTTCTTTAGTCGGTCTGGCAGCAGCGTTGGATATGTTCATCGTTCCCTTTTGTGCGACGCTGGTTGGTTCTTTAGTCGGTCTGGCAGCAGCGTCGGTAACAACGCCATTCTTAAATTGGGTTTCAGAAAATCTCGCAAACACAATGAAAGTAAATCCAGTTCTTGGAGCCGTAGTTGTCTCATTTGCCTGGTTCTGGTTCTTAATGACACCAGCCTCCTCAGCTGCACTGGCAGTCGCAGTCAATCTTGATCCAATATCGGCTGGTGCGGCATTAATCGGTTGCTGCGCAGCTTTCTCGGGTTATACAGCAATGAGTTTTAATCAAAACGATCCTGGAGCTAATATAGCTCAAGGATTGATAACACCTAAGGTCCAATTTCCAAATATCATCAAATCACCCTTAACAGCAATCGGCCCGATGGTTTCCGCCATGTTAATGGCATCGCTAGCCGTTACAGTTGGTGGATTCAAAGTTCCTGCAACGCTTGGCGGCCTCGGCTTTTCTTCACTAACAGCACCGCTTAATATTCTTTCGATGTCTGCAAATTCCGGTTTTTCAAATGGCTTGTCCGGTCTTGCAACAATGCTGATATTTGGTTTAGTTGGTCCCGTAGCAATTTCCTGGCTTTGGTATAAATTACTGAAAAGTGTTGGTAAAACAAGAGAAAACGACTTACATCTGGACGTTGTTTAATTTAATAAAAAATTCAATTATTTATTATAAAGGAGAATAAAAAAATGGAAAAAGCAAAAGCGGAAAATTTTGATTGGCCAAATTTAGGCTTTAATTACTATGATTTACCATATAGTTTTCATGCCGAATATAAAGATGGAAAATGGGATGAAGGAAAACTGACAAGCGATTCGACGATTAAAATGTCTGAAGCCGCCAACGTGTTACATTATGGTCAGGAAGCGTTCGAGGGCTTAAAGGCCTATCGTCGAAAAGATGGTGGCGTTAATTTGTTCCGTCCGGACATGAATGCCAAGCGTCTACATAATTCAGCAGAACGTTTGTTGATGGCTCCTTTCCCAGAAGACCGTTTTGTTGAAGCAGTTAAAATGGTCGTTAAAGCTAATCAGAATTTTGTTCCTCCGTATGGTTCCGGTGCAACTTTATATATTCGCCCCTTTATCATCGGTACCGGCGAAGTAATCGGTGTTCATCCGGCCGACAAATTCCAATTTCATATTTTGGTTACGCCAGTCGGGCCATACTATAAAGGCGGCATGAAACCGACAGAATACGTAACAAGTCCTTATGATCGAGCCGCACATGGTGGAACCGGCCAATCAAAAGTTTCCGGAAACTATGCTGCAAGTTTGCTACCGGGTTCGCTTGCTCATAAAAACGGTTATTCCGATGTGGTTTACTTGGACCCGCGTTTGCATGAAAATATCGAAGAGCTTGGTGGTGCCAACTTCTTCGGAATCACTAAAGACGGTAAGTTTAAAACACCGAAGTCCCCATCAATTCTTCCATCGATCACAAAAAAATCACTATTGCAAATCGCTGACAGTTTCGGAATGGAGCCTGAAGAAACGACGATCAGCATTTATGACTTGGATCAATTTTCCGAAGCCGGCGCAATGGGCACTGCAGCCGTAATTTCTCCCGTCGGCTCAATCACCCATAACGGAAATAAGCATGTTTTCTATAGTGAAACCGAAGTCGGTCCCTATACGCAAAAACTATATGATCGTTTGAGCGGCATTCAAGATGGCGATCAAAAAGGACCAGATGGCTGGCAGGTCGATGTTCCATTGAAATAAAAATAAACATTTTATTAACCATTTCTTAAATGAAATGGTTTTATTTTAAATAAAAGTTAGGTTTTGTTTACATTTCCTAAATAAGATCGTAATATTTATGAATAATAAAAAAGGAATAAACTATGTCGGAAGTAACAAATGAATTAATGAAGACAATCGGTGGTTTGGCGAAGAACCCCAACTTTTATTTGATGATGGGCCCTCACCATAGAGGACAGCGAGGCCACCATCGTGGTCAAGCTCGTTTAATGCATTTACTAGAAAAATATGATGGTTTGTCAGTTGGCGAAATTGCTGAAATTCTTGATGTCCGACCAAGTTCCGTTACGAGTCTCGTAGACAAGTTGGAAGAAAATGATTTTGTCGAAAGAATCGTCGATGAAATCGATAAAAGAATTACTCTAATTAAATTAACCAAAAAAGGCCACGCCTTTTTGAAAAATAAAAAAGACGAAGCCGATGACCTGAGCGAAGAAATTTTTGCCAGATTATCAGAAGAAGAAAAGGATACACTGTTAAGGCTGTTGAAAAGAGTGTCCGAAAATCTCAATGATGTCGATTTTGGCGATTATATCAGCAAAATGGTTAACGATTCAATAGGACGTCACTTTAAATTCGATGATGGAGATATCCATATAAATATTTAATTTTTTGGGAGAGTAATTATGGCAAAAATGGAAAATGGAAATTTTGAAGATGATTTTAACGATGATATCGATGATGATTTAGACGAAAAAATTGGTCGACGAATCGATATTCAGTTTAGAAATTGGGCAAAAAAACACCCTCGTCATATAATCGTCGACGGCAAGCCTTATCGTCATGGCCATTAGCACCGTAATATCGTGATTGATCACGGCGCGGACTTTTATAGCCTGGGTTTAATGCTCAGTGTCGGAATTACTTGGTTTACCAGCCATCAAAATGTTTTTACGACCTTCTGGCATGGAATCTTATCCTGGTTTTACCTTGGATATTGGCTGGCACAACAATTGCATTAAATAAAAAACACCATCGGTTTTGTGAACCAGTGGTGTTTTTCGATTCAAAATCAATTTTAAAATTAAAGGAATATTAATCCACCGGCTGGATTGCTGAGATCCGGCTTGTCGGCCTTGACAATTAACTCCTCATTAACAAAGGCCATGATTCCAAGTTGGCTCATTTCACGCCCATAACCAGAATTCTTAACTCCACCAAATGGTAATTCTGGCAAAGAACTCATAAAGTTGTTAACGAAAACCATTCCTGTTTCGATTTGAGAGGCAACTTTAGCACCACGATCAGGATCGCCGGAAAAGACAATACCACCTAATCCGTAATTCGCATCGTTAGCCAGATCAATGGCTTCTTGTTCACTATGAACTTTATAAACTTGAGCAACCGGACCAAACATTTCTTCGGAATAAGCTGGATTATCTTTCCTAATATCCGTCAAAATAGTCGGTTGGAAGAACTGGCCATCCAAATAAATCGGCTCATTCCCGTAATATAATGTTGCTCCATTCTTGATTGCCTGATCAACTTGTTCCTGCAACTTTTCTTTCGCCCGTTTAGAATTCATCGGTGCCAAAGTAGTCGAATCATCCATCGGATCCCCTGGTTTGACTGCAGCGAACTTCTCCTTCAAACGAGTCAGAAATTCGTCATACAAATTATCAGCTACAATAAAGCGCTTGGAAGATGTGCAAACTTGACCAGCATTGTATAGACGTGCCCGCCAAGCAATATCGGCAACCTGATCAATATCGGCATCATCAAGGACGATAAAAGCATCAGTACCGCCAAGCTCCATCGTATTCTTTTTTAAATTTTCCCCGGCTGCCTTGGCAATCGAACGTCCGCCACGCTCGGATCCTGTCAAAGCAACACCTTGAACTCGTGGATCGGCTACCAAAGCAGACGCTTGATCATAATTCAAGAATAGATTTGTAAAACTGCCTTCCGGTGCTCCTGCTTCCTGAACAATCTTGCCAAAGGCATCCGAAGAGCCTGGCGTGTTAGAGGGACCCTTTAGGACCATTGGATTTCCAACAATAAAGTTGGGCGCAAAAACACGCATTATTTGGTAATAAGGAAAGTTCCACGGTTCAACCGCGAAAACAACTCCCGTTGAATGCTTCACAATTTCAGCATCGCCGGTCGCGATTGTCTTGAGTGGCGTCGGTTTTAACATTTCTGGACCGTGATCAGCAAAATAGTCAGCAATCATTGCACAGAGCTCAACTTCGCCTTTTGCTTCGCGAAGAAGTTTTCCCATGTCGTTAACTGCGGTCTTTGCAAGTTCATCTTCATGTTCACGGAATAATTTGGCTATTGTGTGCAACGTAGCGACACGTTTGTCGAGTGGACCGTTACGCCATTTCTTATAAAGAGTATGTCCTTGGGATAATGCTCTTTCAATATCATCCTGAGTCGAAAAATCATATTTTTTAATCGTTTCATTTGTATATGGACTAACTGTTTGGTATGCCATTCATTTCTCCTCATCATGTGAAAAAAATTGATCGATAACCTTCGGATCACCTCCATTTTAGTGGAAGCGTAACCATTAATCAAACCTACTTCTTCACAATCAACATATGAAAGCAGATATAAAAAAGATCGATTTTGGATCTTTTTAGAATTCAGTCGATCTATTGGTAAGATCTTTAATTAGAAACAAAAAAATAAATCCTCATAATTTTCAATTCAAAATACCGCTTTTCTGCCAGTTATCCCAAACGTTTTTCGCGTCAAAAGCTTTGGCTGTCTGATAAGCTCCAACAGATAATTTTTGCCAAAGAGAATTGTCCTGAAAAATTTTGATAACATTATCGGCCAAGCCAACAACGTTACCATTATTAACGAGATAACCGTTAAAAGCATCTCTAACGAAGTTTCTCGGCCCATAATTAGCATCATAAGCAACTACTGGAAGGCCATGACTCATGGCCTCAAGAAGCGACATACTGAAGCCCTCGCCAGTCGAAGTCTGAATGACAAGCTCAGCTTGATCAAGAATGCGATCACGATGAACTCCGGTTGCGTAACTGCAAAAAGCAACCGATCCCTTTAAGCCGGCGTCCACTACCTGCTTTTTCAATTGGGCCATAAAATCGGGCGAGCTTGAATAACCACGGAATTCGAGCGTGGCATCAGATACAATCTGTTTAATGACACCAAAGGCTCTAATTGCCTGTTCAGGATGTTTTTCTTCAGATAAACGACCAAAATAAAGTAACTTATGCGAAACACGCGAAGAGTAATTTTTAGGTCGCTTTGCCAATTGTTCTTGATCGATATAAGTATCCGGAGCCTGATAAATATTCATTTTCGGATAACGTTTTTTTAAATCATTTCTCTGTTCATTTGTCGCGACAATTATGCCGTCGTAAGCAGATGAGTAAGTGGTAAAGAGGGGTTTTAAACCAGTCATGATCTCGCCTCTGACTGGATTCCCAGAATCAGCCGTATGAACATCGTGCAGATATTGAAATTTTTTAATTGCTCCACCGATTCTGGCGATCACATCCGTCATACTCGGTCGATCATTAATAACCACTCCCGGTCTTTGCGCAATTAATTCATTCATAAAAAAAATAAATAATTCATTTTCAGAATCGAACCGCCAATTCCTGCCTCTGTAATCGAAAAGCTTGTACATAGTCGGAAACAGTTTCCCACTGATATTCATCCTGGCAATTTCCATTACAGGTTTTCCTTCCGGGCTGAAAAATCTTTGTGCTCCGGGTTGGCCGTTTGGATGGAAATACTGCGTCGAAGATTTGAAACCACGCCAGTCCCAATAATCGATCGCCGCTATATTACCAAAAGAATCATAATATTCGACACTGCCCACCAAACCGACTGTAAGTGGTGCAATATTCACTTTAGCAGTCGTTCGACCATGATATTTGATCAGAGAATAATTTGGATTGACGCTATCAAGATGATAATCGCGCTTAGAAATAAAAGGTGCAAAACGAACATTTATTTTTTTGCGAGGAACGTTTATCGCTTCCTGAAAATAGTCATACATATTTATAAGCTGATCATCTGAAAGTTCCATCTGCAAGGCTACTTGATGGAAATTGGGATTATAGTTACGGGCAACATAAAAAGCCGTTTGTCCTTCTAAATTAAAAAGTTTCGTCCTTTTGGCTTGGGAAAATTCGGTCCCTGAATTAAAACTAAAAATGTTTTCCGAAGTGAAATAAAAAATCATAGCTTTCCTCCATTTTCAGCCAAACCGAAAAGCAGCGGTGATTTGTAATGAGAAATCTTCTCAGGCCATTTATCCTGAGCATCATCCAACAATTCTCTCCAATCCTGCCAAACTTTTGTTTCAGAATATCGTTTGGAAAGTTCATATGCCCGCTCAGACTTTTTTTGAAGTTCATCCGGATGTTTGAAAAGAAAAATAATTTTCTCGGCCAGCGCATGATAATCGCCATTTGGAACAATATAACCATTTTCTCCATCAACAACTAATTCGTTTGGGCCGTAATTAACATCATAAGTCAAGCCGACATCCCCTTCACTTAAGGCCTCCATCATAGATAAATTGAAACCTTCCATAATCGAAGTTACGGCGAAAATTTGCGCCTTTTTTTCAATCACGGAAACATTCGTCGTATAGCCGTGTACTTTAACCTCATCAGCAAGTCGATAATCTTCGACAGCCTTTTTAATGTCTTGATAAGCTTTGAAATTATCACTACTATCTCGATATCCATAAAGGTCCAAGCTGATGTCAGGAATTTCTTTTTTGGCAATTCCAACTGCTTTAACCAAATCGTTAAGACGCTTTTCGGGAGCGATTCGCGCCAAAGCAACAATTTTATGGGAAAAACGGTCACTCATTGGAATGCGTTGCTCTTGAAAATGTTTCGACGGAATCACGCCAACTGGAATTGTGAAAAGCCTTGCCTGCGGTTTGAAACGTTTGGCAACATCGGCAGTCTGTTTACTGGTTGCACTAATAATCGCATCGTAATCGTTAGTATTCCATAGAGAATATTCATAGTGGTTATTTAAAATAGAGTGCATCTCATCTTCGGCATTCCCAGCCTGGGAATTATGTAAGTGAATCACAGTATAGGCTGGTTTTTTTAAATCACGTAAAGCCCAGTCGCCCAGATGAGTGCGATCGAGAATGAAAACATTTCCTCTTTCCTGGCTGGAATAATCAAAATTAATCGAATCAAGAAAATGTTTAGTCAACTCTTCAATTGTTTGGAAAGTATAAATTGAACCGTTTTTATCAACTAAACGCCAACCGGATTTTTTAAACTCCCCTTTGGCATCAAACTTATTAAAAGATTCCAGCACAGAACGCCTATCCAATGTTTGCCAAGACTCGGTACCGATTTTATTATCAGGTGTATACCACTGGGTTAGGGAAAGAAAACCACGAATATCATAATAATTTACGGCATATAAATTGCCAAAGGCATCGAACATTTCCGTACTTGAAATTCGGTCTTTGGCAAAAGAAAAATAATTGATTCTGCCAAGTAGACGGCGTTGGCTTTCACCGTTGATTTTCTTGATGACCTGCCATGCCAATACACGATTATTTTTCGGATCATTCTCGTATAAATCAACTGCGACACCAAAATCGATATCTTTCGCCTGAATATTTTTTTCTGTCACCTTTTCTGTGCCTTGGAAATAATCAAACATATTGATAACTTCCGCGTCCGAAAGTCCGGAATCTTTAATATCCTTATGAAGTGTTTGCGACCAATCCCTCAAAACGATTTTAAAGGATTCATGATGATCGCGAAACAAAGCTGCTCTTTTTAATTCAGCATGCTCGATTCCAGATTTATTCTTCTGCATATTTGAATTAATAAAAAAATTCATAAATTTATTTTCTCGATTTCCTGACCAAAAGCCGTTACAGAAAAAATTAAGTCTGTCCGGCTTTTATAGCGATCAAATTAATTGGATCGCCCTTAAAATTATTCAAAAACAACCTTGACATGTTTTACCTTATCAAAATTAATTTTAAATAAACTACGGAGATCAATCTCGGCACTTTTAACCGCTCTTGATTTAACTTTTGGATCTTTTTTTACAGAAAGATTGATCCGATTTTCAATCCGCTGATATTCAGCATTTTGCTTCGTCAAAACTTTTGCCTGGTCACCAAACTTACTAATAATCGAAGTGATAATGCCTTCATTGGAACTTAAAATTTCCAATTTTTTTAAATTTAATTTAGTGTTGTATTCCAAAGCCCTTGAAAAAACCAATTTCAAAGTACCCTTATTGTCCAAATTAGATTTTTTGGTATCCAGAGAACTTAAATCCAAATCAATACTAGTCTTGCTGGGAGCGAAAATTTTCATCGAAGAACCGGAAATCAAGCCGTTAATCGTAATACCAAAAACTTTATCAGGATGATTAATTGTTGTAATTTTGTAATTTGAAACGGTTAAAATTTCTAATTTATCCGAGTTTTTAATCTGTTTAATAACTGTCGGACCATAACTGCGTTTGGTTGATGAAGAGAACAAGGAACCGTGCAGGCTTCCAATAAAATATCCGGCAACAAGGGTAATTAATAAAAACAGAATCGCTACAGAAACATATTTGATATTTTTAATAAATTTCATGCGTGGAGTTCCTCCACGTAATTTTTAAAAGTTTCGATACTTTGGTCGTGACCGGTTTGTGTGATTTTTAAAACATGCTGGTCTTTAGAACCCTCTTGAATAAATTTATAAATGAAGTCATCTCGAAAACCAATTCTATCGGCTTCTTTAGGAGTATTCCCGTAGCGAACTTCTTTAATGTTGGCCCAAATAGTCGCTGATAAACACATCGGGCATGGATAAGCACTCGTGTACAAAGTACAATCGGATAGATCACAGGTAGCTAAAACTTTGCAGGCCTTTCTAATTGCGATAATTTCCGCATGGGCAGTTGGATCGAGATTAGCTAAAACCATATTGTGAGCCGCACAGATAACTTCTTGATCGCGGACAATCACAGCCCCAAAAGGACCGCCTTCTTTTAAAACGATATTTTCATTGGCCTGCTCAATCGCAAGCTTCATATACACAGAGTCAGTCATAGTTTAATTCTAACAATGATTTTCACAATCGTTAATCAATCTGATGCTAAACAACTTTCTAAACAAGGCAGAAATCAATCTTTAAGAATTTCGTCATCCTTGAAGTTTTGCTTTTTTTCAATCACACCCTCGTCAGTAAAACGCATCCATTTCCCATCCTTTAACCCATCTTTATAATGCCCAATCTGCCATAAACGAGTAGTATTTTTAAAGAATTGCCACTCTCCCTGCAAATTTTTGCCATCAAAAGGACCACGGGCTTTTATATTGCCGTCCATGAAATAAATTGTCCGAATGCCATCACGGTCCTGAAATTTTGCTTGTCCATTACGATAATGATCAGCTTCATCAGGTTGACCTTTGGCAGAAGCCTTGTTGCCTGTTTGGTCGCCGTTTTTTTTCTTGGCCGCCATCGCCGGTTTTCTACTCTTGCGCTTCAAGATACCAACCACCGGTATCCCCGCATCTTTTTCTTTTTGTATTATTTTTTCTTCATCCATCGCTAAGTTCAACTCCAATTGCTCAAATTTTATTTTCATAAATCCAAACATCCAACGATTTAAAAGGAACCTTCGAACCGAATAATCGCTGGTTCGTATTTGTTAACAAACATAATCGATGAGCTCGTCCGCCAAAAAGTTTCCATAAAACTGCGAAGCGATATTCTTGGACAATATTTGTAAAATGCTCAATTAAGGCGTGGCAGTTGCCAATTAATAAAATTTTCTTCCATCGCATTTTCTTTTTTTGCATTCGGGCGCCTCCTTACTTAATTTTAATGATTGAGATAAACAATTGCATTACGAAAACGCTAGAATTAAAAGAAAAATGGGAGAAGATATGACAGGTATTATAGCTAACGATTTTTTTAAATTAAAATCTACCTCACAATTGACTTATGCCGATGAAAAAGTCTTTTTCGTTGAAAATTCAGTTGACGAAAAGAGGAACAGTTATCAGACCGAAATTAAATCGGTTAACGAAAAAGGGGTTATACAAACTTGGGCCAACGGAAAAGGAATCAACTCAAATTTAGTTGTCGTTCAGGAAAATCTTTACTTCACTGCTCATGACGAAACAAGCAGGAAAAATCAATTATTTTCGGTAAATTTTCATGGTGGTATTCCAACCCAATTAACCTTTGAAAAAACCGATGTGATTAATTTAATCGCCAGTCACGATGGATCAATTGTCTTTTATCAAACAAAAGAATCCGAGCTGGAAAATAAATTCAAAACCAGTGAATTCCCAAAGACAAGGGAAATTAATCGTTTAATTAATCGCTTGGATGGGACCGGTTGGTTTGACGAAAAAGCTGTTTATAGAACATTCGAATTCGATGTTGAAAATCAGGCTTCCAGTCAAATCTTTGAAAAAGACGACCAAATCAATTTTTTGGACGTTTCTAGCAATAATCAGCAGTTACTTTTTTCGGAGAAAAACCAACCAAAAAACGATCTGGATTTCGGCGAAGGAATTTATGCCTACAATTTGACAAATAAAAAAACAACTTTTGTTACCGAGTCGGAACCAGCTGGGCAATTTTACGATGCAAAATTTTCACCAGATCTGACAAAAATTCTTCTGGTCGGCAACGACGAGCACCTCGTTAACAATACAAAACAAGAATTATATCTTTATACTATCGAGAACAAAAAGTTGGTCAACCTCACCCGCCATGCCGATTTTGATATCGACTGCCATCTGGCCGCGGATTTTGAGCAGCAGACTTCCGGTCACGTAATTGCCTGGCTTGATAATGCAAACTATTTCTTCACTGCCGGTTACCATGGACATTCACAGGCTTTTACCGGATCCGGGACACAATTCAGGATTGTTTATAATGAAACAAATCAAATTTACGATTTTGCTCTGCTGCCTAATGCACAGATAGCTTTTTCCATTTCCGCACAGGAAAAAGCTAACGAAATAATTAAATTAGACTTAAAAAATAACGGTCGTTTTAAACTTTATAATCCAAATCTTAAATTCGAGACAACACACGAATATGCCCATGTCGAACATTTTAATTTTCAAACGGAAGATGGTTGGAACCACGATGGTTGGTATATGCAGGCTGTTAATCCGAAAGATCCAAGAAATATTCCAGTTCTTTTGTATGTCCATGGTGGCCCGCACGCGGCCTACGGCGAAAGCTTTTTCCATGAATTTCAAGTTCACGCGAATCACGGATACGCCGTTGTTTTCGTTAATCCCCGTGGATCAACAACTTATGGCCAGGAATTTGAAACAGCCGTTATTGGTCATTACGGAGAAAAAGATTACAGCGATGTGCTCTCGGGTTTGGATTATGCACTTGACCATTTTCCAGAACTAGATCGAAAGCGACAATATATCGCCGGTGGTTCTTATGGCGGTTTTATGACCAGTTGGGCTGTTGGCCATACCAATCGATTCAAGGCAGCGGTTACTCAACGTTCGGTAATAAACTGGATCTCGATGTGGGGTACTTCTGATATCGGCTGGTACTTCAATAAATCTGAATTAGGTCTCGACTTATACGATTCCCAGGGAGTAACTGAATACTGGAAAAGATCGCCACTAGCCTACGCTAAAAATGTCAAAACTCCATTATTGATCCAGCACGGCGAATGGGATATGCGTTGTCCAATTGAACAATCCGAACAATTTTATACTGCTCTAAAACAAAATGGCAACGAAACCAAATTTATCCGTTATCCACAAAGCTTTCACGGCATTTCTCGAGATGGGCTGCCCAGTCTTCGGATTAAAAGATTATTCGACATCCAAGCTTGGATTGATTCACACCAATAATTTCCTCAGACGATTCAGTTCCGAATCGTCTATTTTTTTATTCAAAAATCGTGCCAAAGGTGTGTAAGCGTGACGTTTATTAAAATTAATATCCTCAACCTTTAATATAACTACAAAAAAATTATTTTCTGTCAAGAATAATTGTCCGATTTGCTGAAAATGTCCGGTGGAATGTTTACCGGTTCGCCAAACACTTAATTTAACCTGATCATTAGAGCAGAAGTATTTTCCATTATTATCCTGTTCAACTGGAAAACCATAAAATAATTGAACTTTATATACATTTTTCTTCATAATAAAAAGACTATTTGTTAGCCAAACAGTCCCCTTCTTTTTTGTGGATTAACATTTTCTCCACGCAGATCGGCATAAGTTTTCAATGCCTTCTTTTCTTTATCATTTAGTCTCTTTGGTACTTGGACAATGACCTTAACATATTCGTCCCCAATTCGCGAAGAATTTACATACGGAGCGCCTTTTCCTCGCAACCTGAATTCAGTATCTGTCTGAGTTCCGGCCGGAATTGTTAGTTCGACATCACCGTGAACGGTTTTAACCTTGATCTTGTCACCAAGAGCAGCTTGCACAAAATTAATCGGTTCTTCAAGATAAATGTTTGCTCCCTGACGTTCAAAACCATCCTTGGACTTGCCAACAATAAATTCAACATATAAATCACCATAAGGGCCACCGTGCGTTCCAGCTTCTCCTTGACCAGCCAAACGCATTTGCTGACCAGTTTCAACACCGGCTGGAATTGTGACCTTAACGGTGTGTTCTTTGGAATTGCCACCGCTTTCCTGACGAACATACTTGATTTCGGTTTCTTTGCCAAAAACAGCCTCTTCGAAAGTTAAATTAATTCGATATTGTAAATCGCGGCCTTTTCTTGGTGCGTTTGGATTAAAAGATCCTCCAAACATCTGGCTGAAAATATCACTAAAATCACCAAAATCCTGACCATTAAAATTGAATCCACTCTGTTGGAAACCACCAAAACCACCTTGGCCATTGTTGGCATTTGCACCAGCCTTGCCGTATTGGTCGTAAGCCGCTCGTTTTTGAGGATCGCCCAAAGTTTCGTAAGCTTCTTGAACTTGCTTATACTTGTCTTCCGCTCCTGGCTGATGATTCAAATCCGGATGATATTTCTTTGACATCTTCCGGTAAGCATGTTTTATTTCATCCTGACTGGCACTCTTTGCCACGCCAAGAATTTTGTAATATTCTTCATTATCCATAATTATGTAGGTTGGGAATTTCACCCAACAATTTATTAATTACTTTTTATCGTCTGGATTGACTTCTTTAAAATCGCCATCAACCGTTTTTCCATCGTCACCAGTCTTGCCATCACTGTTAGGTCCGGCTTGTCCAGCCTTGCCAGTTTGTCCGGCAGCACCTGATTGTGGCCCAGCCTGTTGATAAAGTTTCACAGCCAATGCTTGAGCGGCCTTTTCAAGAGCGTCTTTCTTCTCTTTTAAGGTCTCGATGTTATTTGAGTCCTTGGCTTTCTTCAACTCATCCAAAGCATCTTGTACCGGTTTCTTATCAGAATCACCAAGTTTATCGCCAACATCGGACAAAGTCTTCTCACTAGAGAAAATCAATTGATCAACCTGGTTATGCAAGTCGACTTCCTCTTTCTTCTTCTTATCTGCTTCCTCGTTGGATTCAGCATCTTTAACCATCTTGTTGATTTCATCTTCAGATAGATTTCCAGGATTTTGAATCGTAATCTTTTGACTCTTTCCGGTTCCTTTATCTTTGGCAGAAACAGAAACAATCCCGTTACGATCAATGTCGAAACTGACTTCAATTTGTGGAACACCACGTGGTGCAGCAGGGATATCGGTCAATTGAAAATTTCCAAGTGTCTTGTTGTCGGCAGCCATTGGACGCTCACCTTGCAAAACATGAATATCAACAGCCGGCTGGTTATCGGCAGCAGTCGAGAAAACCTGCGACTTAGAAGTTGGAATAGTCGTATTACGGTCAATTAACTTGGTCATTACTCCACCCATTGTCTCAATACCTAATGACAAAGGAGTAACATCAAGCAACACAACATCTTTAACATCCCCGGTAATAACGGCACCTTGAATTGCGGCACCAAGAGCAACGGCCTCATCCGGGTTAATCGAATGGTTTGGTTCCTTACCGGTTAATTCTTTAACCGAATCTTGAACCGCCGGAATACGAGTCGAACCACCATTTAAGATAACTTCATTAATGTCAGAGAAGCTCAAACCGGCATCTTTCATCGCATTTTGAACTGGACCCTTTGCACGTTCAACCAAATCAGCAGTCAACTGATTAAATTGTGCACGCGTTAAAGTCTTATCGATATTCAAATTTTGATGAATAAATGGCAACAAAATCTGTGCTTCATTTGCAGAAGACAAAGTTTTTTTGGCCTTTTCAGCCTCATCCTTCAAACGTTGAAGAGCCAAAGAATCAGTTGAAAGATCAACTCCATTCTCTTTTTTGAAATCTTCGACAAGCCAATCGATAACTTTTTGATCAAAATCATCACCACCAAGATGAGTATCACCGTTAGTCGAAAGAACTTCAAATACTCCATCACCCAGTTCCAAGATGGAAACATCAAAAGTTCCACCACCAAGATCGTAAACAAGAATCTTTTGATCTTTGTCCAGCTTGTCCAAACCAAAGGCTAAGGCAGCAGCAGTCGGTTCATTAATAATACGCTGAACATTCAACCCGGCAATCTTACCAGCATCTTTGGTTGCCTGACGTTGTGCATCGTTAAAGTAAGCCGGGACCGTGATAACAGCATCATTAACTGTTTCTCCGAGATAATCCTCTGCATACTTTTTGATATATTGCAAAATCATCGCAGAAATTTCCTCAGGACGGTATTCTTTGCCGTTAGCCTTAACACGATAATTACTTTCACCCATATGACGCTTAATAGACGAAATTGTTTCCGGATTAACAATTGCCTGCCGCTTAGCAACATCCCCTACTTGAATTTCACCGTTTTTAAAAGCAACAACTGATGGAGTGGTACGTCCACCGTCTGGATTTGTAATAATTTTTGGCTGGCTGCCTTCCATAACGGCAACAGCTGAATTAGTAGTTCCTAAATCAATACCAATAATTTTTGACATTCGAAGTCCTCCTCATTTCGTATAAACACTAACCATTGCCGGACGCAGAACCCGGTCATGCAATTGATAACCCTTTTGCAAAACAACGGCAATTGTATCCTCTTTTTGCTTTTCGGGATCATCAATAGGTGTCTTTTGAATTGCATTGTGAAGATTTGGATCAAACTGATCACCAGCTCTGCCAATTTTAACGATACCGTTATCGGTCAAAGCATTGCTTAAAGATTTGTAAGTCAGTTCAACACCATCCTGAATCTTTTTTGAAGCGGGATCGTCAGCACTAACAGACAATGCACGCTCTAAATTATCAAGTGCCGGCAAAATACTTTTCGCCAAATCCTGTCCCTCGTACCTGAGAATACTGGCACGTTCTTTATTAAAACGTTGCTGCATATTCTGCATCTCCGCTTCAGCGCGATAGAACTTGTCCTCATAGTCAACTGCCGGTTCAGCATCGGAAACAGCTGAAGACGAAGCTGCTGCTGAAGCCGAATTTTTTTCATCGGCTGCATTCGAATCACGCTTGGATCCTTTCACTGCTTTTTCGATTTCCTCTTCAGTTGCTGACTGATTGTTCTTTTCTGCCTGCGATTTCTTTTTTTCTACCAAAAGATCACCTCAATTCGTACCTGAAAATAATAAACAATATTGGTCAAATAGTCAAGATTGGTCAAACATTTTTTTGAGATAAGATTAAATCATGAAAAAAATTTCAATCAGATTAGCCAAAGACAAAGATATTCCGGAAATTATGGAGATTATCAAATCGGCCAAATCACGTTTGAAAGCTGCCGGATCTCCCCAATGGCAAGGCATATATCCAGACGAAAATTCTTTCAAAACGGATATCGATAAAAATTGGTCCTACTTGCTGATTGTCGATAAAGAAATTGCCGGAGTTGCCGCCTTGATGCAGATTCCAGAAAAAAGTTATGAAAAAATAGAAAACGGCAGTTGGCTGCAGGAGAATAACTTGCATTACACAACAATCCATCGAATAGCAATTGCTGATCAATTTGCAGGTCGCCACCTGGCAACAATTTTCTTTCAATTATTAATCGAAGAATCAAAAAAACTTGGTTTTAATCAAGTTCGTTTTGATACCCATCGGCTTAATTATGCCATGCAGCATCTCGGAGAAAAATTATCCTTTCAAAAACGAGGCATTATTTACGTGAATGAATATCAAGACAATGCCAGAATTGCCTATCAGTTAATAATTGATAAATAGTATATGGGATCAAGAGTAATTCTTGCTTTTTGGTATCTCTTTTAAAAGATCCAGACTATCGATTCGATCCTGCTTTAATTGATCAATTAATGCTTCGGCATTAGCATATTTCACCTGTTCGCGCAGAAAGGAAATCCAATAAACGATAATTTCTTCGTCATAAACATCGGCTGAAAAATCGAACAAATTAATTTCAATCGTTATTGGATTGTCACTACCAAAAGTTTCATTACGGCCAATTGAAGCCATGCCGTTAAAAGACCTACCGGCAAGCGGACCGGTAACAATTTTTGTTCTGACAGCGTAAACACCACTTTTGGGCAATAATTGTTTCTCCTCCAAAGCCTGATTAGCAGTCGGGAAACCAATCCGGCGGCCGATTTGATTGCCATGAACAACGAAACCGACTGTCTGAAATTGATAACCTAGTAATTCGTTAACAGCCTGAAGATCTCCCTCAGATAGTAAGCGACGAATTCTCGTTGATGATATCTTGCCAAAATAATCCGAACATTCTCCGACCGTATAAACCTCGAAACGTCCATTGGCATATCTTGGTAAATGCTTCATATCAGCCTTGTCCTTCAGAGAACCATATGTATGATCGAAACCGGCAACTACAACCGAGGCACCGAGTTTTGCCAAATAATTATCAACGTAATCCTCCGGGCTTTGCGAACCGAACGTTAAATTATAATCAATCAAAAAAATGGTATCAACGCCTAATTTCTCAAGCATTTGCATTTTTTGCCGAAAAGGAAGAATTGGAACCTTTAAAACGGGGTCATTAACGTAAAATCCAGCCGGAGATTGAGAATAAGTTAAAAGAGCAAGTTTTAAATGTTGTTTATCGGCAATTCTTTTTGCCTGTTGAATAACTGCTCGATGGCCTAAGTGAAGTCCATCGAAATATCCCATTGCCAAAACAAATTCTTTTTTCTTGGCACTATATTTATTCGGAAATTGCAAATTAATGATCTTCATGAATCAGCATCTTTTTTGGCTTATAAAATCCATCCTGTTTTTCATAAATAGCCTGAAAACTATTATTGTAAAAAATTTTAACTGGTGAAACAGAAATCGGTAATTCTTTTAGCCAACCGCCATTTTTAATAAGCTGCCAGTCATCGCTGCCAACCGAATACTTCGGTAGCGTTGGTAAGAGCTTTTCCATTGGAATAATAAATTTCCTAGGTGTTTTGCTGGCTAATATTTCTTCTAAATTAATCGAATTTTTAACATCGTATCCATCCGCCTCGATACGCCTCAGTCTCATCATTGTGGCCGGTAAACCTAATTTTGCGCCAAAATCTTCGATTAGAGTTCGTATGTAAGTTCCTTTTGATACAGTTGCAACAAAATTAATATATTCCTGGCCCTTGCTAGCATCGAATTTTGAACCGCCAACCTGTTGAAATTCCATCACTTTTATTTTTCTGGATTTTCGTTCGATAGTTTCACCCTTTCGAGCTAATTCGTATAAATGTTTTCCACCAACTTTAACAGCCGAATACATCGGTGGAAGCTGGTCGGAACTTCCAAGGAAACTATCGAAAGCGGCTTTTTTTTTAAAATCGGCGATTGCTTCTTTTAAAAACTGCATCTCAGTTACCTGACCATCCATATCCTGGGTGTCGGTTTTTAATCCGAGAATCAAAGTACCGCGATATTGCTTTTGATTTTCTTGAAGATAATCAATTAATTTCGTTGCTTTGCCCAGTACAATCACAAGCAATCCGGTAACAGAAGGGTCAAGTGTCCCGGTGTGTCCAACTTGCTTTTGTTGGAATATTTTTCTTAATTTAGCAACCACATCAAAACTGGTCAAACCTGCTGGCTTATCAACCAAAACAATTCCGTTATACATTCCATCTCCCTGCCAAATTATTTATTTAATGAGACCCACTAAAAAATATCGGCGATTAAAGCCATCTAAAAAATCAGTATTTTTCATAAATCCAACAACCCACGACTACAATTTTACTTCAGTGACAGGAACTTTAAAAAACATTTTACGAAGGAATTTTTTACAGTTAACAGGTTGGCACTTGCCCGGATTAAAAGATATTTTCCATAAAAAAAGACGAGCCAAGGTTCGCCTTAATTTATATAATCATTCTTTACCGGCATTCTTGATAATATCTTCTTGGACATTACGAGGAACGGCTTCATAATGGTCAAAGAACATCTGGAATGTTCCACGTCCCTGCGTTGCCGAACGCAAAGTCGTTGTATAACCAAACATTTCAGCTAAAGGAATCTTGGAAGTAACAGTAACAGTATTTCCATGAGTTTCCTGGTCTTCAATCATTCCACGGCGAGCCGAGACATGACCCATCACATCACCAAGGTTATCAATCGGACTAACAATAGAAACCTTCATAATTGGTTCAAGAATCACAGCACCAGCCGTCTTAGAAGCTTCGCGCAAAGACATAGAAGCGGCGATTTTGAAAGCTGCTTCGGAAGAATCAACTTCATGATAACTACCATCATAAAGTTTGGCCTTCAAATCAACCAATGGATAACCAGCCAAAGGACCGGACTGCATTGCTTCCTTTAGACCCTGCTCAACAGCCGGGATGTATTCACGGGGAACAGCACCACCGACAATTGCATTATCAAATTCAAAACCTTTACCTTCATCGTTAGGCGAGAACTCAATCCAAACATCACCATACTGACCTTTTCCACCAGACTGGCGAATATATTTACCTTGAGCTTGAACTGTCTTTGTGAAGGCTTCACGGTAAGCAACCTGTGGAGTACCAACGTTAACATCAACGTTAAACTCACGACGCATACGATCAACCATGATATCAAGATGTAACTCACCCATTCCGGAAATCAAAGTTTGACCGGTTTCCGAATTTGTTTCAGCGTGGAAAGAAGGGTCTTCTTCAGACAATTTCTGCAAAGCTTCGGCCATCTTTTCCTGGTCGGCTTTAGTCTTCGGTTCAACAGCCATCTGGATAACCGGATCAGGAAATTCCATCGATTCAAGAACAAGCGGACGATCAACCGAAGTTAACGAATCACCGGTTGAAGTGGCTTTTAAACCAATTGCAGCTGCGATATCGCCGGAAAAGACCTCATCGATTTCACGACGAGTAATTGCATGCATTTGTAGCAAACGACCAACACGCTCACGAGTATCCTTAGTCGTATTTTGAACATAAGAACCGGACTTTAAAGTACCTGTGTAGACACGCAAGAAGGTTAAACGGCCAACATAAGGATCAGTCATAATTTTGAATGCCAAAGCAGCAAAGGGCTTCTTGTCGTCGGCTTTCAAATCGACTTCATCGCCGGTATCAGGATCAGTTGCGGTATATGGGCGAACTTCAAGCGGCGACGGCAAATAATCAACGACAGCATCCAACAAAAGTTGAACACCTTTATCTTTATAAGCTGATCCAGCCAAAACCGGATAAAACTTCAAAGCAAGAGTTGCACGACGAATAGCCGCTTTTAAGTCATCGACAGTGATTTCTTCTTCACCAAGATACTTTTCCATCAAAGAATCATCAACATCAGCAACCGCTTCGATCAATTCGTCACGTTTTTCTTCAACTAAATCTTTTAGGTCATCGGGAATTGGACGCTTTTCCCACTCAGTTCCCAATTTATCGTCGGGATACCAAGCTTCTCGCTGAATTAAGTCGATTACACCGGCAAAATCATCTTCTGCTCCAATCGGCCATTGGATAGCTTTGGCATTAACATCCAAGCGCTCTTTTAACGAATCAACCGACATTTGAAAATCGGCACCCATTTTATCCATCTTATTAACGAAAACAAGACGAGGAACAGCATAGGTGGTCGCCTGACGCCAAACGGTTTCAGTCTGTGGTTCGACACCGGCAGCTCCATCCAAAACGGCAATCGCTCCATCCAAAACACGCAATGAACGTTCAACTTCAATCGTGAAGTCAACGTGTCCAGGGGTATCAATGATGTTAACACGATATGGAGTATCTTTCCATTGTTCATGAAAACCATGCCAAATCGCAGTGGTTGCTGCTGATTGGATAGTAATTCCACGTTCCTTTTCCTGATCCATGAAATCCATTTGTGAAGCGCCATCGTGGGTTTCACCAATTTTATGAATTTTTCCCGTGTAATAAAGAATACGTTCAGTCGTTGTCGTCTTACCGGCATCGATATGAGCCATAATTCCAATATTGCGGGTCCTGTCTAGAGGGAATTCACGAGTATCCATATAATCTCCTTCTTAATTACCAACGATAATGGGCAAAGGCACGGTTGGCCTCGGCCATCTTATGAGTATCATCGCGTTTTTTAACTGAAGCTCCGGTACCGTTGGCTGCATCCATGATTTCTTTTGAAAGACGTTCTTCCATCGTCCGTTCGGAACGCAAGCGTGCATACTGAACAATCCAACGAAGGCCTAGGGTTGTTCGGCGCTCGGGACGAACTTCGATAGGAACCTGATAGTTGGATCCTCCAACACGGCGAGCCTTGACTTCAAGGACAGGCATGACATTTTCCATTGCTTGCTGAAATACTTCCACCGGATCATTACCAGTCTCGGACTGAATACGATCGAAAGCTTTATAGAGGATAGATGAAGCAGTTCCACGTTTTCCATCAAGCATTAACTTGTTGATCAAACGACTAACAAGTTTTGAATTATAAATTGGGTCTGGCAACACTTCTTGTTGCTTTGTATAAGCTTTTCTAGGCATTGGTCTACTCCTTTACTTCTTTGGCCGCTTTGCGCCATATTTTGATCGTCCGTTCATACGGCCTTCAACTCCGGCGGTATCAAGGGCACCACGAATAATGTGGTAACGAACACCAGGAAGATCCTTAACACGTCCTCCACGAATTAAAACAACAGAGTGTTCTTGAAGGTTGTGGCCAATTCCTGGAATGTAGGCAGTAACTTCATACTGGTTTGAAAGACGAACACGAGCATACTTACGAAGAGCCGAATTGGGCTTTTTAGGTGTCATTGTTCCGACACGAGTAGCAACACCGCGTTTTTGCGGAGCAGTATTGTTGGTTTGTTTTCTGGACATAGAATTATATCCAAAGTTCAAAGCTGGAACCTTGGACTTGAAAGTCCTTGGCTTGCGAGGCTTGCGAACTAATTGGTTAATAGTTGGCATATATTTCTCCTAAATAATTGATAATACTGGGTTTTTCTTGCTTTTTTTATGGCCTGTCCACAGTACCAGGCGTGTCCTCAATTGGACTTTAAAAAATGCTTTTAACCGCACAAAAGCGCAAGAAAGCACGTAAATAGTGTATAACATCCCCGGCGAACCGTCAACTATAAGCAAAGGTCGAACTCAAAAATAGATATTTTTAATATCGAATATTTTAACCTAAAATAAATGTATGAATAAGCAGCCTTTGGCCTTTCGAATGAGGCCTAAAAAAATTGAAGATGTAGTTGGCCAACAGCACTTAATTGGCAAAGGAAAAATAATTTGGCGGATGGTACAGGCACACCGTCTTTCTTCTATGATACTGTACGGAGAACCAGGAACCGGGAAAACATCGATCGCCTCAGCAATTGCCGGCTCGACGGAATTGTCCTTTCGGATCTTAAATGCTGCAACAGATGGAAAAAAAGAACTTCAAGAAGTTGCAGAAGAAGGAAAAATGTCAGGCTCGGTTATTTTGCTGCTTGATGAAATTCATCGATTGGATAAAACAAAGCAGGATTTTCTTCTGCCTCACTTGGAATCGGGAAGAATTGTTTTAATAGGCGCAACCACCGAAAACCCTTATTTATCAGTCACACCGGCGATTAGATCGCGAACACAAATTTTTCACGTCGAAGCACTTTCGGAAAAAGATATCAAAACTGCGATCAATCGCGCTTTATCGGACAAAGAAAACGGATTGGGAAATTACAATATCAAATTGGACGATCAGGCAAAAAATCATCTCTCAACAGCAACCAACGGAGACTTGAGAAGCGCTTTAAACGGCTTAGAACTAGCAGTTTTATCGACTAAAGCAGTTGGAAAAGAAAAAGAAATTCATATTACTCTACCAATTATTGAGGAAACCATCCAACGAAAATCAATGTCCGGCGACAAAAATGGGGACGCTCATTATGATGTCATTTCCGCTTTTCAAAAATCAATTCGCGGATCAGATGCGGACGCCGGTATTTATTATCTTGGAAGAATTCTCGAAGCCGGCGACCTGACAATTGCTGCTCGTAGGCTTTTAGTGATCGCTTACGAGGATGTTGGCTTGGCTAATCCCAATGCAGCTGCCCATGCAGTCCAGGCCGTCACAGCAGCTCTTCAACTTGGCCTTCCCGAAGCAAGAATTCCACTGGCCAACGCAGTCATCGAACTAGCATTGTCGCCAAAATCAAATTCTGCTTATGGAGCAATCAACAGTGCCATTGGCGACATCGAAAAAGGTAATACCGGAGATGTACCGATTCACTTAAAAAATACAAGAAATTGGGGAAAAACAAAGAATCAACAAATCGATTATTTATATCCACATGATTTTCCAAACGACTGGGTAGCCCAACAATATTTGCCCGACAAGATAAAGAATAAAAGATATTTTGCGGCCAAAGGAAATTCTAAATTCGAACAAATCTTATCCGAAACGTATACCAAATTAAAAGAAAACCAACAAAACGGTCTAAAAAATTGAAACAGTTGATTACAGTAAAACAAAATTCCACAAAAGAATTAATAATTAAAAAGTCGCGCTTCATTGCTGATATTTACCCGCTCAAAGAAGAACAAGAAGCTAAAAAAATCATCGAAAATGTTCGGAAAAAAAATCCGAACGCCAACCACGTTGTTTTCGCTTACACAGTTGGCCTTAATCGGGAAATCCAAAGAATGTCCGATAATGGAGAGCCTGTTGGAACTGCCGGAAAACCGGTTTTGGACGCAATCACAAAAAATAATTTGATTAATGTTTTAATTACCGTCACCCGCTACTTCGGCGGAATAAAATTGGGAGCCGGCGGTCTAATTCGAGCCTATTCCCAGTCGGCCTCCCAAACGATCGAAAATGCCCAACTTGCCACTTTGGTCAATTATGATCGACTTCAATTGATTTTTGACTACTCTTTAATCGACAAGCTTAAATATTTTATAGAAAAACAAAAAGCAGTGGTCATGGAAACCAACTATCAAACAAAAGTCCAAGCGGTGATCTTGGTTGAAACAAGTGACAGTAAAAATTTTCAAAAACGACTGATCGATTTATTTTCCGGAAGAATAATAGTGAAGAAAATAAATGAGGAACCGCGACCATCAATAATCGAGAATGAATGAATTTTTGAGATATCTTAATAAAAAAGTTATCGCTACTTGATGAAAATAAGCAGCTGATATAATATGTATAAGCACTTGGCTGTACGCGTTGGACTTAACTATCAGTTTTTGCCTTACAACTATTGACCAGGGAATAGCGGTGATTGTCTAAGGCAGGCCTTTTCATTTGGACGCCCGCAGCATGATCTTGGTTCCCACCTTTTATTCAGGGGTCAAAATCTGCAAGTCAGCTAACGGCAGCATCGGTGTCGGCATCCGTTTAACGGGTGCTTTTTTTGTAAGCAAAATGTAGAATTTAATTTATGAACATTATCGGAATCATCTTAGCAGGGGTCGATTTGCTTTTAGGATCCTTTTTATTGACTCAACAAAAAAAATTATTGCTCTGGGAAGCAAAAAGATATCCAGAGGTTAAAAAAATGACCCTTTACAACGGGTTAATCCTATTAGTACTCGGGATAATTACGATTGCCGGGATTTTTCTCGGAAATCGGATTACTTTATTAATTTGCGCTATCCTAAGCATGATTTTTGCTTGGAGTTTTCTTTATCAGCTTTATAAATTAATGAATTCAAGTCAACAAAAAAACGGAAATTAATTCCGTTTTTTTAATGCAAATTCTGACGAACCTGAGCTTTCATAAACAAACGAGTCGTATCGTACTCGATATCGTCAATCATTTTGTTATAGGTACTAAAGGCTGCTGTTTGGTATTCGATTAAGGGATTATATTGTCCATAAGACCGAATCATAACCGATTGGCGTAAACGATCCATATCGTCAATGTGCTGCATCCAGTGTTGATCGATCGAACGCAGCATAATTGTTTTTTCAAAATTAACCATTTGTTCTTTGTCTGACAATGCATCCTGTTTTGCAAAAAACTCACGATTAGCCAAATCATACAGCAAAACTTTAATATCATTCAGACTCTTACCATTTAAATCAGCAACCGTTATTTCTCCGGAATTATCCAAAGCATTATCGACAAAATCAACAATTGATAGAAGATCCCAATCTTTTTGCTGACCGGTTGTATGAGCATTGACAACCCGATCGATCGTTCGATAAACCATCGGCAAAAAAATACTCTTCAAAGATTCGGTCGACTTCATGATTTGAGTTCTCTCATCATAGATAATTTCACGCTGTTGGCGCATAACATCATCATACTGAAGGACTTGCTTACGAGTATCGTAATTGTTTCCCTCAACCCGTTTTTGGGCCGATTCGATTGAACGGGAAATCATACGATTCTTAACAACCGAATCATCATTATCAAGATTCATCCGCTGCATCATCTGCTTGATTCGGTCGGCACCAAAACGAACCATCAAATCATCTTCCAGGCTTAGGTAAAAACGAGAAAATCCAGGGTCTCCCTGACGTCCGGAACGACCACGCAACTGGTTGTCAATTCGACGAGACTCGTGGCGTTCGGTTCCAATAACGGCCAATCCGCCAAGATCAGCTACTCCCGGGCCTAACTTAATATCAGTTCCACGCCCCGCCATGTTGGTCGCAATCGTTACAGCACCGCGTTGACCGGCTTGAGCAACGATTTCCGCTTCTTTGGCATTATTTTTAGCATTCAAAACATTATGTTGAATACCTTTTTTATCAAGCATCTGCGAGAGAAGCTCGGAAGTATCAACCGAAACAGTTCCGACCAAGACCGGCTGCCCTTTTTTATAAAGCCGGTCGATTTCATCGACAACGGCATTAAATTTTCCGCGTAAATTAAAATACAAAACATCTGGCTCATCGACTCGTCTGACAGGCTCGTTAGTCGGTACCTGAACAACTTCCATATTATAAATTTCTTTTAACTCTTCTTCTTCGGTTTTAGCCGTTCCAGTCATACCAGAGATTTTTTTGTACATTCTAAAGAAATTTTGCAAAGTGATCGAAGCCAGTGTTGTGCCTTCGCCCTGAATCTCGACGCCTTCTTTGGCTTCAAAAGCTTGATGCA
The DNA here is from genome assembly GCF_020510245.1 of Oenococcus oeni. Taxonomy (NCBI): domain Bacteria; kingdom Bacillati; phylum Bacillota; class Bacilli; order Lactobacillales; family Lactobacillaceae; genus Oenococcus; species Oenococcus oeni. The sequence goes on along the minus strand of NZ_CP084701.1, from coordinate 691,384 downwards.
GGCCATCAGACATTCTGGTTCCTTCGGAAATACGCCCGGTAAATTGATCAATCAATTTAACCTCTCCATCGCGGACAACATAATCTTTATCGCGGAAGAAAGAATAGTTAGCCCGCAAAGCAGTTTCGATAAAGTGAGCCAGAGCAACATTTTGATCATCGTACAAGTTATCAATATTGAAGAAAATTTCGGCCTTATGAATTCCCTGATTGGTTAACATTGCAGTCTTTTGTTCTTCATCAACCGTATAATCTTTGTCTTCCCCTTCATCAAGGGTCTTAACAAAACGATCGGCTCTTTGATAGAACATGTTTACATTATCGGAAGAGCCACCAATAATCAAAGGAGTACGGGCCGAATCAATCAAAATAGAATCAGCCTCATCAATCAAGACATAATTCAAAGAACGGACAACCCTTTCTTCCATCGTTTGAGCCATATTGTCACGCAGATAATCGAATCCGATTGCCGAATTGGTTGTATAAGTGATGTCACAGGCAAAAGCAGCCCGTTTTTCATCATTTGGCATTTCATTTAAATTGACGCCAATCGAGAGACCCATGAATTTATATACCTGGCCCATTTCTTCGGCTTGATATTGGGTTAAATATTCGTTAACGGTAACAACATGTACACCATCGCCCGGCAGGGCGTTCAGATAAACTGGCATCGTGGCAGTTAGCGTCTTACCTTCACCGGTCTTCATTTCGGCGATATTTCCACCATGCAAAACGGCACCACCGATAATTTGGACTCTAAATGGATAAAGACCGAGAACGCGTTTATCGGCTTCTCTAACCGCCGCAAAGGCTTCTGGCAAAAGTTGATCGAGTGTTTCACCATTTTTATAACGACTTTTAAATTCGTCGGTCTTAGCCTGTAACTGCTTATCCGATAAAGCAGCCATTTCGTCCGCATGCGCTTCTGTCAAATCAGCTAAATGTTCATATTTATGTAACTGACGTTTTGGATTTTCAATTAACTTTCTAACTGGATTAACCAAATTAACTCCTCTGCCCAAAAAGGCACATTTTCACTGATAAATATTATAGCAACTAAGACATAAATATTCTAACGGGCCAAAGTAATGCTGTTAACTTTTTTTGCTCCAGCTTCATATAATACTGCCGCTGTCTGATGAAGAGTCGTTCCGGTAGTGTACACATCATCGAGCAGCAGCACCGATTTATTTTCGATAGAGGAACCGGTCAAATAAAATAGATTCTCTTTTTTCAAACGTTGACGACGGTTTAATTTTGAAAGCTGTTCTTTTGGCTTAACCTGAAGAATTTTCGTCGACATCCGACTTCTAGCAAAATCAAAAAGACCCGTTACTTGATTAAAACCTCGTATCTGCAATGTTTTTTTACTAATTGGGATCGGAATAACAAAATCAGATTTAATAATTGTATTTTTAAATTTGTCGGACAATTTTTCCAAAAAAACCAGCCGTAATCTATAATCACCAACGAATTTATACTGATGCATAAATTTTTTCATCCAGTCGTTATAACAAATCAAGGAATGATTGGACAGACTAAAATCAAACTTCTTTCGCCAATATAAACAGTCCTGACAAATTTTCTCTGACGTAACGCGTCCACAATCTTCACATTTTTCACCGGAAAGTAATTCGATTTTATTTCGGCACTCCTGGCACAAAGGATTATTCTTAAAATTTGGCCAGATTAAATCGGAAAAATGATGATCAGAATTAAATAAATTGTCGCAAACCAAACAGTTATTGAACATTATTGAGTTGTTTTAGACCTTTTTCATTCATAAAACGAATTTGTCGAGACGCTCGTATCAAAACTTGCGTTTTTTCTTCGATTAAAGCTAAAACCAAACCACTCGGACGATCTTTATTACGGCCGACCCGACCGGCAATTTGAACAATTGCGTTAACTGAAAAAATTTGATTGTCGGCTCCAAGAATAATCACGTCGATTCCCGGAAAAGTTACCCCGCGTTCCAAAATTGTTGTCGTAACAAGAAATTGTATTTTTCGATCCCGCATTTGCTGAACTTTGCTTTTGCGCTCAGGATCGGCCGCATGAACAGACAGTCCCTTGATTTCCGAAAAACTTTCAATAGTTTCTAAAGTATTTTTCAAATCGCTGACCTTTGGGACGAACAGTAAAAATCGCTGACCGCTTTTTTGATATTTCTCGATTTGGATCTTCAATTTTCTTGGCAAACGATTTTTTATTATTTGCTTGCGCCAATCGCCAATTCGTGAAAAAGTTAATTCCGGTAATAAATGTTGGTGAAACCTTAGTGGGAGAAAAGAAGCATCCAACCGCTTTTTTCGGTAGTCATTAATTAATTTTTTTGTTGGTGTTGCTGTTAAATAAATTGTTGAATCAATTTTTTTCCTGGCTCGTAAAGCAGCCGATTCCAGCATCAAATCGCCATGAAAAGGAAAAGAATCGACTTCATCAATAATCAATAAATCAAAGGCCTGCGAAAATTTAAGTAATTGATGGGTTGTTGCCAAAACTAATTTCGTATAATGATACTCTTCCGGCGTATCTCCATATAAAAGCACTAAATCCAGTTTGGAAAAAGCTTTTCTTAAGCGCGGCGCAAGCTCTAAAATGACGTCGATTCTTGGGGAAACAACTGCAACCCGGCCACCCTTTTTAATTACATGATCGATCGCCGGAAAAATCATTTCTGTTTTTCCAGCCCCTGTTACAGCTCAAATCAATCGGTTCTCTTTATTGTTAATCGAAGCAATTATTTCATTAGATACTTTCTGCTGCTGCCGAGTCAGTTGTCCATTCCAATTCAAACAGCTCTCTTGTTTTTTTCCACGAATATCTTCAGCGTGCCAAAAACAGTTTAAACTCGAATTTCGGCCCATTTTTAAACATACAGTACAAAAGTATTCTTGGTCTGGTAAGGAGCAAACAGCCCGTTGTCGGCAGCGCTGACAGTAGCCATTTTTATCAAAAGACGGTAATATTTTGATCCGTTGATCCTCTACTGTTTCAAAACGGGATTTCAAAACAAGTCGACCGTAATAATTCGAAATGGTAGATTGCAAATTTAATCCGAATTTTTGGACAAATTTGTCAGCATAACCCGATAAGGTGTTTGCCAGTCAAGTATTTTAAGTGGCCTCTGATTAATTTCGAGTAAGGTGGTTTTCAAGCCTTGAGCACTAATGTGCTCAAAATAAGTCCCTTTAGGATAAAAATAACGTAAATTCCGATTAAAGCGTTCATTACTACCACGTTCAGCTGGCGTATAAGCATGGCAGTAATAGGTCTTAATACCATATTGTGATTCAAGTGATACTAGCCCACTAAACTCAGTGCCACGGTCCACAGTAAAGCTGTGCACCGGACCATTAAAAGTGGTTAGGAACTTAGTTAGTGCTTCATTAACAGTCGCTGTCGTCCGATCTTTTAACCGGTATGCCCAAAGGAACCGTGATTTTCGATCGATTAAAGTTAATAAAACTGCCTTACTATGCCCACGAGGACCAACGACTGTATCTAGTTCAAAATCGCCGATGCGATTACGTTGATTAATCATCATGGGACGCTGTTCAATTGATCGCCCCAAAGATTGATTATATTTGGATCGTTGGTCAACGTTACGCCGTTGGCGTACGCCATGTTCAGGTAGATCATTCAAGGAGAAACCAATTCTCCCCTGATTTAGCCAATTATAAATAGATTTAGTAGCTAGTTTAAATTCGTGAGCAATCATTCCTGGTGACCAGCTTAGACGTAAATGGTTGAGAATTTTTTGCTTTAACTCATCGCTCAGCTTAGTTTTCCGACCACATCGTGATCGCTTGTATTCGGCATCTGTTTGTGCTAATTCAGCCTGATAAGGTTGACATCGAGATAATTCATAAGAAATTGTTGACGGTGATCGGTTCAGCCGAACGCCCATTTGGATATTGGACAGCCCTAGTTCACAAAAGGTTTCGATTTTAATTCGTTCGGAATAGGTTATACTAGACAAAAGATCAGCTCCTAAAAGATGGGTTTGTGGTAAACACCATTTTAAAGGAAGCTGATCTTTTTTGTCCGAACAGCGTTCGGATTAATTTTACAATCTACCAAATTATCATAAATTCAAGTATTTGCTATCCTTTTCAAAAGCGATGAATAAAACTTTAATTTCTTTAAACGTTTTTAGCCATCCTTTGTTGGTTTCCGGTTTTAAAATTGCTGACATAATCAGCCTTATGCTCACATCCAGATAAAAGATTTTGCAAAAATATTTGTTCAAATATATCAAAAGCGAAAAAACAATTAAAATAACTCTAATAAAAAAACTCCTTGTTGAAAAATTCCGCCAAGGAGCTTTTAAAATTATTTGAGATAAATTTTCAAACCTTTTCAAATTGAGGTTCATTAACAACGCTCCGAATATGTGCTTGCGCAGCAGCCAGTCGTGCAATTGGTACTCGATAAGGCGAGCAGGAAACATAAGTTACGCCAATTTCCTCAAAAAATTCGATTGATTTCGGATCGCCGCCCACTTCGCCACAAACACCGATTGGCAAATCTTTTTTCGTTTTTCTTCCCTTAACAACCGCAATTTTCATTAATTCGCCGACACCTTCGGTATCAACAGTCTGGAAAGGATCAACAGGAAGAATTCCCTCTTTGATATATGCCGGTACAAAAGAACCGATATCATCCCGGGAGTAGCCAAAAGTTAATTGTGTCAAATCATTTGTACCAAAACTAAAGAAATCCGAACATTCTGCGATTGCATCGGCTGTGATGCAGGCACGTGGCATTTCCATCATTGTTCCCACTGTATATTTAACAGCGATATCGTTTTCCGTCGATACTCTATCAATCTGTTTAACCACCAGATTCCGAACCCAGGCCATTTCCTGTTTTGAATTTGTTAACGGAATCATGATGTGAGGAGAAACCTCAACTCCTTCATTATGCAAGCGGACGACAGCGTTCATGATTGCCTGAACCTGCATCTCGTAAATATCCGGGAAGGTAACGGCCAAACGGTCTCCACGATGACCAAGCATTGGGTTTGATTCTTTCAAGGAATCAATCCGATCTTTAAGTTTTTCCGAACTAATTTGTGTCTGTTTGGAAACGACTTCAATTTCTTTTTCATCATGCGGCAGGAACTCATGAAGTGGCGGATCCAATAGTCTGATCGTAACCTCTTTATCGCGGGCCAACTTATAAATTTCGTAAAAATCCCCCTGCTGCATTTGAAGAAGTTTTTTCAAAGGGTCCTTTCGGCCAGCAGCATCTTCAGCCAAAATTAAACGACGCATTTGCAACAAGCGTTCCGGTTTGAAAAACATGTGCTCGGTCCTGGTTAAACCAATCCCGTCGGCATCGAAATCCAAAGCTTTTTGAAAATCCTTTGGTGTATCGGCATTTGTATAAACACCCATTTTGCTGGCTTCTTTTGCCCATCCGAGCAACACGGAAAGTTCGCCTTTGATCGTTGCATCAGTGGTCTTGATTCTGCCTAAATACAAGTTTCCGCTTGTGCCATCGACCGAAACCCAATCGCCTTCGTGAATCAATTGATTCTTAACCTTAGCAACTTTTTTTGATAATCGACTTCTAATTCGTGAGCTCCAACGACCCCAGTCGAAGCCATCCCACGTGCCACAACAGCTGCGTGCGATGTCATACCGCCCCGCGAAGTAACGATTGCCTGACTGACAATCATTCCCTCGATATCTTCCGGAGACGTGTCGGCACGCATCAAAACGACCTTTTTATTATTATCGCTAGCTTGTTTTGCGTCTTGGGCTGTGAAATAAACTTGTCCGCTTGCAGCCCCAGGAGAAGCTGGGAGTCCAGTTGTGAGAATCTCGTGTTGTCGAAGATCCTCTTCTTCAAATTCCGGATGGAGCATTTTCGAAACAGATTCCGGTTCAACCCTAAGCAAAGCCTCTTTTTTACTAAGCAAACCTTCATTAACCTGATCGACGGCAATTTTAACAGATGCCGTCGGTGTTCGTTTGCCACTACGAGTTTGAAGCAAATACATTTTTCCGTTCTCGATCGTAAATTCCAGATCCTGCATATCACGATAATGATTTTCCAGCTTTTTTGCGATATCCAACAATTGTTCATACAAGATTGGCATTGATTCCTTTAGAACAGAGACTGGTTTCGGTGTCCGAATGCCTGCAACAACATCTTCTCCTTGAGCGTTAAGCAAATATTCTCCAAAAAGGCCTTCCTCGCCAGTTGATGGGTTTCTCGTGAAAGCAACTCCCGTTCCTGAGTCCTCTCCATAGTTGCCAAAAACCATTTCCTGAATATTTACCGCAGTTCCGAGATCTTCTGAAATATTATTTTGGCGACGGTAAATCTGTGCCCGATGGTTATTCCAAGAATCAAAAACCGAATTAACAGCTGCTAGAAGTTGTTCTTTTGGATCCTGAGGGAAACCACCATGATCGTAATTTTCGTAAAGATTCTTAAACTTGGCTACAATTTCCTTCAAATCATCAATTGTTAAATCCAGATCCGATTCGTAATTATTGGCAATTTTCGTATCCGTCAAAATTTGATCAAAATCATCCTCCGGAATTCCATCGACAACGTTACCGAACATAGCCAGTAAACGCCGGTAGCTATCGTATGCGAATCTTTCATTACCGGTTAATTCTGCCAATGCAATAACCGTTTGATCATTTAATCCAATATTTAAAATTGTATCCATCATTCCAGGCATCGAAATAGCAGCGCCTGAACGGACTGAAAGTAGTAATGGATGATCTGATCCATTGAATTGTTTGCCCGTCAGCCTGCTTAAGGCACTTAGTGACTGATCAAGTTCTGCCAGAAGCTGTTCACTTAATTCCTGTCTGCGTTGGTAATCGTGACAGGCTTCAGTTGTAATCGTGAAACCGTGTGGAACTGGCAGATCCATATTGGTCATCTCGGCCAAACCGGCGCCTTTCCCTCCCAACAAGTCGCGCATTTTCATATTGCCTTCTGAAAAGTCATATATTTGTTTAGTCATATATTCGCTCCTTTTGAACAAATAATACGTATTATTGGTTCAATATATAATGTATAATATATTCAAAAAAATAGCAAGCGCTTACATTAAATTTATATCAAAAAGCCTTTAAACCGGTCTTATTTCTTAATATGACCTGAATATTGCTTTAATATTTTTTTAAATATGACGTATTTTATAAAAAATTAATGCTTAACAAATATTATAAAAAAGATACAAAAAAGTCCCTTTTTATTTTATTTAAAATTCAAATTCAATTGTTTATTGTTTTCATACCGATTTCGATGAAATGTTGAAAAATTCTGTTTTTGGTTATTTTCCCAATCGCATGACGGCTTGACTGTTTCTCTACCACGGGCAAAGAATCAACCTTATGAAGTAAAAGCAATTTCCCGGCTTCGATAACCGACATATCAGGAGTTGCTGTAATAATATTCGGCATTCTCGTCATTATAATGCTGGCCATCATTGACTGAACATTACTATTATTCAAACTGGCCCGCAAAAGATCTTTTCGGGAAATTAAACCAACCAAATCACCTTTTTCATTGACAACATATAGAGAACCAACATCTTTTAAAAATAATTTCCCGACAGCCACCTGAAGTGTGTCACTAGCCTTAATTTCGGTCGTTGGCAGTAAAATCTCAGAAATAGGCGTCTGATAAATATGATCGTAATCAAAGTTCAATAATTGGTTGCCCTTAAACTCATAACCCACTTTTGGACGGGCATTCAAAATTTCAACCGAAGTTAGAAAACGCAAATCCGGTCTAATTGTCGAAACACTAAGTTCTAAATTACCAGCAATTTTTTCACTGGTCAAAGGGCTGGTTTGTTTCAGCATATTAATAATGCGAGTTTGTCGTTTCGTAAAGTCCATGCTAATAACTCCATAAATATTTTTAATCAAAAATTAGATTGCGATATTACAAGCATAACCGATCCACCTGTTTAATACATACTAGTTATAGCATTAGTGCGTTCTTCATAAAGATTCGAACTGTTTTTTTTATTAAACATAATTCTCGGATTAAAAATTCATCCTTCGCTGATGCGCAAAACACAGGCGCCCTGCATATCGCCGTGCGACAAATGGCGCAGCGCTTCATCGGCTTTTTCAAAAGGATACTCAGTTGTTTTTGGATGAATCTTCAATCGATCGGCCAAAGTCAGGAATTCTTCACCATCGCGACGTGTATTACTTTCAACACTAGTAAGAACTTTTTCATGAAACAAATGATTCTGGTAGTTCAGCGAAGGAACATCGGTTAAATGGATACCGGCTAGTGCTAATGTCCCGCCGGCTGCCAAATTTTCCAAAGCTTTCGGCACGATATCGCCAACCGGAGCAAAAAGAATTGATGAATCCAAAGAGACCGGAGATGGGTCGTAAACGCCCTGGGCCGACGCCGCACCTAGTTCCAAAGCAAAACGCTGTGCGTCTTTTCCACGCGTGAATACGTGGACTTCAATACCTTGAGCAATGGCAATCTGAGCTGCCAGATGAGCAGAACCACCAAAACCATAAAGACCTAGGCGGCCTCCGGCCGGAACATTTGCCCGACGAAAAGCATGATAGCCAATGATGCCGGCACAAAGCAGCGGCGCAGCAGTGACCGAGTTAAAAGCAGACGGAATCCGATAAGCAAATCCTTCTGGAACAGTCACATATTCGGCATACCCTCCATCATGATCCCAACCAGTATAAAGCGAATTAGGACAAAGATTCTCTTTGCCGGATCGGCAATAAGTACATACGCCGCAGGTCCAACGCAACCAAGGAACTCCAATCCGATCGCCTAAATTAAAACGACCTGCTTGTGGGCCGTTCGCGACGACCCGCCCAATAATTTCATGGCCGGGAATTACGTGGGGATGATGAACCGGAAGATCACCTTCGGCAACATGCAGATCAGTGTGGCAAATACCGCACGAAATAACCCGAACCAACACTTCACTGGTTTTAGGGACCGGAACCGGATGTTTTACAAAATGAATGGGCGATGGCGAGCTATCAATTGGCGCTGGGCTAGCCACTTCCCAAGCCCGCATTTCGCTGGGAATTCTTTCAGAACCGCCAACATCAACAGATTCTTTTGAATTAAAAGTATTTTCAGGTTTCATAAGCATAACCTCTTTTTCAAATAAAACATCAACAAACTCATTTTGGCTTGAATTCATTTTAAATTAAGCCTAACGGTTCATACACATACATAATATATGCAATATTATGAAAAAACAAAAACAGTAATTATTAAACTAGACAAATAATATTATCGTTATGTAAGTTTAAAAAAAGAACTAATCAACAAGATTAGTCCCTCCAAATAGATATTTCAAAAATTATTATTCCAGTTAACCAATTAATCAGTTACAAAACATCATGGATGGTCACAACGCCAACAACTTTTTCGTCGTTATCAATAACTACCAAGTTTGAAATTCCATGATTGGCCATTAACTGCCAAGCGGTTCTATTACGCTTTTCCTGATTGATACTAACGAAGCCTTTCGTCATATAATCAGAAGCTACTGATTTTTTAACAGATTGAACCGACAGGAATTTCTTTCTAATATCTCCATCGGTAACAATCCCAATCGCCTTGCCGCTATCTTTATCTTTGACCAAAGTCATTCCGATACCATAATCGCTGATCTGATAAATAACTTCGTTAATCGGCGTGTCTTCGTTGGCATAAGGAACCTTTTCATGCATAACATGTTTAACTCTTTGCAGCAATAGCTTCCCAATTGTCCCACCAGGATGATACAAAGCGAATTGATTTCTATTAAAGGAAATACTCTTTTCCATAGCTGCCAGAAGAGCATCCCCAAATACCAGTGTTGCTGTCGTCGAACTAGTTGGAGCAAGCCCGGTAGTATCAGCTTCTTTAGAGACGCCAAGGTCAAAAGCCAGACCGGTATTAGTTGCCAAAGTGGAATCCAAATTGCCGGTCAAAGAGACTGTTTTAAGACCCTTTGGATAAATCGTCTGCAATGCAAAAAGAGTCTGGACAACTTCCTGTGTTTCGCCACTATTCGAAACGAAAATTAACAAATCATCATCTGATATCCGGCCAAGGTCTCCATGATAAGCTGTTCCGGCATCGACTGTAAAACTATGAATTGAAACAGATGAAAGCGAAGCAGAAATTTTTTCGGCAATAATTTGAGATTTGCCAATTCCAATGAACACAATCCGGCCATTGGTGTCGTTAATCAGATCGACCAATTTGTCAAATTTATCGTCTAAACGTTTAGCCACGCTTGCAAGCTCAGCCGATTCCTTTGCAAATACATCACGAGCGATCTCATAATAAGCCATCAGCGGACCTCTCCTCTTGGCTGGCCAGGTGTTCTTGAAAAATATGATTGGCAGAGACTAAAATCGGTTCAATCTTGCTCAAATATAATTGATTATCGGCATCGGAGATAGCTTCCGGCGGATTAGGATGAACTTCGGCGAAAATGCCGTCAACGCCGATTTCCAAGGCAGCCCGCATCAATGGAAAAGCATAATCCCGATTGCCACCGGAATGATTGCCATGAGCACTTGGAACTTGAACAGAATGAGTCGCATCGAAGATGATTGGAAAACCGGCTTCCCTCATCTCGATCAGACCGGTCATATCAACAACCAAGCGATGATAACCAAAGCTGGTTCCCCGCTCCGTGATCAGAATCTTCGACGTAATTGGGTCGATTTTGGAAGTTGCCGATTTAATATCTTCAGGTGCCATGAATTGGCCCTTTTTGATGTTAACGACTTTTCCGGTTTTTGCAGCCGCCAACAACAAATCGGTTTGTCGACTCAAAAATGCTGGTATCTGTAAGACATCGGCAACTTCGCTGACTGGCTGACACTGATATGATTCGTGGACATCGGTCACAATTGGTAAATCAAAATTCTTTTTGATCCTTTCCAAAATCGCGAGGCCCTTTTCCAAGCCGCTGCCTCTGTCGGAATCAGCGGAACTCCGATTGGCCTTATCAAAGGAAGACTTAAAAACATAATTGATATGGAGCTTTTCGGTAATTTCCTTCAGTTTCTCGGCAACTTGAGCGCAAGTTTCATATGATTCAATTGCACAAGGACCCGCTAAAAGAGTCAATTGAGAATCTTTAAAAGCAAAATCTTTAAAAACGGTAGAAATTTTTTCTGTCATAAACTTCTCCTTAAAATAAATTTTGAAAAGATGATCTTTCCTTCAATTTGAAGGAAAATGAAAAACAGTATGAAATTGTTAATTTTATACAAGTATACAGAAAAAAGATTAAATAAAAATTACTATTTGATTTCACGGAGTGGTTGCTTGCGTATTTCGAAAGAAAAAAATATTTTCCTAGGAAACGGTCAGAACCCAGATTAAACAACTATTTGCTAATTAAAAAAATTTTTCCAGGCATCATTGACTGCCTTATGACTTTTATCCCAAGGAAAAATCTTCGCAACGCCAAGAACGTGCGACTTTTTGACAAAACCAAAATATCTACTATCTTCAGAAACTGAACGATTGTCCCCCAAAACAAAATAATTGCCCTTTGGAACTTTAACAGCTTTTCCATCAATCCAATGAGATTTTCCGGAAACAAAAGCCGATTTGCCCGATGACAGATATGACAAATCCCAGTTCCCGGTTCCTGTAGTTCGGTTATAACGAGAAATATATGTTTGAGATATTTTTTTGCCGTTAACATAGATATTTCCGTTGGAAGCTTTAATTTTGTCGCCCGGGACACCGATTACACGCTTGACATAATATTTTTCTCTGGCTTTAATACCGGGGTCCTCTTTTTTAGCATTAAAAATAATTACGGAGCCGCGATGTATTTTTTCCAGCTTGAAAGCCCAAACTCTCTGGCCGTTTTGGAGGTTATTCAACATTGAATCGCCATCGACTTTAACCGGAACCAAAAAAAACGAATGAATTATAAATGCCAGTAATAACCCAATCGTTATCGGAAAAATCCATGAAAATATTTTTTTAATTTTACCCATAATAATCCGCCCAGTCTTTCTAACTAAATAGGCTACTACAAGACCTTGATCATTAAAAAAAAATTTTAAGAATATCCAAAGAAATCATATTATTTTTGAGTTGATTCAATCGGATTTTATATTGGAAAATTTAATCTTCTTTGTTGGTAATTGATATTTGTAATATCTGATTTAAATTATTATAATGGATTGATGTAAGCGCATCCATTGATGTTGCTTACAGTAATTTACACTTTCAATTTTTTATGTTTACATCAAAAAACGTTTATGCCCACCCACTTTTTGGGGCATTTTTTTAACTCAAAAATACTAGTCGATTAATTAGGAAGGCCTATTGACAAAAAAGCTGCCAAAAAAAAGGAATCGATCAGCGAGATCTCCGGAACAACAGCTTATGCGTGAAATTGAAAAAAAGATAAATTACAACAGTCGCAAGGAGGACAAGAAGCAAGTAGAGGGAAAAAATCGAAATAATAAAGACCCACACAGCATTGTTTTTCAATAACAGCGAATAGGTATCGTGGATTCCCTCATAATCAAACAATAGGTGCTTCGTGGCATCCAGAATCGTCAATAATGTAGTGATAAAAAAACCATATTTAAAACTTCTTTTTAGTACTTTAATTTTCATCGGTAAAAAATAATCTTAATAATTATACAAAAAAATAATGCTTAATATAAAATCAATCATAAAAGCGATCTGGACAAAAAAGTTCTTAAACAATTATCAATCGTTTGATATAACTATGAATTAAAAAACAGCCACAAATATGACTGTTTTTTAGAGAAAACTAAATTTTAAGAGAAGAACTTATACGAGGACGTTGTTATCAACGCCAAAGTTTATTATAATACATAAATGTAAGCGAATACAACAATGTTGCTTACAACTTCTTTCGATTTCAAATTACTTGATGTTTGAATTTGTGATTCTCTATTTTAAATAACTGCAATTGATGATAAAGATCGTGGTTATATTAATACTCTTATTGGATTGTAATTAATTAAAACTCCCGATTACTTGGATCGGGAGTTTTTTTAACTTAAATACTCAATGTGTATACGAATTTCGTTTTTAATATTTGACCAATAATCAAGTTATTCATTTTGCATCGTAAGCTTCTTGGAATATTTTAACGATATCCTCTTTAGTACCTTTACGTGGATTGGAAAATGCATTGCCGTCTTTTAAGGCATTTTCTGCCATTAAGTCGAAGTCTTCGGGTTTTGCGCCGATATCTTTAATCGAGTGTGATATACCAACATCTTCAGATAGCTGTTTCATTGCTTTAATTGATAATTCGGCGGCGTCTCTGGTTGACAATCCATCAGTATTTTCGCCCATAATCCGTGCCAGTTCGGCAAAACGTTCCGGATCGGCGATTAAATTGTATTCTTCAGCATAAGGAAGAAGCAACGCACAGCAAACACCATGTGGGGCATCATACTGGCCACCCAACTGATGAGCCATTGCATGTACATAACCGAGATTGGCATTATTAAAGGCCATTCCAGCCAACATCTCGGCTTCGACCATTTTGGTACGAGCTTGAAGATTGTGTCCGTTAGCAACAGCTTCACGTAAACTGCTTTCAATTAATTTAATCGCCTGAATGCATTGTGAATCAGTAATCGGATTATGATCAACCGAAACATAAGGTTCAACTGCTTGAACAAAAGCATCCATACCAGTTGCAGCTGTTAGTCCCTTTGGAATGTCTAACATCAATGTCGGATCATTAAACGACACAAGAGGAATATTTCTCCAGGAAACAACAACGAATTTGAGGTGCGTCTCTTCATTAGTGATAACAGCATGCCGGGTCAATTCCGAACCAGTCCCGGCTGTCGTGTTAACAGCAATCAACGGAGGCAGCGGATTTTTCAGCGTCTCGATGCCGGCCAATTTTGTAATGTCGTCGCCATTCGTCATAATGATGCCGGCACCTTTTCCGGTATCATGGGCTGATCCACCACCAACCGTAATAATTGAATCAGCGTCCTCCTTCTCGTACAATGTTTTGACTTCTTTAATGTTATGAATTTTTGGGTTCGGTTCGACTTCGTTATAAACAACATAATCGACACCGGATTTTTTTAAAGAAGCAAGTGTTTGAGCAACAGCACCATTTTTTAAATTCTCAAGAAACTTATCAGTTACAATAACCGGTTTCTTCATTCCCAGCATTTTTGCACGTTCGCCAATTTTTGAAATGACCCCCGGACCAAAGAAATTAACACTGGGCATCAAAAAATCATATGCACGCTCTACCATATTTTTAAGCCTTCTTTCTGGGATGGATAATACTATTTTGTGTTATTCATGATAAATATATCACAAGGAAACTTTTCGGTTAAATCAAAGGTCGTGAATGAATATTTATTGGAATATTTTTATTTAAATATTTTTATTTTTTAATTAAAATAATTTATTTTGGTTAAAATTAAAGTTGCTGAGTTCTTTGATCAAAAACAAATAAAGCTTATTGACGAGAAAAGCCTCATAGCTTTCTTAATGAATGATTAGCAAAAATAAAGGAGAACGGGTGTTGAATGGACAAAAATATAAACCTAGATCGTGCGATCGAACTTGCAATTGCATTGATGAACCTCAATTCTAATTTTCAGCAAAAGTATGATTCAATCGAGTTGACAAGAGAAAGCGACATAATGGAGCTTGTGAGGATGTTTAAAAAAGACTTGGACAACATGTCCTGAAAAAGTATTTTAAATCTAAAATCTCACTGACCAGCTAATTTTCAGGCAGAGTGTATAACGAACGCTTGGAAATATTAATTTTGAATTTATTTGAATAAATTATTTCACCCGTGACTAAACGAGCGGCAAAAACAAAATTTGTTTTCGAATAATCCAAACCGGTGAACTTTGCTGAAATAGATTTTTTAACGGTAGAAAAACTAATGTCTACGAAAAATCCGTCCAAACCGTCTAGTGAAAAAGGAACATAAACCATTTTATTAGCCGTCTTGGATATTCTTTCACCCTCAACAAGGAGCGTTCTAATATTTAAAACAATTTTATTTTTTGGAATAACTTTATTATTTTCCGATTTTGGTTCGACGATTAAATAGAGTCTATCAAAAAGAATTGGTACACCCTTCTCCTTTTTCAAGAGAACCCTTATATAGTTAGTTTCTCTTTTGCCATCATCACTCAAATTTTTTTTTGAAATTTTGCCGTTTTTAACCAGCAGTTTCCCTTTAAACACGGGCAGCCGATTGAAGGAAAAAGCAATAGCAACGAATAAAATGATGATCAAAAGTATAAATAATGTTTCTCTTAAAAACTCGTTGGAAAAATTTTGTAGTATAAATTTAATTATTTTAGTTAAAATTAGCCTCTTTTTACTATATCTAAATTAAAAACTTTATTCTCATTATGCCAAAATTTCTGCATGAAAATTTAAAATTAAATGATTCTTGAAAACAAAAACTTCAAAATTCGGTTTCAAGATTCAGGCCTAAGATTGTGTGCTTGAAAAACGTTTTCAAGTATAATGAGATGCAGCAATCATAGTTCTTGATGAAATACGAAACGTCTGATGACAGCACGCTATATTGAAATTTATCAACAATTCAAAACAGATATTATTCAGGAAAAGTACCCTGCCAATTCTTTTTTGCCGAGCGAAGCAAAAATAGCCAGTCAATTTTCCTGTTCTCGGGATACCGTCCGCAAAGCTTTATCACATTTGGAAGAGGACGGTTTTATTCAAAAGCAGCATGGCCGCGGATCACAGGTTTTGCAACATAGTTTAGTCAACTTTCCAATTTCTGGTTTAACAAGTTTCCAAGAATTAAAACAGGTTCAAAGGTTGGATGCAAATACAAAAGTTGTGTTGCTTAAGAGACTTCAATCAACGGCTATGAACCGACAAACGACTGGTTTTCCGGCCAAAACCAAACTATATCACCTCATTCGCGTCCGTTATATTAACGGTTTGGCCAGTGTCATTGACGAAGATTATTTCGATCGGAGCGTGGTGCATAATTTAACAGCTGAAATTGCTGCTGGTTCAATCTATGAATATTTAGAAAACACAGAGAAGCTTACTATTTCATATGCTGAAAAATCAGTGACAGCAGAATTAATCAGCAAGCAGGATCGCTTGTTAATGCCCGATCTTCCCGAACGGGAGAACCGTTTAATCCAAGTCGAAAGTCGTGTCCATTTAGCCGACACAACATATTTTCAACATACGATCAGTAGACACCGACCTGATAAATTTCAATTTAATGAATTCTCCCGACGCCAAAAAAAATAACGAAAAACCCGCTCTTAAAAGATCGGGTTTTATTTTAATATTTAATTGCAAGTGTCTCGTATGGCTTAAGAGTTAACTGCCTAGCAATCCTTTTATTCGAATAATTCGACAATATAATTTTCCCGCCAAGAGACTCTAACGGCAGTGATAAAGTAATTTTTTCTTCACCAAAATGGTTGATTACAAGTAATGAATCTTCCTGAAATTGTCGTTTAAAAGCAATTATTTCGGGAATGTCTGGAAAGAAAGGTTGATAATCCCCTTTAGCAATAACTTTTTCTTGTTTTCTCAATAAAATAAGTTGTTGGTAGAAACTAAACAATCCATTCGGGTCAGACAGATCCTTAGCAACATTGATATCTTTATAATTTCCATTAGCCAACCACGGCTTGTGTCGTGAGAAACCAGCATATTTTTCTGAATTCCATTGCATTGGTATTCTAGAATTATCACGTGACTTGCTTTTAACGATTTGGAAAGCTTCACTAGCTGAGGTCCCTTTTTTCAATAATTCTTTATAAGCATTATGGGATTCGACATCGACATAACTATCGATAGATTTGAAATCCGGGTTTATCATACCGATTTCCTCACCCATGTATATATATGGAGTGCCCCGATTCAAATGAACAACGGCAGCCAACATTTCCGCTCCCAAACGGTAATATTTCGGGTTGGAAACGAAGCGGTTAATCGCACGTGGTTGATCATGATTGTTCCAAAACCAAGCAGGCCAGCCGTTACCATCCGATAAGCCCTTTCCCCATTGATGCAGAACCTGTCGCAATTTTTGAAAATCATAAGGTATTTTGGTCCATTTATCGCCATTTTGATAGTCGACTTTTAAATGATGGAAAGTAAATGCCATCGACAGTTCGTGACGATCCGGTGCCGTGTATTCAACTGCGTTTTCAACGCTAGTTGAGCTTAGTTCGCCGACCGTCATAATATTATTTTCTTTAGCAAAAACGTCTCGATACATATTTTGCAAGTAATCATGGACGATTGGTTTATCCGTATACATAGTTTTACCGTCCCCGCCAGTCGGATCGTCTAATAATTGCTGATCCTTGCCAATTACGTTGATTACATCGAAACGAAAAGCTTTCACGCCTTTATCAAGCCAAAATTTCAACACATGATTTACTTCCGAAACAACTTCCGGGTTCCGCCAATTCAAATCCGCTTGGGAAATATCATATAAATGCAGATAATCCAAGTCAGTATCCCCAAACGATGCCCAGGCGCTGCCGCCAAATTTGGACTGCCAGTTATTTGGAGCGGAACCGTCAGCTTTTTTGGGTCTAAGAATATAATAAGCCTGATATTTTTTGTCCCCGGCCAAAGCTTTTTGAAACCATTGATGAGTTATCGAAGTATGGTTAAATACCATGTCCATCATAATGCTAATATTATGCTCAGCCGCTTTGGAAACAAGTTCCTTAAAATCATTCATTGTGCCAAAAATCGGATCAATCGCACGATAATCACTAATATCGTATCCATTATCGCGTTGAGGGGAAGGAAAAATCGGATTCAGCCACAAATAGTCAATTCCTAATTTGGCTAAATACGGTAAATTTTCAATAATTCCCTTCAAATCGCCAATACCATCATTGTTGCTGTCTTTGAACGATTTTGGGTAAACTTGATAGACAACTTTATTTGCAAAGTCAGACATAGTTCCGTCCTTCATAAATTAGTTAACTGCCTCCTTAAAGACATTCTTTCTCTCGACGTTTCTTACCATGTCAACGTCGTTATCCTTGAATCCCCAGAAGTAAACAGCTAGGAACGAAACAACCGTCGTTACAATACTTGCAATTACGAAAATCCAAATATTATTCGGGTTTGTCTTTGAGAAGAAGGAAGGAAAACCAATCCAGGATCCCGTGAACCCATACATATTTATTTTCATTAATCCAGCAGTAAAGGCACCAACAGCACTGCCAATACTTGCCATCCAAAAGACACGCCCGTATTTCAAATTAATACCATACATTGCTGGTTCTGTTACTCCGGCAAAACCAGATAATGCACCGGCAAAGGCCAGGTTTTTAAGATCTTCTTTCTTTGATTTTGCCCAAACGCCCAAAGCTCCGGCTCCTTGCGCAATCATTGTGAAATTAACTAATCCGTTTAAAACAGAATGTCCCGTCGAGGCAATATCGTTGGAAATAAGTGGAATAACCATCCAATGCAGACCGAAGATAACCAAGCACTGATAGAAAGCTCCGATAACCAATCCAGCAATTGCTTCGTTAGAAGTAACCAGAAAGTTAATCACAGCAGCCAAACCAGCCGAAATAAGAGAAATAACCGGGCCGACTATAGCTACAACAACTGTTGTAACAATAAACAGTGTGAATAAAGGTTGGAAAATCGAGCGTAAACTAAGCGGCAAAACTTTCTTCAACCAATTTCCGACCGGGCGTGCCAGCCAAGCCGCGAAAATAATTGGAAAAATTGTGTAAGAATAATTCGGAATGTGAATCGGCAAACCAAAGAAGGTTGCATTTAAAGGAATTCCAAATAAACTATTTATTCCCTTTGTCGAGGCCGCTGCAATCGCAATTACGGTTGGATGTACGAGTACACCACCGATGGCAGCGACAGTAATCGGATCGGATTTCAACTGCTTAGCAGCCGTGTATCCGACTAGAATCGGCAGGAAATAAAAGGTCGAATCGCCCATCGCGTTAATCAAGATATAAGTTGTTGATTTAACATCAATCCAACCTAAGTTAAATGTAAAAAGGGTCAAAAAACCTTTTAAAATACCGGAAGCTGCCAACAATCCAATGATCGGAATCATTGAGCCTGTGATCGTTCCAATCAATAATTGAAAGCCGTAGACAATCCAGCCCCAAGGATTAGTTGGCCGCTTTTTTCCTGCTGAAGCCTGCGTCTCGGCCACTGCTTGATTAGTCGCATTTTCATCGACAACTGATGTACCCAATTGGGCTACCACCTGATCATAGACATCCGTGACAGCAGGGCCGATAACAATTTGATACTGGCCAAGCGCCACATTGTAAACGGCCCCTGCTACCCCAGGCAAACTGGAAATTTTTTCTGTATCGGCTTTCTTTTCATCTTTTAAATAAAATCTTAATCGAGTAATACAATGAATAACTTTGTCAACATTATCCGCTCCGCCAACACCATCGATGATATCGGCAGCCAATTTTTTATAATCTTGCTTTGCCATAATAACCTCTCAAATAAAAATTACTTACTTTTAGCCCAACCAATAGACTCTCCGTGATCGGAAACTCCGTAATCGACAGAAAAATCGTCAAGCAAGTCCTTGGAATTAGTAATCAAAACCATTGTTGTTAAAGGAAAACCAGCTTTCTTGATTTCCGACCAGTCAACTTCGGCGACTTTATCGCCACCGGAAACAATATCGCCTACTTTGACAAAAAGTTTGAAGGGTTCCCCATTCATGCTGACCGTATCGATACCCATATGAAGCAAAACTTCCAAGCCGTCGGCTCTTTTAAATCCAACAGCATGTGGTTGAAGGACGGTGACCTCACCAGAGACAGGTGCTACAACTAGCTTGTCTTCCGGTTCGACAGCAAAGCCTTCGCCCATCATCTTCTGAGCAAAAACAGGGTCAGAAACAGTCGATAAATTGACAACCTTTCCGTTTACGGGAACATACAATTTTTGATCATCAACTAATACTTTTTTCTTTTTTCCGAAACCCAGCATCGTTACCTCCTTCACTTGTACGTACAACTTTGCCTTACTCCTTAATCATAATCAATCATTGAACTTTTTGCAAGTGTTTACATAAAGCGTTTTCAAAAAAAGCTTTCAGCAATGTTTTTATTTTTGAGATTTTTTCAATAAAAAAACATCTCAATTAAGAGATGATTTTCAGTAGTTTCAAATTCAAATTTTTCACGAATTCTCGGGGAAAGAAATAATTGATTCTGACTCTTTCTAAATTATGTTAAATAAGGCATTAAATTCTTAAGCACGATCTCAAAGCCGGCTGGCAGCATGTGTACTCCGTCAAAAGTTAAGTCGGAACGTAAATGGCCTTCGCTATCAGCTAGTCCTTCATTAACATTGATAAACTGATAGCCATTTTCCTCAGCTAATTGACGAACTTTTTCATTTGCTTTTTGCAGATCGCTGTTGCTTCTGTCATCAAAATCAGTGCCAGTGCCTGACATCGGATAATAAGCCATCACAAATACTTTGCTGTCTGGCAGTTTTTCTTTTATTCGTTTTAAGATGTTGTCGTAGTTTTCCAAAAAAATTTTTTCTGGTACATTAAACCCGACGTCATTTGATCCAATGTTGATAAAAATTTTACTGGGTACCAAATCAAAGATAAGTGTGTCGGTGTGTTGAAGCAAATCCGCTGTCGTTGTGGCACGAACACCACGATTGTAAATTATTTTGTTCAAACCGAGATCATGATCCTTTTGCATTTTCTCAATGGGAAAAAATTCCATTAATGACGAACCAACAAAATCAATCTGTCCTTTTTTTGCTTTTTTGTTATTTTCGGCATATTTCTTTCGAAGAGAATCTTGGAATTCTGTAATTCGGGGATCTAATTTTGTTAGTTTCTGTGTTTCTTTTTTCATTTCAATTACCTCTTTTAAATTATTTGGTAACAAATTGTTCAGAAACATACTCAGCATATAGCTCATGACTTTTTAACAATTCTTGGTGAGTACCAGAACCAGTCACTTCACCGTGTTCGATAAAGTAAATCTTGTCGGCGTCGACGATTGTTGACAAGCGGTGTGCGATAACCAAGGTTGTTCGATTTTTCATCAATTGTTCAAGGGCACGTTGCACCATTGCCTCCGATTCGGAATCCAAACTTGCTGTTGCTTCATACAACATCAAAATCTTAGGATTCCGCAAAAAAGCACGAGCAATTGCCAAACGTTGACGTTGGCCGCCGGAGACTTTTACTCCCCGTTCGCCGACTTGTGTATCCAATTTTTTGGCATGTTGTCAACGAATTTATCTGCATAAGCTAATTGCAAAACTTCCCACAATCTTTCATCAGAAAACTCTTTTTTTAATCCGTAGGTCAAATTATCGCGAATTGTACCAGCCATAATTGATGAATCCTGTGATACAAAGCCGATTTGCGAGCGCCATGAGTTGAGTGAAATATTTTCAATATTGTGATTACCAATATTAATAGTTCCCTGATCAGGCTGATAAAAACGTTCAAGTAATTGAAATATTGTTGATTTGCCACCATCTGAAGGACCGGCAAAGGCCACAATCGTATTCGGTTTTGCCTCAAAGGATACATTGTGTAAAATCGGTTGATCGTTTTCATAGGCAAAATCAACGTGATCAGCTGTTAGAGTGAGTCCCTCGACATCAACGCTTTTTCCTTTATTAAGTTCTTCAACCGGCTCATCCAACAAGTCAATCAAGCGATGTGTCGCACCTTGTGTCTTGGCAAAGGTCGAACCAAAGGTACCCACGCTTACCAGAGCAGGCATAATCTGAAATAGATACATAATGAAACTAAACAATGTTCCCATAGACGACTCGCCCTTGGCAACACGTAAAGAACCAACAACTAAAATCAAAGCAAACAAACCCATCATTACCATTGTCATGATCGGTCCCATTACACCATCAACAATAGCTTCGCGCCGCCCGAATTTAAACAAATTTTGAATTTGATCAACACCGCGTTTTAAAACATGCTGTTCAGCGCCGGAAGATTTCACCAAACGCATTTCGGCAAGAGTTTCTTGTGATCCACCTGTAAAATCAGCCATTGCATCCTGAGTACCACGGCCTACTTTTGAACCCAAAACCATGACCGGCGCTACTAATAGAGCTGTAACCGGTACAGCAATAAATATCCAAATTGCCATGTGCCAATCAGTTGTGAACATCAAAATAACCGCACCAACCATTGAAATCATACTTGTCAAAAAGTTTGGCAATGTATTAGCAACTAATGTTTTCACCTGCGAAGTATCACTTGTTAAACGGGAAGTTGTTTCTCCGGATTTTACACTATCAAAATACGGCATTTTGAAAATAACCAATTTATCCCAAACGATTTCGCGTAAATTACGCACCAGTTGTTCTCCTGCCACACCGGTCAAAAAATTACCAATGGCCGATACAATGGCGCCGCCAATAAACAGGGCCAAAACAAGCGCTATGGTCGTGCTATCAAGATGAATATTTTTTAAGCTTTGGCCGCTAAAGGAATTAATTAATTTTCCCGAATATTTTGGCGTCATTAAATTGAAGACCACGCCAATAACTGAGAACAATAGCCCCGGTATCATCCATTTGAATTGTGGATGCGCTATTTTAATAATTTTCCAAAGGCCCGAAATCTTTGCTTTTAGCGCTTTCTTACTTTTGCGGCTAGTGGATGTCGTACGCATGCTAAGCGTTCTTTCTGACATTAGTTTTTCTCCTTTGCTCTGACCGAAAATAGTTAAGACAAACTCTTGTCATTGCTAAAATTGATCGAATCCGACAGAACTATTTCATTTATATTCAATGGAATAGTCATGTTTTTTGTTGGTATTACTTCTTTAATTAAATACCCTCATTATCTTCATCGTTAAAAGGTCTTTGTTGTTGATGCTGCCGCATTTTTTTAAGATATCCAGTCTGATTTTCATGAAATTTTCGTGCATTGCTAACATTCACAAAATGATCGAAACCAAAGCGCATGTGTTTATCCATTTTGCTGCGCATATTGTCCAGATACTCATCCGACATTACGTGCTCGTTTAATTTACGCAAACTTTCGCCGAAGCGTTGGCGCTCATCGTCATCAAAAACATCAAATAATTCTGTCTGGAAATCACTTTGTTTATCTTCTAACAACTCCAATTGTTTACGACCCTTGGAAGTTATTTTCACACGAACCACCCGTGCATCGCTCTCATCTCTAACACGCTGAATATACTCGTCGTTCTCTAGTTTTTTAATAATTTGCGTCACCGAAGCCGGTCGTATTGCTAAAATATCAGCGATCGCTCCGGCAGTTAAATTATTATCCGTTTCCGCTAAAACTCTTAGTAAACGTCGACTGTTGTCTGGTCGCTGGTTGCCACCATGACCATAAAAGCTCCGGGCTGCAAACCAAATGGCGGGTTGGCGTGCCAATGTTGCCAGTTCTTCAAAAATCTCCTTATTATTCATTTTTCCGCCTCACAATTTATCTAATTAGTTAGTTTTATATTTTCTAACAAAATAAATTCTATATTTATTAGTTAGTTTTGTCAATATTAACTAACTAACTATAGAAAAGTACTTGCACTATTTAATTAAGCAAAAAAACTCTTATTCCAGTTCCAGATTATTAGAATAAGAGCAATAAAATCTTTCTTTTCTGACCTGAATCTAATTCCGGTTAATCGGATTTGAAAACTCGATCAAAAAATTTTAAGAATAAAAGTGGCTACAAAACATATACCATCGAGTAATCATCAATACCCAGTCTAGAATTATGATAGCGCGGACCAAGGTCTTTAAAACCATTTTTAAGATAAAAACCGTGAGCACTGGTTCTCGCGTTGGTTTTAATTTGCTTATAACCACGATTTCTTAAATCATCTATTGCGTACTTTAAAAGTCGAGATCCTAGGCCTTGTTTTTGAAAATCTTTTTTGACCGCGAAAGCTACCAAATGAGCAGTTAATAATTCCTCATCGAAAAGACTAAAAGTTGCGATCAAGTGTTTATGTATGGTGATCCCATAAAAAAGATTATTTTTTTCAATTTCGAGATCGTCATCAAAAATATTTTTTCCAATCGTTTTCCTTAAGACTTCGTTTCTTAAAATAAGATTTTCACGATAATATTCTTGATCTTCTGTTCCAAATTTAAAAAATTTAAATTGCTCCACCCTAGTTAACTTTCTCTAATAATATATGTTTGAATTTTAATGGCGATTAATCCGATTATAAATTACTTATCTTCTCTTTCGGAGAATATGCTGCCTTTGTTATCTCAAAATTATCTAGATCAAAAGCAATTCCTTTTTGTCGAAAGCTCTTTCAGTAGTACTAACATAATGCATACCAATTTTTTTAAGTACCTTCTTTGAACCAATATTATTCGGTACGAAAGAAGCAGAAATTTTATTAAGAGAATAAGATGAAAAACCTAATTTAAGCAAACATTCAGCTGCTTCAGTGGCAATTCCTTTTCCTCAATAAGGCTCATCAATTGAATAGGCAATTTCTCCTTTTTGCTGATTTTTATCAATACTCAGCTGACAATTACCAATCAATTTCTGTTTCTGATTTAGATAAATCCCAAAAAAGTTAGGCATTTGTCTATGCCTGTTAATAAAATTTTCCGCATCCTGAATATTTTGAAAAGCCTGTCTTTTTGTGTAAATGAACAGTTTAGGATTTTTAAAAAATTCAAACTTATTTTTTGCTTCTTGAATTGTTAAAGGAGACAAATTAATTTGCTTGTTTTTCAATATCGTCACCGAATAGCCTTTGCTGTTTAGTATAAACAAGAAACATATAGAAAAACAAAATAATCACATCATGTAGACCGCCGTATAGATATTCATTTCTATATATAATAAGCATGTCAAATTTCCTGACAGGACAAATTTGGTGATTAATTCTTTGTTTTATAATTTCCAAAAAGAGAGCAGAATGAGACACAGAATTATAGCAGTTAAGTTTTCTAAAGATGGGAAAAGAATTATTGCGGTCAAATTGAAATGGCCGATGCAGGTTTGGTCGCTAAAAGAAAAAAATGTACTTAAAGTTTTAGACTTATTCATGGAAATTGGGCAAGGAAATCATTTTTTCTATACAGATAAATGTGGTCGCGAAGCTGAAATTGAAGTCGTTGACCTGGATAATCCTAATGGCGGCTATATCATAACCAAAGCGAATGATAAAAAAGAAGATAATCTTCTAAATTTGATTCGTTTTTAAATACCTCAGAATCTTAATTATAGTTAACGAATACAACAATGTATGAACTTAATTGAGTTTTGAATAATAAAATTGATTCAGCCAATGTGAATTGGTGAATAAAGTTAAAGGATTGGATAAAAGTGTTCATAGAACCAAATATCAGTTTTCACTATCATATTCCAAATAATGAAACATCGCTTCGTTTAATAACTCCGGCAGATGTTCAACAAAAATTTATCGGTTCGACAAAAGTTTGCAAAAATACTTTGTCAAACGGGTTATGTTTCTTTCAAATCACAGATGAAAACTTCACTGATTTTTATTCAGATGTAAAACTTAATTTCAAAAGAATTGAATAAGCAAGAATTGAATATAATGAATTATCCTTCAAGGTGGAATAGTTGAACTCAAGATTTCCATCTTTTTTGTTTTTAAAAAATATGAAAGATATCTCAATTTTTTATAAATCCTCAGTTAGGCCTTCTCTTCACCTATGAAGGCAGAGATGGAGATATTGGCTCTGCTTCTACAATTCGGTTACTCTTTGCCTAATTCAGTACTCCCTTTTCTTCTGAGATAACTTGTTTATGTTCCAAATTCCATCTAAACACCTTTGAAGAATTTACTTTAAGTATGTAGGAAACAGTCCGATAGCTTAAGCCTTGGTCCAACAATTCAAGTGCCTTCGATTTTCTTTGAAGAAAATCCGGTACAATCGTAATACTGTTATTTTCTCTATCTTTATCCGACATTTCTTCCCACATAGCTTTAACTTCGTCAGCCAACTGCTTCAAACCGTGTTCCCGATTAAACTTGTCTACTTCTTGATAAGTCAAAATTTGTCTACTGATACCGGCTTCATTTTGTAAATCAATTAATTGTCCAGCCAATTCTGTTAATACAGTCATTTCATTTCTTCCTTAATCTACTAAATAAATAATTCCTGTATTAATAAATGTAATTTCGTTGTTTAACTTTACAATTTCAGTTTCATTGATTTAAGCAAGTCTTAAAAATATGCGAATAATATTCGAAAATTAATCTTTTTATAAGCCAATTTATCCTTAATTATGAACTTTTTTCCAAAAAATATTCATTAATGTTCGGCTATTATCAGAAAATCAATTTTTCGATAAGAAAAGTTTTGGTATAAATAGCTTGCTTGAATTATCCCTACTTTTATAATAATTGCGATACTAAAAAAATCCTTATTAAATTAATGAATTAACCGAATTCTAATTGCGAGAACGCCAAAATTCCTTTCTTGTGCCGGCGAATATATTTTGTAAGTATCATTAACCATTTTTTCTAAAGAATCATTAGTGGCACTTCCAACTTCGGTAGAGGTAAAAGACTTATACAATTCACAAAAAGTTTTAAATTTATATATTTTTTTAACAATTACCTCAATTTTTTTATCAGTCTTTAAATCTATAAAGGTAATCAGTGATCCCTCTTTTAAAAAGGAACGTTTTCGATCATTAAGACGGATTTCAACCGATTTGTCCCCCTGCTGCATTAACAAAAACTGTGAATGATTAAGACCCATTATCATAATTAAAATAAACTCCTTATTCAAAACGGAAAACAATTAATCAGAAAATTCATTTAGCCTGATTAATAACTTTAAGAATTTTTTGGGCATTTTCCGGGTACTCCGTACCTGTTACATTGATTTTAAAAGAATGCACGGATTTATACATTGGAATTCTGGCAACAGCTTCGCTAAGATCCTTTTCTTCTCTGATACCAGACCTGATATCCTTGATAAATCTTTTTCTTAGTTCAGAAACCGATGGCCTCAGAGAAAAAGAATAAAAATCGTAATCGCCCTTAAGCCCTCTTAAAATTTCATCGATGATTTTTTGTTGATGCATGACCCAAACAAAGACGATATTTTCCAATTAGCTGTTCGCAATAAAAGAATTCAAGAGATACTGAATGTTTTTAACGACCATTTTCTTATTTTCGTCATTAAAATTCCAAGGATTCATGTACCAACACCAATCGCCATCTAAAAAAACGGCATTGTCTAATTTATGTTCAACCAAATATTGTCCAAGAGTTGTTTTGCCAACACCCATCGGGCCGCCAATGAAAATCAAGCGTTTGTTTTTCATATATTTTATATTAACAGTCCAATAAAAAAACACCCCCAAATCTAATTAAGGGTGCTGGAACAAATTACTATTTTATTAATGTAAACGGTATCTGGATACCAAACATCGGTATCCATAATTATTATATTTGATTCCCTGCTTTTTGAAACGAAATTTGAATATTCAACAAAATCAATTTAATCAAAAGCCAAACAAATGACGCTGATATGCAGATATTTATCGATATTCCGTTAGGATTCATGAAACTCGGAACAAAAAAACGCTTGGTAATACTTCCAAGCATCAAAAGTTCTTTATTTTATTATTAAATGTTTATTAATTAGTTTGTTTATCGACATTCATCCTCATCATTAACCAAGCAACAATCGCAACAACGATCACTGCACCAATCAATGATGGAATAATGGCAATTCCGGCAAGAGTCGGTCCCCAAGTACCGAGTAATGACTCCCCAACCCAAGAACCAACTAAGCCGGCGACAATATTGGCTATCCAACCCATTGCCTGCCCTTTGCTGGTTAAAGCACCAGCTATTGCGCCAATAATGGCGCCTACAATTAATGTCCACAGTAAATGCATCACAATCCTCCTTATAAAACGGCCAATTGCTAAATGCCAATTAACTACCTTAAGTGTAGACTTAATAGAACATTTAATCTTCGGCAGACCCGAAGCTTATATCTACAAACGACAATTGCCGGCAATGCAACTAATAAATAATAATTATTTTGCCGATTTTTATAAATAAGGTAAATCAATATCAAATGATAAATTTTAGAAGATTCTCAATAAACAAAAGTATCTACAAAATGATTAAAATATCCATTATTCATATTCTGCAATGGCGGAATACCGTTATATTTACTTAACAGTACTTGTTTTTGTATCAAAATAACTTTGAAATTAATATATTCTTCTTCTGTGAAATAGTCGTCGCCAGTTTAATAATTCGATTTTCTTCTCAATATCAAAACCGACCTTATATTTAAGCATCAACAATTCATTATCAGCTTTGTTTAAATTGAACAATTTTATTTTTTTAAAAAGGCTAACTGGCCTGTTTAGTTAGCCTTCCGGCCGCATGCTTAACTAAAAAGGGAGCAGACAAGGTAACTAAAATAATTGCCATGATCACAGCTGTGTATCTACCAGCGGTTAACAAATTGGCAGAAAAACCAATCTGAGCGACAATTAAGGCCATTTCACCCCTGGCAACCATTCCCGAACCGATTAGATAGGAGTGTGGATAGTCAAATCCGCAAAACTTTGAAGCAAATCCAGCGCCAATGATTTTGCTTAAAATACCAATTACGGTTAAGGATAAAATCAACAAAAAATCATTTGTAAATCCTTCGAAACTGACATTTAAGCCGATGCTTACAAAGAAAAAAGGAATAAAGACCGCATAACCAATCGGATTAATGTTTTTAACGATTTCGCTCTTGGAATCGGTAGTGCTTATCGCCAAGCCTGCAAAGAAAGCACCAATTACATCACTCAACCCACATAGTTCACTTAAACTAGCCATCGAAAAACAAAGAACGATAGAAACAACTGTCTCAGACATAGGAGAAAACAATTTTTTTGTATAAAACATAATGTAATTAATAAGCCAATGAATAACGACAAATGCAAAAACAAAATAAGCAACTAAACCCAAAATCTTATAAACTATATTCATTGCATTTTCATTTGATTGGCTTCCGGTAAAACTAATCAGTAAACTCAGCACAAAGACTGAAATAATATCATCGGCCACTGAGGAACCTAAGATTGTGATCCCTTCGTTGCTCGCTAAAAGATTCATTTCTCTTAGAATCTCAACTGTTATCGATACCGAAGTTGTGGAAAAGATAACGCCAAGAAAAGCAGCTTGAGAAAAATTGAAGCGAAATGCTCTAGCCACAAAATAAGTCATTATTAAAGGAAAAATCGTACCGGAAAATGCAATTGTAATACTTGGTTTAAAAAACTTTTTCAATCCCTTAAGATCACTTCCAAGTCCAGCTAAAAACATCAACAGAACAACACCAAACTCGGAGAAAGTTTTAATAAACTGGTTTGGCTCAATCCAGCCCAAGATGCCAGGACCCAATGCCACCCCCACGCAGAGCTCTCCAACAACAATCGGCAGACCGATTCTCTTAAAGAAATTCCCAATTAAAGTTGTAAATATAAGAATTAAAGATATAGAAATTAAATTATTCAATGTACTAATTATAGTGAAAAACAATTACCGTTCGATGTCCAAAAATCATTATCGTTATTGTGCTTCTTCAATATTTTTTGTGCACAATACAAATGAAGATATTTTTCATCCAATTTTGAGAAATCTGTTTTTTGCTAGTAATGAGCCCCGAGACGTTATGATCTTAAAATTCTTTAATCGCTCCTTTGGTAGAATAGACTTGTGAAAAAAGAACTAGCTGCTTCCTCATTAAAAATGTTTGAGTTTATCTGCAATAATTCCGACGTAACCGGACGTCTTTGGTATAGCAAGCTGCCAATGACATCTACTTTCCACAATGATTGTCGAATCTTGATCAACCTTGGCTTAATTGAAGTTAAATCGGCTCAGACTCATCCAACTTATATTCGCTTGACAAATAAAGGCTCAGATCTCTCCAAGGGCCTTAATGTTTAAACGAACTAGTGCTTGTTTTTATTTTTTACCAGCAGGAAAAGCTGTCTCAAACAATTAAAATCGGTAAAGCAGTATAAAAAGCTTGATATATCGGGTTTTTAATAGGTATCATTATGGTTAAAATACGGTTTTTATATCTCAAAATAAATTGTAACAAGTTTCCATCGGTGGTAAGTTAAATTTTAATAATTAATAGTTTCAGGAGAGTGAAAAGTGAAATTGAATGCTTTATTCATATTGGTTTTATTTTGGGCAATTTTTCGTGTAACCAGTAAATCCCTTAAATTTGAAAAACTTACTAGGTTTACAAGTGTCGTTATTCCCATTTACTCAGTGATCATGTTTATCGTCACCATGATTTGGAACCTTAAAAATTTCATTGTTTTACTCTTTTTATTCATAGTATCGATATTTATCGCAATTTTTCAAGTTTCAAAAGTCGAATTTAAAGAAACAACAGAGTTGGACAAACATGACCGCCCTGTTGTATACATTCGGAAAGGATACCCTTATCTTTTAGGTTGGATAATTATCATTTTAGTAGGAGTTGGATGTTCGGCTTTGTTTGAGTCGTTGACTGCAAGTTCTATCTTTAAAGAAATTTTTTCCGAAATCAAAGGAGAATTGTTGGTTTACTCAACATTCAGTCAACAAAAGAATTGGTATATTTGGCTATTGAGTGGAACAACATCTTTTCTATACACCGAGTTTTTAAAAAGGAAAAATCCACTTATTAAAGAAGCTTTGCAAAAAAATAAAAATTTAATCTATAGAAGCACAGCCGACTAAATCAAATTGCAGGGCACTCTCATCAATTATTTTGTTAACATAACCATTTATCGGTTTCATGGTCAAAGATTGGATTTTAGAATATGAATCAGTTACTGTTCATAAGCCGGTTCGGTATGGCTTCAAGTTCACGATGAACAAAGCATATCAAGCTTCAAACAGGCAAACCAAATTCACAATGTATTTACTTTTTTAAAAACTTGTCTAAATAGTGATAACGGCAGGCGCAGATATCCAAGCAGAGGAAATCTTATCCAGTGGGAAACTCTTCAACTCCATACTCAGTTTTCCCTGATTTGCATAATCGAATATTTCAGTTAAATGTTTTTGCATATAAACCTGAACAGCATTCGGATCAAGACTACCAATTCCAGAACCGATCAATTCTAAATCCTTGCTGCGTAACAGCTGTGAAGGAACAGATATTCCTTCGCCAGCCAAACTGCCGATTGAAATATATTTAAGAGAATTAAGAAATCTAATACGACGTAAAGCCTCTATGATTAATTCTGCTGGATGCCCCCACAAATAATCTAAAATCAGATTAAAGGGTGATTGGTTATATGCATTAATTAATTCTTTGACAAAACTATTATCCGGTTGGTTAGTCGTGATTGTTAAATCTGCTCCCAGATCCTTTAAGTGCTGCAATTTAATTGGATCGCGACCGGTAACGATCACTCGTTTTGCGCCACGCAGTTTTGCCATTTGGATGGCTAATGATCCAGTGAGACCAGTAGCACCATTAATAAAAACTACATCTCCGGTTTTTATTTTTCCTCTTTCCAACAAAGCCAAATCGGATCCGATCAAAGCATTAGGCAACGCAGCCGCTAATCCGGCGTCTAATCCATCAGGTAAAACAGTCATTGTTCGCTGATCAATCAAAGCTTTTTCTGCCATCATTCCAGTAATTCCCATCGCATATACACGAGAATTGTTATCCAGTTTAGCTACTCCATCCATGCCCATCACGGCCGGCAATTCAGAAAACTTAGTATAATGTTTTCCTGCAGCCCTGATAACATCGAGCCGTTTAACAGAAGAAGCAATTGGAGTTACTAGTAGTTCATCATAATTTTTCGGTTTAGGTTCTGGAAACTCTTGGTATTCAGGGAGGGTCCCATAGTTCTTTAATACAGCTGCTTTCATTATGAAAATGTCTCCTTTTTTAAAATGTTAACTACAATTATTGATACCGACAACGCAAAGACAATAATAATACATTATGAATTGTATTTCTTTTAATAAAAAAACAAAGTTCATCACATGAAAGCACCTTGAGAATTCCAAAGGAAGACAATATCGTTCTAAACTATTCACATTCCTACGTATTGATATTCCCGTTAGAAAAGTTTAATGACACGAAAGGCTAATGTTTGCCGGATTATGTATTATCAAAAAAATACTCTCGTCTTTAAAAAAATGAAATTAAAGTAACAAGGATATTGTGATTAAACAAAGTTTTTAAAGTTTTTATAGAAAATAATAAAAGATTAGCGATCATTAATCATAGCTACAAACACCATACAAAGGCATTTAAGCAAAAAAAGCTCTATATCACCTTTGTCGATATAGAGCTAAAATGCGGGCGATGACCATTTAATTTGTCGTTATATAGGCGTTTACAGCATTATGTGCAAAAAAGTGTGCAAAATTTTTCGGCAAGATATCCCTTTATCTATTAATAAAAATCGTATTGATGTACGTCACAGTTTTATCGGGCACATAATAAGGTGATTCTTGATTGATAATGTTAATTTTTTACTTGGTTTTAGTAGACATATAAAAAAATATGCACAAAACTTAGTGGTTTTAATTTATACAAACAAAAGCCAACTATCTTTATTAATATATTTTTTGGTCCCTTATTTTATTTCATTTCTCTAGCATATTGAGCCAATAACTCTGTTGAGAATTGGCCACCCTGTTTTTCGATATTCATATCCAAAAATTCCCTTGTGTATCGAATATTTTCATTAAAGTAATCAGAATTTCTATTTAACAAACCGGCTGCTTCATTAACCCCAACCAAAAACTTTTGATTAGGAGGAAGCTTCAAACGTGACGTCATATTATTCTCCAATTCAGTGAATTAATCAAAATAACCTGATTTAATTATATTTATTTTAAAATATAAACTGCCTTATTGCATAAATAAAAAAAGACCGCCAAGCATTTAACTTAGCGGTTTTAATTTAGAGGGAAGTTTTAAAGATTGATTGAGAGTTTTTATGCCCTCATCTATTTATACGCAATTAAAATAAAAAAATTAAAAAAGATGATAAGTTTTTCGTTGCTTGAATATTTGCCCTTTTTTAATTCGATAACAAGTGAGGATAATTAGAATAAAGTAACCCATCCCTTAACAATCAGTACGATTAGTAGAGCTATTGTTAGAGTTATTTTAAAGTAAAAGAAAAACCGCCTCAAATATGAAACAGTTATGTTTTTATCAATAAATTAATTATCTCAAACTATTTAAATAGTTTGCTTGCTTGGCTGTCAAAGAAAATTTTTCTGCTGAGCTGTCGTTTTCAATTGTAGACACCATTTTATTAGGAATGGTACTAGTAATCTTTTTATTGTAATTTGTTAAAGCGACAATGTGCAAAGAAACCGATTGTCCAGCCTCGTGTTCGTTTGGTCCCATAGCCTCAGAAATATCAATGTATGCTCTAAACTTTCCATTTTCAACCTTTGGCCACTTAACTTCTGCTGTAGTTGCGATTGGTGATTTTGTGATTTCACCAGCAGAAGAATCATCATTTAAATTAGCTACGGCAATTTTAGCTCCATTAGGTGCTTTAGTTGATCCTTCAATTAACCAATCATCTTTTTGAACTATATTTTTAGCAATGTAAACTTTATTAATCTTCGTACTATATATTTGGATAGTATTAACTCTATCGTTATATTCCGTAGTAGCTACGCCAATACCAATTAACAAAATACCCAAAATTAAAATTATCGATGGTAATTTTTTCTTCGTCTTTCTAATAAAGGCTACAATTAGCCAAATAATTCCCACGGGTAAAAAAACAAAACCCAACAATGCAAAAAGCAACAAAAAATATATCATAATCCCTTCATCTCTATAACTTTTAACTCTATAAATAATTTTGAAATTGAAAACAAATATTAAAGATAAAAAAATCCTACTTTGCTTTAATTCCAAATAATATAATCAAATAACATAATATAGATTCTTTGTTTATAAGCAAAACATCAATTATAAAATGCTTCGAAGTAAAAGAAAACTGGCTCTTTATCGTGATAGTTTTAATAATTTAAATATTGATATCTTTATCATTCACCATAATCATCAGGAGCAGTCCCTTGGTCATTAATCTTTTTGGCAATAACCAACGGAACCGTTATTTTTGTACCAGAAGTTGCTTTATAAGTGTAATCACCCTTTGATTTGCCATAAAATTGGATCTTATCATTCTCCAAGATATGTGATCCGTTCATAATCGAAGGATCAAAGGCGACATAGACTATATCATCATAGTCACCATTGATCGCAACCCGCAAATCGGTTTCGTCATCACCTTCCAATACCTGAACAACTTCTCCGGTATAAACCACTTTTTGTCCTTTGTATTGATCAGGGTTTCTGGCCAATGAATCATAAGTTATATCGGATCGATAATCAGCAATGGACGAAGCAGCGGCTGCGGCCTTTGATGAAGCGGCTTCAGTAGATGAAGAGGCTGCCGCTGCAGAAGAGGCAGAAGCAGCTGACATGCTCGATGCAGAAATAGAACTAGCTTCTGCAGCATAATCGGCTGATTTTATCGTCACTTTAAGAAGTGTACTGTCTTCAGAATTCTGACTTTTGTTCTGTTTTTCAGAATCTATCCAGTATGAAATCTCCGCTTTACTAGAAGGCAAAGTTATAGTCTTAGAAAAAGTACCATCCGAATTGGCTTCAACATTGAATTCTTGATCACCACCCTGGTCTTCTAAGAAGTGAACTTTAGTATCACCTTTTATAGTGCCGGTGATGGTTGCTTGCCTAATATCGTTAGCAGTCAGTTCGCGATCTGTATAGTCTGTTTGCTTGCCGTTAACTTTTAATGTTATCTTTGTTGCTTTATGATTAATTTTTTTGCTTTGCTTTGAAGTGCTTGCTTCAGTTTCCTTGTTGTAAACAAATGAAGTTTTTATAAATATAGCAGCACCAATAATTGTAATTCCCAATGCAATCAAAATATAAATACGGTTTATTTTGCTTTTTTCAAATAACTTATAAATTGGATAAGCTATTAGATAAATTATTCCAACAAAAAACATCAATAATGATAAAATGCCTAAAAAAATCATTTTTCTCTCCAATAAAATTAATTCGCTTTAGATTTTGATATGAGCAATAGATTTGCATCGATTCCATCTTTGCTTGTAAAAGTAAGTGCGATGTTAGATCCCAAACCACCTTTAACATTGGTCCAATCACAAACAACGTCTTTAACGCCACTGATGGTGCTTTCACTCGTTGAAGAAGGTTTACCAAATTTAGCCACAACAACGTTGTAGCTTGTTCCACCTTGTCCATAGCTGGCTATGTCGCCAGTAGCCAAAGCGTTATAGTCGTCTTCTGTCCATTCTGTTTTTAAACTAGAAGATTTAGAAACTGCTGCTTTACTCGAAGTGGATGCGGATTTCACAGCCTTCACGCTTGAAGAGCTATTATTGGATTTTTCTGCAGAATTATCTTGCTGGTGTGAACCAAGGCCAATAAAAAAGAGTATCACCACAATAACCCAAAACCACCATTTTTTATAAAACGGCTTTTTATTTTTTTCCATCAATTTTCTCCAAAAAAATTAAATTAGTTCACTATCCCTTCACAGATGTGAGCCTTTTTAATTGTAGTTGTTTAATCCATAAATGAATAAAAAAATATTCAGTTATTATCTAGAGATTTTAGTTTATTGATTAATTACTTGATTTATTTTTATAGACATAAACATAAACGATCCACTTAGTATATCAATGGGTTTCCTGATATATTTCATGGTTATATACAAAAAATAAAAGCAGTGCTCGGAAAATAAAAAAATTTATCTCTTCATGCTATTGCTTCAAATCGGACTCTCTAACGATATAATTTGGACGTTTCTTTGATTCTAAATATGTTGAAGCTATATATCTTCCTAATACCCCTAAGCTCAATAACTGAACGCCACTAAAAAATAAAACAATTATTATTGTGGATGCCCAACCGAAAGCGCTGGGAATACCCATAAAAAATCTTACTAAGACGACTGTCGCTGCTATCAAAGACAAGAAAAAACAGATAATACCCAAAAAAGTAATTACAGTTAAAGGAAAAGTTGAAAAACTTACAATTCCGTCAATAGCATATTTAAATAAGTCTATAAACGACCACGAACTTTTCCCAGCACTACGATCCCTATTTTCGTAAGAAATGTACTCTTTTTTAAAACCTACCCAAGAGAAAATCCCCTTAGAAAAACGCTGATTTTCTGATAACGACACAATTGCTTTAACAACATTTTGCTTCATCAAACGAAAGTCGCGTTCTCCGGCTACCAATTTTGTTTGACTCAGTTTATTCATTAAAGAATAAAATTCGCTAGAGAAGAAGGAACGAATTAAAGGCTCATCCCTCCGGTTGGACCTTCTAGCCACAACCATGTCGATATTCCGATCTTGAAGTTTAGAAAGCATTTGTGGCAATAATTCTGGAGGATCCTGCAAGTCAACGTCCATAACGGCCACATAGTCATAATCCACAGCGGACCTTAAACCAGCTAATAATCCTCCCTCTTTCCCAAAATTTCTAGAAAATGAAAGGTAATGGATACCGCTATAAGTTGCTTTTTCCTTTTTAATTACTTTCAAACTTTCATCCGTAGAACCATCATCGACGAAAACAATTTCAGGTTTAATCAGCAAATCAATTTTGGAAATTGCTTCAACGAAAATTGGTATCGTTTCTTGTTCATTGTGAACGGGAACGATAATAATTAACTTTTTCTTACCAATCATCTTATTATTCATTAAGTCCTTCCCTTCGGTCTACCACAACGTGTGAGGAATAAATCCCTGAGATATCAGCCAATAAGCATATAGCATTAGATTAGATAAAGGATAAATTGATAATAAAAACAAGCTTCGAGCATTAACGAGTTTAATATCAGACAATACTTGGACAAATATGAATACCAAGCAGATCCAGCTTATCCAATAAGTCCTAGCCCCCGATGCAAAAATAGTCGGGGAAAAATAAAGCAGTGCAGCAGACAAAATAGAAGCCAAAAAGGTCAGCATAACAATTTTTTTGTTATTAGCGGTTCTATTCAATACAGCAAAGAAAAAAAGTCCATATAAAACCAAAAGAAAAATCAAGTGGTGATTGTTAAGCGGATATTGAAAATAATTATTAAAATCAATGTTTTTTATTTTTAGTAAATTAATTGTCAAGAAAATAAGGAAAAAAATAGCTAAATTTATAGAAAAATCTATCTTTTTAATACTCTCTTTTCGGAATGCTTCGTAAATAAAAATGATTAGTAGGACTAAAGACAAAGGCAGGACGAGCTTAAATAAATTTGAAATTTCCCAATTGAATCCTATTTTAATTTTTTCCGTTATAGATTCACTTAGAAAATTCTTATACCATCGATGAGAGTCTAATACTCTTCTTCTTGAGTCACCCGGCGAAAGTACTGAAATAATAAGGGGCACAAAGCATGAAACGAAATAAGATATTAAGTTGATATTTATTGATTCTTTTCGGATATAAAAAGTTATTATCAAAATAAAAGACAGACAGGCCAAGACCAGTGCCAACTGTTCAGTTCCTAAACAAGCAAAAAAAGCAAAAATTAGATAAATAATCCTCCTTTTGCTAATTTTTCCTAGATATTCATTTTTTAAATACGTTAAAGAATAAACACCCAGACTCGTGACCCACAAATAATTGAACGAACCAACAATCCAAGAAGCCGAATCAACAAATATTCCAAGCGGAATATAGAAAAAAACTGATAAAACAATTGTGTCCTTGTTTATACTATGACTCCCGAAAACTATTTCAGTTAGAGAAAAGATCAATAAACAAAATAGAAAAGAATTAAAAGCAGCCCAAACTGGTATCGGAACAAACAAAAAAATACCAGTCACGGCATCAGAAAATACTCTACCAGACCAGCCGAAATATCTGCCGGCAAGCCAAGGAAAATAGCCTAAAACCTTAATCTGATTGGAAAAATTTACATCATCTGTACCTATACATTTCCTGCTAAAAGAAAACAAGAACAAAAAAAATATGAATATAACGGAGTATTCGATCCATACTATGTATTTGTTATTTTTGCACAAAAAATCCCTATTCACCAAAACTCTATCCCTTTACAAATGTGAACCTTTTTAATTGTAAACGTTTAAAACACAAATGATTAAAAAATAAATGATAAAAAAATAAAAAATAAAAAATAGAAATGATTGAATGAAGCATTTTTAAGAATATAAAAATAGAGTTAGAATAGTTTATGCGAACATGCGTTCGTATTAATAGTTCATTAACTGGAGAGAGTAATGGAACTTAATAAAGAAGCCTTAAGACAAATGATGATAATTCTTCAAAGACTGCCGATTGAACCGGATACGATCTTAACTAATAAAGCAGTCGATGAAAGTTCTAAGGAAACAGGAATAGTTAGAATTGATTACTTCTACGCTCTAAAACAAGCCATTGACTATGGATTAGTCGAAGGCGAAAGATTTAATTACTTTGAAGATCCGCTGGACTTGGATGCCCGTAATTTTCTAATCAAAGACATTACTCCGGTTGGTCATGAGTTTATCGATTCGATAACCGATGAAGATAATTGGCATAAGGCAAAAGAATACTTAAAAGAAAACAAGCTGCCCTTAACAGTCAGTATGATCAGTAGAGCGATTGCCAGGGCTGTTTTAAAAAGGCAAAAGAAAAACTACCTCAGTTGAGAGGTAGTCTTTAAATAGAGATAGTTTTGAGGAGGTTTTTAAAATTGATTGAGGTCTTTTATGCCCTCACCTATTTATACGTAATTAGATCGGACAAATGAAAAATATTATTTTTATTTTGAATATTTTTACTAATATCTTAACAAAAAACTATACTTAACACTGTTAGAGAGTTTTTAATGAGAGAGGAATGTCTAATTTATTTTTTTGGTTTATTTTTATATTAATTATTATCATTACTGTCTTTGCTATGACCATAAATTCATCGAATGAAGCAAGAGAATGGTTTACAAAGCGGCGTATCATTGCTTGGTTTACAGCAAAAATATCCCTGTGTTTCAGAAAAATAATATTAAGAAATTTGAAAATTCTTCTTTTTTTCTTCATCGCTCTGATGTTTTTATTTTATTTTCGTTTTGAAGATTTTAGGAACCTCATTGATAAAGCGAACCTTATAAGTATTTCAGGCATATTAGCCATAATTGCTATTATTTCTAATTATTTAACAATTATAGAAGAAAGGAACAAAATGAAAGAATTGGAAGCAAAGCAAGCAAGCAAAATTACTTCTTGGATATCAGGAAAAGTAACAGCTGATAAGCCTGATCGTTTTGGAAATACTTTAGGCAATAAGATAACTATTTCCAATCAATCAAATTCTCCCATATACGATGTATGGTGCTTTTTAGTTTCTAATAAGTCAGTGGATGATAAAAAGGAAGATATTTTTGATTCAATTCAAATTGATTATTCTTCTCATATAGAATTGATTGCACCTGGAAATACTGAAATAGAGATGTACTCACCCGGTGATGCAATGGGTGGGGTTCATCCAGCCTCAACAATTATCTTTCGTGATACTAATAAAAGATATTGGGTAAGAAGCCATTCAGGTAAGCTAATGAAAGTGGATAAAATGAGTTTTTATGCAGCCTTGAATAAAAAAGGATGCCATTCGCCTGGATACCCAGAACCAATATCCATAAAATATGTCGAATAAAAAAACAACCACCAGCATATAGCTAGTGGTTGTTTTTATATCAGTAATGTTTTACTTTATAATCTTATAGATATCAAGAATCTGTCCTACGTTATCCTTAATCTCTCCAGTATCCTGATCAATATAAGTAGAGAAATAAAAATGATATTTAACTGATAAATGCTGCATGGCAATAATAAAGTCGTTTTCTTCTAAACCGGTTAAAGCTAGTAACTCATCATAATAGATAACATGGCCTTTAGTTGGAATTGGAAGTTTTCTAACAGTTTGGATAATTATTTGTTCAGCTGTCATAGATTAATTATACGAACAGGTGTTCTAAAGGGCAAAGATTCATCAACTTATTTTTTTAAAATATTTGTCTCTAATTTTTTTTCTTAGATCATCATCGATTTCGATTCTTGTTAAGGCTCTTTCTAAAAATGAATTATCCAATTCTCTATCAGCAATCCCATAAGCAACTTCTCCCTTTAAATTGCATATCTTTAGAGCACCGTAATAATCATTAGTAGAGATTATACAATTTATTTTATTTTCTAATTCATTATAGTTTTTCTCAATAAAATTATTGATGGAAGAATAAGTATTTGTTAAATTCTGGCGAATCTCTTCTACACTGTTTCTATTACAAATTTTTTCATTCTCCAAACGATAATTAGCTTCATCAACCAAAATATTCAAAATAATTTGATTCTTTTTTTCTTCTAATTTGACGAAAAGTGCATTTTTGAATTTGCTAAAATTATCCATCTTATTAAATGGTTCTAAGACACTTTTAACTATATCTTCATCAAAAAATACCATTTCAATTTCGTTAAAGGGCAACACTAAAACGTTCTTCTTTGATAAACTTTCCATTTCTTCATCGCTTCTACCATCTCCATCGATAATACCAAATGCTTTCACATTTAAGCTTTTGGAAAGTCTTGTCACAGCCTTGGTATACTCAATAACTTGATCATGGCCACCAACAGGTATTATAGTTTTATCGTTAATGAATAATTGAGAATACAGTTTGTTGTCCCAACTTGAAGCCGAACCTTCACAAAAAATAATGTCTTTACTGCTGCCAACCAGAGAAACTAATAAATCAATAGGAATATTATTTTGATCACTTATCTCTTCTAAATTCCATGAATCTGGTGCATTAAAGTTTTTAATCCATAAAATTGAAAAATTGATACGAGAAGATATGAAATCTTTATTGTGTGAAATAAAGATAAATTGACAATCGTTTCTTCTATTAACTAATATGTCCCATAATTTATTATAAATAGCTGGATTCATATAAGTTTCAGGTTCATCGACAACAACAAAGCTATTCTTCGGAGCTGTGAAAATACTTGCCAAATAATAAAGACAAGATTTTTCTCCATCACTTAGAGAATTAACATAATATTCTTGCTCACTATTAACATTTTTAGCTCTAAGAACTCTGGAAGCTTGATCAACAAATAGCTCTATATTAGGAAAAAAACTATTCCAAATATCTTGAACTTCTTCTAAGAAAGTATTCCCAGATTTTTTATTCTTTTTTCTATCTTCGAGTGCTATCTCAACATGGTTGTTAACTAACGCATTAATTGCAATTGTAAATCTGTGCATTAAATCTTGAGAAACGCTAAAATGTAAATTCTCAGGATTATTTATATCAAAAGGCTCACCGTCTCGAACAATCTTTAGAGAATCTTTCTGTTCAACCTTTACATAATCTTCAATCGTTTTGTTTTGATAACTTTGAAGATCCATGTAATATAAAAATTTTTGTGCGGGCAATACGATTAAATTGCTTAAATAAGAGCTCTTTAAGAAACTCGCAAAAGCTGATTTTCCACTACCATTAGGACCACATATGACAATATTTTTTTTATGTTGAGAGAAATCAAACAAATACTTAATAATTTTAAAATCATTCAATATTTTTTTCATTTGATTCAAGAGATTATTATTATCAACACCTTCTTTTGTGAAATGAACACTAGTAACCTCATTTTTTAAGTGATCAACAGATAAGCCAATAGTTGATTTTCTAAAATCATCTAGTCTTAAAGAGAAAATATGACTAATTTTTTCGCCTTTCAATTCTGTCAAAACATCATTTGCCTTACTTTCTATTGAGATAAGACTTTTAGAATAAGATGAATCATTAGATTTTTCTTTTTCCACCTTAATATCATTTAGAAAATTATTAATTGTTTCTTCTGCACTTAATGTCAAAAGCATACTCTCCAATATTTTTTAATTAGAATTAAAACAAACTTATGATACGACAAAAACCCACCAGCATATAGCCGGTGGGTTTAATTTGCATATTTAAGTTATTTTGCAGTTTTGGTATCAGTACTTGAAGAATCTGTAGAACTAGTTGTGTTAGAACTATCACTCGCCTTAGAAATTAGAACACCAACAAAATTATTAATCAATCCGGAAACAGACTTGGTCAATGTGTCATCTAATCCGCTGGCAGAAAAACCAGCAAAGATACCAAAAAACAGGTCTTGTTCTAATTGAATGTTCTTACTGCTTAAATAAGAATAAGCAACTGAAATAATGATTCCAACCACAATTGATACCAGCGGTAGGAATTTGTTTGGCAACTTGGTAGCGCTGATTGACTGCACGACAAACCAGACAGCTGCGATAATAATGATTAAAGCTGTAACATCGATATTTGATAGATTCATAATTTCTCCTTTATTTAACCCTTAGTGTTTGGCCAACGTAAATATAGTTGGCATTTTTTAATCCATTTAAAGAAACTAATTTAACAACGGTCGTAGCATATTTTTCCGCAATACCAGAAAGCGTATTTCCATAAACTACTTTGTAGTAAGCAGCTGAACCAGCAGTTGTTCCGCTTAGCTTTAACTTCTCTCCTAGAATAATCAGGTATGGGCTGCCAATCCCGTTTAATGAAGCTAGTTTCTGATAAGTGGTTCCATACTTAGCTG
Organism: Oenococcus oeni; assembly: GCF_020510245.1. Taxonomy (NCBI): domain Bacteria; kingdom Bacillati; phylum Bacillota; class Bacilli; order Lactobacillales; family Lactobacillaceae; genus Oenococcus; species Oenococcus oeni. Next base: position 648,696 of record NZ_CP084701.1, on the reverse strand, counting down.
CTATTGCCGATAAAGTATCGCCCGATTGAACTGTATAAGTGCCGGTAGAACTAGAAGAACTAAGTGCTGAACTGGTTGAAGTCGTTAACAGAATCTCAACATTAGATTTACTAATCCAGGAACTGATCCCAGCCAAGAGAACATTGTTTCCTGAAACCTGTGCTACTTTATAAGACTTGCCTTTGACCCAGCTTGGAATTGATTCGCCAGTCGACCATTTAGAAGCCGAGAAGTTGACCTTGACCGTATCACCAACAACGATCGAACTCTTTGGTGTGTTGTTGGCTTGCTGACCGACTTTCACGGCTGGTGTAGAAGTGTGGTTTTAACGGCTGTTCCACCCAATGGGGCTGTAGTCGTCCCTTTGTAGCCGTTATCAGTAATCCCAGTTAAATCAATGTCACCATCTAAGCCACCAGCCTTATAGGTACTGGTGAATTGGAATAGATGGATATTGTCGAAACTTGGAAAGTAATTATAGTTGGGACTAGTCGTTACGTTGTAATTAGGATATTCAGCCATCCATAAGGGATATGCCTTAGCCAGACTTTCAAGGTCTAGATGACTAGTTAGAAAAGACTTATAACCATACAAAACGGCTGTGTAACCAGCTGCTTGTACTTTGTCCAAGGCATACTTAACACTGACTGTGTTCGGGCTGCCTGATTCAACATCCAAAGCCACGATCGAACCCTTAGGGGTTTGAATCTTGGGCAGATAATAATTTAACATCTCATCAGCTTCGGAATTGCTAGAGAATTGAGCATAAATATAGGTGTGTGCCCTTTTGCCCTGTGCGATCGTACTTGCGACCTGTGTGGCATAAGTCGACTGTGGACTAAAGTAGCCATCGTAATAGCCACCCAATTGGATAATGGCAAATTTGTCGCTTGCCTGTCCGAAAACGGCCGTATCTCCCTGCCAGTGTGACAAGTCGACGCCTTGATCGTTTTTAGCGGCATAGGCTGACAGCGGCAAAGAAAAAGACAGTAATAAGACAACTGCCGTTAATAAGGTTTTTAATTTAGTTTTCAATGTAGGATAACCTCCAAAAAAAGCACCGGCCAAGAATAAGCCAGTGCTGCATATAAGTTTTAATAGATTAAATTGTTTGTTCAAGACGCTTTGCCTGCCAGGATATCATCCAAGGGAAAACCATTACGTTTAGCATAATCGGACAAGAGTTTATTCTGCTTTTTTAGGATTTTGTTTTGATCCTGTAAGGTCTTGATCAGCTTCTGATTCTCTTGGTTTTGATCCAAGAGTTTTTTGATCAGTTCCGTATCTTTGGCATGCCGTTCTTCGGCCTCCAGCTGTTTATCCTTTAGTTCGGATACATTGCCTTGCAGATTAACGATCGTGTCTGTCTGTTGGATCACTCTATCGGCAAAGGCTGGTTCATTTTTAAGAGAAGCCGTAATCTTGGCCGTCATATAAGCAGCCAGAATGGCCCCTAAGAAAGTCAAAGCATCTTTAAAGAAAGCTTCCATTAATCAGTGTTCCCTTTCTCTAAAGCATCCGTAAAAATATCAAAACCGACCCGGTTGCCTTTTGGCAATTCACCTTCGTAGTTATCAAAGAAATGCTTTAAAACAGTAAACTGCCGGTCAAAAGCGGCAAGGATCGTAATCGTTTCGTCAAGGGCATCAAGCAAGTCTTTGTAAAAGTCTTTTTCAATGGAATCGTCTTTAAAGAAAAGCACAGCTTTTTTGTCGTATTTTCCGGCATGCTTTTCGACCAGGTCTTTGGTTATTTCCTGAATCTCTTGTTGTTTTGGACTTGCGTCCCTAATAAAGAACTTGACTGCTCTAGCCTCTTTGACATTCATTCCGCCTGAATTAGCCAGATCAGCCAAGAGTTTAATCGAAGCTGCTAGAAAACGCCTCTTAAGTGTTATTTTTTGAATCATTTTCAGCTCCAATCATATTTACTAGCGACGGATCAATCCCGTTGGACTGACTTAATACTTTTTGAACCGTGATGGCTCGAGACATAAAAGACTGCTGATCAGCCAAAAGTTTTTCTTCGTCTACTTGAGGCATAATCGGAGAACCGTCATCGTTGAAACCCACAGGGGCTGTGCTTCCAACCGTCTGGACAACAGGTGTCTTGCCATCCCCGTTCAAAACCGTCGACAAACTATAAAGAACGTTTCCGTTAGCGTCTTTAAAGTCCTGATTTAGTGTAGTGTGCATATTTTATGCCCTTTCTCAAATTAAATTAATTGCGTACGCCCGGCTAATCCAAATGCATAGACGGCATTTCCGCCAATTGCGATACCGCCTTTAGCAGCCGATCCATAAGAATGAATGGCTGGGTACTTCCAACCGGAAGAAAGATCGGACCATGATACCCATGTCAGATTAAAAGTTTCTCCAGCTCCCTGGATATTGAATTTATAGCCATTGAAATCGACCGGAGCAAAAAACAGGTTGAGCCCACTGGTGACGTTATAGCGATAAGCGACACCGAAATTTTCATTTGTGGAATCGTTTCTATATGCAATCCCGACATCATCGGCAGCCCAATAACTATCGCTATCGATATTATGGTTTGTCCCGCCTTTGCCATAAGTGTTGGCAATTAAATAGATGCCATTCAAGCGTTCGTCGACAACGTTTTCTCCGAGCATCAAACCGCCGACGCTTTCGATGTGACCAGTTGGCGAACTATTAGCCATTTCAATATTTCCATTACTTATTTTCGTGTAGGAACCGTCGTTTAGGTTATTGATATCGATCTCGCTGGCCTTGATAAGCATTTCGTAGTTTTTTTGGTTGTCATGCAGAGAAATTTCCGATCCTTCAATATCAATATTGTTTCCATAAGGATCTGCCCAATTAGATTTAATAAACGAAGTAATATCGCCGGTCAGACTGGAAACATCCAGGTGGATAACGTGAATAATATTGGCATCGAGCTCACCGGCTACGATGTTGGCAGCGTTAATTTTGATCGCATTAATCTGGCTTGCCCAAAAATCGCCAGTGGCCACTGTATCGCCATCTAAAGAAATTGTTTTGCCTGTCAAACGCAGACCGTCTGCATTGCCGTTAATACCGGAAACCACAGCTCCGGCATTGCTTAACATCCCCAATACATAATTGTTGTTGAACAAACCAAGAACGCCTTTGCCGGAAATCCCAATGCCCGGCGTATAAGCCGGCAGACTGGCCGAAAATACCAAAATGGCCCGAGTAAAGCGAACGGTTCCGGACGGTGCCTGGACCATAACCCGGATATAATCGACGTTTGCCGGTGTAACGATATTTATCAAACTAAAACTCGTCCAATCGCTGCCAGCAATCGAAACCGATTGGGTTCCCAGATTGGTTCCATCGTTTTTATAAAAAACAACGGCCAATTTAGCCGTCCCGGAAATCAATTTAAACTGAGCGCCAACAGAGATCGCAACATTAGCAAAACTCGGAATATCATCGGCATAAAGTGTATTGTTAGTCACTTCAATAACTTTGGATCCAGAAACAAGTTCATTAGCTGATATATAGGAGGAAGCCGGCAGGTCCGGACTGAAATCGTGCCAGTCGGTCAGACCAAGATAACTTTGCTGGTATTCAGCATGAATCGTATAGCCACTGCCGTCCGTGTTGACTGCAATAGCAAAACTGCCGTCTGATTGAACGCCGGTCGAATAGCTTCCTCCCGAACTTGACAGAAGGTAAATCACAGAAGTATTATTAGGCGCTTTTCCGGAAATGACACCAGTCTTTGAAACTACATATCCGTTCGAAGTAACTGGAAAAAGATTCTGCTGAACTGTAAAAGAATAAGTCGCCTCCGACAAAGCCAGCGTGTAATTTCCCATAACCGCCGGAAAAGAAAACGAAAAATTATATCGATCAATCGCTGTCGGCATATTAAAATTCAAAATTGTTGCTGTCGTATCTTTAGGCGCTTTGATCGTAGCTTTATAGCTTTTTCCATCTGCTGGCAGTGTTGCCACCCACTTGGAAACATCAATTGTATCCGATACATAATCGACTGCTTTTACAGCTTTAACCATCATTGGGAGTGCGATCTGTATATGACCAGTCCCCAACATATCGAAACGAAAGCGTACCTTGGCAGTCGTACTTGGCATTACTGCATCTTCGACTTTTACATACCTCCATGTGGTTCCAGCGGTTAAAATGGTTTTCCCTTGTACAGTTGCTGCGGTCCCGGTTGATGTTCTTGGATCAAAGTAACAGGAAGAATCATTTGAAAAAGTTGTATCAGTAAGAACCCGGTAATAAAATCCCATCGACCAGGCATCTCCTGGAACTGAATTTTGATATGCCGTAATCGCCACCAAAGTTCCGGAACCGCTGGATCTTTTGATATCCAAGACATTGTGGCCGTTATATCCGTTGGCAACAATCGATACAAAGTCTGCCAAGTTATAAGAAAAATGCGGATCCGAATCAGTTCCACTCAGTCCCAATAGCATTTCGCTATCCCTAGCTAGATTAGGAACACTCATATTGTTGTTCGAATAAATATTTTTATTTAATTCATCGACAACTATCAAAGAAGTACCAGCAGTCGGAGTAGGAATACTGGCCGTGCCGGTCCCATCGTCGTTATCGTGAGTCACAGCCGAAAAGCTGCCTCGCGTAAATGTCTGATCGGAATTTTTAGACTGGCTGAGATCCTGAGATGCAACAATCGTACCGGCTGAGTTCTTTACTTGAACCGTTGAGGCTTTAGTTGATGTCGTACCGGAAACAACATAAGTTCCATCTACCGGATCATTAACAATCGTATCCTGCCAATTGGCAATAGCTAAATCTTCAGGCGCTTTAATGTAAGGAGTCAAAGATCCGACTTCCAATTTCATTTCGGCAACATAAAGATCGGCACTGCTGCCGGAAACCTTAGAACCGTTGTTATCAATCCTTATATAAAGTTCTCCGATACCATCGGGAACCGTAAAAGAAAATGAGAAAGTGCCAATACCGCTAATCGAAGGCTGCATGCTAAGTTTGCTTGCGACAACCTTCGTATAATCGGAAGTGCTGCCCGTTTGGCGTCCCAAAGCAAAGAAATCCATTGAAACGACATTGGAGTTATTGAAGGCTTTAATCTGAAAGGTATAGCTTTCACCGGCTTGAACGGAAAAATGCTCGGACATTAAAAATACTTCCGTAGTTCCGGAAGTCGAAAGTTTTAGTAATTTACCTTGACCGTTTTGATAAAAAGCACGAGAAACAATTGCTAAAGAAGAACCGCCACCGGAATTGCTCCAGTGATCCGTATTAGCAAAAGCACTCGTGTTTCTCAGCAGATTGCGTCCGACAATTGTTTGATCGGCATATCCTTTTGAATTAGGAGTCGGAACAGTTGTTGAACTTTCAACAACATTCTTTTGAGCTGTGTCCGTATCAAACTCCGAATTGACAATTTTGTTGGCCGAGCTTAATTCGGCAATTACATTTTTTGCCGTATCATCGGTATAAGTTTTGGCACTAGTCAGCACATCTTTGGTTGCATCGGTAATTCTCTGCACGATCGAATCATCGATATCGAGCACCCATGAACCGTTATGATAAATTTCAATCTGAATAGAATTGCCGTTCGGCTTATACCAAACATCCCCTTCTTTAGGACTGCTTGGAGCAGTCGATCCATAAGTAATCGCTGTGATATCAGTTCCGGCGGGTCCCTGTGCACCAGTATCTCCTTTAGTCTGCTGCCAGACATATTTAGTCGGATCAGAACTACTTGTCGATGTAAAATCCGTATAAGTTCCGATATACTGCCTTAATCCGGCAGAAGTAATACTGAAATTCGTTTTTCCATCGGCAGAATCGGCATAAGCGATATGCAGGTAGGAACTCTGGCCGTTAGCACCAGGTATTCCCTGCACGCCGGTGTCTCCTTTGGCACCCGTAGCTCCCATCATCCCTACGGAATAGGACGTTGTGCTCGCCCCATCAGAGAAAGTCATCACCGTCCGAGTCCACAGATATTGACTTGCAGACACAGACGGTATCGATGAGCTCCAAGTCCCACTAGGAGCGACAGTACCGCTAGTCGAGGCTTGGTAAGTAATAACGGTCGATGTAATTCCTTTTCCCGTTGCCCCCGTTGCACCAGTGGCGCCTGTATTGCCTTGAATTTTAACCCAGTCATAAGATACCGCGTTCGTACTATCGGCTTGTGTAAAGTCGCTGTAAGTCCCTAGATAAGTCTTGTTAGTCGGGTCGGTCGTACTAAAACCGGTCGACCCGTCGGAAGCTGTCGAATAAGCCGTGTGAAAATACGGTGTCTTGCCGTCCGCTCCAGGTATACCCGCAGTTCCATTGGAGCCGTTAGTCCCGAAATAAGAGACGCTGTAAGTTGTGGAGGTGGAATCATTAGAATAATGAAAAACGGTTTTCGTCCAAAGATACTGGCCAGCCGGAACCACCGGTATGTCACTAGCCCATGTACCGGTTGGCGTAATAGTCCCGCTCGTGGCAGCCTGATAAGCAACAGTAGAAGACTCGACACTGGTGCCATCTTCTCCATCACTTCCTCTGGTCTGCATCCAAACATATTTAGCCGGATCCGTGCTATCGACAGAATTGGAATCCGTGTAAACGCCCAAATAGGCTTTGCCAGTGGGGTCTTGTGAGAAACCTTTTCCAGTAGCGTCATCGGCATAAGCAATATGCGTATAGGAATTTAACCCGGCCGTTTGCGATTTTAATTTATTGATAGCCGATGTTAAATCGCCATTGTAAGAATAAATGTCGGACGATGTCGAAGTCTGTTGGGCCGACGAAACAGAAGAAAAACTACCATCAAAGGTCATCGTGTAAGAACAATTCGGTACGTTGAATCGATTGCCCTTCGTGTCCTGCAAAGCAAACCAGTCGCCTGCTTCAATCGCTGGATTACCGAACCAATTCAGACTAAAAGGATAGAAAGCCAGATTCTGCAGTTTGGTCCAGATTGCGTCAAGCCGTTCTTGGGTCATGACGTTATTAGTCAATTGAACCTGCGAGCCCGCTCTGCTACCGGACTGTAAAGTGACCGTGTCGTCAGTCGAATTACCGTCCGAATCAGTCGTAGTGGTCGTGACCTGGCATTGAATCCCACCGATCACATAGGCAGCTTCGTTTTTGGTCAGGCCACCTTGTAAATACTGGCCGGCATCAATCGCATAATCCGTATCGTTAATCGTTCTGATTGTCAGCTTGCCGTCACGATCAAACAAGGCAAAACCGCTATAAAACTGGGCTATCCACCCGATCGCATTTCGATAAGTCTGTCCGGTAATTGCTTTGGCCAGGTTATTCATAAGAGGCAAACGGGCAATATCGTCAGAATTCAACGGTACTCCGGACAAACTCGCAATCTCGGCAATAACGTCTGTCATTTTGGCCGGATAAGTGAGTTTTGAGGTATAAGTTCCTTCCAGCATACACATCAAGTCGTAAGCTTTGATAGTCGTTACATCATTGTTCCGGTCCATTTCGATATCGTCTGAAATAACGAATATTCCCAACGGACTGTACTCGAAAGTTCCATCCACCAATTTGACACCGACTTTTGGCGCCACTAATTGTCCTTGAACAAAACCCTCGACCAAGTGGGAAAAAGTTATCGTGACACTGTTTTCATAAGTCGACCCGATCGAAAATGTATCGCCGGTAAATGCCCCGCCGTCATAGGCAATTGATGTTATATCAGACGTGTGATAATCCGTTCCGTCAATTGTCACCACTGTATCAAGCGTTCTTTGGGATGCTTTCCAGGCAGCCGTGGCAGCTGTAGTTTGTATAATCAAATATTTACCCTCCTTTCTGTTTTATTGTTCGATAAAGTCAACTGATAAATTTTGCCAAACATAAGTGGACAGCTGTTCGTTGAACGTATAAACCGGCATTGTCCGATCACCTGCATAAAACGTTCTCGTCGATAAGGTGCCTTCCTGAGGATCCAAATAAGTGCAAGAAAAAAACTGCCCAGACATGGCAGTTAAAATCGTTTTGCATTCGCTGACCGTTAAAGGCCCCCATTTTACAGAGAGTTTCCTTTTCACAGCGACCCGATCCCGATGCAAAAGTCCATTGGAGTCACGGTCAGCTTTTGCATCGATATCCTGGACGGCGCATTCTAATGTTTGCGGGCTTTTAACCTGTGCCCCATTAATCGATAAAGCATATTGTGCCAAGTTTAACCGCCTCCTTTTATAGTTTCAGCATGTTTCTTCCGTTCTTTTGATTAACTTCGTTGATTCCTTTAATAGCTGCATTGCCAATCGTTTCATTGCCAATTTGAACTGTTAGATTCAAATCGACCGGTTGGCTGTTGGCAGCTGAGTTTCCGGTATTCATCTGCAAAGCCTGAACCAAAGCATTAACAATATTTGAGCCAAATTGATTAATTCCTCCCTGATTGTTGCTGCTTTGATTGCCAGTTGCTGCGTTCAAACTATTTAAATCAGTTTCACTGGTAAGAGAAGACGGCATTTGCAAACCATTTCCAAAGGTTTGACCCATAAACTTCATTGCCTGTTTAATAAGTTCCATTGCTCTAGGAGTATCAGTCAAAGGAAGCACCATCTCTGGTTTATTTCCTTCGCCGACCCGATACATTCCGTCCTTATCGATTAGACCACCGTTGGCATATCCATGACCCCGTCCCAGATAAGAGAGAGAAGGTCCGTAACGATGTTTGGCATAGTTCAAAGCAGCCAGCAGGTTATCGTAACCTTTAGAAATATTTCCATACCCTGAAAATTTATAATGATTAAAAGTAGCAGAGATAACCTGCATAAGGCCTTTGGCCAAATCACCGCTGATTGAATTCACATCGGTATAGCCATGCTGTACCGCTTTTTCGTTACCACCCGATTCAGTTTGGATCTGCCTTAGTATTCTGTTGACCATTGAAGTACTGGTAGATAGATTATTTTTGCTTAACGCTTTTTTAACCGTATCTTTCCAGCGTTGGACCCCAGATCCGGCTGGCGATTCGTCTTCTGCATCGTGCTTACTTTTAAAGGAACTCAATAAGCTTTTGAATGGTGCTGCAATACCGTTTATCAATCCACCGCCCAAAGCAGGAGCGATATTGGAAACCAAGCTGGACTTGCCGCCGGATAAACTTTTGATCGTGTCTCCGGCAATGTTTTGCAAAGCTTTGACAGGATTGGAAATGAATTTAGTAATCGATTCCCATTTGTCTTTTATCCAGTTGCCAAATCCGGAAAGCCAGCCAAAAGTTCCGTTGGCAAAATGGTTAATTCCATTGCCTAACAAGGGCTTTGACGCTTCATAAGGAATAACCGTTTCCCCGCCTTCGAAATCAACAAGTTGATTTTCTCCATCCAAAACATGCACATTTTTCTGATTGTCGATGATGGCTTCTTGACCGCCACCATCATTAACCATTGCCAAGCCTTTTGGAGCTCCGGGCGTTCCTTTGGCAAATTTAGGAATTAATCCAATGGCTGTTTTAGAACCGCCAAAAGCATGAATGACCGAATCAATCCCTTTAATACCGCTATTGATAAAACCAATAACATCATTCATAGCGGTCTTAACCGTGCTTTTAATCCCGTTCCAAACACCGGTAAAGAAACTTCCTATGCCGTTCCACATCGAATGCCAGCCTGAATTAATACCGCCCAGCACACCACTGATTGTTTTAGAAATCCAATTCCAAGCGTTGGACCCGGTCGACTTCAAACCTCCCCAGATATTGTTCCAGAAAGTGGCCAGGCCGTTCCAAATGCTGCGGAAAAAGGATCCGATGCCATTGAAAGTATTTTTAAAGGCATCAGAAATCCAATTCCAGGCTTTGGAACCAGCTGTTTTCATGCCGTTCCATATATCGCTGAAGAACTTGGCAATGGCATTCCAAAGATTGACAAAAAACTTTTGAATATCCGTCCAAGCATTCTTCAGCCACTTGATAAAATCAGACCAGATTTTCTGTCCGGTCTTCGTTTGCGTAAAGAACCAAACGAGCCCGGCAACCAAAACAGCAATTGCCGCCACAACCAAATAGATTGGGTTCACTGCAAGAACCGCATTCCATGCTGCCTGAGCAGCAGTAGCAATCTTAGACCAGGCAGACCAGTTCTTAATGGCGCTGGCCATGCCCGTCACGCCTTTAGCAAAATCCTCCCATTTCATGGAAGCTAAAGACCACAAGGTTTTAACATTGGTAGCAGCTTCTTTCAAACTGCTTAAACCGGTAATCTTTCCAAAAAACGAGGCCAAGACATTCCCTTTGCCGCCGATAATAACTGCTTTATCGGCAATTTTTCCAATCAGGCCAACACCTGTGTTCAAAGCACCAAAGCCGACTTTAAAGGTAAACATCTGTAACAGGGTTTTAGCGATAAATTCGACAGCTTTTTGATGCTTGTCGACCCAACCAGAAACGCCGCTTAAAGCATTAGTTAGCGTTTTTAAAACACCAACAATCGCCCCGCCGGTCCATTTGGCCAAAGGTTCGAGAAAGGAATCCCAAAACCAGCTAAAAGCCGGTTTAGAAGCATTGATGATACTGCCGATTACTTTTAGAGCCGCACTGACTAGATCAAAGAAATCCGGAATCAAATCAGTAATCGCAAATGTCGCTAATGGCAACAGCACATGCTGGTATCCCCAGTCCAGTCCATCCCAAACATCTTTTAGAATTGGCCTGATGGCCTTTAACAGTCCGTCAATTGACTGCAATAACGGCGTGAAATCAATCTTAGAAGCCCACTTGGCTGTGGCCGATGTCATATCATTTAATGCCGAAAGAAAATCATTGACAAAGCCCAATAGTGTTTTAAAGATTGATGTGCCGACATCGCCGTGCTTCCAAGCTTTGTCAAACTGCCCGGCCAGGTTGCCGACAATATTAAAGACGTTGGCGATAATATCAAAGATATTGGCCATGATCTTTTCACCAGTTCCGCCATCCCAGACATGAAGAAACGACTGGCCGACATCGCCCAGCAGTTTCAAAATCTGATTCCAGGCATTTTTAAAGGAATCGACAACCTTTTGCCCCTTGGCCTGCCAAGCCTGCTGCATTGGATCGAACAGTTCGCCAAGGATTTTCTTTAATCCCTGAATGACGCCAATCAATTTGTTGGACTGTTTTAAAGGAGCACTGAAATCCAATCCTCCACCAGTACCTGAAGAAAGATCGGAACTGTCGGCCGTCTGCTTGTCCTGCGGTGTGAAAGTCTGCAGAGACTGTTTTTCGGGAGCCTGCAGAGAATCATTGCCGTAACTTTTATCAAGCACGTTGATCTCGTCAAAGCCCATCAGAGATTCAGCCAGTTCTTTGTTCTTTTTCTTCGTCTCTTCAAAAGCAGCCTGAGCTTCTTTGTTGGAAGCTGTTATCTGCTTGTTGGCCGCTTTGACCTGAGCAGCACCAGCTTTGTTGGAAGCAGCAATCTGCTCATTGGCTTTTTTGATTGCAGCAGCTGAACTTTTAGAAGCCGACGAAGTATCGTTCATAGCTTGAATTTGCGAGTATAACCCGGAAGCCCCTTTACGGGCGGCCGAATAGCTCATGCCGGCCAGTGCGGCAACAAACTGAGCAATCCAAGCAGTTGCTTTGCTTAAAGCAGCCATCAGAGAATTGATTGCCGGCAGTATATAGCTGTAAATCGGGTAAAAGGCCGTAAGAAGGTTAACCTGAATCTGATTAAGGCTGCTTGAAAACTGTGTATTGGTTTTCAAAGCACTCATAAATCCGGAAGCCAGGTTCATAATCCCCTGATAAAGCAGTCCGTAAACAACCAGCATAGCCGGAAGAAAACGGACCTGCCTGACCAATTCGCCTAAAGCCGTATAAGACCTTCTTGTCCCGGCAGCCATTTTGTCCATTGATGAATTGCCGTCGTTGCCCATTTTTCTCATACGGCCACCGGCTTCATTCATGGACGATCCCATGTTTCTCATCGAAGAAGACGAAGCCGTGGCCATTTTGGAATTATTGGCAAGCGTTGTATCCAGACTCCCGACGACCGACTTAAGTTTTTCTCCCCGATCCGAAACGTAGGCATAGGATTTATTTAGACTGTCGTTTGAACTGACCAGTTTATTAATCTGCTCTCGAACGCTCATCATCGATTTTTCCAGGTAGGCACTCTGCTTTTCCAGTTTGCTGCTGTTGCCCATCAGATTCATCGTTTCGGCAACATCCTTGTATTCTCCCTGCAAGGATTTCAAACGGGAATTAAGACCATTGATCTTCGTCTCGTTTTGATCCATGGCCGAAGAAATCCGATAGAGCGAATCGGGAACTTCGTTGAATTCCGTTTTCATCGATTGAGCAAGAGCTCTGGCCTGAGTTTGATAACGGGTCATTTGAGCCTGTGCCGTAGCAATCTGACTATCGAACTTAACGCCTTGAGTACCCGTCTGCTGATCGACGGCCAAAGAACTTTTCTGATTCATCAGATCGTGTATCTTGGCCTGTGCGGCTTTTGCCTGATTCATTTTGGAATTGATAATTGCCAGAACGGAATCAAGGTCCTGGCCGACTTTTTGTTTTGTCGACCCGAACATGTTGCCGCTGCTTTGATCGATCTTTGCGGTACCTTGGCCGACTGTCGTTTTCATCCGATCGAAGTGGATGCCGATTGTCTCGTTTAATTTGGACAGCTGGCTGGAAACCTTCGCCATTCCCTTGGAAACATCCATGGCACTTTCGGTTTTTTCCATGCCGGTCTTAGCCGTATCGGCAGTCTTGCCGAGTGCTTGTTGAAAAGAACTTTGCAGTTTGTCCAGCATCGGCTGGATCTGGCTGGTGTTCATTTTGAAAAGAACTTCGAGTTCTTCTAGCTCCATGTGATTAACCTCCTTTCATCTTTTTATCCGATTATTCAGCTTTTAGCCGCTTTAATCCTTTGAGCCTGCTGCATTAATAGCAGCTGGTCTCTTTTCCAATCAGGTACTTTGTCCTGGACCTTTTCAAACTGTTTTAGAAACGGATAGGCTTCTTCTGCTTTTGGCATCTTGGAAGGATCGTTTAAGGCATAAGCCATCAATTCGGATTGCTTGTGATCCATAATCGCCCGCATGCGCATTTGTTGAACTTTGTTTTGATTGTTGGCCAAGGTCTGTACCATAATCTCTTCAAAATTCATTTCCCAAAACTGTTCGGCATCGATGCCGGATTGAACCGATAAGGGATAAATAGCATAAAGCAGTTCCGAAACAGTCGAATACTTTTCTTTTAAAGCAGGTCGCTGTCCTCTTTTGGCTGGTTGTCCAGGACCGGTGCCGATTCCAAAACTGTCTTCGAAGCCGAATCCTTTTTGCCGAAAAAACCGGAGTCCTGAAACAAATCGGTCAGCACGGAAAATAATTCCATTGGTGAATGGCCTTCGTCATCGAAATACTTGCCGAAAGCCTTTAAAATATCGCTGTCGGATACACCGTGTGTTTGGTTGGATCCTTGCAATACAATCAACATTTCGTTTAAAGGCGGCAGTTTCATCGAACCGTCACCAGACATAAACAAGCTCATCATTGACTTGCCCAAACGCTTCTCGATATTTAAAACATCACGGGAAGTTATTTTTAATTCCAGCGTTAATCCGCCGAATTGAAGGCTTTTTGTTGCTTTTTTTACCATTAATTTTCTCCATTAAGGCCGCCCCATAAGGAACTGTTGATTTGTTAGGCGACAAATTTTTTTATTCTCCTGTTGACGCTGTAGCGGCAGCGAAGTTCGGGCCATCTGAAACAACGACCGTGATCGTAAAGTTCAATGCCCCGTTAACAGCCACGTTACCCATCTGCAATGAAAACGAACCGGTGAAGGTTGCCGTCATTCCGTCCGGGTAAGTAACACGCCAATGGTATTGGACACCGTCACCGTCTTTTGCGATCAGGTCTTTGAAATTGTCTCCTTTGTAGACAACCTGAAAAGCCAGATTGGCGGCATTGGCCAAACCAGAAACGCTCTTGCGCTTCGTATCGGTCAAAGAAGTAACATCGACCGTTTCGGGTGCCTGTCCGATATCAGGGACCGTCTGAACGTCGGCAACTTCTGAAAAAGCAGTACCATTAGACGAATATTCCAGTTTTGTTCCCGTAGCGATAAGTCCAGCACTTGAATCGACTGTCCCGGTGAAGCGTTGTAAATTAATTTTTTTCATCTTTATCCTTTCTGATAGACACGGCCCAGCTCGTTATCAACGATCCCAGTAAAGCGAATCACTGTTCTGGTAATACCGGAAAGATCTTGGCTGGCCGTGTCATTTAAAAAGCCCATAGCTCTAAAAAGCGATATGAGCTTATTTGTAATATCTGTTAAGCTGCCGTAGTCGACAAACAAGTCAACCGTAATCGTCCATTCCGTCTGCATCTCCTGCATATGGTTGTTAACAAAATGTGCTTTATGAGAAGTCTGATAAATAGCAGTCGGATAAACTGTAAAACTGTCGGGATAGTTGCTTGCGACCTGTTTAATATCGCTGATAGACTTCAGCAGCTGAAAAGTTTTGGAACTCATGTTGATTATCTCTGTCATGAAGCTCCTAACTGATCGTGCAAATCGCTTTGAACACGATTCTTAATAATGGTTGGCGCTTCGTCTTCGACCTGTTGAATGGCCGGCACCAAAAATTGCCTGGCCGGTTGTCCACTGGTTCGATAAAAAATTTTGCCGTTGATTTCGATCTTTGGAATTCCATACAAGGCATTCAAATCACCATCGACCTCTTCGGCTGTAATAAACCAGGGTGTTTGCCGGTAAGCAATACTTTGTCCTTCCGGCAAATTCTTAGGCGATTCCTGTCCGTGAAGTCCTGTTCCTAATTCTCGATAGACGCCAACCGGGTTATCGGTCCAGACACGACCGACAAGATTGCCTTCTTTATCGACTACTTCATATTTCAGGCTCCGTGCCAGTTCTCCACTGCCATGTTTGACACTCGATTGAAGTTCTCTAACGGCATAGCCTTCAACCTTTTCGACAATATCGAAGTTGGCATCATAAGCCGAATTTTTCATAATTTTCGGCAGGCGCTGTAGTTTGGATTTCAAACGATCAAGTCCTTTAATCTCGATTTCAGCCATTTGTTCCACTTCCCTTATCCCGTTTTTCTAAGGTGATATTTTTATGAGTGGAAAAGGTCTGAATCGAATCGATCAGATAATCTGGATCGCTATTACTTGTAGCATACAAACAAATTCCCCAGTTCTCGTTAACACCTTCTCTTATCAAGTCGCCCTGATAACGGCAGGACTTAATGTACTTAAGTTCTTTGCCCCAAATTTGAGCATTTACAGAACCGCCGGCGCTTTGAATATTCATTTGCAATTCGATCGCTTCTCCCCATGACGGTTTTAAATCGTGGCCTTCTTCGTCCTGGCCATGAATCAATTCACGCAGATAAACGGTCTTTAAATCGCTCTCTTTTAATCTCATGGCAGTTCTCCGATTACGGCCCTGCGATATTTGGCCAAACTTTGCCGAATACTCAAAGGAATCCCGGCTTCGAATTCATTGGTAACGCCACCTTCGACACGTTCGGTTTCACCTTCGGTTCCGTTACGGTTGAAGGCAATGATGGCAAGCTTTTTAGCGTAAACCGGCATATTACCGACTAGCTTCTTTCGATTTGTGTAGTCAAGAACCTGTGCTACACCATCGTTGTAGAAGTCGGTTGCCAATTCTTTGCCAATGCCCAATCGAGTAATCAGGGCTTGAATTTGTTCTGTATCATTCATTGCCTGAACCTCCTGAAATTAAGCGAGAACCTGTGCCTGAAAGACTTCATCGGCCGCTGCAAATCCAGGCAAGGCAGTTGCGGCAGCTTTTTCCCATACACCGACCGGATCGATACTTGCTTTATAGATCGTGGCAAAGACATTGCCGAATTGACTGGTCTTGACGCTTGAGTCTCCGGACAGACTGATTTCTTCAGGTGTTGGTCCAAAGATTTTCTCGCCCAGCAAATCGTCATTCATTAAAACAATCCGGTTTTCAGGGAAATAACGTTCGGAAGTGTACTTGCCGTCTTTGCCCTGCTCTTTATACTTGTTGTCGTAAGTACGAATAACAGGAAGTCCCTGCGACTGCATAAAGGCGTCAAATTCAGTTTGGCTCAATGCACGGGTGGAAGTTCCGAAAATAGCCTGCAGGACCTTGGCATTAGTCGTGATCAGACGATAGATTTTCTTAGAGGTCAAAGCACGGGTTGGAGCAATATCCAAAGAGTCTGACCAGAAAGTAAGGTTGGCTAAAATATCGACACCATCGTTATCCCAAGTCTTGCTTGCAGTCAGGGTGGCTTGGTGTTCGCTTGGAACTTGGTAATCAAGTGAAATATCTAAGTCCTTATCGATAATCTTTCCGGTTGAAAGAACATCCATGGTCATCTTTTCGACACGTGCCAAAACACCCTGAACCAAAACATCGATATCGTTATAGACGCGGCCTTGAACGTATTTCTGTTCTTCAGGTGTCCGTGGATTTTGCAAGGCGATCAGATCCTTTTCTTTGATCTGCAGTTTGCGCTTGATATAGGCAAGTTCCAAAGAAAGCTTGCTGGCTTCCCGGCTGCCGATCTCCGCTTCGGCATCAAAAGCCGATAACGATGCAATTATCGGTGTCCTGGCTCCAGCTGTTAACTCGTCCAGTTCGAGTGATTGAGTTTTGCGTGCAGGAAATAACGAGTCTCCCAAAAGAACCGGATACTCACGATTGCGGGTATAATCCAAAACATCTTTTTGCGAAAATAACTCTGCAATGTCGGCAAAACGCTGTAAATTAACTGTTTTTAACATTAATAATTTCTCCTTTTAATTCCAATTGTTTTTATTCACCGCTACCAGCATCGATATTAAGATCGGCAATATCCTTGAAATGAATCGTAGACATAGCTGTGATTGCTGCGGTGGTTGGAATAACTGGCAATCTTTGACCTAGCAGCCAACCTTCCTGGATAACCGCTACTGGTTGAGGTCCGTTGGTGACGTCAACTTCGTTGTAAGTGACACCGATTGCCTTATCGTCATTGGTTGGAAAGACGGTCCCTGCAGGAATCACTTTGTGACCTAGTTCATCGGTCTTAACGTTGTAATTAGTAGAATCGATTGTTTGTGTAAACGACACTACTTTTTGAGAGGCCAAAAAGTTAAGCTGATTGACTTCTACTTTGGGTTTAATGTACATAGATACTTCTCCTTGATTTATTTGAATGTGTCCCAAATAGTTTTGGAACCAGCCTTTTGTTTGTTATTGGATTCGGCAAATACAGCACCAGAAGATTTTTGTGCCCCGCTGCCACTAGTTCCCGGAACAGTGGACGAATCAGCCAAAACCTTGTCAACGCCCTCTTTTAAAGCGTTTCTAAAACCTTCGGTAACTGCTTTATAGATAGTTTCCAGATTGTCCGTATTGGAAAATGCCGGCTCGAAAGCTTTGGCAAGATTAACCGGGAGTCCGTCTTCAGCCAATTTGTTGGTGATATTGGCGCGGTTTTCTTTGATAGTTACTTCCTGTTCACGCTGGTTAAGTTTTTCTTGGGCTTGGTTGAGGTCATATTCCTTTTTCTCAGCGTCGGTCATCTTTTCATATGACTTTTGCTGCTTGGATTCCACTTCCCACTTGGCTTTTAACGTTTCCGAAGATTTTTCAAAGCGTTTATCGTAAGCCGAATCAAACCAGCTATTGAACTCGTCTTCGGTTTTAAAAGATTTAAACGGCTCGCTTGTATTTTCTTTGCCTTGAGGATTTTTCTGCCCTTGATCGTCTTCGTTTCCTGTTGGGTCACCTTGTAAACCTTCACCACCTTCTGCAAAGCGCTGCAAGTTCAATAACGAACTGTAAAAACTAACTTTCTTTAACATTTTTTCTCCTTGGCTCGTACACATCTAATTCGCTCCATAAAAAAAGCACCCCATACAGGAAAATCCCATATACGATGCTTTGATTAATAAATATGTTGGAGTAGTTAAACCCGTACACGCTGGTTATTTGCCTAGTTTAAAGACATGCGACAGGTCAAAAGTCATTTTGATTGATTAACAATTTCTTCCCAATCCTGATAAGTCTTATTTTGTTTCAGTTGGAAAGCTGTTTTTGTGTTTGGATTATTGGCCGTTCTAGTTCCTGTATAAGGACTATTAGCAAAATGGATCACGGCCACGGTTCGGCAAAAAACATGAAAAGGCGGGTAATTCCCTTCTGCCCCATCACATTTAGCGTCTTTAACCAAAAATACTTGACCATCTTTTTTTCGACATATCTGCGATGTTCGATTATCCAGCACGGCAACCAGCTGGTATTCTTTAACCTTGTGTGCTTTCCAACCATCAAGTTTTGTCTGGTTGTGAAAGTAATTGGCTTCAGTCCTGATTAAACGTTTGGCGTTATAAATGCCGGTTCCGAACTCCTTTTCAATCGCTCTGGCCATATCGTATTCACTCATGCCTGACATTGATTGCGTCGTGAATAGTTCATCCAATTTATCCGCTAAAGCATCTGTATTGTTCCAAATACGGTTAGAGTAATTTTTGCCCTGCCAACGTTGATTTAAAGCCTCTTTAACATAACTATCCGATAACTGCTTAAATGTTTTGATTTCTTTATCAGGTATCGCTTTAACTTTTGTGATCGTTTTGCCGGTGTTTGGATTGACGATTTTAATCGTTCTATTTGTCTTATCCAGTTCAGGAGCATAGCCTTTTTCGTATAATTGAACGTCTTTAGTTACATCTCCGATAATTCCTTCGGCCGTCGCTTGGTTCCAAGCTTCCTGGATAACCTGCGTATATAGATCAGTTGACTCCTTAAGTTCAATATTGGCAGCTCTTTTAACGGATATATATGCTTTGGCTTTTATTTCTTCCAGTCGGGTAATCCGGCCTTTTGCTGCCAATGCCGATAAATAATCAACAACCTGCTTTTTGGATTGCAGATCAGAAATGTTTTTGGCCAAAGCTTGTAAAGTTACTAGTTCACTTGGGCTAACGGTTGTGTTTAAAATATCTTTGATCTGTTCTTCGGCAAACTGCCCGTCCCCAAAATACCGCTTATAAATATTATCAACTTGATTTGTTAGATAATCCTGTGAACGCAGGTAGGCGTTAGTAATTACATCGACTTTGTCATTGGCCTGGTTGTGGGCTTTCTGCTCGTTTCTAACTGCCCTCAATTCCCAGTAAGTGAGTTTGTCTTTATCGGCCATAGTCAGCCTTCAACAGATACCGATAGATTTTTCGGGTAGCTTCCAGATATCAGACATAAAGTGTCTTTTAATGCCAAAACAAAAGCCTGATCGACATTATCAGTAATCACTGCTATTAGTTCGTAACGAATTCCGTCGTCTTTGACAACTGCATCGGCTAAATGACTAGCTGTATGCTCCAATAAAATCGAAACAGCAGCACAGACAATATCACGTCCATAATCGTTAAAACCCGCATGACCAGTGACAATTAAGCTAAATTGATCCTGTTTTCTTTTTATTGTTGCTTGGATCATCTTTACTGTCCTCCTCACTGTATGGCGACTGATCAATGTTGGCACCCTTATCGCCTGTTAAAGCTTTCTGACTGGTTTTGATATCATCGGTCTTTTGTTTTGTTAACTGTTCCTCGACATCTTTCGGATCATCGACATCCGGCAGCCAGCTGTAAGTAATAGTCCGTGGGATAATTCCATCGGCATTTTTGATATTGCTTATAACATCCGACAAGTTAACAGGGATATTAGGTGTAATCGTGATCTTACAGCCTGAAATATCAGTTGCCTGACCTTGTACTTGCAGAAAATGCTGGACCAGAGTCAAACGCCTTTTTAATCCTTCGATTAAATACATGCTCTTAACCGACAATAGGTTAAGAAGCCCGAATAGCTTGTATTTCATCGCTTCTCCAGATACATTGCCCATAAAGTTCTCGTCATTCATGTTCGGCACGTATGAGGTTTTATGGATGTCGTTCTCAATTGATTTAGATAATAGTTCGACTTGCTGTTCGTCTAATTGTTTGGTCAGCCATTCGACCGATGCGCCTTCTTCTCCTTTGCCGGGTGCGCCGTCAATTAAACCGTTCCTTAATTTTTTACTGTCTTCGTCGTCTTTTTCTCCTTGTAAAGAGAATCCATAGACAACCAACAAAGCATCGATAAAATCTTGTTTATCGGTAATCCGGTCGGATTGCAAAGTATTATAGGCATCTATTTGAGTGATATTCTGCTCGTAATCGCCCTGTCTTTCTTCGTTGTTTCTATATTCGACAACCGGAACATCACCGAAATAATGTTTTTTAACCGTCGTCGTTTTGATATTGGCATCACTTAACTTAGAACCGCTATAAGTTCGATACTGAATCACGTTGGTTTTAGTATAAACACTTATTAAAAAGCCGCTATCATTGCCTTTTAACGTATATTTAGGCTGAATGTGAATCGCAAACAAAGGGTTATGCTCGATTGTATCGTCGGTTACCATAACCATCCCGCGCGGGTCAATCGAACCGATTTGCACTTCTGTTCTTGGCTTATCAGGTGTGCCGATCTCTTTTGCGTAAAGCAGCTCAAAAGAAGAACCGAAAACACTTAAATCCTTTTCCGATTCGATATCGTGTTTTTGAATATTCAAATCCTGAAACAGCTGCACAATCGCATCGATGTTTTTGTCCTTGCCAGCAGAATAAGAGATCGGATTGCCGGCAATAAAGCCCGTGATCATATCGGTTATATACTTGGCATGATTTACCAGAACTTTGTTATTGCTTGAATGCTGATTGTTTTGCATTTTATGACTTAAGATGTCCTGCTGGCCGTCATAGTAGTCATTTAACCTTTTTAAACGGTCTTTCTTTTGATTGTGTTTCTCGATAGCATAGTTTAAAACATCAAAGCCCGGATCGTTAAGATCGTCTAATAACGACTCGTCTATCGCAATTCCCATTTCATCATCTCCATTCTTTTTAAAAATTCTTGTAGAACATATTCGGTTTCTTTGTGACCGTGATCGTGCGCTTTTTGAATACGATCATATAAACGAAATAGCGCATAGAATCGCATCCGTGATCATGCTGCTTAACCGGTTTGTCTTCTCCGTGTTCCGATGCCTTATCATCCCAAATGTAGGAAGCCAGTTCTTTAAACAGGTTCTTGCATTTTCTCGTAAATAAAATCTTGCCGGTATTCATAGCCGTTTGCGTTGCCCTGATACCATCCAGAACATCGTTTTTAGCTTTGATAACTGTCCGGCCTCGTTTTCTAAGCACAGCAATAAAAGAAGCTGCACTCGGATCGACAATAATTGTTGCTTTGACATCGTCTAAGAATTTATCAAGGTCATCGGCATACTGTTCGTCTGTTTTCTGCCTTTGTGTGTCGCGACCAGAATAGTAATACTCATCCAAACAGTACCAGGTACCGTCAAAAAGGCCCCACAGTAAGAAGACTGTAGGGTTTAAAGTCCCATAATCACAGGAAACATAATACTTTTCATAATGCCTGTCATTGGGCGGATCGATTACCATGCTGTTTTCATCGAAGTTGTCATAGATAATCCCTTCAGACATTACCCAAAGGCCTAAGATATAGCGCTGATAAAACACACCGGAATACATGCGCTCAAAACGCTCTCTAATCGCTTGGGATAAGGATGGGTTATCTGCCATTGTGAAATGAATTCGGATGGTGTTGTGCTTGTCCAATTGATCAAGCCATTCAACTTTAAACCAGTGATAAGGCCCAGCTGGGTTGCAGTTAAACCATAGTTTTGAGTTCTCAACCGAACACCGGGCCGTGGCTTGATTTACAAATGACTGCGGCATTAAAGCCACTTCATCAAAGAAAAAGCCGGATAAAGTAATCCCTTGTACTAAGTCTTGGCTTGATTCGTCTTTGCCTCCGAACAAGAAATAGTAATTAGTCTTGCTGCCCTTTCTAACAATCAGCATATTTTCTGATCTGGAATCGTGAACCGCATAGCCACGACTCTCCAGCATAGTCTTAAGAGGCCTGATAACATTGCGTCTTAACGATCCGATCGTCTTGCCGGCAATTCCAAACTGCTGGTCATTAAACTCCGTCATACCCCAAAGAATGAAGGATAAAGACATAATAACCGTCTTGCCGGCACGGACTGAACCATCGGCAATAATCGCTTCTTTTTCTTTTGTTTCTTGATAACGCCACCATGAAAGTACCTGCATCTGTTTTTTAGAAAAGGGATCGAAATGAAATTTAGTTCGATGTATTTTAAGTTTCATCTTCATCGCTTTCTTTCCAGGTGTTTTCTAGGTTTTTATCAATTGCCCTTAAAAATCCGTCATCGCTCTCGTCTTTTATTTCTGGTTCAGGAAGACGGTCTAACAGCTCTTTCATGGCCCTTTGTTTGTCGTATAACTCAACTATTACGCCGTCTTTTCCAATGTGTACAGACTTGATCAAACTAGTATCAAGGCCGTTTTTATTCTTTAACTGCACCCATGAATTGTGGTATTTAACCGGGTTATCGTTTGAATCGAGTTTGATATTACCCTGTTCGTCTTGGGCTAAGACATCGTATTTCCCAAAGTCCACATAATCGCCTAAATTAGCCGTAGCCTGCTTGGCGAACTCTTTTAGAATATCGTTGGCATTCAAATATAAATCGGCTGACTGCTGCTGTTTTAGCTTGGTTAGAAGAGATTTAACACTAGTATTAACAAGCATGCGGGGCCCGTTTACATTAGCAACGTCGTAATCGGCTTCATAGGCTTTTTGATATGCCCACGTGGCGTTATAGCGTTGTAGATAGTACAAACAAAAAAGCCTCTGCTTATCGGTTAAGCCGGGACTTTGATTGATTTTCTCTGCAACCTTTTTGCGCACCCTTTTTTCTTTGGGTGCACCCCTTTGCCAGTTATTTCTTTTCTTCCAAGACTTGACGGTGTTGAGCGATACTGCATACTTTTCGGCAATGTCTTTATACTTCATGCCGTTTAAATAGTCTTGTCTGGCTTCTTCTTGTTTAGTCACATCTACCGCCCACCCCCTTTCAAATAAAAAAAGAGCCTTAAGCCCTTTCTAGTACTTCGTTTTTAAGTGTTTCAACAACATCGTAGATCACGTAATTTCCCAGTCCTTGGATATCCTTTGAAACTATTGAAGGATAACCCGGAACGCCTTCCTGCATGATCTTTCCGTCTTTCACAAAGTAAATGCTCTTTATCTTGCAGTTTAAGAAGATCTCTTCGGCTTGTTCTTTTGTCTGGTCTTCGTAATAAGTATTGACGCTGATGTGACCGCCGGCGAAATAATCGGTCATCGGATCGTCTTCTTCTACCTGATTGATTTGCAGGTCCTTGATTTCTTTTAAGGCTGCCATTGTATTGGTGTTCAGATTATAAACCGTTAAGTCGATAATGCCGATAAAGTTCAACGAATCCCTTACCCGGAGTTTTAAGTCCGAACCTTTGATATGGTTGGCTTTTTTGATTTCTTTAAGAACTTCTCTTAATTCTTCGATCTCGTTGATTTCTTTCATGGCCTTTATCTCCTTTTGGTTCATCTCTTGATCAACCTTACAATAATTACTATACATGTACACTTATAGTATTTCAATAACAAATGTACACTTGTAATATAACTGTAATAAATGTACATTTATTTTGGGTTACATTGATATAGAAAGAAGGATATATGGGCAATACGCAAAAACCGAAGACACCGGAAAACATCATCAAGAACAACGAGAAGTTTTTCAAAAGCCTGAGCAAAGACGAAAGAAACTACCGCCAGGCAAAATATCGAACCAACTCTTTTATAAAACAGCATGCAACTATCGAAGATCTTAAAAAGATTCAAAAGTTAGCTGCCGACCGCCTTTCGGAATTAGAAAACAATTAATCATTTACTTTGATTGAATACCTGTAATTTGCCATGTTGTGGCTTTCCATAAAAAAATCGGCCTCAGACAAATTCAGAAATACTTTTGCCTTAGCCGATTGCGGTGTTAATTTGATATGTGTTTTAAATGCCTTTTCAACATAGGCATTGCTGGCGATGTCTCTAATAACCAGCATGCCGGTAATACTGCCGTGGTCTTTGCCATAGCGGTCTATATAAACAGTCATGGAACGACACCTCTATTCATTTTTTTAGTTTGCTTGTTCATATTTTTCCTTTTGAATAATAAAAAAACAGCTTTACAGCTGTTTCAATGCTTCTTTATTTAATCTTGCCTGCAGTCTTTTGATTGTTTTATGATCCTTGTCATAGACCGTATAGATTGCAAACAAATGTGTTTGTCCATCAGTTAAGGCGGCAATACTGTCGCTGTCTGCAATCGATAGCTGTTGATTGCTGAAATCTATATCGACAATTGCCTCGTCGTTTTCTTTGGCATTTGAGATTATCTCTTTAACGGCCGTTTGTGCTGCAGGAGTCAATTGGTTAATAGTCGCTCTTAAATTATTCACAATCATCAATTGTAGGGCAAGATACTTGCAGCTTTAAGTTGGCCAGTACTATTTAATAATTAATCATTAAGAAGCTTGAACAGCATATGAAAATTATTAATCGGGGATGAGATCAAATATAATAAACAGCTTTAGGACCATCCGGATAATATTCAAATGCTTCCATGCGTTTGGAAGACATCGTCAAACCGTTCTCGTATTCGTAGCTATCTCCTTTCTTAAAGACTGGAATTTGACGGTTGACCACTCCATTGGAGTCGATATCCTTTGAAAAATGGTAATGCCCGTTATGGCTTTCCCTGTAATTAGCTTTGGACCAGACATCGGAAAACTCAGAAGCGAACAGCATCGGAATTTTATTTAAAGCCTTATCACCATGAGAAATAATTATCCCAACCTGGTCCAGTAAATAAGCATCTCGGTAACCGTTATTGATATCAACATCCACTTGCGGGTATTTCAACCTGAGAAGTTCCTCAAACATATATTCCAGATCATATGAATGATTACCACCGACATATTTAACTGACAAATGATTGCAGTATTGATAGGCAGTTTCGATCAAAGTAAACATAAACTTTTCGCCGTCATGAATTGCTTTAGGCATATCGACTTCATTTAGTTGAGTTGCTTTGACTGTTTGAGAGGAATTGATCTGATCGGAATGATAGTAATCGCCCAACTGTTCAATTACGATCCGGTTATATCCCTGCTGGATTATTTCGATCAATCTTTTTAATATCGGCAAATAGTCGTTAAAAGTCATAATGCCCCAGTGCATGTCGGCCAAAGGAATTACTAAGTTCCCAGTTGATAGGGATTGCTTAGTATCAGGCAGCTGAAGCGGTTTTACATTCTCTGTTAAGAAAGCCAATTGTTCTTCTAACGTTAAGCCGGTTTTAGGTTTAACGATAATTTTGGATTGATAAAGATCAACCGTGCCGTCTTGAATAGAATGCTGCTGCCAGAGGTTGTTAACTACATTAACGATCGACCACTCGCCAGGATTAAAACCATGAGCCTTTAAAACAAACTCTTTTGATTTAGCCTGCTCTTCAGTCATCTTGATTAAGGTCGTCGACTCTTCACTGTCGTCCTCGTTAATTCTGATTTTGCTTTTTAATTCTCTATCTTTTGGCTTCTTTTCATCAGTAAAATGATATTTGCCTCTTTGATAATCAAGCAGGGCGTGATTAACTGAGCTAGCCGAAACTGAGATATTGAACTCTTTATTTAATTTTTTAGCTATCTTGGGATAGCTTAAGTCTTGATCTTTTAATGACTTAGCTTTCTCTAAAATATCTTTAGTCCATCTCATTTATGTACTGACTTTCTATATAGTCTTTTTAAGCTTCTTTTATGTTGGTGTTTTGTAGTTATGCCAACTTCTTTTATTTCTTGTGATGCTCCTCGTTATACGAATTCAAAGGAGTGGAATTATTAATTCATTGATTTTAGATTCAGAAATATTCGGTTTTTTATGTAAATTAAAAGCAACCGCTAATGGTACGATTGCTAAAGTAAATGCTATTAATTTCATGTCTGTTTTAAAAAATAGTCATTAAACTAATCTATTGATTATTTTTTAATTCCTAAAAACAGCAAAACCTAATAAAGGCATTGTTTGATTTTTAGTCTTCGTCTTCACCTGATAATTTCCTTTGTACTTTTTTTGTTAGAACTTGGATATAAGAAATAGTCAAGTCCCATAAACTAGCAAAACCGAATAAGCTAACAATTGAAACTATAACGTCTAAGCATTGATGAATAAAAACACCAAATTCAAAATTAAATAGTAAACTTCCAAGAGAAAAAACACTCAACAAAAACCAAATGCTCGAACACCAGATATATTCAGCTATAGTTTCATAAAAAACTTTTCCCTGTTGACCTTTACCGTATAAATAAATAGCAGCTAGATCTTCAGTTTTGAATAATCGCATAGTAGCAGTCAAAATCGCAAGTGTAAAAGCTAAAGCTGTTATGGATGGTCCTAACAAAATCCCGATTGAGAATCTTGAAAGTCCTATAGGTAATTTAAATACAAATCTGAAAATTACATAAAAAATTAAAAAAATTGCAATAATACAGTAACTGGTCACACTTCCAAAAGAAGTTAAGATAAATTTTTTTGTCATCCAAATAATTTTGAAAGGATTTGTAATTAAAGGATTCTGCTTTGGATCGTAGTTCATCTGTTTAAAATGTTTATCTTCGTCATTCCTATTCACATGTTTACAAATCTTTTGTCCGCTTTTGAATAACTGATTTAAGAACATTCTTCCCCCTACTAATCGCAGAAACAAAATATCCCTTAGTATGATCATCCTCTTGTTGGATTAAATCTTCTATTCCTTCTGGATTCAATTTACTTCCCTTTGAGGCCTGCAAATTTATTTTCCTTATTGCTGCTCTACTTTTCATTATTGCATCAGATTGGTCATCTGCTAAGCTCCCATTTGGATATACAAAAGTCAAAGTAATTTCTGAATAGGATCCATCAATGGAGATTTTATTATAAATTGGGTTAATATGAACCCTACCAATGTTAGTAAGTTTATAAAAGAAATTTATTCTTCTTTCTAACTCTTTGGCACGACCGTAGTCCATAAGATCATCATTCGAACTACGTAGGAGCAATTTTTCATCATTTAATGAGTAAAAAAAATCTGAGTCAAATTCTTCTTCGTTACTTTCCAAAATGGAAAGATACTTGATAATTTTCCGACCTCTTTTTAAAAATTCAAAACCCGTCCCAACTCTAGGATGAAAATCAAAATTAACTTCCTTGTTAGGCACAAAATCTTCTGAAGCAAGAAGAATAGGAAACGAATTAATCAAATTATTGATTGCTCGTTGAGTACTATCCCTTATAGATAAATATTCTTTAGAATAAATTACTTTCCCTTCAGTATCAAATCCTCTAATAACCGAATCATAACCCAGCTTTAAAAGTTTCTCGTTTTCTTCAAATTGTTTAAATGTACTAGAATGTTTTATTTCTCTTATAGATACGTCCATTTTCCCAGAAAAATAAATTATGTCCTTATCACGAGTTGTGCCTGGATTTCCAAACAACTTAGATAATTCCAAGGGAATTACTTTACGAAAAAGTTCATCCAAATTAGCTGAATAAACATCTAATATTGACGGTTCCAAATTTAATTTAAAAATACAAAATTCCATCTACTATTATCCCCAATTTGATAGCATTAGCTAGATAATGCATCAAATAAAGGATAAAATCAAGATTTCTATTTATATGTTTAGTCATAAAACGTAGTCAACTTTTTTAACCTAGAAAAATTTAATTTTACTCAAACAATCAAAAATAAATTTTGAAGAAACTTCTGAAAAAATTATAATTTCCATTATGTTTTCTGGTTAAGTTCGAATTGAGAAACTTTTTATAAAATGTCCCAGAAAAAATAAAAACCAGCATTTCGCTGGTTGTCTTACCTTTAATCTTTCGACTATATCAGTATATACCCCTGATACTATGAATCTGCTATGAAAATACTACTAATTTACTACGGATATACTACAGTCACAGTCATTCAACCATTAAAATGGTGCCGGTAATAGCAAACATTTGAGCAAAATGATTTGCTTCTTTTCGTTTACGATACCAATAAGTTTGGTTGGGAATAATTACATTGCTTTCTCTATCGTTAGTTGTTAGCTGCATTCGTTTAGCAACATCAACATCTTTCATATATTCCATATACCGGTGCTTTAAGATTCCCCATTCAGTCAAAGATAAATATTCCAAGGCCTTTTCACATTGTTCGATTTCTCTTCTCGCATCTATATAACGAATCAAAGCATCTTCAGTAGAATTGTTCCCTGAACCGGATTGGACTTTATCAGACGAAAGTTTCTGGCCTCTTAATCCGGGTTCTAGAACAAATAATTTACCTTTTCTATCCTGATAGTAGTATTCAAGATAGTTGTAAACCTTGCCAGCAGTTGCCGACTCGTTATATTTAATTGGTTCTATTCGATCATTGAATAGGCTATCTTGAACTTGCATTAAATCCGCTTTCCCTTTCAATTGATTTTTCTAATCGTGATTTTGACCTGTTCTTTTCCGGCATGAAAATGCTTATCGATATAAGATCTGCAGATCAGGTTGTCATCAGGAATAACTTTTGCTTTGACCAGGGTATCGGTTAAAGCTTTAAAGAGATTATCGATATCAGCGACCGGGTGTTTATCAAACCAGGCTTCATAAGAGAACTCGTATGCTCTAGCGTCTTTGGTCTCTAGATAGATCATCGGCCAATCGTTATGCGTAATTAAGGCCCAGTCTTTTCTAAACTGGGTATATCTCTTTGGATAATAAGGATGGCCAAATCTTGGTACTTTAGGCCTGGATGCCGGAACAGGGCGAATCTTATAGGTCTTTTCAAAGGTCATGTCTGTTTTCCCTTTAGAAGGTCACGTTTGTATTCAAGGCTGCTGATTAAGCCATTTAGATAATCAGTCTGTTTAAGGTTGTCATGAGCAAACTGGAGATCAAACTGATAGCCCCTGATTTGAGTTTCCAGTTTCTCGATTTCTTTTCTTTTCATCATGACTTTCCAGCCTTGTATTTCTCTAAAGCATCCAAAGCAACTTGATTGTCAATTTTTTCAGCACTGCCATAATCAATCGCAATTTCTTTTTGTTTGACATCAGCCTGCTTGTACTCCCATTTGATAGTGTTATTCAGTCTTTCATCAAAACGGCCGTTAAAGATCGTTTCCGGTCTTAGAAACTGTTCGTAGTCAGCTTTGCCTTTCCAATGTGAACAGGCCCGATCAATGACTGTCTTTAAATCTTCAGGGCTAAAGCCTTCATTTAATCTGGCAATAATCGGTTTGGTATTCTTCTTTGCTGATAGATTGAACTTTCGATTGCTCTGTTGGTTGAAATAGTTCAGGGCTTTTTTAGCAATCGTGATGTTTGGTGATGATGATTCGTCAGGCTTGCCTGACATAATGTCTTTATCTGTATCTATCTCTTTATCTATATCTATATCTATATCTATATCTGTACCGTCACGTTGCGTAACACGTTGCGTAACGTTGCCTTTGCCTTTATCAATAATAAGTAGAGAACTTTCGATTTCTTTCTTTTTAGCACGACTCTTTTGCATTCTGATACGAGACTGTTCTCTAACTTTGGCCAAGCCGTCGATGTTTTGATGTTTTTCCCAATTAGTGATGGCAATTACTCCGCTCTCATTGGTATCGATCATGTCGAACTTGCTTAAAGTGGTAATTGCTAATCTGATAACGTTTAAGGGCTTATTGAATAAAGTCGCCAAAGTCTCATCGGTATAAGGCATGTTTCTTTGAATATAGATAAGGCCGTCATCATTGGTCTTACCGGCTAGGATTAATAATCTAATCCAGATAAGCAGGATTGCATCGGACTCCGGCATCGATTGAATCAAGCGAACCTTTTCGTCATCGAACATCGTAGTTTTAAGTTTTATCCATGATATTTCTGCCATTCAGATACCTCTTAAAACGGCAGATCATCATCAGAGATTTCCATGTTGTCGTTGGTTTGTGTCTGCTTAGCAAAAGGATTGGCCATTCTGCCAAGATCGTTGGCTGGCGCTTGCTTGGAAGCGATGGTTGATTCATTCTCGCTGCCGGGACGCTTTTTACCGTCAGGCATACTAGCTGGTAATTTGGCATCGATGTTTTTAACAACCAGATAATAGTCACCGATGTGTCTGCCCTGTTCTTGGGCCTGCCACTCGACTCTTATTGATAAGGGCTTGCCGGTTACTACTTGACCGATCTGGTCAAGACTTTTGAATTGATAGCCTTTAGGGACTTTATCGCCTAAGGTTTTATTAATCAAACGGTTGATTCTCCACTTGGACTTTTCCCCATCGACGTAGTTGTCGTAATTAATCGTCTGCCCTTTATGGTCTCCATCAAGGACTTGATAATCGACTGTCAGCATGTCTTTTCCTGTAGAAGTCTGGCTGACTTTATGACTGGAAATTGCTACGTTGTAAGTACCTGATTCATCTAAGAATTGATTGTCGTTTCCGATGTTGTCGCTGTCGTAATTAAATGGCATTGTTTTTATCCTCTTTTTCTAAATTGATTTCTTCTTCGTATTCCTGGCCGCCAAATAAGTGTTCCGGCAGACATTTCTTTCTTGAATCAATGCGGTTTTTGGCAAACAGCTGGTCTGTAGGCTGCAGCTGGATGATTCTTTTGCCCTCGTGATCGGCCGATATGCGTCCCACCAGATCGAACAGGCCGGTAAAAGCCGTTCTGGCTTTGGCATTCATATCGACTGTGTATTGAGTGACCTGTGCCCCCAAGCTGTCGCTTTGTTGAAAGCTCATTTCCCAAGCCGTGACGTAAATCGGTTTGTGCCAGAATCTAAACTTCGTGGCAAGCGAACGGAAGTATTCCTGCATGGCCTGATAGGCCTGTCGGTTGTCCTTGTACTTACTAATCAATTCGGTTAAGACCAGTCTTTCTAATTGACTGATATTATCGATAATCACGACATCGACTTTGGCTAAAAACTTGTTTTCGACTAAATCAAAGAAGGCTGTGATATTTTCATAGGGCTTGATTAAATCGGCTTCTTCAGGTTCGGCAATCACCGTGTCTTTCCAGTCTTTAGCCGGCTCCTGGCTTTGGTCCAAACTGATCAATAGTTTTCTGCCCTTTAGATACCTGGCTGTCGAAGTCTTCCCGCTTCCGGCATCGCCATAGACTAGATACATATAATTGCCGATTTGAATATCCGATGAGTTATAGACTTTCATATTTGGCTCTTTTCTTTGCTACCAAAGATTTTTATTTGTTTAGCAATTAGAAAGTTGTCCAGGAGATCTTTTTTATCTTTACTTAAGACCAGGCCGTAATACCAGTAGGACATTTTTTCAACTCTTTTAATCGTTTCTCCGGTATCTGTATCGATCAACAGGTCGTTAACAACTTTTTTGTGGGCACTTTCTTGTGACTGTCTTAATTGAAGGTCGATTTCTTCTTGAGCTGCCTTTTCCCTGGCGTTTTCGATATCCAGGTCGATGGCCCGAAATATCTCGGCCGGCTGATAATCCATTTTAGTAAGCATTCTTAGATAAGGGTCGGGATTGACATCTTTGACCTCTGCATAGGAGCGGACCGTTTCTAAATTCGATGCCCGAGTCTCTTTTTGTTTTTCCAAGCTGCCTAAAGTATCGGCAATCATTCTAGTTAGTCCAACTGATAAACCCATCGACTTGGTGAAGTTGCTTTTATTGGTCCAGTCTTCGGGAATCTTGATCTCGATTGTCTGTAAGTATGGATACTTAACAATCAATTCAGCTAGATAGGCTTTAAGATTATCTTCTCGAGCTTGTCTTTGCCGGTCTTCTAATTGCTTGACTCCCTGATCGATCGAACCGGAAGCCTGTTTGGTATCAGTCTCCAGTTTTCTTAGCACGCTTTCGATTTGGGCGAAAGGTTTGAGGATTTCTTTTTTGATGGCTGTTCTTTGGCTGCTTAAGGCTTTGTTTAATTTGTTAAGGTCGGCTCGGCTCTTTTTGGCTTCGGTTAAAGTTTCATCGGTAATCAACAAATCCCTATATCTGTCGATCTGTTTTTTGACATAGTCTTTTAAAATATCGGCATTCTTTAGCTGAATAGAAGCTGCTTTGTAATCCAGGATCGGTTCGATAGTTGCCGACAGTTCCATTTCTGTCATATAATTTGTTTGTCCTTTCTAGTGAATTGGATGTTTCTCGCTCTTAGTTGCCGCTAAGAGCTTTTTTTGTTGCCTTTCTAATTTCCTGGCTGCTTTGATCTTTAGATGATATCTTTCCATCGCCCCTTGGCCGATTGCCTGATCGCGTTTTGCCGAACGGTACAGGTCTTCGGGCTTGTCGGTAAATTTATAGCCGTAGTCGCCAGTCGAAATCGGTAAGCCCAAACGCAAGAGATATTCCGAATAATATCTAAGCATGCGTCCTGTGTCTTTGACAGTAAACAAGAAACCTAATTCCGATGAACGATAGTTTTTATTGACGTTATCGGATAAATAATTTAATAAGCGATGGCTTTTATTAACGAAGTCCGGTGTGTACTCGCTTTGCTTTCTAATATATTTCGGAATCGCCATTGTCGGCTCCTTTAAAAAATTCTTTTAAAGTCATCTTCGACAGCTTCCACTGTACGATTGCCATACCGATTACCGATAAACAGATACCAATAATCATGCCGACAGCTGTCATTTCGAGTTCTAAATATACTAAGTTCATAAGTGTTCCTTTCTTGACAATTTTTTGATCGTTTGTAAATATTTCTCCTAAAATTAAGCTGCTAGAGAGAATTAGCAGATGAGAAGTGAATTAAATGGCATATCAAATTGTTGCGACAGGATAAAAAAATCGTAAGAAGTTATTTTTTGTTTCTATCCAAATAATTTTGAATATCTTGCCACTGCCACTTAATTGTCTTCCCATCTTGAAAATGCTTAATTCTATAGAAAAACTGATAATCATTTGAATTAGGATTTCCATTATGTCTGAATTCATGAGTAGCAGTTGTAAGATTCAATAATCGGTAGGGATGTAATTCAGAAATCATATTTCTCCTTTCTCATAGCTTTAATTTG
Organism: Oenococcus oeni; assembly: GCF_020510245.1. Lineage (NCBI taxonomy): Bacteria > Bacillati > Bacillota > Bacilli > Lactobacillales > Lactobacillaceae > Oenococcus > Oenococcus oeni. The sequence goes on along the minus strand of NZ_CP084701.1, from coordinate 615,685 downwards.
TAAATCGTAAACATTAGATCCCCAAAACTTCTCTAATAGCTTCGAGCTGTCTTCTATAATTTGGGCCCTTAGAAATATTTCCATAAATAACTTTTCTCATTTGCTCGCCCGTATATGGGCCTCGCTTTCTTTCGGGATCAACAACTTGTTGTACATCTTTACCCAATTCTCTTAAAGATGAATGGTTGAGAGTGAGGGCTACATTCACGCGATCCGAGAATGAAGCTTCCAGTAGCTTAGTAATCAATTCATCTGTCATATAAAATACCCTTTCCGTTCCTTTTTACTTGACTTATACACGTAAACGTGAGTATCATGATAGGCGTAAACACATTAAAAAAAGAAAGAATGACAAGTTTCCCTAACTTTTTAAATTCTTTTTTTGCGTTTATATCTAACGTTCGTTCGGAACATCTTTTATATTACGCTCCTAAACATTAAGTGTCAAAGCATGTAATGAACGTAAACGTTACTTAATAAAATCTTAAAATTTAAGGAAAATTATAAAAATGAACGTTTACGAAAGAATTTCAGAAGTCGCCAGAACCAGAGGAATGACAATAGTTGAACTATCTGAAAAGTCTGGCGTAACTGTCCAAAGTCTTAATAGGTGGAAAAAGCAAGACCCAAAATCAGGCAATTTAGCAAATGTTGCAGATGTTCTTCATGTCTCAGTGGATTACTTGTTGGGGCGTGGAAATTCAGGACAGCTTTCGGCAAAACAACTCACGTTAGCAAACTCTGTTGATCCAAGTGCCACTGATGAACAAATTGAAAAAATTAATGAATATATAGATTTCATACAAAACAAAAAGAAGTGATTTAATGCTACCAACGGAAAAAATAGAAAATGATTATCCTAAATATCATTTCCATTTTATTTCTTTACCTGATGATTTGGATATTGTTTTCCACGGACAAATACGTGGAAACGATATCTATATTAATAAAGATGATCCAATCGAAATTCAGGCAACTACGATGATACATGAAATAAATCACGCGAATTTCGATTCAGGAAATGATCTATCAAACAGGCAATCAATTAAAACTGGCAAAGCAGAATATTTTGCCACAAAGTGGGCACAAAGAGACGTAAGAAAGTACTTATAAAATACATGCCATGCTGGATTTTACGTAAATCCATAGGAAGAGAAACATAAAAGACAAAAGAGAGCACGATTTTTGGAAAGAAAACCTTATTAATGGATTCAGTTAAGGAATAAAAATATGGCTTCAATTAAAAAACGCGGAAAATATTATCAAGCACGAGTATCCTACAGGGATCCAGTTACCGGAGAATTCCGGACCAAAAATAAAAGTGGTTTTCTTAAAACAAAAGATGCACAAATCTGGGTTGGCCAAGTATTATCTGGGAAACAACAAGAAAAAGAACAGCCTGACATACTTTTATCTGATTACTTTGAGAATTGGTACCTCACATATCGTGTCAACCGATCAAATCAAACTATATACCAGTATCGAGACACACTTCACACAATTAAGAAGTATTTGCCCACGATGACTTTGAAATCGTTCACACGATCTAATTTTCAGACATTTATTAATAATTTTGGTAAAGATCACGCTGAAAAAACAGTACAAAAACGCAAGGGTCAAATTTCGGCCGCTTTAAAAGATGCCTTAGCTGAAGAATTGATAATTAAGGATCCTACTATAAGAATTGGTTTAGTGTACAATAATGCAACTAAAGTGCCTATTGAAAATAAATATTTGGAATTGAATGAAGCTGAAAAATTGATAGACCATTGTATAAAGAACCTATCTAGGGGTAATTTTATGATATTAACTGGTCTTCTGTCAGGAGCAAGATTTGGTGAGCTTCGAGCATTAACCGATGCAGATATCGATACCAAAAAACATCTCATCTCTATTACTAAAGCAGTTGATAAATTTACCAATAAGGATAAAGCTCCAAAAACCAAGAATTCGATTAGAGAAATCATAATGCCGGATAAATGGTTTGAAGTTTATAGTGATTTCAAGCATAATGACAAGCGACTTTTTGACATGACATCTAACGGAATCAACAAAGACTTAAAATATTTATGTGAAAAACTAGAAATCAAGCACGTTACGTTTCACGCTTTAAGGCATACACATGCTTCAATGCTATTAGCACATGATATTTCAATGCAATATGTGTCTGGAAGATTAGGACATGCCAATCTTTCGATAACAGAACAGGTATATTCGCATCTTTTAGAAGAAAAGAAAAATCAAGAAGAAATGAAAGCAATGAAGATATTTTAGTGTGCAAAAAGTGTGCAAAGTGTGCAAAGTTTTTATAGAGAATAATAAAAGATTAGCGATCATTAATCATAGCTACAAACACCTATACAAAGGCATTTAAGCAACAAAAAAGCTCTATATCAATCTTTGTCGATATAGAGCTAAAATGCGGGCGATGGGAGTCGAACCCATACGGTATTTCTACCACAGGATCCTTAATCCTGCGCGTCTGCCAATTCCGCCACGTCCGCGAACAAAAAATATTATACTAGAAAAACGGACGAACTGCTTGAAAAAAAGCGAAAAAGAGACAAATTTAGCAATTAAATCAAATAAGAGCATGAATAATCTTATTAAATTTAAAATAAACGAAAAATCGGCTTCTGAGTGTTAGACTAGTTTAAAATTTAAGTAGGAGGAAATTATGATTGAATATCAAATTCGTGGTGAAAATATGAGTACAACGGATGTTATCAATAACTACATCAAGCTTCGCTTGGAAAAACTTAACAATTATATTGATCAAAAAAACAATCCCATAGCTCATATCAATGTTCGGAAATACAATGAAAAAACTTTTAAAATCGAAGTTACAATTCCACTACCGTATCTGACATTACGTGCCGAAGAGACGCAAAGTGATTTCTATAATGCTGTTGACTTGGTTTCCGCCAAACTGCTGCGGCAAATCCGTAAGTTCAAGACAAGGGTTAACCGTAAATCCCGAGAAAGAGGTTTTAAAGGAATCGACTTCAATGAAGCGATTGATCCGGTTCCTTCCGATACGAATGAAGATAAGAAAATCGATGTTATTCGTAGAAAGAACCTGTCATTGAAACCAATGGATATTGAAGAAGCGGTGTTGCAAATGGAAATGCTTGACCATGATTTCTTTTTATTCCTTAACTCCGATACAAACCAATTGGATATCGTCTATAAACGTGATGATGGAAAATATGGCTTAATCGAAACAGAAAATGTTGAAAGTTCCAAGTGAGTGATAATAAAAAACCAGCCCTCGACTGGTTTTTTAATTACTTTAAATGGCGCTCGGACACTAATTTTAGTGTCGCCCCATCGATGCTGCAGCGCATTTTCCGCAAATTTATTCTTCTGTTCCGCAGATATTTATGACACTGAGGGCCATTGCACTCATAAAGATAAAAAGACTTCTGTCTGGTATGAAGCGGTGAATATCTTGGTGCGCCAAGTTTTTTTAATAAAGCCTGAAAATCACGATCGTTTTCGCGATGTAAGCCTTTATGCAAATAAATATAATAATGTGCCAGTTCGTGTTTGACAATTCCCGGAAGATCTTTATCATCAAGTTTCGGATTAATTTCCATATAAATTTTACTTTCCAATATCTGACGACCACTTTTTGGAAACACAACCCGTCCGCCAGTGGAACGCAAGTGATTGTTAAATTTAACAGCGTGCCCGAAAGATAAATGAAAATATGTAGTTGAAAGGCGCTCAACGAGCGCCTTTAATTGACCGTTTGAAATTGCCGTCATAATCAGCCTTGAAGACCTCTCGACATTAAAATTCGATTAACATTACGATTGACCTTATGCATTAAATCATCTTGATCCTTTTCTGATTGAGAAAATTTAGCCAGATCAACCGATTTTTTATCTAAATTCAAAGAATTTGTCATATCTTTCGTCGCATTAACATAATCCTGAAAATAAGCGACAAGATTCATCTTCAGACCGATTAAATGAACCGGTGCCGACAATCCCTTTAAATTATCGACAGCCTGCTGATATTGCTCATTGGCATCCATAAACTCAGCAGCAATATTCTTAAACTTGCTGTCAGAAAGATCAGGCAACTGGTCACTATCCAGAAATTTTTTGAGTTCGCTGTAAGAAGGACTGACTTTCGTATTAATCTGATCGATTTTTTTCAAAAAATCCTGTAGTCCCAAAGCAAATTGTTGTGGTTTAACTGGTTTCATAATTATCTCTTCTTTAAAACAAGGTGCTCGAATAATTTTACTACTTCAACAATTAAAATGATTGAAAAAGAGGCAGCCAAAACAATTAACCACTGACCCAAATTTAAATCGGAAACGTGAAAAATATCGTTTAGACCCGGCAAAAAAACGACAATCGCCATCGAAAGCAAGCTGAACAAAATAGCTCCATTAAAGTATTTATTTGCAAAAGGTCTGATTTTAAAAATCGACTGGTAGACGGATTTAACATTAAAGGCATTAAAAAGCTGCATCAATCCAAGCGTCATAAAAGCCATCGTCAAAGCATCCCGATGAATAAGATTTATATTGCCCGCATGATCCGGATAAGCAATTGCCAAAGCATAAACTGCCAAAACCGTCAGAGCCTGAACGATACCCTGCCAAATGATTGCAATACCAACCCCATCCGACAAAAAGCTGGATGTTTTACCGCGAGGTGGACGATTCATGATACCTGTTTCCGATGGTTCCAGACCAAGTGCGATTGCCGGAAAAGTATCAGTTACCAAATTAATCCAAAGAATCATGACAGGCGCGAAAAGTTCCCATCCCAAGATAGTCATAGTGAACAAGGTCATAACTTCAGCCAAGTTGGAAGAAAGCAAATACTGTAATGCTTTTTGAATATTAGCGAAAACAGTCCGGCCTTCCTTGACTGCATTAACGATCGTAGCAAAATTGTCATCAGCCAGAACCATATCGGAAGCGCCCTTTGAAACCTCTGTCCCGGTAATTCCCATGGCCACACCGATATCGGCTGTTTTCAAAGCCGGAGCATCATTAACACCATCCCCAGTCATCGCGACAACCTTACCGCGTTTTTTCCAGGCATTGACAATTCTGACTTTATGTTCCGGAGCAACACGCGCGTAAACACTATATTGAGTAACACTGTCCTGAAATTTATCATCAGGAATTTGATCCAGCTGGGCTCCAGTGATTACGGCCTCGGGTCCCTGATCGGCAGTCAGAATTCCCAGACGTCTTGCAATTGCGGCAGCCGTGTCCTTATGGTCCCCAGTGATCATAATCGGCCGAATACCCGCCCGGCGAGCTTCTTTAACGGCCTGAGCTACTTCTGGACGTTCCGGATCGATCATCGCGACAAAACCAACAAAAACAAGATCTTTTTCAACTGCCTTGCTCGTTAATTTTCCAGGAACTTCCTTAACATTTTGATAGGCAAATGCCAAGACACGCAAAGCCTGTTTTGCCAATCGATGATTAATTTCTAACAATTTTTGTCGGTTTTCATTTGTTAAAACTGAGACTTTTCCGGAAATTTCAATTTTTGATGTCCGGCGCAGTAACTCGTCGGGTGCACCTTTGACAGTAACAATATATTGGTTGGAATTCTTATTAACGGTTGTCATTAATTTTCGTTCCGAATCAAATGGTATTTCGGCAACTCGCGGCATCCTGTTAAACAAATGATTCAAGTCCTGGCCCTGCTTTTCGTTAAATGAAATAAGAGCAGTTTCAGTTGGGTCGCCCAATAAACCCTCCTCAGTCATTTTTGTATCATTATTCAGGGCCATTACAAGTGCTAATTTTTCGGCAGTTGGATCCTTTTTAATCGGCTGGTCCGCATCTACAACTTGATTACTGACAACATATTTTTCAACGGTCATCTTGTTCTGTGTTAAGGTGCCGGTTTTATCCGAACCGATTATTTCGGTCGATCCCAAGGTTTCAACCGCCGCCAAACGTCTCATTAAAGCATTTTTCTTTGCCAAACGACCGGTGCCCAGCGCCAACGTAATTGTAACAATCGCTGGTAAGCCTTCTGGAATCGCCGCTACAGCAATACTAATTGCTGTCAGCAACATGTTGACCCAGGATTCCGCTCCTTTGATTATTCCAATCACAAAAACAATTATCGAAATAACAAGAATTAAATAAGTCAGACTTTTCCCGAGTTGTTTTAAATTGGCCTGCAGCGGAGTAGCACTCTCTTTTGTCTGCTCCAGCATACTGGCAATATGACCAACCTCGGTTTTCATCCCCGTAGCCACAACTATCCCAACTCCACGCCCATATGTGACGTTTGTGTTCATGAAAACCATATTATGACGATCGCCGAGACTTGGTTTTTTAGACCTTAAAACAGCCGCAGATTTTTCAACCGGAACAGATTCGCCGGTTAAGGCTGCTTCTTCGATTTTTAAAGAATTTGCTTCGATCAAACGCAGATCGGCCGGGACAATGTCACCAGCTTCCATTAAGACAATGTCGCCGGTCACAAGTTCCGTTGCCGGCAATGAAACAACTTTGCCATCACGGCGAACATTGGCATTCGGAGTCGACATCTTTTTTAAAGCTTCAATCGCATCTTCTGCTTTTGATTCCTGGAAGACACCAAAAATTGCATTCAAGACAACGACCAGCAAAATAAAAATCGCATCGACCAACTCGCCAGTCATTGCCGCAATGACGGCTGCAACCGCCAAGATCGCAATCATAAAATCCTTGAATTGATTGATGAATTTCTGCAATAAAGTAGTTCGCTTAGCTTTATTTAAAACATTTGGACCATCTGTTTTTAATTTCTGATTGGCGACGGCTTGGCTGAGGCCTCTACTTTTATCGGAAGCAAATTGGTCAACAACTTCCTTGATATTTTGGTTGTAAAAGTTTTTTTTAGGCAAAATAAAAGACTCCTTCTCTTAAAAAATTAAGATGAGTCTCACTGATTAAGGGTCACCAGAACAATTCGTTCGTGCAACTTGGATTTCCCGCGAACGAAATCGTTCGCCGTTACTCCCTCATTTAATAAGTTCATTATACAGGATAATTGAAGGAACTTTTAGTAAGAAAGGAAAAACAGTATTTAACTAACTTTTTGTCATTATATTGAAATAAAACTGTTACACAGTATCTTTTGCTACGTCTACAATGTTCTCGATGTCTTCAGAGAAAATTGCTATTAAACGTAAATATTTATATGGTGTTGATTTGATGCGGCTTTTGTTTATTCTTGGTGTTTTGATAATTCACACTTCAACCGTTTTTACATATAAATTTCAGGTTGGATCGGCTTCTTTTCTTACGCTGGGATCTTTCCACATGCCAATGCATTTCACAAGAATGGGTTTCATGTTCATCTCCGGGCTGGTCCTGTTTTTAAACTCCTACAATCGGCCGATGCATTTAATCAAGTTTTGGAAACGGCGGTATTTTTGGGTTCTGATACCTTATTTTTTCTGGAATTTTATTTATCATCTGGTCGAACACGATTTTGAAAAAATTTCAACCGGCAATTGGTGGCTGCAATATTGGGATTTATTGATCCATGGCAATGGATACTATATGTATTTTTTAATGGTGATGCTACAACTTTATCTTTGTTACCCATTAATGCGTTTCCTGTTCAAAAAAACCGAAGGTAAACATTTAATCGTCTTTTTCTGCTCAATTGCAATTCAATTATTAATCACAATTTTTACAAAATTTATATTCCCTCATTTAGCAACCGAAAACTGGCCCTACCTATTTAAAAGTTATGGGATGTTCGTCCTCACTTACGAAGGTTATTTCATTGCCGGAGCTTTGGCAGGTATTCACTATTCTGACGTCGAAAAATGGATCGTTTCCCATATAAAACAGCTTTTCATTGCAACTTTAATCGGTATTCCGACAATGGTGCTTTATTATTTTTATAATATTTACATCCTAAAATTGAGTTACAACAAAGCTTACGAAGTTCATCAACCATTAATAGTAGTTTATGCATTGATTGTGATATCAAATATTTTTTACGTTGGTTACCTCTATGATCGTTTCGTAAAAAACAACAAGCACCCAAAATTAATCGCCTTTGTCTCAAAAGCACAAAAAATTGCTTTCGGATTATATCTTACGCAGACAATCGCTTTATCGATTCTGCGTATGATGATAATTCCGATACCAAACGGTTCTTGGTACATCTGGTTGATATGGCCTCTGGCAACGATTTTTGTTATCGGGTTTTCAGGGGCACTGTGCTGGATCCTATACAACACACCAATCGCACACTATGTCATAGGAAGACCTTTAAATAAAAGAGGAACAAATGTCAGAATATAATTCAGATCTAGTTAAAAAAACTTTTTTTGGATTAAAAAAAATCCGAATAAAAAGAAACTATACGATGCCGACTTAAATCTTTGGTTGACTAATGGCCAACTTTTGGAAGCCGTTGATCAGGCGGTCAAAACTTTCAACAAGGCTGGACTTAAAGTCGGAGATTTATTGTTATTGGCTTTACCAAACTCAACCGCTTACGTCATTAGCTATTTAGCGGCGATGCGAACCGGGTTGGCTATTTATTCTATGAATCCGAAAATGCCGGAAAAGCAGGCCAAAAATGAATTCAGAAAAAGAAATTACAAAGCAGCAATTTTAGATGACGATTACCAAGAACTTTTTAATCAGATTGTTAAAAATCCAAAAATTAAAACTCTAAGTAATTACGGCGATTATTCAATTAAATTAACATCTTGGGAGACAATCAAAGCAAATAATGATGTCAATGATTTTGATGAAATTCCCAAACACTCGGGAATCGTTATTTATACTTCCGGAACAACCGGAAAACCGAAAGGTGTTTTATTAGACCATAGCCAAATGTATACAGCCGGCGATAATGTTGTTCAAAGCCATAAGCTAACAGAAAATGATCGTGTTTATATCGTGCTGCCTTTTTACCACATAAATGCCCAAAACATTGCTTTAATGTCGGCTTTAATTTCAGGCGGTTCCATCGTTGTTCAGAAACATTTCTCCGCCCATAAATTCTGGCCGGTTGTCGAAAACCAGGAAGTTACTTGGGTTTCGGCGGCTCCGGCAATTATTTTAATCCTGTTGAACACAGAAATTAATCCAAATAACTTGCAAAAGTTGCGTTTTATACGCTCAACCTCGGCGCCTTTAGCAATTGCAGCAATGGATCAATTCGAGGAACGTTTTAAAGTACCGATCTTAAATTCCTATGGAATGACTGAGGCTCCCAGTCAAATTGCCGTAGATCCAATGCCCCCTCTCCATAGCCCAGCTGGTTCATCAGGCAAACCTTTTAACATCGCGATAAAAATATCTGATAAAAAATTAACCAAGGAATTATCAATTGGAGAAGACGGGGAAATTTGGATCAAGGGTACAAATACAATTACCAGCTATCTCCATAATCGAGACCAGGAATCTTTTGTTAACGGATGGTTTAGAACCGGTGATGTCGGTCATTTGGACAAAGACGGCTTTATTTTTCTCGCTGGAAGAAGCAAGGAAATGATTAACAAGTCCGGCGATAAAATCAGTCCTTATGAAGTTGAAGACATCATAGATAAATTGCCCTTCGTCGATTCGGCGGCAGTAATTGGCTATCCGGACAAAATATACGGAGAGACAGTCGCTGCCGTAATTATTTTAAAAGATTCAACAGACAAAAAAACGGCATTAATTGATTTTGCCAAGCAAATCCGAAAAATAGTTTCCCTGCAAGAAGAGAAATTTAAAGTTCCACAATACATCTTTTTTATGAAGGATATCCCACGGGGAGCGACTGGAAAAATCCAAAGAACTGCATTAAAAAATAAAATAATCGAAAATAAAGAAATAGATAAATATTAAAAAAACATACCTAGCAAAAAGAATTGGCCAGGTATGTTTTTTAATAATATTTGAAACTTTTAAGCCAATTCATATTCGATGAAAAGCTTAATTTTTCATACCTGTTTTTCATAAAAATTACCCAAAGTATGATCAACCTTCCACATTGAAGCAAAAGCTTTTTTATCAGCTGCTTCGATTGCTTCGCGTAATTCATAACGCTCTTCAAGAGTTATAACGGTAAAAATCACGTGTTTGGAATCATGTAAATAGCCACCTTTGGCATCATCGACGACCGTGATACCGCGACGAAGTCGGGACTGAATCTCCTGAATCATTTTATCTTTATTATTAGTGACAATCATAACTTCCATTTGCTGTTGCTGAGTATAAGCAATCGAGGTCATCCAAGCAGAAACAACAATTCCGATAATGGAATAAAAAGCATATTTCCATCCATGTTGGAAACCGGATCCAATCATAATTATTGAATTGAAAGCAACATTTATTGGAAAGACTTTAATATTCCATAAACGTTTCCCAATGATTTCAAAAACGTCCAAGCCACCGGTTGCGACACCGTTTTTTAACGCAAAACCGGTTGCAAATCCGTTCAAAGCCCCTCCAAAAATGGCACACATCAAAGGATCGGAAATTAAAGGTTTTGCCGGTGCAATAATTAAATCAATAAATATAGAAGAACAGGCAATTGCAAAGATCTCAAAAAAAGCCAAACGGCGGCTAATCATGATCCAGGCCAAAATTGTCATTGGTATGTTAACAAGCAAAATAATTACAGGTAGAAGATTGGTTGAAAAAAAGAAACCAACCAATTGGCCTAATCCATTGAAACCACTGGAATATATGTTGCCCGGCTTCCAAAAAAAATTCATGGCAAAGCCAACCAAAACACCATATAAAATCGCCGCCCCTGCCCGAGCGACGATAGCATGTTTCGACAAATAATTTCTCAACTGATCCATCAAACTAGATTATATCCCAGTTATTCAATCGCCCAATGATTAATCGGCCCAAATTTATGGCCGACGCCAATTGTTTTAACAATCGCTTGGTGAGTTGCCTTTTTGGCTATTTCAATAGAATTCTTAACAGTTTCTCCTTTTGCAATCTCAGCCGCGATAACCGCTGAGAAAGTGTCACCCGTTCCATTGATATGGCTTGTATCAATGTACTCTTCACTTAAAAAGTAACCATCGCCATTTTCTAATAAAACATAATCAGAAACCTTTTTTTGTTTGGAACCGATTAAATGTGCACCTTTAATAACGACATTTTTAGCACCGAATTTTTGAATTTTTTCAGCAGCCTCAACCAGCTCATTCTGGTCTTTAAGTTCTGATCCGGTTATCACTTGAGCCTCTGAAAAATTGGGTGTAACAACTTCAGCTAAAGGCAGAAGTCTTTCTCTTAAAGTGTCAATTGCTTCATCCTCGAGCAATTTTGCTCCATGTTTCGTCGTAATAACAGGATCGACAACCAAAGGGCCAAATTGAACCTTTTGATAGTTTTTTACAATATCCAAAATAAGTTCGCTATCGGCCAACATACCGGTTTTAGCAGACTTAATATGAAAATCATCAGCCAGGGCTTTGAACTCTGCATCGATAAAATCTAAAGGAAAGTTGTGTCCTGCACTGATTCCGTATGAATTTCCAGCAACCGCCGCAACAAGAATCGACATACCATAAATATGTCGGGAAAAGAAGGCATGTAAATCAGCTTGTGCGCCAGCTGATCCATCCGAATCCGATCCTGCTATTGTCACAGCTTGAGGAAATGAATTAATTGATATTGCTTCCATGAAATTTATAACCTATTAAAATCCTATTCTTCCTAAATTAATATTTGTTTCCACCATCTAACTCTAAATATTCCATAGCACTCGAGGCAACCAATGCTGCAAGAATATCATCAATATAAACATTGATAGAATCTGTTTTATCATTTAAAACGCCAATCAAGCCGGGCTTTTCGTTATCGAGCCAACCATAATGAACCGTTGCAGCTGCACCGAATTGAGAGGCCAAGCCAATCGCCAAAATTTCATCAACATTGTGGCCATTCGCATCGCGAGAGAGTCTGCCCTTCAAAGGTTCGCTATCCGGCATCGTCTCAGCAGCCTCGTCCATATAAAGCGCTGTAAGAATAATATCATTGACTTCATCTCGTTTTAAAACGATCGACAAAGCTTTAACTATCCGTTCATTCTTAGCTGAAAAATGATAATGTTGCAGCAAAAAATCACTCGTTAATTTATAAATATCATTCAGAGAAACTCCACGTTTAAGAAGCCTTTTAATACTAGCCTGCGCTAGTTTTGAATAATCACTCATGTATAGATAATAACCTTAAAGGGGCAATCTGTCATTTCGCCCTCGTATACCTGCTTAATTATAATGATCGAGTCAGTCGGCAGACAAATCCTGTGAGGATAATTAACACGAATCAAAGCAATCGTTAAAGTCGTAGGCTGGGCAAAAAAACACCCAAACGGGTGAATTGCATCGCATCGACCTAACCTTGCAACAGGCGTTCCTGTAACTACTTTGGGCCCTGACAAGCTTAACTTCTGTGTTCGGAATGGGAACAGGTGTGACCTCATCGGAATTAACACGACACTCAGTACTTGCGCGCTGATAACCGAATAGTAATTTAACACTGTTAATCAAGCAATTGAACCAAACCACTTACTTGGTTAAGTCCTCGACCTATTAGTACTAGTCCGCTCCATGCATCACTACACTTCCACTTCTAGCCTATCTACCTGATCGTCTCTCAGGGGTCTTACTTCTGACGAATGGGAAATCTCATCTCGAGGTTAGTTTCTCACTTAGATGCTTTCAGCGATTATCTAATCCATACGTAGCTACCCAGCGGTGCTCTTGGCAGAACAACTGGTACACCAGAGGTATGTCCATCCCGGTCCTCTCGTACTAAGGACAGATCCTCTCAAATTTCCTGCGCCCACGACGGATAGGGACCGAACTGTCTCACGACGTTCTGAACCCAGCTCGCGTACCGCTTTAATGGGCGAACAGCCCAACCCTTGGGACCGACTACAGCCCCAGGATGCGATGAGCCGACATCGAGGTGCCAAACCTCCCCGTCGATGTGGACTCTTGGGGGAGATGAGCCTGTTATCCCCGGGGTAGCTTTTGTCCGTTGAGCGATGGCCCTTCCATACGGAACCACCGGATCACTAAGTCCTACTTTCGTACCTGCTCGACTTGTCAGTCTCACAGTCAAGCTTGCTTATGCCTTTACACGCTACGAATGATTTCCAACCATTCTGAGCAAACCTTTGAGCGCCTCCGTTATCTTTTAGGAGGCGACCGCCCCAGTCAAACTGCCTGCCAGACACTGTCTTCGATCAGGATAACTGATCAGAGTTAGAACGTTCATACAACAGAGGTAGTATCTCAAGGGTGACTCAATCGAAACTAGCGTTCCGACTTCAAAGTCTCCTACCTATCCTGCACATGCAGCACAAACATTCAATATCAAGCTACAGTAAAGCTCCACGGGGTCTTTCCGTCCTGTCGCGGGTACCCAGCATCTTCACTGGAATTTAAATTTCACCGAGTCTATTGTTGAGACAGCGCCCAAATCATTACGCCTTTCATGCGGGTCGGAACTTACCCGACAAGGAATTTCGCTACCTTAGGACCGTTATAGTTACGGCCGCCGTTCACTGGGGCTTCAATTAAGACCTTCGCCGAAGCTAAGTCCTCCTTTTAACCTTCCAGCACTGGGCAGGCGTCAGCCCCTATACTTCATCTTACGATTTTGCAGAAACCTGTGTTTTTGATAAACAGTTGTTTGGGCCTATTTGCTGCGGCTGGTATAAAACCAGCAGTCCTTCTTCCGAAGTTACGGACTCATTTTGCAGAGTTCCTTAACAATAGTTCACTCGCTCACCTTAGTGTTCTCCACTTGAGTACCTGTGTCGGTTTGCGGTACGGGCAATATTTTCTTCCTACGAAACTTTTTTCAGCAGCGTGAAATCACACAATTTCCAAGTAAACTTGGTACATTCACAGCTTATCCTTAAACATAAAAGCATTTGACTCTTATGAAGACTAACTGTTTAAAACCACATCCAATAGTGGCCTGTGTTATCCTTCTGCGTCCTTCCTTCGGCAATTAAATATCGGTACAGGAATATCAACCTGTTGTCCATCGACTACGCTTTTCAGCCTCGCCTTAGGTCCCGACTAACCCCCCGCGGACGAGCCTTCCGGGGGAAACCTTACTCATTCGGTGGATAGGATTCTCACCTATCTTTCGCTACTCATACCGGAATTCTCACTAGTTAACGCTCCAACATGTCCTTACGGTCATCCTTCATCGCGTTAATTACGCTATCCTACCATGCTTACGCATCCACAGTTTCGGTAATATGCTTAGCCCCGGTACATTATCCGCGCAAGAGCACTCGACTAGTGAGCTATTACGCACTCTTTAAAGGGTGGCTGCTTCTGAGCCAACCTCCTAGTTGTCTATGCACCTTCACAACGTTTTCCACTTAGCATATATTTAGGGACCTTAACTGGTGATCTGGGCTGTTCCCCTTTTGACGATGGATCTTATCACTCACCGTCTGACTCCTGCACATACTTAGCTGGCATTCGGAGTTTATCTGATTTTGGTAACCCTTGAAGGGCCCCTAGACCAAATAGTGCTCTACCTCCAGTAAGCTAATTGCAAGGCTACACCTAAATGTATTTCGGATAGAACCAGCTATCTCCGAGTTCGATTGGAATTTCACCGCTATCCACAGTTCATCAAAGGGTTTTTTAACACCCACTTGTTCGGTCCTCCAGTAGGTATTACCCCACCTTCAACCTGACCATGGATAGGTCACTCGGTTTCGGGTCTACAACTACGTACTGATTCGCCCTATTAAGACTCGCTTTCGCTACGGCTCCAGTCTTTGCACCTTAACCTTGCACGCAATCGTAACTCTCCGGTTCATTCTACAAAAAGCACGCTCTCAGCCATTAACGGCCTCGAACTTCTTGTAAGCACACGGTTTCAAGAACTATTTCACTCCCCTTCCGGGGTTCTTTTCACCTTTCCCTCACGGTACTTGTTCGCTATCGGTCACTAGTTAGTATTTAGCCTTGGGAGATGGTCCTCCCAGATTCCGACCCAATTTCACGTGCTGGGCCGTACTCAGGATCCTGATTAGAGAGTACAAGATTTCGCATACGGGCCTGTCACCCTCTTTGGAACAGCTTCCCAACTGTTTCTGCTATCTTATACCTTTGTAACTCAACATCAGTCCTACAACCCCTGGATGCAAGCATCCAGGTTTGGGCTCTTCCGCGTTCGCTCGCCGCTACTGACGGAATCGAAATTTCTTTACTTTCCTACTGCTACTTAGATGTTTCAGTTCACAGCGTTTGCTTCATCTAATCTATGAATTCAAAAAGATGATGATCATTAAGATCGGGTTGCCCCATTCGGAAACCCCCGGGTAAGCTTACTTACAGCTAACCGAGGCATATCGTAGTTAGTCACGTCCTTCATCGCCTTCTAGTGCCAAGGCATCCACCATGCGCCCTTATTAACTTAACCTATCGATTAAAAATCGACGATTAACTAATAAATTATTTATGAGATCTATCTCTAGATTTTATTAGCGGTAACTTTTCAGTTACTTTTATCGAAGTGAATTTCTCGGTTCAATTTACCTGATGTCTCGATGTCGTAAGAGACATCAGGATTTTAATTAACAAGAAATTAAATTACTATTCAGTTATCAATGTGCAATTGGCAAAAAAATGCCAATGGAGAATATCGGGTTCGAACCGATGACCCCCTGCTTGCAAAGCAGGTGCTCTCCCAGCTGAGCTAATTCCCCAGTTGCTTGTGTTTTCAGGGCGGCGCTCTGAAAACCGAACAGAACTCAAACAAACAAACCTTGATATTTAAATCAGTGTAGTATTCCGATTATCCTTAGAAAGGAGGTGATCCAGCCGCAGGTTCTCCTACGGCTACCTTGTTACGACTTAATCCCAGTCATCGATTTTACCTTAGGCACCGGCCTCTAAAAGTTAGCCAAGCGACTTTGGGTACTTCCGACTCCCATGATTTGACGGGCGGTGTGTACAAGACCCGGGAACGTATTCACCGCGACATGCTGATTCGCGATTACTAGCGATTCCGCCTTCGTGGAGTCGAGTTGCAGACTCCAGTCCGAACTGAGAGAAGTTTTAAGAGATTAGCTTACCGTCGCCGGTTTGCGACTCGTTGTACTTCCCATTGTAGCACGTGTGTTGCCCAGGTCATAAGGGGCATGATGATCTGACGTCGTCCCCACCTTCCTCCGGTTTATCACCGGCAGTCTCATTAGAGTGCCCAACTAAATGCTGGCAACTAATAACAAGGGTTGCGCTCGTTGCGGGACTTAACCCAACATCTCACGACACGAGCTGACGACGACCATGCACCACCTGTATCCAATGTTCCGAAGAAAAGCTTTCATTACAAAAGCGATCATTGGTATGTCAAGACCTGGTAAGGTTTTTCGCGTATCTTCGAATTAAACCACATGCTCCACCGCTTGTGCGGGTCCCCGTCAATTCCTTTAAGTTTTAGCCTTGCGGCCGTACTCCTCAGGCGGGGTGCTTAATGCGTTTGCTACGTCACTAGGAGGCGGAAACCTCTTAACAACTAGCACCCATCGTTTACGGTATGGACTACCGGGGTATCTAATCCCGTTTGCTACCCATACTTTCGAGCCTCAACGTCAGTTACGATCTAGCAAGCCGCTTTCGCCACTGGTGTTCTTCCACATATCTACGCATTTCACCGCTACACATGGAGTTCCACTTGCCTCTATCGCACTCAAGTAAATCAGTTTCCAATGCAGTTCCGAGGTTGGGCCTCGGGATTTCACATCAGACTTAATAAACCGTCTGCGCTCGCTTTACGCCCAATAAATCCGGATAACGCTCGGGACATACGTATTACCGCGGCTGCTGGCACGTATTTAGCCATCCCTTTCTGGTAAGGTACCGTCAAGCTGAAAACTTTCTCTGAATTCAGTTATTCTTCCCTTACAACAGTGCTTTACGACCCGAAAGCCTTCATCACACACGCGGCGTCGCTCCGTCACACTTTCGTGCATTGCGGAAAATTCCCTACTGCAGCCTCCCGTAGGAGTTTGGGCAGTGTCTCAGTCCCAATGTGGCCGGCCAGTCTCTCAACTCGGCTACGCATCATTGCCTTGGTAGGCTTCTACCCTACCAACAAGCTAATACGCCGCAAGACCATCCTCTAGCGATCCAAAAGGACCTTTCAAACAGATCACATGTGTGATTTGTTGTTACGCGGTATTAGCATCTGTTTCCAAATGTTATCCCCCACTAAAGGGCAGGTTTCTTACGTGTTACTCACCAGTTCGCCACTCTAGTCATTGCCTCACTTCACCCGAAGGATCAATTCAGCGGCTAGCGTACGACTTGCATGTATTAGGCACGCCACCAGCGTTCATCCTGAGCCAGGATCAAACTCTCAATTTAAAAAGTTTGAACTTAGCGTTCATAATGAATTACTGACTGTTTGTTTTACCAAACGTTGTTACGTAATTTATTGTTTTTGTATTACGAATTGACTTCGCAAATTAATTAATTTGTTCATATCTATTTGCATAAATATGAATCCCTACACAATTTGTTTGTCTTTGTTCTGTTCAGTTTTCAAAGTGCTGCGTCACTTCAAAAGCAACCTTTATATCGTGCCAGAGAAGCAAGCGAATGTCAAGACTTTTTCAACAATTTCTTGAGAAAAGAAATCTTTTAAGTCCGCCGCGCTCCCTGAGCTGACTTAAATATATTACAGCCATTTAAACCGAAGGTCAATAGGAAAATGAAAAAAAATATAAAAACCCGCTGAAGATTCAGCGGGTAGGGAAAAAGTTATTTAGAAGAAGATGCACTAGATGATGAAGAACTGCTGGAAGCCGGTTCAACCGAAGCAGAAGAACTATCAGAAGACGACTTCTCCTTAGCTTTCTCTTCTTTAACTTTTTCATAGTATTTTTTTATTTTAGATTGGGACTTCAGCATAAGTTCACTGGTTTTATAGAGCGATGCCAAAGACTTGCCCTTATTTTTGGCATCCAAAGAACTTGGATTCGAAGTTAAGGCCTTCTTTAAACGAGCAAGTGTGCTGCTCGTTGTATAACTATAGTTTTTCTTAATTACGGTCTTAAAATTCATTCGATGGTAAAAACGCAGTAAATCTCCGGTAACAACTTCATCGGAATACTTAAGCTGATCGTCGACATATTCTTGAGTCTTATCGATAAATTTTTTCATTGATTTGGAGGCGGTTTTATATTTTATCGATTTTCCAGTCTGTGTGTTCCAATACGTACCATTCATTTTGATTACGGTCGGCGTAACAAAATCTCCATTCCTGAAACTGACAATCTGGCGACGCTTAGTTGAAAGAAGGTCGCTCCCGAATTGAACAGAGTTGGTGTTCTGGACTCCCAACAGATCAAGCAAAGTTGGCAGAACATCGATTTCTCCGCCATAAGTGTGGTCTATTCCCCCTTTTAAATTACTGGCGTGAATCATAAAAGGAACTTTTTGAAATTGAGCTAGATCATAATTGGTGATTTTTTTCTTTTTTAATAATTGAGCAATCGCTGCTTCGTGATTTTCCGAAATTCCATAATGATCCCCATAAACATAAATTACACTGTTGTCATAAAGGCCACTGGCCTTAAGCCAAGCGATAAATTCGCCAAAAGCTGAATCCAAATAATGAGCAGTCTGGACATAATGGTCAACGGTCTTATCGCCTGTCGTTGTAGCCGGAAATTGGCTAGATATCTCCTTATTAGTCTCGTAGGGGTAATGGTTGGTAACAGTTATAACTTTTGCGTAGAAAGGTTGCGGCAATTCAGCGATATATTTCGATGCATCTTTCAAGAAAATTTTATCCAGCATTCCGTAACCGACATTGTAAGTCGACTTAGAAGCATTCGAATAAAAATTCTTACTGAAAAAATAATCATAACCCCATGATTTATATGTATTATCACGATTCCAAAAAGACGGTACATCCCCGTGGAATGCTGCTGTCGTATATCCTAATTGATTTAAGATCGCTGGAGCCGACTGGAAAGTATTGCTTGTCCCATATTCAACCATCGCCGAACCAGAGGACAAACCAAATAGAGAGTTATCCAACATCATCTCGGCATCAGAAGTTTTCCCTTGGCCTACTTGATTATAAAAATTATCGAAAGACAAGGTATGCGAATCGTGATAGAACTTATTAAGATTCGGCGTGACTTCTTTTCCATCGACTTTATAATCTATTAAAAACTGCTGAAAAGATTCCAAATGGAAAACAAAGACATTTTTCCCTTTATCGACGCCATAATATTTCACATTTACCGGCGCACGATTAGAATTGATCCACTTTAGAATCGGCTTCAATTCAGCTGCACTGGCTTTTTTTCGGCTAACAGCCTGGTTACGGGTCTGTACAGCATTAAAAGCCGCATATTCATTCAATCCTAAATATTTAACAATATAGTTAGTATCAAAAGAACGAGTCAACAAACCTGAACGATTGGAATTTGCCAGACCAAAAACAACAAAAATAAGTACAAAACCGAGTGTTGAAGTCAAAACAGCATATCTTCTTTGCAAGCCTTTTTTATCAGAGGTAATTTGCCGGAAAAGAAGAAGAAGGATTAGAACAATAATATCCAAAA
Source organism: Oenococcus oeni (assembly GCF_020510245.1). NCBI lineage: Bacteria > Bacillati > Bacillota > Bacilli > Lactobacillales > Lactobacillaceae > Oenococcus > Oenococcus oeni. The sequence goes on along the minus strand of NZ_CP084701.1, from coordinate 596,099 downwards.
AAACAAGAAAATCGCTCAAACGAATGATACCGGCAATCGATTTTCCTAGATTTTCGCTAACTGAAGAACCGGAAGACATAATTGAAAAAGACAAAAAATCACTGAATTCGCGGTAATAAAGCATATTGGCAAATAACCACAAAGTCTGAATGAGATTCATCAAAATCATCAGCCAATAGGCCAAATAACCGCGAAAATATAAAGCAATACTCAAAAATAAAATCGCCGTTGGCAAAGGATTAAGAACGGAAATCAAAACCTGCATCATTCCTTTAATGCCAAGATTAAAATTAATGTAATATTCTATAACCGTTTTCAATTCAATAAAAAACAGGTTGATCAAAAAAAACGCGACGATTGGTCGAACCTGGTGGTTACTTAAAAAATTCTTTATTTGTTCAAATTTATGTCTAATCATTAAAAAGTCAACTTCAAATCACGGAGAATTTCGTAGATATCAATAGCAACTAAATCGATATTATCAAATTTAAAAACATGATTATCTCGAAACTCCTTAATAGTAAAAATATTCGTTCGACGATCAAAACTCACTCTAGCTAGATTTAACCCATAAAGATCAAAATTTCGAACTTGCACTTCTTGTCCGCTCTGATCCTTAACCATTGCTTCAAGACGGTTAATAATTGGAGTAATTTCCGATTCAGTTTTCGACATGATCTTTTTCATCAAGCTGATTCGGTATTACATTATACGCTATCAAACCAGTGAAGATGCCAAAATAATAAGTTATTATTCGCCAAACCAGCATTGCAAAAATGGTGACTGTATGGTTTGGCAGGAAACTGGAAAAAAGTAGCGAGAAGCCTATTTCCGCGCCACCAGTGCCACCAGGAACGGGAAAAATAGAAATTGCCAAAGTCAGGATAACGTTTAAAACAACAATGAACATCGGATCGGCATTATCGGCTCCAACGGCTAGGAGAATAAAGTAGGGAATCAAATAATAGACGAAGAGCTGTATTAAAGTAACAAGCGAAACCTTAATCAATTTTTTCGGATCGTTCGCCAACTTTTTGGAAACATCATGAAACTCGATAATTTTTTGGTTAAGTTTCCTATCAATTCCATCAACTTGCTGATCGGTCAGAAACCAGTGAAATGGTATCAAAACAATATTTGCAATTTTCTCCGTAATTGGCGGAAAAAACATAATAAATATGAGAACCAGCAAAACAAGTGCGTGAATAACGATGCCAAAGACAACCAGACTTGTCATTGCCAACATATGATTAGCAACATACTGGTATCCAAACAACAAGCAGATAAAAAATGCTATCACAATCATCGATTGATAAATAACGAATTTCATCAAGGAGACTGAGCTGCCCTCCCCAAGAGAAACACCAGCCTGGCGCAGACCAAGAATTTGCATCGGCTGCCCGCCAACCGAAAAAGGAGTAATTCCATTGCCAAACTGTTCCATAAAAGGAGTTCGTAAAATTCCCCAAAAACTGACTTTAGTTGGTTCCAAAAGAATTTTTAAGATCCAAGCCATTGAAAGATAATAAAAAATAATCAATACAAAAGCGACCAGAAGCCAACCGTAATTAGTTTGAGAAATTTGTTCTCTAAACTCCCTAATATTCACTTTATGGAAACTATAAATAAAAGCCAAAGCGCCGATAAAAAGCGTAAAAAACATCCAAAAAACCCGTTGTTTAGTATTCATCTACTCTCCTGACTTGGCAAAGACAAAGCTTCTTCATAAGCTTTTTTTAATTGCGGCCCAATCAACGAAACATCCCGCTTTAAAGCAACTTCGTGCCCTGCTTTTGATACATTCTTAACTTTCCCAGCCAAAATTTCGTTTAAGCGTTTATCAAATTCATCCAGATTAGACGCTTTATAACAATCAAATCCATCATGAAGCCAGTCGTTATAAACAGGAATATCGCGAACGAGGACCTTTTGTGAGCTGGCCAAAGCCTCAAGAACAACAATCCCTTCGGTTTCTTCATAGCTGGGATATAAAAACAGGTCGGCGCCGGAATAAGCTCCCTGCAAAACATCTCCAGTAATATATCCAGCAAAAACACAATTATCAGGATGGTCTTTTTTTACGGTTTCCCTGATTTTTTTTGGAATAATCCGTAAATCGGTATAACCAAACCATACAAAAAGATGCTCGGGATTTCTCCTTGCCAATTCAACAAAATCCATAATCCCTTTTCTTTGAAAATAAAGGCCAACAGAAATAATTATTTTTCTTTTATCATTTTCCTTTAAATTCAAAAACTGACGGAACTTAATAATTTTAGACTTGTTTCGACGATAAGAGGAAACCCGTACGCCATTCGATATTGGAACAATCGGCTGTTTTAATCCATAAGACCGTAATAGAGATTTAGCATAAGGCGTTGGCGTAATAATTAAATCAGCCTGCCGATAAGCTTTAATCAGATGCTTTTTAAAGGGTTTGGAAAGAAAATTCGATCCAATAAAAGAATTGCGAAAATCTTCATAAGTCGAATGAGCGTGATAAACAACCTTTCGATTCTGTAAACGAGCCTTGGCCACCATTGCCAAGGATTTAGGCCCATAAGTGTTAACGTCAATCAGGTCGTAATCTTTAGAAAAAGGGCTAGTGTCAAGAACTATATCCGTATAAGAGAGTTCCTCCTGCTGCAAACGTTGAGCGTGTCCAATCCCGGAACGACTGATTAAACCCGGGTTTTCAAAATACTGCAATACTTTCATTCAATTTATTCTACTATTTATTATCACGTGCTTCCTTTTTAACTTTCAAAATCTTTCGTTTTGCGACTTTCGGCAGAGGCAAACGACCTAATAATTGACGGGCATAGCCAATTTCCTCATCAGTTGGTTCGTCAGAAGACTTGGAGCCATTCGGATCAAAGCTATTAATAATTTGTTGATAGAATTTTAAAACGTCGGCTCCAAATTTTTCAGCACTAATCTCTTTTAAAACCCTATCACGTTCAGGATTTTCCTTTTTAAAACTTGGATCAGAAAGATAGTTTTCAATCGCTTCAGTCATCTCTGCATTGTCATGGACAATTGTGCCAATAAATTTGGATTTCGTAATTTGGGTTAAATAAGGATTCGACATTGCGACAAAAGGACGATTGGCATTAACTGCCTCGATAAAGGTTAAGCCTTGTGATTCGGAAGTCGAAGGACTGGCAAAAACATCGGCCATCCGGTAATAGGAATAGACATCGGCATGGTCGACCATGCCGACAAACTTGACGTGTTTGTTCAGGCCAAGAGCCTTAGCATGGTCTTCCAACTCTTCTCTTGCCGGACCATCCCCGGCAATAACGAGAATTGCATTGTGAAAATCGTTAATAATATAAGACATCACATTAATAAGCTCTTCGATATTCTTTTCAAAAGCGACTCTGCCCAGTGACAAAATAACCGGTTGTCTTGGCCTTATTTTTAAGGTTTTTCTTAATTCAGCTGAATTATCAGGCATATTTTTTGAAAAACTGACACCGGTCGGAATTATCGGCATCGGGGCATCCACTCCATAACCGCGTAAAGTATCATAAACTCTTTGGCTCGGGGCAATCACTCCATTAACCGACTTCAAATAAGCGCGGACAATTACTTCAACACCACCTGCTTTGATTAATCTCCCGTTCATTACATAATGCGTATAATCTTGGTACATCGTGTGATATGTGTGCACAATCGGAATCTTCAGCTGGCGGGCAATTATTTTCCCCATCAATCCAAGACTGAATTCTGTCTGAGTATGAATAATATCGAGACGTAAGGTTCGTGCAATTTCGATCGCCTCAAAAAAACCACGAAAAGTAATCCGGCGGTCCTTAAACCCTGTATATGGAATCGAAGAAAAACGATAAATATTTTTTTCTGATCCATGCCCATAATGCGAACGTTTTACTTTTGGATCGGTTGTCGTAAAAATATAAACGTTGTGACCCAAGTTTTCCAATTGTTGGGCCAAAATTTGCGTGCTTGTGCTGACACCGGATATTTGTGGAAAATAGGTGTCGGTAAAAAGTCCAATATTCATGCTTTTATTATACTTTTAAGTAAAAAAAAAGACCCGTAGGCCCTCATTTAATTGAATTTTTGACTAAATCGATTACTTCTTGATTCGTGTCTTTATCCAAACTCTCTATTGCTAATTTTTTCATGTCCGAGAATTTTAAGTGTTTTATCAGCGAACGAGTCGGCAAAACCGATGAAGCCGACATCGAAAACTCGTCAAGGCCCAATCCCACCAGGACAGGTACGGCAACTGGATCTCCTGCCATTTCTCCACACATCGCGACAACTTTATTTTCTTTATGTGCAGCATCGATAACATTATGAACCAATCGCAAAATTGCCGGATTATATGGCTGATATAAATAAGAAACACTATCGTTCCCTCGATCAGCTGCCATCGTATATTGAATCAAATCATTAGTACCGATTGAAAAGAAATCAACCTCTTTGGCGAATTTATCAGCTAAAACAGCCGAGGCAGGAATTTCAACCATGATTCCAAGCTTTATATCGTCAGCAATCTTAGTGCCCTTAGAAAGCAATTTATCTTTTTCTTCTTCATAGATTTTCTTCGCTTGACGGAACTCAGGCAAAGTAGCGATCATAGGAAACATAATCCATAAATTCCCGTAAACCGAGGCGCGTAAAAGTGCCCTAAGTTGTGTACGGAAGATATCATCCTGTTTTAGAGAAATACGAATCGCACGATAGCCCAAAAACGGGTTATCTTCCTTCGGCAATTTCCAATAACTCAACTGTTTATCACCGCCAATATCCATCGTACGGATCGTAACTGGTTTTCCATCTACTGCCTGCAATGCGGCCTTATAAGCAGAAAATTGCTCATCTTCAGTTGGAAGATGATCTGAATCAATAAACAAAAATTCTGTCCGGAATAAACCAATTCCCTCTGCCCCACTTTCAATCACTGAATCCAAGTCTTTCGGAGAACCAATATTCGCGTTGATATCAAAGTGCTTACCATCGGCCGATTCAGTCGTTTGATTTTTAAGCTTGGCTTGTTCGCGTTTCCGAGCAAAGTATTCACCAACTTTACGAGCATATACGACTTCTTCTTCTTCGTTCGGATCGATTAAGACCTGGCCGGCTCCGCCGTCAACGATTATGTTTACGTGATTCTTGATTTCACTGATTGCATTCCCAATACCAACAACTGCCGGAATTTCCAAAGAACGAGCCATGATCGAAGCATGAGCTGTTCGTCCACCGATATCAGTAACAATTCCCTTAACAAAAGTCGGATCGAGCTGTGCGGTATCGGACGGGGTCAAATCATGAGCAACGATAATTACCTCTTCATCGATTAAAGCCGGATTTGGCAAATCAATTCCCAACAAATGGCTGGTAACTCGTTTTGCAATATCACGAATATCGGCTGCACGTTCCTGCATATAAGCGTTATCAGTCATCGTTTCGAAAGTCGCTATATAATTATCGGTCACATTTTTAAGTGCTGATTCGGCATTAATTTGTTTGTGCTCAATCTGTGCTTTAATTCCTGAAACCAATTCCGGATCGGAAAGAATCGTAATATGTGCCTGAAAAACTTCTGCTTCTTCTTTGCCAAGATTTTTTTCGGCTTTGGCTTCGATTTTCTTCAAATCGTCTTTAGAAGCGGAAAGTGCTTTGTCTAAACGACTCTCCTCTGCAGCAACATCTTTGATTTTTTCGTTATAAGGAAAAGCTAAACTTGGGTCAACCAATAAATAACTTTTAGCGATCCCAACACCATCCGATGCCGCAATTCCAGTTAATTTCTTCGTTTCAGCCATTGTATACCCCACTTGAATTTATTGATAATGAAAATTTCGACCCTTGTTTATAAAAACAAGTAACCAAAAAAATCGTTTTCAATAATCTTCGGCTTTTTAAGTCAATTAAGATTCAAATACCTAAATGCCGTCGTATCTATCATAGACTTTGAAACTGTTTTCAACAATTCCTTAGGATATTTTATCCAAAATTCAGATCAAAAGTGAACAAAGTACAAAAGAATTCCATCAGCAACAATTAACTCCGACCCACGATTCTATAGATCGAAATATTTCACCAGGTAAGCAGCCACGCCATCTTCGGTATTAAGTTTTGTCACAGCTTGGGCTGCCTCCTTAACCTCTTTGATCGCATTTCCCATTGCAACACCAATACCCGCCGATTTAATCATTGGCAAATCATTTTCCTCGTCGCCAAAAGCCATGACGTTATCAAATGTCCAACCAAAATGTTTGATTAATTGGCCAAGACCGAAACTTTTATTGACCCCCTTAGGCAAAAATTCCAACAGATTGGGCCGACTTTTAACGATTGTAAAAGTTGGGTAATCAGCGGCTTTTTCTTGAATTTTGGCAACTTGCTCAGGATCTGTTTGACTAATAAATTTGTAATAATGCTCATCGGCAGGTAAATCATGAAAACTAAGATCGGTAAAATCCATTAATTTACCTATAAAAGATTGATAACCGGATTTTCTTATATCGATAATTGAATAAGCACGGTCAATTGCGACACCATCCAATGGGAAACGCATCTGGTTGGCCAAATCGTTAATTGGTACAATATCTTCTTTCGTTAAAAATTTGCTGAAAATAATTTTCTTACTCAAATTATTTTGAATGACGCCGCCATTAAAGTTAATTGAATAATCTTCCGGCTGCTTTAATTCCAATTGATCTATAAAAGGTAGAATCCCTTTAATGGGACGGCCGGTTGTTAAAACAACTTTTAGTCCTTTATTATGTAAAAGCTTCAATACTTCCCGATTGCGACTGCTGATTTCACTATTAGCATTCAACAAAGTGTTGTCTAAATCCAATGCGATTAATTTTATTTCCAATTCCTACCTCCATTTTTTTGATAAAACAAAAGACCGTTCGCCAACCAAAACGGTCTAATTTTATATTCACTTATCCAATGCTTCGACTTGCTTTAAAACTCTTCCGGCATCCATCATTCCATAGGCAACCATATCGATTAAACCGACGGGAATTTTATTGTCGTAGGCTTTTTGGTACTTGTTTACCAAATAACGTACCTGTGGTGCAACCAAAATAACCCTTGGCTCGCTTTTAGAAGCTTTATCAAGTCCAACTGAATCAGCAGCGCACCTTCGACCGAATATGGAAGCTTGTTCATTTCAGCGTAGTCATCCATTTTTTTGGCCAGCAACGAAATAGACATTCCAGCTGCATCAACAAGTAGAACATTTTTCTTTTCTACCATGATTATCTCCCCATTTAAATTATATAACGATTAAAAGGACAAAAATAACCATAAATATTTTTTGGTCTACCCTGTTGTTTCAAAGATTGGCAGCCAAAATTGCCGATATTTTTAGTTTTACAAAATTTATTCCAATATGGTTAAAAAACCACAAAAAAACTATACCAATTTATATACCAATTTAATATTGTTCTTGACTTTTTAAAAAGATATACTTTTATTGAGGACATAAAATATGAAACTTGAAATTATTAATTCGCAAATCGAAGCTGGCCAAAAGGGCCTCCAGATTTTTAAACAAGCAATTCAACAAGGAGCACAAGTATTTGGTTTGGCAACCGGTTCTACGCCGATATCGATTTATGATGCAATCACACAATCGGATTTGGACTTCACAAAATTCATATCAATTAATCTTGACGAGTACAAAGGTCTTGCTAATAACCATCCGGAAAGTTACCACTACTTCATGAACAAATACTTTTTCTCAAAAAAGCCCTTCGCTCATTCTTACATGCCTAATGGCTTAGCTGATGATTTAAAAAGCGAAACCAAACATTATGATCAAATAATCGAAGAAAATCCGATCGACCTGCAAATTCTTGGTATTGGTCGCAACGGCCATATTGGATTCAACGAGCCGGGAACATCTTTTAATTCCCAAACACACATCGTCAATTTAACAGATAATACGATTCAAGCGAATTCGCGTTTCTTCGACTCGATTGATCAAGTACCAAAACAAGCAGTTTCAATGGGAATTGCCTCAATTATGAAAAGCAAAGAAATTTTAATTGCCGCTTACGGGAAAGAAAAGGCACAAGCAGTTAAAGAATTTATCGAAGGACCAGTCACCGAAGATGTGCCAGCTTCTATTTTGCAAAAACATCCAAAAGTCACGGTTATTCTCGATCAGGCTGCTGCTGCTCTTTTAAGCAAAAAATAAATAAAGTAAAAATAAATAAAGTCATTTTTCGCCTCGTAATTGAAAAGACCAATTATGAGGTGTTTTTAATTCAACTACCAAAAATCAACAATTTTTTAAAAAATATTTTAAAACAAGCAAATTTTTGTATAAAAAAACAACGCTGAACGTTGCTAAAATATTACAAGATTAAACTAGAGACTCGCTCTTAAGCGTACCTTCAACACCGTCAAGGGCTGCTTGTGCGTCGCCACCGTCGGCAACGATCTCGATCTTAGCACCTTTACCCGCGCCAAGACTCATTACACCCATAATCGACTTTAGATTGACTTCTTTGCCATCATACTTCAAAGTCAACTTTGAATCGAACTCTGAGGCTTTTTGAACAAGCATCGTCGCAGGACGAGCGTGTAAGCCAGAGTCAGCAGTAATCGTAAATTCTTTAGAAACCATAATTCCTCCATAACCTCTAATCTAATTTTATCAATAAACTTATATTACACAAGCGCTTACACGAAAAGCTTTCTAAACAAATTTTAGATTAAAGCTTCAAAACGCTCACTAATTATTCTACCTTTTCTTTTCGACGATAAATGATTTTTCCGCCTTTTTGTGCAAAACCTTTGATACTGGATTGAAAACTAAAATCGCTCCATGCCTTGTAGAAATCAGGAAAAGTTTCGCTCGTCACTTCGAATTGGTCAATTTCTCCGTTTCTTAATGCTTCTAGTTGTTCTTTAAAATCTTTATCCATTAGTTGCTATATCCATTCTCCTTTGCATAGGTAACTATATTTTCCTGCAATTTTCCAGCAGCAACAATCATCTCTCTAATTTTCAGATCAGAAATGGCGTCCGTATTAACACCCGCATCTTGAAGATTTTTACGACCCTGATCAACAACCTCTTGAGGAATGCTGGATGTTGTCTGATAAATTTTAGTCCATTCGCTGGCAATCGAACTGCTGGATTTGGCTGCCTCGCTGGAAGATGCCGATGCCGAATCAGCTTGTCCGGCAGTTTCAGTCTCTTCAGAGCTTTCCTTGGCAGCTTGATTCTTCTGCTCTTCGATTGCTTGACGTGCCTTTTCAATCGAGTCATTAGCACGTGACAATAGTATGTTGTAGCCATTTTTATATGATTGAATTTTTTTAAATGCGGTAATTGCGTCAGAATAATTTTTGACTTTCAAAAACTTCGACGCTTCCTGAAAACTGGAAATTTGGTTAATTTTACTTTCGATTGCTCCTTGGTTTATAACAAAGTCCAATGAATTTGTTAACGTTTTTTTTGCCTGCTTATATTTGTTTTCTTCAACCTGTTTTTTTGCAAGCGTTTTCAATTGTTGATATTTATCCGAACTATCTCTTTCTATATGCCAGGCATAAAATCCTACCCCAATAAGAAGCAAGAGGAAAATCCCAAGAAATAGTAAAAACTTTTTCATCTTATAAGAATTATAACTGAATCTTCCAGAGAAGGCCCAACAGGACGATTTGAGAATCTCTGACCATTATTGACTATTAATAAGAATGGTGTATAATTTTCTGCAAAGGTCAATAAAGGTCAAACATTGCTAATGACTCCAATGTTTGAAATTTTTCTTTATTTGACGGAGGAAAAAATGGCTGATTATAATGACGATCCCTTCGTTTTTGGTAATTTTAATGTTGATGATATTTTTCGTCAATTGAACGGCCAAATGGCAAATATGCAACAAGCAAATAACGGTTCAGCTCAGGCTCGTCCGGGAAACACCGGCGGAAATAATAATAAAAAGAAAAATGGTTTGCTCGAGCAGTTCGGCATAAACATCACGGAACAAGCACGTAAAGGCAAATTAGACCCGGTTATTGGACGCGGAAAAGAAGTTGAGCGTGTAATTGAGATTCTCAACAGACGGACAAAAAATAATCCTGTCTTGATTGGCGAACCCGGTGTTGGAAAAACGGCTGTTGTCGAAGGGCTGGCACAAGCAATCGTCGCAAAGAAAGTTCCCGATAAATTAATGAATAAGGAAGTTATCCGTTTGGATATGGTTTCCTTAGTTCAAGGGACCAGTATGCGAGGACAATTTGAAGCTAGAATGCAGCAACTAATGAAAGAAGTTGAATCACGCGACGAAGTTATCCTGTTTATTGATGAAATTCACGAAATCATGGGAGCAGGAAATGCCGAAGGCGGAATGGATGCCGGAAATATTTTAAAACCGGCCCTCGCCCGTGGCGAATTTCAGTTGATTGGCGCGACTACTTTAAAAGAATATCGAAATATTGAAAAAGACGGAGCCGTTTCTCGACGTTTTCAAGAAGTAATGGTTGAAGAACCGTCGAGAATCGAAGCAGTCGAGATTCTCAAAGGTCTCCGTCCGAAATATGAAGACTTCCACCATGTAAAGTACCCCGATGATGTATTGGAAACAGCGGTCGATCTATCAGATCGCTACATTCCAGAGCGCTTTTTGCCCGACAAAGCAATTGATTTGATCGATGAAGCGGGTTCAAGGAAAAATCTTCATCTGGAATTCGTAAGTTCTGAAGAAATTCAGCAAAAAATCAATAATGCTGAAGCAATGAAACAACAAGCAATTGAAAAAGAAGACTATGAAAAAGCCAGTTACTGGCGCGATCAGGTAGATAATCTTCAGAAGCAAAAAAAAATTGCCGAAGAAAATCCAGAAAATGTGGCTAATGCAGCAACGGTCACTGTTTCGGATATTGCCAAAATTATTGAAGAAAAGACGAAAATTCCTGTCGGCGATTTGAAGAAAAACGAGGCCTCTCAGTTAAAAGATTTGGATACTCACTTACGTGCACACGTAATTGGCCAAAACGAAGCTGTTGAACGTGTTTCCCGTGCTGTTCGTCGCAATCGGATCGGATTAACAAAGTCCGGTCGTCCAATCGGTTCTTTCCTGTTTGTCGGACCAACCGGGGTCGGAAAAACCGAAACAGCCAAACAACTTTCTAAAGAAATGTTTGGTTCTGAAGAATCCATGATTCGCTTTGATATGTCTGAATATATGGAACCACAAAGCATTTCAAAATTGATCGGTGCTCCTGCTGGATACGTCGGCTATGAAGAAGCTGGTCAATTAACCGAGCAGGTTCGTCGCCACCCATATTCACTGATTTTGCTTGATGAAATCGAGAAGGCACATCGTGATGTTATGAATATGTTCCTGCAAATTCTCGATGATGGCCGTTTAACTGATTCACAGGGCCATGTAGTTAGTTTCAAAGATACAATTGTAATCGCGACCTCCAATGCTGGAAGTGGAGATGTTGGAAATAATCCGGTTGGTTTTGCGGCTGAAACAGCCGAAGATTCGGCTGAACATCGCTTGGTTGAAAAGTTGAAGAACTACTTCAAACCAGAATTTTTGAACCGTTTTGATGCAATTGTCGAGTTTAAAGAACTTGGTAAGAGTGAATTGAGCAAAATCACCGATCTGATGCTTAATCAAATGAACTCAATGCTGGCTGATAATAATTTGCATGTCGATGTTGATAAAGCAGCCAAAGATAAACTGGTTGAATTAGGATTTAATCCGGAAATGGGCGCTCGACCACTGCGTCGTGTCGTTCAGGAACAAATTGAAGACAAGGTTGCTGATTTCTATCTTGACAATCCAAATGCTCATCAACTCAGAGCGACTCTTAATAAAGATGGCAAGATAGTATTAGTTCCGAAAAAGATAAACGCACCTGCCAAGACAGTCCCGTCTGACGTTCCTGCCACGAATCAAAAAGATAACTAAATGTTTTAAAAACACTGGCTTTAGATTAAAAAGTCAGTGTTTTTTATTTAGCTGTCCGGTGCGTTAAAATAAAGGCATCATGCAGATTATTATTGCTATCCACGTAATGTCGGTTATCGCAATTGCAGTCTCAGCAACAGCTGCTTTGATTTTGCAACCCGAAAAAGATAAAAATCTTGTTTTAACTACAAGAATTATTTATCTTCCACTTTTTGTCAGCGGACTATTGTTGGCTCTTAAAACAGCTCACAGCCAACCAATCTTAACAATTCTCAAAATAGCGGTCGCTTTAGCCTTCGTTGCTCTTCTAGAAATAAGTTTTGCCCATAAAATTAAAAAGACACCCACGAAAATCGTCTTGGCAATCTTAGCAATTCTTTTCTTTCTTGCTGCTCTACTGGGCATTATGTTAATTACTAACGAAAATTCCTAATCAAATTGAAAATGTGCATAAAAAAAGCTCGGTAAATTCCGGGCTTTTTTTATTTACTTCACTTATCAGAAATAGCAGCAATGCCAGGAAGAGTTTTACCTTCCAGATATTCAAGACTAGCTCCACCACCTGTAGAAATGTGAGTAAATTGATCAGCAATTCCAAGTTGAGAAACTGCGGCAGTTGAATCACCACCACCAACAATTGTTGCCGCTCCTTCAGAAGTTAGGGATCCAATAAACTTTCCTAATTCCAAAGTTCCGTTAGCGAAATTACTCATTTCAAAGACACCCATCGGACCGTTCCAAACAACTGTCTTGGCCCCTTTTAGGGTATTTTTGAATTTCTCGATCGTTTTTGGTCCAATATCAAGACCCATCCAACCATCAGGAATACCGTTTTCAAAAACCTTTGTTGGAACATCGTTTGCAAAGCTTTCAGCTGCAACCGAATCCTCAGGCAAAACGAGCTTGTCACCTGCTTCTTTCATAATTTCTTTGGCCAAAGAGACTTTATCGGCTTCAAACAAAGAATTACCAATCTTCACGCCCTTGGCGTTGGAAAAAGTGTAACTCATCCCACCACCAACAATAACTTTGTCGGCTTTTGACAACAAATTTTTGATAACTTCGATTTTATCAGAAACTTTGGCGCCTCCTAAGACAGCCACGAATGGACGCTTTGGATTATTAACAGCCTCATCCAAATACTTGATTTCTTTTTCCATTAGAAATCCAGCAGCAGTTTTCGAAACATTCGAGGCAATGCCAACATTCGACGCATGGGAACGATGTGCTGTTCCAAAAGCATCGTTGACAAACAAATCATCCCCCAAATCAGCCCAATATTTACCTAATTCAGGGTCGTTGCCGGATTCGCGTTTAACGTACTCGCCATTGGCGTCGACGTCCTCATAGCGTGTATTTTCAACCATTAATACCTGGCCGTCTTTTAATTTGTCGATAGCATCTTCGAGCTCTTTCCCCTCGGTTTTTCCAGGGAAAACAACTTCTTGATTAAGCAAATCGCTCAGATGCTTGGCCACCGGGGCCAAACTCAAGCCTGGCTTGTCCTCAGCCTTCTTAATACGACCGAGATGGCTAAAAAGAATAGCCTTTCCACCCTGTTCAAGAACATATTTAATCGTTGGCAAAGCAGCAACAACACGGTTGTCATTGCCAATAACGCCATCCTTAATCGGTACGTTGAAATCAACCCGCATCAAAACTTTTTTGCCTTTTAAGTCAAGGTCTTTTACAGTTAATTTTGTCATTTAGCCTCCTAACAAATTTCCAATATACTTCTACTATTATAGTGTAAAAACTCACAATTCAGAAACTTTTACAGCTGTTCCATAAGCGACAACACTCATTATTCCATTAGCTTCGTTAGAATCAAAACGCATCATAGTAACTGCGTTGGCGCCAATTTTATCAGCATTGTTTTTCAAACGTTCAATCGCTTCTAAACGAGCCTGGTCTTGCAATTGAGTCCATGTAACGACTTCTCCGCCAACAAGCGTTTTTAATCCGGCACCAAAGGTTCGGACAAGATTTCGGCTTCGTGTCGTCAAACCGAAAACTTCCCCAAAAGTTTTATCGATCCTATATCCAGCGATATTTTCAGTTGTACAAACAATCATAAATCCCCCTAATTTAAAAACCGGTTTTAACCGGTTTTTAAATTAATCTGTATAACCTGGTTTGCCAAGAATTTTAAACATATTTGTTTTATAAATTTCAACACCGGGCTGATCAAATGGATTAATACCATCCAAGTAACCGGAAACCGCAACAGCAGCCTCAAAGAAATAAATTAGGTTACCCAAATTAAATTCATCGAGATCATCCAACTGCAAAAGAATGTTTGGAACGCCAGCCGAAGTGTGGGCTTGTGCAGTAGCTGTAAGTGCGGCTTCATTGACCTCTTTCATCGGCTTATTTAAAATATAGTCAAGATTATCAGTATTATCATCAGCTGATGGAACAACGCGATCGCTAATCGGCTTGGTAATATCCAAAATCGTTTCGAATAGAATTTTCTTACCATCTTGAATGTACTGGCCGATAGAATGCAAATCAGTCGAGAAAATCGCTGAGGTTGGATAAATGCCCTTATTGTCTTTTCCTTCAGACTCAGCCATCAATTGTTTCCACCATTCAAATAAGAACCTGAACTGTGGTTCATAACCAACAATCGTCTCGACATCAAAACCTTTTCGGTACAAAATGTTTCGATAGATTGCATAAAGAATCGATGCTTTGTTTAGAATATCTTCGTCTTTGGCAAATTCTTCCTGGGCTGCCTTGGCGCCATCCATCAACTTCTGAATGTTGATTCCAGCAACGGCAATTGGTAAAAGACCAACAGCGCTTAATACTGAGTATCTTCCACCTATACCATCAGGAACAACGAAACGCTCATAGCCATTTTCTTTTGCAACGTTCAAAAGGGCACCTTTATGAGCATCAGTTGTCGCGAAAATTCGTTTGCTGGCTTCTTCCTTGCCATACTTTTTTTCAATTAAGCTCTTAAAAGTACGGAAAGCAATCGCAGGCTCGGTTGTGGTTCCCGATTTGGAAATAATATTAATCGAAAAATCACGGTTGCCAATCAAATCGATTACATCATCAACATAGCGACCAGAAGCGGAAGTACCAACGAAATATACTTCAGGAAGACCTTCTTTATTTGCCTTTTCGTTATGGAATTCGGACTTTAAGAACTCAATTACTGCTCGAGCGCCGAGATAAGAACCGCCAATTCCAATCACGACCAAGACTTTAGAATCAGACTTAATTTCATCAGCGACCTTTAAAATCCGAGCAAACTCTTCTTTATCGTAGTCGCTTGGCAAAGTCAGCCAATCCTCCATCTCATTACCAACGCCAGTACGGGCAAGCAATGTGTCACGGACAAAACCGGCCGTTGGTTTTAGCAATTCAACCTCGGAATCGGCAACAAAATCTTTTAAGTAATCTTTTTTGAAAGTAACCTTCATGTTTTCAATATCCTCACTGTACAGTTACGGATTTTGCTAAGTTACGCGGATGATCAACATCCAAGTTCCGACCCAAAGAAGTATAATAAGCCAAAAGTTGAATTGGAATAGCTTCCAAGATCGGACCAAACATCTCCATTTCGCCTGTTAACGCAGGCAAAATAATATCATCATCCTTAGTGGCGAGATTCTTCGTAACAATCGTGACTGCTTTGGCTCCACGAGCCATTGTCTCTTCGAGATTGGAACGAGTCAATCCGGCCATTTTAGATTGCGATATTAAACCAATTACAGGAGTCGCTTGTTCAATCAGAGAAATTGTTCCGTGTTTTAATTCTCCGGCCGCAAAACCCTCAACTAAAGTATAGGATATTTCTTTAAGTTTTAGTGCAGCTTCTAAAGTAGAATCAGCATCGGCGCCTCGACCGATATAAAAAGTACGATTGGCATTGACCAAATATTTATCGGCAATCTGCTTAATTTTTTCTTTACCATCGATTTCCGCTTGAAGATCAATCGCAAGCCGGCTTAGTTCTTCTTGCAATTCCGAGTGTCCACCGGCAATGGCGGCGGCCAAAATGACTTGTGTCATAATCTGCGCTGTATATGCTTTAGTTGAAGCAACAGCGATTTCCGGACCAGCCAATATTGGTAAAGCAAAATCCGATTCGCGCGTTAATGTTGAATTCATTACATTGGAAATCGTCAAACTTGGATATGATTCTTTTTGAACAAAATCAAGTACCTGAATACTATCAGCTGTTTCACCAGACTGACTAATAAAAATAAAAAAGGGTTTTTTTGAAATAATTGGCCGATCGTAGGCAAATTCGGAAGCGATATGAGTTTCGGTCGGAATCCCAGCCCACTTTTCAAAGAAACGTCGACCGATT
This sequence comes from Oenococcus oeni, assembly GCF_020510245.1. Taxonomy (NCBI): domain Bacteria; kingdom Bacillati; phylum Bacillota; class Bacilli; order Lactobacillales; family Lactobacillaceae; genus Oenococcus; species Oenococcus oeni. The sequence continues at coordinate 579,843 of NZ_CP084701.1, read as the reverse complement.
AAACCGGCATGATAGCTGGTACCGGCAGCAACAATATAAAGGCGGTCGGATTGCTTAATTGCTTGAATAATTTTTTCATTGATATGAGGAAGGCCGTTAACAAAATAATGTTCAATCAGTGTTCGAGTGACAATCGCCTGCTCATCAATCTCTTTTAACATAAAGAAGGGATATGCTCCCTTATCGGCAGCGGTTGGATCAATGTCCAAATGAAAAGGCTGACGAGTATAGTTATTACCTTCTGCATCATATAACTGCACATCATTTTTAGACACAACGGCGATCTCGCCATCACGTAATTCTATAAAATCTTTTGTCAGGTCCAAAGCAGCCGGAGCATCGGATGCAACAACATTACCAGTTTCAGAAATCCCAATTAATAGAGGACTTTTAGTCTTAGCAGTATAAAGTAAATCGGGTTGTTTTGTATCCATCAACAAAAAGGCATATGAAGAATTATCATCAAGGAGATTAATCATTTTCCGAAAAGCTGCAAGTGTATCCAAGCCTTGACTGGCAAATTTACCAACTAACTGAACGGCAACCTCGGTGTCTGTTTGGGATTTAAACTCAACATCAGATAGGTAATCAGCTTTTAGCTGCTTATAATTTTCAATCACGCCATTATGAACTAAATAATAACGTCCATCGGCACTAACATGGGGATGAGCGTTTTCAATACTTGGCTGCCCATGGGTCGCCCAACGTGTATGCGCAATTCCTGATTTACCCTGCATATCATATTCTTTGACCTTTTTTTCAAGATCCTTAACCCGACCTTTTTCTTTTACAAGTACATCACGATTGTCATCTGTATGTACATAAACGCCAGCCGAATCATAACCACGATATTCCAATTTTTCTAGGCCATTCAACAGAAATGGCAGGGCGTTATTAACACCAGTATATCCAACGATTCCACACATATATATCTACTCCTAAATATAAATTGGTCTAAATACCGACTTCTAGGATAACTAAAAAAAACGCTGAAAACAGCATTGTTGTCGCTTAAAGGAACATTGGTATAGGCCATTAACCAATTTTTCTTGTTTTCAGGGATTGAAGAACAATCATCAATATGACCAATCCAGCTCCTAGATAATCAATCAATTCCATCGGAACCGATAAAAGCAAAACACTTAAAATCATCGCAGTCATCGGTTCGACAGCCGATAGTAAACTCATTGTCGTTGGCCCTATCAAGTGAAGACTTAAAAACCACATTGCAGTTCCAAAAGCGGTGCTGATAATCGTAAAGAAGATCAGTAAAAACCAATTACTTAGTGACATCGTTGGCAACGCGATAAAAAAGGACGATAAAAATTGAAAGCAATTCCCGATACAAAAAGGGAAATAGCCGTGACTGGAAGAGGACCGTATTCGCCTATCAGTCCAATCGGATAAATTGTGCCAAAAGCATAAACTGCAGCGGCAAGCAGACCCCAAAAAAGTCCGGCCGGAGAAATTTCCAAATGATTAAAAGATCCGTGAGTAACAAGAAGAAAAGTTCCTAAAAGTGCCACAAAAACCGAAATAACATCAATTCGTTGTGGGACTCTCTTTTGCAGAAAAACATAAAAAAAAATTACAAAAACAGGATTTAAAGAAGTCAAAATCGTTGCCAATGCAGCGTTGGATTTAGCAATCGCGATAATGTAAGTATATTGGGATAGAAAGTCACCAAAAATAATGAAAATAATCATTTGAAAATAGACCTGTTTATTGGCCAATAATCGAAAAAGATTTTTCCTATCAGTTAAAAATACGTACAAAATAAGTGCCGTCCCGGCAAAGAGCAAACGCACCGAAAGCAGCCAATTAACATTTATATCAACAACTTTGAGCAAGTATTGAGTAACAACACCGTTGGTTCCCCACAGAAAAGGACCCAAAACACCATAAAATAGACCAAGTTTTTTATTTTTTTCCATCATTAACGGCTTGTCATCTTAAATTCAAGGAACAGATCGTTATAAATCTGAGTCCATTTTTGGCCGAGATCAGAATAGACGTGAAGATTTTTTAGTGTTTTATTGCTTGGATAGAATTGTTGATCACCAGTAACCGATTTTGGCAGGATTTTGATTGCGCCTTTATTTGGAGTGGAATATTCAACATATTCAGCATTTTGAGCCGCATTTTTAGGTTCGGACATAAAGTTCAAAAATTTATAGATCGCTTTAAAATGTTTGGCGGTCTTTGGAATCGCCAAATTGTCAAACCAAATATTGGAACCTTCTTTTGGAATTACGTAATGAAGATGCTTATTCTCCGCAATCATCTCGGAAGCCTCACCAGACCAGGTTATCCCAATTGGCGCCTCCTCCTGGACCATGTACATGACAATCTCATCGTCTAAAATTGCTTTGACATTTGGCATCAAAGCATCTAGCTTTGCTTTAGCCGCCTGCACATCTGCCGGTCTTTTATCATTAACCGACTTTCCCATCGAAATTAAAGAGAAGGCAAAATCATCACGAGCCGAATCAACCAAAAGAATCTTGTCGCGAAATTTACTTGACCAGAGTTGATCCCAGCTTTCAACTTCCGACCTTTTAACAAATTTGTCATTATAAACAATTCCAAGCGTCCCCCAAAAATACGGAATCGAATATTTATTCCCCGGATCAAAAGACTTGTTTAAAAAACGCTTGTCGTAATATTTAAAGCCTTTGAACTTCTTACGATTAATTGGTAAAAGCATTTTTTCTCGACGCATTTTTTCAACCATGTAGTCCGATGGAACGACAATGTCGTAAGAAGTTCCGCCCTGCTTTACTTTGGCATACATATCTTCGTTGGAATCAAAAGTTTCATAATTAATCCGATAACCGGTTTCTTTTGTGAATTTAGTTAATAAACTGGGATCAATATAATCTCCCCAATTATAAATGTTAAGCACTTTGGAGCCACTTCCAGATGTGCCGGCGGCTGCATTTTCTTTTGCAACCAAATAGCGTTGAATAGCGAATAAACCGACAATAACCAGACTGATGGCAAATAGAGCCGATAAAAGTTTTTTCATTTTGTCGCCTCCAGACCGGGTGTCCGTTTTCTATTACCGTTACGGGAAATAAAATAGTAAATAAAGACAAGAATCAAACTAACAATAAACATAATGGCTGAAAGTGCATTAATTTCCAGGCTAATGCCTTGGCGGGCCCTGGAATATATTTCAACCGATAAGGTAGAAAACCCATTGCCGGTAACAAAGAAAGTAACCGCAAAATCATCCAGTGAATAGGTTAGAGCCATAAAAAAACCAGCCATAATTCCTGAAGAAATATAAGGCAGAGTAACCTTATTTAAAACCTGCCAAAAATTCGCTCCAAGATCTTCAGCAGCCTCTGTAAGGGTAACTGGCATTTCCTGCAGTCTTGGCAAAACCATTAAAACAACAATTGGAATACTAAAAGCGATATGGCTTAATAGGACAGACAAAAAACCCAAAGAAAGGCCTATAGCAGTGAAAAAAATCAGAAAACTGGCCCCGATAATAACATCCGGACTGACTAAAAGAATCGAATTAAAATTAAGTAAAATATTTTTTGTTAATTGGCTTTTGGCAAAATTAATCCAAAGTGCGCCAAAGGTTCCAATAATCGTTGCTAAAACTGACGATAAAAAAGCAATAATCAACGTATCGACAACGATCTCGATCATTCTTGTATCTGCCCAAAGCTGGCAATAATGAATCAAGGAAAATCCCTTCCAGCCATGCATGTATTTACCCGAATTAAAGGAATAAGTAATTAAATAGAAAATAGGAACGTAAAGTACGATAAAGACAAGCCATAAATAGAGGTTACCGATTTTGTTTTTCTTCATTATTTGCCTCCCCTACGTAAAACCGATTTCTTCCGTTCGCGGGTGATAACCATTGTTGCAACCATCGCAATAATCAAAATGACTCCAATCGTAGAACCCATGTGCCAATTTTGAGTAGTCAGGAAAAGTTCCTCAATTGCCGTCCCCAAGGTGATAACCCGATTTCCACCGATTAAACGCGTGATCATGAAGAGGCTCAAAGAAGGAATAAAAACGGATTGAACTCCAGACTTGACCCCGGGCATCGATAAAGGAATAATCAAACGCCAAAGTGTTTGCCAGGAATTTGCGCCAAGGTCCCGGCTTGCTTGAACTAAATCTCGATCAATTTCGTTTAAAGCATTAAAAATCGGCAATATCATAAAGGGAATTTCAATGTAGCTGGAAACGAGTACGAAACTTGAATCTGTGAAAAGCAACTGCTGAGGACTAATGCCGAATAAGCCAATAAAAGAATTCGCCGTACCATCACGAGACAATAAACCGATAAAGGCATATGTTTTCAGTAACAAATTGATCCAGGTTGGCAATATTACCAAAAGCAACCAAAACTGGCGATTCTTCAACTGGGACAGAAGATAGGCCGTTGGATAAGAAATGACAAGTGTAATCAAAGTAATCAAAAAAGCGTAAAAGATCGAGTTAAAAGTCATTCGAAGATATGTTCCGGAAGAAAAATAAGAAACAAAATTATTCAAGGTCAACTGTCCACTTTCACTGGTTAAAGATTGAAAAAGCAGCAAGGCAATTGGAACTACAACAAATAAAGCCAGCCAAAGAACATAAAGGACTGCGAAAAACAGTTTCCCCTTCTTCATCAGTCTTCACCCTCGTAAGATTCCAGACGAGCATCAAAATCCTCTTCAGACTCGTTTAATCTCATAATATGTATATCCTCCGGGTCAAATTTCAAGCCCCTACGCTGACCGATTTTGGCTGGATTAGTTGCCTGGACAGCCCATTCATTACCAGCATCGTCAATTGCTGTAATTTCATAAGAATCACCCCGAAATGACTGATCCTCAATCGTAACCTGTAATTTACCCCGACTCGGCACAACGATATCCAAATCTTCCGGACGAATAACTACCTCGACACGTTCATTAGTACGCATTCCTGCATCGACGTTTTTAAAATCCTTACCAGCGAAGCTGACGAGATAATCTTCTTTCATTACACCAGGCACAATATTTGCCTCGCCGATAAAATTGGCAACAAAATGGTTGATCGGCTCATCGTAAATATCGACCGGAGAACCGGACTGTTCAACCTTTCCATCATTAATTACAAAAATCCAGTCGGACATTGCCAAGGCTTCTTCTTGATCATGAGTAACAAAAATAAAGGTGATTCCCAGACGTTGCTGCAATTCACGCAACTCAGACTGCATTTCCTTGCGTAATTTATAATCAAGAGCCGAGAGCGGCTCATCCAACAATAAAACCTTCGGCTGATTGGCCAAAGCGCGGGCAATCGCTACACGTTGTTGTTGGCCTCCGGAAATTTCAGAAATTTCCCGATCGGAAAAATCGTCAAGTTTCACAAGTTTCAGCATCGATTTGACTAATTGATCGATCTTTTTTTTTGAAAATCCCTTAATAGAAGGACCAAAAGCCACATTATCGTAAACATTCATATTGGGAAACAAAGCGTAATTTTGAAAAACAGTATTGACCTTCCGTTGATTTGAAGGCAAACTGTTAACATTTTTACCTTCAATTAAAATATCACCTCCGGTAGGCTGTAATCTCCCAGAAATCAAGCTTAAAATAGTCGATTTTCCAGATCCAGAAGGGCCAAGCAAAGTGTAAAACTTCCCCTCTTCAATCTCCAAATCAACTTTTTTAAGCACTTTAGTCTCACCGTAATCCAAACTTACGTTTTTAAATTCAATCAATGGTTGTACTGTTTCTTCAGTCATTAATCCAATCCCCATTCAAATAAATCGCATGATTACAAGTATAAAGAATTATCCAACAGTTGTCATTTTTAGGCACAAAAAAACTCGGTAACAACCGAGCTCTTATTCCTAAGATTAACGCTTACTGAATTGAGAAGCACGACGAGCTTTTTTTAAACCCGGCTTCTTACGTTCAACCATACGAGAATCACGAGTCAACAGGCCTGCCGATTTTAAGGCTGGGCGAAAATCAGGATCAACTTGGAGCAAAGCCCGAGCGATACCATGACGAGTTGCGCCAGCTTGACCAGCAAAGCCGCCACCAACAACATTTACATTTACATCATAAGTTCCGTCTGTCGATGTAACTGCAAAAGGTTGAATAACGACGGCCCGAAGATTGGCTGCCGGAATATATTCTTCAAAAGAACGATTGTTAATTGTAATTTTTCCGCTTCCGGGTGTTAAACGAACACGAGCGACTGAAACCTTACGACGACCCGTTCCTGCATATTGAGTATTTGCCATTATTTATCAGTTCCTTTCTTAGAGTAAATCCTTGATATTTAATACCTGTGGTTTTTGAGCACTTTGCCCAACTTCCTCGCCACTAGCATAAACATGTAATTTTAATCCTTGAGCACGACCCAAAGTATTTTTTGGAAGCATACCTTGAACTGATAACTCAATCAACTTCTTAGGGTTCTTCTCACGAAGGGTTCCGGCTTTACGAGCCTTCAAGCCACCTGGATAACCAGAATGGTGATAATAGGTTTTGTCAGTCGCCTTTTTGCCAGTCAATTGAACTTTATCGGCGTTTATAACGATAACAAAGTCGCCAGTATCAACAGACGGTGTAAAAGTTGGTTTATTCTTTCCGCGCAAAACGGTAGCGACAACGCTACTTAAACGACCTAAAGGCACGTCGGTAGCATCAACGATATACCAATTGCGTTGAATTTCATGTGGTTTTGCTAAAAATGTACTACGCATAATTTTTTATCCTCTTCACTACATCCGTACCAGGGCATGGAGTAAATAAGACCGTTAAATATGATACTAGTTTTTATGCATCAAAGTCAAGTCATTATTCAGAATCGTTATCACTATTTGCCGATAATTCCAAAATAAAATCATTGGTTATCGGATTGACAACAATATGAGAAATCGCACTCCCAAGATTACCGCGGATCTCGACCAAGCCCTGTACCGGAACAGCAATAATTTGGGCTAGATCGTCAGTGTTATAACCATTTGCACTTGGCGAAAAATACCACTGGCTCAAATGATCCCAATCGGTAAAAATCGGTAAATAAGTAACATCCGCTTCGCCATCCTGTGATAATAAGAAAAAATCGATCGAATCCTGTCGAACCTTATGCTTTTTAATTCGTGTCGGTATCAGGAAAACTGCCCCATTGATCAAGTCGTTGATGTTATTCTGATTGACTTCGTTTGTATCAAGGGAAGTCTGTAAAGCTGGGTTTTCAATTTTTTCAGTTTCCTTTGTCTGCAGTTTATAAAAACGATTGAGAGCGTCATGACTAGGTTTTGAAAGAGTATTAGTATTATCTCTTTCAAGATTCATATTCCGATCAACGAATTGAGCTAATTGTTTAGTTGCTACCGGTAAGAATCCTTTAATTTCTGAATCAAAAAAAATAATTGATTCGTAAAAAGGATCTGAACTAAGACGAGTAAAAACTTCCAATCCCAATTGAAAAAAAGAATCTTCGGATAGTGTCATCATTGAAAAATTATCATATTTTTTTGTTTCTTCATTAAAATTAGAAAATGGTTCGGACCCATTCAAGAGTTTCACCAGTTCACTGCCATTATCTGTTTTCTTCGGATGATTAATTTCAATCACCGCAATATTTGGCGTTTGGTCATCCTGACCAACAAAATATTCGATTGTCTTAATCCATTGACTCATAGTAAACCTCGTCTAAGTATAGTCCAGATGCTGGAGCTGTGAAACGTGCCTGTTGACGATCTTTAATTTTAATCAAACGAATAATATCATGGACCGGTCTTGTTCCATTGCCAATTTCCAAAAGTACGCCGACCATAATCCGAATTTGATTATAAAGAAAGGCGTTTCCTTCAAAAGTAAATAATAATTCATTATTTTTAGGAAAAATCTTCAACTCCGCTTTTGTAACCGTTCTGATCGTAGTGGCTGTTTGATTACCGGAAGCCGCGAAACTGGAAAAATCGTGTTCGCCAATTAAATCAGGTAAGGCTTCTTGAATTTTATTAGTATCCAAATTCCAAAAATAATGTCCGGTATAAAAACGTTTGAAAGGATCGATAAATTTACTTGTCGAAACTCGATATAAATAACGTTTCCGATGGCTGCTGTGTCGAGCATTAAAGTTAATTGGCACTTTCTCAACTTTTTTAACAAGAATATCGGTCGGTAATTGACTATTCATCCCCATTAAAATTGCTTTTTCATTTAAATCAAAAGGAAAAATGAAATTGATTACCTGACCGTTAGCATGAACGCCGGCATCCGTTCGGCTAGCTCCGATAACCTTGATTTTCGTTTTAGCCATTTTTGAAACAACCTTAATTAATTCATCCTGAACAGTTCTGCTACCCGGCCTATTTTGCGTTTGAAAACCTTCAAAATAATGACCATCATATGAAATTGTAACCTTATAATTTTGCATAACTAAAATAAACAATCGAAAAGGAAATAACGGTAAAAATTATCAGGACAATTAAATCTATTTTTTGAAATTTCAATTGATGAAAACTGGTCCTGCTCTTCGCATCAATAAAACCTCTGATTTCCATCGTATCAGCCAAGGTCAAAGCCTTTTTAAACGCGACGCTGATTAAAGGAATTATCATCGGAATCAGTGTTTTTGTTCGTTTAACAATGCTGCCAGTTTTCAAACTGAGTCCGCGTGATCTTTGAGCATCGACAATTGTCGAAAATTCGTCGGACAAAATCGGAACAAAACGCAGCGTCATCGAAATTAATAAAGCGAAAGTTTTAGTGTCCAAACCAATCTTGCTCAAAGGCTTTAGAAGACTGGAAATTCCGTCGGCGATCGAAGTCGAAGGCGTCGTTACCGTCAACACAGTTGTCATAAAAATCATTAAGAAAAAGCGTAAAGCAATTATAATCGAATTTATAAGGCCAGTAGAAGAAATTCTCAGCCAACCGAAACTGATAAGAATGTCCGACTGATCGCTTGGTGCGGTTAAAAGCAATTGGATTAGCATCATTAAAATAACAAGTGAGAGAATCGAGCGTAAGCCCAACCAAAAAACCTTGATTGGAATTTTTGAACAGTAGATCGCAAAAGCCACAAAAAAAATCAAAATTCCATATGTTAACCAAGAATTAGCAAAAAGTAGAATGATTACGAAAAAAAAATCAATTACAATTTTAGTACGTGGATCCAATTTTCCAAGCAAAGAATCAGTTGGTAAAAAACGGCCGAAAATATTATTCATTGATTGCCTCGATTTCATCGGCAAGCTCGTCAATCGACAAAGGAGTTGATTTCAATCCTATGGAACGAGCAAAAGAGACTGTTGAGGGTGGTTGGATATCAGCATTCATCGGTTTGCTAAATATTTTTGTCGGGTTATTGTCAGATATTATTTTTCCTCTTCTAAAAATAATCGCTCGATCAACCAGAGGAGCCAAAGTATTAATATCATGGCTTACAGCAATGATAGTTGCTCCCTGTTCGTGAAAATAATTCAGAATTTTCAAAAGATCATTTTTAGCATATTCATCCATCCCTGAGGTTGGTTCGTCCAACAGTAAATATTTTGGTTGGTTAACTAGAGCTCCGGCAATTGCGACTTTACGCATTTGGCCAACCGATAAATTAAAAACAGAGTGTTCCCAAAGATCCTCTTCAATTCCAATTTGTTTAAGAACCTCTTTGGCTTTTTTTGAAGCCTCTGCTTTATTATTACCAAAATTCAGTGCAGCAAACTCAACATCATCTAACACTGTCGGAGAAAATAATTGTCTTTGGGGGAACTGAAAAACAAATCCAAAATTCCGTCTAACTTTCATAAGAATTTTTTCAGGAGAACTGTTGTTAATGATTTGCCCATCAAAATTTATTTCACCATTAGAGGGTAAAATCAGGGTATCAAGCAATCTTAAAAAAGTAGTTTTGCCAGAACCGGTTTGGCCGGCAACTAAAATAAATTCTCCAGAATTAATTGATAGAGAAAGATTATTTAAAGAAAAAGAATTTTCGTGTAAAAAAGATTTATATAAATAATTTACTTGTTTGAATTCAATAGCCATGAGAGCAGCTCTTTTTGAGAAATAATCGAAGAAGGTATTTTTCGATTCAACGAACGTTTTTGATTGATCTTTGAAACCAATTTAGAGACAAAAGTCTCACCCAATTGATGGTGGTGAAGAAAATCAATATCCGACATTAAAACTTTTGCGGGTTCATCAGCGATTATTTTACCTTTTTCTAAAACAACAGCTCGTTGCCCCCATAATATTTCATCTGGATCATGGGTAATATTAATAATCGTTAAATTCGGGTTTTGCTTATGAAGCTTACCAATTAAATTTATTATTGATTCTCTGGCCAATGGATCTAACATACTAGTCGCTTCATCGAAAAATAAGACATCGGCATTCAAAATCAAAGCCGAGCCAATCGCCACACGCTGCTTTTGACCACCGGACAACTGATCTGGAGAGCTTTTGGCATAATCAGACATGCCAATCTCCTGCAAAGTCTCCTTGATCTTGTTAGGCATCAATTCGGGCTTAATTTGTTGATTCTCCAATCCAAAAGCCAACTCATCTTCAACGGTTGCTCCAATAAATTGATCCTCTGGATTCTGAAAAACGGCTCCAAGCCGCGCCGCAACTTTTATTGTACCCGACGAAGGCGTTTCAAGACCAAGTATCAATCTCATCAAAGTCGACTTCCCAGATCCATTTCTGCCAACCAAAGAAAGCCACTCCCCACGATTAACCTGCAGAGAAAGTTGTCGAAACAATTCCTGACCATCATCAAAAGAAAACGACAAATTGTTAATTACAATAGCTGAAACCATCATTAAAATTTTAACAAAGGAAAACTGTTAAAAATAAAAAAGCCCTCAAATTTAATCTTTAGTCCATAAAGCATCGAAACTTTTAAAACTTTAGATAAATTTGGGGCTTTTAAAATAATTAATTTAATCAACAAATTCCAGTAATGCCATTGGAGCAGCATCACCGCGACGTTGACCTAATTTATAAATGCGTGTATAACCACCATTTCGACTTTTAAAGCGAGGAGCTACATCACTAAACAAAGTCTTAACAGCCTTTTGCTCAACAATATCCTCAGCATTGGTTGCGTTTTTAATCTTATTTTCATCTTCAACATCGCGAAGATAGGTAGCCGCTAAACGACGAGCAGCAAGATCACCACGCTTTCCAAGCGTAATCATTTTCTCAGCCTGGCGGCGAACCTCTTTGGCACGTGCTTCGGTTGTTTGAATTTTGCCGTTAAGAATTAAATTAGTTGTCAAATCACGCAAAAGTGCTTTGCGCTGGGACTTGGTCCTTTGCAACTTACGGTATCCCATGATTACTCCTTTCTGGATTTCTCCGATTATTTAGTTTTCAGTTTCCTGCTTAAATGACTGACCACGTTCAGCTAATTTTTGAATAATCTCTTCAAGTGATTTGCGTCCAAGATTTCTAACTTCGCCCATATCATGCAGGGTTTTATCTGTTAGATCCTCAATTGTATTAATTCCCGCACGTTTCAGACAGTTAAACGAACGAACCGAAAGTTCAAGCTCTTCGATTGGTTCCTTGTTTTCCATAACTGTCTCAACAGCATCAGGATCAAGCATCATTTCTTTCTTCCCAGCATTACTCAAATCAATGAACAAAGCTAGATGTTCAGATAATATCTTGGATCCAAGACTCAAAGACTCGCTTGGACTAACAGAACCATCAGTCCACACTTCTAACGTTAATTTGTCATAATCATCACGATGACCAACACGAGTCTTTTCGACTGTATAATTAACCTTAGAAATAGGTGTATAAATTGAATCAATCGCTAAAACACCAATGCCAAGTTCCATCTTGGCTTTATTCTCTTCAGCTGAATCATATCCGCGACCACGTACAGCAGTGAGAGCCATATGTAGGCTCTTACCAGCCGAGACTGTCGCAATGTGCAAATCAGGATTCAAAATCTCAACATCGCCATCGCTTTTGATATCTCCGGCAGTCAATTCACCAGCACCACTAAAGTCAACTTCAAGCGTCTTCTGTTCATCGGAATCAATCCGCATAGCAACCTTTTTTAAATTCAAAATTATTTGAGTAACATCTTCTGTTACACCATCAATAGTCGTGAATTCATGAAGGACACCATCAATCTGGACAGAATTAATTGCTGCACCGGGCAGGCTGGATAACAAAACTCTTCTTAATGAATTTCCAAGAGTAGTTCCATAACCGCGCTCGAGAGGCTCGGCAACAAACTTTCCATAATTTTCTGATTCTTCGACGGTCGAAATTGTTGGCTTTTGAAATTCGATCATATATTTGCCTCTCCTATATATTTTTTATGCCCGACGCTGCTTCGGTGGACGAGAACCGTTATGAGGAACGGGAGTGACGTCGCTAATTGCAGTAATTTCTAAACCAGCAGCGGCAACAGCACGAATTGCAGATTCGCGTCCAGGACCTGGTCCTTTAACACTGATTGCAACACTATGCATATTTTGTTCCATTGCTGCTTTGGCAGCAGCTTCACCAGCAAGTTGAGCAGCAAAAGGAGTAGACTTACGAGAACCCTTAAAACCTAATGAACCAGCTGATGACCAAGAAACTGCGTTTCCTGCTTGATCAGTGATCAAAACAATCGTGTTATTAAAAGTTGAATGAATATGGGCAACGCCTTTTTCAATATTCTTTTTAGCGCGACGCTTATGACCACTTGTGCGACTTGTACGACTTGCCATACTGAAAATCTCCTTTCTTAATTATTTCTTCTTGCCAGCAATCGCTCTAGCTGGGCCTTTACGAGTACGTGCATTATTCTTCGTGTGTTGTCCACGAACTGGTAATCCACGACGGTGACGAATACCACGGTAAGAGGCGATTTCCTGAAGTCCCTTAATATTTAAGCTAACTTCACGACGCAAATCACCTTCAAGTGTTAAGTTTAATTTGTCAACTGCTGCACGAACTTTATCCTCATCTTCAGGACTAAGGTCACGTACACGGACATCTTCGCTCACACCAGCTTCTGCCAAAACCTTCTCAGCAGTAGTATTACCGATTCCATATATATAAGTAAGACCAATCACGATCCTTTTGTCACGTGGTAAGTCAATACCTGCAATACGAGCCATAACAATTCCTCCTTTCTATATGTATGCCGGTTCTTTATGCCACCGACCTGCCTAATGTTACTTGCCCTGGCGTTGCTTGTGTTTGGGATTTGCCGAGCAAATTACCATAACGCGACCATTCCGCTTAATAACACGGCATTGATCACACATTGGTTTTACAGATGGACGTACTTTCACAATCTATTCCTCCTATTCGGTTAACTGATTGTTGTCTCGCCTTATTTATGACGATAAGTGATTCGACCCTTAGTCAAATCATATGGCGACATTTCAACCGTCACACGGTCTCCAACGAGAATACGGATATAATTTTTACGAATCTTGCCAGAAACTCCGGCTTGAATCCTTGCACCGTTTTCCAACTCAACAATAAAGTTAGCGTTTGGTTTTGTTTCTTTAATTACTCCTTCAATCTCAATAACGTCGTTTCCTGCCACTCTTACCTCCAAATTCATACGGTCAACCTGCAAATTATATCAGCATTACTAAAGAAAATCAAGCTATTTATAAATTTGAAACAAGTTTTTTAATCTTTGGATAAACAACTGAAACTTCTCCATTTGCATCAATCGTGTAAAGACTTCCTTTATTACGATAATATTCAACCAAGGGCATGGTTTCTTTTTTTGCAACATCAATTCTGTGAGCGACAACTTCCGGTGTATCGTCTTCCCTACCACGTCCAAGCATTCTATTAGTTACGGTTTTTTCCGAAGCATCTAAATAGATAACCGCATTAAGCTTCTGTTGAATACTTCTCAAAAAAGATTCCAGTGAATCTGCTTGAGAAGTATTTCTCGGATAGCCATCGAGAATAAAACCACCGGCATCCTTAACATCAGCCTCATTCAAACGTTCGTTCACAATTCCATTTGTGATTTCATCAGGAACAAGATTCCCGGCATCCATGAAAGATTTAGCCTTATCACCTAATTCAGTATGATTGGCCATCGCCGAACGAAAAATATCTCCAGTAGATATGTGAGGCAGTTTAAAATCCTCAACCATAATATCAGCGTTTGTACCTTTGCCAACTCCAGGAAGACCCAACATAACAATATTTTTAGACATTTTAAATTTTCCCTTCAGATAATTCTTTATCGTAATAAGGATGTGAGCGAATCAAACCAATATAGTTTTTCTTTTCTGTCAATCCTTCAATTTGGTGCATCAAATCAACCGCGACACCAATCACAATCAATAGACTAGTACCACCCAAACCAATCTTTGAATTGGCATCTAGAATTCCAAAATTCTGTGCTAAAAGTGGTACAACTGCAACAACGGCTAAAAAGATCGACCCTGGACCGGATAAACGATTAAGTAGGCGACTAAGGAACTTCTTCGTCTCTTCGCCAGGCCTTACACCGATTATATAGGAACCCTGCTTTTGCAGATTTTCGGATACCTTTTCCGGATTAACCTGGACAAAGGCGTAAAAGAAAGTAAATAAGACAATCATCAAGCCATATGCTAATGTCCCTTCCCATGTCTGAAGGCTGAAGATGTTGCTAGCGATCTTATACCATGGCTTATCTCCCCAAGAACCAACAAAAGCCTGCAAAATAGTTTGAGGAGTTGTGATAAGAGATGAAGCGAAGATAACCGGAATAACGCCGGAGACATTAACTCTTAATGGCAAATAACTTTCGTCACCATAATTACGATCCGAACGCGTATATTGCATAGGGAGACGGCGAACAGCGCCATAAAACCATGTAACGAAAGTAACAACAATCAGTAGGGCCAAGAAAAGAACACCAAAGCTAATCCATCCGTTTACTGCTGGACCTTCAAGAACATCCTCCTGAAAAAGCTGCCATATCCCTGGTATCAGTTGGGCAACAATACCGGCGAAAATAATCATCGAAACGCCATTGCCAATGCCTTTGTCCTGAATCTGTTCACCAAGCCAAACAGAAAACATCGATCCAACCGTCATAACGGCCGCAATAACAAAATAAGAATTGAGAGAAGTATTTTTCAGTAAAGTTACCCCTATTGGTTCGCCCAAAGCATTTAGACCAGCCGTAATACCAATCGATTGAATGAAAGCCAAAACAATTGTCAAGTAACGAGTTACCTGAGTAGTTTTACGACGACCAGTCTCACCCTGTTTGGACCATTCAACCAATTTCGGAACGATATCCATTTGCAACAACTGAATGATAATTTGAGCTGTAACATAAGGACTAACGCCAAGAGCAAAAAGAGAATATGCCGAAAGACCGCCACCAGAGAACAAGTTTAAAATCGAAAGTAATGAAGTCTGGTCCATTAGCTTTGTCAAAGCACTTGCATTGACACCCGGGACGGTTATGTAGGCGCCAAACCTATAGACAAGCAAAATAAGCAAAGTCCAATAGATACGAACGCGAATTTCCTTTTGTTTTAGAGCTTTTATTAATAAACTAAACATGGAAATTAATTTTCTGAATCAGCAGTTTCGGTAGTTAAAATAATCTTGCTACCGGCTTCTTTGATTGAATCCTGTGCAGCTTGTGAAGCTTTTGCTGCATGAATAGTAATTTTTTTATTAAGTTTACCAGAAGCCAAAACTTTGACGCCTGATAATTCCTTTTTAATGATACCAGCTTCTTTCAATGAAGAGGCCGAAACAGTTGTTCCATCGTCAAACTTATTAAGTTGGTCAAGATTAACGATTGCATACTCTTTACGAGAAATATTGTTAAATCCACGTTTAGGCATACGACGCATCAATGGCATTTGGCCACCTTCGAAACTTAGACGCAATTTTTTTCCTTCACGAGCCTTCTGGCCTTTTTGTCCACGACCAGCTGTCTTTCCTTTGCCGGCAGAGAAACCGCGAGCTTTTCGAGTAGAAGATTTACGAGAACCAGCGACTGGTTTTAAAGTTGATAAATCCATTATTTGTTAACCTCCTCAACCGAAACAAGATGAGCAATCTTAAAAATGATACCACGAGTCGCAGCATTATCTGGGCGAACAACAGAAGAGTGAACACGACCCAAGCCAAGAGACTTTGCAATCTCTCGTTGACGAGGCTCACGATGAACTATGCTTTTAATTAAAGTAATTTTTAAATCTGCCATGTCTCCTCCTTATTCTCCAAGGCTAACGCCACGCAATGCAGCAACCACCTTAGCTTCCTTTAAGTTCTTTAAACCATCAAACGTTGCACGAACAACATTGACAGCAGTTGATGATCCAAGTGATTTCGCAGTAACATCAGGGATACCTGCTAACTCCATAATTGGACGAGTAGAGCCTCCTGCAGCAACCCCGGAACCTTCAGAAGCAGGCTTTAAGAGAACTTTTCCGCCTCCGTCAACGCCAAGAACCTGATGAGGAATCGTAGTTCCAACGGTCGGGACCTTGATCAAATGACGTTTAGCATCTTCAACAGCTTTACGAATAGCCTCAGGAACTTCTTGGGCCTTTCCAGTACCAAAGCCAACATGCCCATTTCTATCACCAACAATTACCAAAGCGGAAAAACGAAGCCGACGGCCACCTTTCACAACTTTTGTAACACGATTGATAGAAACAACATTTTCTTCAAGATCGCCAAGTGCATTTGGATTAATATATTCTGCCATATTTTTTCCTCCTTCCCTTAGAATTTCAAACCTGCTTCACGAGCGCCGTCGGCCAGAGACCGAACACGTCCGTGATAGAGATACCCACTCCGGTCAAAAACAACCTCAGTGATTTTTTTTGCAATAGCTAGTTTGGCAACCGACTGGCCAACCTTACTTGCTTGTTCAGATTTAGTTCCACCTTGGTTTTCTTTTTCCAAAGTAGAGGCACTTGCTAGCGTGACACCTGCTACGTCATCAATTACTTGTGCGTAGATGTTTGAATTAGAACGAAAAACACTCAAACGGGGGCGCTGTGCAGTACCAGAAATCTTACCACGCACACGCGCGTGACGCTTTTGACGCGTCTTATTTTTATCTGGTTTTGTAATCATAGCAATGCTTCCTTTTAATAATTTAGACTAGTTATTTACCAGTCTTTCCTTCCTTACGACGTACGATTTCGCCTTGATAACGAATTCCCTTGCCTTTATAAGGTTCAGGCGGACGAACTCCGCGAATCTCAGCTGCAAAATCACCGACACGTTGTTTGGAAATACCCTCAATAGAAATATGGGTAGCATCAGGTACAGCAACTTTCAGACCTTCACGCGCTTCAAACTCAACCGGGTGGGAAAAACCAACAGTCAACACAAGTTTATCTCCTTGCATCGAAGCACGATATCCAACACCAACAAGTTCAAGATTCTTTTTAAAACCTTTAGAAACGCCCTCAATCATATTAGCAACATTAGCACGAGTAGTTCCATGCAATGCTTTATTCCGATTAGAATCATCGGGACGACTGAACTTAGCTTCAGATCCCTCGATATTCATTGAAATCACCGACGCGATCGAACGGGTAATTTCACCTTTAGGACCCTTAACAGTTACCTGATCGCCCTCCTGCTTTATTTCAACACCAGTAGGAATGGTGATTGCTTTATTTCCGATACGACTCATGGTTTTCTCCTTTCCTAGATAAATTAACCATGGATTAAATTACCATACGTACGCGATTACTTCTCCGCCAATCATCTTAGCACGAGCAGCTTTATCTGTCATAACGCCTTCAGATGTTGACAAAATCGCAATTCCCAAACCATTTAGTACTTTAGGAACAGAATCAGCCTGGACATAAGAACGCAAACCGGGTTTTGAAATCCGTTTTAAACCAGTAATAATACGCTCACGATTTGGGCCATACTTTAAACTCAAAGAAATCAAACCTTGCTTATTAGGAGTATCAACAACTTGATAATCGGTAATAAAACCCTCATCCTTTAAAATTTGGGCAATATTAATTTTGATCTTTGAAGCAGGGGTCTCAACGGTTTCGTGACGAACCATGTTCGCATTCCGGATCCGGGTCAAAAAGTCTGCAATTGGATCAGACATTGTCATAATGAATTTCCTTTCTAACAGTTGTCGCGTAACAATGCACTTTTTAGACAAAACATCATTGATAATTTATCTAAAAAGCACGTTTGTCCAATAGCGATACTTTGTTTGTGCTTTTTAATAATTACTTAGCAAAGGGCATGCCAAGTTGACTAAGTAATTCAAGACCTTCTTCATCAGTCTTGGCAGTCGTAACAATAACAATATCAAGTCCGCGGACCCGATTAACGTCATCGTAATTGATTTCAGGGAAAATTAATTGTTCTTTGATACCAAGAGTATAATTTCCACGACCATCGAAAGATTTGGTGGACGTACCGTGGAAATCACGAACACGAGGTAATGCAACATTAATCAATTTATCAAGAAAGTCATACATACGTGTTCCACGAAGTGTAACTTTACTTCCAATACTCATTCCCTCACGTAAACGGAAACCAGCAATTGACTTTTTAGCCTTGGTGACAACTGGTTGTTGGCCAGCAATTAAACGCAGTTCAGAGACAGCTTCATCAAGATTATTAGAGTTAGTAACAGCATCGCCGACACCCATGTTCAAGACAATTTTCTCAAGCTTAGGGGCCTGCATTAATGATGTATAGTCAAACTTTGAAATCAGAGCTGGTCGAACTTCATTAACATATTTTTCTTTTAACGCATTTACCATGAAAATGATTTCTCCCGCTTATTTTTTATTGCTTTCGCGCTTGCTAGCGCGAATTGTTTTCTTTTTAGAGGCATCCAGCAGCATCACATTGGATACATGGATAGCTGCCTCTTTTTCGATAATTCCACCCTTAGGCTCTGCCTGGGTTGGCTTTTGATGTTTTTTGACTTTGTTCACGCCTTCGACAATTACACGATCAGTTTTCAAAAATACCTTGGTAACTGATCCTTCTTTACCCTTGTCCTTACCGGCGATCACGCGGACTTTATCTCCAGTCTTAATATTCATGTGATCCTCCTTATAGAACTTCCGGCGCAAGACTTACAATACGCATATAGTTGTTATCGCGTAATTCACGTGCGACAGGTCCAAAAATACGTGTACCAACCGGCGACTTATCATCTCTAACGATGACAGCGGCATTTTCATCAAATTTAATATATGAACCATCAATTCGATGAACACCACTAACCGTACGAACGATAACCGCTTTAACAACATCACCTTTCTTAACGGTGCCGCCAGGAATAGCTTGTTTAACAGTGGCGACAATCATATCGCCGATATTAGCAAATTTCCTTCCGGAACCGCCAAGAACTTTGATTGTCAAAATTTCACGAGCGCCAGAGTTATCAGCAACTTTAAGGCGACTTTCTTGTTGAATCATAGTTCTGCTCCTTTCAAAATATTACAAGACGACAGCTTTTTCGACCACACGAACAAGACGAAAACGCTTAGTAGCAGACAATGGACGAGTCTCCATAATCTCAACAACGTCATTCAATTTGGCATCATTATTCTCATCATGTGCCTTAAACTTTTTAGCATAGTTAACTCGCTTACCATAGACAGGGTGGTTTTTATAAGTTTCAACTGCTACAGTAATGGTCTTGTCCATCTTGTCAGAAACAACACGGCCACGATAAACTTTACGTGTATTACGTTCTTCACTCATAGTAACCTCCTTATGCCTTTGCCTTTTCGGCAGCGATTTCCTGAGCCCACAGCTCAGTTTTAATTCTTGCAATGTCTTTTTTGACCGTTGAAAGACGGGCGGTATTCTCTAATTGACCTGCAGCTTGTTGGAAACGTAAATTAAAAAGTTCTTCTTTGGCATCTTTTTCACGCTTTAACAAATCATCGCGGGATAGACCTTTAATTTCTGAAGCTTTCATTATGCGTTTACCTCCTTACTTGCTTCGGCTTTGCTAACAATTTTTGCCTTAACTGGCAATTTATGCATAGCTAATCGCAAAGCTTCTTTAGCCACGGCTTCGGAAACTCCGCCAACTTCGAACATAATTGTTCCACGCTTGGTCGGGGCTACCCAGCCTTCCGGAGCACCTTTTCCATTACCCATACGGACACCAACACCCTTGGATGTATAGGACTTTTGTGGAAAAATCTTAATCCAGACTTTACCACCACGTTTCATATAACGGGTAATGGCGATACGAGCTGCCTCGATTTGGCGGTTCGTAATCCAATTATTTTCAAGTGATTGCAAACCGTAATCACCAAAAGCAACTGTCCGGCCACCTTTAGCTTCACCGCGCATGTGTCCACGATGAACACGACGGTACTTAACACGTTTAGGAACTAACATTAGTTATTACCTCCTCGTCCTTGAGTAGAAGCTTGACCTTGACGAGGGCGACGAGAACGACCACCATTCTGACGACTGTTTCCACGGCCACGATTATTGCCACGGCCACGATTATTCGCTGCAGCAGCAACATCCTCATCTTTAATGAATTGGCCATTCTCGGCATCGCCACGATAAATCCATGTTTTAATACCAAGATTACCGTAAGAAGTCATCGCTTCGTCCCAAGAATAATCAATATCAGCACGTAAAGTATGAAGAGGAACGGTGCCCTCCGTATATTGCTCTTTACGAGCAATATCAGCTCCATTCAAACGTCCTGATACCATTGTGCGAACACCCTTAGCGCCAGCACGTTGAACACGTTGAATAGCTCCACGCATTGCGCGACGGAAAGCAACACGCCTCTCTAAATCGGCAGCAATTTGTTGGCCAACAAGGTGAGCATTTAAATCTGGTTTACGAATCTCGACAATATTGATATTGACGCGCTTGTGTTGACCCTTATAAGTATCAACTATCTTTGACAATTCACTACGCAAACGCTCAACATCAGCACCGCCACGACCAATAACAATACCAGGCTTAGCAGTATGAATAGTTAAATTAATGCGAGTAGGTTCAGTACGTTCGATTGTGATACGATCAACAGCTGCATCTTTTAAATTCGTTTCAAGATATTTGCGAATCCGCAAGTCTTCTTGTAAAGCAGGAACGTATTCCTTTTTGTCGGCATACCATTTAGCATCCCAGTCACGAATGACTCCAACACGGAATCCAATTGGATTAATCTTTTGGCCCATACTCAAGCTCCTTTCTTGTCGTTTTCGGAAACGACGATTGTAATATGACTTGTGCGTTTGTTGATTTTAGATGCCGTACCTTTAGCACGAGGACGAAAACGTTTCATAGTTGGTCCTTCGTTGGCATAAGCTTCCTTGATCACCAAATCTGCTCTGTCAAGAGCAAAATTATTTTCAGCATTCGCAACCGCTGAATTGAGCACCTTATATACCGGCTCAGTACCTGTATTAGGCAAGAATTTCAGGATTGCGTAAGCTTCATTAACACTTTTGCCACGAACAGTATCAAGGACCAATCGAGCTTTACGAGGCGCGATTCGAACTTGAAAAGCTGTGGCTTTTGCAGATGTAACATTTTCAGCCATGACTTACTCCTTACTTTCCTGTCTTCTTATCATCACTACCAGCATGTCCACGGAAAGTACGAGTTGGAACAAACTCTCCGAGTTTGTGACCAACCATATCATCTTGGATATATACCGGAACGTGCTTGCGACCATCGTAAACAGCAATCGTAAAACCAATAAAACTTGGAAAGATTGTTGAACGACGTGACCAAGTACGGATGACTGGTTTTTTACTTTGGCCTTTTAATTGCTCGATCTTCTTTAACAACGATGGATCAGCAAAAGGTCCTTTTTTCAAACTACGACTCATCTAAACCTCCGATTACTTACCCTTCCGTCCACGAACAATGAACTTAGTTGATGGCTTCTTCTTATCACGAGTCTTCTTACCATAAGACTTCTTGCCCCATGGGCTCATAGGACTCGGATGACCGACAGGAGCTTTTCCTTCACCACCACCATGTGGGTGATCATTCGGGTTCATAACAGAACCACGAACATGTGGAGTCTTGCCGCGCCAGCGGGAACGACCTGCCTTACCCCAACTGATAAGTGAATGTTCAGCGTTGCCAACTTCACCAATCGTTGCACGAGAAGTAGCAGGGATCATACGAACTTCGCCAGATGATAAACGAATAATCACATATTTGCCAGCATCATCCTTACCTAAAATTTGTGCCGAAGTACCAGCCGAACGAGCCAGCTGACCGCCCTTACCAGGTTTTAATTCTATATTGTGAATTAATGTACCTTCGGGAATGTTGCCTAACGGCAACGCATTACCGACCTTAATATCGGCATCGGGACCAGACTGAACTTTAGTTCCAGCTTCTAATCCCTTAGGCGCCAAGATATAACTCTTCACACCATCTTCATAAACGAGCAAAGCAATATTAGCAGTCCGATTAGGATCATACTCGATTGCTTTAACCGTGGCAGTCTTGTCGTCCTTGATTCGTTTGAAATCAATAATACGATATTGCTGCTTATGACCACCACCATGATGGCGAACAGTCATACGACCTTCAGCGTTACGAGCGCCGGTCTTAGATTTTTTTGCCAACAAACTTTTCTCTGGTGTCGTTTTTGTAATAACGGAAAAATCAAATCCGCTCATATTACGACGTCCATTAGTTGTCGGTTTATAAGTCTTGATAGCCATGCGTTACTCCTTTCTAAAAAATTATTTATTTTCTTCTTGGTTTTTGAAAACTTCGATGTCTTTTGAATCAGCAGTTAAACTAACGGTGGCCTTTTTGCGATTGCGTGTAAGCCCTTGGTAACGGCCCATTCGCTTATTTTTCCCACGAACATTAGCAATATTAACCTTCTTGACTGTAACGCCAAAAACATCAGCAACCGCCACCTTAACATCGGTCTTGGTAGCCTTCCGATTAACTTCAAACTGATAAACCTTGCGATCAGCGCCAGCCATCGATGATTCAGTGATTATTGGTCGTAAAATTACGTCGCGTGCCTGCATTAGCCTAATACCTCCTCAACTTGTTTTACAGCTGACTGTACGATAACAACTTTCTGAGCCTTCACTAGGTCGTAAACATTAACGCCACTAGCCGTGGTTACTTGAACATTTGGCAAATTACGAGCCGAAAGTTTTGCATTTTCGTTTGCATCGTCAACCACCAACAAAGTCTTCTTGGTAGCCTCTAATTTGTTCAAACTATCAGCAATAGCTTTCGTTGAAGGCTTCTCAAAATTAAGCTCGTCGATAATAACGAAGTTCTTTGCTGAAACTTTATCTGATAGAACACTCTTCAAAGCCAAACGATAAGCCTTGCGGTTTATTTTATAAGCATAAGGGCGAGGAATCGGGCCCATCGAAATTGCACCGCCACGCCATTGTGGAGCACGGATCGAACCTTGACGAGCGTTACCAGTTCCTTTTTGACGCCATGGCTTTCTCCCACCACCAGAAACAGTAGAACGATTCTTGACCGAATGAGTACCTTGACGCAAAGATGCACGTTGCATCAAAACCGCATCAGTAACTACAGCTTCGTTAGGTTCAATTGCAAAAATCGAATCTGCTAACTCGACTTCACCAGCTTGAGTACCATCTTGTTTATATAAAGCAACTTTAGTCATAATGTTCTCCTTTCTTATTCTGCGGAAGCAGAGTCATTTTTTGTTTCTGCTTGTTTTTTTTCTGTAGAAGCCGTGTCTTTGGCTTCTGCTTTAACTTCTTGTCCAACTGTGCCACCCAACTTGATTTTGCTTGCTTTAAATGGTTTAACAGTAGACTTGATAGTCACAAAGCTTTTATTTGCTCCGGGAACATTACCTTTGATTAAAATCAAATTATTCGCCGGATCAACGCCTGCAACCAAAAGTTTTTGTGCGGTTCTGAGGTCGCCACCCATTTGTCCAGGAAGAAGTTTTCCTTTAAAGACTTTGTTGATGATAGATCCCATTGAACCAGGACGACGATGGTAACGAGATCCGTGGGCCATTGGTCCACGTGACTGTCCCAAACGTTTTATAGATCCTTGGAAACCATGTCCCTTTGTAATTCCTTGGACATCAACATATTCACCAGCGGCAAAAACATCGACTTTAACTTTATCGCCTTGTTTATAATCGCCTTGCGCGTCACGAATTTCGCGAACGTAGCGCTTAGGGGCCGCGCTAGCTTTTTTTGCGTGACCTTGTTCAGGTTTATTAGCGGCAATCTTGCGCTTGTCAAAGACGCCGAGCTGCAAAGCTGAATAGCCATCAGTCTCGGGAGTCTTTACTTGCAGCACCACATTTGGCAATGCTTCAATGACAGTCACAGGAATAAGCTCGCCTTTATCAGTAAAAACCTGAGTCATACCGACTTTTCGGCCTAAGATACCTTTTGTCATGACTTTCTCCTTAATTATTAAATGATCAAAGCTTGATTTCGATTGCTACACCAGCTGGTAGGTCTAACTTGCGAAGCGAGTCAACAGTTTTATCAGTTGGATTAACCAAATCAATCAAGCGCTTATGTGTACGCATTTCAAATTGCTCTCGTGAATCCTTGTGCTTATGAGGCGAACGCAAAATAGTATATATAGTGCGCTCAGTCGGCAAAGGAATTGGACCAACTACCTGCGCACCAGTGCGTTTTGCAGTTTCAACAATTTTTGCCGCTGAAGCATCGATCGTACGATACTCATAAGCCTTCAAGCGAATCCGAATTTTTCTTTCTGCCATAATTTATCCTTTCGTTGATTTTCAAAATCAGCTTGCTCCATTCAAAAACCGGCATCTCAACGCCATGGCAACGGTGCCGAGCGTGTCGCAACCTTGAATATCATTGCTAATCATTGATATACCGGCGTTTTCGGCCGTATTAAAGCGTAAAACGTAAAAGGCATACTTGTATATGTTACAGCAAAAGCCCTTGTGGGGCAAGGACTTCCGCCATAAAAATTAGAAATTAGTACCAGCCATTCTGTTGCCAAAAACTAATCGCAGCAGAAACGGAAGCATAACGGGCAGAAATATATGCCTGCATCGCTTTTAATTGCAGTTGATAGTTCCCTTTAACCTGATCCCAAGTCATACCAAGATATGTCTCGTAAGCAGCCTCGCTAAGTTGGCCGATTCCTTTATAAGAACCATTAACAGCGTTCGGATTACCGGACGATTCGCGAGAAATAAGCCAGTTAATATCATCACTGCCGGATGAAATCGAACTGCTGGAGCTCGAAGAAGAAACAGACGTTTGTGGAATAGAGGATGACGAGCTGATTTTTGCAGCGTAACTATAGCTGCTTGAAACACTGGACCTTTGTACAGTATTTTGCGATTCACTGTACATACTCGTGCCGGTCGCAGTTGAGCTTGAGTAGCTACTTTCGCTTATAGAACTGCTGGAACTTTGGGAAGAAGTTTGAACGCTGCTTAGAGTTTGTTGGCTACTGCTGGTCGCAGCATAAGAAACATTGTTCTCCAAAGGAGTTGTATTTTGAACTGTCGACTTGACGTAATCCAGTTGTTGAAGCGTATTTCCTGTAGAAGTCTTGTCCTTTTTGCTTTTAGCTGTCGACGCTGGTGGGTTAAAAGTTGCTGCGGTTTGCCCAACCGACCTAGCAAGTCCTCTAGCCACAGAAAAAGAACTATTCGCTGAAGCATCTCAATGGTCGGCTTTACCCACCGTTGAGGGAATAAGAAAAGAAAAAGCAGCAAAACAAGCTAAAACAATTAATGCCTTAACTAGTCTCCTGACTTTCTTAGTGTAAAAATACCCACTCCCCATTGGAAAGTATTGTCCTATTTTTATTTTTCCTCAATATTTCAGATAAAGACATTTTTGGAGGATCAAACGAATAATGTAAAATTGCAGGTTACAATATGTGAGTAAATTAACTTTTTATATTGCAAAAAATAATATTTTTGTCACGAAAATGTAAAGTTACTTGGTATTCGAAGCAATTGAATTAATAATCATCGTCGTCATGATACGGTTTCCCGTTCGCTGAGGGTGAATGCCATCCGGAGAAAACCATTCCGGATGAGAGCGGGCAGAATCATACCAGTCAACAATATGCAGTCGTCGATCCTTTTTAGCTGCTGCGTTTAACAGCTGATTATTAGGGCCTTCCCAAGGCTTGCCCCCAGAGAATGAGTTAACCCAATATACTTGTCGAGAACCGGCAATGGAACGCACTTCTTGAATATTTTGTGCAGAAATTTCTCCATTTGTTCCAATAACCATCAAAATAATCGGATCCAGTTTTCCCTCTTTTTTTAAGTGACGCAAAATATCGATTGCGTTAAGAGTATGTCGGCCGACCTTTGCATTAACAATCGTCTTGGGCATAACCCATTGAATATCCGGCCCAACGTCCAATAAAAGTGAATCACCGACTGCAGTAATATTCAAGGATTCAACCTTGTGAATATTTTCACTGCTTGTGCCAAAGATAGAAGCCAATTGTTGTTCATGAGAATCGGAACTGCTGGAAGCAGATGAAGTTGAAGAAGATGAACTTTTTCGAGCCTGAACAGCCTTGTTGTTTCGCTTTTCAATTACTTTTGAACTCTTATTCAATTTTTGTTGAAGTTGGTCGGCATCTTTTGAACGAACCGCACTTTTGGAAATAAGGCCGAAGGCCGTGCCTCCAATGGCGAAAACAGCTACAGTGATCGACAAAATTGTTTTCCAATTAAATGCCAGTTTCGTTAAACGAAGAACGAATCCATGTCGAAAAGGCATTTCGATTAGTCGATAGGAAAGTTCGGAAACAAACAGAATAATCAGGACAGAAGTAATTGATCTCAATATATCATCAAGCAGAGAAACGACAGGGAAAATTCGTTCGATAATCATCATAATCGGCAATTGATAGAGATAAATCGAATAAGAACGCGAACCAATGTATCTAAAATAGCGATTGCCCATTAATAAACCAAATTCGCTTTGTGGATTACTTGATAAATAAAAGATTAAAATCGCCGTAAAAATACTCAGCAGCAACATTCCAAAGTAATAAACCCAGGCCTGGACTCCATTAGCAAGAATAAACAGTGCAATTAAGCCAAGCAAACTTAAGGAAATTAAATAGCCTGAAGTTTTTTTAAAAAAATGAGTATCCGGGTAATTTGTTTCGGACAGTAAGGAGAAGCGGCCAAAGACATAAAAATGGCAACAATCCCGCCAATAATGAATGAAAAAACTCTTGTATCCGTTCCATAATAGGCACGATTGGTTGAAATCGGCGAATATAAAATTGCAAACAAAGTCGCGGAAATCAAAGCAAAAATAGTTGGAACAATCAAGGCAAGTTGCCAACGCTTATCACCGAAATAAAGAATTAAGGATAAAAGAAGCGGCCAAAATAAATAAAACTGCGCTTCGACAGAAAGCGACCAAAGATGGGTAAAGACCGACCAATGAGCACTAGCAGCAAAATAAGAAAGCGAATTGGCAATTTGATACCAATTATTAACATAAAATATATTGCTTAATAGCGAACCCCTGATACCAAATAGTCCCTCAGGAAAAGCAACTGCTAAAACTGCGGTCGTTAAAAATATCATTACGATAAAAGCCGGGTACAGACGCCAGAAACGCCGTGAATAAAAACGTTTGATTCGAAAACGGCCCCGTTCGTAAAATTCATTAAGGATGATTCTTATCATTAAAAAACCTGAAATAACAAAAAAGACCGTCACTCCGGCAAATCCACCGGCAAAGATTTTCGGCCACAAGTGAAAAAGAATCACCCCAATAACCGAAAAGGCCCGCAAGCCCTCAATACCTGGAATAAAACTACTTTTTCTACTATCCCTCTTCATAATTCCAATATTACATTAAATTTACAAAATAACTTCAATCATTAAAAAAGCGTTACGTTAGTAATAATCATTCCGGAACTCTCAATCCCAACTCCGCCAACTGCTTTTCAGAAACTCTCGAAGGAGCTTTGGTCATTGGTTCAGTTGCATTAGAATTCTTTGGAAAAGCGATTACCTCTCGAATGTTTTCTTTGCCGGACAAAAGCATAGCCAAACGGTCCAGGCCCAGAGCAATTCCACCCATTGGTGGAAAACCATATTCCATTGCCTCAAGCAAAAATCCAAAGGCCTTTTCTGCCTGATCAGAAGTGAAACCCAAAGCCTTAAGCATTTTTTTCTGAATATCCATTGTGTGAATACGAATCGAACCGGAACCGAGCTCGTATCCATTAAGAACCAGGTCGTACGATTGAGCGTGTGCCAAATGAGGATCTTCACCATCGTCCAGATAATGCAGATCTTCCTCGTTAGGCATTGTAAAAGGATGGTGGGCTGCAATCCAGCGACCAAAATCCTCCGAATATTCGAAGAGAGGCCAGTCGACAATCCAGGCAAAATCCCATTTGCTTTCATCAATCAAATCAAGTTCTTTAGCAACGTATTTGCGTAAATACCCAAGAGTATCGGAAACAACCGAGAACGTGTCCGCAGCAAAGAATACCAAATCGCCATCGGACAGTGACAAAAAGGAAACCAACTGACCCTTTACATCAGACACAAACTTGGCAATTGGTCCAGAAAATTCTCCATTCTCAAATTTAATCCAGGCCAGTCCTTTAGCACCAAAACGTTTAATATAATCAGTCTGTCCATCAATCATTTTTCTTGTAAATTTCGTTGCTCCCTTTGGAGCGACGATTGCTTTAACGAAACCGCCCTTTTTAATAGCTCCGGTAAAGACAGTGAAATTTGTTTGTTTCATTATTTCGGAAACATCGTGAAGCTCGATGCCAAAACGTAAATCAGGTTTGTCGGAACCAAAACGGTCCATTGCTTCTTGCCAATGCAAAACCGGAAAACTGTTCGAGTCAATATTTGCCTTGACAACATCGGACATAATCTGGGTAATCCAGCGATTAACAAGTTCCATGATTTCGCCTTGATTCATGAAGGACGTTTCCATATCAAGCTGGGTAAATTCTGGTTGACGATCGCCACGCAGATCTTCGTCACGAAAACAACGGGCAATTTGGAAATAACGATCAAAGCCAGCACCCATTAACAATTGCTTGAATAACTGCGGTGACTGAGGTAAAGCATAAAAACTTCCTGGGTAAATGCGCGAAGGAACCAAATAATCGCGCGCGCCTTCCGGAGTACTCTTGGCAAGATACGGCGTTTCAATATCCAAGAAACCATTTTCTTCCATAAAACGCATCGAAGAAGACATAATTTTCGAGCGCAAAATCAAGCCTTTTTGCATCTCTGGACGGCGAAGATCAAGGTAACGATACTTTAATTTTAATTCTTCGTTAACGTCGACTCCGTCTTCGATATCAAAAGGAGGCGTTTTTGATTCGGCTAAAATTTCTGCTTGGTGAACAAGCACTTCGACTTTTCCTGTCTTCATTTTCGGATTAATCGCTGATTCTGCCCTGAGAGAAACAACTCCGGTAATTGAAATAACATACTCGCTACGAATTCTTTCAGCCGTCTTTAGAGCGTCTTTAGAAAATTCATCAGAAAAAGTCAACTGAACAATTCCTTCGCGATCACGTAAATCAACAAAAATCAATCCGCCGAGATCCCGACGTTTCTGAACCCAACCCTTTAAAGTAATTGCCTGACCAGCCATTTTTTCATTTACTAAACCTGCATAAACTGTTCTTTGTTTTCCACTCATGAAAAATCCCCAATTGTTAACTTATCCAATAATATTTTTTTCTGGCTGCCATCGGCCATTTTCTTAATTGTTACTTTTTTGTTTTTAACTTCTTCTTCACCAATCACAATAGAATATCGCGACTTGGTTCGATCGGCAGATTTTAATTGCGATTTCATTGATCGATCAGTGTAATCAAGCAAAACTCCGAAATGAAATTTTTCACGTAATCGCTTTGCCAGCAAATTTGCAAACTCATTAACCGATTTATCGGTTTGAACGATATAAACATCGTTATGATCCTGATCTTCAATTTGGCCAACTAAAGTGATCAGTCGTTCCAAACCAATCCCAAAACCAATTGCCGGCGTCTCCGGACCGCCGAATTCCTCAACCATCCCCGAATAGCGTCCACCACCACAAACGGTTGCAGATGATTTAAGTTTTGGATCCCGTGTTTCGATTTCAAAAATCGTGTTATTGTAATAATCCAAACCGCGAACCAATTTATTATCAATTTCGTAACTGATATCGAAATCATCTAAAGCTTTGGTAACTTTTTTAAAGCGATCTTTCGATTCCTGATTTAAATAATCCAAAATTTTTGGTGCATCAATAAGCAGTTCCTGGTCTTTTGGATCTTTTGAATCTAAAATCCGCAAGGGATTTGATTTCAAACGATTTTTCGAATCATTACTTAACCGATCTTCAAATTGCTTTAAATAATCCACCAGAGCGCTCCGATAATTAGTTCGGGATTCCTCGTCGCCAAGCGAATTTATTTTGACAATAAAATTATCTAAATTGAATTCTTGAAAAAAATCAATCGCCATTTGAATAATTTGTGCATCCAAAAAAGGAGAATCGGAACCAAAACTTTCAACGCCCAACTGATGAAATTCGCGTGTCCGCCCAGCTTGTGGCCTTTCATAACGGAACATAGATTCCAAGTAGTAAAGATTAACCGGCTTTTCATATTCGGGTCCATACAGCTTATTCTCTACATAGGCGCGAACTACTCCGGCAGTGCCTTCCGGACGTAAAGCCAGGTGCCGATTGCCTTTATCGTAGAAATCATACATTTCTTTGCTAACAACATCCGATGAATCCCCGGAAGTACGTGCAAAAATTTCGTAGTTTTCAAATAAAGGTGTATCGATCCTGCCAAAACGATAACGGCGACCGAAAATTTCCTGAGCTGCTCGATTAATTTTATCCCAAATTGCTTGAACGGCCGGCAACAAATCAGCCGTTCCTTTTGGTTTTTGAAAAAGTTTATCAGACATACATAGGAAATTTTAACACTGGATAAATGTTGTCAGAATAATTTTGATATATGATCTGCCTGTGCTTAGAAGGATTTTAAAAAAACAGGTTCCTTTAATCGTTTCGGCTGTTTTAATTATTGCTGGTTTATTGTTAGTGGCCTCGATTTATGTTCCTGATCAAATCAAGAAAAGCAGCAATTTAAAATCAATTACTACCAAAGCCAAGAAAACGGTTTTGCGTGACGGCCCGGGACCGATGTACAAACAATTGGCAACTTTTTCAAATTCAGAAAAATTAACGATTCTTAAAGAGAAACACGGGTGGCTGAAAGTTCGTTCAAGTATCGACAAAAAAACCGGCTGGGTTGCCAGTTGGGTTGCAGAAGAAAAAGCAAATAATGTCAGTAAAGTCACCCGAATGACAGAAGCAACGATTGTTTTGGATCCTGGGCATGGTGGATCAGATCCAGGATCATTGGCGATTGATGGGGCGACAGATCCTAAGTATTTCGAAAAAACCTATACTTTAAGGACAGCACGAAAAATTAAAAAAGCTCTGGAATCAACCGGTGCCCGTGTAATTATGACTCGCGACAGTGATAAACTTTTGTGGCCGCTTTCCAAAATAAGCAATATCTCAAAAAAATATCATGCCGATGCTTTTATCAGTATTCATTTCGATAACTATACGGTTGCAAATGCAGCGACTGGCTTTACTGAATATTATTATCATAAAAAAACGACTAATTCATACAGCCTTGCAGAAACCCTGAAAAAGCATTTTAATAATTTACCCTTATCAAACCGCGGTGTGAGATCCGGAAACTTTTACGTAATCCACTATACTTATCTCCCCTCTGTATTGTTGGAAATGGGTTACTTAAATAATTCAAACGATTTTCAGTACATAAAATCAGCTTCCTACCAAGAAGCCATTGCTCAAGACGTCAAAAAAGGATTGCAGGACTGGTTTGACAATGTCCAGCCATCTTTATCAAAGACAAAATAAAAACAAGTTTTATGATAAAACTTGTTTTTAATAACGGCATGAAAAAGTTTAATGAAAGCTGCGGGTTACCTCATAAACGTCATGAACGCCGGCAATCGAATCAATTATATGCTGCAGTTGTTCAACATTTTTTACCCCGACAGTCAAACTGATAATACCAACACCGTCTTTTTCATTATGAGCCGATACGGCATTCAGATAATGAGTATTAGAGTTAACCGAACGAATAACATCGTTTAAAATACCCGGACGATCGGAACTGCTGACAGTCAAATCAGCATCATAATTCGGCCTATTGCCATCCGGATTATTCCATTCAACTTCAATAATACGCTCGCCTTTTTCAATCGATTTTTTAATATTAGGACAGTTGGCACGATGAACAGTTACCCCACGTCCTTTTGTGATATAGCCAATAATTTTATCCCCGGGAATCGGCGTACAACATTTAGAAAGGTGAATTAAAAGCGAATCGATACCAGCGATCGTGATGTCTTCTTCAGGACGATTTTTAACAATCGGAGCGCTGCCTTTTCTGATTAAGTCCTTTGCCGCATCCTCTTTACCAGAAAGCAAAGCTTTTTGAACTTCTTCGGCTTTCCTTTCGGCAATTTTTTTTCGGATGTCTTCCGTCAAACGATTACCGGCTTGTTGCAAGGAAACTTCCCCATAACCGATCATTGCCAACAAATCATCGCCCGAGAACAAATGCATCTTCGTAGCCGTAACGGTTAGGTTTTCTTCCGTCATCGCCTTATCAACTGGCAGCTGTTTCTCCTGCAAATATTCCTCAAGCATTTGCCGACCGCCTTCGATATTGGAAGAACGTGCCTGCTGGCGAAAATAAGCGCGAATCTTATTTCGAGCCCGTCGGCTCGCAACCAGCCCAAGCCAATCACGAGAAACTTTCGGCGTCGGTGAAGTCACAATTTCAACAATATCACCCGTTTGAATCTCATAATCTAAAGGCACAATTTTGCCATTTACTTTAGCGCCGACCGTGTGCAGCCCAATATCAGAGTGAATAGCAAAAGCCATATCAATTGGCTTAGAACCAACAGGTAGTTCAAAAACGTCACCTTTAGGCGTAAAAGCATATACTCGGTCAGAGAAAAGATCGCCTTTAACGGTATCGACAAACTGCTCTGCATCAGTTGCACCCTCTTGCAATTCAAGGATCCCTTGGATTGCATTCAAATGCTGCTGATCCGAATCGCTGACGCGAGCCTGTTTTTCAGAACCTTTATTTTCTTTATAAGCCCAGTGAGCAGCAACACCAAACTCTGCAACCTGGTGCATCTCAAAAGTGCGGATTTGAACTTCCAACGGATGACCATTCGGACCGATAATCGTCGTATGTAGTGACTGATAGCCATTGGGTTTTGGCAACGCAATGTAATCTTTAAAACGCCCTGGCAGGGGCTTCCAATTAGCGTGAATCGTACCCAATGCCGCGTAACAATCGGCAACACTGTCAACCAACACACGAATTGCGAGCAAATCATAAATTTCCGAAAACTGTTTATGCTTATCGGTCATTTTCCGATAAATTGAATAAATATGCTTTGGTCTGCCGGTAACTTCAAAATGACCAATTTTCAAATCACTAATTACTTTTTCTATTTGTTTTGTCGCCGAAGCAATATCGGCATCACGCTCTTCACGACGAGAATGCATCATTTTGGCAATTCGATGATATTCATCCGGATCAAGATAACGAAGACTCAAATCTTCAAGTTCCCATTTAATATTGGCAAGCCCAAGTCGATGAGCCAGAGGAGCATAAATATCAAGTGTTTCGCTGGCAATCCGATGCTGCTTTTCCGGTCGATGGACCTGAAGAGTTCGCATATTATGCAAACGATCGGCAAGTTTAACGATAATAACCCGGACATCCTTAGCCATTGCCAACAGCAATTTACGGTGATTTTCAGCCATGTTTTCTTCGGTCGATTCATAATGAATCCTACCAAGTTTGGTCACACCGTCAACAATATCGGCAACATCATCGCCGTAATTCTGACGAATTTCATCATTTGTTTCTGGCGTATCTTCGACAACATCATGCAAGAAACCAGCAGCAATCGTGTCTGGATCCATTTTCAAATCCGCTAAGATTCCAGCAACCTGAATCGGGTGATAAATATAGTCTTCTCCAGACTTGCGTTTTTGGCCTGCATGCATCTTTTTTGCAAGTTGATAAGCGGAATCAACTCGTTTGACCTGATCAGGAGCTAAATACTTTACATAAATATCGTGGACATCTTCAAAAGAGCGATTCTCAATTTTTGCCATCATGAAGCTCCTTAAAACCGTCGTCAACCGGTATTTGCTTATCCAAATCAGAATCATGATTATCGTCGCCGACAAAAGTAAAAAGCGCAAGAACAACATAAAAGGCGGCGAAGAAATAAGCATAACTGTAAGTAATCAGCGAAGAACCAAAAACAAGCTTGGAAAAATAATTAATCAGGCTAAAAGTTAAAGGAAAAATGAAGATACCCCAAAAACGTAATCCAAAACGGCGGAAATAATAACCACTATACAACGAGAAACCACCAAAAATAACTCCTAGTAACCAAATTATTCTCCTGGATCCATCCAAAAAATGTGCTCGAAAAATTAACGGTCCTAAGGCACTCAGAAGAATCGAAATCATAAACCAAAATAAATATCGCTTTTTAATTATCTTAACCATAATAAGTTAGCTCAATTCTATCAAAAGACTGACGGATGAGAGCAAATAAAGTGGAGCTGTTTCCGCACGCAGAATTCTCGGACCCAATCCGGCTGTGATGAAACCGCTTGATTCAAGTTTTTTAATCTCTTTTTTGCTGATTCCCCCCTCAGGACCAAAAACAGCAACGATCTCATTGAACTTGGAATCAAGTTTTGCCAAACGAATCATTTTAAACAAATTCGATTTTTCTCCGGCCTTAGCACTCTCTTCCCAAGCAACAATACCAATTTGATGATCACTTAATCCAGCTTGTTCAATAAATTTTTTTTCATAAATAATTTCTGGAACAAGCAGGCGATGGGATTGTTCAGCTGCTCCCTTAACAATTTTTTCATAACGTTGAAGTTTCTTTTCGATTTTTATATCTTTAACAACACTATAGGAAAAATTAGTGAGAATGATCTTAAAAACGCCTAGTTCAGTTGCTTTTTGAATAAGCCAATCCAGATGATCAGATTTTAAAAGCGGAACAACAATTGTCGTCTTGACCGGTATTTCCGGATCTTTCGAAAGTTTATCCAGCCGATTAAAAAAGACTTCCATTGCAGAGATCTCATTAACCCGAACTAAATAAGCCGATTGACCGGCAACCAATTCAACCAAATCTTTATCCTTGACACGCAGAACATCTTTTAAATGATGAAAAACATCGGGATTATTTTTTTTGGAAATCTTATTTCCCGATAAAAATTCCTGGCTATTCTCTAAAAAAAAGCGCGAAGTCACTTTAAAGCCTTGTCGAACGGTCCATTCAAAACAACTTTGCCCTGCATTCTTCCGCTTTCAACCAGTTTATAGGCCTGCCGTAAATTTTCGGCATTAATTAGATCAAAAGTTTTATTAAGTGTCGTTTTTAAGATTCCGGCGTCCAACAAAATAGCAATTTTATCAAGCGCCTGGCCCTGACTCAAAATATTATGATTGAAATCCGATTTGGCAAACATATATTCCCATTTGAATTGCACTGCAATGTTTTTCAAAGGCCCCATATTTAAAGGCTTATTGGTGCCTACAATTGACACCAGCTGTCCGTACGGTTTAATATGCTTAATCGCAATATCCCAGTAGAGAGCCGGATCGTAGAGAAAAACAATATAGTCGAATTTTTGATCGGCCAGTGTTTCGTCAATATTTTCATAATCGTAGATTTTATCGACTGAATACTTTTTTAGCCATTCGATCGATTCCGATGAATGAGCAGTTACCGAAAGATTAATGCCAAGATAAGCTGCCATTTGCAGCAGCACAGAGCCAACACCACCAGCCCCATTAATTACCAACATATTTTTGCCATCGGCTGCGTGATTTTGAAATCTTAAGCCAAGTTGATCAACAAGAATCTCATAAGCCGTGATACTGGTTAACGGCATTGCTGCAATTTCACTTTTATTTAATTTTTCCGGTGCACGACCAACCAGTCTTTCATCGACCGCCTGAAATTTTTCATTACTACCGGGTCGCTGGGTCGTGCCGGCATAATAAACCCGATCCCCCGCATGAAAACGAGTGACATCTTTCCCGGTATTTTTGACAATTCCAAAAGCATCGTAACCAAGAATTTTAATCTTGGATGCCACTCCTGTTTGACGCAGCTTAGTATCAACCGGATTGACAGAAACTGCCTGAACTTCTACTAAAAGATCGTGAGGATCAAGTACCGGCACATCGGTTTGACCATCAAGCAAGGAATTATTCTCTTCAATAGTCGAAACATTCTTATCAAAGAAAACAGCTGGTTGCTTTTCTGAATTAAAAATTTGGGAGAGCTTTTTTGTTGTTTGGGATATCTTATTATTCGCCATTTTTTATCTCACTTGTCTGAATAGATTGTAACGTTTTTTTGCTGATTAAGTAGTGCTGCTTTTTGGGATCGAAAATCATTTGGAAACTACTTTTTGACCAAGATGCAGCATTATACTCTGAAAAATACTTATCCCAATGAATAGAGATAAGAATGTATTGCAAAAAGGCAATCTGTGATTGATTGAGATCACTGATACTGGTTTGTTTTTCAGCTGCAGCCAGGTCTTTTTCAGAGGAAGCGCTGAGTTTGTCGAGCACCTTTGATAAGATAATCTGCCTTACTTTATAGTCCACCGTAACCGTATGAAAATTATTCAGACTGACACTTTCGATTTTCACTTGACGATTTTTAAATTCTAGACGATAAATTCTTTCGGCAATTTTATCTAAAACCTGATTTTTCTTATATTGATGATTCTTGTAAATCAAAGAATTGCTTAAAACAAGTCCATTTAATAGATTCTTTTTTATTTTTTTATATAAAGCTCTTTCGAAGTGGCCTTGCCGCCATACAAATACTTTTCCGATAGATTATTAGAAACAGCCCCTGAAAAAATGCTTTTCGCGTCTTTTTCTGCCATTGCTAGTGTCGGCCTATTTTGAAAACGATAAAAGATCGAAAAGAAAGTCAACAAAAGCACGGCAATTGTCGCCGAAAAAAATAATCCTTTGGAATGATCAATTTTCACGAGAGTCCCTTATTATACTGTTCATCATCTGAATTCTTCAAAATAGCCATAAAGGCTTCTTGGGGAACATCTACCCGCCCAATCGATTTCATTCGCGCTTTGCCGGCCCGTTGTTTATCGAGCAGTTTGGCACGTCGATCAGGATCTCCGGTGTGAATCTTAACGGTAACATCTTTTCGATAAGCCTTAATATTTGTTCGAGCAATAATTTTTGATCCAATCGCTGCCTGAATCGGAATTTCAAAGTTCTGGCGAGGAATAACTTTCTTTAGTTTTCCAGTTACGACCCGAGCCCGATTGTCGGCGAAATCTTTATGAGATATAAAACTCAAAGCATCGACCTTGTCACCATTTAACAAAATGTCGATCTTTTTTAAGTCAGAAACAAAGAATCCAGCAAGACTGTAATCGAGACTGGCATAACCCTTGGTAGAAGACTTTATTTTATCGAAGAAATCAAAAATTATCTCCGATAAAGGCATCTTATATTTAACGTTGACACGTGATTTATCGAGATAATCCATTGTATCGAAGATTCCGCGCTTAGCTTGCGCAAGTTCCATTACTGTGCCAACGTACTGTTCGGGAACCATAATCGTTGCATTGACAAAGGGTTCGCGAATTTCTTTAATGCTGCTGGCATCCGGGATATCAGACGGATTGGAAATATCTTCCTCACTCCCATCGGTTTTGATTACATGATAAGTAACCGTGGGCGCCGTAATAACGATTTCCAAGTCGAACTCGCGTTCCAAACGTTCTTGAACAACATCCATGTGCAGCAAGCCGAGAAAACCGACACGGAAACCAAAACCGAGTGCAGTTGAAGTCTCCGGTTCGTATTCTAGGCTGGCATCATTAAGACTTAATTTATCCAAAGCATCGCGAAGCTCATTATATTTACCATTATCGGTTGGATAAATACCGGCATAAACCATTGGCGTCATTGGCCGATATCCTTGAAGCGCCTTTTGAGCGGGACGATCGGCATTTGTGACTGTATCGCCGGAACGCGCTATATGGATGTCCTTGATAGAAGCGGTTAAATAGCCAACATCTCCGGCAATCAATTCTTTTCGTGGTGTAGCGTCGGGAAAAAAAACGCCCAGTTCAGTGACTTCATAATCAGCACCGGCATTCATTAAACGAATTTTATCGCCAAGATGAATTTGACCCTCTTTGACACGAATCGATAAAACAACCCCGCGATAGGAATCGTATTTCGAATCAAAAATTAGGGCCTGTAAAGGAGCATTCAAATCCCCGGTGGGAGCCGGAATTATTTTAACGATTTTCTCAAGAAGATCAGCAACTCCCAGACCAGTTTTGGCAGAAACATCAGCTGCATCACTTGTGTCGATTCCAATATCGTCTTCAATCTCTGCTTTGGTTCCTTTTGGATCGGCCGACGGAAGATCGATCTTGTTAATAACCGGCAAGATTTCCAAATCATTATCAATTGCTAAATAAACGTTCGCCAAAGTCTGGGCTTGAACTCCCTGAGTTGCATCAACGACCAAAAGCGCCCCATCAGCAGCAGCAAGAGCGCGGGAAACTTCATAGGAAAAATCCACGTGACCAGGAGTATCGATCAAATGAAAAATGTAGCGTTGGCCATCTTTGGCATCATAGTGAACTTCGACAGAATTCATCTTGATCGTGATTCCTCGTTCGCGTTCCAACGGCATGTCGTCAAGAATCTGCGCCTTCATTTGCCTTTGAGCAACCGAATGAGTCATCTCGAGAATTCGATCAGCTAAAGTCGATTTCCCGTGATCAATATGAGCAACAATACTGAAATTACGAATATGTTTTTGACGATCTAATTGTTCTTCGAATGTGGACATCATCTTAATTTTATCAATCAAGCTTCCTAAACAAAAATTATCGCTTAAGACAACAATCAATTTAAAGAAATAGTTTGAAAATTGCTTGTATCTTCTTTGAAAAAAAATCTCTTTGCTTTGTTCTAACAGACTATCATTAAGCACCAATTTAAACAATCCGGTTGCGGAATAGTTTTCGTAGTATAAAGTCCTTGTTTCCAAAGCAACCGCCGAACGATAAACCGTATAAGTGTCTGAACGGGACGACATCTTCGGAACTGTAACGGAATTTAAAATATTGCGGGCATTAACGAGCTGTTCTTCCTGATCGGCTGCCGAATCACTTCTTTCTTTTAAATAAGCTGCGCGAATAAATCTAGCGCTGGGAGTATAACCGCCCGGCAACTGTTTTTTACCGGAAAAATCTTTTGAAGCAACATGCTGGGAATTGTAGGACAGTTGTCCATTCAAGTATTCGGGAAGCAAAGGCATATAGTCATTCAGTTTATTGACTTCGCGTTTAAAATTAGGAGCATTCGTTACGACGCCCAAAGGATTTTCAATGACCCGCATCGGCATCGACAAAGGTTCGATAATAACAAAACGTCCACTAGGATCAGCAGCAGCATAATGCAGATCGGCGTCGCCATATTTGTTCAGCGCTTCGTTGTCATTTATAACCTCGATTGACGGCAAGGACTCGATCAATTCCTGGACCGAACGAAAATTTGTCATTGCCCAAAAGGCAAATTCAAAAGGAGCCAACTGAATTTTCTTTTCATTTCTCGTTTTGGCATATTGCCGACTGGCATTGGCAAAAGTCAATTTTTGTACGGATAAACCAAATTCATTCACGCCATCCGATAAATCGGCGTGCATTTTTCGGTCATGGCCTGATCCAATAGCAGCATATTTATTGATGTATTCTTTCCCATCGTAAACTGAACTCCACTTATACCCACGCGGAACAAAAAGTGGAAAGGCATATAAACCGTGCCAATCCATTGTCCGAGAAAGAAGGTGACTGTGGTCATATGCGATTTGAAATATCGAAGTACACATAATCTAATTTTAGAGCAAAGAAAAAACAGTTTTTAAAAACTGCTCAATCATAAATTCACTTATGGATGAACATCGCATCCCCGAAAGAAAAGAAACGATATTTTTCTTGAATCGCGTGCTTATATGCATTTAGGATATTTTCACGACCCGTAAACGCGGCGACCAGCATAACAAGCGTTGATTTTGGTAAATGAAAGTTGGTAATAAAAGCGTCGACAGTTGTCCATCTGAAACCAGGTTTAATAAATATATCAGTCCAACCGGAGTCCGCCTGAACATTGCCTCCATATTTATCCCTGTTAAATTTATGACCAATTGTTTCCAAAGTTCGAATCGTTGTTGTACCGGTAGCAACAATCCGACCGCCATTATTGCGAACTTGGTTGATCTGGTCGGCCGCTGCCTGGCTCAATTGGTAAAATTCGGAATGCATTTTATGTTTGTCAATATTTTCCTCTTCGACCGGACGAAAAGTTCCAAGGCCAACATGCAAAGTCAATTCGATTGTTTTAATGCCCTTTGCGCGAACCTTGTCAAGCAGTTCCGGAGTCCAATGCAAGCCGGCAGTTGGAGCTGCCGCCGATCCTTCAATTTTTGAATATACTGTTTGATAGCGTTCCTGGTCTTTTAATTTCTCTTTAATGTATGGCGGAAGCGGCATTTCGCCAAGCTTATCCAACAATTCCATAAAAATTCCATCATATTGAAATTCCACATAACGGCCACCATGTTCAAGTTCGCCAACAACTTTACCGGTCATGATCGTTTCATTCTCATTACCAAAATCAATTACCGAACCAACCGGAAATTTCTTGGCCGGTTTAATCAAAGTTTCCCAAACATCGCCATGATCCTGTCTTAATAAAAGTACTTCGACATGTCCCTTGGTTTCAGGACGCCAGCCACGCAGCCGAGCCGGAATAACACGCGAATTGTTCATTACAAGCGCATCACCAGGATTTAGATAATCGATAATGTC
The DNA here is from genome assembly GCF_020510245.1 of Oenococcus oeni. Classification (NCBI taxonomy): domain Bacteria; kingdom Bacillati; phylum Bacillota; class Bacilli; order Lactobacillales; family Lactobacillaceae; genus Oenococcus; species Oenococcus oeni. The sequence goes on along the minus strand of NZ_CP084701.1, from coordinate 538,865 downwards.
ATAAAAATGCTTGTCTTCATAAGCGCCGGTCTTAGCATTTAAAAGGAGCAAACGTGAGGCATCTCGCTGTTTTAAAGGGGTTTGAGCAATTAATTCATGCGGCAAATTATAATCAAAATCACTCAAAGTATAGTGTGGTACTTTTTCTTCAGTCATTTTTTTCTTCTTTCAAAAAATAATTACTTGCAAACGGAGATTAAAAAACAAATCGGCCTAATCCTCTTTAAACGGCTCGGTCAAAAAAATCAATTCAAGCTATAGCTATATATATTATTCAAATCAAGACAGACCGGTCTGATAGGGAATCTGAAGATGCTCATAAGCAGCTTGGGTCGCCTGGCGACCCCGCGGAGTTCTTTGAATAAAACCGATTTGGAGTAAATAAGGTTCGACCATTTCCTCGACCGTTTCACTATCTTCGCCAATATTAGAAGCAAGGGCATTCACGCCGGCTGGACCACCTTTATATTGGTGTATCAAAGTATTGAGATATTTCAAGTCGGTCTCGTCCAATCCGCGAGCGTCAACATGTAATTTGTTTAAAGCGTTGTCAACAATCTGTTCGTCAATTGTATCTTTGCCGGCAACCTGAGCAAAATCGCGGACTCTTTTCAGCAAACGGTTAACAATTCTAGGTGTCCCCCGCGAACGCAAAGCCAATTCAGCAGCACCGGAACCGGCAATCGAAGTATCGAAAATTTCAGCTGTACGTTTGGCTATCAATTTTAAATCGCTAACCGGATAAAATTGCATATGAGCAACAATCCCAAACCGATCCCTTAATGGTGCTGAAAGCATTCCAGCTCTTGTAGTTGCACCAATCAAAGTAAAGGGCGGTAACGGAAAATGAATCGCATGAGCCGTTTCTCCCTGGCCAACAACGATATCAACATAAAAATCTTCCATTGCCGAATAAAGAACTTCTTCAACCGACTTTGGCAAGCGATGAATTTCATCGATAAATAAAATATCGCCGGCGGTCAATTCATTCAATAAAGCAACCAGATCACCGGTTTTTTCAATGGCCGGTCCCGAGGTTGTTTTAATTTTCGCTCCCATCTCGTTGGCAATAACAATCGCCAAAGTAGTTTTGCCCAACCCAGGTGGTCCAAAAAGCAAAACGTGATCAAGAGCTTCGTCCCGTTGTTTGGCGGCTTTTAAATACACAGACAGTTGATCCTTAATCTCTTTTTGACCAATATATTCCCTCAAATACTTTGGTCTCAATGTCAATTCAGAATCGATCTCGTCCGCGATTGGTTTTGCATCTAAAATTTTTTGATCTTCATCATTCATTTGGTTAATAGTTTAAGTCCTTTTTGAATATATGCATCGGTTGTTAATTCACCAAGACTGGCTAATTTTGGATTTATTTTGTTAACTTCTTTTGAAGAAAAGCCCAAAGCCACTAGGGCGGCCAAGGCATCATCCAATTCAGCAGAATTTTCCAACAGATTCTTCATCGGAGCGATATTTTTCGAAAAATCGCCCAATTTTCCCTTGAGATCAAGAACGATCTGTTGGGCGGTTTTATTTCCGATACCCGGGAACTTAGTTAAATATTTCGGTTTACCGTTCTCGACAGCGGCAATCAGCCCATCACGATCGCCACCGGCAATAATTGCCAAGGCCGATTTTGGTCCGATTCCGGAAACATTGAGCAGTTTTTGAAAAAGATTCCTTTCTTTAACTGTTTTAAAACCATAAAGACTAATCTGATTATCACGAACAATTTGTTCAGTAAAGATTGTCGTTTGATCGTTTTGATTATATTCATAAGGGTTGGGCGTAAAAACGCGAAAACCAATTCCATTAACATCGATGCCCACGTAACCCGCCGCGATCGTTTTAATGATGCCCGTCAAAAAGTCATACATATTAAAATTATAGCCGTGTTAAAAAAGACCCGCAGAAGGATCTTTCAAACTCATTGAGCCGCTTCGGTGCGCTTCAGAAAAGCCGCCAAATTGTTATAAAATTCCACCGGATGATCGACTGCATGATGGTGGCCACCGTCTTTGTTAACAAACAATTCCGCTCTGGGAATCGTTTTTGCTGTTTCTTTCATCGACCAGACAGGCATCGTATCTTTTTCGCCGGTTGTGAGAAGCATTGGAATTTTAATATTATGCAAACGCGGACGAATATTCCAATCTTTCAAAATACCGGTAACGACGAATTCGTTATTTCCTTGAAAGTGATTATAAACATCAGTTGCCAAAAGATCAGGACCGGCATCGGGATTGTAGTTCGCCGTTCTCTCGATATTCTCTTTATACAATTTATTTAGATCGGCATGATAGCGAGAATCGGAAAAATCTTCCTTGGCTTCAATTGATTTCATATAGTCTACTTCGTCCTGACCAAGCAAATCCAAACGTTCCTGATTAATCGAGGTGACATAATCCTTAATGTTATCTGTCATTGAATAAACAATTGAGCCTTTCAAATGTTCGGGATGAGCCAAACTGTATTCGTAGGTCAACACACCACCCCAGGAATGCCCTAACAGATAAAAATGATCAAGGCCCATCAAAGAGCGGACTTCTTCCAATTCATCCAAATAATATTGATAATTCAAAAATTTATCAACGTTTTCCTTCTTCGTCCAGTCGGGTGATTCCGACCAGAAAGAACCAAGCTGATCGTAAGTGAATACTTGAACATCCATACCAACATATTTTTGAAAATTTTCTGCCCACGGCCAGAATTCTTTGGAAGTTCCACCGGGTCCGCCATGAAGAGTCAACAATTTAATCGGTGCATCGGGGTTTCCAAAAGAAGCCGACCAAATGTCGTAACCGTTTTTTAAATGCAAAATCTTTGTCTGATGTTTCATTAATAGCCTTCTTTTAAATTAACTTCGTTAACGGCCAGTTTACCATTGGCCAAATAACTTTTTAAGTTCGGTCCGAAAATTTTATAAGCATCGCGTTGGAAATGTTCCAAAAGCGCTGAGGAGTGAGGAGTTACGATCACATTCTCCATCTTCCAAAGTGGTGAATCACTCGCAAGCGGTTCATGCTCAAAAACATCCAAAGCAGCACCGGATAAGATATCAGCTTTCAAAGCTTTAATTAGGTCCTTCTCAACAACACTCGGTCCCCGGCCAACATTGATAAAAATTGGTTGTTTTTTAAACAGTGAAAAGAAATCCGAGTCGAAATAACCACGAGTCTGTGTTGTCAAGGGCATGTCACTGATCAAATAGTCGGCATCCGCAAAATCTCCCAACTGCTCTTGAGTAATAACCCGATCAAAATATTTAAGATCCTTTCCGTGGCGATTAACACCAATAACTTCAACATCAAAAGCCTGCAATATTTTAGCGATTGCTGAACCAATTGCGCCAGTCCCGAAAATAAGAATTTTCTTATCCTGCAATTGCTTGATTTTTGGAAAATTAAAGTCCCAACTTTGCTTTGCTTGATTTGCAAGAGCGAATTTTAATCCGCGATTCAAAATCAAAATGTAAGCCAGAACATTTTCCGAAATTGCTTCAGAATGAAGGCCACTCATATTAGAAACCATAATTCCGCGTTTTGCCAGTTGATCAAGTGGCAAAAAATCAATCCCAGCAGAAATTGTTTGAACCCATTTTAGGGATTTACCGTTTGGAACGACTTTGCCAAACCAAGAACTGAAGCCATAACCTTTTTGAAGATGACTAAATTGGCCATAAACAATTTCAATTTGGTCGACCAGTTCATTAGTCATCTCGTCAGCGTTAATCAATTCTAAATCAGGAAAATCACGATGGATCTGTTTAAGATCCGGATCCTTAATTTTTTGCAACAACAATAATTTTGTCATATCTTCATTCTACAAAAGTTGTTTGAACTATACTCGATCTATGGCTAAATTCAATCAGACAAGATTAAACAAATTGCAAAAGACCCTTGTCGATAAACAGATCGACTTCGCTTTTATTTCAGACTATAAAACAATTCAATATATCACCGGATTCGGTTCCAATCCTTATGAAAGGATTTTGGCAATGATCGTTTTTGCCGATAAGGATCCTTTCATCTTCGCACCGGCTTTAGAAGTCGAAGTCGTTAAATCGGTTGGCTGGCCCTACGACTTATATGGCTACCAAGATAATGAAGACGGCTTAGAAATGATCTATGACCATATTAAAGAGCGTAGCGCCAATCCAAAAAAAATAGCAACCGAGCAGGGAAATTTGACTCTATCTCGTTTTAATCGCCTTCAGGCAGCTTTTCCAGATGCCGATTATTCATTTAATTTAACGCCGGTTATCGAGCATCAGCGTCTGATTAAAGACGAAGATGAAATAAAGAAGCTTGAACAAGCCGGTAGGGATGCCGATTTAGCTTTCGAAGCCGGTTTTAAGGCTCTGAAAGTCGGCAAAACAGAACTCCAAGTTGCTGCCAAACTTGAATTTGCAACAAAAAACCGCAATGTTCCGGAAATGTCCTTTGGTACTCTGGTTCAAACAGCCGAACATGCGGCCGATCCTCACGGGGAAACATCGGACTTGGCGTTAAAAAATAATTCACTGGTTCTGTTTGACCTGGGCACTGTTTATAAAGGGTATATCTCGGATGCCAGTCGGACGGTTGCTTTGGGTACGCCAACCGATCATATGCGAGAAGTTCACCAAGTAGTCTTGGAAGCCCAGTTAGCAGCTCAGGCAGCCGTTAAGCCAGGCATAACTGCTGCCTCGTTGGACAAAATAGCTCGCGATATCATTGAAAAGGCCGGTTATGGAAAATATTTCATCCACCGCTTAGGGCACGGAATGGGCATGTCCGAACACGAATACCCTTCAATTATGCAGGGCAACGATCTCGTCTTGGAACCGGGGATGTGTTTTAGTCTCGAACCCGGTGTATATATTCCAGGAGACTTGGGAGTCCGCATCGAAGACTGCGTCCACGTCACCGAAAACGGTTGTCAACCGTTCACTCACATGGATAAAAAATTACAGTTATTTTAATTAATGAAAAACCGGATTTAAATCCGGTTTTTCTTATGGAAACAACTATTAAAATCAGGGAATATTCTTAACATTAGTTTTTTTTAGAAGAGGAAGAATTCACAGGTCGGCCGAAGATTGTTAAAATGTAGCAAGAGGAATTCTTTATGGTTGCAAAATTACAGGACGTCGCTAAAAGAGCTGGCGTAACAATCACAACGGTTTCGCGCGTCTTAAACGATTTTCCACACGTTTCCAAAAAAACCCATGATAAGGTCTATGCAGCAATTAGAGCGTTGAACTATCACCCAAACGCCTTAGCGCGTTCGCTGCAAGGGAAATCATCAAAATTTATTGGTTTAATTTTCCCAACAATTGCAAATCCCTTTTTCTCAGAACTTTCAAACGAATTGGAAGTCAAGCTATCTGCTAAGGGATATAAGATCATTATTGCCAGTTCGGCAAACAATGTCGAAGCGGAAAGACGCTATCTTGGAATGCTGGCTGCCAATATGGTTGAAGGGATTATCACAGGCTCGCATAATCTTGGTGTTGAAGAGTACGATCAGGTGAATATGCCAATTGTTTCTTTCGATCGTTTTTTGTCGGACAAAATTCCAATTGTTTCTTCGGACAATCTCAATGGCGGAAAGTTGGCTACCCAGTATTTAATTGATCAAGGAGCCAAAAGAATTGCCATTATTACTGATGATGACGATTCAAAATCCCCAACCTCATTGCGGGCAATCGGTGCTTTAAATCCGATCCATAAAGCAAACGTTCAAGCTGAAGAATTTTCTTTTCCGGATGCTCACTTCACGGAAGAAAAAAAATCCGAAGAGTTGAAAGATTTGCTTTCTGGAAATAAATTCGATGGTATTTTCGCCAACAACGATACGACTGCTCTTCAAATCAATAAAATCATTAAAGAGAACAATTTTAAAAAAATCCCTGTGGTTGGTTACGACGGTACAGCTTTTGTTCGTTTGTACCTAACCGACATCGCAACAATCGTTCAGCCGATTTCCCAAATTGCCGACGCCTTGATTGATCTTCTCTTTAAACGAATAGAAAAACCGGATATCCATTTTGCCAATCCTCCATTACTTCCGGTTGAATTATTTAAAAGTTAAAAAAAAATCCCCAAAAATAATTTTTAGGGATTTTTTAATATGGGTCACTTTCCAGTGATCTTAATTGTTCCATTATCGATATCTGCTTTGAGATTCTTGGCGTTAAGATTATCGAGATAGAAATCAGTAACTTTATCACGAATCTGCTGTTCGATCACCCTTCGCAAAGGACGAGCGCCCATCGCTTCATCGTATCCTTGATTCATCAAATAATCTTTGGCCGCTTGGGTGACTTCCAGCTTGATGCCTTTCTTTGCCAACGTTTGATTAACTTCCGTAAGCATTAATTCAACAATTTGTTTTAGATTTTCTTTGCTCAAGTGGCTAAATTCAACAATGGCATTAAAACGATTCAAGAACTCCGGCCGGAAGTAGGGCTCCAAACGTTCAATAATCGACTTGTCTTGGTCTTTTTTATTATCCGATTCATTTCCAAAACCAGCATTTGAAGTAGCGATCACAACTGTGTTCTTAAAGTTGACAACATTGCCTTGACCATCTGTCAAACGGCCATCATCCAGAACTTGAAGCAATAGAGTGATGATTTGTGGATTAGCTTTTTCGATTTCATCAAGTAAAACAATCGAATAAGGATTGCGCCGGACTTTTTCTGTAAGCGTATTTTGATTATCGTTGTAACCGACATATCCAGCCGATGTACCGATAAGCTTAGAACTAGCAGTTAAATCGGAATACTCGGACATATCCAGACGAATAATCGCATCTTTGGAACCGAACATATCCAAAGCCAATTGTTTGGCCAATTCGGTTTTTCCTACTCCAGTCGGTCCAACAAATAGAAAACTTCCAATCGGGCGATTCCCTTCGTCAAAGCCGGCCCGATTACGGCGAACAGCTCGTGCAACTGCTTCAACGGCCTCGTTTTGGCCAATTACCTTGCCCTTTAAACGACCGGCGATCCCCTTTAAGCGCTCAATATCATTCGCACCCATTTTGGCAACAGGAATACCGGTTAAACGCTCGACCGATTGAGCAATATCATTCGGTTTAACAACAACTTCTTCTTTTTTATTTTCGCTGGAAACGTTTTTTAACTTATCTTCAAGCTCTTCGACCCGCTTTTTGGCAGCGGCAGCTTTCTCGAAATCTTCCTTTGCCGCAGACTGGTCCTGTTCGGTTTTGGCATTTTTCAAATCATTTTCCAAACTGACTTTGTCTGTCACCGGGTGTTGAGCCGATAAGTGAGCGGCTGTCATGTCCACCAAATCAATCGCTTTATCCGGTAAGGACCTTTGTGGAATATACTGAACTGAATAATCAACAGCCGCTTTTAAGGCATCGTCGGGAAACTTAACATGATGGTGTTTTTCATAAAGCGAACGGACACCTTTTAGAATTGCCAATGTATCTTCCGGGCTTGGCGCGTTAACAGTTACTTCGTTAAAGCGACGCGCCAAAGCAGCATTCTTCATAATCGTATTCCGATACTCGTCTTGAGTCGTGGCTCCGATCACAGAAACCTCACCTCGGCTTAAAGCCGGTTTTAAGATATCAGCCATTCCATTAGATCCGGACTCTTCTCCGGTGTTGCCGGCTCCTAATATTTGATGAATTTCATCAAAGAAAAGGATCACGTTGCCGGCACTTTTTACTTCACTAATTAATTTTTGAATATTTTCTTCAAAACTTCCACGATACTGAGTTCCTGCTTCAAGAGCAGAAATATCGATAGAATATATTTCTTTGCCTTTAATTGCTGCCGGAACATTTCCATTGATAATCGCCTGAGCCAGTCCTTCGACAACAGCCGTTTTCCCGACTCCAGCGTCGCCAACTAGAACCGGGTTGTTCTTTGTCCGTCGGCTTAAAATCTCTGCAGTCTCCTGAATTTCCTTGTTCCTGCCGATTACCGGATCTAGTTTGCCTTGTCGCGCTTCCTCGGTCAAATTACGGCCGAGTTTTTCCAAAATACCCGTTTTCTTTGATTGACCATTTTTTTGAGAAACAGCCGTCCCAAGCTGCCCGGGCTGAGCCTGTGACCCAACTTCCTGAAATTGACCGTTAATCGGCATTTTGCCACTTTGACGGTAAGCAGCAAACTCTTCCGGGCTTACTTCCTGTCCATTGATTAGATAACGGGATTCGGAATTAATTCCGTTCATTCGTCCCATTAAATTATTGAATATGTCATCCATCGAGTTGAATGGATCATTATTACTGTTATTAAAATAATCATTATTAGCCATGATTGAATCCTCCTATCAATCTTCTAAATAATCGGTTTCTAACTCTTTTAACACCTCCCACATACTGCTTTGAGTGGCTTGTGCGAGAGCATCGAGGTCCCGCAGGTTCAGACTCGTCGCATCGGATTGTGGTTTGTTAAAAGATTTATGAATTGTTGTATAGCCATATCCTCCCGCCTTGGCAACTTGATAAATCGTCAAATTGTGATCTATTAGATAGGCCTTTATGTCAATTTCCATTGGAAACCTCCTTCATTTAAAAATTATATCACTTTTGTGAAGCATTTACAAATGTGAAGTAATTAAGTTTGCCAAAAAAAAGAAGTCAAACGGCTTCTTAATAATTACTTCTTCTTTTATGATTTATTTTTTTCTTTATTAATTAAAATCTTATCAATCAAGCCATAGTCCAAGGTTTCCTTGGAATCCATCCAATGATCACGCTCGGTATCTTTTTCAATCTTCTCGATCGGCTTACCGGAATTTTCTTTTAAGATGTTATTTAATCTCTTCCGAGTCTTCAAAAGTTGATCGGCAATAATTGACATATCGGTCTGCTGGGTGCCGGCTCCGGCGCCTCCCATCGGCTGATGAATCAAGTACTCGGCATTTGGAAGCATAAAACGCTTGCCTTTGGTACCGGATGAAGCAATAATAGTTGCCATCGAGGCAGCCATTCCCATGACAATTGTTTGAACATCTGATCTGATGAAGTTCATTGTATCAACGATTGCCATACCAGCGGTAACTGATCCTCCTGGTGAATTTATATACATATATATATCTTTATTTGGATCTTGAGCATCCAAGAACAATAGTTGAGCAACAATGCTTGTTGCCATTTGATCTTCGACTTCTCCTTGAACCAAGATAATTCGGTCCTTTAAAAGACGACTTGGAAGATCATAACTCTCGCGTCCATTTGCTGTTTGTTCAATAACTCCAGGCCACATATCGCGCCTCCTTAAATTTAATAAAATTAGTATAGTTCAATGGTCAAGAAAGGTCAAACTTTTTTATGATTCAATTCCTTGACGATTTGCATCAATTTTCGCATTCGATGATTAATTCCGGATTTCGTCAATTCCTGCCCTTCGATCATTCCCGCCAAATCGCTTAAACTGGCCTCCGGGTTTTTTAAACGCAAGTCAGCAACAATCTTCAATTTTTCCGGTAAATTATCCAAACGATTCTGCTGACGCAAAAAATCCATCGCCTCGTATTGTCTTTCGGCGGCTTCGGCCATTCGGGTCACATTGGCATTATCGGCATTAGCCAAACGATTGGCCGAATTACGCATATCCGACATGATACGCGCATCTTCAAAATGCAGCATCGAACTGGTGGCTTGAATAATTGATAAAAAGTCTGAGATTCGTTCACCGGTTTTTAAATAGACGATTAATTTGTTCCGACGGTCGGCGATTTTTGCACCCAAATTAAAATTACGATTATTCATAATTGAAAAAATTTGTTCGATTAAATCTTCATCCGCGGCAGAAATTTCCAAATGATAATTTTTAGAATTCGGAGCGTTAACCGATCCGGTCGATAAAAAAGCAGCGCGTAAAAAAGCCTGTTGCTTTGCTTGAGAATTCAAAAAGACTTCCGGAACTCGTCGGTCGCTGGAGAAGGGATCAAGTTGTATATCGGCAAGAATCTGATCGGCCTGCTTCATCGTAATAACGCCATAGCGATGGAGGCCAAAAATCTTCGCCGATCCTCCTCTTTCAATGTTGGTTTGGATATCGGCTTCATAGGTTTGCGAAAGCAGCTGATAAGTCCTTCTTGCGCTGGCAGGATTTTGGGTTTGAACTTCTAAAGTATTTCCGACAGCGGTGCCGAGATGATAAATTCCATTCAGACGAAAAATCGCCGATAACTCCGACTTTGAAGTCTTAACGTTAATCGGCAATATCGAAAGTTCTTTTTTAACTTGTTGGGTAAAAGTCATTTAATTTTATTATCCAAAATATCAAGCAGTTTCCTAACGATTTTATCACCATCGTGAAAAGCGCCTTGATCGCGTAACTTAAGAAAATCTCCAGTAATCGGAGTAACGCCAAGTTTGCGATCTTCATTTGTATCGACCTTAACCTGAGTCGAAATTTCGTTCCATTTTTGATAATCGATATAATCTTCCGGAACAACAGCAGTATTAGTCAAAACATAATCAATAATATTTTTGGAAACATTATGATAAATTGCTTTAATGTGGCTGGCATCCGTGTAATTATCGGTTTCGCCTTTTTGAGTCATAATATTGGCAATATAGACCTTCTTTGCCGGACTTTCCTTAACTGCTTTGCCAACAACCGGAATAACCAAATTCGGTAAAATCGAAGTATAAAGAGAACCCGGGCCAAAGACAATCATGTCTGCATGATTAATCGCCAACAAAACTTCCGAAGTAGGTACCGGTTGTTTTCCGGCTTCGGTCGTAATTGATAATTTTTCAATCACCTTATGGGCAATCGTAATTTCATGTTCGCCGACACCGGTGCTTCCATCGGTAAATGCAGCATGCAGAACCAAAGGAACGTTAGCAACTGGATAAACTTTTCCGGAAATCATCATATAACGACCAAGCTTTTGAACTGCTCCAAAGATGTCGCCCGACATTTCCGTCATCGCAGCAATGATCAAATTTCCTAAAGCGTGATTTTTGAAAAACTCATCCGACGAGTCGAACCGATATTGAAAGATATCCAAAAAATCTTCCGGCAGCAGAGATAAAGAAACCAGAGCATTTCTAATATCTCCAGGCGGAACAATGTTCATAAAGTTTCTAATTACACCCGATGATCCACCATCATCGGCAACGGTTACGATTGCGGTCACCTCGACATTGCAGTCGCGTAAAGGGCGCAAAATAACCGGCAAGCCGGAACCGCCACCAATTACGACAATATTTCTTTTTTTTCTGCCCGTCACGGTTTGGCCTCCTCTTTGACTTTAGCAAGTTCTTTTTTTAGAGATTTCTGCAGATCGCGATGAGAAATCGTGACCTTGTATCCGTCTTTTTTTAAATCTTTTCCCAAGCGCTCAGCAAAAGCAACCGACCGATGCTGACCGCCGGTACAACCAAACGCAATCACAATTTCCGATTGTATATCGCCGCCCTTGGACTCCTTTTTTTGAGCTAGCGGCAATACCTGTTCGATTGTTCTTTTGTAATTATCATAAAATTCACTCGCTCCAGGGACCGACATAATAAAATCAGATACTTTTTCATCGAGTCCGGTCATCGTTCTCATCTCCGGCTGCCAATATGGATTATCTAAAAAACGCAAATCAAAAAGAATTGAAGCCTCTGGAAGATGTTTATATTTAAATCCAAACGATATAACCTTTATTTTCATGCCAAATATGATTATATCAGGCTTCTATCTCCGTATCAGAGAGGCTTTGAATATAATCAAATAAAATTTTTCCTGCGACCGCTCCATCACCAACCGCAGCAGCGATTTGACGGATAGAATCCTTGCGAACATCTCCAACAGCATAAATGCCGGGGACTTTGGTCTGCATATTGTCATCAGTCAAGACCCAGCCTTTTTCGTCTAAAATACCCAGATTTTCCAAGCCCTGGGTATTCGGGTCGATTCCAACATAGATAAAAACACCATTTGTCTTAATTACAGATTCTTGATTGGAAATTTTGTCAAGAACTTTAACCCCGGTAACTTTTTCATCGTCGCCGATAATTTCTTCAGTCCGTTTATTCCAAGAAAAATCAATGTTGTCTGTATCAAAAGCCCGTTTTTGAGCAATTCGAGAAGCTCTCAATTGATCGCGACGATGAACAATCGTAACATCCTTAGCTAAATTAGCTAAATAGCTGGCTTCTTCAACGGCTGAATCGCCACCGCCAATTACAACAATTTGCTCATTTTTAAAGAAAGCCCCATCACAAACAGCACAATAGGAAACGCCGCGGCCGGAATATTTATCTTCTCCGGGAACACCGATGTGACGGTGAGTCGCTCCGCTAGCAACTATCACCACCTTCGCCTCGTATTGCTCATCATCGGTAACTATCGTTTTCGTTTTACCGTGATCGATGACATTTTGGACTTCTCCAAAAGTGTATTCGGCTCCAAAACGAGTTGAGCTGGCATACATTTTCTCGGCCAAATCAGGGCCTAATATCGAATCAAAAGCCGGGTAGTTTTCAACCTCGGCTGTATCGTTCATCTGACCGCCATAAATACCTTTATTAATCATCATGACAGATAAATTTGCTCGGCTTGCATATGTTGCGGTGGTCATCCCGGCCGGTCCGGCACCAATTATCACGACATCATATTTCTGTGTCATAAAATCTCCTACTTACTAATTGTTAGTTTAGCACAGCTGCTATTTTCACTCAATTAGATAAAAAAACGCCCAATTCGGACGCGGATTGTTTGAACTTTAGTATAAAGCTTAAAGAGTCTTGGCAAGTTCTTTAATATACTTGCGAAGTTCATCGCCAGTATCGGGATGCTTTAATCCAAATTCAATATTCGTTTCAAGAAAGCCGATCTTTGAACCAATATCATAGCGTTTACCATCAAATTGATGAGCGTAAACATGTTCTTTATGGTTCAGGCTTTCAATCGCATCAGTCAACTGAATCTCGTTGCCCTTGCCGGGCATTGTATTTTCCAGTTCGGAAAAAATTGTTGGTGTAAATAGGTAACGACCAATAATTGCCAAATCGGAAGGTGCATCCTGAGGACGAGGTTTTTCAACAAAATTTTTAACTTCGAACAGTCCCGGCTTAACTTCCTTAGAAGGATCGATTACGCCATATTTTGAAGTTTCTTCATGAGGAACCGGCATGACTGCCAAAGTCGATTGCTCGGTTTCGTTATAACGATCAACCAATTGTTTAGTCAAAGGAACACGATCGGTCATCAGATCATCACCAAGCATTACAACAAAGGGTTCATTGCTAATAAAAGACTTAGCCTTTAAAACAGCATCGCCCAAACCATGTGGATGAGACTGTCTAATGAAATAGATATTCAAATCAGTCGTATCCTGAACTAATTTCAATAACTTGTCTTTACCCTTGGCAGACAAATTGTCTTCCAATTCCGTGTTGGAATCAAAATGGTCTTCAATTGATCGTTTTGATTTTCCGTCGACGATAACGATATCTTCGATTCCTGACTGAATTGCTTCTTCAACGATAAATTGGATTGTCGGCGTATCAACAATTGGCAGCATTTCCTTTGCCAAAGCCTTGGTTGCAGGCAAAAACCGTGTGCCCAATCCAGCGGCCGGAATGACGGCCTTTTTAACTTTTTGTACCATGTAGATTATTCCTCCGAGATCAGTGGCCGATTCATAAGATCAGCGACTACATCATCTATTTTCGCATTTTCATAGAGTATTTTATAGACACTTTCGCTAATTGGCATAGAAATATTGTTTTTTCTTGACAATTGGTCTACTGCTTTGGCAGTTTTAACGCCTTCAATCACCATACCCATCTCTTTTTGGACCTGTTTTAAATCTTTCCCGGAAGCAAGGCCGAGACCGGCACGAAAATTGCGGGAATTAGTTGACATAGCAGTAACGATCAAATCGCCTAAGCCAGCCAAACCATTAAATGTTTCGCTTTTTCCGCCTAAAGCAACTCCCAAACGACGCATTTCGGAAAGCCCGCGAGTAACCAAAGCTGCTTGAGTATTGTCGGTCATTTTGAGGCCTTTTATGATGCCACCAGCAATTGCAAGAACGTTTTTCAAAGCTGCTGCATATTCCGATCCGCATAAATCAGAATTGGTATATACACGAAAGAAGGAATTAGACAGCGCTGCCTGAATAATTGCCGCCCGTGCTTGATTGGAGCTTGCAACTGCAACTAAAGTAATAGCCCTTTTAACAACTGACTCGGCATGGGATGGCCCGGAAATAAAGAATAAATCATCCTCCTTGATACTCGGGATTTCCTCGCTAATCATTTGGCTGACACGCTTATTGGAATCTACTTCAATTCCTTTAATAGCATGGCCGAAGATAATTTCATTTTTCAAACTCGGCAAAATACTGGCTAATTTCCCGGCAACCTGGCGAACCGCCGAAGTTGGTACAACAAACAAAACAATCTCGGCATCTTTAACAGCATCTTTTAAATCAGTTGTTGCTTTAAGATTTTTATCCAAAAAAGCTTCTTGAAGAAACCTTCGATTTTGATGATTTTGATTAATATCATCAATATCGCTTTGGTTTTTCCCCCAAAGAATTACTTGATTACCATTCATCGAAAAGGTTGAAGCCAAAGCAGTTCCCCAAGATCCGGCTCCAAGAATAGCAATTTTACGTGTTTGCTTGATCATGGATTTCATTTTCCTTAATTAATTTTGTCTGTCGTTGTTCCAAAGTCGATAAGGCATCAAAACCCATTCTTTCTGTTCGATACTTTAGGGCAGCAGCGTCAATGACACTTGCAGTATTTCGACCAGAAGTAACCGGTAATTCCATTTTCGGAATTTCAATTCCAAGAATTTTAAAATTAGCGCCATCATCACTCAGACGGTCGAAATTTTGAACCTTTTCGTTCGAACGTTTTAAATCAATATTCAAAACAATTGTCGTGTGATCACGAATTGTTGCTGCGCCGTAAGTTTTTAAGACATCAATAATTCCTATTCCGCGGACTTCCATTAAATTAGCTAAAACTTCCGGTGGGGCACCGACTAAGCGCTGCTCGTCTTCGGCATATATATCAACTCGATCATCGGCAATCAAACGAGCTTTGCCTTGTTGAATCAATTCAAGCGCCGCTTCGGTCTTGCCGATTCCCGGGTCCCCGGTCAACAAAACGCCAATTCCGTTGATATCGATCAGCACGCCATGAACCGACTTGCGTTCCGATAATTGGGCGCCAAGATAATAAGTCATATTTGAAAGCAGGCGGGAAGAAGTCAAAGAACTGGTCAGAACCGGAATTCCAGCGTCCTTGGCAGCTTCAATCAACTCCTCTGGAATTTTTAAATTGGTTGAAATAACAAAAGCCGGTGTTGTCTCACTGGCCATCTTTTTAAAAACAATTGTCTTGTGCTCGTGAGTCATTGTTTTTGCATATTCAGTTTCATTGACACCATATAGCTGGACACGTCGAGGTTCGAAATAATCCAAAAAACCCGTCAATTGTAAACCGGGGCGAGCAATATCAGGAACAGTAATCGGCCGTTCCAAATGGTCTTCACCCCAAACAACTCGAAGAGCCGTATTTTGAACCAAATCCCTTACTGTTACATTTTGCTGTTCATCCATTATCTAATCCTTTCAGTGCTTGTAATCAAGCTTTGGGTGAAGCTGAAGACCAAGCTTAAAATGAATACCCAACCCCAGCCATGAATCGTAATTCCGGAAACCAAACTGGCATCAACGGCCAAAACTATCATGTTGATGACGATACTAAATAGTCCCAATGTGATAAAAGTAATCGGAAAAGAAATAATATGTAAAAGCGGCTTAAGAAAAGTATTTAGCAAAGCTAAAACTACCGCAGCCACAAAGGCCGAAGTCCAATCTTTGACAGTTAATCCATAAGGAAACAAATAATGAAAAACTACAAAAACCAAGGTATTGACAACCAATTTATACAAAAAACTCATATGGTCCCCTCTTTAAATAAAGCTTGAAGAACCTGGATTCAACTCGACAATTTTACCGCTGCGTTTATAAACTAACCATTCAGCTATATCGGTAGCGTGGTCGGCAGTACGTTTCAAATAACCCACAACAACCAAGTAATCAGCTCCAGCATCAATTGTATCAACATCGCCTTTCATGGAAGTTAATATATCTTTACGAATTGTTGCCGAAAGTCGGCTCACTTCTTCAGAATGATCAGCAACTTTTTGCGCATCATCAATCGAATCTGAAACATAAGCGTCCAAAATCTCATCAAAAGTTCGAGTTGCCATCAAACCCATTTCAGAAATTTTTCTTTCGATTTCAGGCATTCTACGGTCACCATTTTCACGATGATGAATTCGAATAGTCGAATAAGCAATATCACGAGCATAATCACCCATTCTTTCCAAAACAGAAACAGCCTTCAAAATCGTTACGACTTCTCTTAAATCGGTTGTGACTGGTTGATATAAAGCAATCATTTCAAAAGTCTTTTTTTCGATTGCGGCTTCCCGCTCGTTAATTTCGTGATCACGATCAATAATTTCTTCAGCAGTTTTTGTGTCGTGGGCCATAAAACCGACTACCGATTTATCAATAGTTCTGGCCACCATTTTCCCCATACTACGGAATTGATCGTCCAAATCTTCCATTTCGATATCAAAAATTCTGCTCACGGTATCTTCCTCCTTTTTCATTTATTTTTTATTTTTAACCAAATTTACCACTAACGTAGTCCTGCGTCTCTTCTTCTTTTGGATTTAAGAAAATTTCACGTGTTTTACCAACCTCAATTAAACGACCATCGTTAAAAAAGGCCGTAGTCTGGCTGATTCTAGCCGCTTGCTGCATATTATGGGTAACAATAATCAAACAATATTCTTTTTTTAAATCTAAAAGCGAGTCTTCGACAACTCGACTTGAAATCGGGTCAAGGGCGCTGGTTGGCTCATCCAATAACAAAATATCCGGTTTCGTCGCCAAAACGCGCGCGACACTGACACGTTGCTGTTGGCCACCCGATAAACCCAAAGCATTCGCTCCCAACCGGTCTTTAACTTCATTCCAAACTCCGGCTTGGCGTAAAGCTTTTTCGACATCTTCATCCAATTGATGCTTGGATATTTTTTTCCCAAGTCTCAAACCAAAAGCAACATTATCGTAAACACTAAAAGGAAAAGGAGTCGGTTGTTGAAAAACCATACCAATTCGTTTGCGCAAATCAACCAAATCAAAGTTGTCCGAATAAATGTCGTTGTTGTGAAACAAAA
The DNA here is from genome assembly GCF_020510245.1 of Oenococcus oeni. Taxonomy (NCBI): domain Bacteria; kingdom Bacillati; phylum Bacillota; class Bacilli; order Lactobacillales; family Lactobacillaceae; genus Oenococcus; species Oenococcus oeni. Next base: position 521,674 of record NZ_CP084701.1, on the reverse strand, counting down.
ATTTTCCTTCAACCTTAACCCCAGGGGTCAAATCATGCATTCTATTAAGGCTGCGAAGATAAGTTGTTTTTCCAGAACCCGATGGCCCGATCAGAGCTGTGATTCCGTTTTTTGGAAAAGACAAATTTATGTCAAACAAAGCCTGTTTCTTGCCATAAAAAAGATTCACATTTTTAGTCGTTAATAAATAATTTTCTTTTTCTGCCATTAGCCAAAATTCCCCGAAACATAATCATCAGTCAATTTAACTTTGGGACGGGTAAAAATCTTTCGAGTCAAATCATACTCGATTACTTTACCTAAATGGAAAAAAGCTGTGTAATCACCAATTCTAGCAGCCTGCTGTAAATTATGCGTAACTATAATGATGGTATATTTTTTCTTTAATTCCATCATCGTTTCTTCAATTTGCATTATTGATTTTGGATCAAGCGCACTTGTCGGCTCATCCATCAACAAAATATCGGGTTTCAAAGCCAAAGCCCTGGCGATAACAAGACGTTGTGCTTGGCCTCCTGAGAGTTCCAGAGCAGATTTATTCAAGTCGTCTTTGACCTGGTCCCATAGGGCAGCCTGTTTTAATGAAGATTCAACAATCTCATCCAATTGTTCTTTCGAATATTTTCCGCGTTGGGTTAAAGCAAAAGTAATATTATTATAAATTGATTTCGCGAAGGGATTCGGCATTTGAAAAACCATCCCAATGTGTCGGCGAACTTCATAAACGTCGACATCAGGCGAATTAAGATCAAGACCACGATACATTATCTTACCACTAACACGAGCAATACCATCATTCATTCGATTCAAAGAGCGGATGAAAGTAGATTTCCCTGATCCGGAAGCTCCAATTAAAGTAGTGATTTTAAAACGTTCAAAGGCCAGATTAACCGATTTAATCGCTTCATTTTCATCATAAAAAACAGAAACGTTTTCCGCCTTAAGAGCAAGTTCGTGTTTGGAAGGGTCTGGTTCGGATATATAGCTATCCGGGTTATCCAAATTAATAATCTTCTTGATATTTTTGACTAAAGATGGTTTACTTTTTCTCGTTCTGGCCATTACTTACCTGTCCCCGATGTCATCTTCTTATACAGCATGTTGCCAAAGAAACGTGCTGAAAGATTAAAAATAAAAACCATAACAATTAAAACAGCCGATGAACCGGCAGAAACCTCCACGGCATCCGGCATTGTTCCTTCCGAATTGACCTTCCAAATATGAACAGCCAGTGTCTCGGCCGGACGCATCAAATTCAGCGGACTATTAGAATTGAGCGGATTCCAATTGTACCAGTTTAGTTGAGGCGCTGATTGTCCCGAAGTAAAAAGCAACGCAGCAGCTTCACCGAAAACTCTTCCAGCCGCTAAAACAACTCCGGTGACGATCGAAGGAACAGCGGCTGGAAAAATAACTTTTTCAGTCGTTTCCCATTTCGAAAGACCAAGTGCCAAACCAGCTTCTCTTTGCAGATTGGGAATAGCAGCCAAAGAATTTTCAATCGAACGCGTCAAAAGTGGAAGATTGAAAAAAGTTAAGGCGATTGCACCGGACAAAACAGAAAAACCCATATGAAATTTCAAAACAAACAACAGAAAACCAAACAAGCCGACAACAACCGATGGCAAAGAGCTCAAAACTTCGATTGCCGAACGAAAAACAGCAATAAATTCCGATTTGGGATCAGCAAATTCATTGAGATAAATCGCAGATCCAAGTGCGATTGGCAAAGAGATAATCATGGAAACAATTAAAAGATAAAAAGAATTGAAAAGTTGATCCGATATTCCACCACCAGATTCAAAAGAAGAAGAATGGCTGATTAAAAAGTGCCAACTAACATGAGGAAGGCCTTGACCAAGTATCGAAATTAATAAAGCTGCCAATATTAAGATTACTAAAGCAGAAATAAAATAAATAATCCCGATTGCAATTTTATTCGTTACTTTCGTATTCATTAATGCCCTCCTTGCGTGATATTAGTCCGCTTACCAATAAAACGAATAATCAAATTGAAGAAAAGCGACATGATCAAAAGCAACGTGGCCAATGTCCAAAGCACATCGTTTTGAACAGAACCATCCGAAGTATTTCCAATACCTTGAGTCAAAATAGATGTTAGAGTCGAAGCGGACTCGAGCAGACCGTTTGGCATAATTGGCGCGTTGCCTACAACCATTTGAACCGCCAAAGCCTCACCAAAGGCACGTGCCATTCCAAAGACCACTGCCGTTAAAATTCCTGGCGTGGCAGCTCGGAGAATAACTTTATAAATCATTTGCCAACGCGTTGCCCCAATTGCCAAAGCTAACTCCCGATAATGATTTGGAACATTTCTCAGCGCATCAACTGTGAGAGAAGTGATGGTAGGCAAAATCATAACAAAAAGTACAATTGTTCCTGCCAGAATCCCAAATCCCGAACCACCGAAAGTCTTTCGCAAAAGAGGAACAACAACTGTTAATCCTATAAAACCATAAACAACCGATGGAATACCAACCAGCAATTCGACAACCGGCTGCATGATTTTTTTGCCCCAATTAGATTGAAGTTCGACCATAAATAAAGCCGTTGCGATTGCAAAGGGAGTCGCAACCAAGGCACTCAGCAAAGTAACCAGAAAGGAACCGACAATCATTGGAAAAGCACCAAACTGTAAATTTCCATTGGAGTCCGGTGTTGTTGGGTTCCAGACCGTTCCAAAAATGAATTTGAAAGGATTAATCCCGTCAAGAGTGAAAGCCATTAAACCACGGCTCAGAACAAAGAAAAAAATCGAAAAAACAACCACACCAATTAAAATTAATGCTGATAAACTCAATGAACGACCAAACATATCTTTTTTAGCCGAAATAGACTTTCTTAGTAACGACTCTTTAATCGGGTCTTGACTATTTTTTTTATTTCTCCTTGCCATAATTACTTGCTCGTTACCTTTCCTTGAGAATTTTTATCAACCTTCATACCGGCTAAAGGAATATAACCAAGTTCTTTGACAATTCCGTTTTGAACTTTCTTCGATTTAAAATATTTGATAAAACTAGCAGTTTGGCCTTCCGCTTTTCCGTGTGTATACATGTGCTCGTAACCCCAGATTTTCCACTTATTATTCTCAATATTTTCAGTAGTAAGGCTAACATTGTCTACCTTGACCGCCCTTAAATTCTTTCCGGAAATATAACCGGATGCTAAATAGGATATTGATCCCGGTGTAGAAGAAATAATCTTCTGTACCGTCCCGTTACTGTCTTGTTCCTGAGCTTTAACAGCAGTTTCTCCTTTTAAAACAGAATCTTCAAAAACAGTTCGAGTACCGGAACCGCTCGAACGGTTGACAACTGTAATTGCCATATCCGGTCCACCAACGTCTTTCCAATTGGTTATTTTGCCGGTAAAAATATCCCGCAATTGTTTCATGGATAGATTGCTGACGTTTATATCTTTGTTAACAACTGGTGCTATTCCTACAACAGCAACCTTGTGATCGACAATTTTGCTCGGCTTGATTCCCTCTTCTTGAGAAGCAAAGATATCCGAATCACCAATTTGGACCGAGCCAGCTTGAACTTGTGTTAAGCCGGCACCAGAGCCACCACCTTGAACCGAAATAGAAGTGTTTGGATTTTCTTTTTCATACATCGAACTTGCCTTTTCCACCAAAGGCTGAAGCGCTGTCGAGCCAACAATTAAAATGTTTTTAGTTGTTGCATGGGTAGAGCTAACCGTATTACTGGTCAAACCCCGATGAGTCGATCCATAATAGAGCGCCAAAACAGCGATTAAAATTATTCCAATTCTGATCAAATTTTTTTTCATAATAAATATGTATCCCAGAGGAACTCTCCGGATTAATGTGATTACTTGTCCTTTACTACACCGTTATCGTTTAACGACTTTCATACTTGGCAAAGGAATATAACCAAGTTTTTTAATTAAACTTTTGTTACTAGATTTGTAGAAATAATTGATAAAAGCTTTGGTAGCACCGGTCGCTTTGCCCTTGGTGTACATATGCTCATAACCCCAGACTTTCCACTTGTTGTTTTCAACATTTTTATTGGTTGGGGAAACACCATTAATTTTAAGTGCTTTTAAACCACTTTGACCTTTAATATAACTAAAAGCCAAATAAGAGATAGCGCCTGGAGTGGTTGAAACAATCTTCTGGACCGTTCCGTTACTGTCTTGTTCCTGAGAACTTGCAGCAGTTGCATTGCCTAAAATAGCATTTTCAAAAACGGTACGTGTACCAGAACCAGAAGCTCTATTAATTAAATCGATCTTTTGATCTTTACCACCGACTTGGTCCCAATTTGTAACTTTACCGGTAAAAATCTTCTTTAACTGACTTTTCGTCAAACTCTTTACACCAACGTCCTTATTGACCACGGGCGCAATTCCAATAACAGCAACCTTGTGATCGACAATCTTACTAGGATCAATTCCATCTTCTTGAGAAGCAAAGATATCCGAATCACCAATTTGGACCGAGCCAGCTTGAACTTGTGTTAAGCCGGCACCAGAGCCACCACCTTGAACCGTGATTTGGACTGAAGAATTCGCACTTGAAAAACGCTCACCGAGTTGTTCGGCGAGGGGCTGAAGTGCTGTTGAACCAACAGCTAAGACCTTTCCAGTCAACTTTGACTTAGAAGCTGCGAAGGCGCTTGTACCCAGATTAGCGCTCGTCAATGACGCACCGCCAATAGCTGCCAACGCAAGTAAACTCACTAACCATTTCTTCATAATTATGAAACTCCTTGTGTCTTACTAATATTCAGTTTTCATGTGCGGGACGTATGCCACCGCATCTAAAAGATAACATAAAAAAGCCCCAAATTAATGGGACTGATTAAAAAAATTACTCCGGATTTTTTTGGGAGAGCTTCCATTTTAGATAAGCATTAATAAACGGATCCAAATTACCATCCATAACTCCATCTGTATCACCGGTTTCATAACCCGAACGTAAGTCCTTTACCATTCGATAGGGTTGAAAAACATATGAGCGAATTTGTGATCCCCAGGCAACATCCAATTTCGTGCCTGATAATTTGGCATGTTCTTCTTCACGCTTTTGTTCTTCCCGCTCATAAAGTTTGGCCTTTAACATCTTCATTGCAATGTCTCTATTACCATACTGAGTTCTTTCAACCTGGGAAGCTACAACGATTCCAGTTGGAATATGAGTCAAACGAACGGCAGTTGAAACTTTGTTGACATTTTGGCCACCGGCGCCCCCGGAACGGTACACATCCATTTTGACATCCTGAGGTTTAATCTCTATTTCAATCTCGTCATCATCTAATTCGGGCATAACATCGATGGAAACAAACGATGTATGTCGGCGCCCAGCCGAGTCGAAGGGACTGATACGAACGAAACGGTGAACTCCTTTTTCGCTTCGCAAAAAGCCATATGCGTTGTGACCGATAATTCGCAGCGTAGCCGAGTCGATTCCGGCTACATCACCGGTTTGGTAATCCGTCACTTCGACTTTGAAATCATGGGCTTGAGCCCAACGAGTGTACATTCGGTAAAGATTACTGGCCCAATCGGTTGATTCAGTACCACCCTCGCCCGGATGAATTTCCAAAATTGCATTATTTGAATCGTACTTTTCAGTTAAAAGTTGATTCAGATTATATTTTTCCAAATCCTTTTCGGTTTTTTCGATATCCGTGTCGAGTTCAGCGTGCATATCCGCATCATCCTCCTCCGACAGCAGTTCCGCCATTGCAGTCAGATCTTCAACCGATTTTTGCAGACTCAAAAAGGAATCACGCCGATTTTTCAAAGTATTAGTTTCATCAATGATTTTTTGAGCAGACTGCTGATCATCCCAAAAACCCGGTTGGCTCATCTTATCTTCATTTTCCGCAATTGATGCATCGAGAGCGTCCAGGTCTAAAGTAGAACGAAAACCATCTATTTGTTCCTGCATGTCGCTGATTGAATTTCTTGCTTGTGCTAATTCCATAACTTTAATTTTACTCACAAAAGCAGGAGAGTTTTAAATTCTCTCCCGCTCTAATTTCCTTTAACTAATAATCGTAAATTTAATTTACTAAAAACTGCAATAAACAATAAGCTGATTAAATTTATAACTTTTTCAAATTTATTCCAATTTAATTTTAAATAATAAATCGGCACAAAAATCAGTCATTCGAATAATTTTGTTTTCTTGATAATCGATTCGGCACTAGTTTTTAATTTTGTACTTTCTTTTTGATCTAATGGCAGGTAGATATCTTTGACAATCCCTTTCCGACCAATGATTGCCGGCAAAGAAATATAAATGCCGAATTTTTTATTGTAGTGTGAAACAATCACTTCGCTATGGCTGTCGGACAAAATCATTTCAATTAAAGTTGCCGCAGCCGTTGCAATTGCAATATTTGTATAGCCCTTTCCGTCAATAACCCTGAAGGCATCCTCCTTTGTTTTTTCTTCAAGATCATCAATATTTACCGAATTTTCTTTCGCAAATGAAGAGATCGGATTATCAAATATTCTAATTGATGACCAGGCAGGAAATTGTGAATTTCCATGCTCACCAATAACAAAACCGGAAACTGAACGCGGATCTATTTTAAAGCGCTCGCCAATTTCTTTTTTTAGTCTTGAACTGTCAAGAAAAGTTCCCGTTCCGATAACTTGGTTTTTGGGCAAAGCAAGTTCTCTTTGATAAACAGCAGTAATAACGTCGACCGGATTCGTAATCGTCAAAAAAACACCATCAAAATGGACTTTTTTTAACTGTTCAGCCATCGATCGAATCTGTTTGACATTAAACTGTAATTCAGCAAAACGATCGCCACTTTCAACTGTTAAATTCACATTTCCAAAGGTACTGACAATCAAATTAGCATCAGCCAAATCCTTGTAATCTCCAGCAATAATTTTAGTGTGATGCGGTAAAAAACTCTGTGCATCCCAAAAATCCAAGGCCTCGGCTTTTAAATGTTTCTGATTAATATCCAACAAAACAATTTCATCGACCATTCCGCGATCAATAACAATATGAGCCAAAGTCGAGCCGACGTGCCCCATTCCAATAATTCCGATTTTACGCATTTTATTTACCTCATTTTATTTGCAATTTAATTATAAATCCATAAGAATCAGTCGGTGGATACCTGAGATATCTTGATAAGCCTTTCTCAAAAAAGCACAAAATAGTAATTGCGAAATAAATAGACGATTTTCTTCGATGTTGGAGAAACATTGATCGACGAAAAATATAGCTATCAAAGATATTTTCGATTATGCGGAGAAAAATTGATAGATAACGGCATCCCAATCATTAAGGGCCTATACGGAAAATTAATCGAGAAAAGCTATAAGGAAAATATAAAGGGACCTTTGTATACGACCCGAAAAAATTTTAGTAAAGAATTAACAAAACCAGACTGAAAACCACTCAAAGAAAGTGTTTTCCCAAAAACAGTCGAAAGCTTGGAATATCTTAAAAAGTCTCAGATCATTTCTTCAGCCGAAATTGAGCCAATGGTTTTGTTATAGATGATCTTAGCTAAATCAAAGATATTTTTTGATTATCCAAGCTTGTTTCCCCGAACAGGGATACAAAGAGTGAATGATATCAAAGATTGATATATGGTTTATTTTGAATACGATCGCTGCTAATGAATTCAGAGGAGAAGCGAAATAGAGCGTCTATTCAATCACTTAAAATCAAAGTTTTAATTTGAGCGGCTATTAGATTTATTTCTTCAGTATTTGTTTTGTCTTCTGGAGCGGAAATTTCATCCGCTTTTCTTCCATGCTTTAAAACGACGATTCTGTTGGCCATTCTGGCAGCCTCGTCGACATCGTGAGTAACCAAAATAGTTGTTAAATGTTGCTTGGAGCATATATCCATAATCAACTCCTGCATATTCAAGCGAGTTAAAGCATCCAGAGCACTCAAGGGTTCGTCCAACAATAAAAGTTTCGGGTTGGCCATCAGCGCCCTTGCCAAAGATACTCGCTGTCTTTGTCCACCGGATAATTGAATTGGATAATAGTTTGCGAAATCTTCCAAACCAACAAGCTCTAGCAAAGAAAGAGCTTTCTCTTTAATTTGTTGGCCACGCGAACGAAAAGAAATATTCTCTGAAACCGTCATCCACGGTAATAAGCGATCTTCCTGAAACATTATCCGCATCTGTTTGTTCAAAGAAGTTATTCTCTGATTCATAAAAATAATTTCTCCGCTGCTATATGGCTCAAAACCCGCGATCAAGCGCAGCAAGGTGCTTTTTCCTCCACCACTTTTGCCAACTAGAGCAATAAAGTCATTGTCATATAAAGATAAATTTATATTTTCCAAGATCAGATGATTGCCATACTGTTTGCTGACATTTTTAATGGTCATTAAAGGTTCATTCATAAATTGATAAGGTTCCTTTGTAAAGATTTATATTTATTAAACAAATCGAGCAAGACTATAAACTCTGCTCGATTTGTCCAGATATTAAATTGATAATTATTAGCTGATCTCCCTTGGATTCTGCCAGACCAAAAAAGTATCTTCTAAAAGTTTGGCAATAAAATCAGATAATTTTCCAAACAAAGCATAAATCAAAATACATAAAATAACAGTACTCATATCAGTAAACTGTTCGGCCTCATTGGCCATGTAGCCTATTCCAGAACTGGTGGCAACAGTTTCTGCAACGATTAAAGTAGTCCACATTACACCCAAAGCATATCTGACACCCATTAAGATCGTCGGTAAAGCACCAGGAAAAATAATCTTGAAAAATACCTGCGAATTTGACAATCCATAAGACCGTCCCATTTCAACTAAGCCTTTGTCTATCGAAGTTACCCCGTGATAGGTGTTTATATACATCGGAAACATGCAGCCAACCGAAACAAGGAAAATTTTGGACGGTTCCCCAATACCAATAACCAAAATAATCAAAGGAATCAATGCTAAATGAGGTATATTACGCAACATTTGAATCGTATTGTCGAAAGCCAAACGGCATACTTTAAAAATGCCATTCAAAACTCCTAAAATAAAACCAATTCCGCCGCCAATAATAAAACCAAGTAATGCTCGGAAAAGACTAATGCCAATATTTTTTTGCAACTCTCCGCTCTTGAAAAGTTTCCAAGCATCAAGCAGAATATCGCTTGGCGCAGGCAATAACTTTCCAGAGGCAATTCCTGCAGTCACAATAAATTGCCATATTACTATTATTCCAACTGGTATTATCCAGGGAACTACTTTATCCATCTTCTTTTTTGAACGAGAAATTTCGATAATTTTCCACCTCGATTATTTCAAATTTGCAATATGATTTTTAATCACAACTTTTGTTTTTATCCATTTATACGCATAAAACTGGTTTGAAATATCCTGTTCTTCTTTAATTGCTTCACTATTCATTGCACTGATTTTGAAGGTTCGGCGATTAAGCATTTTCTTAATAACAGATTTCGACATCTTTAATTCTTTGGACATTTTTTTCGTCAAAGCAGGTGTGTTCTTATTTGCCCATTTCATGTCTTCTTCCATGTATTTAATCAGGAGTTTACTAACTTTTGTATTCTTTTTGGAGTAGCTGCTTAGAGAAACAATGAAACTTCTGTTAACGGCTTTATTCTCTTTGCCGTTAACAAGCAGCTTGGCGCTTTCTGTCAACTCGGCTTTGGCAACATATGGATCCCAAATTGCCCAAGCATCGACTTTTCCTTTTGCAAAAGCCACCGCTGCTGCAGCCGAATCCATATTTTCAAGTTTGACGTCGCTGGTTTTCAAACCGGCTAATTTTAAAGTCTTTAAGACCATATATTGGCTAGAAGTTCCAACTGTATATGCAATCGTTTTGCCCTTTAAATCGGAAATAGAATTAATTCCGGAACCTTTTTTCACAAGCACTCCACTTCCGGAAGCTTTCGTTCCCCCTTCAGCAATATAAGTAAGTTTTGTTCCCGACGCCAAGGCGGAAACAGGTGGCGTATCGCCGACACGGGCGTAATCTATTTTTCCAGAAGCCAATGCCTGCATCTCTGGAGAGCCATTTTGAAATTCCTTGAAAACAACTTTATATCCCTGCTTTTTCATTTTTTTACAAGTTGTCCACGAAGACGGGAAACATCGACTTCATCAGCTGCCTGATAACCAATAGTAACGGTTTTTAATTTTCCGGAACTGCTAGTAAAAAGTTGCGATCCGCCATACCATATGCCTCCGACGATTAATGCCAAAAACAATACAAGGATTAATATTTTTCTAGACCTTTGCTGCTGCATTTTAAATTTTCCTCCGTGATACCTGAGTATCTTTTTCAGCTTATAAAAAAAGTTAAGACAAAAAAGTCCTAACCCTCTCCATTCCTTATTCTTCTAAACCTATAAATTCAAACCATGATCCCAATAAACATAATCTTTGAGTTATATTAAACACAAAAATCGCACCCATGAAAAGCAATTTTATGACTGATAATTTGAATTTCCCACTTCAAATTATCTACATAATTTCCAGTGATAACGCTGAAAAGCGGTGATCTAATAGACATAATCAATCAAGCAAAAAGACTAAATAAAATCACACTTTTAATTTTAGATGCTAATAAGGTCCCTGTAAAATAGTAATTAAGTATTGCTGATATAACTTTTTTGTTATAATAACAGCAATGAAATCCGTAACTACCGAATTTTCCTTATTGAGTTATTTGAAAATAATTATTTCAACCGGGAGCATAACAGAAGCTGCCGCCGAGTTGTATTTGTCTCAGCCGTATCTAAGCCGCTACATAAAAGATAATGAAAAAAATTGGGATTCCAATTGCTTAATAGACAGACAAGGCCAATAACCTTAACAAATAGTGGAGTTAAATATTTACAAGGTCTGGAAAAAATCGAAAGCAGTTATTCTGCCTTATTAAGCGAATCAATCAAATATTCAAAAAACAAAAAACAAATCAGTATTGGAATAAATGAAGTTCTGGCAAGCCGCTTGCTTCCTGAAATTCTGTCTGCTTATAAACAAGGTTTTCCCAATAAAAGTCAAAGAATCTTTATTGAAGAAAACTACTCCAATGCACTTGAAAATGATCTATTGGAAAAAGAAATCGACTTGCATATTCGCTTGCTACCGATTTTTTCAAATAAAATTTCTTATCAAAAGCTTTTCAAGTCTCCAATCTATTTAATCGCAGATAAAACTTTCCTTTTATTTAAAAAAAATAATCATAAAATTCTATCAGTTGAAACTATTGATCGGGAAAAATGGGAAAAAATGAAGTTCATCTTCCTTTATCCGGGTTCTGGATTTTCACGTCTTGTTGATTCATTTTTAAATAATCACAAAATCATTGTTCAAAATAGTTTTAAAATCCGCTCTTTGGAAACAGCTGCAAACCTTGCATATGAGGGCTTGGGCTGCACTTTTATCCCATCATTTTATTTGAAACAAAATTTCGATTCAAGCAAATGCAACATCTTTAAATTATCGGAAGATATTTTTTCTGTTCAGTTGGTAATTGCCTTTCTACGTGACATGAACCTTAACGAAGAAACAAAAAAATTCATCAAAGAAGTGGTGAAATATTACAAGAATAAAAAATAAATAGCATTCTTACATTCTCATCAGTTACATTTTAAATTTTTTAACGTAATACTTATTTAATTCACTAAGTAATTAGATCGATTCTTTTTTATTAAAATAAAATTTAGATTTCAACAATTTTTGCAAAAGTTCCCTGCCAAATATAAAGATGATACTGATTAATTTGTTTTGCTGTTAAAATTTCATTATCAAAGGTGGAAAATCCATCTTTTAGAACCGAGATTTGAAAGCCCAGATAAAAAGCGGCTCTGATAGTAGTGTCAACACAATATTCAGTCTGTGCTCCACATAATTCAATTGAAGATATTTTATTTAATTTCAAGAAAGACTCTAGCCCGGTTTGATAAAAAGAGTCAGGCCGATACTTATTGAAGTATCTATCAGTGGCCTGATTATGCAAATCATCAAATAAAGACCATTCACGACTAAATACAGGCATATTCTCATCAATGTGTTGTAAAAAAACTAATGGTTTTCTTTTGCTTCGATATTGATCAATTCGTTTATTAATATTGTTTATCAATTGCTTCCTTTGGTAAACATCTTCTAATCCATTTTGCATATCAATCACGATTAAAGCTTCAGACATACTGGTAACTTGCTCTTATTGAATTATTTCATGACTAATCACTAAATATAAATAAATATCAAAAACAGTTATTTAATCTTCAAAATGTATTTCATCCTGGCCGGTAAATCGTCATTTATTGTAAATACATGGTCCTCATAACCGAGCCTATCGTTATCAAGCCACCAGTCCTGCATCAATCCTCTTGAAAAAGGCTTCTTTTTTAATAGATTCCCTCGATAGGTTTCCTCGAAAAAAATATCGAAGTAAAAAGTTTTCATCTTTTTTTGATATTGATTTTTAAGTCGAAAAAGCATATTAGCGTAAACATCCCTTTTCAAAATTCCTTCAAGAATCACAAAATCGACGTTTTGATCGGCCCAATTAATCATCGTTTCAATTAAAGAAATCGACTTATTATTCGGCTTATCCTTTTCGTCCAACATTCTTTTACGAACCTCGTCTTGAGAAATAAGTAAAGTACTGTTTCCCAAAGATTTTTTTAATTCTTTAGCAGTCGATGATTTTCCACAAGCCGAGTTGCCTCTGAATACAAAAATATTTTCAAGCATGCTGTAATTTTAATATTATTGCCTGAATTAAAACTTCTTTTGAAATTAAAAATAAAAATTCTCAATCACAGCCTAGAGACTTCAAAAACCTGTCAAAAAGATAAACGGTTGCTTCACTATTGAGATACATAGCAATCTTATAAGCATGACCGATCTTTTTATTGTAGTTTTCGTTTAAATGTGTCTTTTTTTCAAAAATGCCTTTCCAAAAGAGCAGCCAGGTCTTAAATTCAAAATTTATCTGTCGGCCCTGCCATAACTCAGCCATCTGCAAAAGACATTTTGTTGTTTTGTATTCTTCTTGAACAATACTAGCCTCCAAAGCATTGATTATAATTTTTTCAATTAAATTGCTTGAACGATGGGATATTTGTTTAGAGTTGTTTCTTCTAACGATTTCAAAAACATAAGGAATTATTTTTTTAATATCTAACATATTAATGGTCCATTCCAGAAGCGATAAATCGTAATATTGCCATTCTTGAACACCGAAAAAGTATTCAATTAATTTATTTTGTTCATCAAAACTCGCCAATTTAAAATCAAAATGGAATAACGTCGCCTTGACCATCATCAATTGATGAAAAATTGCCAGATCATTTGGATCATCGGAAAAACGCTGGAAATAAAATTCTGTTAAATTATTCAACTGCTGACGGTCATTTTCAATATAACTTGTCAACAAAACACTTTCCAATTTTTCTAGAATCGATTCCCTTTGACCAAAGACGGAATTAAAGTATTCATCAAAGGAGATATTGAGTGCCCGACAAAGGAGGAAAAGCGTATGATCATTTGGTTCCGTCTGATTATTTTCAATTCGGGAAACCATTGATTGAGAACCAATTAAGGTTCCCAACTGTCGTTGAGATATTCCTCTGAGTTTTCTAATTTTTTTATAACTGATCTATGAGTATTATTCATTTTTTTACCGACTTATAAATATTCAATTCTGCATATTTTAGATTTTTAAAATTTTCCAACTGTATATTGGAACAGTTGGGTTGCATTGTTGAATAAATTACCAGCAAAATGTCAAACGTTAACCACAATTAACGAAACCCAAAAAATATATTTTTACTTTTTTGAAAAGCATAATTCAATTTATCTCGTTGTTAACAGTTTTTTTCAATAGAGAAAACAAGCGAAAAAATTCTGTTATGTTTTTTTATAGCGTTTTTACTTTATTTAAGAAAGATTAGGGATACCACAAATGAGAGATGGGGATAAAATTGTTCGGAAAAAACTGTATAAATCAGGCAAAAATTTTGTTATTGCCAGCATTATTTCAGTAGTCGGAATCGGACTGACAACTATTCCAGCCAGTGCCGACAGCAGCATCAATAATGCAGCAACCGTAAACGCGGTACAAATACAGGCAACAAAACAGGATGATTCAAAAGTTGATACCAATGGCCAAACAACGGCCAATGGTAATCAAAAGAATACTGACACAACAACGACGCCAACGCAAGCGCTCACAAAAACCAGTCAAACAACTACCGGCAATAATCAGACGACAGACAACGATAATCAGCAAAACAGCAACAATACAAAAACAGTGGCAGTAACCGAACAAACACAAGCGACAAAACAGGCCGCTGATAGCAATATCGCTAATCAGGCAAGTACCGGCAGTACCAGACAGGATAGCATCGAGGAAAAAACAGACGTTTCCGAACAAACAAAAAAAGTTGTTTCGAAAAGCGATGCCACAAATTCAGCAATAAACACTAGTAGTCAACAGGTTTATAGTTCAAAGAACATAAAAGTTATCGACGGAAAAACTTACTACGTTGATGATAACGGACAGATAAAAAAGAACTTCGCAACGATCATCAACGGCAAGGTATTGTATTTCGACAAGAACACAGGCGAACTGCTTCCCACGAATAGTTATCAGTTTAAAAGCGGGCTATCCAGTGAAAATAGCGATTATACAAGCCACAATGCGGTTAATAGCACACAGGCCGATGATTATACGGCTATTGATGGTTACCTGACTGCAGATAGTTGGTATCGACCAAAGGACATTCTGGATAACGGCCAAACTTGGACAGCAGCCTCAAAAGACGATTTACGCCCTCTTTTAATGAGCTGGTGGCCGGACAAAACGACTCAAGTGAACTATTTAAACTATATGAAAAATTTAGGATTGAGCGATAGCCCAACTAATTTTACTAATGATGAAAATCAAGGCCGGCTAAGCAAAGCTGCTGAAAATGTTCAAGTTAAAATTGAACGAAAAATAACTCAAGAAGGTCAAACACAGTGGCTAAAAGAGGTCATCACGAATTTTGTTAAAAGCCAACCGAATTGGAATATTAGTAGCGAATCGCAAACAAGCGGGAATGGCAAAGACCATTTGCAAGGTGGCGCTTTATTGTATGTGAACAACGATAAAACACCCGATGCGAATTCCGACTATCGCTTGTTGAATCGGACACCAACAAATCAAACAGGGACGCCTTTATACAGTATCGATCCGACTCAAGGCGGATATGACTTCCTTTTAGCAAACGATGTTGATAATTCGAATCCGGTTGTCCAAGCTGAGCAATTGAATTGGATGTACTATCTATTAAATTTTGGTTCAATTACCGGCAATGAAAGTAATGCCAACTTTGATAGTATTCGTGTCGATGCCGTTGATAATGTAGATGCCGATTTATTGCAAATCGCCGCTGATTATTTCAAGGCAGCTTACGGCGTTGACCAAAACGATGCCAAGGCCGATCAACATGTTTCCATTCTAGAAGACTGGAGCGACAATGACTCCGAGTACGTTAAAGACCAGGGCAGTAATCAGTTATCAATGGATAATAAAATGAGATTATCATTAAAGTATTCATTGACAATACCGGTTGTCGATAAAGAAAGCAATAAAAGAAGCGGCTTGGAGCCCTTAATAAGCAACAACCTGGTTAATCGATCAGAAGACTCGTCTACAAACGGTGCACAGCCAAATTACTCTTTCGTTAGAGCTCACGATAGCGAAGTACAAACTGTTATCGCTGAAATTATTAAAGAAAAAATCGATCCGGATTCCGACAGTTTGACGCCAACAATTGATCAATTAACAGCTGCTTTTAAAATATACGATGCTGACCAATTAAAGACGCGAAAGGAATTTACGCAATATAATATACCAAGCACTTATGCAATGATCCTGACTAACAAAGATACAGTTCCCCGTGTTTATTACGGTGACTTATATACAGATGACGGACAATATATGGCAAACAAATCACCATATTACGATTCGATTGATAATCTGTTGAAATCGCGTATTAAATACGTCACAGGTGGGCAAAGCATGTCGATACAATATGTACAAGGTGACGGCAGTATGGCCAAAGACAGTTACCGTGGTGTTTTGACATCAGTTCGTTATGGTAAAGACGCAATGAATGAAAAGGATCAAGGAACTCAAGAAACACGCACAGAGGGCCTGGCAGTTATTGAAAGTAACAATCCCGATTTGAAATTAAGCAGCAGCGACCAAATAGTAATCAATATGGGAGCGGCTCATAAAAATCAAGCATATCGACCGATGCTCTTAACAAAAACCAACGGTCTCGCCAGTTATCAATCCGACGAATCAGTCCCAGTCAACGAGATTAGATACACGAACGCCGATGGACAACTCATTTTTACAAGCGAA
Organism: Oenococcus oeni; assembly: GCF_020510245.1. Lineage (NCBI taxonomy): Bacteria > Bacillati > Bacillota > Bacilli > Lactobacillales > Lactobacillaceae > Oenococcus > Oenococcus oeni. The sequence goes on along the minus strand of NZ_CP084701.1, from coordinate 505,286 downwards.
GACATTATTGGAACTGCTAATCCTCAGGTTTCGGGCTATTTAGCTGTCTGGGTCCCAGTCGATGCTAAAGACACGCAAGATGCCCGCAGTCAAAGCAGCGATCAGTCAACAAATGACGGCCAGATTTTGCATTCAAATGCAGCACTTGATTCTCAGGTGATTTATGAGAGTTTTTCCAATTTTCAATCATTACCGACAAAAACGAGTGAATATGAAAATGTCAAAATTGCCGAAAATACCGATTTATTTAATAGCTGGGGAATCACGAATTTTGAATTTCCACCACAATATCGATCAAGCACAGATAATAGTTTCCTAGATTCTATTGTTCAAAACGGCTATGCTTTTACAGATCGTTATGATCTCGGTTTTAACACTCCGACCAAATACGGAACCGTCGACCAGTTGCGGACGTCACTTATAGCCCTGCATAAAGCAGGTATCAAAGCGATGGCGGATTGGGTTCCGTACCAAATTTATAATTTGACCGGTATGCAGATCGTGACTGCGAAGCGCGTTAACGATTCTGGTATCTATGATCAAGATTCAGTGATCAATGATTCACTATATGCAGCACAAACCAAAGGCGGCGGAACTTATCAGGCTATGTACGGTGGTGCCTTTTTGGATAAAATCAAAGAAATGTATCCGGATTTGTTTCAAATGAATCAAATTTCAACCGGAGTTCCTATAGACCCCAACGAAAAAATAAAAGAATGGTCGGCCAAATACTTCAACGGCAGCAATATTCAAGGGCGTGGCGCTTATTATGTTTTAAAAGATTGGGCTAGTAATAGCTACTTCAAAGTTGGTTCGGATAACAGCACAGATGTCTTTCTACCAAAACAATTGTTAAACGAACCATCAAACACAGGGTTTATTTCCGACAGCCAAGGAATAAATTATTACTCGACTAGCGGTTATGAGGCAAAGAACACTTTTATTGAAGACGAAAATGAAAATTGGTACTACTTTGGCGAAGATGGATATATGAAATATGGTCTTCAAACAGTCAATAACAATCGTTATTATTTTTTGCCCAACGGAATTGAACTGCAGGATGCTTATTTAGAAGACGGCGAGGGTAATATTTATTATTTCAATCAACTGGGCAAAGAAGTAGAAAATGATTATTTTATGGATAAAGAAAAACAATGGCGTTACTTTGACAAAAACGGTGTGATGGCAAATAAGGGCCTGGCCACCATTGTAATCAATGGCATCGAGCATACCCAATACTTCGGTCAGGATGGTATTCAAGCCAAAGGCAAAGCCGTCAAAGACAACAATGACAAACTACGGTATTTTGCCAGCGATTCCGGCGATATGGTATTCAATCGTTTTGAAAAAATAGCAGATAATACCTGGGCCTATTTTGCGGCTGATGGTGTTGCAGTCACAGGTCTTCAAAAGATTTCCGGTCAAACTCTGTATTTCGATGAAGATGGTCAGCAGATTAAGGGAAAAGAAGCCAAAGATTCAGACGGCAAAATGCGTTATTTTGATGCAGATTCTGGAGAAATGATCACTAATCGTTACGAAAAATTATCAGATGATTCTTGGGCCTATTTTGCAGCTGATGGTGTTACGTTAACCGGCGACCAACTAGTAGATGGCATACAAGTCCATTTTGATAACGACGGCCGGCAGATCAAAGGCAAAGAAGTTATCGATGCTGATGAAAATTCCGGTCAACTGGCCAAAAAACGTTTTGCTGATCTGGGCAATAACACTTGGGCATATTTTAATGCCAATGGAATTGCCGTTACGGGTTCGCAAATAATTAATGGTCAGCATCTTTATTTCCAAAACAATAGTAACCAAATTAAAGGGCACGAATATACCGATGCCAACGGCAAAATGCGTTATTTTGATGCAGATTCTGGAGAAATGATAGTCAACGTTTTGAAAGATTATCGGATGACTCCTGGGCTTATTTTGGCGCTAACGGAATTGCAGTTACAGGATCACAATTAATTAACGGCCAACACTTGTATTTTGATGTTGACGGTCGCCAAATCAAAGGCAAAAGCATAAGCGACGAAAAGGGTTTGGTTCATTACTATGATGCAGAATCAGGTGAACTGCAGCTGGACTAATCCGCTTTTAAAATCGGATTTAAATAAATTATTTTTAGCAAATAACCAAAATATGAATAATGCCCTTTTCTAATACCTACAAAACCATCAAAAAATTTATAGTTAAAATTTTTTGTGTATATTTCTTTGAGTCATTCGTTCGGTCATATATGATATATGACCTTTTTTTAGCTGCCTTGCCACATAAAATAAATACCAGAAGGGAAATTTTGTTAGTTTAATCTGTTAAAAATAAGCATACTTTCGGTCCTTATCGTTTTTATTTGAATTGAGCATTGTATAAACGTGCGTAGCTACCATTTTGTTTCAACAATTGTTCGTGCTTGCCCTTTTCAACAATTCGTCCTTGGCTCATCACAATAATTTGATCAGCATTATAAATTGTTGAAAGTCGGTGAGCAATTACTAGTGAAGTTCGATTTTTCATTAGCGCTTTTAAGGCATGCTGAATATTTTTCTCAGATTCATTATCCAGGCTGGCCGTTGCTTCATCGAGAATAACAATCGGAGCGTCTTTAAGTAAAGCCCGCGCAATTGAAATTCTTTGTTTCTGCCCCCCGGACAATTTAACCCCTCGCTCACCAACCAAAGTATTCATGCCCTTCGTTTGTTGGTGAATAAAATCGGCGATATCAGCCATTTCAGCTGCCTGCCAAATATCTTCTTCTGAAGCTCCCTGTTTGCCATAAATAATATTGTCTTTGATTGTCCCATCAACGATATAGGTATCTTGTGAAACAATAGCAATATTTTCTCGCAGAGATCTAAGTTTTATTTTCTTAATATCAAGACGATCAAATTTGATCGAACCATTATCCAGGTCATAAAGGCGATCTATCAATTTGGTAATTGTCGTTTTTCCTGAACCAGAACGCCCAACCAAAGCCGTGGTTTTGCCGAAGGGAATCGAAAAAGTAATATCATGAATAGTTTCCTCTTTCTCATATGCGAAACTAACGTTTTCAAGATTAATTCCCTTAGAAATTTTTGGAAAATTTATTGCACCTTTGTCCTCAACGATCGAAGATTTGACCTGATTAATATCCATAATCCTTCCGTAATTCCGTAAGATACCAAAGATTCCTGCAACTGATTCAGCAAAGAAGTCAAGGAACGAATAGGATTTTGTAAAAGTGAAACATAGCTCAAGTAAGCGACTAATTGTCCTACGGTTAATTGATCGTGAATGACAAAATAAGCTCCCAGAGTAAGAATTATCGCCGTTCCGATATAATTAACCAAATCGACTAATGGCGAAAAAATAGCCATATTGTGTGTTACCTGAATCAAATCACGCTTATTTCGATTACTGTTTTCTTCAAAACGTTCTTCTTCCAAATTTTCGCTGGCATAACTTTTGATCAATTCAATCTGTGTTAAAGTATTTTGCATTTGATTCGACATATCGGATTGAGAACGACGGGCCGCGCGAAAAGCAGTATGGATACGGCCACGAAAAACACGGTAAATTATAAACATAAATGGAAAAGTCAGACTGACAGCCAAAGCCATTTGCCAATTAACGTAAAAAATAAAGGCCCAAACACCGATAAAAGTAAAAAAAATTCCCAATTATCGAAAGCATGTTGCTTGAAATTAAATTCTGCAAATTGCTGACATCCCCAGTCAGTCTGGTCATCAAATCACCAGTTTTACTTGATTCGAAAAAATGAGTATCCAATTGAATTATTTGATGGTAAAGCTTATTGCGCAATCCTGTAATCGCCGATTGGCTCAGCACTCCCATGTAATAAACCGAAAAATAGTTCAGCAAGCCTAAAAAAACGGCCGTCAGTAATAAAACCGCAGTTGAACCGATCAGCCAGCTGAAATCTTTTTTTTGGGATCACTGAATCGATGATAAATTGTTCGATTTGCGGAATTACAAATTGTAGCATTGTAATAATCGTCAGAGCTACTACGTTTAAAATCAGTATCCAACGATTATGCAAAACCTCACCAAAAACAAAACGCAGCATTTGCCAAGTAGCGTATTTATTGCCAGCAGTATCTGCTTCTTTTTGCATATTTATACCAAATTCCCTTCAAAAAAATTAATTAACAAAAACCAACCGTAATAAGATAAAAATTATTCTATTTGTCGGTCTATCTCCCGATCAATGATCTGAAGCATTTTGACAAAGTCTTTTTTTGTTGTGTGCTGAAACTTGAGAAAATTCTCGAACCAACTTCGATATTCTGCCGGTTTATTTGCTGACGAAGTTTTTCACCTTTTTCAGTAATTTCCAAAAAGAAACTTCGATGGTCTTGAGAAACCAGACGTTTTTTAACCAGACCCTCTTCAAGAAGATTATTAATCTTCATTGTTGCTGATGGAGCTGTAATTCTCAGGTGGGCTGCAAAATCTTTGGCAGTGCAACGACCGTTTTTGTGGCTGATAGCGTTTAAAGTTCTTCCCAACTCCTGCGGAATTCCCTCAGACTTGGATCTGATACGTGCTAAGAAATGAAGTTTCCGAGCCGTATTATGCAGAATAATATAAGATTGTAGGGATAAATCGTCAGTCAAAATTGGCTCCTATTACTTAGTTAGTTTAACTAATTATATAACCAACAACCAATAATTGCGAATTAACTTTTTAAAGTAAAAACAATATTCTCGCTTCTTAATGGCCGAAAATAAATTTAAAAAAATTGTAGAATCATTAAAAGCCTTTTTCTTTTTATAAGTCAAAGAACTAATTTTATCTTCATCCCGCTTAACAGTCAGAAAAAGCAAAAAAACATTTCATACAAATCACCAATATGGTAAAAATTATTTTTGGAACTAATTTAACACCATAATCCGGCAATCACCAACTGTCTCAGTGTTCTCAAATGTTAAAGCCTTTATTTTTATCATAAAAATGTCTTTTAGGAAAGCAAACTATAAATAATGACACCAATTTATCTCGTTGGATCATATCTATCTAGCACTATTTTTATCCAAATAAAAATAAATGTCTGATTTTCCCGATTGAGTCGTGTAATTATAGTCGAAATCGTTAAATCCCCCTATTTGAAAACCGATTTTCAGGTAAAACTGGCAAGCAGCTAGGTTATTATCTTGGCATACTGCATAAACCCCCTTGTAACCTAATTGGACTGCCCTTCGGAGTCCTTCTTTAATTAACTGATTACCTATGCCCAACTTACGATGATCCCTATTAACTTTTAAATCTTTCAGATAAAGATATTTATTCCAATGTTTTTGATAAATAGCAAGGCCGACACAATTCGAATCATCATAAGCGCCCAAAGCAAATCCATTCTGATTTATTTCCTGCAAATGATATCTTTCATCTGGAAAAGCCATCGTCCTTTTGTGAGTAAATATTTCCACTTCGTACGACCAATTATTATTGAGACGATCAATTTTCATTCGACCAAAAAGTTCAAAAGGCTCGTTTTTCAATCCTAAGTCGCCACGATTATCAAAATCGATTAATTGATAATTAATTTCTGCCATTAATATCCTTTGGAATATATTTTACGTTAAGATTTCCTTGCGCCGACTTTTTTCCTGTGATAGGATACAAATAACAAATTCAGAATGTTGAAAAAGCTTATATATGGTCGTAATAAGGATGACCGTTTCTACCCGGAGCCACAAACTCAGGACTATAAGCAATTAAGTACTTGTGCTGATTTTTCATAGTCTGCGGGAAGCTTTTTCTTCTATTGAAATTAGATAGGAGATTAGTTATCAAAATTTTAGAAGAGAAAATTAAATCCGAAGGCATCGTGCTCGGATCAGATATTCTAAAGGTCGATAGTTTTTTGAATCATCAAATCGATCCTTTTTTAATGTCGCAAATCGGACAGGCTTTTGCTGAAAAGTTCAGTCACGAAAACATAAGTAAGGTACTCACAATCGAATCCTCAGGAATTGCTCCAGCTCTAATGACAAGTCTTCAGCTGCAGGTACCAATGATTTTTGCGCGCAAACACCAAAGCCGTACTTTAAATGAGGAGTTCTTTTCTGCCAGCGTTTATTCATATACAAAACAGACAGAAAACCAGATTGCCGTTTCAAAAAGGTTTATCAATCCCGGTGATCGTGTTTTGATCATTGACGATTTTCTGGCTAACGGCCAAGCGGTTCAAGGATTACTGGATATCATAAATCAGGCGGGTGCCAGCGCTGTCGGCGTCGGTATTGTAATTGAAAAACGTTTTCAAGCTGGACATCAATTAATCTTGTCAAAAAACCTGCCGCTTGTCTCGCTGGCAAGCATTGATCGTTTCGAGGATGGACAAGTCGTTTTTAGTAAACAAGGGGAAACTTCGCATGTCAATTAATAATCGGGAAAGTCAAAATAATCTTGTCGATAATTATCATTCAGCGCTTTTAGGTATTCAACATCTGTTGGCAATGTATTCCGGAGCAGTTCTTGTCCCACTACTAATCGGTGGTGCACTTAAATTCAGTGCTGCTCAAATGACCTATCTTATTTCAATTGATATCTTCATGTGTGGGCTGGCCACTTTTCTGCAATTATTTACTAATCGCATTTTTGGGATTGGATTACCGGTTATCTTAGGCTGCGCCATCCAAGCAGTCGCTCCATTGGAAATGATTGGTCAAAATTTTTCAATCGGCACTATGTATGGTGCGATCATTGCTTCAGCCGTCTTTGTCTTTTTAATTGCGGGCCTCTTTGCCAAAATCCGCAAGTTCTTTCCACCCTTGGTAACCGGAACTGTCATTACAGTAATTGGTTTAACTCTGATCCCAATCGGTTTTGTAAATCTTGGCGGCGGCAGTGCCACAGCTAAATCCTTTGGTTCCGGCAATAATTTGATTGTGGGTCTGTTCACGATTTTAGTTGTTTTGGTTTGCAGTGTTTATGGTCGTGGTTTCATCAGTCGAATCGCCGTCCTGATCGGTCTTCTACTGGGGACAATCTTAGCTTCCTTGATGGGCATGGTTTCCTTTAAAGCAGTTGTTGATGCCAGTTGGTTCCACTTCCCACAACCTTTTTACTTCGGCACTCCACGTTTTGAGGTTTCTTCTATTTTGACAATGATTGCCATTTCATTGGTTTCCTTAGTAGAATCAACTGGTGTTTTTTTCGCCCTCGGCGATATCACCAAAAAACCGATTGGCGAAAAGGATCTCAAAAAAGGTTACCGTGCCGAGGCTTTAGCCGGCATATTAGGTGGTATCTTCAATACTTTTCCGTATACGACTTTTTCACAAAACGTCAGTTTGGTCCAATTGTCCGGTATTAAAAGCCGCCAACCGATTTACTATGCTGCCGGTTTCTTAATGCTGCTCGGCCTACTGCCTAAAATCGGTGCATTAGCAACAATCATCCCCACTCCCGTGATTGGTGGTGCAACCGTGATTATGTTTGGCATGATTGCTATTCAGGGAATCCGCATACTGGAGAAAATGGATTTTTCAAACAACAAAAATATCCTTGTGGCTGCTATTTCGATTGGCGCCGGTTTAGGTGTCAGCGTCGAACCGAATATCTTCCAAAGTTTACCGGAAACAGTTAGATTAATTTTCAGTAACGGCGTTGTTATTGCCAGCTTATGTGCTGTTCTATTAAATTTGATTATCCAACCAGACAGGGTGACTAATAAAATAAAAAATCCTGCTGGAAGTGTTAAACAGCAGGAAAATTAAATTTATTTATTATCTTTAATCACCATTCATGATTGTATTTTGCACAATCACATAATTAACAGTTCTCAAAGCTTGGAGATTATTTCCTCCAGCATAAGAAATCGAGGACTGGAGATCCTGAGCCATTTCGTTTAAGGTGTTTGCAATGTCACCACGGTAAGGAACCAAAAGGTCCTTCCCCTCGACATTCTTGTAAACGCCTTTTTGTTTGGCTGAAGCTGACCCATAATACTGCTTGTAGTGACGATGGTCGATCACCAGATCACTGCCAGGAGACTGTTTATGGCCGGCAAAAAGGGAGCCAATCATAACCATGCTCGCGCCGAAACGAACCGACTTGGCGATATCACCATTATGACGAATACCACCGTCTGCAATAATCGGTTTGCGGGCTGCTTTAGCACACAAACGGACAGCTGCCAGCTGCCAACCAGCTGTCCCGAAACCTGTCTTTAATTTTGTGATGCAGGCTCTTCCAGGACCAATCCCAACTTTTGTGGCGTCGGCACCAGCGTCCTCTAATTCACGGACAGCATCCGGTGTCGCAATATTTCCAGCAACGACAAAGGCCTTCGGCAAATGTTTTTTAATATAATGGATCATATCAATCACAGTATTAGCATAGCCATGGGCAATATCAATTGTGATATAGTCCGGCGTCAAACCAGCATCAACCAGTTCGTCGATCAGACGATATTCTTCTTCTTTAACGCCGACACTGATCGAACTAATCAAACCCCTTTGCTTCATATCGGTCACAAAGTTAAATCTTTTCCCCGGTTCAAAGCGGTGCATAATGTAAAAATATCCATTTTCCGCAAGCCAAATTGCCAACTTATCGTCGATAACCGAAGCCATATTGGCTGGTACGACGGGTAATTTAAAACGATGTCCGCCAAACTCAACACTCGTATCAGCTTCTGAACGCGAGCTGATCAAACATTTGTTAGGAATCAACTGAACATTCTCATAGTCAAATACTTCCATGAAATCACATGCCTCTTTCAATCTTTAGCAGTGGCAATTTTCTCACCAACGAGATTACGATATCGGTCTTTTTCACGAATGTCAAACTTTTTTAAGACTATAGCCCAAATTCGCAATTGGTTAACGATTACTAAAAAATTGCTTGTTTAAAAATCAGTCGTTTCTTGTTAGTTTTTTAATGCACCATTCGATTCAAAAAAAGATACTTGTCGCTAAAGAAACAAAGATCAATAACATCATTATTGATCTTAGTCGATTGAAATAAATATCATTGCTATCCTTTTTATTCAAACGATCAGCTAAGAGGAATAATATCAAAACAACTAGGGCAAGCCAAATTCCCGGGATAATTGTATTCTTTGAAAACTGTTGGCAAACAACCGTAACTATGTTCTTGTGATTTGGTAAAGTTACCGTCGCCAGAATCAACAGGTTGACAATGTACATGCAGATTATTTTAAAGATCTTCATATTTCAACCTCTGTAACCGGATAATTTGTTAACACTATATGCGATGTATACACAATCGTACTACCTATTGACATTCTCTTTTAATATCTCAAAGATATCTTTCTGTACACTCTTATCAATATTATTAAGTACTTCCATCAATCAATCTTCTCATGAAAAAAAATACTATTCAATCCCTTTTGGTTGACAGTTGTCAACCGTTTATCATTGACTCATAATGAAATTAATTGTAGAATATCGGCTCATTTTCAAATAACTTTTTTAGGGGGCGTCTTAAATGCAATGTAACGAAATTGACGAACGTATTTTTACGGCTTTTGTCCTTGTCATCAAAGAATCAAGCTCATATTCCAAAATAACATTAATCAGTGTGGCAAACAAACTGGGGATGTCACGCCAAGCGTTATATAAAACTCACTATCAGAGCATCGATGAACTAGTTATTGCCCTGCATTATTTCATCGATCAGAATCCACAAATGAAATTAAAAAAATTTTTATCTCAACAAGCTGCATATCAACACACCGATTTAATTCATTTTTTTGCTGAAGAAATCCTGCCCGATCTTTACAGTAAACGACAATATTTGCAGATTTTGTACAAGGGCATAGCCTGCCCGCCTTGGACTAGATTTATTATGAAAAGTTATATTGATATTTTAGAACCTTACTTTAAAGGCTCTGAGGCCAAGACTGGTTTAAGCGTCGAATTCATGATGCAACTGGCCGTTACCCAAACACTAACCATTATTGCCAATTGGATGAACCAACCCAAGCCCGAAAATCCTGCTACCTTTTCAAAGAAATTCATCTTCTTAATGACACACTCTATTAATGACTTAATCAGTATTAACCCCGATTAACCATTTAAAGCTTCTGAAAGGTCCTCAAGATACATAAACCAAAGATTGAGTTTACTTTATACCACATACTGCCACATAACTATTGTTTGCTGTAATCAGTAATTCCCAAACGATTGCCGGATAAATCTTCGAATTCTACAGCAAGCCCAGTATGAATCTCGTATGGCTCCGACATAAAATTTACATGTCCACTTTCCTTTAAATGAGAATAGGTATCTTTCACATTCTTGACTACAAACCAAAGCGTTGATTCCGCGTCAGGAAACATGTGCCGATCTTTTAGAATAATGGCTGGTTCATTTTCACCAATTTGAAATCCTATCATCCCTTTGTCGCGGAAATCAAATTTAACAGGCAAACCCAGGACATTTTTATAAAAATCGACAGATTCCGCCATATTATCAACACCTAGAAAAAAGTTATCGTAATCCACTAGTAATAGCTCCTTTGATTGATTATCGTACATACAGTTTCCATTCAGATAAAAGCTTCGATAATAAAAGAAGAATTAAATAAACAGAATTATTCCTTAAATCCTATCATAATTGAGCTCAGCGAAAAATTCGATTAAGTCAAAATAGGAAAACATTAACGAAACCGGTCCATAACATTGGATGCCGATCTATTTTTATAAAAACTAAATATCACCTCGACAAGCGATATCAAGATGTGTAAAAACACTAATGGAGTAGTTCTTGACCTGCCAACGTCATTATGGATGGAGAGAGATTCGAACTCTCGCGCCGCATACACGACCTATCGGTTTTCTAGACCGACCCCTTCAGCCACTTGGGTATCCATCCGAACGTAAATATTTTACACTTTTAAGCCCCTAAAAATCCAGAAAAGTGCAAAATTGCTTCGGATTAGTTAAATTTTTTCAATCATTGTTGAAACACCCATGCCACCGCCGACACATAAACTGGCAATTCCGCGTTTTTTTTCTTCATGAATCAGATCGTACAATAAGGTGACTAAAATCCTTGCGCCAGAAGCACCCACCGGGTGTCCCAAAGCAATTGATCCCCCATTAGGATTAACCTTGTTTAAATTCAGATGAAGTTCCGACGTATCGACCAGCATCTGTGAAGCATAAGCTTCGTTTAACTCGTATAAGTCAATATCCTGATCACTTAGATTGTTTTTTTTATACAGATCATTAATTGCAAAAACCGGTCCGATTCCCATAATCTCCGGATTAACGCCAACGGCATTCCCAAATTTCCATTCGGCTAGAGGATTCAAATTAAGTTCTCCCACTTTTCTTTCGCTGGCTAAAATAACTCCAGCAGCTCCATCATTAATTCCCGAAGCATTTCCAGCTGTGACTTTGCCCCCTTCTTTGAAAACAGCCTTTAACTTCGACAATTGTTCTAAAGAAGTGTCGGCTCTTGGTGCTTGATCTTGCTTAACTTGATCGACAGCAACGATTTCATCATTGAAAAGACCCTTTTTCTCGGCTCTAACTGCCCGAGAATGCGATTCAAGCGCATATCTATCCATCGATTGACGACTAATAGAGTATCTTTCTGCAATGTTCTCGGCTGTAATACCCATATGGAAGTTTCCGATCGGGTCAATCAAAGCATCCCGTAACAATGTATCATCAATCTTTTCGTTTCCTAATTTATGTCCAAATCGATGATTTTTAAGCAAAAATGGAGCATTGGACATCGATTCCATTCCTCCGGCTACAATTATGTCATCAAAACCGCCAGCGATTAATTTAGCCGCCAAATTAATCGAATGCAGTCCCGACCCACAAACATCATTAATTGTCGTGCTGGGAATTGAAAAGGGAATACCGGCTAGACGAGCTGCTTGACGAGCAGGATTCTGCCCGACGCCTGCTTGAATAACATTACCCATATAAATTTCATCTATTTCCTCGGCAGATATTTCTGAACGCTTAAGCAGTGATTTAATAACCGTTGCTCCGAGTTCAACAGCCGTTTTATTTTTTAAAACGCCGCCAAATTTTCCGATCGGTGTTCGAACCGCACTTAAAATAAATACTTTTTGCATATGCAAATATTTTACGCCATATGCAGGAATAATTGAGATTATAGGAATTTACCAATTGAATTAGAATTAAGTAATGAATAAAAATGAGCAGGTAAATATCTCGATTCCAAAAAGAGCCTTTGACAAACTATATTTGAATAATGGCGGTAAAAATAAGCTCCTGGCAAGAATCGATCATAATCGAATTATTCTTCAAGCCAAAGAAACAAAAACAGAGGCACAAACACAATCACTTCGCTGGTTTATGGTTCCCGGCCTATTAGCCGGATTCGTCGCACTGGTCAATTTTTTTATTCAAAAAACAGACTACGTTAAATTATCAGGTGCCAACTCAATCAGTCAAATTACAATTTATTTAGCTGCTCTATTCGGATTTATTACTTTTTTAATCGCATTATTGTTACTAGGCAGAAAACAGTTGGTCATTACAAGTCGATTAGCAAAATTTCGCTCAATCACAACTCTGTCGATTGCGTTTACGTTGCTTGATTTTTCTTTAACTTCCTATTTCTTTTATTTCGTTGATTTGGCCTTTCACGGCGTTATTTTGGATCGGTACACAAGTTCTGCTTTGATTGCCGGCTTTGTCGGGATAGCAAGTTATTTAATGATGAACGCAGCTCAGTCAATTGATTTTTCAACAATCACAACAATTCTGATTTTCACACTTGTTGGCGGAATTTTTTTCTCAATGATCAATAACAAGCATGAAGATTGGTGGCAAATTAATTTCTCTTATTTGGGGTCGAATTTATCAAATAACTGGTGGCAGTTCAATCTGACTTTAATCTTTTCCGCCATGATTATGTTGACTTTAATTGATTATATTTTTTCTTTAATTTTTCAAATCCCTCAGTTCTTTAACACACAAATGAAGGTCTTGCGTTTGCTCTTAGCGGCAACTTCAATCGTTTTTGGTTTAGTGGGTGCTTTCCAAAATAATCGATCGATTATTTGGTTACACGAACTGCATTGGTGGTCCGCCAACGCCCTTGTCATATTAGTATTAATTTTAATTATCGGTTTGAAATGGCTACTGCCGAATGCCACCCGTGAATTTCTTCTAACGGCTTATGGTTTTGCGGGATTGTTGGCACTTTCGGAAATTCTCTTTCAAACCGTGCATTATCTATCACTAACTGCCTTTGAGATTATTTCATTCAGCCTTTCTTTTGGTTTGCTGATTTTATTAATGCAGAATTTAAATACTTTGTATATTGAAAATGCCGAAATTTTTACTGTTGAGATCAAATAAAAAAAGTTCGCTTTAAGCGAACTTTTTTAAATGATTAAATATTTATCTCACATGTGAGTAAAATCAAAGACTTTGCGACCAGTGATCGTGCCCTCTTTCATTTCTTCAATCACATCATTAATATCATTCAAATCAACCTTTTCAACAATTGGGGTAACCTTACCTTCGGCGCCAAATTGGAAAGCTTCTTTCAAATCAGCTCTTGTTCCAACTAATGAGCCACGAACTTCGATCCCATCCAAAACAGTTTTAACAATATTAAGTTCCATATCGCCCTGCGGAAGAGCAACAGCAACAAGCTTGCCCATTGGCCGAAGCGAATCAACAGCCTGCTTGAAAGCTGCATCATTAACAGCCGTAACTTGGGCGTTGTGGACACCGCCAGTGTCCTTTTGAACTTCAGCAGCAACATCGATGCCGGGCTGCTTACGGTTAATCAAAACTTCAGCGCCACCTTCTTTAGCGGCTTCCAGCTTATCCGGATTTCCATCAATTGCAACAACATGGGCACCAAAAACATTATGAGCGTATTGAACAGCCAAATTGCCTAATCCGCCGGCACCATGTACAGATACCCACTGACCAGGTTTGGTTTCGCCGACTTTCAAAGATTTGTACATTGTAACTCCGGCACAAGTAATCGAAGAAGCCTGAGCCGGATCAAGTCCTTCAGGAACTTTAACTGCATATTTAGCATCGACAACAACCTGTTGAGCCATTGCGCCATCAACTGTATAACCGGAATTTCTTACCTTGCGACAAAAAGTCTCGTTACCGGATACACAATAGTCGCAAACACCACAAGCGTCATAGAACCAAGCGATTGAAACACGATCGCCAACCTTCAAATATTGGTCTGCCCCTTCGCCCAATTTAGAAACAATTCCAACTCCTTCATGTCCAACGACACGACGGAAATCTCCGTTGCGTTCGCCTAAAGTATTTGGATCGCCAAAATCTCCGCTTGCACAATGCAGATCGGTGTGGCAAAGACCACAATACTCAACATCTACCAATGCATCGCCAAAGCCTAATTCACGTGGTTTCCAATCATCTATCAGATCAACAAACCCATCATTTTTTTCACGAACAACTGCAGCTTTCATTTTTAGTTCTCGACTTTCTTTGAATATCTTAATTCCTTCTTTTGTAGCAAATAGAAAGACCATTAAATCACGATAATTAAGCACACCGACTAAAACAAACGAACAATTTGAAAGATTCTTATTTCTTCAAACAAAACCAAATAACAGATTATTTGTTTCCAGTAATCTGTGATTTTCTGTCACAAAAGATGGTTTTACTTTTCTAAATTTTTGAGGAATTCGTAAACTTGCACCCTGAAAGTTTGTACAAAAATTTACAAAGATAATATACCATATTATTGTGAAGAAATAAACATTGTGGAAGCGCTTACTTAGATATAATTAAAAAAACTGTCTCAATTCCCCAACAGTTCCCGATTAGTGATATAAAAAATTTGAACTAAAAACGGCAGTAGCAGTATTTGCGCTTCAGATCAGTCATTAAGAGCGTCTTTAACCAAATTCCAACGTTCCATAAAAATCGGTTTGGCCTGTGTGGCCCGATTAGCAGGAGAAGTCGAGGGCAAATAAACTGATTCTTGGCCTATTTTCGGCGCTGCCAATTTGTTAAAGAGCTCCGTGGCTTTTTTTCCTTCTGTAAAAATTGTCCTAATTTGAGAATTCTTTAAAATATCGGAAAAATCATTTGGAACAGGATTCTTAATTGTTGAATCCTGTGCTCCAATAATGTCGGCTTCCTTTAAAGTTATCCATATCGCAACACGATGTTTCAAAGCAAACGATAAACGCGCTTCTTTACTTTTTTCCGGTTCATCAACACCAAGCGTTTTTGCCAAAGTCGACCAAAATATATTCTGAGGGCTGCCATAGTAAAATCCGGAAGCCAAAGATTTCGGAGACGGTAAGCTGCCTAATAATAAAACTTTTGAATTCTCATCATAAATTGGCGGCCAGGGATGGATTACATGAATAAATTCAGATTTTGCTTTCTTGGTCGTCTTTATCAGGCTCCTTTTCCGGTTCATTTTTGCTGAAATCAAATCCTTGACGTTTTAAATAATCAGCCAAAACTTTAGCATTATTTTCATGATCATCTTTAGCTGCATACAATAAAACACTGTCCTCGTGGTCTCTTAAGGTCTGCAAGAAATCTTTGCTGGCGGGATTGCTCGAAAGCTCCGTTAAATAAATTGCCCTAAAAGCCATTTCATCAATATCGTGATCGTAAAACTGTTTGCGTAAATCTGCCGAAGGGGCAATATCTTTTGCCCATAAGTCGATTGCGGCTTTTTCCTTACTAACCCCACGGGGCCAAAGACTATCAATTAAAATTCGATAACCCTTTGATTCTGTTCCATAAATTCTCTCAATTTTGACCATATAAACCATTTTAGCGCGCTAAAAAAAATAAAAATATTCTTTATAAGACCTTTAAGATTGTCAAAAGAATTTCTTGCTTCTAAAGTTTTTATGACATTTATTTAATTTACGATATACAAATTATCAAAACATTTTCCCCTTTTTCTATTAATCTAGTATGTATTGCAAACTAGATGAAATTTTGTTAAATTATTAGTTGGCAATACAAGCTAGTGAAAGAAGGCGATAGTTTTGAAACAGGAAACGTCATCGCAAATGTTAAAAGGTATTCTTCAGGGCTGCTTGCTAATATTACTGACAAAAAAGGGTCTAGAATTTTTGGTGTTGGAAAGTATTTCCATTCCAAAAGTACTAGGCCCTTTTTGATAACAAAAAAAGGCATCTAAGCCTCCCTAGTGCTATGCTTTAAGCGACGAAACTCAAGATAAGCGGGGTAGGAATAGATATCCCAACTAGATAATACACTTAAATTACTGGGAATTACAGACACAAACATTCAGGTGTTCGGTACTCGTGATGAATTTCATGGTCGGGGCTCGGGTCGCAAAAAGTATTTGGTCATCCAGGCAGAGCTTACCTACACACTCAGGCGCTGTCCCAGCTGTGGATACAATACGTTGCACCCTAACGGACACAAGCTCACTCATGTCCACATTGCAGGACCCATGGACCGGCCCGTAATTCTAGAGCTAAACAAGCAACGCTGGCGTTGTAGTAACTGCCATAGCACTTGTACGGCCACCACTCCAGTGGTATCAACCAACCACGCCATCGGTCACGGACTAGCGACTCATGTGCTGAAGCTAGCCAGTAGTAAATCACTCCCGGCTAAGACTATCGCCAGTCTCACCGGTATTTCGACAAACTCAGTTCAGCGTATTTTGACGGCTAATATTCATCCACACGCGAGCCGCCGGTTACCGATTAATCTATGCTTTGATGAATTCCGTTCCACGCACGGCTCCATGTCGTTTATTTGCATTGACGCCGACACTCACAAATCAGTTAAAGTACTTAGCGACCGCCTTAATAGAACCATCAAACAGTTCTTTCTTAGTCAGTACAGCACCGCAGAACGGGCCGCGGTTCAACGCGTCATCATGGACATGAACGCCTCCTATCAGGCATTCGTGCACGAACTATTCCCTAACGCCGAACTCATTATTGATCGGTTCCACATTATTCAATTAATGGGCCGGACGATGGATACCATTCGCACTCAATGTTTAAAGCAACTCGACAAGCATTCGGGAATATAAAGTACTGAAATCACTATGGCGCCTATTCCACAAGGCCAACCCTGACGCACAAAAGAGCCGCTACCTCTTCGGCCTGAATGAGTACTCGACCGAACAGAACGCTATTGATATTGGAGCCGATACGTTTCCGGCCTTCAAAACAGCTTATGAAACCTACATCGATCTCCACGATGCTTTGATGGGGCGTCACGCTGATGAACTCAAGAATATCATCACTAACTATCAGCCTAACGGCACGCCCCTAGATACGGCCATGCATACCCTACGAAAAGAATCTTAATGGAGTAATTAACGCCGCCAAATCGTCCTACTCTAACGGACCGATAGAGGGCATCAACCGTAAGATCAAGGAGCTCAAACGTGCTTGTTATGGCTTCTCCAATCAGGCCAATATGTTCACACGCGTCTACCAGCTGATTGCCTAGATTATCTACCACAATAACGTCACGATGGTAGGCTTATTTGTTATGCCTTCAAGTACGATATTCAGACAACACACCAGATTAAACGCCGCAACTAATAAAACAACAAAAAAGATCTCCCACACGAGGAGATCTCCAAAGGATAGAAACTATCCTTCAACACCATTTGACAAACTTCCACAAAAAAAGAGATGTACGGTTATAAAATTAGTCAAGAATTAGAGCAGTATGGTTTTCAAGGCATCCCCAAGGGAACGATTTATCCATTACTTTTAAACATGGAAAAGAAGGGATTAATCACCGGTAAAATGCAACCATCGTCTGACGGACCAAAGCGAAAGTATTATCGAATTAGCGAAAAAGGTTTGGGAGAAAAGAAGATATTCGTAAGCGAATGGCAGTCTTTAGCAAACAGTGTGGACCAACTAATTAAAAAGGATAAGTAATGACCAGCGAGCAATTAATCGAGAAAAACAATCAATTACGAGAACAACTAAGTCCTGCTAACAAAGCATATTACGAAAATTTGCTGCTGTATCTACGAACGAAAAGTCTTTCAAAAAATGATCAACAAGTCGAAACACTTTTACTGGAAATACTGCAGGACATGTTGGAGGCCCAAGCTAAGGGCATTTCATCCAAGGATTATTTTGGCAAAAGCCCACAAGCATATGCCGATGATATGATTAAAGTTTTGCCTAACGATTTTATTGAAGCTTTTAAATTAATTTTGATAACCATCGGATCTTTCACATTTTTTGGTTTTTTCCCAGTCTGCTAAATCCCCAACGGACACTCAATATAGGCAGCATCGGTCTAACGGGTCTCTACGCGATTATATTAGTGATCGGCATCTTTTATATAATCAATCGTGATATCTACAGAAACAAAAATATTCTCTCACGGATCTTGAAGATCATATTGATCATAATTTTGACTATCCCAATCTTTTTAATCATGATATTCGTTAGAACATCTTTTCAATTGAAGCTTCAGGGAATACTTGGTATATCCGTCATTATTTTATTAATGTTGTCCGAATTGATCTGGTATTTTCGGCAAAAAGACCGTAAACTATGGTTTTTCTTAAATTTCTCTTTTATTGGTTTTGGTGTGCTTGATATTTTGGCGCGCCTGCCCAAACTTGGCCATTACTTGATCAATAATTCGACCGGCAAAATTTATCTGGTCGTTACTATTATCGCCCTGTGCTATCTCCCTTGGCTGACATCCGTTTTATTCAAATATAAGAAAAATAAAAAGTCATAGTTCAACTATGACTTTTTATATTACTGTCAATTAACCAGGGTTTCGGCCGATCTTCCCAAGTCAAAATCCGATGCATATTTGCCTGAGCTGCTGGGACGAACATCTTTGGTTCCGGATTAATTGGAACAAATTCAGCCGCCAAAGTCTCACTTTGATCAACCTGCAATTTTCCGTCAAGCAATTCAATTTCGAATCCCAAGCTTAAATTCTGTTGAGCGTCTCCCCAAAAGTTATGTGGATTAACACTCGAAATCATTTCAAACATATTTTTTACTTTAACATCCAGATTGGTCTCTTCTTTGACCTCGCGGACAATTGCATCCATCGGCGATTCGCCATATTCGACAAAGCCACCCGGAAAACCCCATCCATCAGGAATATCAGCTCTTTGTTCCAAAAAAATGGCATCGTGTTTTTCATTCCAAAGGACAGCAAACGTATTAATCATAATTAAAGGATCATGACCGATTTTGGCACGAATCCGGCTAATGTAATTACCTTCAGCCATCCTTTAGCCCATCGTGACATTGTGACGCGCTTGACCGGTATCCGGCAATTTGTCAAGAACTTCCATGTCAGCTGCAGAAATCTCAAAATCAAGTTCCGCATTCGATTTAACATGTTCGGCCTTCGTAGCCCGCGGCAGTGGCAAAACATTCTTTTGAAGAACGTATTTCAGCGCAACCTGAGGAACGGAAACCTGATATTTTTCGGCAATCTTCTGAATATCGGGTTGAGTTGCCAAGCCTCCGGTTGCTAGCGGGGAATATGCCTCCAGTTGGATATCCAAGGACTTAGTATAAGCGGCAATCTTCGGCTGTGTCCAACCGACGTAAAATTCTATTTGGTTAACTGCCGGTTTAACCGACCAAATTTGTTGAATGTTTTTTAAATCGTGCACATCAAAATTAGAAACACCGATTGCTTTTGCCCGACCGGATTTATAAATTTCTTCCATTGCCTGCCAAGCCTCGCGATTAGCGCCATCATAGCGATAATCCAAATTAATGTCAGCCCACGGCCATGGAGCGTGAATTAAATAAAGATCGACATAATCTGTCTGCAACCGATCGAGAGATTCCTGAAAATTCTTTAAAATATCATCATGATTTTTAATTTCGGCCGGCAATTTTGTTGTCAGAAAAATATCTTCCCGTTTGATTCCTGAATCCTTGATCGCTTGGCCGACAGATGGCTCGTTAAAATAATGAAAAGCAGTATCAATATGGCGATAACCGATTTTCAGGGCAGCCGCAACGGCTTGATAAGCTTCATCCCCATCTTTTAATCGCCAAGTGCCAAAGGCGACCTTAGGAATCTGATTCCCGTTATTCAATTGAAAAGTTTCATCTAAAATACTCATAATTCAATTATACGTTGACCTGAAATTTTGTATATTTTATTTGCAACTGTTTCAACTAATTCACGGTCATGGGAAATTAATAGAACACCGCCCGAATAACCAAGCAGGAAATCCTCTAAAGCCTTAACCGCCGTTATATCAAGAAAATTCGTCGGCTCGTCCAAAATCAAAAGATTGGCTCCAGATAATAAAGTCTTTATCAAAGCTAATTTGATTTTTTCCCCACCTGAAAGACTGATCGTTTTTTGAAAAACTTTATCTCGACGGATCCCGAAAGCGCCAAGGAAATCACGGGCTGTTTGTTCGCTTTCAAGCGATCCGTTTAAAATATTTTCCAACAAATTTTTAGAATCATCCAATTGACTTAAATCCTGATGAAAATAAGCGATCTCCAAATTTTCCGAACGAGTAACAACTGGCGCTTTCGCACACATAATCGCCTCGATCGAAGTTGTTTTCCCGACACCATTATCGCCGATTAATGCCACTTTGTCCCCAGTTGAAATTGTCAAGCTGAGTCCAGATACCAACAAACGTTCTTCACGAATAACGTCGAGATTCAAAACTTTAATGAAATTTTTGCCTTCTTTCAAGTTAAACGAATTTCTTAATTTCAGAGATTTTTTTTCGTAAGGTTTTTCTACTTTTTCCAAATTTTCAATTCGCCTTTGATTATTCTTGGCTAAATGAGCTAATTTTTTTGATTTCTTGCCATAAAAAGGGTTTCGAATACTCGTTTTCGCTAATTTATCGGCTTTACTACTAATAATTTGAGCAGATTTTTGCAATTGCCGGCTTTTGTTTTTTGCACTTTTATAGACATTTTTTTGATTAAGTGATAAAGATTTTCTAAATTCAATAAAATGAACAAAATCTCCCGTGAATTCCTTTACTTGATGATTTTCAAAGACCCAAAGTAAATCAGCGAATTGTTTTAAAAAATACCGATCATGAGAAACGGCTAAAATACTTCCGGAAAAATTACGCAACTCTCTAAGTAGCCACTTAATATTTTTTTCATCAAGATGGGTCGTTGGCTCATCCAACAAAAGCAAGTTCGGTTTTTGCGCTAAAGCTTTTTCAATCAGTTCACGCGTTTTCTGGCCACCGGATAAAT
This sequence comes from Oenococcus oeni, assembly GCF_020510245.1. Classification (NCBI taxonomy): domain Bacteria; kingdom Bacillati; phylum Bacillota; class Bacilli; order Lactobacillales; family Lactobacillaceae; genus Oenococcus; species Oenococcus oeni. The sequence goes on along the minus strand of NZ_CP084701.1, from coordinate 484,094 downwards.
CATTGAACCGATTAAGCCGTTCGACAAAAACTATTTTCCCCTGATTTTGAAGCTTCCCGGAAAAGTTACGATCTTGGCCGGAAACAATATTCAGTAAAGTTGTTTTACCTTGGCCATTATCGCCAATAACGCCAATCCTTTGACGAGCATTAATATTTAGTTTTTTGATCTTGATTAAAAGATCGCCATTAATATTTTTTCTAAATTTTCAATATGAGAATACACAAAAACCACCTTCTGGAAATCGGTGGTTTTTAATTAATATAAAACACCAATTTCATTTTTTATTTTTTTGGAATTAGTGTCTTCTTCACTGGATTAGCCTCATTTAGATTATATCAAAGTTCTATAATTAAGGGAACTGAGAAGATAATTATCAAAGTGTCAGATTTAGCTGTTTAAATAAAAAGAGGCTGTTTATGACAAATTATCAATTTTTACAGACGTTCGAATTCAAAAATGGCATCAAGATTAAAAATAGAATTGTAATCCCACCGATGACGGAATGCTCAAGTTTTGAAGATGGAAATGTCACCAAAAACGAATTGGATTATTTTGCCCTGAGAACCGGTGGGGCCGGAATCTTTATAACTCCGGCAAGTAACGTTAGTAGCCTAGGCAAAGGTTTCGAAGGTCAGCTGAGTTGTGCCAGCGACGATATGCTTCCAAGCCTGACTCAGGTTGCAAATACAATTAAAGTCAATGGCACTAAGGCCATTCTGCAATTACACCATGCCGGCCGAATAAGTGACTCTAAGATTCTTCGTGGTCAGCAAGCTGTCGGTCCCTCGGCTGTTGCTTCTTTACGGCCCGGATCGGAGATACCGCGTGAATTAACAAACGAAGAAATTCTGCAGATAATTTCAGATTTCGGGCAGGCCACCCGGCGAGCGATCGAAGCCGGCTTCGATGGAATAGAATTGCATGGAGCCAAAACCTATTTAATCCAGCAGTTTTTTTCTCCCCATTCCAATCGGCGATCAGACGACTGGGGAGGGAGTCTGAAAAAAAGAATGAAGTTCCCATTGGCAGTTGTGGAGCAAGTCCATAAAATTGTTGAAAGATATGCCGGCCGCCCCTTTATCATCGGTTACCGAATTTCTCCGGAAGAAATTGAAACTCCCGGAATTCGTTTGGCTGATACTTTAGCCTTAATCGATGTTTTAAAAAAACAGCCGATCGATTATCTGCATATTTCAACAAGAGACGTTTGGCAAACCAGCAAAAACGATTCTGACGATCAAATTCCGGTTGTCGATCAAATTAAAGAACATACCAAAAATGAAGTTCCTTTGATTGCTGTGGGGAACATTGCCAAACCGGAAGAAGCCGAAAAAGTAATTGAAGATGGCTTTAATTTTGTTGCCCTTGGACGAGAAATGCTGCGTGAGCCTCAATGGGTCGAGAAAGTTCAGAACGGACAAGAAGCAGGAATTAATTATTCACTCAATGAAACCGACTTAAAGCAGTTACGAATAACCCCTCCGCTTTGGAAATTTCTTACAAAAAAAATACACTCCAAACTAACGGCCGATTAACTTACTTTTATTAAAGAATAGATATATTTACAAAATATCTTGCAGATAAGTAAGAATACGTTTATGGGAAGCAAAATGGATTTCCGGCAAATCATTAAAATCGAAAAAATCAACTCTCGAAGTTTCGTGAGGATCAAATTGCGGTTTACCCTCTTTGACCTTCGTTACTAAATAAAAGGGTGTCAGAACTTGAGTTTGATCACCATTTGGATATTTAAAAAATTCCCGGTCGAAGTTTTTCAAAAATTTGTAATCAATAATCTCCAATCCGGCATCCTCTTTAAACTCACGTTTTAAAGTCTGCTCGATACTTTCTCCGTATTCCATATAGCCACCGGGAAGACCCCATCCCCCTGTATCGGCCCTTTTCTGCAGCAGGACTTTCTCTTCTTTAATATAAGCAGCGCCTACACCAACCATGATTAACGGCATATGGCCGACCTTCTCACGAATATCTTTTATATAATTAGCCATAGACCAATTATATTTCAATACTTGAAAAGTAATTGAATAAACAATTTGTGTAAAAAACAAAAAAACTTTCCGTCAATAAGACTGAAAGCTTTTATTTTGTACTTTTTTCAATTTGGTGATGAATCATTAGATCGATTTTGCCTTTTCGCGAACCAACTGTCACGGAATCGCCTGGTCGAATATCCTTGGATAGCAAAGCATCCGAAACTTTATCTTCAACCTGGTTTTGGAAAGCTCGCCGAATTGGACGAGCTCCATATTCAGGATCAAATCCGACTTGAGCAACCAAATCAATAGCCGCTTTATTTATCTTGATCGAGACCCCTTGTTCAGCAACACGTTGCAAAATTCCATGACTCATTAACTCGACAATTTTGTGAAGTTCAGGTTTGCTCAAAGAATGGAAAATAATCGTCTCGTCGATTCGGTTGATAAATTCTGGACGAAAACGTTCCTTTAAAGCTGTTTGAATTTCGCTGGACATTGCTTTGTAACTGTCTTGGGGCTCGATTGCACCAAAACCAACATGTTTGTTATCGCGAATTCGAGTTGCTCCAAGGTTCGATGTCATGATAATAATCGTATTTCTAAAATCAACTTTACGACCCTTTGAATCAGTCATATAGCCATCATCGAAAACCTGCAATAAAAGATTAAAGATATCCGGATGAGCCTTTTCGGCTTCATCCAATAAAACAACCGAGTAAGGATGATTGCGCACACGTTCGGTTAGCTGGCCGCCTTCATCATAGCCAACATAGCCAGGCGCGGATCCGATTAATCGCGAAGCAGAATATGATTCCTGATATTCGGACATATCGACTCGAATCATATTATCTTCCGAATCAAACATTGCCTCGGCCAAAGCCTTAGCCAATTCAGTCTTACCAACACCAGTCGGACCAAGAAAAAGAAAGGTCCCAATCGGACGGCTTGGATCTTTGATACCCGAGCGGGCTCTACGAATAGCCCGAGAAACAGCCGAAATTGCTTCATTTTGTCCGACGACCCGACGGTGAAGTATTTCCTCCAAATGCAGAAGCCGCTCGGATTCTGATTTTTGTAATTGCGTCACAGGAATACCAGTCTGTTGTCCGACAACATCGGTAATATCCTTTTCCCGGACCGTTAACTGATATTTATGATCTTTTGTGCCATTAATCAAATTGTCGGTCTCAACAACTGCTAATTCTTTTCTTATTTTGATTTCTTGCTGGCGAATCTTGGTTGCTTGATCGAAATCGCCAGAAGAAACAGCATCATCCAATTGATCACGTAAACCATTCAGCTGTCTTTCTAAATCAACCTTTTTATCCTCTGGTTGGACTGTATCGATTCGAACCTTCGCAGCCGCCTCATCCATTAAATCAATCGCCTTGTCGGGAAGAAAACGGTCCGCAATATAACGTGAACTTAATTTAACAGCTGCATTGATTGCCTCATCGGAGATATTAACGCGATGATGTTCCTCATAACGCGGTCGCAAACCCTTTAAAATTTCAACCGAATCTTCCTGACTTGGTTCATCGATTGTTACGCTTGCGAAACGACGTTCAAGCGCTTGATCGGATTCAATGTACTTCTGATATTCATCAAAAGTAGTTGCACCGATTGTTTGCAATTCTCCACGAGCCAAAGCAGGCTTTAAAAGGTTGGAGGCATCCAGTGCTCCTTCGGCCCCACCAGCGCCAATTAAAGTATGCAATTCATCAATGAAAAGAATCACTTGACCATCCTGATGAATTTCGTTGATAATTTTCTTTAAGCGGTCTTCGAATTCGCCACGATACTTGGTACCAGCGATTAAGGCGCCCATGTCAAGGGCCATCAAACGTTTATTCGCCAGATCAAAAGGAACTTGACCAGTGGCAATTTTGTGTGCCAGACCTTCGGCAATTGCCGTCTTGCCGACACCTGGTTCGCCAATCAAAACCGGATTATTTTTCGTTCGACGGCTCAAAATCTGAATTACCCGATGAACTTCCTGATCCCGACCGACAACTGGATCAATTTGGCCAGCTGACGCCAAAGCCGTTAAATCACGCGACATCGAATCCAAAGTCGGCGTTCCCTGTTGATTAGCCTGTCCCTGCTGCTTGGATTTCGGTTTTTGCTGATTTGGATCGACACCAATCCGCTTAAAAATCGCACGAGTCAAATCCTGCAAACGGACGTCCAAACTAGCCAAAATCCGCGAGCTAAGAATCGATTCATCAGTCAATAAAGCCAAAAGGAGGTGTTCGGTTCCAATTTGACGGGCGCCAAGACTTTGGGCCTGCAATGCTGCATTCTTTAAAATTTCCTGAGCCTTTGGAGAATAAGCCAAAAAGCCGGCTTTTATATTTGTATGAGTTCCATATCCGGTAAATTGTTCAATTTCATTTCTAATATCATCGTCGGTGACATTGTAATCTTGAAGAACCTTGCTCGCCAACCCATCTTTTTCCAAAGTAAGAGCCGACAGCAAATGTTCCGAACCAACGATTTCATGTTTAAAATACTTCGCCTGTTCCTGGGCTAAAAGTAAAACATTTTTTGCAGATGCTGTGTATTGATTATCCATGAATGTTTGTACTCTCAAATCTCAGCCGATTGATCATGCCAACAAGGACACGAGCTCGAACTGTGTTTTCTGATACTTTATCAGAAATCCGCAAAGAATTCTTGTCGATTGCTGCAACCATCAAATTTGCTTCTCTTTCACTGACAACTTTGTCTTCCAAAAGAGCAGTAATAATTTGATCCGCATTGTTATTGCCGATTGAATCGCCGATATAATCTATCAGTTCATCAAAGATTTTTGTATCATCAACCAAATCAACATGTTCAATACGGATATATCCGCCGCCGCCACGTTTGGATTCTACTATATATCCATTTTGAAGGGTAAAACGGGTGTTGATTACATAATTGATTTGACTTGGTACAACAGCAAAACGACTGGCGATCTCGCTTCGTTTAATCTCGGTGATTTCGTCCTGACTGAGGATTTCCTTTAAATATTGTTCAATTAAATCTGAAATATTAGCTTCTGCCATAATTTGACCATTCCTGACTAATATTATAAACAGAAATACGAATAAAGACCAATTTCAACAATGAAAAACTAATCTGCTTCTTCAAATTTTTTGTTAATCTTTTGTCCGTCACTCAATTTTTTCAGCTTCTTATGGGCTGAAAGCCAGGCCGGGGTTAATGCCGTTAGAGAACCAAACCAAGCCAGGGGCGTGCCCATAACTGCTCCGGCATAACCGAAAATAGCAACCAGTACAAGAGCCGCAAAGGCCCGCATCGATAATTCGAAAACACCGGCGATCGTAGGAACATAAGTGTTTCCCAAGCCCTGCAGGGTATAACGAATCAAGAATAGAGTCGATAAAAGAATATAAGCTCCGCCATTGATGATAAAGTAAATTCGCGACAGCTCGAGTACGTGGACCTGTTGACTACCGGAGCCCAAGAAAAGTTGAACTATATAATGGCCAAAACTAATTTCGAGAATTGACATGGAAACTGCCCAAATTCCGCCAACGATCAAAGCTTTCTTTACCCCTTCGAGAATTCGGGAATATTTCCTGGCTCCTAAATTCTGAGCAGTAAAAGTCGCCATCGTAATTCCGATACTCATCATGGGCAAAGTTGCCAATTGATCAATTCTTGAGGCAGCACCGGAAGAAGCAACCGAATCAGTGCCGAGGGTATTTAATGCCGTTTGCAAAATTACTCCGCCGATTGCGATGATTGAATTTTGAAAAGCCATCGGCAGACCAAAACGCAAATGTTCTTTAATATCATTCATATCAGTGTGCCAATCGCCGCGATGGACTTGCAAAACAGGCAAAACCTTATAAATATAAACAAAACTAACAATCCCCGAAATAAGTTGAGCGATCACAGTAGCAAAAGCCGCTCCGGCAATGCCCCAATGAAAAACAACGATAAAAAGAAGTTCCAAGGCGATGTTGATAAAGACAGCTACAATTAGAAAAATCAATGGTGCTCGGGAATTGCCAACCGCCCGCATTGCATTAGCTGCCAAATTATAGCTCATTGTCGTGAACATAAATCCCAATAGAATCGTTAGAAAAATGTTCGCCTGAGTCATGACATTTTTCGGCGTTTGCATTAATTCCAAAATTTGTTTATTGAAAGCAACTGCAATAAAAGTCATGAAAATTGTCAAAATTACTGTGCACAGAATTGTCGTGACCATCGACTGACGGACACCGCGAAAATCTCCTGCGCCAAAACGTTTGGCAGTTACAATTGCCGTTCCAGCAGTAAAACCCTGAGCAAAACCCACCAACAGCCAATTTAAGGCCGCTGCTAAAGAAACAGCTGCTAAAGCACTAACACCTAAAGCCCGGCCAACAATCACCGTGTCGGTAAAAGTATAAAGCTGCTGAAAAAGGTTCCCCAATAAAAGCGGTATTGTGAAGAAAATTATTAATTTTAACGGTTTCCCCTCAGTCAAACTATGCATAAAAAATCCTTAATTACTCAATGGTATTTAATTCTATACGTAATCCAATTATTTCGAACATCTAATTGATTATTTTTTTCAAAATCGAATAAATTTTTAAAACAAAGTTGAAGTGCTAAGTTGCTGCTTTGCTTTTTGTTAAACGAGATAGAGCTTGAATTCTTTAAATTAACCATTGATAAAAGTAGTTGATCCATGTTTGTAAAGAAATCCAAACCGTATTTTGAATCAGGATCTTTTATTTGAAGAACCGGAAATTCTTTTCGATCATTTTCAGATAAAACAAGTGTGTGTTCAACTTGCTTTCCATCGATTTGGAAATTATCTTCCGACTCAACTTTTACTTGATTCTTTGCCGCAATCCAATAATTTTCCAGATAAACCGACAATTTAGAATAATCCGTTTGTGAATCGGTATCAAAATTAATCGTGACCGAATTATCTTCAAAAAGAGTATAAGTTATTTGAAAAAGGGTTCTCCTGGAATTGCTTTCTTTAGAAATAGAATGCAGATCTTCTTTTAACGTAATTGAGTTTTCGTGAACAACTGCTTTTAAATTTTGGAATTTTTCTATATTTTGAGCGATATTTTTTTTGTTGAAAGAGTCGATCAGGAGATTTTGGCGTTCTTTATTCTCGTCTATGATTGAAAATTCATGCCAAAAATCAGGAAAGTTCCTAATGGAAATTCGCGCACCCTGACTATTCTCCAGAGAATAATCAAAAACATCTAATCCCTGGTATTCTAAAACTTTTTTAATTGCTGTTTTCATTGTTATAAAATTCTCCAAAGAAACAGCACTCGTCGCCCGATCCCCTCAAAGAAACTATTGTCTATTTTACTAATAAAAAATTAGTATTTAAGCAAATATTCAAAAAAAATTAAAATATTTATGAAAAAAGCTCCAATACGATTTACTCAGGATCATATTAGAGCTGATGCGTAATTGATTTATCGCTAATCTACCTATTAGAAACACCCAGATTAGTAATAGCTTTGAAATCATCATCACTCAATTTGATTGAAGCGGCAGCCACGTTATCCTCCAAATGAGCTACCGAACTTGTACCAGGGATTGGAAGAACATTTCCTGATCGTTTCAACAACCAGGCTAAGGCAATCTGAGCCGGACTTGCTTTATATTTATTGGCAATCTTGGCCAACGGACTGTTTGCCCCGGTCAGTTTTCCAGTATTCAATGGAAACCAGGGTACAAAAGCCATGTGCTGTGATTCGGCATAATCGAGGACATCGTCGTCGCGATGGTCAGAAACATTATAAAGATTTTCAACCGCATCAATCTTTGCGTATTTTTGGGCTTCCTTGATTTGTCCGACAGTTACCTGGCTGAGACCAATGTGCTTTATTTTTCCTTCGTCCTGTAGCTTTTTTAATTCGCCAACCTGTTCAGCAACCGAAAAATGCGAATCGATTCGGTGTAAAAAGAGCAAATCTTCATGATCAATACCCAAGGTCATTAGAGATACTTCAACCTGTTGACGAAGATAATTAGGTTCCCCATGTGGTGTCCAAACGCCGGGTCCCTGACGAGTTTGGCCAACCTTGTCAGAAATAAAAATCTCATCACGATTGCTTGCTGACTTCAAGCCCTCTGCCAAGTAACGATCAGCAAACCACGGACCATAAGAATCGGCCGTGTCAAAAAAATTGATTCCCAAATCAACCGCTTTTTTAATAACGGATACGGCATTATTTGGATCATCATATGGGCCCCAAGTCCCCCCACCGGTCAGCTACATTGTTCCATAACCAAGCCGGTTAACTTTAAATTGATCATCAAAAGCATAAGTCCCTGATGCAGAAGCATTTATTTGCGACATATATCTACCTCCTTAAATTGGTTTCTAAAAGTAAGTATAGTTCAAAAAAACAATACATTAAATAGTTCCGTTTTGTAAATCAGCCACGAGCAATCAAAATGTTTAAAACTTTTTCTTCATATCAAAAAAATAAATATTCCTAAACATTTTAAACATCCAAATAGGTCAGTCTAAACCAATGATTGTAATATACGAATATAATTAAAATATAGTTTTTATTTAAGCAAGGGAAAGTTGGATCTGATTATGTATAATGACAATCGTTTATTCAAGTTCTTCCTACTTTTTTTAAAGTTAATTTCGGCAATCGGCACTATTCTGATCGCCTTCACATTAATTAAAAATGCGATCGACAATTATTCGATTACAAAAGCCGGCAGCCTAATCCTGAACATTTCTATTTATGCCGCCTTGGCTTCCGGAGCATTAAATATTTTTCAAGTTATCTGTCTTTTTGTTCCTATTAATAATCTATTTCGAATAATCTATATCGCCAGCGTCTTTGTAAGCAATGCATTTTTAATATTTGTATCGGTTATTTGGCTGAGTGTTTATCAATTTATGTTTCTAGGAATCAGCCTTGGTCTTTTGGGCTTGATACTAATTTCTTTTCAAGTTAAAAAAAGAAGAGATTAACATTTTATAAATAAAGACTTATGGAGAAGGAAAGGGATTTGAACCCTCGCATCGTAACAAAAGTTAACGACCTACCTGCCTAATAAATTAAACAGGCCTCTTAAACCAGACTTGAGTACTTCTCCGAAATTACTGATGTTTGCTTTGAACAAGCACGTTTACTAATGTAGAGTAGAAATTTTAAATAAAATTATATTGAAAATTAATTCAAGATTAAAAACGGCTGAAAGATTAAATAAATCAAAAAAACACTTTTCAGTGCTTCTTCGTAAGTCCTTTCAAACCCAATCTGATCCTTCCCTGCAAATGCTGAAATGCCAAATACCGTTGACGGGATTTTTCAATTATTTTGTACTTTTTCGGATTTTTCTTGTAAAATTGCTGGTGAAAATTTTCTGCAGGCCAAAAATTGGTTGCCGGTTCAATCGCTGTAACGATTGGACGATTATACATTCCCGATTCGGCTAATTTTAGTTTTGAACTCTCAGCAATTTTTCTTTGTTCTTCATTTCTAACAAAAATTACCGGTCGATAATTATCGCCCATGATCATTAATTTGGCCAAATTCGTCAGTCGGATCGGTTATTTGCCAATAAAGATCAAGCAACTCTGTGTATTGAATAATTCTCGTATCAAAAATAATTTCAACTGCTTCAACATGGCCTGTATAGCCGCTCACCACTTGTTCATATGTTGGATGATCAACATGGCCTCCGGTATAACCGGACAGTACTGAAACAATTCCACGCTCGTTTTCAAAGGGCTCGACCATACACCAGAAACATCCCCCGGCAAATATCGCTCGATCTTGATAAGAGAGATCTTTTGCATAATGTTTCGAAAAATCAAATTGAAGATGATCAGGTGAATTTCCGGTAATTTTCATGTAAAAATCTGTCACATCGGCAGTCAAATTATTTCTGACAGCAAGCGGTCACAATTCAAATTCCAGTTTTGAAAGCTGACGCTCAAAATTCATATCTTCGCCGATCGCGTTCTTAGCAGATGAAAGCAATGAACGTTCCCAAGCACTGGTCGCTGGATTAAGTATTAGATTATAGATATCGTTTAAAATCTCTTCACAATTGTTTTTCGTCATCATAACCATCCTCTGAATTTGGAAATAACTGAATTTTTTATGACTTGGAATCCGAAAAGCATTTTCAAGGATCTTATTTATTGAAAATATCGTTCGAAAATTATTAAAAAGCAGTGGTCCTACGTTCAGTATAATCCATATTTCTCAGGAATTATGATTCGAAACTGCTTACAGCTCAAATCAAACAAACTACTGAAAAATATTTAAAAAACCGGCCTAATTAAAGGCCGGGAGATATATGTTGTAATTATTGAAACATGGATAAATTAATATGATTACTTAAAAAAATTTTGGCGGTCGGTACTTATTAAAAGTGCCTTGAATGAATTATAGTCTTTTTTAAATAAAAAGCACTAATCCTTTTAAAAAAACGGTTTCCTTGTTAACTGAATTAAATGAATGATTAAAAGAGACCTACTCCAAAAGCAGGATTAGTAAATCAGTTATTTAATTTAATATGGTTTGCATTAAAAAACCACTACTAATTTAATAGTGGCGGTCCCAATATCGGCCTTTTCATCAACCGATACAACATGAAAACTGAATTAATCAGCAATTAATTTAGTTTTAGGTATCAAAGATACCCGCATTAGAGTCTAGCAAATTTTTCAATAAAAAACAGCCCTAAGTTGGCTGTTTTAATTTAAAGAAACGCACATAAAAACCGACTGGATTAAAATTTTTTATGATCCGGAACAGCTTTTTAGCAATTTAGCACCTATAGGAACAATCTAGTATTAGTTAAGTGAAACAAGCAGATTAAAAATTAACCAATGTTAGTCGTTTCGATGCTGATGATTATTTGGAACCAAACTAATCGTCGCAACCAAGATCGGCTCTTCTTAACTGTGATTTATTTTATTAAACGGAAGCGTTTTTTAAAAGCACTGGAATTAATTACCAAAGATCTTAAGATTGCTTGAAACTACAATTCTTTTTTCTCTAACAAAAGAAGTACGATAACTATTTTAAATTGAGAAAATATGAATTGTGTAGCAAAGAATAAAACCATTATTAAAAGAAATATATAGGCCAAATAAACCAAAGATTATCATGTTTCTCAGTTCTTTCTATTATTATTTGAATAACGGTCCCACTAATTACAGCTGAAAAAAAGAAAATCGTCTTGAATATATACTGACTGAAAATACTCACAGCTGGGAAAAATGCTAAAACATCATTGGCACAAAAAAATTAAAGACCAGATAAAGCAAATTAGGCGATATTTTTTTCTTGGACATATTAGTACTGATGCCTCCAAGTCAATAATCTCTATTAATTGTTTTGTATGATGTCTTTTATTGATCTAATGGGAATATAATGTTCAAAAAATAAAGGATTTCCGAAGTAATGCTTTTGAGACATCGAAATTATATTTCGTTATTAAATCCCTTTAGAAATGACGATTAGTTATTACTAAGCGCTAATCAAATCATAATTCATCTTTTTTCATAAAGAGCCGGAATAGAAAATATCCGGTTTAGATTATTTTTCCCTATAAAAACATTTAATTTTTTTAATAATTAATTAAAATTAAAAAAGCATCCACCCTTAATTGGTTAGATGCTTTTTTGTACAAACGTGCTATAAATGCTGATACCAGTGAATTTACATAGCTCCAATGGGGATCATAAAACGTTGATATATAGGCGTTTCGTTACATTGTGTGGCAAAAATGTGGCAAATTAAGATATAAAAAAAGCGCCCAACCAATTAAGGTTAGACGCTTTTAGTTTATTTATTAATTAGCTGCTTGTAATTTTGCTAGGTTAGCTTGTGCATCGGTAGCAGCCTTTTGAGCTGCGGCAAGTGCATCGGATTTAGCTTTAGCAGCTGCGGCCGCTTGATCGGCCTGTGCTTTAGCAGTTGCTTGCTCTGCAGCTGCTTTTTCTTGTTCTTCGGTCATCTGTGGGTAAGTGACATCCAATTCTTTAATGGCCTTAGAATATTCATCTTCGACAGCATTTTCTATAGTGGTTAGATCAGCCTTTTTAAAACCAAGTTTAGTTAAAGCTGAAACAACAAGCTCAACGGCCTTAGACTTTTTAGCTTCCCCTTCAATGTATTTAACAACACCTAGCTTTTGTACAGCTACCACGGCATCGTGAGCCAATGGCGTTAGTAAAGCAACAAACTTATTGGCTTTTAAGATTTTAACGACGTAGGCACCAATAACCGGAATAACGGCCACGGCGATCGCAATAATAAGATCAGAAATATTAACTAGATTCATTTTTTAATTCTCCTTTGTATTTTTAAAAAGTTTACTTGTCTAAGCAATGTAAACTTTTCGCCTTTTTAAGACGTTTTTGTCACTTTATTTTTAAATTTTCACCAACATAAATATAGTTGGCATTTTTTAATCCATTTAATGAAACTAATTTACTAACGCTTGTTCCATACTTACTAGCAATTGCGCTCAATGTATCACCAGAAGCAACTTTGTAGTAGCTAGCAGAACTAGATGATACGGATCCGGAAACCTTTAACTTTTCTCCTGGAACGATGATATATGGACTGCCAATTCCATTTAATGAAGCTAGTTTCTGATAAGTAGTTCCATATTTAGCAGCTATAGCACCGAGTGTGTCGCCACTTTGAACCGTGTAATATCCAGTTGAGCTAGGAGCGGATATTTTAGCAGTCGTTGAGGTGGTTAACAGAATCTCAACATTGCTCTTACTGATCCAGGAACTAATCCCAGCCAAGAGAACGTTGTTACCTGATACCTGCGCAACTTTATAGCTTTTACCCTTAACCCAGCTTGGAATTGATTCACCAGTCGACCATTTAGAAGCACTGAAGTTGACCTTAACCGTGTCACCAACAACGATTGAACTCTTTGGAGTGTTGTTGGCTTGCTGACCGGCTTTAACAGCTGGTGTAGAAGTGGTTGTCTTTACCGCTGTGCCTCCGGTTGAAGCTGTGGTCGTTCCCTTATATCCGTTATCGGTAATCCCAGTTAAATCAATGTCACCGTCTAAGCCACCAGCCTTATAAGTACTAGTGAATTGAAATAAGTGAATATTATTAAAACTTGGAAAGTAATTATAGTTCGGACTAGTCGTTACGTTGTAATTAGGATATTCAGCCATCCAAAGTGGGTAACTTTTAGCTAAAGAAGCTAGGTCAAGATGACTGGTTAAAAAAGCTTTGTAACCATACAAGACAGCTGTATAACCGGCTGCCTGGATTTTGTCTAAAGCATATTTAACGCTGGTCGTGTTTGGGTTGCCTGATTCAACATCCAAAGCAACAATCGAGCCTTTAGGAGTTTGAACCTTGGGCAGATAATAATTTAGCATCTCATCAGCTTGAGCGTTGCTGGAGAATTGAGCATAAATATACGTATGTGCCCTTTTACCCTGGGCAATCGTTGAAGCTACTTGTGTAGCATAAGTCGACTGTGGACTAAAGTAGCCATCGTAATAACCACCCAATTGGATAATGGCAAACTTGTCGCTTGCCTGTCCGAACTCGGCTGTGCTTGTCTGATAGTGGCTTAAATCCACTCCTTGATCTCCTTTAGCCGCAAAGACCGGTGAAGCAATCGCAAAAGCCGATAAAGCCGAGATTGTTATTAAAATTGTATTTAACTTTTTATGTGTCAATGAAAAATTACCTCCTAATAAAAAGCACTGGCTAATTAGCTAGTGCAAACATATTTTTTAAACTATTAAATTGTTTATTTTCCATTTGTAAATTCTTTCCAATCCTCTAACGTATGAATGCGTTTCTCATGATCAGACTCTTTTTCATCTATCTCTTGGATTTTTTTGAAATCATGATCTAACATTTCGGACTGTTTTTTAACACTTTCATTGAGTAAATGGACTGTTTCGTTTAACGACTCAGTGGACTCTTTAAAGTTGTCTGTGAAGAATTTATTTAATGTTTTTCTGAATATGGCATAAATGGATCCCAGCAGGCCAATGCCTGTTGCGATCAACATTAGCCAAGACCTAATGCCATCCGGATTCATGTATTAACTCGCAGGCGTGACGTCTTGTGATGCCGCTTCATCAAAAACAGACTTTTCAAAGTCGGCAAAATCTGCTTCAATTTGAGTACGATTGGCACTAAATCCTTGTACGTTAATAGGATTGACCGAAAGGCTGACGTTACTACCATTGACCGAACCATTGAAATAGGCAATTTGGCTGCCATTAGCGTCTTTGCTTTGAGCATTGAAGCTCTGTGATTTATTGATTTCCATTATTTGTCTCCTTGATTAATAATTTTGATGTGGCTTGCATCGACCGTGCCTGATTTAAGAACACTGTTCCCGTGAAAAATAATTGAATGATCTGTGATTTCCATACTTTCTTTTCCTATCATTTCTTAGCCTCTTTTGTTTCTTCAATTGGTTCAAAAGCGTCCATAAAGGCATCAAAACCATGTAAGTTTTGTGGATCGATGTCTTGGTCAAAGCTTGCAAAATAGTCTTTGATGACACTAAATTCTTCTTTGTAGCGTGGCTGAATTTCAGCCGTTTCATCAAACAGGTCTTTATGAGCTTGCTGATAATCGACTTGTGCAGTAGGCAAGTCAACAGGCCACGTAATGCGCCCCTGGTCATCGACTGAACCGCCGAATTGTTTGACTAAATCTTTTTCAGATTCATACAAGTCTTTGGCAATTTCAGCCAGCGACTTTTGAAACTTAGCCACGCCACGAGCCACTTTAGCAGGCAACTTCAATGAACCTAAAAAGTTTGCAACTGGGATAATATCTTGATTCTTGATTTCCATATTTTCTCCTAAATAAAAAAGCCTATGCGGCTTTCAAAGTTTTTATTTTGTTTTCTAATTCTGTGACACGTTGCTTTAGTGTTTCAACCTTGCTATCCTCTTCTTTCAATCCCAAAGCCACAAGTGATGTAAATGAATATTGATCAACGCCTTCTTGGTTTAACAATGACTGTTTCATCAAGCATTTTAGCGAATTCTTCGTTATATTCATCAGGAGCAATATTGTTATCCTGCTTTGGCCAAGAAATTTGACCGCTGGATTTATTAATTTCTCCGCCATATCTTTTAACTAATTCTTCTTGTGACTTTCCCATTGGCTTTGTAGCGTCTACAAGAAGATCGTTTAGCCTGACAAGAGCTCTAGTCGCTTGTGCAGAAATACCGGACTCGGCAAATGCCGAAATAAATCGCATGACCGGTTGTATTTCTTTGTTCTGGAATTCCATAAATATCCTTTCTGTCCAATATTATAATAATCACTTAAATTTTAAGCTGATTGCAACATTTTAACCTGATTTTCAAGTTCGTTAACCCTTTTCTTTAGTTTCTCAACTTTGGAATCTTCTTTTTTGATTGCTAAGAACGTTAGAGAAACGGCAGAGTAAAGATCAACACCACCATCATCTTTCATAATGCTCGGCAAATAGTATTTACTTTGCTCGTTTACATCATCAATAATAGCAGTTAAATGTTCCTTATCGTTTGGTTGAGACTTGAATTTGATTAATCTAATATCGGTTTTATTAATTTCATTCAAGGCATCATACTTATATTCTCCAAGAACATTCTTTTTAGAAAGCAGAGATGTATAAGTGGTGCTTACAACTTCAATTTTTTTGCTGAACCAGAAATGATCAGAACTATAGAAGTTCATAGAAGCACCAGTTGAATCTACTTGTATTCCATAAGCAGAACCCGCCGTACCAAAGTGAATTTTTCCGTTTCCTGTGCCAGCACTATTAGAAAACACAACATCAGTTGAATTAATATAAATAGTTTGGCCAGTTACGTTGTATCTAAGAGCAAAACCTACAGAATTTTCATCAGTTGTTGAATTGCGATAGGCAAGCCCAACATTAGCAGCGTTCCAATAATTACCAGAAGAAGAATTATGAGTAGTTCCACCCATTCCAGGTGTATTAGCAATTAAGAATACTCCGCCGCCATTAGTAGAATCATATGTCGTAATTAAGCCGCCAACACTGATCGCTTGTGTAGACGATTGCGTGGCACTCATTTCGATATAGCCATTATAAATGTTTGTATATAACAAACTATTTTCGTCTAACATATGGATGCCGTCTGCTTCCATGGTCATCAAATTTGATCCATAAAATACAGAGAATGAATAGGCATTGATCAACATTTGACCATCAAGAACTCCAGCGGACGTATTTTGCTGGATCAATACACTACCAGAATTAATTTGAACCACAGAAGTTTTATCACTAGATGAAAGATTAAGAATTCCATTATTCACGGCAATGTAATTCGCATCAAGCGAATTGACGCTCATTGAATTAGCTTTAACATTTTTACCATCAAGAAGCGTAGTTCCTTTAATTGTATAATCGCCTAATTCAGCAACTAATTGTTTAATGGCAAGAAATGACAACGAAGCCATAGCATAAATATTTACTGAATCTCCGTTGTTGATAATGGCTGGTATCGAATATTTAGGAGTTGTATTTACATCATCAATAATCGGAGACAGTTGGATAACTTGGTCTGGATCATCATTGAAATAATATTTTTCTATATCTGTTGCTAAAATATCGTCAATAGCTTCGGTTGTTCCCATTTCTCCAATAATTGTTTTTAGAGAAAGTAGTGAAGTAGAAGCTACCGAACCGTTAACAACAATTTTATGGCTGAACCAGAAATGATTTTGTGTATAGAAGTTTAATGATGAATGTTGGTTATCGGCTTTGATACCATAATTAGTACCAAAGAATGACAATTGCCTTGATTGATTAGTGTTAGAAGCATCAGGGGCAATTAAAACATCACGGTAGAAGTTCCAAGCGCCAAGTTCGCCCACCTGGCTCCCTTTGGACATGCCAGAATCCATCCAGACTAAAGTACTTCCAATTCCATTACCGGTAAATGCTAAGAATCCATTCGATGTATAAGTCCCCATATAAGTTCCATATGAAGATGTTGTGCCCCCTGATGAATCGCCCCATTTGGTAACGTTGAATCCAAATTGTCCACTGCCTTGATAAACTGTAAAACCACTTGAATTTATTTTGGCAGTATTAGAAGAAGTAATAAAGTCTATTTCAGAAGCAGTTATGGATAGATATTGTCCATAGTTGCTTTGCCATTGTGTGGTAAAGAATGCTGAGGCATTAGCCGAAATATTATTGGCGTCCAAATTAATAACGGTAATTTTGCTTGCGTCAATCGTTCCAGCGGTAAGTTTAGAAGCCGATAAATCAGTAACCATGGCATCGTTTATAAATGCAGTGCCGCCAAAAACAATCGAAGAAGCGTTCAAATATATTTTATCGTTTTGGATAAGTGTCGTGCCTGCTTGCACATTGATTTGTGCCAATAAGCTATTACCATCAATTGGTTTTGATGAATAAGGACTTGCGATTGATTCTTGAGCCAACTTTATTTCGGTTACATATAAATCTGCGCTAGTTCCGGATGTACTAGAACCATTATTATCAATTCGTACATAGCCAGAAGCAACATCTGCAGGAACTGTAATGGTTACTGTATATTCATTAATCGCCGATACACTTGGAACAAGATTTTGCTTAGATTGTGCATGGTCATAAGCATTCGTGGAACTAGCTGAACGCGTCAATAGGAAAATATCCATTGATGTCTGAGCACTATTATGGAAGGCTTTTAACTGGACCGTATACGTAGCGCCTCCAATTAAAGGAATGCGATCGCTGGTTAAATAAACTTCACCAATTCCTGATGTTGATAGTTTAAATAGGTTTCTAGTGCCATTAGCATAAAAGGAATGCTCAACTATAGAAACATCATTTGCAGTAGAACTACCCCAACCGGTTAAATCCGTCATGTCCGAAGTATTGGCTAAAAGATTTGGCGCACCAGTATTTTGCAAGGCAACCGTCCAAGCGGCACTTGTTTGAGACATGATCGATTTCGTCCCATCTAATCCTTGCATAAGTGTAGTTGCTTCTAAAGCAGTCAATAGACCAGTACCCATGTTTCCATTACCGTCAGTAACAAAATCTGTTATTGATGTGAGATCTTGGTTAATAGTACTCATGGCAGATGTTTGAGCTGTCGTTTGGCCCACATAAGGACCGGGAACATATGATCCTATAGTAGAGCCATTAACAAGCATAGGCATTGCAATACCAAGTTTTCCATTAGCACGAGCATCAAATAGCAAAGCTATATGAGTTGCACCAGTAGGTATTGTCAAAGTTATATTTTGTAATACGTAGGCTTGCCAACCACTTCCAGATAAAGCAACTGCTCCGGCATATCCCATATCGGTACCAGCGTCATCAAGATATTGAATTTGGAAATAATTAGTAGAACCTGTGAATACATAATATGCAAAGCTTAGCGATACCGTTGGAGAAGTTGTACTATTCAAAGAATTAATAGGAATAGGTTGTGAAATTACTCTTGGACCAATTCCAGTAGTAGAAGCAGTTATTTCCATAACATTTTTCCCACTAACATTATGCAGATTGCTTAAAACTGTCCCAAGTGTTGCATTTTTCCATGTAATCCATCCACCGGTATCGGGATTAAAGTCAGAGTTCGCAATTAGGTTGGTTTGCCCAAGATTATTGACTTGTGTTTGTAATGTATTAAACGTGCTTGTTGAAACAGTCTGACTAAATCCGTCAGCCACTTGTTGCTGGTAACTAGCAAATGAATCGTTAGATACCTTAGCCGCTATAGCACTCGCAGTCTGAGTTTGGTAGGTTGAGAAGTCGGCTTCCGATACTTTTGTTGCTACTTCACTAGAGGTTATTAAGAGATCAGCTTCTGTAGCCATGTCTTCCGGAGCCGGTGACCAAGCTGTTGGCTTGTTGCCTTCTTCTACCTTAAAACTAGTAATATTAAAACCAGAGTTAGGAATACCATTTTCTTGAGCAACAAAATCTATGCGACTAGGTATCCCATTTGATGAAAAATTAACAAGAAATGGAGCTGACATAAAATACTCTGTGTCGGATATTTGCCTGATTGTCCATACGGAATCAAATGAATATATGGAAGCTCCAGCTGTTGTCTGATTGTCATTACCCCACTTATTGGTAAAATTAAGCCGGAATTTAGGCATGGAAGTCTGATTAACTAAAGTAATAAAGAAACTTACTGTTAATTGATCACTTTGTCCATAAATTGACGAAACTAAGCCACTAGTGCTTTGTGTCCATGAACCATTTGAGTCATTAAGAACATTTATTGCATTTGAAGTTCCAAGCACGAGGTTTCTTCCACCAATTTGGAGGTTGTTAATACTAGTAACAGTGTCTTGAATAGAGTTAGCATTGACTGCAATTTGGGCTGAATTCTCTGAAACTTGCCCACTTAATGAACTGACGGCGGCTGAATCAGCTTTTAACGCTACTTCACTAGCAGTTTGAGCTAGCAACGTAGATTGAGAACCAACCTGTGAACCTAAAGAATTTACTGTTGTTTGATCTGCTTTGGTAGCAATTACCTGCGCATTACTTGCAATAGCAGTTTTATTTGTAGTTAACTCTCCAGACAAAGAGCTAACCGATACATTGGCATTACTTGCCGCCAAGATTGCTTCAGATGCTTGATTTATAGCCTGACTGGCATTTGAATTAGCTTGGCTTGTGGAAATATCCGTAGCTGAAGAAAGTGAATTAACGTTATTATTAGCGGTTTGTGCACCAACAACAGCATTAGATGCTTGACTGTCAATAGCAGCTATTTGCGGAGTAAGAGAATCATTCAAGTCATCAGTGTAGGATTTGGCGTCAGAAACAACAGAAGAAACTTTATTATCTATTTCCTGACTGGTATAAGTGCTGACTAATTCTTTCCAATAGTACGTGCCAGTCGCGTCGTCATAGGAATATTGATAAATGTATTGGTTATTACCATCTGTTAAGAAGAACTTTTGCCCTAAAACTGGATCAGCAGGGTAACCAGCTGTAGGGTCGCCAGAGTATGAATCAGGTTGTCCCAAACCATTGATAATCGTATTAATTGCCGTGACTTGTTTTTGTACACCGCTAACTGCATTATCAGCAATACTAACCATTGCGCTAGTCAACGTCTGTTTTTGGCCAAACGTATATTCAACGTATTGTTTAGTAATGTCATCCCAAATAGTTTGTGTGACTTCTGCTGTACCACTAATTGCCAGCGGTTCATAGTTCGTTGGGACAATATCGCCTAATTCGATTGGTTGCTCGTTCGTTCCTTGATATTCAAGTGACTTCGATAAATCAATAGCCGTTACTGTCATATTGGCAGTTGGCTTTCCAACTTCGTTATCAGATAAATATTTTTGCGCCAATGCTTTTAATTGGGCGTCGGAATAAGCGTATTTACCTTGTTTCTCATCAGCACTAGCGTCAGACGCATAGAACTGGTCAGAGAAATCAACGGGCAACGTGATTGGATAAGGATATTGATTGGCATAACTACCCGCTTGAATATAATCACTACCAGATAAGACGTGAATAATATCAACACTACTATCACCAGATGGTTGAGAAACTGTCGCATATGGAATGATGGAATTATAAATCGTAGATATATCAGATTCTTGTTCAATCGTTTGAATATTTCGTCCATAAGACAGAATACCGTTAACAGTTTTTCCCATCCTCTGTAAAAGACTGATATGGTAATTATCAAATTTATATTCACCACCCCAGACATCAAGAATGGATCCTGTTGTACCAGCTAAAGCGTCACTAGCATGCTGAAAATCAGCCAGTGTGAAGGCAGTAGAATTTTGAGTAGCAATGTCGGAATCAACCACAAAAGGTGTATTAATAGCTAAATTATTCTTCCAAACAGTTAAAGCGCCAGTTGCGTCTTGGCTATTGATAGTGACTGTTGGCTGTTTTAAAGAAATATCTTTAGTCAGACTCAAACCAACTTGTTCGGCATAAACATAAATTCCAGTCGGAATAGAAACACTTGATCCGCTTGACGTTTGCAAAGATTGACTGCCATCATTAAATCGCTGAACTTTTTTGATAATAAAAAGCTGGTTCTTCAATGAAGTACCAGCGTCAGCTTTGATTAAACGATTCTCAAGCAATTCCTTAGATAACAGACTATCGTTTGGATAAAGCATTTCTAAATAAAATTCGCCATTAACGGAATTCGTGACTTGTATGCCAACAGCATCAGATAGAAAACCAAGTCCACCACCGACCGCTTGTGAAACAGCTGTTCCGGACTCATATAAAACTGCCATTAAATCACCTCCTTCCAGTTAGGAACTAGTTGTACAGACCAACCGCTTGTCCAAGATAATGTGTTCAATCCTGACTTTAAGATTGGAAATACTTCGCTAGTCATCGTTGAATAAGCTGGTTGACCATTCAAATCCATTACAGTTTGTTTTTCAATATCGATAACCAGCCCGCCATTCACATTTTGAAAGCCCATACCGATACCATTGATCGTTAAGGATCCGTTTCCAGAACCTGTAATTGTATAAATAGGCGAAGCCGAGTAAGCAGTTGGATTCGTTAGCGAAGCACTGGCAGCTATTTGTGTTTGACCAGACTTGAGAAATTTATAGGGGTAAAGAAGAAACGGAACAGTAAAATTTCCAGATAAAGCATTAGTCTTTATTATGTCAAAACCAGACTGAATCATAGCCCTGAAAAAATAATCAGGGAATAAATCAAGTTCCAATTGTGACCAGCTATTAGTTGAAAAAAGCCAATTAGTAATTGCATTAATGTAATCTGTAATTGACTTTGTATCAGACATTTTCCGCAAAAATACTAGATCAAAATTTTGTGAAACGGGTTTTAATCTTTCGTTGTCAATTGTGACATATCCATCTCTTCCAGGTATTTCAATTTGAGTGAGGTCTCTTTCCGGCTTGGAAAAAGTAATAGCGTCTGCTAAAAAAAACACATTAAAGTTATCAGAACTAATACCGTTCCAAGTCATAATTCTTTCAGTCATTTAAAGCCCCCTCGATGTCTGCAAATTAATTTGTCCGAGTGCTTGATTAATTTTTCGATAATTAACACTGGTTTTTTGTTCGCTATTTTTCTTTGTTTCCCCCAATATTGCTTCAAGCAAATTAGTAACCAATCCTGTCAATTGATTATTTTGGCTAAGCAATGACTCCATTTTGGAATTATCTGTCGCAGATATTGAACCATTACCAGACATTTGACTAGCTTGATTCAACAAATCTCTGGCACGAGATGGATTATCAGTTGGGACAACGAATTCTGGCCGATTATTTTCGGAAATTTCATATAAACCATGAGTCGAAATTAAGCCACCATTGGCATAACCATGACCTTGGCCTAAGTAACTAAGTGATGAGCCATAACGGTTTTTGGCATAAGCCAAAGCGGCTAACAAGTTGTCATATCCGTTAAAAATATTCTTATGGCCAGCAAAAGCATAGGCATTAAAGGTTGTTGGAATAACCTGCATCAAACCTTTGGCAAGATTTCCGGAAATCGTGTTAATGTCCGTGTAACCATGTTGAGTAACCGTTGGATTACCACCAGATTCGGTTTGAATCTGGCGTAAGACTTTGCTGACCATTGAAGCACTTGTTGACAAGCCGTTAGCTTTCAAAGCCCGTTTAACATCGGCAGTCCAACGAGTAATGCTGGTGCCAGAAGGATTAGATGATTCATCATCGTGTTTGGATTTCAATGATTCGAACAATTTTTTGATCGGATCGGAAATTCCATTAACCAAGCCTTTACCCAAGGCTGGCGTAATCGAACTAACCAAAGCGGAAGCGCCACCTAGTGTGCTGCTCATGGCTTTCGTCATGACTTTTCCAACAGCACTCAACGGATCTTTGATAAAGGTCGTTAAAGCATCCCATTTGTCTTTAAACCAGCTTCCGACTGCTGACAGCCAATTTCCAGTACCAGAAGCAAAGTGGCTAACCAGCCCGCCAAACATGGACTTTGACGCTTCATAAGGAACAACCGTTTCGCCACCTTCAAAGTTAACGAGCTGGTTCTTTCCCTTTAGAATATGCACATTCTGCTGTTTATCAATAATGGCTTCTTGACCAGCACCATCATTGACCATGGCCAAACCTTTTGGCGCACCGTTTTGTGTGCCTTTGGCAAACTTAGGAATTAAACCAATGGCATGTTTTTTACCACCGAAGTCATGGATAACACTATCGATTGCACCAATTCCGTCATTAATAATGCCAATCACGCCATTAATAGCGTCTTTAACAATGCCTTTAATATCTTTCCAAAGACCAGACCAAATATTTTTGACATCTTTACCCAAGTTCTTCCAGTTGCCTGTAAACACATCTTTAAAGAGCTTAAAGACATTGGAAATTAGGTCTGTATAAAGCTTGAACTGATCGTGAACATATTTAAAAGCGCTATGGCCAGCGTCTCTGAATGGTTGAGTAATCCCATTCCAAATTTTGGAAAAGGTTTTGCCAAAAGAGCTTAGTCCAGATGAAATATCATGGAACATGTCGGAAAACCATTTGATAACATTTTTAGCTAAATCAGCAGCGGCCTTGATAATACCGTTGACAAAAGCACGGAACTTAGCATTGTGCTTGTACAAAATAACAAAGCCAGCTACTAATGCAGCTATGGCTGTAATCGCAATACCAAATGGATTAGTAAATAGAAATTTAACAGCGCTTCCTAATAAAGTAAGTGATCTGACACCATCTGCACTTTTCTTAACAAACATCCCCATAGTTCCACTGATTGTTCTTCCGAGAAGCCCAATCGTGCCATTAAATAATTTGGCGGTTTTATTGGCAATAATAAAGCTGCTAATAAAACCAGCAACTAATTTCGGGTGTTTAGCAATTTCCGATCCA
This sequence comes from Oenococcus oeni, assembly GCF_020510245.1. NCBI lineage: Bacteria > Bacillati > Bacillota > Bacilli > Lactobacillales > Lactobacillaceae > Oenococcus > Oenococcus oeni. Next base: position 460,249 of record NZ_CP084701.1, on the reverse strand, counting down.
ACCACTTTAAGCACAGGCAACAAATCTTTGAGGACTTGAAGAAAAATTTTAAAGCTTGTTGATGACCCCTGTTTAACAGCTGTAAAAAACTGTTTGATATCTCCTGCGTGTTTGGCAATATTATCAGAAAGACTGGTAATTCCCTTTGCCAATCCATTCATTAAACCGTTTAAAGCGCTAGGAACAGATTTGATATTGAATGCTTTAGCAAAGGCTTTAGTAATCGTACTAATGCCCTTTTCTGCAGAGTTGCCAACCTTTGAAAACTCTGTATCAACTTTTTTATCAGATACCCATTTAGAAATAGCGCCATAAATAGGGTTTTCTGCCGTCATTAATGGTTTTTCAATATCACCAATTAGGGCTGGAACACGGGCTTTAATCGTTCGTGACATACCAACCATGGTTGCAAGCATATTGGAAGCGGCTTTGTCGTACTTACCAGAGCCCAGCTGATTAAAAACATTTTCAATATCTTGAGCAGATATCTTGCCTTGTTTAGCCATTGTGGTTAAGTCGGCAGTTGTAATATTTGAGCTATGGTGTACATCGTTTTCGTACTTAGCCAAGTTTTCACGAAACATCGGGAAGTATTGGCTAATTTGATTTAACATCCCAGCGTTGGCTTTACCACGAGATAAGCCATTAACCATATCTTGCGTGACTGATTGTATTTGTTGACTATTCAAGCCAACGGCATCAGCCATATTCAGCATTGACTTAGTCATTTCATCTGATTCAGTTTTGCTAGAATGCAAGTGATAAAATCCTTGCTCAAGCTCATTGACCGTATCTGTAGCCTGACCTGTTTTAACTGATAAATCATTAATCGTCTTGACCATGGCAGAAGCAGAGCCACTTGAGCCTGTCAAAGTAAGCCAGACAGCACCCATTTTTTGCTGGTCTTGTTCATATTCCAAGCCTGTGTCAATGGCATCTCGAATATGGTTGGTAATAGCTTGAAAGGCATTAGTAATACCAGAAGCGACTAAATGTGCTCCAACAATCGTGGAAAATAAATGGGACGCTTTTTCTGTTTTGTCTGAAACAGTAGTTAATTTACTAGAAATGCCATCTAACAAATTATTGTTAGAACGTTTATCAGATTGCTCTCGCAAATCCTTCATTTCGCTGGTAGCATGAGCTATTTTAGTAGCCGTTTCATTGACACGAATAGTCTGCTTACGAATGGCTTCGGAATTATCTCCTTCGGCTGATTTTAGCTTGTTTAACTCGTCTACTTGCTTGCTATATAAATCTTTTAACTTACCTGATTGATCGGTTAAACCACTAATTTTAGCCTTCGTAGCACCGGCTGTGTCACCCTCTGCCTTCAAACGCTCAACAAAAGAGTTGGTCACTGATTCAGACTGCTTAATCTCGTCATTGAGTTTGGCAATACCAGACTGTTGATAGTCCAGCGATTGTTTGGCTTTGTCTTGTTGACTAGTTAGAGAAACAAGCTTTGACTGTGCACGATCATATTGGGTCTGTAAATTCTGATATTCTTTAGAATTTTTGGAAGTGGTTTGAGCTTCCTGATCCATTGCGGTTTTTAAAGCGCTTAAAACATCTTGCTGCTTTTTAACAGCGCCGGATAAGCCGTCATAGCGTGTTTCAGCAGCTTTTAATGAATCACCTGACTGCTTTAAGATTGCTTCATTGGCTTTCCATGCAGCCGTATTTGACGCTATTTCAGACCGTAAAGATTTGATAGATTGAACCGCTGAAGCAGTATCTAAAGTTACTTTATTGGCTGCATCTCTACTAATATCTGCCATTACTTGCTCCTTTCTCAATGATTAAATGATTTGAACAGTTCCAAAGGATCAACCACACGTTCTTTCTTTTCTTTGGCATTTAAAACAGTGATTAATTCAAAATAATCAGTTTCATAAAATTCATCTAATGACCAATGAAGATTTGTCAGTGCGTTTTTGGCAAACAAATCAAAATCTTCAAGTTCATTGGTCATTTCATACACCCGTTGTTTGGGTGTCGTTATTTTTTTGCTGATGATTTGGTTTCTGGGACACTATCCGCTTGACCATTGTTCTGCATTTTGACAATCAAATATCCGAGCATTTCCATTGTGTGACCAAAGTCTAAGTCTTCAAACGCTTCAGCTTGATCATCATTCAAGCCGAGAATATCAACAAAAAAGGCTTTCTCTGTATCAAAAAAAGCCATTGTGTCTTTGGATATTTGAAGCAAATCTTTGCCTTTGGTATCGTCAATTTTGCTGGCAGCCAATTGCAAGTTAATTGCTCGGCGCATGTTACGGTTGGTCGTTTTAATTTCAAACGGTTCTTCCTGAAATTCTTTAAATGTGATTTTCATTTCTTCTCCTTTAATTGAGCATGAAAAAAAGATGCTCTTAACGGCTACCCAACGGAGAATGGTTGCATAGCCTTTAAGAACACCCTTTCGGATATTCCAATATTTAATTAGCCTGCTGATTGAGCAGCTGCAGCATAGCCTTGAAACACATCAGCCAACATAATATCTTGTGTGAAGCCTGTTTCGTTTGAATACCAAAGCTTACCAGGATTATTATTCCAGTCGGGATTGTCCAATGGTGAATAAGTCAAGTTGTCATCATTCCGTGTATCCGTTGTCGTATCAGTCCCGTTATTAAAGTCGGGATTGATAATCTCGCCTTGACGGAATCCGAAATAAACCTGTCCATCTTCTGCAAGGGCATCTGTTGTAATCAACATGGCGACTTTTGGCTTGTCGCCTTGTGTATAGCCACCTTTACCATCAGATACTTGACCCAAAATCTTCATCAAAATATCATGCGGCAAAGCATTAAAATCCAAAGCAACTGAAGAATCGCCTTTTGTGTGCTGTAAATCAACAACGCGGTTGTTGCCGTACACCTTGGTTGAAGCCGCTTCAAGACCAGTAATGTTAGCTGTCTTAGCACTGAATACGCCAGAGTCAACAGCATAAACACCGTTGGCTGACAACCCTTTTGTTGCATCAGTTAATATTTTTCCGTCCGGACCAACAAGCGCAAGTTGAACGAGTTTTAAACCTACTGTAGCCATTAGCTACCTCCTAATAATTTGTTATGTGATACGTATATGGCTTTAATAGCCTGACCGGTATCGGGGTCTGTATAACGTGCGTCAGAATTATCAATAAACCAGTTGTTGTGTATGAAGGCTTTTAACAAAGCAACTTCACAAGCGTCTGCGTCCTGATTGAAATGATGCGAATAAAAAAGACGTATTTCTACGCCTTGATGTATTTCTGAAAAATCGTCATTGCCGTAAGTGGCTGGTAAATTTTCATTTTCAGTTACTAAACAATCAGTTGAATCAATATCGTTTAAATGCCCTTTAGGTATTACAAAAGGATAGATGTTATCTATCCAGGTAAGATTAGTGGTTTTAATAATTGCCACTGCATCAGATACAGAACTCATACGCCACTAACCCCCTTTTCTTTTAATATCTTTTGATATTCGGCATTTTCAGCCTTGAATATCTCATTTAAACAAGCGTTTCGAACCTTGTCTAAGTAATCATCACCCTTAATGAATTTAGTTCCATCATTTAAAAAGCGTGCGATATAGGCTTTTTTATTCGAAAATCCAACAATTGAAGTCCCGTCAGTCTCTCCCGAAATATTAGTAGCTTCATCAATCACTGAATCAGCTAAATGCGGATCATCTCCAGTTTTGCGATTGTAATAATGGTGTGATCTCAAATATTCGGCAATATTCTTTTTTAAAACATCAGCACCGGCCTTAGTTATCTTTGCTTGTTCAGCAGCAGAAAGTTTATAAGCTTTTTCGAGATTGTCAGCCCAATCACCTAAATCAACAATACTAACCATTTTTATTCGTTCCTTTCCGGACTGTGGCTTTTAAAGTCAAAATATCAAAGGCGTTCGGATTACTAGTCTCACCTGGTGAGACGGAAACTATATCGTATTGTTTACCCTGATTATCCTGGAATAACAAAGGCGGTTTAATACTCGGATCATGTCTAACAACAATATCGACTGTGTCTTGTAAATCCGTTCCGTAAATTTGATAAGTCTGATTCATAGAACGGGTACGAACGGCATACCAGCGAGAAAAAGAAGCAGTAAAACCATCTTCTTCGCCACCTGTATTCGGATTAATAACTGTGTCATATTCTCCAAACTGACCACGCTTATTCAAATCGGAAGGTTTAAATAATCTAGTCATTTAGCACCTTCCAACGCAAGTTATTTAAAAGAAACTGATAAGACAAAGCATTGCAACCGCTTTGGTTAGTTAAGAAGAAGGCCGTGCTTTGGATGGCTGGGTCAATTCCGGTATAAGGATTTCTAGCATCGTCATAATCACCAATATCTGCTCTTTTGTTGAAATTCAAAAAATTAATCGCCATCATTATCACCCGTGGTTGTTTCTAGAGATAATTGCCAATCTTCCCATATCATTCGTAATTGATCGATGATATTATCAGAAACCAAAGGAACAGGAACAGCAGAAATATTTGTCAATGCACTTCTATTTGAATAATATGCGCCGGCAAGAGCAAGTGTGGCCGTATCAAATAACGGAGAAACGTCCGAACGTGAATAAAAAGTATTATTGGCATCATCTGCACCAATTGCATTTTTAAGAAAGGCAACAGCAGAATCGATGTAGCTTTGAAGTATGTCATTATCCGTATCAATGTCAACACGTAGAGAAATTTTTAAATCCGCTAATTCAACCGTCATAAATATCCCTTTCTAACAGGCTTTTCACCCTGTTCGTAAGTTTTAAGCCTTAGTCGCTATAAAAATAATCAACTTGCAGATTGAACCACGATCTTAGCCGGCTGATCAGCAATTGCAGAGAACGAAGCGGCAACAAAGGCATCAGTATCGGTTGGCTTAACATCAAAGCGATCAATAACACGAATCTTAGTTGTATCAGTTTCAAAAGATCCAGCACCGATGTTAGTTGAAAGCAACGACATATTTTGACGATCAAACAAAGTAACAGCCTGCTTAGCGTCCCCATAATATAGTGGGAATACAGGAGCAGCAGTTGTTCCGGCAGATGGAAGCCAGCGATCAGCCACCATTTTAATTTGTTTACCATTCATCAACATTTCCATTGGATTTTGTGGGTTTGGCTGCAACAGATAATCTCCGTCAGCGTTCTTAACCTTATGCAAAGCATTGCAACCTGAAACGTTAGTCAAGAAGAAGGCTGTGCTTTGGATAGCTGGGTCAATTCCGGTATAAGTCAAGTCAAGAATGTCATCATACTTTGCAAGGGTTGGCTTATTAGGCAAAGCATTAAACACTGTGATGATGGCAGCGTTACGAGTAACAACGACTTTCTTAGAAATCCAGCTTTCCAACCATGCCAAGACATTCTGATCAGAATCACTAAGAAGCGAATTTGTAGCGGTTGTAATTCCAGCGAAGCGCCGAATAATATACTTGACAGTTTGTAAATCGGGATCATCATTATTGCCGATAGTTGCACCTTCTTCAGTAATTTCAGCAAGAGGTGTAACGTCAGTCCACTTCTCATAAACACGTGAACCGGTTTGCGTTGTAACGTTTTCAACATTGACATATTGTTGTAAAGCATCATACTGACGAACCAAAGTATGGATGGCTGTTTGAATATCTTGTGGGATAACTAAACCAATAGCGTTGCCAGATTCATCAGTCGATGAGGTAGCCATGTCTAGAACTTTATGATCGCCCCTTATCAAGCCACGAACGTTTTTAACAAAATCAAGTTTTTTGTTATTTTTCTTATCAGAATTGTTTAAATTAGATTCTTTATCTTTACCATCTTTTGGCGGCAAGACAACAGCATTTTTACGCGCGTCTTCCAAAACGTCTTTAGCTGCATCACGAGTAGCAACTAAGTTATCAATTTTATTTTTGAGATCAGATAATTCTTTATCTGAGTGCTTACCTGGTTCTGCGATGTTTTCAAAGACCATCTTTTGACGTGCGTCTTGTGCATCAGAAACTTGCTGGCCAGCGTCAGTGAAAGCCTGATTCAATTTATTTAAATCCATGTGTAAATCTCCTTAAAATAAAAGAGCCAACTCTCTTTTGAGTTCGCTCTTATCGATTTTTTTATTTTGTTGTTCATCATCTGATTTCTTTTCTTCGCCAGATGAATTTGTTTCTAATTTGTCGAAAGCCTTTGCTTTGCCGACTAGCAAATTAAACTTTTCGACAACTTTTTTAGAAGGCATTTTAGAGATTGAATTAGAAAAAACAGGCGCTTTATCAGCGATTCCCGTTTTGTCTCCGGCAAATGCAACTTCATCGACAAAACCTTTATCTGCAGCTGTTTTAGCATCCATAAAAGTTTGATTGCTCATTAATTGAAGTAAATCGCTTTGATTCATACCGGTTTTAGCCATATACGCATTAGCAATTCCAAGATCAACGCTGTCATTCTGTGCAGCAATTTGTCGCAATTGGTCAGAATTAAGAGGATCGCTAACACCAGCTAAACATTTATGAATCATTAATTGAGCAGTTGGCGACATTGAAACTTTGTCACCTGCCATTGCAATAACAGAAGCTGCAGAAGCTGCCATGCCTTGAATAAACACGTTAACTTTTCCTTGATATGCTTTAAGCATTGAATAAATCGTGCTTGCTGCTGAAACGTCACCGCCATTTGAATTAATATTCAACTGAATATCTTCACCAGAAGCAGCGGAATTTAAAACATCTTCTAATTGTGAAGGAGTGAAATAATTTATTCCAAAAAAATCATAGAATGCAATATCACCAACATCACTATCATCTAAAATATCTGCTTTAATATCGACTTGTTTAGTCATCGTCTTCTCCTTCCTGTGGCGGATTGTTTGCCACGCTTGTAGTTGTGGTCGAAGTTGCAACTGGAGCTTTTGGCATGCCGCTAGGTAAATAGCCATTTTGTTGCAACGCAAAGGAAACTTGATCGGCACTAAGATTTTTGCTGCCTAATAATGCAGTTGCGTAATTGTTTCCAAGCGGGTCGATTGCCTGTCTAATATCAGCTGCGATATTGGCTGACAATTGCCAATTCAATTCACTTAAAACCATATTCATATCACGATTCAAAGTGTTGGCATATAAACCAGAAATATCAGTAATTGAAGATTGTTGATCTCCTTGACCGTTCAAATATGAATCGGGAATCTGAAAAGCTTTAGCAATCTGTGTTGATGTCCAATCAACTTGTCCTAATAAATTAGCAATATTCGACTTCATTTCTAAAGGAGTAAATGTTTCTTCGGGCATCAATACTACAGGAATACCATCAGCACTTTCTAATTGCTTTTTTAAAGTCTTAGCACGTCCCAAAGCATATTTATCACTAACTCTTGTTGGTTCTGAAAGAACGCTGCTTGCTACAACTGATTGAGACAAAGCTTTAATTGTTAATTGATCAGACTGCTTTTTAATATTTAAAGTAGTAAGCAATGAATATAAAGGACTAATGCCCGTCATTCCATTCATTGAAAAATATCTAAAGTGAATCATATCCGATGAAGGTATATTTTCAACAATACCAATATCAGGCTCATCAAAAGAAACCGTATAAACAAGTCCAGATCCATCGGATAACTCAAATATTTGTACTTGAGACGGCCTTAAATATTCCCAATGGTCATCAATACCATTAGCATTACGCCATCGATAAGCAAAAGCTTCACCACCAAGAATCATTTGAGCAAACATCGTAACCCAAAAAGTTCTTGGATTGGATAATTTAGAAGGATTGTCCAAAATTCCTTGTGCCCTTGGCATATTGGCTTTTAATTTAGCGCTGCCCAAATCACCGGCCAATTGAGTCACAGCTGACTGAATATCAGGATTTCTTAAGGCTTTCCAAGCACTAATATAGTGACCCCTGTAAGGATCAACGCTACTTAAAACTTGTGACCATTGAGAAGTACTTATCGGATATTCAGTTGTCGAATCCCTGATATGAAAATTCGAGTTAAACAACGGCATTATTTACCACCTCCTTTATCGTCATTAACAACTTCTGAAAGCCAACCGATCAAAGCTAATGAAAGGCCAATGGTTATTAAGGCAATTGCCTTCATTAACAAAAAAGCTCCAATATTAATGCATATCAGGGCTAAAACAAAGCAAATCACGTCAAAATAACGCCATATTAAGTTAAAAATTGTCTTAAATATCATCTAAAAACTCCGGATCTATCGCACCATTAGCGATTCCCTTCTTTAATTGCTCTTGCTCGTCCATACGGCTAAACTTGGCTAAATCTGAATTAAACTCTGAATACTCGTCAAAATGGTACATACCTTTATAAAAAGCATCTATCAAAGCATCGACTACATCAATCTTTAAAGTTGCCCGATTCTTTTCAACTGAAATTCCAAAAGGCGATAAACCAGTGGTTGCATTAAGCAAAGCTTTTTCCATAACTTCATCGTCTAAGCGAGTAACCTTATGCGTTGTAAACATATCTTGTAAATACTTAGTTGGTTTAGCTAGATTAGATGGCCACTGCTTGATATTTTCAATATTCCAAGCAGGATAGTTAGCCAACAATGCATCTTTTAAATTAGCAGTCTGATAAGAACCGGCTTCGTCATATCCAAAGTAAAGGACTTTCAACTGGTATTGAAAAACAAATTTGGTCAACCATTGATAAACTTGATCAGTGTTGATAATGCCGTCTTTATGTTCGGTGATTGTACAGAAACCCATCTTTTCCAAAGTTCGATAATCAATTCCGTCTTGTCGTTCCTTATTTTCAATACTTCCCGAATGGTTCCAAGGGATAAAAGAATGTTGATAAAGAAAGAATTTTGGTTGTCCTTTCCGATCAAAATAGGGAAAAACAAAACCGAAGGCAGTATTATCTGAAAATTGAGAATAATCAAAGCCAATATAAACTTCTCGATTATGCATATCGAATTTCGGAGTAATAGATTCTTCTACATTCTTTAAGGACAAGTAACTATCAATCGAAGCCTGCAGCCAAATATTTAATGATTTGTTTTGAAAAGCAAATAAGTTACCAGCTAAACTATCAGCATCCTTTTCGGTCTTTAAATCCCGTAACATCTTGTCATGCTTTTCTGGCATATCCAATAACGGATTGGCTTTAATCCACATTTCAGGTTTTTCTGTTTCACTAATGTTATCAATTGCCCAAATTAAGCAAAGATAGGTATCACCATCACGTTTCCAATCTTTTTCCATCGATTCAATAATGTGCTTCTCGTCACGATGAAAAGGAACGGTACTATCTGGATAAGCAGTTGATATTTGAATAAATTGTTTGTTATCAACATCAATCTGCCCTGATGTTATTTTAGAAATTTTATCAACGTCGGAAATTGCAGGATCAGCAAATTCATCCCCAATAGCAGTTTTGAAATGGAATCCATCATATTGCCCAGAATCCCAAGTAATGGCTCTTAATTTATTATCGTGTTCAGACATGACAACCATGTCCGACTGTGTAGCTAATGACTTTAAATTAATACCATCTTCTTTTCCCAAAGATTTCCAAGGTTCGCGATTCAAAATCAATCGAAGCATGGTTTTAACATATGAAAGAATTTTGCTAGTCTGCTTAAAATTCTTTGAGGTTACTAAGTAATCCTGACTAGATTGGCCAAGCGATTCAATCAAGAAACTATAAATGATAATAATTGCCATCAAGTAAGTTTTTCCTTGATGACGAGCTTCTGAAATGATCGCTCTGGCAAAACGCTTGTCTCCACCCTCACTGCGCCAACCTATCAATTGAACCAAACTGAACTCCTGAAAAGGCATCAATTTAACCGGTTTTAAAGTCTTAACTTCTGGACATTGAGCGGCAAAGTTCAATATTGCTTTAACTTCATCAATCGAATAATGATATGGAAAATCTTTTGTATCTTGTCTTTGCAAATCTCTTAAATGCCGAAAACAGGCAAGCTTCATGTAGTAACCAGTTATATATTTACCATCCAAAACATCAAAAGCATATTTGGTGCCAGGATCTTGATAATCTTTTCGAATCTGGGAAAAATCAATTGATTTATAGGCACCGATAACATCATGTGTTTTTGTTAAGTCAATTCTGATTTTTCTCATCTCCTTTCAAATATCAGCCACCTTTTAAGAATTGTTTGATCTGCTCGGCAGTAGAAGGCTTGTCGGAATTATCTTCCGGAATTTTTAAATCTAAAAGCTCTGCACGCCCTTTAGGCGTTAAACCAAGCTCACTGCCAAGAGCCTTTAATTTAACCGTTGAAGCATCGAGAATCTGCGTGGCAGGATTTCTCTTAAAGCCAAGACTGTCGTGAGCAATAATTTTACCCGTGACTGGATTGACAACTGTTTTTATGATTGGATTCAAAGCACCATTTTTATGAATATGATCATAGGCTTCACGCATCATCTGATAATTGATACAAAACGCTTCAACCATTGTTTTGTCCATTTCATTAACTGTTGGATCGGATTTTATCAACGGAACTAACCTTCGCCACATGTATCTTGCTGTTCCTGTCAAATAACTAGGTGGCTCGTCAGGTAAATCTTTAATTTTTGTAATGATGGTCACCTTCTTTCGTTTTAGGGTTGGAATAAGCAGTAGTTTTGAGCTATTTTCATAAACAAAAACGCCTTAACCGCATGGCTTAGGCGTTGATAGACCCCCCTATAAAAAAGTTTTAAAAATCTTGTTTTGACATGAAATGTCCCCAATGTGTGCGCTCTTCCTGAAGCCAAACATGGGCGGGGGTAAATTTTTTTAGCGTATTCGGTATTTTATATTTAAAATTTTTAACGCTCTGAAAACGCAATTTTTAAACGATTAAAACTATCTTTAAAATCTAAATGAGGGTAACTTAAGACCGGTTGGATTTCCCTACGCTTTTGGTATTTGATCGAGATGATTCATGTAATAATCAACTAGCTTCACTTCCGTAATTGGATCAACATCGTTGCGTCCTACGCCATCACTTGAACCATAGTAAACCGATTCGAACTTATCCTTTTTGTAATGGCATTCAGGACAAATCACATCAAGATTATCAGCATCATCTGCTTTGCTTGGATCAAATGTAATCGGCACACAATGATCAACAATCTTTGCTGGCTTTACTCGACCTTCGGATAAACAATACTGGCAAAGATAATGTTGCTTATCTAAGACGACTCGTCTTAACCCTTGCCATTGTTTGCTGTGATAAAACTTTTCTTGTGCGTCTTTGATTTTGTTAGCATGCCGATTGATCGCATTATAATGACGTGAATAACCACGCTCGTGTGTGCCATGATATTTCATGCGTGACTTTAAATAATCAGCTTCTAATGCTCGGTGTTGTTCACAATAATAATGATCAATGGTAACTAGGTTATGACAATTTGGGTATCTACATGTTCGTACTGCTGGCATTCACTCAATCCTTTTCGAATTGTCTTTGTATATCTTTTTAACTTCACCGTGATCAAGGTATTCAATATCAATCCACCGTGGTTGACCAACAGTTTTGTCACGATTGTATTCGTAACTAATGTATTCGATTTCTTTTTTAATGCCATCAACAAATACTTCTGGTTCATTCAAATTATTAAAGCGAACCTGAACATGTTCGTACTTGTTTGGGGATGAAGCATCATCGTTATTATTAAATGGAACAATCATTTAATCACCCACCTTTCATCACAATTGAATCCGTTTCTAATTGCTGCTTGTAATTCAACTTCGTTAATCTTTGTTGGCACGTTTGTTAATTCTGCTTGGCCATATAAAAAACCAGAACAATAACAATTCAAGCTCTGGTTATATAAATAGAATTCTTTGATGTCCACAATCGAATGATCCTTGCCATACACATCAACGAATATTAATGGTCGATATTTATTCAATTGTTTAATTTGTTTATTCATAATATGTATGCTGAGTTTACCGACATGACAGCTTTCGTCTGGTTTATAGTTTTCCTTCTATATATAATGAATATCCTTTAACGTTTGGTCATCGAACTCGAAGCATTCCATCTTCTTGGTTGCCATCGTATAACCATTTTTGCTTTCATAAGGATCAGTTTTCTTAAAGGTTCCGACTTGATGTTCAACTACACCAAAGTCGTCATTAACTACTTCTTTATGAAAGTGACCGTATAGAACCATGCGATAAGTTGATTTAGACCAGATATCAGGATATTCAGTCGCAAACAGCATCGGCGCTTTGGTTTTAGCAGCATGACCGTGCAAAGCTAATAAGCCGACTGACTTACCAACAACAAAAGCTTCTCGATAACTGTTATTGACTTTTATATCCATTTCCGGATATTTAGCCCTTAACATCTCTTGAAACATAAAACTGGTTGTTTCGTCATGATTGCCGTTGATGTTAAACATCTGCATTGAATCAGAGTATTTATACGATTCTTCAATAATCGGGAAAATAAAACGTTCTGCATCTCTAACAGCTTGTACAAAATCAATCGGATCTAATTCGGTTCCTTTAGTTGTCTTAGAAGCATTTAAAGCATCCGAATGTAATAGATCGCCTAATTGAGTAATAACAATCTGTTTCCAACCACGATGAATTAAATCAATCAATTCAACTAAACGATTTTCAACATCTTTAAACTTTGTAATCCCGAAATGAAAATCAGAACAGGCAATCACTAAATTATTCTTGCCATGCACATTAGATTTAATAACTTTGACTGGCTCAATCTTTTCATTAAACAAGCTGATTAATTCATCAATTGATAAGTCTGTAGACGTTTTAGGTTTGGCTGAAAACTTAATTTGGTGATTCCACATCGTCAGGCCATCGGAATTAGTCACCGACCAATCATTATTAGTCACATTTGACAGCGTCCATTCAGACGGCTTATAGCCACCAAACTTTAAAATATCTTTAGGCGATTTCTTAGAACGGTGTTGAAAATCAGCAAACTTCAAACTGAAATCAAGATTATTGATATTTCCGTTTTCGTCATAATCTGCTTTTGATTGAAAATCTTCTTTGCCATCTTGTGACGTTACATTTTTAGGTTTAATCAGTCCATTATCACCACTTACACGGCCACCACGATCAAAGGCATGTTTAGTGGCAATATGTTTAACACCGCTTTTTGTCACATAATTCCCGCTTTGTGTGAGCTTGTCGGCAATCTGTGCATTCGTATAGCCTTGATGACATAAGTCCTTAACAGTGGCTAATAATTCTGGTGTCCACTTCATGAAAGTAGCCACCCGAAGACAAAGGACAATAACCAGCCAATAAACAAGCCAGACCAGAAATGAATATGTAATTTTGTTTTAAGCCGTGCATTTTCGAAATGCAAAGCTGAATTTTCTTGCTCTAGTTTGTTCATAAAATCTCCATTTTAAGCAGTTAATCTATGTTCGTTTCTCGCTCTAATTCGAATAGCGATATCCCGCGTTCCATATCTTTCTTTTCTAGTACCGAAATTAGAATTGTATTTAGCTGTACACCACTCTAGGTTTTCTACTCGATTATTTTCTTTGTTTTCGTCAATATGATTTATTTGTGGCAAATTTTCATAGTTTTGAAGAAATGCTTGTGCAACCAGTCTATGAACTTTAAAACATTCAGACTTTATATTTTTACGCAAAATCGTAATTAAATATCCATCTTTATCAAGGCCGCCTCTTAATATTCTCTGTTTCCAATGCCTACCTAAATTATCAATTCTGCCCAAGCTTTTAACTCTGCCAAGATTGCTAACTTGATACAATCCTTCATATCCTTTTATATCTCTCCAAATTTCCATTCACATATTTTCCTTTTTAAGACAAAATAAAAAGCCGGTCGTTAGACTAGCTTTTCTAATACTGCGGGTTGAAACCCTGTTAAATTGCCTTTATCAGTAACAACGAACGGCAACCTTTCAACACCAATTCTTTTTAAATGGTTAATGGCGTTTTGATCGTTCGTTGTGTTAATTTCCTGATAATCGATATTGTGTTCGTTAAGCCAGCGCTTAGTAGCTTTGCATTGCGGACACATATCCTTCGTATAAATATTAACTTTCATATCTCTCTTAATCTTTCGTACTCTATAATATTAACCCCTATTTAGTGTCATTATGCTATCACAATACTATCGCTTTAGGGTCATTATACTGTCATTTTGGTTAATAGTGCCTAATAAAGCTTAATTATTATTCATTCGCTCAATACTTCTAATTTCTTTCGATCTTCAACCATATAAATGTCATATTGTTGTGCGAATATCACAGCTTCACGTCTTTTTTTATTCCAATAGGTTTTACTTGGTACATCAACATAACAGTTACTATCTTTTGTAATCATGTTTAAATTTCTTGCCACTGAAACATCGGTATTTATTCCGTAAGCGTCTATATAACGCATTTGTAAAATCCTGCCGCCGTAATGGTTGTTCAATACCTGCATCGACCATTTAACAATGTCAATATCTGTCTTAGCATCTAAGTAGCGAATTTCCTGATCTTCGGTCGTATTGTGTGCAGGACTTGAATCCACTTTATCTGCAGATAAACGAACAGCTTTTAAACGACTTGGGTCAAGCATAAATACTTTGTCCTTCTGGCGTTGATAAGTATTTTCAAGAAATTCGTAAACCTTTTGAGCAGTTGATTTTTCATCGATGCCAGGGAACAAACTACTTTGCTTATACATATTTATCCTTTCATATTAATAATTGCTTTGTCATCAACAACTTCGCCAATTTCTACTAGGTTTTCTTCGTCTCCTGGCACCATTGGAGTTTGCTTAACAATAATTGGTCGTGTCATTTTTCCTCCCTATCATATTTTTCGAATCCATAACCACATAACTGCCCTTGAACAATTTTTATAGCGTCTTCCGGACTTCTAGCGATGCCATGACAGACACCGTATTTTTTTAAAAATTTATGAAATGTTATTTGATCGTCTCTAGGTTTTCCAATAGGTGACTTCATTTCAATAAAGAAAATCGTGTGATCTACAGGATTGAAACCAGTTAAATCCGGCCAGCCGTTCGGCATTCCTGGATCAAAATAACCACCGGCCAACATTTTTATTTTTCCGGCTGCTGTTCTAAAAACTTTGTAGCCATATTTTGATAAAGCTACTCGAACATCGTCTTGTATTGAATGTTCTGACATATTTTTTTAATAAGAAAGGATTTTACTCACGCTCACGTAAATTTCTCACCTTTCCCTATATATATACATATACTTCTACACTTTGTTAGAAGGAGTATATGAGTATATAGGGGTAGACGTGCACGGTTGAGCGATTTAGCCTACTCACGTAACTCACGTAATTTTTAAATATCCTCTCTTTCTAATACCTCCTATTTCTTTTTGACCATATTTCCATTGCTTTTTGTTATCCATAATGTTTTTTAGTTGTGAAGCAACTCGCCTATTCTTTAATAAATCCATTTCACCTATAGCAGCGCCAATTTGTTCCAAAGAAACGAAATTATTTGATGTTTCTTGTAAGAACTCATCTACTCTCGATTCGACTTCATCCACATACATAAACGATTCTCTTTGCTCGGCCAACATGTCTTCTTGCTCTTTAGTAAGCTGAAAGCTAAACTCGCCTTCTAAATATTCTCGATAAACGTCCATCGCTTGACCCCAAACCTGTTGAATATAGTCGGTTTGTTCTTGTGTATCTTCCCAAGCATGATATTTAGCTTTTTCTTTGTGAGCCAGTAAAGGCATAAAGCGGCGCTCACCTGTCTTATCTTTTAAATAAGTCATTTCGTTAGTTGTTCTAGCAATTACGAAATGTTTTGAATAAGTACCAACCGTTCTCGCATAAGCTTGCCTGAACTCTAATTCAGTTGCCGTAATAAATGACTTCAATTCATCGAAACCGGCTTTTCTAGTTGCTTTCATCTCATCATCGTTAACGATTAAGGCTTTTAGCATCATCGAAAAATAATCTTTATTAGTGAAGTCTTGAACCGATTGTGTGTAATAGCCAAAAGACAATTTTTCAAGCAAGGATGTTTTGCCAGCTCCCTGGCTGCCAACTAAATCCAAAACATAATCGAACTTGAATTTTTGTTCAAAGACTTTCGCTACAGCACCGGTAAGCCAAATTTTTGTAATCATTGTTGTAACAGGTGTTTTATCAACTCCGAGAAAATCCGGAAACAGTGTCGAAAAACGATCTTTTCCGTCCCAAACCTTATGAGCTAAATTAAAGTAGTCGACAACCGGATTGAATTTGTTTCTGTGTGCGACATTGCTAATCGCTGTAAAGATCAGATCCGAAGCAAACAGGACACCATAATGACTATCTAGATAGCTTCTTAATTGATTTAAAAAGTCATCATCGAGCTTTTGAATATAAAAGGTGTAAGTATCCAATCTGATTAAGGCCGTGTTTTGAATGTCCTGGGTAAAATCATTGAATTTAATTGAATCCTTGAAATCATGTTCTAACAGCTTTTCGATATTAACTAACGAACTAGCCTTAATTCTTCCGTCCTTATACATGACCAAACCAGGAATCGGAGACGGAGTAACATCTTTTTTAGTAGCTAAGAACTCTTTAAATTGCTCGTTAAGTTGTTCCAGTGTCATTTCTTCTCCTCATTTCTTTTTTTAGCATTGATGTATAGGTTTTATTAAATTCGCTTTCTTCTAAGGGCTGTGGCGAGTTCTGGTTAGTCAATCGGCAAAGTTGTAAAACTGCATCGGGATCAACTCCCCGAAACAACAAACCACCGATTAATTCTGTTAGGTTGTTGTTTCTCATACCCGAACCACCGAGACCAAAAGCGATTCTTTCGAATAATTCGGCCGTTTTGCTTTTTTCGGTAATGTGATACTTATTTCTCACGGATTCTGGAATATCGTATTGGCTGTTAACCGGCTTGATAGCTCTCAATAACTCTTTAGAAGCTTCTACGATTTTATGGTGGTTAACGAATTGATAACCGTCTGACGGCGCAATCACAACATAATTGTTGATGTGTGCTTTAACATCAACGCCCTTTAACCAACCGATATTCTGTTCGACTTCTATGCCTTTAGGTTTCATATAAAACATCTGTGCACCACCATGAGCAGTTTTCTGGGTCAAGGTAGTTGAGAAATATTCATTATGATTAAATTCTTTTAAGGATTTAAAACCGTTATTATCCTGGTGTTTATCAATATCAACTACGAAGAAATCAACTGTTCTAACGGCAATATCGGCATTCGGGTGTTGTTCCCAAATATCGTGTATCTGACTTTCGGTTAAAGCCGGCTGATCTGCGAATTTAATGATCGGGTGCTTATTAGCGACCGGCAAGACATACATTCCAGCTTTTGCGTATCTTTGTGCGTATTCTTCTTTAGAACGGTAAATCGTCATTGTCGACATCGTCTTTAGTTGTGTCTTTTATAGGTGATTCTTCTTTCGTTTCTTTGGCTGCTACTGGTTCTGATTCTTCGATTTTGTCGAAGTCGTAATTACGATATGGATAATCTGGATTTTTCTTATTCGGACGAACATTCAAATTAAGCAATAGTTTTGTTCCGACTGCTGGTGTTAATTGGTCAACTATCTTATTGCCGTCAACGAACTCGGATGCTTCTAATGTGAATTTGATTCCCAAAACGTAATAAAGCTTGATTAAGGTTCTGGCGTTTTTATCAAGTGCGAAGTCTGGTACCGGTTTGCCGCTTGGTGTTTTTTCTTCGAAGCCTAATTGCATATTTTCTTTTCGGCCTGCATAATCACCGTCTAAGACTTCAAAGACAATTTTGTTGTAAGGGTTGAAATTCTGATCGGTATTAGGAATCTGATAAGCTACACTTTCTAATGCCACTTTATAGTTGCCGGTTGGCAATCCTGCAAATGTTTGGACTTTATCCTTTGCTGGATCAAAGTTTTCTAGGTCTTTCATAATGTCTTGTAAACTCATTTTTATTTCTCCTCTTTTGCAAAGTTGTAATCAATATATTTAAGAATTTTTAGAACTCGCTCGCTTTCGATACGAGATTGTTTGTAATGCTTTCTTTGTTCGGTTACTTGTTGTAAATATCTTTCACCGATTTTTCTGGTTCTGATAACTAAATCAGAATTGCCATTAACGATGTTCTGCCATTTTTCCGGTAATGATGGTTGTGGTACTGGATTGCTGCCATCGGCATCGGTCATCGTAATTTCACGGCTGACATAAATAACGTTTAACGGCATTGTTCTAAGCCTGGTAACAAAACGCTGTAAAGCAGTCTTTTCGGTTGCGTAACCTTTCCCGTAAGGAATATCGGACAAGGCTTTAACACCGGATTCGTTACAGACAGCTTCTTCAATCAAAGCAACCACGTCGTCGATAACATCGACAATCACTGTTTGATAGTCGTGCTTTTCAGTCGTAAGAGCCGTGATAATCTCATCTAACTGGTCGGTAATATCCTTCGTGATTTTTCCATCTTTTCCGTATTCGTTTTTTAAAGAAATAAACGGATATTTGTTAGCCTTGGCATTGCTGTCGGTGTTTAAAAATAATGGCGCTGGAAACAATCCGGCTAAATAACTTTTTCCGCTCATTGGTTTGCCCCAAATCATAAAATTATGAGGTTCATCAACGATATGCGGGTTTACTTCGTTCTTGGGTAAAATCATAATAAGTGCATTGATCTAGCTTTGAAATACGCCCAGCCATGTTTATAGCCGTGTATTTTTGCGTATTCCTCTAATTGCGCTTGACTTTTTGCATCGTGCCAATCAGAGGGAACGTGTGAAGCGATCTCCGCTTTTATCTCCTTTTTAATATCTGCTAAGCGATTACGATTAACTTTCGCAAGCTTAGCGTCTTTTTTTATTTCGTATGCTTTTCCTGAATTGCCAGCATTTTCACTAGTTAATTCAGATCCGCAATACGGGCATAGATTTTTTTTGACATCTTTCTTATAGAAAGTTCCAAAACACATCGGACAAGTTTTTATAGGGTTTAAAAGTTCGCTTGAATGTTTACCACTTAAATTCCATTCTCTTTCTTCGTCTGGCAATCCAAATCGCCCAACGTTGTTAACGTGGTCTATTATTATTGCTTTTTTGTTCTCTCTTGGATTTAAACATCTCATCGAGAACTGTAAGAACAAAGCTAATGATTTTGTTGGTCTTAATTGAATAACACAATCAACATTCGGTAAATCAAGTCCTTCGGTAAATAAATCCCGATTAACCAATATGGTTAATTTCCCGTTTCGATAATCGTTTATTACTCTTTCGCGATTATTGCTTTCAGTTGAACCGTCTAACGCTTTTGCTTTGATACCTGATTTATTAAATTCTTCGGCAACTTTATAAGCTGATTCAACAGAATGCGTATAAACAATTGCTTGTTTACCAGCTGCTAATTGTTTGTAATATTTAACAGCGTCACCATAAATCGTGTGTTTCAATGCTTCATTAATTGATTTGTTAGAAAAATCTCCTTGACTTACTTTTAATTTTTCTGTATCAATTTCATTCGGTGCATAATAATCGAAATCAGCCATATAGCCTTTTTTAATAAACCAACTTACAGGCCTGCCAACAATCAAGTCATCGGCTATTTCTGTAAAACCGCCTTTGCCTGATCTCCAAGGCGTGGCAGTAAATAATAATTTAAAAGATTCATTGAAGTGATCTAATACTTTTAAATAACTTTTAGCCATGCTGTGATGACCTTCATCGACAAAGATTAATTTAGCTGGATATAGATTTTTTAAATGCTTAGCTGCTGATTGAATCATTGAAAACTGAACTAAACGCATATCGACTCGTTGTTCTTTAAACGTCTTTTCCGCTTGCTCAATTAATTCTTTTCTGTGAACCAGGAATAAAACACGATTATTTTTATCTGTAGTTCGCTTGGCAATATCGGCCATAATCATGGTCTTGCCTGTACGAGGGCGGCTGTTGAACAATAATTGATTTATGACCTTGTTTCATAGATTGAACAATCTTATTAATGGTTTCTGATTGATAGTCTCTTAATGTTCTCAACAGCCAATCACCCTCTTTCCCACATATAATTTTTCAAATGTGTGCCATGTTTAACGGCATAAGAAATTGATTGTCTGGGGATTTTAGTTGTTTCTTCGGCTTCGTGCAAAGAATTGAAAATATTTACTACGGTTTTATTTTTGATTTGTTTAATTTTCCAACTCATCGTATTTTTAATATTTTCAATACGATGACCATAATTAATATTTTCTTCGTTAGTCATCCATTCGAGATTATTGACGTTATTATCAGTAGTAACTTCGTTAATGTGGTTTACTGTCAGCTTATTTTTTGGATTTGGGATAAATGTTTCAGCAACCAACCGATGAACTTTTTTGTATTTTTTAAATCCTTTTTTACAAAGACAAACTCTTAAATATCCATCTGAATTTAACCAGGGTTTAATTATTTGATCTTTTTGAATACTTTTAACTTTGTCGCTGCCTTTAAATACAAATCTGTCAAGACTTCTAATTCTTCCCCAACTACTTACCTGATATGAATTTTCGTAACCTTTGATAGGCTTCCATATCTCTTTATTAGTCATACTTGACCCGATTTTGTTTGCTAAAGACAACGACTTTATCTAGGTCGGCTTGAATCTTTTCGCCAAATTCTTTTTTTAATTGCGTTGGGCTTTTAACCACAAAAGCAGCTAAACCGTATTTGTTATAAAAAGCTTGTTTAACTTTGTCATCGTCACTAGCTAAAGTCTGTTTGCTTACTTCTGATGTCGAAATATGAACAAACTGTGAGCCGTTAGCTAAACGCTTTTTAACTTCATCATCGATATTTTTAATCGGATTCTTTAAGGCTTTAGCCGTGTAGGCCACGTTTTCTAAATCCTCGTTAGTTAGTTCAGAAACGAAAGCTTTGCTTCTTAATTGAGCTACGCTAGCTGTAACGCCATCTTGATCTATAATTCTAATTTCGTTACTCATGCTATAATTACCTCGTGATTTTCTTAATTCTTCCGATTGCAGTCGGAAGTTTTTTATTTGTATGAAAGTTTGTAACCTTGAATCAATTTTCCGTTTTTCAAAGCGTAATTAATGTTTCTGTGAAATGCTTTGTTAGCTTTTGAAACTGATTCGATTTCAACTTGTTCGCCTGTTTCTAAATAAGTGGCTATGATTGGTCTTTGTTGTTTTTTGGCTTTATCCAACGAAGCTTTAAAAAGATCAAGACCCTGCTTTAAGCCTTTGGCTTTTTGTAAAATATTTTCTTTGCTTTCTTCTTTAGTGAAGCTGTTAAGCCTAATTGTTTCCATCAGTTATCGACTCCTTGGAAAAATTCTTTTAAAGTCATACCTGATAATTTCCATTGCACGATTGCCATTCCAATAAGTGATACGCAAATCCCTGCCACCGCTCCGGCTGCTAACATCGTGAGTTCTAGATTTAATACGTTCATTTGTTTGCCTCGATTCTTTCATCCATTCTTCTAACGATTAAGTAATAAAGATCGAATGGCATTTCTTCGCTGTCTAAAACAGCCTTTACAGTGTTCCTCATGTCTTTTAGCCCTTTCAGATAACTAGGATTGTGACTCGTTGCCATCCGATCGATCTCCTTTTCATGTTTAAGAAATTTCATTGCTTATTTCTTTCTAGATATTTATCAATATCTTTTACCTGCCAACGTGGATGCCCGTTTACTAATATCGATGGAACTTCTCTAAAAAAATCGTATTGAGCATTATTGGCATGTTGGACATGAAAATAAACTTCAGAAGCTTCATCAATTTTCAACAAAGATCTAGAATTTAAATTCCTAATATCTCGCATATGGTTCTCCATTGTTTATTAGCTGCTTCGCCAGTTGTTTGTCCTAAAACCACGTGTCGCATTTGTGCCACAGAAAATGGTTTTTCCGGACGAATTTCTTTAGCTACTAACTCACCAAGCTTTTTATAGGTAAGATGTTTCGACAACATCGCAATTTGTATTTGTTGACTAGTTGGTAATCTCATGATTGATTGAATAAATTCGCTCATTGTTCTCCTTTCGAATAAATTAATATTTTTTGTACCAATATCATTGACAAGTAACCAATTTATTACTACGATGATTCAGTAAACATTTTTTATAAACAAAAAATACTATTAAACACTCTCTAACTCCCCAGTTATCAATGTTTTTAATTCTTTTTGTTTACTTATTTCGTTTACGTTTCCCTGGTACGAATATAGAATACTCCTATATTTATTACCAAAGGGAACATAATAGTAATTTATTTATTACTTAATAAATTCTTAATAACGAGGAGATTCGATGTCTAAAATATTGGTTTCTAATATAACTAGATTAGTTTCTTTAAAGGGTTGGACAATGGATCAGCTTGCAGAAAAAACCGGAATGAAAAGCGGAAAACAATTTTACGCATGGAAAGATCATGAACCAGGAATCGATAAGGTAACTGCGACCGCAGATGCTTTAAATGTATCTACCGACTATCTTCTCGGTCGTAATAAAAGTAATAATTTAACTGATGAACAGTTAACAGTTGCTATGGATGCACCCGCTCATCTATCAAAAGAAAATCAACAAAAAGCAATTGACTTTATGAATTACCTTGTTGCTCAAGAGGAAAAGAAAGATGAATCCGATAGAAAAGATTGAATCTGATTATCCGGAATACAAAGTATACTTAAAAACCTTTCCTGATGAAATTAAATTCATGCATGGCTTTGTTAATCGTGGATTAATATTTATTGATAATGAACTACCTATAGATACTCAAGCGGAAGTTTTAATGCATGAAATTATTCATTTGCAATATGATACAGGACAAAATCTTTGTAACCATAATTCAGTAAAAGTGTTGCGTGCAGAATATTTTGCAAATAAATGGGCCAAAAGAGAAGTTAAAAAATATCTTTAAAAATACGTGCAACGTCACGTTAAACCGTTTGGGAGGGAAAATGATTATATTAATTGTAATTGCTTTAGTTGCTATTGGATATGTGGGATATTCAATTCAGAAAAAGAACGATACTTTTATTCCAGACGTGAATATCAACAAAAAAGCAAGAGATAAGAGTGGTAAGAAAATTTCTAAACATTATTTATTATCGTCCGCTAAGAAGATAAAGAATAATCAGCCTATTACAAATGATGAACAATATGCTTTTACTGCTGCCACCGGTTTAACTACGAATGATTATTTGACTGAAGAATCAGAAAAAGAACGAACCACATATTATATTCCTAGTAATGGTATGCCTATTAAAGGAAAGACAAAAATTAGAGAAAAAGAAAATGGTCTAATTTACTTTTCTCAATATTTTGAAAAAGACCCTGTGCAAACATATAAAATTGTTGAGTTCGATTGGAATGGGCCACAATATACCACTCGCTTAGAAACAACAGGATCATCAAAAAACAAGCATTTAGTACCAATTATTAAGCAGAAGCGTACAACCAACCTTCATACAACCGAAACTAAAACAGAGGATGGTTCTTTAGCTAAATTGATTTTGTTGGATACTAATACAAAACAAAAAATAGTGTCAGAAACAAAATTGTTTAGTGCTCAGAATAATATCATTAGTGCTTTCAAAATCTGGGATCAAGATATTAAACCAATTGCTCATAATTCGATTGCAGATCAGATTAAAGAAGTTAAAAATTTATTAGACCAAAATTTGATTACTGAATCTGAATTCTCTGCCAAAAAGAAACAATTACTTGGTTTATAATCTTTGCCACCCTACCGTGGCATACATAAGGAGTTAACATGTCAGTTTATAAACGTGGACCTAACTGGTACGCAAGAGTCAGTCGCCCTAACAGCAGAGGCGGATATCAAAGAATAAATAAAGGTGGATTTTCAACCAAAAGAGAGGCTCAAACTTGGGAAGCCGAAGTTTTGACTGGAAAAGAAACAAAAAAAGATAGTGATCTCCTTCTTGCCGATTATTTCAAACAATGGTATGAGACTTACAAATTAAATCTAGAAAACCAAACACTCTCTGCTTATAAATCGACTTATCTGCTGTTAAAGAAATATGAGCCAGATACTTTATTGACAGATTTTAATCGTGGAAAATTCCAACAGTTGATTAATGCCTATGGCAAAAATCACGCTATGAATACTGTTAAAAAAAGAAAGGTTCTTATAGCAGCTTCGCTCAAAGATGCCTATGCGGATAAATTAATCAATGATCCGGTAGACTTAAGGATTAATCTTGTCTACAGCAATAAAGGAAAGTCAGCAGATTTAAAGTTTTTAGAAAAAGAAGAAGCTCAAAAATTAATTAATTATTGTATTGAAAATCATTCTCTAAGCAACTTTCTACTGTTAACCTGTATTCTATCAGGTGCCAGGTTTGGAGAGATCAGTGCCCTTGTAATGTCGGACATTGATCAAAATGCAAGAACTATTTCAATTACCAAATCAAAAGAACAAAAAACAGACAAAATCAAATCAACAAAAAACGAAACATCGAATCGAGTTATTTCAATGCCAATCGTTTGGTTTCAACAATTAAAAAAATATTCATTTGATAGTGATAAAGAATTATTTCCCTATACTGACCAATCTATGAACCGTCATCTTAAAGTTCTATGTAATAAATTGGATACAAAATCAGTGACTATTCACGGTTTAAGGCATACTCATGCGAGTCTGCTTTTAGCAAATGGAGTTTCAATGCAATACATAAGTAAGAGATTAGGACATGCAAATTTAATGATTACAGAAAAAGTTTATTCGCATCTTTTGGAATCAAAAAGAAAAGAAGATGATACCAAAGCTATGAGCATATTTTAGTGTGGCAAATTTGTGGCAAATGTGGCAAAAAATAACACTGAATTGAGTAGAAAAAAGTAGTATCTAGGGTGCTTAGAAACGTTGATATATAGGCATTTAGATACAAAAAAAGCCTCATACCGGTAATCGGTACAAGGCTTAATAATAGCTCCAATGGGGATCGGATGCTATAATTGTACTGTTAAGTTTTGGGGTAGTTCCGGAATTCGACAGGTTATTACAAGCATGGATTGCGTTCCCGTTTGTCGGGTTAAAGACTGCAGATATAACTGCAAAAAATAATGAACCATCTTACGCATTAGCTGCCTAATCGCAGTAGCGTAGCCCTTTGTTGAGTCCACGGCAACATTCTCGGCCTAATTAGTGGATTAGCTGCTGGCATTTATGTTCGGAATAAAAGCAGTGAAACAAGAATCGAACTAGCTCTCGATTTGGAAGTTAGCAACCTAATCTTGAGCGAAATTACTTGTTAACTATGAGCGTAGATATTTATGTGATTGGATAATTTGGACATGGGTTCGACTCCCATCTACTCCATATGGTATGTTGATAAAGCGCAAGCCCCTACGGTTGAGCGCTTTTTTTGTTTACTCAATATCATATTAATTATCAAAAAAATCAACATTAAAAAGCTTATTAAGGACTTTGCGCATATTAGTTATCGATAATGCGTTAAATAAAATACCCTCCTGGATCTTGCTTCCGTTAACTTATACAGATCTGATTGAAGAAGAGCAGGCCATTTAGACTTAACTTCCTAATAAATATCTCATCAAATATATATCTGAAATAATAAAAACAGAATCATAGATCTTTGATTTAAAAAAATTCATGGTTTTGTTCTCAAGAGAAACGAAACAGCTGTTTCAATATGATGCCCATCTCTCTGGGGCTTTCTTCCATGCCCTGTTTCATCCATTGCACTTCGGTAGATATCACAGCCCCCGCCATAAAATTGGCGAAATATTGATTTTTTCCACGAACAGTACGTGAAGAATCAATGTAGGAATTCTGTGCAAGAAAAACATAAACCTTTCTAAAGGCGCTTATTAGAACATCAAAGAGTCCTGCATGAATCAATAATAAGGTTTCGGTTGCATGATCACCCATTATTTGAAAATACGCCGTCATAAGTTGCGTGAAGTCTATATGTCTGTTGTTAAGAGCAAGATTTAGATAAGACATAATCATTTGTTCTTGATAACGAGAAACTATTTCCTGAAAAGATGAAAAGTTCCGATAATAGTAGGTTTGAGAGACGGCTGCTGTTCTGCAGAGATCCGAGACAGTGATATCGCTAAGATGCTTATTCTGTAACAAAGTTAAGAGACCGCGATAGATAGCCCTGAGTTTAAATTGCTTTAATTCATGTGGTGACATTGTTTACAACTTCCCTCGTTTCTGTAGCCTAAAGATTCTTGTCCAGTATAGCCTAAATTACGCTGTTATTAGCATATTTTGCTAAGGGGGAATTTCTTTTGAAACAAAAACAAATGGCTATTTTGATGACAATGACCATCAGTATTTTCCTTTGTATGCTTGACACAACAGTCATGAATATTGCACTACCAGCAATTCAGACAGGGCTTCATACAGATCTTGATACACTTCAGTGGGCGTTGAATGTTTATACAATTGCTTTCGCGGCCTTCACTATTCCATTAGGAAGGATAGCCGACCAATTCGGACGAAACGAAGTCTATTTTGCCGGACTGATTCTATTTTTGTTGGGTTCGTTAACATCGGCTTCAAGTTCAACGGTAGCAATATTGATTATCGGACGAGCTTTGCAGAGTATCGGTGCTGCAATTGTCTTCCCAGCCAGCATGACAATAGGTATTAATTCTGTTCAACTAAATAAAAGGAACACCGCGGTTTTGATTTTAGGAATTACACAGGGTCTTGCAGCTGCCTTTGGACCGACAATCGGTGGATTATTGACACAATTCTGTGGTTGGCGAGGTATTTTTTACATCAATGTTCCGCTAGTTTTGCTTGCCGCGATTATGTGTGTAGCCTTATTGCCAATGAAAAATGAAAACATTGTTAAAGCTAAATTAGACATTTCCGGAATGTGCTTGGTAATTCTATTATTATTCTCTCTGACTCTTGCACTTGTAAAAGCTAGCGCCTGGGGTTGGACCAGCGGAAAAATTCTCAGTTTGTTCGCGGGGTTTGTCATAGCGCTAATATTATTCATTTGGCGCGAGTCTATGGCGTCAGATCCCATGATCCGACTTCATTTATTCAAATACCGCCACTTTACTGGAGCAGTTGTCATGACGGTTCTTTCTGGAATCTTATTTGTAGGTGTAATGGTCCTAATGCCGAGTTTCTTTACCAAAATTCAAGGACATACAGAATTAGAAGCCGCTCTGATGATCACACCTGCATCCATAATGGTATTCTTGCTTTCCCCCGTCAGTGGACTGCTTCTCAAAAAGATGGGCGCCAGGCAATTAATTGCTTTAGGAATTGTTCTTCTTGGATTGGGTTATGTTGGCCTTTCAGTCATGAACCCGCGTATTTATTGGCAATTTGCGATTTCTTGTATCCTTATCGGTACAGGTTACGGAATTATCATTGGCCCGATCACAGTCCTAAGTGCTGGCGATTTTACTGGAGAATTACTTACGGCTTCTCAAAGCGTCACCGGTGTCTTTAGACAAATTGGCACCGTGCTTGCTGTCGCTATCTTTGTATCGGCCCTGTCAACAAACTTAGCGACAGCAAAGGCTCAGGTATGGTCAGCAGCACGAAACGAAGTTAAAAAATTATCTGTCATCCAAACAAGACAAAAACATATAATGATGACTAATAAAAGTTTAGCCAATCGAACAAAAGCAGCTGAATTTTTGTGGAAATGGTTGATCAATAAAAAAATTCATGGCGATATTTTGAAAATTTCTCTCGAATATGCCGCAAGAAACTGGTATGATACTTCAAAAAATGGTGTCAGATCAGTGATTAATTTTTAATAGGAATATTTAAAAAGTTGCATTAAACGGCTTTTTAGTTTTTCGCCATCTCCCATAAAAAGCTTATGAAAAAAATTGTCTGACAATAAAATCAATTTTAAAAATAAATAATTCTCTTTATAATAAAAAATATATAAATAGTCAGCAGCAAAACACGCGATAATATCTACAGAAAAACAAAAAAATCAGAATTCTAATAACATTGGAAAGAAATTAACTTATTAATTTATAATGATTATTATTCAGTTTATTTAAAAATATTTAGGAAAACCAACTTTATATAAAATTTCTGTTTACTTTAGACATTGAGCTCTGGCACTTTTTTATTAAAGAGCAACGGTTTATTCAGTAATCATGCTAAGGTTATTTTTTACTTGGGGTAAATCAACAAATTGAGATTTAAAAAAAATATAATAACAGGCGAATTAGCAAAAGGTACGTCTTGGCTAACCCTGGGCAACGTTGTTTCACGGCTTTTGGGAGCTATTTATGTGATTCCGTGGACCTTGATGCTGGGTATTTTATCCTTGCAGGCCAACACTTTATTTGGTAAAGGATATAATGTTTATCAACTATTTTTAATAATGTCGACAGTTGGACTGCCATCTGCGGTGGCTAAGTATACCTCTGTCTTGGTTGGCAAGGAAAAAGATCTGTTTTTAGAGAAAGCTTTTCAACTAAGTCTTTTCAGCGGCCTGCTCTTCGGAGTTATTTTCTGGATCCTGGCTCCAATTTTGGCCGTCGGAGACATCAATCTTATTCCAGTTCTTCATTCACTCATTCCTGCCGTTATTGTTTTCCCTTTCCTTTCCGTATTGCGTGGAAAATTTCAAGGACAATTGGATATGGAAACCTTAGCCAAATCCGATATAATCGAACAATTAATCAGGATTGTTTATATGCTGCTTTCGGCTTTTTCTATTCTGGATATATTCCACGGCAATTGGGTGAATGTTGTAATTCAGTCAACTTTCGCCGCTTTTATAGGTGCCTTGGCAGCTATTATATATCTTCTTTATAAACTTTATTTCTTTAAAGCTGAAAAAATTCATTTATTCTCGAAAATTGAATTAAGTGAAAATAATTCTCTCGTAAACAGTTTTAAATCATTTCTTCCAATCGTTAAACAGTCGATCCCCTTTGTTTTTATTGGCGGATTTTTGACCTTTTATCAGTGGATAGATCAATACACATTCTTCCCTTTAATGAGAATTTTTCATCCTGATTTCCCCCAAATACAGTTAGAAGATATCTTTGGTAGATTTAATTTCAATGCCAACAAATTGATTATGTTGATAGTTTCCCTGGCCATGTCGGTTGCTTCAACGATCTTACCGATTATTTCCAAAAATTCTTCTAATTTAAAAGAGACGAGAAATTCGATTGCACGAGGAATTAAAATGTTAATCGCGATTATTTCTCCCTCAGCCTTAATTATGTATGCTCTTGCAAAACCTATTTATATTATTTTTTATGGCAAGTACGGCTCCCTACAGGATTTTGTTCCGATTGTTCAAGTGTCAGCTTTGGTTTCTATATTTATGAGCAGTGGCATGCTGTTGGCGATGATTTTGCAAGGAATTGGCAAAACCCGTGTAGTTATAAAAGCGATAATTTATGGAATTATTTTTAAAATATTGTTCCAGCCATTTTTGATCATAGTATTTCCAATGTTGGGTGCCATGATAGCAACATTTGTTGGCTTAATAGTTAGCACAATGATGATGTTTGCCTTTATAGAAATAAACTATCAAGTTTCTCAAAACATTGAAGCGGGCTTTCTTAGCAGCACATTTGTTTCGTCGATAATAATGTTTGCATTAGTCTGCATATCAGATTATTTTACCCAGTTATTTGTTTCGGATTCAAGAATCGGTCAATTTTTACCCTGTTTAATATCATCCTTGATTGGACTTTTTATCATTATTAACTGTTACAAAACGAATGGTATTTTAGATGAAATTCTAACAAAATAACCAATATTTAGTCCGGAATTAAAAAGTGAATAAAGCTTCATTGCTAAAACTTTTTAATAGTGTAACTAAAAAATACTAAAAACTAAATTTCTCGTAATAAACATTTTTTGAATGAATTCCACATTTTCTAAGTAACGTTTTATAGCCTAGCATCATAATATTAGACCCAGACAATAAATAATAACTATTTTCCAAAATGGGAGTCTTTAAAATATTTAGCAACTTTTCAGAATTTAAACGATGGATCGACTCGAAATAATGGAAATTTTTTTGATTTTTAGATAATTGCAAAAGCATTTCCCTATAAACCAATTGGTCTTCCCGAGAAACGGTCCATATGAAATATATTTCTCGTTTTTGAGAATATTCAAGAACCAAGCTGATTAAAGGTACTACGCCAGTACCTCCTGCCAGCATAATTAGTGGTTGTTTGGCATTCGTCTGTTCAATAATTTGTTTATTCAAAGTCCCATAGGGGCCATCAATTAAAACTTTTTCGCCAATTTCGATTTTTGAAACTTGTCGCGAGAAATCTCCATCTCCTCGAATAGCCAAAACAATTCGCCTATTTTTAAAATCAAAATCAACAAAAGAAAATGGATGCATTTCTTTCATTTTTTCAAGATTGGGGAAACTAATAAAGACATAATCGCCCGGTTGGTACTGTTTCAAACGACTAATCTTAATTTTAGAAAATTCCAAAATCATTTGAGCCATATTCCCACCAATATTTCTAATTTCAATAACATTAGCTTTGCTAAAACGCCAATATTTTGATACAAGAAAACATGAATAACTCAAAAAAGTTATAAAGGAATATAAATAAAAGATAATTGCGAAAGAATTTATTTGCATAATGTAACTAATTAAAAGCACATGAATAAAAACAAAAATAGTTGCAATAAGATTTAAACGATGAATCCAAACACTGGTTTCGTGTTTAAAAATATGTAATTCCAAGAATCTAACAATTAATTTAACCCAGTGGACTCTATCAGTTATCCAGCCACTTAAAAATAAAATAGAATAAGCGGCTGTTCCAATTAAAATCCATAAAGCATAATCTCCAGTGAGTTTGATTAAGCCACTAGATAAATTCATTAGAGTATGTACATAAGCTAAAATAATTGCTCCAATACCAAGAAGTCCATGAACGAAATACATAGATGGCAATCCAATTATTCGATCTAACCATTTCGGTTTTGTGCTAACAAAAATTACAAATAACATCCAAACATATGCTATCGTGCCTATTTGAAACCCAAGTATAGAGGCAGAAGATTCATTCATTCCAGTCGCAAGCGCTTGAATTAATGGAAGCAGAATAATAAATATTGCTGCTCCCCAAAAAAAGTCCTAATAAATATTTATGATTTTTAAGCATAAATTAACTCCTTTTGATCAATAATTTCGTGATTGAGCCAACGTTCAGATTTTTTGTTATAACTTATTCTTAATCCTGAACCGGATAAACGTTTTAACCAGCTATGATCATTAATTGTCGTAGTAGCAATAGCAGTAGCCCAAATATCGGAATAAGTCAATTCCGAACCAATGACACTTGAACTAATGACATTAAAATTTTTTTCTGGTATTGCGCGTCCAGTTGATGAATTAAACAAATGTTCTCCTCGTTGACTAGTTCCAGATGCTGCTATAGCGCCATTTTTCATTCTGAAGCAACTAATAACTTTTTTATTATCAAAGGGATTAACAATCCCTATTTCCCATTGCCAATTATGCTTGTCGGAACTACTAAATTGCATATCACCACCACCATTCAAATTAACAGCTACAAAATTCGGGTCAGATAGAAGCGGTGCAAGTTGAATACGTTCTGCCTTTTCAATTGCCCATCCTTTAACAGCACCGGTTGGATTATATTTTCCAACAAAATTCGCTGAAAACAGTCCTTGCGTCATTTCTTTTGCCCAAATCGACAGAGCAAAAACTTCTTGAAAAAGTAGGTTAGTACCAGTCATTTCAATTTTTCGATGATTATATAAAGTAAGTTCAGAATTTGTTCTGAAAGGAGAAAAAATGTGATCCACTAACACAAGCCATTCATGAATTTTTTTTGCACGTCCCAAAATAACTTCTCTCGTAACTTCGTCATCTTCTTTAACTACAATTTGACCGGTAAAAGGAATATTCATTTCATTAATTTCAAAGCTAAGCATTATATAATGATCAATATTTTTTTTATAAATTTTCATCATTTAAGATTCCGCCTTGTTTAAAGCACTTTGTAAGGATTTAGTAAATCCTTTCCAGGTCTCAGTGGCTCCACTAAATGATTGAATTTTTGAAGAATCATTTTTAACAGCTTCATCCTCATAGGTTGGCAAAACACTAGAATTTACTTGCTGATCGTGAGGATTATCTGTTGGATATTTAATAGTTTGAACTTTTGTAATCTCACCATTACTAATCGTTACTTTGACTTGCACATTCCCCCAACGCATGCTGGCTGATTTGCCGGTGTAAGTTCCATTTTGATAACCGGAGTCCACAGAAGAACTTGAAGACGAGCTAGAAGCGCTTGATGACTCTGATGCATTAGAATTACTTTGTGAATTTACACTTGAATCAATAGCAATATTTTCAGCACTGCTTTTTTTAAAAAATAATAGGTAACCATCAATCGCAATAGCCAAAGTTATAGACAAGCTAATTAAAAATGCGATAATTTTTTTATCATAATTTTATAGAATCTCCTTTATATTAATTATTTTTAAAATAAAAATTAAATAAAAATTATCTAGGCAAAGATAATTCAAAAATCGTGCCTCTTGGATAATTATCCAAAACATTGATTTTAATATGCTGGCGATTTGCCAATTCCTTGACAATTGAAAGACCCAATCCAGAACCGGGAATGCTATTGCTACGAGAGGCGTCTGCTCGATAAAAACGTTCAAAAATATGTTTTTTATCATTCGCAGAAATTCCTTTCCCAAAGTCAATAATTCTCATAATCGTTTTCCCAGAGTTTTGCTCAATATTTAAAATAATTGGACAATCCAGCGGACTGTATTTACTGGAGTTTTCTAAAATGGCCAAAATGATTTCATGTATTTGGTCCAAGTCGGCTTTGATATAAATATTGCTGGAAAATTTTGTTTTTATCTTTTGTGGAAAGGGTACGTTTTTCGATATTTCAACTAATAATTCGCTTAAATTTATCTTAGTGATATTCAATTCATCTCGTTCAGCGTGAGATAAATCTAATAGATTTTGTACCAAATGTTGCATTCGCCTTGTTTCATTCGAAATGTAATCGAAAGAGTTCTCGATAATTTCAGGATGTTCACGCCCTCGGCGTTTAATCAATTTGAGATGCCCATTAATTGCAGCAATGGGAGTTTTTAATTCGTGAGATGCGTCTGAAACAAATTGTTTTTCACGGACCTCTTTTTCACTAATCACATCTAAAAGTTGATTAAATGAGACAGCTAACTCATTTACTTCTGTTGGGGAAGTAGGCTCAGGTAATCGGTCTTCCATTCTTTGATTACTCTGCTTAATTTTAAGGCTTACCTTCTCAGTCGCAGAACTCAAATAAGATAGAGGTGTTGTCAATCGTTGTGATAATTGCCAAATCAGCCAAACTCCAAAAATCAAAACCAAACAAATAATAATTAGTAAAGTGTAAAGAGTTATTTTTATGATATTAAAAACTTTATATAAATTAATCCAAACTGTAAAATGATTTCCGTATTGAGTGACAGTCTTTGTGTAGTATAGCTTGTAATGATTAAAGTCATGCCAATTTTTGCTATCTAAAAG
This sequence comes from Oenococcus oeni, assembly GCF_020510245.1. Classification (NCBI taxonomy): domain Bacteria; kingdom Bacillati; phylum Bacillota; class Bacilli; order Lactobacillales; family Lactobacillaceae; genus Oenococcus; species Oenococcus oeni. The sequence goes on along the minus strand of NZ_CP084701.1, from coordinate 426,779 downwards.
ATATTTTTTTGAAAAAAATAAATGTTTGTAATTTTTACTAGCAACATGACTAGCACCATCAGAATAAAAAGTTTTTTTCTTATTTGTCTGAGCTTTAATAAAAATAACATCGCTATCAAAAGTGTTGTTTCTAATCCAAATATTCCAATCATGAGCAGAATCAATATTTGTTTTCTTCAAACTTTTAATATATTGATTTGCATTTTGTACTTGAATCCTTATCAGCTGATAACCCAAAACAGTCGGAACCGAAATCACCATCGAAAATGTAATAATAGCTAGCAAGAAAAAATAAGAGCGCGTCATGATTAAGGCACTACTATTTTTTAGCGGCCTTATAAAGGCTAATAGATTATGAAAAAAATTTTTTACTTTGCGCATTATTTTGCCCTTAAGACATATCCAACACTACGAACCGTATGAATAAGCTTCGGATAAAAATGATCATCTATCTTTTGACGAAGATAGCGTATATAAACATCAGCTGTATTATATTGACCGTTAAAATCAACTCCCCAAACATTATCAAGTAAATCATCGCGAGTAAGCGTTTTGCCTGCATTTTCAATTAAATATGTTAAAAGTTGGAACTCTCTTTGCGTTAAATCAATAACCTGTCCATCCCTTGTAACACGGTGTGCGTCTAAATCCAGCACTAAGTTAGATACCTGATATAGTTTTGGGCGTGGCTTATTTTGATGACGAATCGTCACTCTTAAACGTGCTAAAAGTTCTTCAATTTCAAAAGGCTTCGTAATATAGTCATCTGCACCAGAATCTAATGCAGCTACTTTATCGCCAATATCACTTTTAGCGGTCATAAGAATTATAGAAACCTGACTATTTAATTTTCTAATGCGCCGTAAAACTTCGAGCCCATCTCGTTTTGGCAACATCCAATCAAGCAAAACTACATTAATTCGGTTTGAATTCTGTTCAAAAACTGAAAGGCCCATTTCGCCATCACTAGCTGTCAAAACAATATAATCTTCAAATTTAAGTTCCGTCTGTAAATAAGCTACAATAGCTGTCTCATCTTCGATTATAAGAATGATTGGTTTTACCATAATAATTTTTGAACACTCGCTTTCTTGTTTTATTTATAAGGCTTTTTAATTTTAACTATCCTAAAGGTACCCTGGTCGTCATGAACCCGGTTTTGGGAGAACATGTAGACAAATGAACGCTTGCCCCAGGTTGGCTCGGGCGTGGTTGCCGATTCCTGTCCGAGCTGGTAGTTATGGGTCTTGACTAGCCAGATAGCTTGTTGATCGTCAGTTGGATTAGTGACTTTGATTTGATATTCGCCGGGTTTTAATTGATTAAGAATGCTGTACTTTGTATGGCCGGCGTTAATATTGAATGTTTGTTTTGTGGTGCGGTTGGTCAAAGTCGCCACAGCCTTGCTCCCTTTGACCTTTAAAATTGAAAAATAATCATTTGTCGCAGCAATCGAAACATTTTGCGTTACCGACGAATGGGCTGCCAGCCAAGTAACCTGAGGATTGTACTGGTTGGAAAGCTGACTGCGTTGAGCAATTGTGGCAATTCCTCTGGAATTAATCAAACGGGCGTTGGCCTTAAGGTAAATACCACCCAGTGAGAGAAAAGCCAGGATAAAGAGCGGGATCTTCCAATCTCTTTTTGTTTTCTTTTCTGCAATCGCTGCTTTAGAAAATGTGTTGGCAATAAGCAAGAAAAGGATCGGTGTAATCGCCTGGCCATAACGGCCCTCGACCTCCCAAAGAAAAGTATGGAAAGCTACATAGCCGACAGCTATCAATAAAGAGAACAACAACAGGTAGTTGACCTCTTTAACCTTAAATAAGCGATAGAGGCTTATCAATGCCAGGGAATAAATCGTGATAAAAGCTAACCGCAATACCAAAGAAGCGGTAGCCGACCACCAAGCTTGTCCTTTTTGGAACCAAGCCGGTGCCGATACATAACCGCCGGTATACGCATGATTATATTTCGATACATTCAGCAGAATAGCGACTTTACTGGTCCACAATTTAATTAGATTAAAAATTCCGGCTTTTTTCAGGCGCCTAGAAATTCCTTTAATATCGGCTTTTTCTCGAGCATTAATATTCACCCGTTTAACTGCCGACTTCGTGTCGCGCCCACTATAAGAGCCATCCCTCTTCAGATTCAGCCCCATATATATCCAATGTGTAATCGGTAACTCATATTGCTCATTATTCTTAAAATTGATTGAATTGTCCAAAAATTTCGTCGCCGGGAAGGCTATCAGAATCGCCAAGATAATCGTGATCAAAGGAATCGTGATCACCTTAATCATTTTCTTTTTTGCAAGCCAAGCCGCCAGGATAGTAATGAAAGCCGCCAGGGCAACGATTAAAAAATTAGGCTTGATGATTTGGGCGAACAGGCATATCAAGAATAGAAGCACCAAGCTCAAAAAACGCCATTTCTTTGATTTAAAATCCGCTTTTTGCCACTTTAAGACAATTAACAACAACGCCGAGATCGAAAAATAAATTGGCAAATCGGAATAAAAGACCTGAAGATTATAGGTATAGGCATAGGGGCTCAATAAGAAAAAAAGTTGACCGATAAACGGCAAAGCCAAATTACCAGTAATTTTCTTCGCCGTCATCAATAAAATGATTATCATTGAATCGAGAAACAACAGGCTCAGGATGTGAATGGCCAGATTAGGCGTCAAGCCCAGAAGGTTGGTTAACTTAAACCAGAAACCAACCAGGGCCGTTAGCGGAACGTTATTCGGATAACGCCAAAAATAATCACTGGTCCAGTCGATATCTCCGGTACTGACCTGTTCGGCCTCCTGAATAACCCGAAAGGGGTCATGATAAATCGTCGCCGGCATTGCCGAAAAAACGTAAATCTGAACTAGCACCATGATTAAAAAAGCGATCAGGATAATTCTTTTTAACAAGAACGGCGGTAGTTTTTTTAAATAGCGATAAAGAAAAAAGACCAACAGCGGACCGATAAAAACAATTGGCAAAAGGATCAGCGAACTAGTATTTTCAAAGGGATAGACCAGATTACAAGCAACCCCGATCAACATCGCAATTGACAATAAAACGATTAGTAATTGTTTGAAAGCGAAAATAACTTTTAATCTTTTAAACATTTGACGAACTATCTGAATTCTTCATTCTTGGAGGCTTTGGTTTTGTATAAAGATCATCTTGGATAATAAAACGCGGCCGACGTTTGACCTCTTTAAAAATCTTGCCGATATATTCGCCAACGATTCCAATGACGATTAATTGAATCCCGCCAAGCAGCCAGATTGAAACCATCAAAGAGGTCCAGCCGGTTTCGGTATGACCGGTTGCCCAGCGGATCAGACCGTACAAGACGTAAAAGGCCGACAAAAAGACCAACAAAAAACCAAAAACAATAATCGATCGAATCGGAACTTCGCTAAAAGAAGTGATTCCATCCCAAGCAAGCAAAAGCATTTTATGCAAAGGATATTTCGATTTTCCGGCCTGGCGGGCTCGACGCTTATAGAAGACCTTCGTACTCGAAAAGCCAACCAGCGGAAGCATGCCGCGTAAAAAAAGATTTCTTTCCGGGAACTGCAGAAGCTGCTTTAAGACACGCCGGTCGATTAAACGAAAATCCGCGTGATTGGGAATTATATTAACCCCCAGTTTATTCATCAATTTGTAAAATAAATTGGCACTGGCCCGTTTAAAGAATGTATCGCTTTCACGATTGTTCCTTACGCCATAGACAACATCGTAACCGGCATGATACTTATCAACCATCTCGATAATCGATTTTGGATCATCCTGTAAATCGGCATCGATTGTAATAAGCAGATCGGCATCGACACTGGCCGCCGTCATTCCAGCCCACAAAGCATTCTGGTGGCCATAATTACGGCTCAGGTTGATTCCACTGACAAAGTGATTGCTCTTATGATAGTTTTCGATAATCGACCAGGTCTGATCGGTTGAACCATCGTTAACTACTAATAATGTCGATCCGCCGCTAATCTTCTTTTCTTCAGATAATTGTTCAAGAATCTGAGTGAGCGTTGAAATTGTAGAATCCAAAACCTCTTCTTCGAAATACGCCGGAATGACGATAACAAGTTTATCCATATTTTTTCCTCCCATAAAAATAAATATTATTTTTAGTTGTATTCAGTCTTTATAATGTTTCATCGGTTTTAAGCCTAGTTTTGTAAAAGACTCCATGCCAATCGACAAAGAAATACTAGCCAAAATATCACTCGGAAAAACTGCGCAAAGATAGATCTTAATTAAAGAAATAACGATTATCCAAAAAACTAACAAAAATCTTATAGTAATTCTAGAAAATAAGTAGCTAAAATTCGGTACGATAAAATGCCAAATAAGAAAGACTAAAATCATAATACTAAATACGCTAACCGACGGGAAAGAATACCTAGCTGTATGGATCAGAGCTCCAAAAGGATGTGGCCTTTTAACCAGTTCTCTAAGTAAAAAGCAAGCAGCATTTCCGGTAATAATTAGCATAACAGCCCAAATAGACTCAGTATACTTTTGTTTGTTCCATAGAAAAAATATAATAATTAGTACACAAAAAAATAATGAAATAATCGGACTACTAAAGTTATTAATTACACTTAATTTCTTGATTAAGTTAGAAGTTTCCGAAGATCCAGAAAAAAACGGAAATGAATTGTCAAAATAAAATAACCAATTACTTTGAAAAAAAATAGATAGCATTAAAATGTAGAGGCAACCAAAGCCACCAAATAAAGATATTTTATCAATTTTATTTAATTGTTTGATCATAATAATTTATCATTTCCCATATTTATAATTATTCAAATAATAACGAAAACCATTTATAATCAACGTCAATAATGATGTAATAGAAATTCCAATTAAAAATAAATCAAAATTATTTTTAACAAATGGTATGCTTCCAAAAAAGAAACCACTTAATGTTATTAATAAAATCCAACAAATTGCACCAAAAACGTTGTATCTAAAAAAGCTTTCATAACTCATCTTGCTAACTCCAGCTGTAAAAGGAATAACGGTACGAATTATAGGTATAAAACGTCCAAAAAATATCGCCATTTTTCCATATTTAAAATAAAATTTCTCAGATTTTATAAGATATTTCGATTTAATTATTTTTTTGAGCCTATTTGATTTAGCAACTTTAATTCCTAAATGTCTTCCGAACTCGAAATTAACATAATCACCTATGACTGCTGAAACGATAAAACCAAAGATGACTATATACAAGTTAAATCCACCACTAAGATTAGATAAATTGCCTGATATAAATATAATTGAATCTCCAGGCAAGAAAGGTACAAAAATTAAACCGGTTTCAGTAAAGATAATCAAAAATAAAAATCCATATACTAATAAAGCATTTGTTTTCATTAATTCTGGTAAAATTTGATCAAAATGTAAATAAGCGATAATTAAACTTATAATCAATGAAATTTCCTTTCACAATGTATAAGACCTTTATTTAAATCTAAAAGTTATTGAGAAGTGACAGTCTCATTTCTCTTAATACCTAAGAAGCTTTTTGCACTTAAAGCAATTAATAAAATTAGAAAAATTGTTAGCAAGAAAAAACCAACGCCTTCTGGATTATGGCCATAAAGACCATAACTACCCCAATCAGCAAATGAAGCACCGAGGGGCCTAGTCATTACATAAGCAGACCAAAAAGTCAAAATCTCAGCTTTTTTAGAGAATACTCGCCAAATAATAGGTATTGCAAATAAAATTAGGAAAAAAAATCCTGAATTTAGAGTTCCCCAGTTCAAGACGTGCGAAGTATAATCGCCTAATGCCGTTCCAAGACCAAATGTAAACAAGATTGTCAACCAATAAAATAATTCACGACGGCGAGTTGTAATTTCATGAACGGAAAGCGTGCCTTCGATACCATACCAAATAGAAAAATTAACAATAAGCAGAATCGCAAAACCGAGTGCAGATATTTCATAAGGGATTCCTAAAGCAATATGAATACTATCAGCTAACATAGTCCCAAAGATAGCAATCAAACCAACTGCGCCCCAATATAACCATATATGATATTTTTGTGAAAAAATTTGTATTCCAATGAGGCTAGCCGTTACTATAATTGTTGATATAACTACTAAATAAGGATTAAAAGTCTGACTTAGAAAATCTGAGACAGACTCTCCCATTGCTGTGGAAATAATTTTCGTAATCCAAAATATGATTGTGACTGCAGCAACTTTATTTGGCAAAGTTTTTTTAATCATTTTATTTTCTCCTTTCAAAAAATTATTAAGTAAATAGTTAAAATACTATCTAGCTGCTAAAAGTTATAATAAACAGCTCTTAACGCTTTCCAATAATAGACAATCTACTTTTATTAGTCCCGTTATTTTTTATGAGAAAATTATGATAATTTATCATAATTAAGTTTTGGTGTAGGGGAAATTAAGTACTTTATGAGAAAATATCAGATATTAAATTCTTCTTTTATATATAATCAATCCTATGTTGACTAATTAATAGATTTTCTATTTTAAAAATTTAAATAAAAACATTTTTATTTATATGGAGAGAAATATGAATTTAGCTGAGAAGATAAATGTTGTCCGGGCGAGTGTGATGGGGGCAAATGATGGCATCATTTCAGTAGCTGGGATTGTTTTGGGTGTCTTTGCCGCGACTCAGGGTCGTACTAATGATAATTGGGTAATTTTTGTTGCCGGATTTTCCGGGACAATTGCCGGCATGATTTCGATGGCAGCTGGAGAATATGTCTCTGTACATGGGCAACGTGATGCCGAAAATGCTGCGATTGAAAAAGAAGAAATTGCTAATCAGGAATCTTTTAATCAACAAATTTCTTTGGTAAAAGATTTTTTAATTAAAGACGACATTTCAAAAGAACTCGCTCAAAGGGCTGCCAGCGAAATGATGAAGACCAAGCCGATTGAAACAGCTGTCCGCGTTAAACACGGATTTAATATTAGCGATAAAATAAATCCTTATCATGCCGCTTTGGCTTCTTTATTAGTTTCCCGATTGGTGCTACCCTGCCAATGTTGGCAATTTTAATGGTTAACCGTTCTTATAAGGTTGCTTCGACCTATTTTGGGGTACTGCTTGCCTTGATAATTACTGGATATCTGGCTGCTCGGATTGGCAACAATGACCGAAAAAAAGGTATTACTAGAAATGTCCTTTCCGGTTTATTTACAATGACAGCTACATACTTAATTGGAAGGTTGCTGCATAAATGAAAAATTCCAAAAACAAGCAGACTTTAGAGCAGCGTTTAAACAAGATTAGAGCTGGTGTCCTTGGTTCCAATGATGGGATTCTAACGGTTGTCGGCGTTCTATTTTCAACGGCTGCAGCAACGAGTAATAATTTTTTAATTCTGGTTGCAGGCTTTTCCGATTTGTTATCCTGCGCTTTTTCGATGGCAGCTGGAGAATATGCCTCCGTCTCTGCGCAACGCGAGATCGAAAGAGCTGTTATTAAAATTGAACAAAGGAAAATTGATCGTGACAAATTATGCACGTAAAACGATCGCTAGAAACTACATCAGTTGGGGAGTTAACAGAGAAACTGCATATTTTATTGCTGATGAATTGATTCAAAAACATGAGATTGAGTCGCTTGTTTCCGCTAAATATACTTTAAAAATCGGCGAGTATGTAAATCCATGGGGGGCGGCTTTTAGCTCTTTGATTAGTGCTGCTTTGGGTGGTTTGTTTCCACTACTGGCAATGCTTTTATTGCCGGGCCATCTCAAATTTGCCGGAACAATCGTTGCAACGACTTTTGCTGTTGCTCTTACTGGAAGTTTGGCAGCCAAACTTGGCGAGTTTCATTTGCGGCCGGCAATTATTCGAAATATTGTGATCGGACTGATAACTGTTGCAATTCACTACTATATTGGAAAACTTTTTTGATTCTCAGGAGTGCTTATACGATAATTTAACTTGGGAATAGCAAGAAAATTAAGAAATTAATATATAAATAAAGACGAAAATCTCCAGGATTAGACCTGGAGATTTTAATTTACTTTAAAAAATTGCTAATAAACGATTACCTAGCGAATATACTTAAATCTCAATATTATTGCAATTATATTCAACCTTTAAAACAAAAAATCAATCATCAACTTCGCAAGTGTTATCAATTAATTGTCCGTTGTGTTTTCTTCCTAATAATATGTGGTCGACATGATTCATTAATTGATTTAGCGTGGTGATAATATGTGGATCATCTAAACTATAATAAATTGATTTTCCCTTTCTCTTTTGACTAATCAATTGATAATCCCTAAGCCGTTGAAGTTGATGGGAAACATTGGACTGTTCAATGTTTAAAATATCAGTTAATTCACTAACATTGAGTTCGGATTGCTCTAAAAGATAAAGAATCTGCACGCGGGTCGAGTTGGCTAGAACTTTTGCAATTTTGGATATTTCATCTAATTTCGCTTGATAAATTAAATTTAATTTTTCTTTCATGTGAAAATGAGGCCTCAATCAATTCGTTAAAATAATAATAGAATAGATTACTGTAAATAGCACCTTTACCCAAAATTTAAGAGGCTTTGGTGGCTTCTTGAAAGGTTTCATACCCTTCACTGGCAATAAAATAAACCAGCATCAAGGCAAAAATAGAGTCGGCCCACCACCAGTCGAAAATAAATGTAAGTAAAGTACCGACCAGAACAGTTCCAGCCATATAAGCACAAGTAATATTACACATTCCATCTTTTTTTAATGAAACAGAAGCCAGTTTTTCACCCAAAAATCTTTTTCTGAAAGTTAAAAACGGCATCAAAATTATCGAGGCAAGGGCAATTACAATCCCAGAAAAACTTGGCCTGGCTGCTTGATGAGATAACAGATTATAAAAAGATATTAAGGCTATATAAGCAGACAGTAGCAAAAGAATCGTTCCAACGATCAAAGAGGATCTTTGTTCCGCCTTTTTAATTGCGCGTTCAGAAACATTTTTCACTTCTTTTTTCAAACGCCAAATCAGTGTTGTACCGGAAATAATTTCCAATAAACTATCTAAACCAAAAGCCAGTAGAAGAATTGAGTTTGCCTTAGCGCTGGAATAAAAAGCGACTAGAAATTCAAAAGTCATCCAAGCAATTGAAAAATATTCAACATTAATACTTGCTTTAATAAAATTATTTCGTTGGTTGCTGATAGTTTCCATAAAAGAATTCACCCCTTTAATATATGAATATTATTTCATATGAAGTATAAAACATATTAAATTAGAAAACTAATCTAATTTATTCCAATGTCGCTTATAGAGGCTGAATATCAGGTGATTGAAATGTTTTCATTTAAAAATTATTAAACTCACGAGCATAATAAAATCATAAATAAGGCTATTGATTTGTTGCTTTTTAGTTTTGTTAAATGTATAACGAAAAAAGAAGCTTTAAAGAGTGATGTTAAAAACCCTTAACAAAGTTTATTAATTCTCTTAGGTATTCGTTTTACGAAAATTATCTTCTTTAACTAGTTTTTAGATAAAAAAGGAATGAGTTTTATGCTTTTTTAGTGACTAAAAAATTTAAATATTTTATAAATTTAGGATGATTTCAGGAGGAAAATAAAGAAACAAAAATAATGGAGAATAAAGAATCGGACATATCAAATATAAATTATAATTTGGATTTTTCTATAACAAAATCCAAAACCGAAAGACATTTAAAAACGATAGCTCTCTGCGTCACTCTTGGAGGCTTGCTTTTCGGAGTTGACACCGGGGTTATTAATGGGGCACTGCCCTATATGGCTAAAAAACAAGAATTGAATCTCAATGCGGCAACCGAAGGATTAGTTACGAGCAGCATTACTTTGGGAGCAGCTTTTGGGGCAATATTTGCTGGAAGATTAGCAGATCGTTATGGACGAAAAAGGATTTTATTTTATCTATCGATTATCTTCTTTTTTTGTACTGCAATTTGTTCATTGGCACCCAATGCAATAATTATGATGATTTTTAGGTTCTTGCTCGGACTAGCTGTCGGTGGCGCATCGGTGATCGTCCCAACTTTCTTATCCGAAGTGGCAACAGTTAAACTACGTGGACCTCTAGTTACCCAAAATGAAATAATGATCACCGGAGGCCAGCTGTTAGCTTTTGTGGTTAATGCGATTTTAGGAAATATTTTTGTCAACGTATCCAATATTTGGCGTTACATGATTGCTTTTGGCATGGTTCCTTCTGCCTTACTTTTTATTGGGACATTGATCGTTCCCGAATCTCCCCGTTGGTTGATTATGAAAGGCAAAACCGAAACCGCTCTAAAAATACTAAAAGGAATTCGTTCAAACAAGCAGGAAAGCCAACAGGAAATTACTCAGATTCAGGCTGCTCTAAAAAAAGAAAAAGAAGTCTCCCATATAAGTTGGCATGATCTTAAAAAACCATGGATTAGAAAATTAATTATTCTGGGAAGCGGGCTTGGAATTGTTCAGCAAGTCGTTGGAATCAATATCATTATGTATTATGGAACAACCGTATTGATTAAGGCTGGTTTCACTCACAATATCGCTTTAATTACGAATATAGCCAACGGAATCGTTTCCGTCTTGGCAACCTATACTGGTATGCGCTTAATGAATCACATCAACCGTCGGAAAATGTTGCTAACTGGAATTACCGGTACCGGTGGTGCACTGGCACTAATTACACTATTCTCGCAAATGCTGCCGCATTCAAAACTGCTGCCAGTATGTGTCGTTTTCCTGACACTTATTTTTTTGAGTTTCTTTCAAGGATGCATTTCACCAACAATTTGGCTTTTAATGTCGGAAATTTTCCCTCAGAATCTGCGTGGCTTGGGAATGGGAATCTCGGCCTTCTTTCTTTGGATGGCAAATTTCCTGGTTGGTTTTCTTTTTCCAATATTTTTGACCTATTTTGGTTTTTCGATAACTTTTGGAATTTTCGTCCTTTGCAATTTAATTTCTTTCATTTTCGTCTATAAATTCGCTCCGGAAACAAGAAATAAATCACTCGAACGCGTTCAGTTGGAACTTAGAGCGAAAATAAACAAGCATTGATTTTATTATTTCAGTTTTATAAGACTAATTATAAAAGCCTGCTTTAAAGCAGGCTTTTATTTATAACTATCAATAATATAAAAATAACGGAACCAAACATTTTTGCTTGATAATAAACGCAAATAATACTATCAAGAATTCTGTTTAAGAAGAGCGACTTCTTTTTGCGAAGCATTAAATGCTTTTTGGTACCACTGTTCCGCTTGCTGATAATCTTTTGTCACTCCTAAACCATTAGCATAAAGATTAGCAATTGACGACATACTTTCAATAACTCCCGGTGCTGAAACATCATCATCATTCGCTGCACTTTTTTATACCAACTCATGGCTTTTGAATAATCTTGTTTTATTCCTTGTCCTTTTTCATATATCTGCCCCAGAGAATATTCGCTGGTTATATCCCCTTTATTCGCTGCTTTTGTATACCATTTTACGGCCGTAGTGGTATTAGCCTTTACTCCATAACCATTCAAATACATATAAGCCAATTTGCGATAACTCTTCATGTAGCCTTCAGATATACCCTTCTTAAAATATGCGAGGGCTTTTTTGTAATCTTTTTTCACAGTTTTTGAACCGTTCAAATAAACATTTCCAAGCGTATTAGCAGCCATGCCGCTATTCTCTCCATGTTTATAAGCTCTTTTTGCCCAATAAAGTGCCTTTTGGTAATTTTCTTTGACACCCATTCCGTTAAGATATTGCGACGCAACTTGGCTTTCGGCTAAGGCAGATCCCAATTTTGCCGATTTTTTCCAATCAGCGACGGCTTTTGTTTCGCTGCCATTATTAAATTCTTTGACAGCCGTATTGTACAGTTTCTTGGCTTTTTCTTTATTCGTTGTCTCAGCAAATACTTGAGAAACAGTTTGGTTATTGCCAAAGATACTGAAGGGCAAACGTGTTCCGAGCAATAAAAGACATATAGATACAAATAAAAAACTATGTTTTTTCATAAATAATCATCCCCTGAAAAGATTTTATTTTAAAGATCCTATTAATTAAGTCATTACTTATGAAGGTTTCAAAACCAAAAATAAAAATTTTAGCTTGCTGGACTATCATCCAGGTTTTGCTTAATATTTGAGAGTTAGTGAAAATATTTTACTGATATACAAATAGTACGCTAATTGTAATCGTTTCCAATAAAAAAATTGATAATTGAAATAATAAAAAAACAGGCCTTCACCTGTTTTTTAAATCTTTTAAAATTTAAGCTCCGCGATCAAAATTTAGAAGTGATTATTATATCCGAGCCGAATTTTCATCCCTGCCTTTGATGTTGCACTTTTTATTCTGTGGCAAGCGAATCAATCGGATCGAGTTTTGCTGCTCTTCTAGCAGGCAGCAAAGCCGCCAAGAAAGAAATAGCAATTGCAATCACAAAGGCAAAAACGACATTGCCAGGTGTAATGACAACCATATTGGCCTTAGCCAAACCATAAAGCAGTTTATTAGCGATTGCCCCAATCCCAAAAGCAAGAACCAACGCCAAAACAGCTGAGAACAAACCAATCAAAACAGATTCTCCGGTGAATAGGCGACTTATATCTTTTTTGCCTTCTCCAAGAGCACGCAGCACACCAATCTCTTTGGTTCTTTCGGAAACACTCATGTACATTGAAACGATAATCATTAAAGCCGAAACAACTAAGGAAATTGCTGCAATTGCCGATAACACATTGGTTGCTAATTTAACATACGAACTTACAGTGTTAAGAACATCACCAACTGTAATTGCGCCAAAAGTATACTTGCCGTCTGTTTTAATATTGTTTATTTTTTTAGCCACTGTTTTCGTTGAATCGATTGAATCGGCATTCACGGAAACAAAATTCGGATCGGTTATAGCACCGGCCTTCTCCAACATACTTTTCATTGTTGAATAATTTGTACCGGTAATAGCACCCGATTGCCCGCCATTGGCAATTCCAACAATCTTCAAATCTTTTTGCACAGTTACTGCTTGTTGGTCTTTATTAATCCAGGTAAAAGTCAAAGTAACGGTTTTGCCGATTGCTTGCTTATACTTTTTTGTTCCCAAAAAAGTTTGCGCCTGAGACTTGTCAATCACAATCTGATTTTCACCCGGTTTTTTACCAACTTTGACCGTGTTACTGGAATAAGCTTTTGTCCAGGTCTGCAATCCGGTTCCCGATACAGGATTTTTAACCCCATCTAGCTTCAAGGTATATTGACTAAATTGATAGCCCGGTTCAACAGCACTAACCTTTTTTAAGGCTTTAAGTTTCTCCAGCTCACTTTTTTGAATCAGCATAGACGAAGGATTTGAACTCGCCTGTTGGACTGCCTTCTCAAATTGAGCCTGACTCATTTTCTTTCCGGAAGTGTTTTTCATAACCGTTACCGAACGAGGGTTTACAAGTGAATTAATTTGGCTGTTAATAAAAGCCGTAATTCCATTGCCCAGACCAGAAAACAGCAAAACAGCAAAAATACCGATTCCAGTTCCCAGCATAATTAGGAAATTACGCCAGAAGTAATACATTGTATGTTTATAAGCGTTCTTGTAAGCGGCCGGCATTCCTAATTTTTTAGAAACAAGTCGGTTGGATTGTTTGCTTGGCACCGAGTATTTCTCTCGATTTGTCTGATCTTTATCAATCACCCCGTCAGACATATGAACAATTCTTGTCCCAAAATGAGCGACCTCTTCAGAGTGAGTAACCGCAATAACCAACTTTCCGGTTTTGGCGATTCCTTCCATAATTTCAAGAATTTCATCGGTATTTTTTGAGTCTAAGGCACCGGTTGGTTCATCGGCAATAATAATGTCCGGATCCGACGAAAGAGCCCTTGCGATCGCAACACGCTGTTTTTGACCACCGGATAGCTGATTAGGATGCTTCTTGATATGTTCTTCCAAACCGACTTGTTTAAGCAAATCCTTGGCACGTTTTTCTTTCTCGGCCCGTGTCAAAGTTGTCATGTCCAAACTAATAAGAATATTATCCAAAACAGTAAGATGAGAAATTAAATTAAAACTTTGGAAAATGAAACCAATTGTTTGCCGGCGATAGGCATCCATTTGTTTTTCCGTGAAATCACGAGTCGATGTTCCATTTAAAATAACATCACCTTGGTAATCGTGATCCAATCCACCGATAATATTCATCAAGGTCGACTTGCCACCACCGGATTCTCCCAAAATACTGACAAATTCACCCTTATCGAATTTTAAATTGATTCCCTTTAAAACTGGAAATTTCTCAGTTTTGTTCAGTGTGTAGGACTTGTGAATGTCTTTTAATTCCAAATAGGCCATTATTTCTCCTTTGTTTTAATTAATGAATACATGATGTCGAATTCTTTTTCAATGAGTTTTGTTATGTTTTGAACAGTTTTCTCAGAAACAAAATTAATTGAAAGATTATTTTTTATTGATCTGCTTTAATTTTCCCTTTTAATCTTTTTAAAACAATTTTGGGTCTAGAATTTTTGGTGTTGGAAAGTATTTCCATTCCAAAAGTACTAGGCCCTTTTTGATAACAAAAAAAGGCATCTAAGCCTCCCTAGTGCTATGCTTTAAGCGACGAAACTCAAGATAAGCGGGGTAGGAATAGATATCCCAACTAGATAATACACTTAAATTACTGGGAATTACAGACACAAACATTCAGGTGTTCGGTACTCGTGATGAATTTCATGGTCGGGGCTCGGGTCGCAAAAAGTATTTGGTCATCCAGGCAGAGCTTACCTACACACTCAGGCGCTGTCCCAGCTGTGGATACAATACGTTGCACCCTAACGGACACAAGCTCACTCATGTCCACATTGCAGGACCCATGGACCGGCCCGTAATTCTAGAGCTAAACAAGCAACGCTGGCGTTGTAGTAACTGCCATAGCACTTGTACGGCCACCACTCCAGTGGTATCAACCAACCACGCCATCGGTCACGGACTAGCGACTCATGTGCTGAAGCTAGCCAGTAGTAAATCACTCCCGGCTAAGACTATCGCCAGTCTCACCGGTATTTCGACAAACTCAGTTCAGCGTATTTTGACGGCTAATATTCATCCACACGCGAGCCGCCGGTTACCGATTAATCTATGCTTTGATGAATTCCGTTCCACGCACGGCTCCATGTCGTTTATTTGCATTGACGCCGACACTCACAAATCAGTTAAAGTACTTAGCGACCGCCTTAATAGAACCATCAAACAGTTCTTTCTTAGTCAGTACAGCACCGCAGAACGGGCCGCGGTTCAACGCGTCATCATGGACATGAACGCCTCCTATCAGCATTCGTGCACGAACTATTCCCTAACGCCGAACTCATTATTGATCGGTTCCACATTATTCAATTAATGGGCCGGACGATGGATACCATTCGCACTCAATGTTTAAAGCAACTCGACAAGCATTCGCGGGAATATAAAGTACTGAAATCACTATGGCGCCTATTCCACAAGGCCAACCCTGACGCACAAAAGAGCCGCTACCTCTTCGGCCTGAATGAGTACTCGACCGAACAGAACGCTATTGATATTGGAGCCGATACGTTTCCGGCCTTCAAAACAGCTTATGAAACCTACATCGATCTCCACGATGCTTTGATGGGGCGTCACGCTGATGAACTCAAGAATATCATCACTAACTATCAGCCTAACGGCACGCCCCTAGATACGGCCATGCATACCCTACGAAAAGAATCTTAATGGAGTAATTAACGCCGCCAAATCGTCCTACTCTAACGGACCGATAGAGGGCATCAACCGTAAGATCAAGGAGCTCAAACGTGCTTGTTATGGCTTCTCCAATCAGGCCAATATGTTCACACGCGTCTACCAGCTGATTGCCTAGATTATCTACCACAATAACGTCACGATGGTAGGCTTATTTGTTATGCCTTCAAGTACGATATTCAGACAACACACCAGATTAAACGCCGCAACTAATAAAACAACAAAAAAGATCTCCCACACGAGGAGATCTCCAAAGGATAGAAACTATCCTTCAACACCATTTGACAAACTTCCTTTAATATTTCTCCGCGCACAGTGCAATACATTAAAAAGCTATTTAGATAAATAACAAATACCACTGTCTATTTATATTACAATTCCTGACAAGAGCTATTAAATTATTGAAAGGAATCAGCCTTTTAAAAAGTCAACAAAGCAATTCTGCTTTAAATCATATTAGGGTATCACAAATACTTTACAAATATGTTTTGCGTCGCATCCAAAACCAGCAAATTAGGCTTAGTATAACAGAGATAATCAGCACAGCAAAAACACCATAAGAAGATTTTTCAAACGGGACATCGACATTGATTCCCCAAAAACCAAAAATAATCGCTGGAATAGTCAAAACGATTGATAGCTCTGTTAGAGTTTTCATAATCATGTTTAGCTGATACGAAGACATATTGTTTATCATATTTCCCAAATCATCCAAATATTGGCTGTAACCTAAAATAATTCTATCCATTGTGTCACTTGTATCGTATATCTCATCAATTATTTTTTTGGTGGTAAAATCAATATCATTAATAGTTGTGAAATTTTTTTTAATTAAATCCAGCGCTTTGTGATTAGCGCCATAAGTTGTTGACAAAGCTATCATGTATTTTTGAAGAGTCAATAAATCACCAAACGTTGGTCTGCGCGGACCGGACGTTGATATTTTTGAGTCTAAATCATCAATTTTTTCCTTGATTCCACGAAGTTCGTTAAGCATCACATAGAATTTTTTTTGCATGATCTTTAAAAGTACTTCCTCCATGAAATTATTGACATCACGTAAAACCATATTGGATAAGAGTTCGGGAATGAATTTTAATTTTTGTTTTGTAAAAATTATCAACTTATTTTTAAATACCAAGAAAACAACAGATGTCGTCAGATTATCTAGATGCCCACCTTCATGTATCTCGGGAAACAGAAAACTTACGAGCAAACTTTTTTCATCGTTCCGATCTATCATCGTGTCATATGCAACTCGATCATCAAACGTTAGTATATTGCCTATTTTAAAGTCATATTTATGTTCAAAAGATTCGATATATTCTCGTTCGTCACCATAAACATAAACAACAGAAGAATTTTTGATATTTGATTCTGACGAAACTAATAATGTATCTTTTGTTAAAGAATAAGTTTTCAGCATTGTAATCCTCCTGCTTTATATTTTTCTCAAAAATAAATTTTTGTTTGAATAAAAAATTCGAAAATTTATCTTTTTATTTTTAAAATTTTTCCGATTCTGCCAAATAGCCATTTAAAATTACGCCGCATAACTTGAAAAAAAGTCAGTGAACGAACAATATGATCGGGATCGATATACTTCCGCACCATACGAAGAACTTCTTTTGGATGTTTGGATGAAAATTTAAACATTCCATTATGTTTCGTTTGGATAGCATAACGGGGTATCCATTTCCCCTTAAAAATTAGAGACGCAACAACCAGATTGACTTCTTTCCACGGAATCTGAATAAATTTACGAGGATCGCGGTCACTAAAAAACTCAAATCCTTCATCACCGATCATGATTTCTCCATATTCTCCAAGACCCATATAAGAAGTTGCCTGAACTACCAAATCTATTTTTCTGTTAATTGATTCAACCATTTTTCCCTTTTTAAGTAATCGGTCGATGCCTTAGATTCAAGCTTATCAACGAATTAATAATATAATAAAAACCTTATTCAAATGAATAAGGTTTACCTTTTTGTAATCGAAGTTCGATTAAAGCAATCCAAGTAGATGACCACCAACACCGATTACGAAGATTCCTAAGATAATAATAATTGGTGATACTTTTTTCTTTAATAGCCACATGCAGGCGAAAGTCAAAAGCAAAGCCATTAGTCCAGGAATCAAAGAGTCCAAATTCTGTTGCAAAGTGGTTGTCTGAATTTTAGTAAGAGACAAACCATTTGCCTGTTCTGTCAGGGCTTCTCTGATTCCCTTGGTACCCGACGGAAGTTTTCCCCAATCAATGTAGGCACCTTTACTTAAGGTAACTTTGGAAACAACCGGGGTAAACTTAATACTTACCCAACGCTCAATCAAAGCCGCCAGAACAAACATACCTATCATCGAAGCACCACGAGTAACTGTCTTGAGCAATCCTCCGGAAAGATCATCAGTGATTCTCGAACCGGCACGATATCCGAATTCCTGGGTGTACCACATAAATGCCCAACGAATAATGTTCCAGAGTACCCAGAACAATATTGGTCCTAAAACATTTCCACTAAGAGCCAGGGTTGCACCTAAAGCCCCCAATAAAGGACGAACCGTGTACCAGAAGACAGGGTCACCAACACCTGCCAAAGGCCCCATCATACCAACCTTGACACCTTGAATGGCCACATCGTCAACCGGGGCGCCATTGGCACGGTCCTCTTCCAAAGCAAGCGTAACTCCAATAATCGGAGAAGCCAAATATGGGTGAGTATTGAAGAATACCAGGTGACGTTTATATGCTGCCGCCCGATCTTCTTTTGTTTTATAAAGTTTATTTAATGCGGGGATCAAGGCATAAACCCAACCACCATTTTGCATTCGTTCATAGTTCCATGAACCTTGAATGAACGTTGAACGCCATGCAACGTGGAGACGATCCCCTTTAGTTAAGGTAATTTTATCTTTTGCCATACTATTTTTCTCCATTAATTTTAATAAGCATCGAGAATATCACCCAAAGGATCACCGGTGTTATTTCCGCCACCGCTGTTTCCACTGCTATTTCCGTTTGAGCCGCCTTTATCCAATGCAAGGTACATAAGTGCAAGGGATACGCCTAGGGCTCCAATAGCAATTAATGTTAAATCAGTAATCGAAGCAATTACAAAACCAATGACGAAAAACGGCCAAACTTCACGGCTGGCCATCATGTTGATAACCATTGCATAACCAACGGCAACAACCATGCCACCACCGATAGTCATACCATCCGACAACCATGACGGCATGGCATTTAATACAGCACGAACTTCCGAAGATGGAATAACCAGCAAAAGTGCAGCCGGAATAGCAATTCTTAATCCCTGCAAACAAATAGAAATCACTTGCCACATATCTATAATGCGGGATTTACCCTCTTCTGCTGCATGATCCATAATATGAACAATGAACGTAGTAATTGTTCGAACGATCATTGTTAAGAACAATCCAGCAACAGCCAAAGTTACAGCCACGGCAATCGCCGAACCAATTCCTTTGGTTCCTTGACCACCTTCTATTAAAATAATTGCTGAGCCAACCGATGCCAAAGCAGCATCAGGAGCAACAGCGGCACCGATATTCGCCCAACCTAAGGCGATCATCTGTAAAGATCCACCTAACATTACACCGAGAACCAAGTGACCTGTTACCAGGCCAATAAGTGTACAAGCAACAAGTGGCTGATGAAATTCAAATTCATCCAAGATGCCTTCCATACCTGCAAAAAAGGCAACCACCACCACTAAAATCATTGATATAGCGGACATTTTATACTCTCCTTATCTTTTTAAGATTTAACACTTGATAAATCTTTTCGAGCTTTATTTACAATATTGTCCATGTTTTCACTAGAATCTCCCGGGACTTTACGAACATCGAATTTAACACCTAGTTTTTTAAGTCCGTCGAAAGCTTCAACATCTTCTTTACCCAAAGAAAGAACTTTATTTACAGCAACTTTGCCAACAGCGTGGGACATAGAACCGATATTCAATTCTTTAATATCAACGCCACCTTCGATTGTCTTTAAAGCGTCCTCTGGATTTTCAAAGAGAACCAATGCTTTTGTATTGCCAAAGCGTGGGTCTTTAGCCACTTCGATCATTTTTTTGATCGGAATAACATTTGTGTTAACTCCTGGAGGAGCGGCCTCAACGATCATACTCTTGCGTAAACGATCTTTTGCAACTGAATCAGAAACGACAAGAATCCGATTAGGATTTGTAGCTTTTGTCCAAGACATTGCTACCTGTCCATGTAGGAGTCGTGAATCCACTCGAGCCAAAACATATTTAATTTTGCCATCTCCAAGAACTGTTCCGGGTGCAATTGTGCCATGTGGTTGACCACTGGATTTAACAGTTGCCGTTGCCTTTTTTGGTTCCAACGATTCAGGCTTGATTCTAATACCATCTTTACCTGTTTCGATTATATGAGTGGCAATTTCCTGCGCCGAATCCATTGAAGATCGCGAACCATAAGCTTCAATGACCATTGGCAAATTCATGCCCGTGACAACAGCCCAACTATCTTCATGCCCATAAAGAAGCCCACTGGACTGATTGAAAGGTGTCCCACCCCATAAATCAATCAACAGCAAAACTTGCTTTTGATCATCAAAGGAATCAATGGCTTGTTTCAACTTGTTTAAAAAGTCCTCGGGACCTTCATTCGGCGACAAAGTAACTGTTTGAACATTTTGCTGTTTGCCAAAAATCATTTCAGCTGATTGGTAAATGCCTTCTGCAAAGTTGCCGTGACTTGCTAGAACAATGCCTACCATTTGTTTTATCTCCTATCTTGATAATAAATTGAAAACGAAAAATCGTCTCAAACGGATCAAATATAACAAAAATAAATTATCTAGTTTATCACCTCTTTTAAAGATCAATGCCTTTTACCCAGAAAAACTTCAAATAGTTAATTAATAATTGCATCAGAAGAAGCACAAAAGTTTTTAGGCACCACGATTAATCAATACTGCCAATTAACAGTATGTTTACATTATAATGCAAAGGCTTACATTTTTTCACACGAGCATATCAGGCTAAGATGATAAACAATTTACAGACAATAATTTTTCCGTGAAAGAAGAAAATATTATTGCCCGCTCAAAAAGATTCGATAATAAATGTTCTTCCTCCTTAATTTCCTTTTTTTCAAAGGTTTTTTGCTACAGAATCTATTCTAGTCTCTTTTAACTTTTTTGTAAACGCTTGCATTTAATAAACTCAGATTATTAGTTTTAAAACTGTTTTTTAAGATTAGAAATAGCTTTTCTTTCTCAACAACAACAAATATTTTCAAAAACATTTAAAAAAATTCCAAAAAAACTTTATTTAGCGAATGTTTTCCTATATGATCGATAATCAAGGGGATAGAGGAGATAGTGGTTAGACAGATTTTCAAGATTTTTATCTACATAATGGCAGCATTGTCGGTGCCCTTAGCCTTCCTTAATACTTCTAAACCACCATTACTTTATATTGATTGGTCAATCTGGCTAATTTTTGTTTTTGATTATTTTTACGAATTCAATCTTGCTGTAAATAAAAAAAGTTTTTTTCGCCACCACATCATTGAATTAATCTCGATTCTTCCTTTTGAGGCTTTTCCGGCAATTCGTATTTTAAGGTTAGTAAGAATCTTCGCTTTCTCCAGCCGCTTTCTGATTAAAACAAAAGAATTTTTGATTGAAACAAAAGTGTACATCGCTTTTATTATTACCGGCATAATCTTGATATTCTCTGGAATCATATTTTCCCTTGATGAACGAGACAGCTTTTTAGACGGTTTATTATGGGCTTTAGGCGTTGCCACGACCAGTGGATCGCCATATCAAGCTCATACTGAAATTTCAAAAATACTTAACATCATTCTGATGTTTACAGGAATCGGCTTAGTTGGATACTTTACCGGGGCTTTAGCCAGCTGGTTGACCAAAGAGAAGATATCGAATGAAGATTTGAATAAGAAACTTGATAGTGTCATAGAAGAGTTAAAAACAATCGAGATCAAGCAAAAGAAAAGTTCTAATTAGCTTGTTTGATTATAATTTTTATCAATTTAAAAACCGCTCAGTAGAGCGGTTTTTAATATCGGATCATATGAAAATTTAATTAAGCAAGAGCTCCCATTGGATCCCAAGGATCAAGAACCTTTGCCGTTTCTGCTTGAGCTTTTTGCAACTCTGCAGACAAATATTTTTTGTTGACAACTACTTGATAGGCATAAAGGCTCATCCAATCATCGGACATAACAAAGTAGCCATTCTTGCCGGCTTTTTCACCCCAGGAATTTTCAACCTTCCAGCGCAAAGGATTTCCATCTTCATCAAGATCAACACCGGTCAAAACCATCGCGTGAGTCATTAACGAGTCTGCATAATCGAGTTGCTCGGCTTTTGTCAAACTTAGATCGATCCCAAAAGCATCTTCTTGAGCAAAATTGTTAAGATCCATAATTCCCGATTCACGATCGACTTGTGGGCCCATGTCGACGCCAAACCAAACAGATTGGCCATCCTTCAACTGCGAAATTGCTAATTGCTTGAATTCGTCGAGTTCCACATTCAAATGTTTAACTTCTCTTCCACCAACAACGTTTCCCAAATTTTCGATTGTGTAAGTCTTGTGATATGGTTTGTCACTTGTTGGTGCATTAATAATCGAAACGTAATCTTCAAGATCTTCATCAACAAACTTTTTGAAAAATGATTTTGGTGTCAAATTTTTTTCCAAATGATACTTTTTATCTTCGTCGCGATACTCGAAATCAAAATGTGCTACATCGGCTGGATTGCCGAATACCAAACTCAGCATTCGATAATTATCAGCATTAAATTCTTTAATTTTTTCATCTATTTCAGCCTGATTGGATTTCTGGGCTGCTAAAGCACGCAACTCAACAGCGTCTTTGCGGAGTTTACGATTCAGCATCCGATTCAAAGCTGCCGAATGACTCGAATCGAAACTTTCCGGGAAAACGGCCTGTGGAACAAGACCATACTTTTCAATAATTGCGCAAATCATATCCCATTGGCCACCATCCTGTTGAGGAGTTTCCAATAGATAAGCGACTTTGCGATTATCGAGAGGTAAATCAGCGGTTTTAACGACATTATT
The DNA here is from genome assembly GCF_020510245.1 of Oenococcus oeni. NCBI lineage: Bacteria > Bacillati > Bacillota > Bacilli > Lactobacillales > Lactobacillaceae > Oenococcus > Oenococcus oeni. The sequence continues at coordinate 403,886 of NZ_CP084701.1, read as the reverse complement.
GTAGAAATAATTTGCCTTCTCAAATTTATCCCAGAAGAAGGTATAACTTTGCGACAATTCGAATTTGCCGGAAATGTTAAACAAATCAGCAGTCCGATGACGCATTGTATTTAAAGCAGCAAACATCCAGCAACGTCCAGATGACATTTGATTAGCAACCTTACCGGTTTTGACCTCGACTGAGAAAACTGCTTGCGAATCAACAGCTGCCTTTGAATCAAGAGTCGCCTTATCTATTCCGTTGCTGGTGACTGCACGACGAATCGTGTCAGCGGCCGGAAAACTTTTAAGGCCTTGATTAAAATCTTTAATTTGTTCTAATGAAATTTCTGTCATTTATTTAACATCTCCCGAACTTTTTCGCTGCCTTTGGAATAATTGGCAACATCATCATTAATCATTTCTTCGAATTCATCGATTTTCATTTCTTTGGTTTGATCGCTTCCACGGAAACGAACAGTAACACTATTATCACGCAATTCCTGATCGCCAACAACCAAAATATACGGTGTCTTCAAATTTACCTGAGCATCGCGAATTAAATATCCGAGCTTTTCATCACGATTATCCAACTTAATTCGGCGACCGTCTTTCATCAATTTACTATATATATTCCGTGCATAATCGCCATGGGCACCATAATTAACCGGGATAACAACAGCCTGTACCGGAGCCAACCAAGTCGGGAACTGACCCTTGTATTTTTCAATCAAGAAAGCCACGAAGCGTTCCATTGTGCCGACCACGCCGCGGTGAATCAAAACCGGACGATGATCTTTGCCATCCTCGCCGGTGTATTTCATATCAAAGCGTTCCGGCAATAAGAAATCCAACTGGATCGTCGACATCGTCTCTTCGTTTCCAAGAGCTGTTTTGAACTGAATATCGAGCTTTGGTCCATAGAAAGCCGCCTCTCCTTCGGCTTCGAAATAATCGAGCCCCATATCATCCATGGCACGTTTCAAAGCAGCTTGAGCGTGTTCCCACATTGCATCGTCATCATAATATTTCTTTGTATTTTTCGGATCGCGATAAGAAAGACGAAAACGGTAATCCTGATCCGTAAAACCAAAATCATGATAAACATCACGAATCAACTGGAGAATTCCTTTGAATTCCGGTTCGACCTGTTCAGGGGCTACAACAGTATGACCATCGTTTAAGGTCATTTCGCGGACCCTGGAGAGGCCTGTCAAAGCTCCAGATTTCTCCCAACGATGCATTTGACCGAATTCAGCTATTCGATAAGGCAAATCACGGTAAGAACGCGGCTCATGTTCGAAAATTTCAATATGCGAAGGACAGTTCATCGGCCGAAGTTCCAACTGTTCGCCATCATCGGCCGTCATAGCTGGAAACATATCGTCGCGATAATGATCCCAGTGACCCGAGCGTTTATACAAATCAAGATTGGAAACAACCGGGGTATAAACATTCATATAACTGTTTTGGCGTTCCTTTTCAACCAGATAATCTTCAATTGTCCGCCGGATTGCTGCGCCATTCGGCAACCAAACCGGTAATCCGGCACCAATTTCCGGGTTCGTAAAGAAAAGCTCCATTTGTTTGCCAATCGTTCGATGATCGCGTTCTTTTCTTTCTTCAAGAGCTTTCTTTTGTGCTTCAAGATTCTCAGGATTCCATTCTGACAGGCCGTAAATTCTTTGCATCATTTGGTTATCGGACATACCACGCCAGTAAGCACCGGCAACAGAAGTCAGAGCAAAATGCTTGATCCAACCGGTCGAAGGTACTAAGCCACCACGATCAAGATCCGTATAATCGCCTTGTTTTACAATTGTTATTTCCTGGTCTGCTGGAAAATCATTAATTAGAGCAATTTTATAGGGATCTTCGGCAAAAATTTTCAGAGCTTCCTTACGGCTGACAATCTGATGCTGAATTGGGATATTTGCCTGAACCAATTTCTTCATTTCCGCTTCAATTTTCGGAAATTCATCGGCTGCGACCTGCTTTTCCGATTCATCAGAATCATCTGTATCATAGTAAAAACCGTTTGCAATCGCCACGCCTACGCCAAAATGAATCTTAGGATGTAAACGGCGCAAAGCCTGTGCTAAAAGATGAGTTGTCGAATGGCGCAGAACTTTCAGTGCCTCATCTTCTCCTTTGGTAACGAGCCTAAATTTGCCGCTAAAACGAATTCCTTCATTCATGCCGACAAAATGATCATCAATTTTAGCGACAACCGATTTCTTAGCCAAAGAAGGACTAATCGATTCAGCGATTTCTATTGGTTTCGTATTTTGTTCAACTTCTTTTTCCGTGTCGTCCGGCATTGTGATCTTTATTAAATCTGCCATAATTCCTCGAAAACAAAAACGCCCTTCGCTAAAACTAACGAGGGACGTTTTTACAACGTGGTACCACCCAACTTCACCATTAAAAGTAATGGCCTCTTTGGTATTCTGTTTATGATTTATTAGAGCTAGTCAGTTTCGCACTCATTTGTATCGGTTCTCACCAACCCGATTCTCTTTGACAAACTACTACGGCTTCTGGTCTCGATGTTTATAAGTATAACTCGAATCCAAGTCTTTGCAAAGCCAAAAAAACAGTCGGAAAGCACCAAGATCGATTTCAAGGAAAATAAAAAACCTACCGAATTTGGCAGGTCAGATATATACAAAGATTGTCTACTAGCAGTGAGCTATTATTTGAATTTCGCAACTCTTATGACCAGCAATGTATTATTTGGTCGAAAAACATATTTCGAAAAGAATCTATATAATTTCATGGTCACAAATTGCTACATCACTTCCTCATTACTGAAGCTGGTAACTCATTGCCTATTGATAATATAGCATAATTTGAAAGCGCTTGCAAAAAAATTTTCGACTAAAATAGAGTCTGTGAAAGTCGATATAATTTACGCCACAATTACAGGAAACAACGAACTGCTTGCCAATGCAGTCGCAAATGAATTCAAAAAAAGAGGTCAAACACCGGAAATTCACGAATTCGACGACACTGATATTTTCGATTTGGAGGATTCGGATATTATTGTGCTGGTCTGCTATACCTATGACAACGGATCCATTCCTGACGAATCTTTGGATTTCTTTGATGATATGCAGGAAATCGATTGGACAGACAAAATTTGTGCAATTCTTGGTTCCGGAGATAAATTTTACGGCAAGGATTACTGCAAAGCCGTTGATACCTTTGCCGAACAAATTAAAAAAACCGGTGCTAATTTAGCAACCAGCCCAGTTAAAATTCAACTCGCGCCCGATGAATCGGATGCCCCGGCAATCAAAAAATGTGTTAGCGAGCTACTTGCCGCCAGCAACTAACTGAGTTCGACGATTGTTGCTCCATCCCCGGCTCCATTGGGATTGGCGAATTGATAATGTTTGATGCGTCGATCGGAACGAAGCATCTGTGTAACGCCTTTGCGAAGAGCTCCCGTGCCTTTTCCATGAATGATTTCGATTGTATCGATATTATTCAGCATAGCTTGATCGATATAACGATCCAAATCGATCATCGCTTGTTCGTAACGTTCTCCGCGCAAATCTATATGACCAGAAATATTCTTTGAAGCTGTTTTAAAGACCCTGGTATTTTTAACGCGATGAACCGGTTCGTTAATTTTCTTTTCCTGATCGGTCGATAACTTTTCCAGATCGTTTTCATCAACGTTCATCTTCAAAATACCAAGTTGGACCTGCCACTCATGATTGGAAATTTTATCTATAATAGTTCCGCTTTGATGATAGGAACTAACCATCACCTCTTCACCAACTCTAAATTGCTTGGCTGATTTGGCTCTTTTTAGAACGCGATTCTTTTCAAGAGAAGTATCCTGATGGAGATCGTCGATTTGGTCGGCAATTTTTTTCAGTTGTTGCTCGTTTTTGCCAGTGGAAGAACCTGCCTTTAATCGTTCGCGACGAATTTGATCCAAAAGCTGCTTCGATTCCTGACGAACAGAAGAAACGATATGGTTGGCCTTGTTCTTGGCATCCATTATCTCCTTGGCTTTATTTTGCTCGAATTCGTTTAGCTGCTGATTAAGCTGCTTTCTTTCTTGCTCTGCTCTTGAAAGCTGATTCCTGAGTTCATTTTCTTCCTTGGACAAATCTCGTCTTTGAGCAACAAGACCCTTAATCAAATTATTCAGTTCTTGATTTTGAGGATCGACATAGGATTCGGCCAAACGTAAAATATCTTCATTGAAGCCCAATCGCCGCGAAATAGCAATCGCATTCGATTGCCCTGGGACACCAAGCAAAAGACGATAGGTTGGACTAAAAGTTCGCGGATCGAATTCCATGCTGGCGTTGATTGCAAAATCCTTCTGATCGGCAAAAACTTTCAATTCCGGATAGTGAGTCGTTATTAAATTAAGAATTGTTCGTTTAGAGAGGCTCTCGACAATTGCCATCGCTAAAGCCGCTCCCTCGCCGGGATCAGTTCCAGCTCCCAATTCATCTAGAAGAACCAGTGAATTTCGGTCAGCTTGTTGCAAAATATTTTTAATATTTTCCATATGCGATGAAAAAGTTGAAAGCGACTGTTCAAGACTCTGTTCATCGCCAATGTCTGCAAAAATATTGTTAAAAACATAAATCGAAGAATCACTGCCGGCAGTGATAAAAATCCCGGTCTGAGCCATTAAGAGCTCTAATCCAAGAGTTTTAATAAGAACTGTTTTACCGCCCGTATTAGGACCGGTAATAATTAAAGAGATATGATCTCTGCCCAATTGAATATCGTTGGCGACAGAATCGCTGGCCAACAGGGGATGACGGGCATTTTTTAAATCAATCACTTTCTCGTCATTTAAATGTGGTTTAATCGCATTCATCGAATTTGCAAGTTTTGCCTTGGCCTGAATCAGATCCAATTCACCGATCAGATCATCGTTCAACTTTAATTGTTCATAAAATGGAAACAATTGTTGAGAAATATCAATCAAAATCGAATTGATTTCTCGAATCTGTGCCATTTCCAGCTCGTGAAGGTGATTATTTAGATCAACTGTCGCTTGCGGTTCAATGTATAAAGTAAGTCCGGATTGGCTTTGGTCATGAACAACCCCACCAAAATGTTTACGATTTTCCGATTTTACCGGTAGAACCAAAATTCCATCACGGGTTGAAATAATCGGTTCGGACAAATATTTTGCATCATGACCCTTTGTCATCTTGACAAGTAAAGTACGAACGTTATTTTGTGTCGTCGAAATATTTTTTCTAATATGAGCCAATTCTTCCGAAGCTGTATCAAGAACCGTTCCCTGATCATCAACCGTAAGGGCAAGACGTTTTGCCAGGACCGAGAAATCGGTTAATCTATTAATAATAAAAAGAATTTGTCGGAGATTTTCAGACCAAATTTCATCCTTGATCGTCGCAATAAAATCGCTAATCTCCTGGCCTGATTGAAGGGAAGATTTAAGATCAGCCAGCTCGCTCGTGCCTAAAACGGCTTTCAATTTTAATCTCTTGAAAATTTCCGTAAGGTCGTTGGTTTTCCTGATCGGCAGGCCACCACGCCGACGGTCGATTAACAAGGCATCGCTTGTTTGATCCAATAAAATAGCGACATCTTCTTTATTATCAGCTGGTATTAAACTATTTAATTTTTCTTTCCCTTTAGCAGTCACTAAAAAAGAATCAAGTCGATTCTTAATTTCGTCGAACTCTAAAGTTTCTAGAATTTTTGTATTCATTTATGCCTTTTATTTCGCTTTTTTTTAGCTTTTTTAATCTTCTTAAAGGCTCTTTTCATGGCAAAATCTGCAACTTTGCCACCCAGGCCGCCTTTTCCGGATCCGCCAAGTCCAGGAAAGCCACCAGCATTGAGATCGCCAAGCTGCGATGGATCGACCCCCATCGCACTGGGATCCATTCCGCCGAGCATATCTTCCATGCCAGCCGGCAAGCCACCCTTGCCGTTGGTAAATTTATACATCATCTGACGCATTTGCTTAAATTGTTTAATCAACCTGTTCACATCGACAACCGGGCGACCAGAGCCAGCCGCAATTCGACGACGACGAGCAGGAGTCAACAACTCCGGATCAACACGCTCACCTGGAGTCATTGAATAGACAATTGCTTCCATATGGCTGAAATCTTTCGGACCGATTTGAGCTTGTGCCATAGCAGGATTATTCGCCATGCCGGGAATCATCTTCAGCATATCTTCCATCGGACCCATATTTTGGATCTGCTTAAGCTGTTCAAGAAAATCGTTGAAATCAAAAGTATTTTCCTGGAGTTTCTGCAACTGCTCCGAAGCTTGTTTTTCGTCAAAATCCTTTTGTGTTTTTTCAATCAGTGAAAGAACATCACCCATTCCAAGAATCCGGCTTGCCATACGATCCGGATAAAAGACATCAAGGTCGGTTACTTTCTCGCCTTCACCAACAAATTTAATTGGCTTGCCGGTAACCTCACGAATCGATAGAGCTGCACCGCCACGTGTATCACCATCAAGTTTTGTCAAAACAACTCCGGTAATTCCCAAAGCATCATTGAATCCACGAGCCGTCTCAGTAGCGTTTTGACCGGTCATTGCATCAACAGTTAAAAGAATCTCATCAGGCTCGGCCATCTTTTCAATGTCTTTTAGTTCCTGCATCAAAACCTGATCGATTTGTAAACGACCGGCGGTATCAATAAAAACGTAGTCATTTTTATTTTCACGAGCCTGCTTCAAACCGTCTTCAACAATTTTACGAGGATTCTCGCCGACGCCTTCATCAAAAACAGGAATCGAAAGCTGATCGCCAAGACTTTTTAATTGTTCAATCGCGGCCGGACGGTAAACATCGGCAGCAATCAAAAGCGGACGAGCATGATTTTCGTCTTTTAAACGATTAGCTAGTTTAGCAACAGTCGTGGTTTTACCAGCACCTTGCAGACCAGCCATCATGATAACCGTTGGAATTTTCGATGATTTATTCAACGGAACGGCCTTTTCGCCCATCATCGCGGTTAACTGGTCGTTAACGATTTTAACAACTTGTTCGGAAGGGTTCAAACCTTCAAGAACTTTAGCTCCAAGAGCTTTATCTCTGACCTGCTTGATGAAATTTCTGGCCGTTTTTAAATTAACATCGGCCTCAAGCAAAGCCAAGCGAATTTCTCGCAAGGTCTCATCGAGATCGGTTTCGGAAACTTTGCCCTTTCCGGACAAAGTCTTCATTGCTGTTTGGATTCTGGATGTAAGATTTTCAAATGCCATTATTTTTCTTCCAAATCAATTAATTTATGTAACAATTTTCGATCAAATTTAATTTCTAACTGATCTTCAATTTTTCTTCGTTCAAGATAATTTTCTCTTAAATGCAGTTTAGATTCAAACTCATTAAGACTGTCTAAAGCATGTCTGATCCGATCAGAAACCGCCTGACGGCTAATACCTTCGTTTTCGGCAATTTCAGACACCCCAAGGTCGTCAACAAGAAGAGCTTGCAAATCATTTTGTTGTTTTTTTGATATAAGTGGGCCGTAAAAAGCGAATAGTTCCGTTGATAATTGTTTTTCAGCTAATTCCAATTAAATCAAATCCTTGAATAATCCATAGACAAATTCGTCAGCATTAAAAGGCTCCAAGTCGTCGACTTTTTCGCCCAAGCCAACCCATTTAACCGGTAAATGAAGTTCTTGTCTTATTGCTAAAACAATTCCACCTTTTGCGGTACCGTCCAATTTGGTTAAAACCAATCCGGTAACGTCGGTCGAATCTTTAAATAGGCGGGCCTGCTGCAAGGCATTCTGACCGGTTGTCGCATCCAAAACCAGAAGGACTTCTTGTGGAGCATTCGGTAATTGACGAGTGATGATTTTCTTCATTTTTTCCAACTCGCGCATCAAGTTATCATTGTTTTGCAAGCGTCCGGCAGTATCGACAAACAAAATATCATAGTGACCATCAATCGATTTTTTTACCCCGTCGAAAACAACCGAGGCAGGATCGGATTTCTCTTTTCCAGTCACGACATCAACCTGATCGCGGTGGGCCCATTCGACTAATTGTTCGGTTGCTCCGGCCCGAAAAGTATCGGCGGCCGCCAACAAAACCTTTTTGCCCTGTTTTTTATAAAAACTGGCCATTTTGCCGATTGTGGTTGTTTTACCAACCCCATTAACACCAACAAAAAGAAAAACGGATGGTTGGCCTGCTTCGGCGAACAGCATTTCATTGTTTTCACCATTGCCGGCCTGATCATAAACGTTGACTAATTTTTCAATGATCGTATTTTGAACATCTTTTTTGCTGCTTGCATTTTTAAGCCGAACCTCATCCTGCAATTCGTTTGAAATCTTTAAAGCCATTTCGAAACCGACATCGGCGGCAATCAAAGTTTCTTCGAGTTCTTCAAAAAAATCCTCATCGACAGCCCGAAAATTGGCCATCAGCATTTTAAATTTTTCAGAGAAACTGGAACGGGTCTTCGTCAATCCCTCTTCATAAGAATTCGCTTCAAGATCTTCTTTATATTGGACCTGCTCTTCGGATTCCGAAACCTTTTTCTTGTTGGCAGAAGGTTTCTTTGTTTCTTCCAGCGACAATTTATTTTCAGGCTGGTCCTCTTCGCTGTCTAAAGGTAAAGGCGCAAAAGTATCCTTAACTCGATTGAAAAAGGATTTCTTTTCATTTTCTTCATCCTTTTTTCGTCCGCGCAAACGATCAAATAAACTCATTTCACATCCTCCAAGGCGGTACCGGCTTTCTCCAAATCAACCGAAACCATTGTTGAAACACCAGGCTCCTGCATCGTGACTCCATATAGAACATTAGCATAGCGCATCGTTCCTTTGCGATGAGTAATTACGATAAATTGTGTATTCTCGCCAAAATCGCGAAGGAAACGGCCAAAATTATCAACATTCGATTCATCAAGAGCAGCTTCGGTTTCATCCAGAATCGCAAAGGGAACCGGATGAACCAATAAAATCGCCAATAATAAAGCAATCGCTGTTAAAGCTTTTTCTCCGCCTGACAACAGTGACAAACGTTGAAGTTTTTTTCCAGGCGGCTGAACACGAATTTCAATTCCGCTTGTTAATAAATCTTTTGGATCTGTTAGCTCAAGGCTAGCCTGGCCACCGGCAAAAAGTTCGGAAAAAGTTCTTTTAAATTGTTCGGCAACCGCATCAAAAGTCTTCTTAAAACGCGTAACGACTTCATGATCCATTTCCTGCATGGCAACTTTTAGATTTTCTGAAGCAGTGATTAAGTCATCACGCTGACCGGTTAGAAAATCATAACGCTCTTTGACTCTTTTTAATTCGTCGATTGCTGCCAAGTTAACAGCGTTATGTTTTGCCAACTCGCTCTTTAAAGCATTTAAGCGACTGAAAATACTTTGGAAATCTTCTTTTTCCAATAAATCAAGTTTGGAAATATCCGGTTCTCCAATATCCTTTAAATCCTGTAAATTTTCATCCAGACGGCTTTTAACAGTTGCTAATTTTGTATCAAAACGATTTTTGCGATCCAACAATTGGCGCAGCTCCAATTGGAGTTGGTTAATCTCTACTTTTAAGCTGTTTTCTTCTTGATTCAATTTCTGTTTTTTTTCAACAAATTGGTCGCGATTTAGATTAACCGACTTTAAATTATCAGAGATTTGTTCGGCATTTCCTGTGTTCTTTAAAGTATTATCAAGAACTTCCAGTTGATTGTTTAACAAATCGATTTGTTTTTGATTATCGGATAGCTCATTACCGAGACGATTTTTTTGATCAGATAATTCTCCGGCTTGCTTGGAATCAGCTTGGATTTGAACTTTTATTGCCGCCAAATTTTCCCGTGAAGTTAACAAACGGCTGTTTTGTTGCTTCGCCGAAGAACGTGCATCAAGCAGACTAACTTCCAAAGTATTAATTTCGCTGGAAAGCTGATCATTCTTTTCCTGCAGTGATTCAACTTGGGCAGCTAACTTTTCTCTTGTTTTTGGAATAGAAGAAAATTCATCTTCCAGTTGGTTAATTTCAAGTTGATTGGATTGAAATTGTTTTTCTGCCTGGTTTAAAGCATCTTCGGCAATTTTTTTGCCGCCGACTTGAAGCTGCAACGATTCCTTTTTAGCAACAATCGAGTTTCTTAATTCAATAAACTTGTTTTCATCAACAGCAATCTCTTTTTGAGAATCATCGATAAGTTGATTAACCTTCTGTCCCTCTTTTTTTAAATCGTCAAGTTGTTTGTTTAACTGATCCAATTCGGCCCTTTTCGAAAGCAGGCCACTTTGATGGCGATTGGCTCCTCCGGTAATCGAACCACCAGCATTCACGATATGGCCATCAATAGTCACTACCCGATAACGCTGATTTAATAACTTTGAAATTCTAAAGGCAGCATTCAAATTAGCAGCTATCAAAGTTGTACCAAGCAGATTTTCAATAATATTGGAATATTTTTTTTCGCTTCTAATTAAGGCGGCGCCAATTCCAATAAAATCTTTTTCCTGATCAAGTTGAGACCTAATATTAGCCGGTAGATAGCGCGCCTTAATCACTTCGATCGGCAAAAAAGTTACTCGACCAAGCCGCCGGGAGGTCAAAAATTCAATCGCCTTTTTGGCCGTTGACTGACTATCGACAACAATATTCTGCAGTCCGGCTCCCAGAGCCGTTTCGATTGCAAGAGCGTATTGGGCGTCGACTTTAATTAATTCGGCAACTGTTCCAAAAAGGCCGGGAAAGCTCTGACGATTGGCCAATAAATTTCTGACCCCAACAAATAAATCCAAATTAGCATTTGCATTTTGTAATGATTCGGACCTGATTCGAATCTGATTGTAACTAGCAAGCAAATCGCTGTGTTGCTTCTCCAAAGCGGAGAGTTCGGCTTTTTTTTGATTTAACTGCTTGGAAAAATGTGCTGATTGTTCCTCAAGATCTTTGCTGTCCTTTGAAGCAGATTCGGAATTTTCGATTTTATTCAAAGCGGCTCGCTTTTCAGAAAGTTTTTCCTTCAACTGCTGGGAAAGAGTCGACAAACTTTTTTTTCGGGCATCGTAACGCAATTTTTCTTTGTCCAGATTAATTAATTGATTGGAAAGAGAAGCAGCATCCTGCATTGATTGAACATAATTATTTCGTAAATTTGCCAACTTATCCTGTTCACTGAGTTGACCGCTTTTTGCTAATTTGTCAGTGATTTCTTTAACCTGTTGCTCGGCTTTTTCTTGGGATTTTTTCTCCTCTTCGATTTGTTGCTTTAAACGATTGGTCTTATCAGCTAGTTCCTGTAATTGCTGTTTTAATTTCGTCTGTTCACTATTTAAAAGATCGCGATTATGTTCTAGCGAATCGCGCTTTTGTTTCTGTAAATTATTTTCTCCCAAAGCATGCTCATATTTTTGCGTTAACTCCTCAACCAAATGGTTTAAGTTGTTTAACTTGCTTTCAAGTTCGTTTGACTGGCTGTCGATTAGGTCTTCTTTGGAAGTTTTATCACCTAATTTTTTTTCAACCTGCTCGATTTTTTTGGTCAAAGCAGTTATTTCGCTTTGCGTAGTCAACTCTTTTGCAGACAAATCTTTTTTAACGCGGGCGATTTTAACAAGTTTCAACCGATCGAATTGTTTACGCAAAGATAAAAATTCTTCAGCTTCGTCGGCCTGCTTTTCAAGGGGTTGCAAACGATCGGAAATTTCTTTGATAATATCAAGTAAACGATCCAAATTTTCCTGAGTCTGAAGTAATTGATTTTGACTTTTGTTTTTATTTTGTTTGTATTTAAAAACACCGGCAACATCCTCGATAATTGCTCGGCGATCTTCGGCTTTAGCGTTAAAAATAGCTTCAACTTTGCCCTGATTAATAATCGAAAAAGATTCACGACCCAATCCAGTATCGACAAAAAGATCGGTAATATCTTTTAAACGGGACTTAACTCCATTGATTAGATATTCAGCATCCCCATTGCGATACAAACGGCGGGAAATTTGTACTTCGTCAAAAGCTGAATGCAGGTAGTGGTCAGAATTATCAATTGTCATCGAAACCGAAGCCCGGCCTAAGGCTGGTCGTTTTTTTGAGCCGCCAAAAATAACATCAGCCATTGTATTGCCACGCAAACCCTTAGCCGATTGTTCACCCATTACCCAACGAATCGCCTCAATAATATTTGATTTTCCAGAACCGTTTGGTCCAACGATTCCAGTCATGCCAGGCATAAAATCAATGACTGTCTTATCAGCAAAGGACTTAAAACCATTAATTTCCAATGACTTTAATTTCATCTGGGCGTCACATCCTGATAGGCTTTTTTAGCAGCCCGCTTTTCGGCGATTTTTATTGAGCGTCCGGAACCGGAACCAATTGCTTTATCGTTTACGAAGACAGTTACTTCAAAATGCGGTTTTTGGGGGTCGGAAAGATCTTCATTTTCAACTTTATATTCAATATCAACCGAGCCGGCCTTTTGAAGCAATTCCTGTAATTTGGATTTGTAATCAATAAATTCTTCAAAAAAACCTTCATCGATCGCTGGAAAAAAGGCCTTATTTAAAAAAGTAAAAACCGCTTTAGCGCCTTGATCCTTATATAAAGCACCGATAAATGCTTCCCAAATATCTTCCAAGAGACTATCGCGATTACGAGCTCCGGAAAGTTCCTCACCTTTTCCCAAACGAATATAACGGTTAAAACCGGCCAATCTGGCAAAATGAGAGAAAGACTTGCTTTGTACCATCGCAATTCGCATTTCTGTCAACTGGCCTTCTTCCCAAGCAGGATAGCGAGTAAATAAATAGTCGGCCACAATCAATTGCATAACAGAATCGCCTAAAAACTCCAGTCGCTGATAGTCGCGACCCTTTTCTTCAGGATGTTCATTTAAATAATTGCCCTGAGTAAAAGCCTCAAGCAATAAATCCTGATTAGCAAATTCAATTCCAAAATCTTCTTTTATACCTTTTTGAATATTATTCATTAACCCTTCAATTATATCAAAATGCCCATCAGACAAAGACAGACGGGCATTTTCATTTTATTAATTTTAATAGATCGCTTTTTCTAGAAGACTTTTTATACTTGATTCCTTTTGAATCAAGATAGGCTCTGATTTCGACAACTGTATTATCCATATTTGGTAATTCTTCGGTTCGATCGGGATACAAATCAGCTGCTGTTATTTTCCCGGCGCCGACATAATTATCCTTAGAATCACCTTCATTCTTAATTAAAGGACCCTTTTTGCGGGCTACCAGAAGAAAGATTCCGGCCAGCAAATAAAGAAAAGGCGTTAACCAAAAGAGGATGGCAACAATCGAAAAAACCGCAGCAATTATTCCAAGAATGTGACCTGTTAGAGGATAATCGACCCGGCGAAAATTTATCAAACCGATAATATGCAGAATCAGCATTATCGAGCCAGGGACCGTCATTAATAAAACACCCCAGATCAAAAGTGCGGCTTGCAAATTATTTTTTCCAAAATCCGCTATCTCGGCTGAAGTCAGATAATTACTACCTAGGGTAATTAACCCATAAAATAATCCGCTAAGAATTCCAAGAAAATCCAAAACGACCGTGATGATTTTTAAAGATTGAAAAGGTTCTCGAGTGTTTCTCATGAAGCTTTTTTACTCGCATGATCATAGAGATAGTCGACAGTCGATTGGAAAGTAATCAGCTTGGCAGCATCGTCATCGGAAATTTCAATATCATATTTATCTTCTAATTCCATCACCAATTCAACAAAATCGATTGAATCGGCGTTGACATCCTTTGTAAAATCCAAATCCGGGGTAATTTTTGATTTTGATAAACCAAAGCGTTTAGAAACTTCATCTGCTAGTTGAGCAGCAATTTCATCTTTATTCATTTCTCCTCCAAAATAATCTTGAATTGATCTTTGTTTTCATCAACATATTTAGTAATATCGGGAACCAAATTCGACTCCAGCATTATCTTGATTTGACCAATTGTATTGGAAACAGTCTTTGCTTTTGCTGATCCGTGCGTCTTGACAACTGGTGCCTTGACACCGGCGATTACGGCTCCACCTGCGTTATTATAGTCCAGCACCGAAGAAAATTCTTTTAGGGCCGGTTTAACCAAAGCGGCGCCGATTTTCGTCTTCAAACTACCATTCACAAGAATCTTTCTTAAACCGGCAAACATTGTTAAAGCTGTTCCTTCAATCGCTTTTAAAGCAGCATTTCCGGAAAAACCATCGGCAACAACCACATCGGCATGGCCATTTAATAATTCCCGGCTTTCAATATTTCCAGTGAAATTAAGTTGCTTGCCGTTCTTTAAAAGTTGATAGGCTTGAATATGAATTTTATCGCCTTTATCCTCTTCAGTTCCGTTATTCAATAATTTAACTTCCGGATTCGGCTTTTTTAAAACGTGCGTTGCATAGAAATTACCAAGCACCGCAAATTGATAAAGGTAACTTGGTTTGACCTCGGCATTAGCGCCCACGTCCATAAAAACCCATTGGCGTTTGGGGTCATCGACCGACGGCAACACCGTTAACAGTCCGGGACGTTCAATTCCTGATATTCGGCCGACAATAAAAATGCCACTGGCTAAAAGTGCTCCGGTATTTCCGGCCGAAAATAAGGCATCGGCGCTTCCACCTTTGACAGCATTAGTGGCAACAACCATTGAAGAATCCTTTTTCTTGCGTACAGCCTTAACGGGTTCTTCACCCATTTCAATCATCTCGGTTGTGTTAATGATCTTAATTCTGTCCTGTTTGGTCTCGCCAATCAGTTCAAGAATCTTTCCTTTGTCACCGTATAGATTCAAATGCAAATTCTTGTATTTGTCCCGGGCCAGCAAGGCCCCTTTCACGATCTCTTCCGGCGCATTATCGCCGCCCATTGCATCAATAGCAATTGTATATGTTTTATCCATTAATCAAAGTCCTTATATCGATACATCGTTAACGACAAATATTTTACCAGTTCAGCGTTTTCTTTGTCAGCATCCCAGTTAGACTGGCTCGTAATTTCGATCGCCGATTGTTGAGCTGTTTCCATCATTTTTAAATCATGGATTGGATCGCCAACATTAAATTCCGGCATCCCAGCTTGTTTTATTCCAATTACATCGCCCGGCCCCCGCAGCTTCAAATCCTTTTCCGCCAAAGCAAAACCATCGTTCGTAGAAACAATTGCCTCCATTCGGTCGATTCCATATTGGGTTTTGGGATCGGAAACAAGAATAGCATAAGACTGTTTCTTGCCGCGACCAACCCGTCCCCGCAACTGGTGCAACTGAGCAATGCCGAAACGGTCGGCATCCAGGATTACCATAATCGTGGCATTCTTGATATCGACACCAACTTCAATCACGGTCGTCGTAACCAGTACCTGCACTCGGTTGGTTGAAAAATCGTTAATCACCTGCTGCTTTTCATCATTCGTCAACCGCCCATGAAGTAGACCGATCCGATAAGGTTTTAATTCTTCTTTTAAACGGTCATAAATTAAAACGGCATTCTGAACATCCAAAGTCTCCGATTCTTCAATCAATGGGGTAACAACATAAACTTGAGCCCCAGCGGCTAATTGTGTTTTCACCCAATCAAAAACATTATCAAATTGATTGCTTTTAACCCATTTAGTGATAATTGGACGGCGCCCGTTAGGCAATTGATCAATTGTTGAAACATCCATTTCACCATAAGCGGTAATCGCTAATGTACGTGGAATCGGAGTTGCCGTCATGGCCAAGATATCTGGATTTTGTCCTTGTTCCCGTAATCTTGCTCGCTGCTTGACGCCAAACCGATGCTGCTCGTCAATGACGGCCAAACCCAAATTATAAAAATGAACATCCGCTTGAATCAGAGCATGAGTGCCAACGGCAATATCGATCTCGCCACTTTCCAGATCTGCTAAAATCTGCCGCCGAGCTGCCGCCTTGAGACCCGAGGTCAACAATTCAATCCTAAGATTGAGTCCGGCCGATTGATATAAATTGCTGAGATTAATAGCGTGTTGTTGAGCAAGAATTTCCGTTGGTACCATAATCGCTGCCTGAAGACCGGCACTATAACAAGCCAACATCGCAATAGCGGCTACGACCGTCTTGCCGGAACCAACATCCCCCTGCAACAAACGATTCATATGAATCGGCCGTTTTAAATCCAATAAAATTTCCTGAATAACTTTTTTTTGCGCATCAGTTAGGGAATAAGGAAGTTTTGCAATAAAGTCATTGAGAATTTCTGAATTGTATTCAATTTCCCTGCCACGGTTTTTTCCAGCAGAAATTCTCATTAACTGTAAACGCATCTGGAAAATAAAAAACTCTTCGAAAGCAGCCGAACGACGTGCCAGCTTGGCATTCTCAGCCGAATCGGGAAAATGCATATCGTGAATCTGTTTTTTTCGTGATAGCAAGCGATAAGCCAACATCAATCTTCTTGGAATAATATCATTAATTTGATCGGCATATTTAGCATAGGCATTTTCAATCAATTGTTGAATCGTTTTTTGATGAATCGCCTGATTTGATGGGTAAATTGCCGCTAATGAATCATTCTCGGCGTGAATGATTCTCTGGCCCTTTAAAGCTTCATGAACAGCATCATAAGTCCCGAAGATCGCCATTTCCTTTCCAATTTCAATCTGTTCTTTTAACCAAGGCTGATTAAAAAAAGAGACTGAAATATTATCATGCCCGATCAAAAGTCGAAAAGCAATTCTTGATTTTTTGTAACCAAATCTAGAAATGGTCGGCTGGGAACTAACCATTCCCTTAAAAGTTACCTTTTGGCCATCATCAGTTTGGCTCGGAAGACGGGACTCCAAATCATCATAACGAAAAGGATAATAAGTCAAAAGATCTTCGATATTTAAAATTCCCAGCTGTTTTAGAATTTCAGCCCGTTTTTGTCCAACGCCGGAAAGTTCTGTAATTGAATCAAAAAGACTCACAGAAAGATTATATTACTTAAATTTATGATTGGTTATTTAACTAAAAACAATCGGAAATACTTTTAGCACAAAATAAAATAGGATGAAAAATCCATCCTATTTTTAAAAGTTATTCGACCGAAATCAAGAAAGGATATAAGGGCTGGTCGCCTTCGTGAATTTCCGTTTCCAAATTGTTATCAAGTTTGGAAATTGCCTTGGTCAGTTGCTCGGACTCTTTTTGATTTGATTGGCTACCATAAATTATTGTTACGATTTCTGAATCGTCATCAAGCATCGCCTTCACGGAATTAATCGCTACGTCTCTCAAACGGCGGCCATTGGCCTGAATTTTGCCGTCAACGATTCCGATATATTCGCCACGTTTGATACTTTTGCCGTCAATACTAGTATCACGAACTGCTTTGGTGACTTCGGCTGATTTAACAGTTGAGAGCTGAGCCGTCATTTCGCTTGCGTTTTCTTTTACATCTGCATCTGGATTAAAGCCCAACATTGCAGTTAAACCTTGCTGAATTGTTTTTGATTTAACAATTTCAACCGGAATTTTCGACATATCGGCAGCTTGACTGGCAGCCATAAATATATTGGCATTATTAGGAATAATAATCGCATTTTTCGCTTTGCTAGATGTAATTGCGTTTAACAAATCTTTTGTTGAAGGATTCATTGTCTGGCCGCCGGTTATTACGTCGGTGACACCCATCGATTTGAAAAGTTCCGAAACTCCATGACCGGAAGCAACCGTGATAACAGCCGTTTCTATTGGTTTTTTAGGCTGACTGGCCTGTTCTTTGGCAACTCGATCAATTACTGCCTGTTGCTGATCGCGCATGTTGTCTATCTTGACCCACTTGATCGAGCCATAATGAGTTGCTTCGGTTAAAATTGCACCGGGATCTTCCGTGTGAACATGAGTCTTGACCAAACCGTCATCGGCGATAACCAGAAGAGAATCACCTTTCTTCGATAAATAACTATAGAATTTATCATAATTCCATTCGCGATCATAGGTTGATCCTTTACCGGTCTCAAAAAGAATC
The DNA here is from genome assembly GCF_020510245.1 of Oenococcus oeni. Classification (NCBI taxonomy): domain Bacteria; kingdom Bacillati; phylum Bacillota; class Bacilli; order Lactobacillales; family Lactobacillaceae; genus Oenococcus; species Oenococcus oeni. The sequence goes on along the minus strand of NZ_CP084701.1, from coordinate 385,949 downwards.
GTTGTGCAATAGCCATATTTAATGTCTTTGGGGTCCAAAGAGACCTGTGCATCGAATTCATCTGTTTTTTCATCAAATTGAGCCATATCGGGAGGGGTACTCAAATCTTCTTGAGTAGTTTTTCCAGAAAGAACCTCGTACCAGGATTGGAAAACAAAGACAAGCCCCTGGCCGCCAGAATCGACTACGCCGACTTCTTTAAGAACCGGTAATAAATCAGGAGTCTTTGCCAAAGCCTCCTTTGAAGCATCCCATGTAGCTTTCGCAACATCGACTAAATCATCTGATTGATCGGCCGCATCGCCGGCAGCAGCCGCAGATTCGCGAATAACTGTCAAAATGGTTCCCTCGGTTGGTTTCATAACAGACTTATAGGCCGATTCGGCTCCGGCTTTTAAAGCATTGGCAAACTGTTTGGCATCCAAAGTATCAAAATTAGCAACAAATTTCGTAAACCCACGCATAATTTGCGACAAAATGACACCGGAATTCCCGCGGGCCCCCATTAAAAGGCCTTTAGACATTGCTGCTGACAAAGCAGCGATCGAGGTTTCGGTTGAATCTCGTTCATACTGAGCCCCCGACTGCATCGTCAAACTCATATTAGTGCCTGTATCTCCATCAGGAACCGGGAAAACATTTAACTTATTGATATGTTGTGCATTTTTCGTCAAAATTTGGGCAGCAGCATTGATCATCCTACCAAATTCGACACTCGTAATTAATTCCATTTGATCTCCTTAAGCGCGGATGCCTTCGATAGTTACATTCACTTGATTGATTAAAACACCCAAATTTTTCTCCAAAGAATAACGGACCTGCTTTTGAACCGCCTTGGAAACTTCCGATAATTTTGCTCCATATTCAACAATAATATGTACATCAATCGTCAGTTGATCGTTTTCTTCCGACACAAGAATTCCACGACCATAATTAGGGCGCTGGAGTACATGATTAACACCATCTTTAAAAGATTTGGATGCCATACCAACAACACCAAAAGACTCAGAAGCTGCTGTTCCAACGATTGTTGAAATAACATCATCACCAATGTTTACTTGACCAATCTTAGTCTTCATCTTCAAACTCATGATTTTACCTCTGACTAAATTCTAACAGTATTTATGTCTTGAACCTTGGAATCACAAATATAAAAAAGCCGCTCAGGGCGGCTAACTTATACTCGTTCGATCGAACCGTTCTTCAAGCCTGCACGTAAAGTACGAGCAGTCAGATAAACGGTTTTGGCAGCGTCGCCATTGATTTTAACGGTCACTTTTTGCAAATTCGGCTTCCACGAACGACGATTGGCATTCAAAGCGTGTGAACGTTGATTACCAAAACGAGTACGCGCGCCAGTAATAGCATCTTTTGCCATAGCGTCCTCCTTACATGTAACTGTTAAATTCTATCCGATTTGTCTGATAAATGCAAATATTAATTCGTTATCTTGAAAACTTAATTTTAATTTTCATTTAATTTCCTTTTTAATTTCCTTTAATATTCAATTTTGATAATAAGTCTTGTTCTAAGGGATTAAGCAGAATCCTTGAGAACAATCTTCATAAAAATTAACTATCCCTTCCAAATGGATAAAAACTTTCTCTATAAAAGAAATCCCTGACACCGAATTTTATTCGGTGTTTTTTATTGCTATATTACTCAGCTGCATGATAAAATGGATTAGTTCTGCGGATGTGGCGGAACTGGCAGACGCGCAGGATTTAGGTTCCTGTGAGGAAACTCATGCAGGTTCGATCCCTGTCATCCGCACTAAAATTTCATCTTCAAAGTAAAAACATTCCAAAAAGAGAATGTTTTTTTATTTTTCTTGACAAAAAGGAAAAAGCTTGTTTTAATAGCTCTAAAGCATTGAAAGGAATTGGTATTTAATGTATCAGAACAAAACTCTAGTTTCACAAATCGTCATTAGCTTGGTCATTATTATTTAATAATGATGAGCTAGATTTGTATTGCTCATCATTAATCTTAAAATGATGAGCAGCTGAGTGGTTATATTCCTTGAGAAATCGACCTGCTGCGGAAATCGCAACGGTCGATTTTTTTATAGCTGAAAAAGAAGGGAAAATAAAAATGTTAAAAAAAGGAAAACGGAATAATACCGTTTTAGTTGCATCTCTAATATTTGGGATGTTCTTTGGAGCCGGAAACTTGATTTTTCCGGTACAACTCGGCCAAATGGCCGGAAGCCACTGGCTAACAGCCGCGTTAGGATTTCTTTTAACCGGAACTCTGGTGCCTTTCCTAGCAATATTAGCCATCGCCGTGACCCACAGCCGTGGAGTTTATGATATCGCCAAACCGGCCGCTCCTTGGTTTGGAACACTTTTTCTTGTAATGCTTCACTTGACGATTGGGCCTTTTTTCGGAACCCCAAGAACAGCAGCAACTGCTTTCTCGATGGGAGTATCGCCATTTTTGCCTGCAAAATATCAAACAATCGGTATGTTGGTTTTCTCGGCAATTTTCTTTGCCCTTGCATACTATCTAAGTATCAAAGAATCCAATGTCGTCGCTTGGATTGCTAAATACTTGAATCCCTTGTTCCTTGTTTTGATCGTTTCGATTGTGATTCTTTCGTTTGTTTTGCCAATGGGAAGTCTAAAGCAGGCTGTTCAGCCGGCTTATCAAAACAACGCCTTTTTTCAAGGTTTTTTGGATGGATACAATACGATGGATGGAATCGCCCTTTTAGCTTTGGCAGTAACGGTTGTCTATGCAGTAGAAGGCCTCGGGTATTCAAAAGAACGTGTTCCTAAAATGATTGCTAAATCAGGTCTATTAAGCATATTAGCTGAAGTTTTACTATATTTGTCGCTTATATTTTTGTGCACTAGCAGCCTTGGTCTTTTAAAAATGGCTCCAAACGGCGCAACTGCCTTTTCACAAATCGTTGGACACTACGCCGGAAACTTCGGAACGCTGTTTACCGGCTTAGTTGTTACTTTGGCAGTTTTTACAACAGCGATGGGGCTCTTTGCTTCTTTTTCACAAGACATGCATCGAACTTTTCCAAAAGTCAGTTATCTAAACTGGCTGCGTATAATTGCTTTTGGATCATTTTTAACAGCCAATGTTGGATTAACGAATATCATCGCCTGGGCAACACCGGTTTTGATGTTGATGTATCCTTTGGCGCTGGCTCTTATCTTCCTCTCGCTTTTTTCAAATTTTTTTCATCGCTCGAAAATCGTTTACAGGTTCGTACTTCTTTTTGTCGCTCCAGCTGCCTTATTGGATAGTTTTGCTAATTTACCAGTAACTAATCTACCGGTAATCAGTAATTTGGTCAGTTGCTACCATCAATTTATTCCCTTGGCTTCTTTGGGACTCGGCTGGCTCCTTCCCTCGATAGTCGGCGCCTGTGTTGGCCTTTTGCTTTACAGTCTTAAAAACAATCGCCAAGAAAGTGCTTTGGTGGACGATTCTGTTCAACGAGTCAACGATTAGGACATCCCCCAAGGCTTTTAATATTAATAAAATTAACCAAGCATAATTGCTAGTTACTAATAAATTTGTTACACTATTTTGGTTGGTTAATTGCCGACTTAGCTCAGTTGGCTAGAGCACTTCACTAGTAATGAAGGGGTCGGAGGTTCGAATCCTCTAGTCGGCATTATATAAATTAAAAAGCTCGTTTCCGGGCTTTTTTTATAAATAAATTTATGAATATCAGTTGAATGAGCACACTTTTTTGCATTCGTGAAATATGATTTGCCAGTTAAAATGAAACGGGAATCTTTCTTTCAAAATAGTCAATTTTCTAATGAAGCAGGATGATTGTATCTCCCCGTAATCCCTGCCGCAGAGTTTCCAGAGAAACAACTTCATCTGAAGCAATATTGCCTAGATTTATCTGACTGCCGAATTTTAAAATCAATTCGGCTTGTTGTTTTTTAAGTGGCGCTTCAAAGATCAATTTGGATATTCCAAGACTGGAAAGTTGTTCCAATTCATCTTCAATAATATTTCCATCGGCATCATAGATTCCGATATCTTTTCCAGCCTCCCTGGCTTCAATGAGAACATAGTTTGAACCGTATGCCAAATCAGATTTAATTAGTTCCAATCTTTCCGAAATAGATAAATCGTGATCCAAAATCGGATTTTTCTTGCCAACTTCGGAGATAACATAAAAACCGGCTTCCCTTGATTTTTTAATTATTTTCGCTCTTTCTTCTTTGGTAATTTCAGTTGATCCATCACTAACTTCAATTGCCGTAAATCCCAATTCACGGCTTTCCTTTAAAAATCGATCCACTTTGCCCTTCAACACAGAAACTTCAAGCAAAGTTCCGCCAGGATAAGGCATAATTCCAGCAGCTTGATATCGACTCGTTTTATTAATTATCAAGTCCCGATTAATTACGGCCGAAGTGCCCCAACCAAATTTGGCAAAATCAATATAATCAGCAGATGTATTTAGAAGATCATCGAGCGATCTGCTTCCTAAACCTTTATCAAGCATCATAGTTAGGCCGGATCTTCTCGGCTTTTTCGACTGGCCTAAATTCAAAAATTCATAAGCATTCATGCTCTACTTTTATCACTTAATAATTAAACATATTTTAAATACTATAAAAGTGATGATTTAATAGGATTTTAGGCAAAAATAAAAACGCCTTTGGGGTGGCGTTTTTTGGGATTAATTATTATGAAGAGAGTTTTTAATTTATTTGGAAGGGATATTTTATTATTGGAGAGTTGTTCGTCGGGATTTGTTTTTAACAACTTGTCCTTTGGAACAGTTTTAATTATTCAATTGACAGATTAAAAGAAAATAAAAGAGAGATAAAACAAAGATAAAAGAATTCAGGGAAATAATTTTAGTAAAAACGTTTGAAAATACTGGAAATTACCTGGCATTTTCTTTGCTAATCTTGTCTTCGCCGAAATAAGGACGAAGAACTTCGGGAATTGTAATTGTCCCATCTTCATTTTGATAATTCTCCAAAATAGCCGCAACTGTTCTGCCAACAGCCAGACCGGAACCGTTTAGAGTATGAACAAAACGAAGTTTGCCTGTCTTTGAATCACGATATTGAATGTGTCCACGGCGCGCTTGAAAATCTTCATCATTAGAAACAGAAGAAATTTCACGATATTTATCCTGGGTCGGAAACCAAACTTCCAAATCGTAAGTCATTGCAGAACCAAAACCCATGTCCCCAGTCGAAAGGCGAATTACATGGTAAGGTAATTCCAGTTTTTGCAAAATATTTTCTGCATCGACAGTCATTTTTTCCAATTCGTTATATGAATCCTCTGGCTTGGTAAATTTAACCATTTCGACTTTATTAAACTGATGCAGGCGAATCAAACCACGCGTATCTTTCCCGGCAGCCCCGGCTTCCTGACGAAATGCCGGCGACAAGGCAGTGATATATAAGGGCAATTCCGATTCATCCAAAACTTCATCGCGACGCCAATTAACCAAGGCGACTTCAGCGGTCGGAATCATTGTCATCGACTGATTTTTGCCAACCTCGTAGGCATCGTCAACAAATTTCGGAAACTGGCCGGTTGCATACATCGATTCGTTGGTAACCATGTACGGAGTCAACAATTCTGTGTAACCTTCGCGGCGATGTTCATCAAGCATGAAATTATAAACAGCTCGTTCCAAGCGGGCGCCGGCGCCGACATAATACAAAAAACGCGCTCCGGATACTTTTACGCCTCGTTGAAAATCCAAAATACCAAGATCTTCGCCAATTTCAAAATGGGCTTTCAACCATGTTGGTGTTTTCGAAAAAGCGGCCGGACGGCCCTGAAGATCGGTTGGTTGCCACTTTCTTTGTTCAACATTATATGAATCGTCCGGACCAACCGGCACCCGCGGATCAGCCAAATTAGGCAGATGAGCAGCTTGGGTATGAACAGACTCTTCAATTGCCGATAATTGCTTATCCAAATCTTTAATTTGACCTGCAACGGTCTGCATATCACTAATTGCTTTTTGAGCAGCTGAATTGTCTTTAGCCCGTTTGGCAGCCCCAATTTGATCGGAAACCTGATTCCGTTTCGCCTTCAACTGTTCGGCTTTGCGAATCAGAGAACGACGCTTCTCGTCGTCGGCTAATAATTTATCTAACACGCCATCTTCAACATTGCGATCAATCAAACGTTGGTTGGCTTCATCTCGATTATTCCGTAAATATTTAATATCTAGCATACATTCGATTATACATTCGGCAAAGAAGAAAAAGCCGGTAAATCAGCTTATTTTTCTTAATTTAGAAACTCTCTTTCTAGGTTTTTTAACTGTAAATTTGCGATCATCCAAAACTATTTTAACATCGGCCATGCTAGCTACTTTTTGGTCATGAGTAATTACGATTACGGTTTTCTTGGAATCATGAGCAACTTTTTTAAAAATTTGCGTAATTTCTTTCGTATTTTGCGAATCTAAATTACCGGTTGGCTCATCGGCAACAACAACCGGCGCATCAACAGCCAAAGCACGAATGATGGCAACACGCTGTTGCTGGCCACCGGATAATTTTTGAACGTTTTTATTTATCAAATCACCATCGATACCGACTGAAGCCAGCAAATCAGTCGCATATTGTTTATCGCCGGCATGCTTGGAATTTGTAATTGATAAAGCCGACATAACATTCTCCAAGGCTGACATATAGGTCATTAAATTATAGGCTTGAAAAATAATTGTCACATCTTGGTTACGATATTTGGTCAAACCGATTTTTCTGATGTCCTTGCCGTTGAAATTAATCGTTCCGGCAACCGGCGAATCAAGCCCGGCTAGAAAACTCACAAAAGTTGTTTTCCCGGAACCCGATTCACCGACAATTGCATAAAACTTCGATGATTCAAACTTCAAACTAACATCCTTATATAAGTAGTCATCCGGATGATTAAAATAATGAGTTAATTTTTGAACTGCTAGTGTCATAATTGCTCCCTTATTCCGAAATTAGAATTCTTTTTGGTTTTAAGCTCAAAATCGGTATAGAACCGAGTAAAGTCGCAATGCCGACGATTACTAATCCAAATGCTCCCAACTTTAGTAAAGTACCAATCGTTAAATGAGTTGAAAGTTTATTAAGTTGAGAACTTCCCGTCAGAGTTGAACTCAATTGGCTGGTACCGCCGGCAGTAGGCCGACCGGTTTTCTGCGTCGTTCCTTTGCCGGTTGTATTTCCCTGGCCTGGTGCGCCACCACCACCCGGGGCACCGGCTCCGCTGCTCAGACTTTGTGTCGATGTTGTTTGCTGATTAACCAATTGTTTTCCGATTACATTACCGAATAAATTACCGAAAATGCCGGCGAAAAACAGAGAAATAATCAAAATTGAAATTGTTTCGATGAAAATCTGTCCGATTATTTTTCCCTTTGCCTCGCCAAGAGACATCAGAACACCAATTTCATGTTTACGCTCACGAATCATTAAAATCAAAATCAGACTCAGAATAGCAATCCCAGCAATCGCAACAATCCAAACAATCTTTGAGGCAATACTCTCAATCGACTTGACCGAACTGGATAAAAGCTCATAAATTTCGTCGGAAGTTGTTAATTGCAGTTTGCTGGAAATTAATTTCTTGGCTTTTTTAACAAAAGCTTTCTCCTTACTGGAATCAGTCAAAGTATAAGTAACAGCAGAAACTTTACCGCCATCGCCAGCTAGACTCGAAGCAAGTGTGTAACTGGAATAAATCGTATTCGACGGATCAGTAGTTGCCAAGCTGGCCGAACTGGAGGTTTTTGCCTGATAAATTCCAACGACTTTCAATGTCTTGACATCCCCATCCGAATTTTTAATCTTAATCGTTTTGCCAACCTTGATTTTGTTATTCGAAGCAAGAGTTTTTTCAATTACAACGTTATTTGTGTTTTTATCAGATACTTTGATTCCGCGGCCTTTGATAATTACATAATTTTTGTTCTTAAAGTTTGAATCGGCCGCAGTTGTTGAAACACCGGAAATACTAATATCACCACTTTCGGTGCTTTGCATACCAGAAAAACCACCCTTACTGCTGGATGAACTGCTGGTTTTCACTGCTGTGAAAGAAGAAGCGTTAACGCTCGCTGTGGCAGTAATCTGATAAGCAGCAACATTACTCAAAGAACCTAATTTATTAGCCGTTTTTTGAGTAATAATTGCCTGATTGGTGCTCTTAAATCCCGAAGTTCCAGTTGAGCCTTGGTTTTGCTTGAATAGTTTTTGTCGATTAGCGGACAAGGCCACTGTTGTACCGACTGAATCTTTGCTATTATTGACAGCTGTCAAAGCAGCATTTTGAATAATCAGTCCAGCTAAAACAAAAGTCATAATCGCTGTAATAACCAGAGTCAATAATAAACTCCGCCCAATTTTTCGGCGAAGATACAAAAAAGCACGCTTGATATAATCCATGAAATCTCCTTTACATTGCAGATTATTCTCTGAAAATTAAAGTGTGCTTAAACAAATATTAAATGAAAATTAACCTGAAGATAAATTAGCCGACAAGGATTCCCAAATCAAAAAGTCTTTCATCAATTTGGTTCAGAACCTCTTGAGCGGCGTCTTTAGATTCAACAAAATCATATTTATCACCGTCGATTTCCATTTTTGGTCCGCGATCATAAGCGGCATACCAAACAGCATAACGGCGATTAAGTTCCTGATAGTATTTGTACAGATCCGGATGAACGGAAATCTGTTCAAAATCACGACCGCGTTTTTCAATCCTGCTCAGCATGTTGTCAAAAGAAACCCGCACATGAATCAAAAGATCAGGATCCTTTGATGGCAACTCATCAAGTTTTTCCATCATATTGCTTAAAAGTGATTTATAAATATCGACTTCAGTCTGAGTCGAACGACCAAGATCAGCGTTCAATTGGAATAATAGAGCATCTTCGAAAATTGAACGATCGATCACGTCCAATTTATTCTCTTGGGCATTTTTAATATTTTGCAGGCGTTTATTCAGAAAATATATTTGCAAAAGAAAAGCGTACTTTTTAGGATCGTCATAGAAAAGCGGCAGAATCGGGTTGTCACTCACACTTTCATAAATCGCTTTGCTACCTAAATGTTTTGAAAGCAAATTCGTTAAACTGGTTTTCCCAGCTCCAATTGTTCCTGATAAAACGATCATTAATTATATTATCCCCTTGTCTTTTTTACTTTATCTAATTTGACAATATACCAATCTAATGTCAAACATTTTTCAGTATATTTAAAAAACTAATTGATCCGACTTGACAACTCCATCCTTTTAAATCCAACTGCCCCTGAAAATATTTAATTTCACAAATATTCGTGCATAGCTAAAATAAAACTCTTCGGAAAACATGAACCAGGCATAACCAAATATAAGCGCAGAAAAAACATCAATAATCGTATTATATTGACAAGCAATTACAGCAAAACAAACCAATATCAGCCAAAGAATCATGAAAATGATCGTTTTGTTTTTAACTTTTTTAGCCCGTTTATTAAACTCTGGTACAACGATAACAAAGAAAAATTGAATCAACAAAAAAGTCATCAAAACAGCCAGACTTGGAAAACTCCGGCCGATCGATGCCGGCTTATCGCTGGGAGCCGGAAACTGCAGCAACAAAGTCAAAAGCGAATCAGCCAGCATTGAACCGAGCATCGTAAAAAGAAACCAAGCTGCCGGAATTTTAAAATTGTTTCCCCATAGAAGGAAAGCACAAAAAAGGGTCACCAAAAAACTGAAAATAGGTCGGCTCAAATTGGCTCCAATCCAGAAAAAAACCTTAAGAAAGCCGTTATTACGGCCCGAAAGAAACTCGGTAAAAAATTCATCCAATAAATTAAGTAAAGGCGAATACAGCCAAGATAAAATGATTACAAATAAAAAAAGCCCTGCAAAAATATAAATAAGCGGTTTTCGCGCCTTATCCCGATCAACTATCATAATTCAAAATCTATTGTAACAAAGCTATATTTTTTAATGTATTAAATTAGTACTTTGGATAGAATGTTACTATATGCGAAAATTTAGATCACCAAAAGCAGGAAAAGAACGTCGTCCCGGCCGTAAAAGCAAACATTTAATCAGAAATATAGTGCTTACCGTCTTCGGTTTGTTATTCGTTGGAGTCGGGGTAATTTTTTTTGTGGCCTATTACAATATTAAAGGAGCGATCGATTCCAATACTTTCGTTTCAACTAATATAAAGAAAGAACGTAATGTCGATTCAGTCTTAAGCAAAGGAAAACCGGTTTCAATACTTCTCATGGGAACCGATACCGGTGAATTAGGTCGAAATTGGGTCGGAAGAACCGATTCGATGATCCTTGTCATAATCAATCCAAAAACCAAGAAAACTCTGCTCATGTCGATTCCACGTGATTCAATGGTCTCGATTCCCGGCTATGAGTATACTTTCCCTCAAAAAATAAACGCAGCCTATGAATATCCGGCAAACGGAAAAGGCCATCCAGAAACATCCATTAAAACGGTTGAAAAATGGTTGAACGTTCCGATTGATTTTTATGGAATCGTCAACATGGAGGCGCTTGAACAAATTACCAATAAAGCTGGAGGGATTTCTGTGAAATCTCCTTTAACTTTCACTTTTTCGGAAGATACTGCTCATGATTATGGAAATAATTTATACACCTTCACAAAAGGGTCAACGAAGTACAAGTATTATAAAAATGGAAGTACTTTGACAAAAACTTCCAACATCATGAACGGGGCTGCTGCCCTGGCTTTCACAAGAATGCGTTATAACGATCCGCTAGGAGACTACGGCCGTACTTTACGTCAACGCTTGGTCTTTGAAGCCATTGCAAAGAAAGCAACCGCCTTAATTCCACAAATTGTTAACAAAAAATTCTTGAATTCAATTTCCAAACAGGGAAAAACAGATTTGACTTTCAACGATATGGTTACCTTGGCTTCTAATTACAGAAAGGCCCTGAAAAATATTAAATCCGATTCAGTACAAGGCACTGATTATGAATATTCTGGAATTTCCTACCAAGTGGTTGCCAGTAAAGAAAAACAACGTGTCACTAATAAAATTAGAAAATTCCTTGGCCTGAAAAAAGCTAAATCGGGTCCACTATATGCTAGTAAAGTTACTAACGGGTTCGTCATAGGCGATGATAGTTCCACAGAAACCGATGATTCAACAGCGACTTATAGTTCGTCGACACAGCAAACTTATACAACGCCCGCCACAACTTATTCGTCATCTTCGGTTCAACCTACAGCTCCCACCACAGACACGACTACAACAAACAATAATACCGGCGGACAATAATTTAACAATAAATTTGGGTAAACAAAAAACCTGCGTTTCAGTGAGAAACACAGGTTTTTATTTGCTTTCATGATTTAATTTAGCAATAAGTTGTTCAATATGATCACCATATTCGATCGCTGTATCGCGTTTGAAAATCAAGTCAGGAATCTTAAAAGTAGTCATTTTCCTAGCCAGCTGGCGTTTAATTAAACCTTTAGCAGCTTGGAGACCAGCGTCGGCCTTTTCACCGGAACTTGCCAAATCGGAATAAATTGTCCAGTAAACATAAGCAATTGAAAAATCAGGTGTCATGTCAATACCGGTGATGGTGACATCCTTCAATCTGGGATCAGAAACTTCTTTAACGAGGATTTCACTGATTTCACGTTGAATTGTACCTTCGACGCGTAGCAAACGTGCAGATTTAGCATGTTTAGGCATTTGCCTTAACCTCTTCCATCGTATAAGCTTCAATGACATCGCCGACTTTTTCATCGTTATAATTGGCGATTGTCAAACCAAGTTCAAAGCCCTTCTTGACCTCTTTGACATCATCTTTTCCGTGTTTCAAAGAACCCAGTTGTCCATCATAAACAACAACGCCGTCGCGAACAAGACGAACTTTCGAATCACTGGTAATAATACCATCGGTAACCAAGCCACCGGCAATTGTTCCAATTTTGGAGAAATGGAATAATTCACGTACTGAAACAGTTCCCAGAGTCTTCTCCTTATAAACAGGTTCCAGTTGGCCCTTCATGGCTGCTTCGACTTCATTAATGGCATCGTAAATAACGTTATAAAGTCGGACATCGACATGTTTTTGCTCGGCATCAGTCTTAGCTTGGCCAACCGGACGAACATTAAAGCCGATAATAATCGCGCCAGAAGCTTCGGCAAGGTTAATATCAGACTCATTAATCGCACCAACGGCTGCATGGAGTATGTCAACTCGAACGCCTTCAACCTTGATTTTCTTTAGAGATGCAGAGAGAGCTTCAACCGATCCTTGAACATCAGCTTTAACGATTAAGGAAACTGTCTTCATATCCCGCTTGGCCATTGTTGAGAAAAGTGTGTCCAATGTCACAACAGCCCCATTATTACGTTCTTCTTCCATTGCCTTCTTAGCTCTAGACTCTCCAGCCTCGCGAGCATCTTTTTCAGAATCCATGACAACGAAATGATCACCGGCCTGCGGAACTTCATTCAAACCGGTAATTTCAACCGGAGTCGCTGGCAAAGCGGAATCAAGTTTTTTGTGAGATGCATCATTCATTGTCCGAACACGACCAAAAGTATTTCCAACGACAATCGGATCGCCAGTCTTCAGTGTTCCTTGCTGAATCAGCAATGTCGCAACAGCTCCACGGCCCTTGTCCAAACGGGCTTCGATAACAGATCCGCGAGACTTGGCCGTTGGGTCTGATTTTAGGTCCATCATATCAGCTTGAAGTAAAATCATCTCCAAAAGTTTATCAACATTTTGACCTGTTTTAGCAGAAATCGGTACTTCAATCGTACTGCCGCCATACTCTTCTGGAACAAGATCATATTTCATGAGTTCGTTGATAACGTTATTCGGATCGACACCTGGAATATCAATCTTGTTAATTGCGACAATAATCGGTGTTTTCGCTGCCTGAGCATGATGAATAGCTTCGATTGTTTGCGGCATAATTCCATCATCAGCTGCAACAACCAATATAGTAATGTCGGTAACGTTCGCACCACGAGCACGCATTTCTGTAAAGGCTTCATGGCCAGGTGTATCAAGGAAAGTAATCAGACGATCATGCAAACGAGCCTGATAAGCCCCAATACGTTGAGTGATTCCACCTGCTTCGCCTTCCGTTACATGAGTGTGACGCAAATAATCCAAAAGAGTTGTCTTACCATGATCAACGTGACCCATAATGGTAACAATCGGGGCACGCGATACTAATTTGCTCTGATCGATATCATTGTCGGTCTTATCAAAGAAACGATCAATATCAGAAACATCGACTTCTTCTTTTTGCTTTGCTTCAATATTATAATCAGCAGCTAGTAACTCAATCGTGTCGGCATCCAAACTCTGATTTTGGTTTACAACTACGCCAAGTAAGAAGAGTTTCTTAAGAATTTCAGTAACATCACGGTGAATAATTTTGGCAATATCCTGAACATTCATGCCCAAACGATATTCCAGAACCTTTGGTAACGGCTGTTCCTTACGTTCGTTTTGACGATTCTTGGAAACTGCTGCTGCTGCAATACGCTGAGCTTTCTTGGACCCTTTGGGTCCCGACTTGCGACGGATACCACGAGCCGGGCCACTAACAAAATGAGTACCTGGAGCTGTCGTTGTTTGATTGCGACGACGAGTATTATTACGAGCAGAATTATTCCCGGATGCTAATGCGCCACCAAAACGTCCTGTACCATTTTGCGATGCATTTGTTTTGTGATTGTTATTGTTCCTATTATTCGAGGACTGCCCGCCAGCCGTACGATTATTGTTTCGACGGTTATTCCTTTGATTGGTTACCGGATGCTGATTTGGTAACGGATTATGTGGGTGAGCACGGCGAAGCGGTTCAACAGTTGTTTTACTGGTTCTCGAATTCGTCCGTTGACGTTGGCTTGTTGTTTTCCGGGGTTGATTCAAAGAGGACCCAGCAGGCGCGCTTGCGCTTCCTGCATGAATCGGTTTGTGGTCTTTGGGTGCAGGACGACCTGTATTGGAATCAAAACTTACTCGCCTGCGTTGACGAGAATCCTGGTTATTAGTTGGCGTCTTTTCACCATGCCTTTCTCCTTGAGCACGGCTCGAAAGACCAGCTGCATGCCTTCTTTGAGAGGCTGGCAATTCCGATTTAGAAGCCGATTGCTTTCTAATGTGATGTACCAACGGACGCCGTTTCTTTTCTTCTTCAGTCATAAAGTCACCTCCTTTAATAACTCTTTGATTTGTTTTGTAATTCCCGGATCACTAATTCCAAGAATTTTTCTTGTCTGCCCAATTGCTTGGCTGATCTCTGTACTTGAAAATTGATTAACTATGGTAATTCTTTCCCGGATTAAGTCTTCAAAATCCTTTTTTGTATTTTCGCTAGCATCATTAGCAATAATTACCATCGAAATTTTTTGCTTTCTGATGGCCCTTTCGACTACTGTCTGTCCACTGACAAGGAAACCAGCGCGTTTTGCCAAGCCAAAATAATTAAGAATTTTCTGCTTTGATAATTTGTTCGTGGCTGAAAAGTTCCTTCCTGTCTTGTTGGTGCTTGACAAAATCAATTAATTTATCATAAAAAACATCGGCAACAGTCATTTCAAAGGTAGAATCGAGAGACTTCTCTATTTTTGCCTTCTTAGCTAGTGTAACATCAACGCTGACATAGGCGCCGCGGCCATTTGCTCGACCGGTTGGATCCAACTCTAATTCTCCAGACGGGGTCTTTACAATTCGAATCAAATCCTTTTTTGGGAACATTTGGCCACTGACTATATCTTTACGCATCGGTATTTTACGTGCTTTAAATTGTCGCTTCTTTTTTGCCATAAATAATTATTTATCGTCGCTCTTTTTGTTGTCGTCGCCCTCTTTTTCTTCCAAAATAGCATCGAAATCAACATTCTTTAGGGCAGCGGCAAATTCGTCCTGAGCCTCTTTAACTTCGGCTTCAGTCATTTTAGCCTTTGCTTTTGAAGAATCTTCTTCGGCTGAACTACTTTCTTCAGCGGACTCGGAAGTTTTCTCCTCTTCTGATGCATCGGATTGATCAGCGCCTTCAGAAAAATATTCATTGGCGTCGGCGTATTCGGTCTCGTCTTCCAAAGCCTCATCCGTTTCGTCGGTTTCGTCCGATTGATCTTCTTCCTCTGCATATTTAGCGGATTCTTCGAGAATAGCCTGAAGCTGTGGGTCGTTTTCCGCCTGTGTTTCTGATTTAATATCAATTTTAAACTTAGTTAGCTTGGCAGCCAAACGTGCATTCTGACCACGTTTTCCAATAGCCAAACTCAACTGATAATCAGGCACAATAACAGTAACTTCATTATCGTTATCCGGACTGAAAATTACGTCGACGACCTCGGCCGGATTCAAAGCATTGGCGATATACTGTGCTTCGTCTTCGACCCATTCAACAATATCCATGTTCTCGCCATGCAATTCATTAACAACAGCCTGAACACGCGAACCACGAGTCCCAACCAGAGTACCAATGGGGTCAAGGTTGGAATCGGTTGTCCGAACTGCCACTTTCGAACGATCACCGGCTTCCCGGGCAATTGATTCAATCACGACAGTGCCATCGTAAACTTCCGGAACTTCCTGTTCGAATAAACGTTTAACTAATTCCGGACTCGTTCGAGAAACGTAGATCTGTGGACCGCGAGTAGCAGAATCCTCGACCCGATTAATCAAAACTTTGATTGGATCACCGGTCTTGTAGGTTTCGCCAGGTATACGATCCTTGTCTCCCATGGCCGCCTCTTGACCATCAGGCATGGTAACCCACAAAAAGCGTTGGTCTTCACGAGCAACCCTCGCAGACACAATTTCATGCTCGAAACCTTCGTAACGAGCGTGAATTGCCTCCTTTTCTTTTTCACGAATTGTTTGAGTAGATTTATTTTTCCCTGATTGAGCAGCCAAACGGCCAAAATCACGCGGATTAATTTCGAATTTGATCTGATCACCGGCTTCGTATGCAGAATTAATCTCTCGTGCATCTTTCAAATAAATTTCCGAATAGGGGTCAATCATATCTCCATCAGGAATGACCTCTTTAATTTGTAAAAGATTAAACTCCTGTTTTTCAGGATCGACATCAACTTCGACATTGGTTTCCCCTTCAAAATTCTTCTTATAAGCAGTCACTAAAGTATCTTTTAAAGACGTAATTGCATCTTCCTGGCTGATGCCTTTCTCAGCTTGTAATGCCTGTAACGCAGAAAACAACTCTCTTCTGTAATCTGATGCCATATCTATGCCTCCTGATTTAACGAAATTTTTGAGATTTTTTCTCTTGGAAAATTCTTAACTTCCGCTGGTGAAACTTCCAAGCTAATCTCCAAATCAGAAAAGGATTTTAAAATACCTTCGGCTGATTTGCTGCCATCGATTTTTTCAAACAAATTCAACTTGATCGGCTGGCCAAGTGCCCAATCAAGATGCTCATCAGTTTTAATCGAACGATCGATTCCCGGTGATGAAATATCAAGATTGTATCGATCTGGAAACGGATCCGGTTCGACCTTATCAAGTGCGTCACTGATCAAAGAAGTTACCTCGGAAATTTGGTTCATTCGAATTGCCTGGTGATCCTGCCCGTCAATTAAAATAGTCAAGACAGCCGGACTACCGCCAAAGAAAGAAAGATCCCAAAGCAAAAGATGCTTTTCCGAAAGGATCGGCTGAATTTTTTCTTTGATTGTATCAATTTGTTTTAAATTCATTATCTTTTTTTACTTGACCCATAAAAAATGAGCTGGCAAACACCAACTCATTTACTTCAGTAAATCAAGTTAATTTAATTATAACCCGAAAAAGACTGTATATCAATAACTGTACAAGTAAGTAACCTTAAAGTTACTTCCGCTGCTGCGACTCAAGACAGCTAATAATTGGTTCGAAGCATAAACAGAAATCGTGATCGGAATATCTTTAGTAAAGTATTTCGGCCCAACCTCAGAAATATAAGTTGAAAATGCTTTAATTTCAGAAACCGAGTAAAAACTGGTATTAACGGTAATTTTCATTCCTGTTAAAGTTTTATCCTCGTAACGGGCTTGAGCAGTGGCCGAAGAAATAGTTGGGAAAAATCCTTCGATATCGTCTTCAAAATTAACAAAATTAGTATTGTCTTGACTGCCGACGCTGCCGGTCGTTGTACTTTGCTCAGGGAAGATAAGATTCTGGTAATCAAGATTATGCCATGTGCTGATTTTGCTGCCGGACTTTGACATATAGTAAGCGTAGGGAACGCCACCAACCAAAGAAGAGCTGGAAGCATTTTGATACATCACGATCAAAATAGGAACATTATTGCCAATTTTTTTATTGGCCCGCAAACGCGCCAGTACTTTGCTAGCTATCGTTTTTCCTTGAGCGACCATCTCTGCTTTGGAAATGCTTTGAGTATATGTTGTTCCGCCTGTAGTTTTTGTATAACTATCAGTCCGATTCATAGCGATTCCGATTGTCATACCGGCAAGATTAAGATTGGAACCGCTGCCTTCGGTCATAAAGTCGTTTTCTTCGATTGATTGAAGATATTCCGGATTTCGACTATTGTCGGTCTTGCCATTATTAACCGGATTCAAACCGAGCTTATTGCTGCTCGAATAGCGATCCAGCCAATCATTAAGAGTTGTAGCGGAAAGATACTGGCCCTCTTGGAAAATGTATTTCTTTGTCGAGAAAAACTTTTTTGAAAGTTCATTGATTGCCTGTTCGAACGACTGAGCGTTAAGCCCATCTTCGGTCGTAACAGCGATTCCTCTGGCAGCCGAAGTTACGTAACTGCCGTTTTTGACGACGGTTTTATACTCCCCCTGATTATTATTGGCATTAATGACTTGAATAGCGCTGCTGCTGGAGCTGCTGCTGCTCGTCGAGTTCTGATTGTTATTAAAGAAATACAATACTCCGACGACTACTACAAGAAGTACGAAGAGAAGAATTAAAAACTGTGTAATTGTTAATCTACGCCTATTTTTTAGCATTGCTTAAATTAATGAAATCCTGTTCGTTAATCACTTTTATTCCTAATTTATTCGCTCTTTCTAGTTTACTACCTACATCGCTTCCTGCAATTAAAAGATCTGTTTTTGAAGAAACGGATGAAGAAACATTGGCGCCATGTTCTTCAAGCCAAGCCTGCATTTGTGGTCGTGTCCAATGAATAAGTTTGCCGGTTAAAACGATTCTTTTATTGAAAAAGTAATTTTTTTCGTCAACCGTACTTGTCGTCAAATAATCAAAATTTACTTGAAAATTTTCCAATTCGTTAATTAAGCTGGCAACCGATTCGCTATTGAAATACTGTCTAATTGCATCGGCCATTACCTGACCAACACCGTCAATTTCGGCAATCTCCTCTGCTCCGGCATTTTGTAGATTACGAAGATTCTTAAAATGCGCCGCGAGCACTTTGGCAGCCTTAGCACCAACCCCGCGAATGCCCAAGGCCGTTATTAAACGTTCAACTGAATTTTGGCGTGAACGATCAATTGCCTGAATCAAATTTTTTGATGATAAATCGGCAAATTTATCCAAAGTCGTTAATTGACTTTCTGTTAAGGCATATAAATCAGAAATTTTCCTAATCAGATTTTTGGATAAAAGCTGTTCGACAACCCGAGGACCTAATCCATCAATATTCATCGCATTTCTTGAAGCAAAGTGAATCAATCCTTCTTTAATTTGGGCTGGACATTCAGGATTAATGCAGCGAAGAGCCACTTCGCCCTGGACATGGACAAGTTTGGATTTACAAGAAGGGCAGTAAACCGGAATTGGATAAGCTTGAGCATCAGCAGGCCGCTTTTTTAAGATGACCTGCCCAACTTCCGGGATAATATCACCGGCTTTATGTAAAGTTACCGTGTCGCCGATTCGAACATCCTTTTCCTGCAAATAATCAGGATTATGCAAACTTGCCCTTTTAACTTTCGTACCAGCAAGAAAGACAGGGTCCATAATAGCTGTTGGCGTGACAACTCCGGTTCGACCGACCGTCCAAGTGATGTCGCGAACAACTGTCAAAGCTTCTTCCGGAGGAAATTTATAAGCAATCGACCAACGTGGTATTTTGACTGTATTGCCCAACTCGTTTTCCACATCAAGATCATTTACTTTAACAACGACTCCGTCGATTCCATAAGGCAAGTTGTCTCTTTTAATCGTGTATTCATCGATATAATCTTTAACTTCGGTCATCCTATCGATTACTTTATTACTGGAATTAACTGGAAAACCCAACTGTCGGAAACGTTCCAAAACATCCGACTGGGTGTTGACGCCCAAAACATCATTTTGTGCCGTGTAATAAATAAAGGAGGAAAGATGCCTTTTGGCAGTAATTTTTGGGTCTAATTGACGCAGGCTGCCGGCGGCTGCATTTCTTGGATTGGCAAAAATTGTTTTTCCTTCTTCGTCGCGCTGCCGATTCAAATCAGCAAAAGCTTCTTTACGCATGTAAATTTCTCCGCGAACCTCAATCGTTAGCGGCTCATTTAATACTTTTGGGATCTCGGTAATCGTTTTAACGTTATCGGTCACATTTTCGCCGATAGAACCATCCCCACGCGTCGAAGCTTGAATAAGTCTTCCGTTTTCATATCTCAAAGAAATTGCCAAACCATCAATTTTCAGTTCAAGATTATACTTCTGTTGAGATCCGGCATTTTTCGTTGTCACAAGGTCCCAGTCAAGCAATTCCTGAATCGAAAAAACATCCCCCAAAGACAGCATCGGAACCGGGTGAACGACCTTTTGTAAACCACGGGAATCATTCTTCGTCTGATTTCCAGCTGCAACATGTTGAGTAGGCGAATCAGGCATGGCCAAACTCGGATAAGCCTTTTCCAAAGCAACCAGACGGGCGTAATGGGCGTCATAAACGTAATCCTCGACACTTGGATTATCCTCTTCGTAATACTCGCGTCCCCATTTGGTTAATTCATCCGAAAGATCTCTGATTTCCGCCTGAGCTTGTGTGAACGTTAAATCTTCAATTGGTGTGAACTGGTCTGCTGGATTCATAATTATATTTTCTCAATCGGGGCAAAAGAAGCCATTAATTGCTTAATTCCTTTTGAAGCAAAGGCAATTTTTAAAAGTTTATCACTGCCTTCATTATCAATCGCAACAATTCTTCCAATACCAAAAGTCTTGTGTTTAACCTGATCACCAAGTTGCCAATCCTTTTTCTCAGCCCCGTTGCCATGATAGGTTTTAGCAAAAGCCTGATCATATTTGCGGTTTGATGTTTCGGATTTGCGATCAAAAGGCATCGGCCGATCGTAATCGGATAAAGTCTGCGTTCGGCTCGAAGAAGGATTTTCTTTGTCAAGTAAGGAATCATCGATTTCATCAAGAAACATTGATGGTTTATTCGATTGAGCCCTCCCATATAATAGACGACCAAAAGCGTTCGTTAAATACAATTCTTCCTGCGCACGCGTAATAGCTACGTATGCCAATCGGCGTTCCTCTTCTAAGCCGTCGCGTTCCATCATTGCTCGGGCCGATGGGAAAATTCCTTCTTCGAGCCCAACAATAAAGACAACCGGGAACTCGAGACCTTTGGCAGCGTGAACCGTCATTAAAGTAACCTGTCCGGCGCTTTCATCATAGGAGTCCAGATCGCTGACCAAAGCAGTTTGACCGAGGAAATCAACTAAGGGATTATTTGTTTCAGATGCTTCTTCGTCATAATCCTGATCGAATTGTTTGGTTTGTGATAAGAACTCATCAAGGTTTTCGACTCTTGATTGAGACTCCAAATCATCTTTTTTTACGTATTGCTCGCGAATACCGGTTTGGTCAAAGATCTCATTTGCCAGCTCAGTTAGAGAAAGAAAATGCGATTGGTCGGAAAAAACCTGAATCATTTGGGCAAATTTGCGAAAATTGCTCTGGGCTTTTTTTGAAAGTCGGCTCTCGTCATCCAAAACAACGATCGATTTCATCAAAGAAAGGCCCTTCTTAGCAGCAAAAGAGCGCAATTTTTCAATCGAACTGCTTCCAATCGAACGTTTTGGTTCATTAACAATTCGTTCAAAGGCAGTGTCGTTATCAAGGTTTGCGGTTAGCTGCAAATAAGCAACGATATCCTGAATTTCCTTTCTCTCAAAGAAACGCGTTCCGCCAACCATTGTGTATTGAATCTTATTCGAATTAAAAACCTGTTCGAAAATACGCGACTGGGCGTTTGTCCGGAATAAAATCGCAAAATCATTTAGGCTGCGTCCTTTTTTAACGCCTGCCTGAATTTTAGTTAATACATAATGAGCCTCGTCGGATTCGGATTGGGCACGGTAATAATGAATTAAATTTCCATCCTGATTATTAGTCCAAAGGTTCTTTGGTTTGCGTTCGATATTATTTTGGATAACCTGATTGGCAGCCATTAAAATGTGTTTCGTAGAACGATAATTCTGTTCCAACAAAACCGTTTTTGCACCAGGAAAATCCTTTTCGAAATTAAGGATATTATTCATATCGGCACCACGCCAACCATAAATACTCTGATCAGAATCACCGACAACGGCTAAATTACGAGATCCAAAGTCGCCAGCCGCTAACATTTCAACCAGTTTGTATTGAGCGCCATTCGTATCCTGATACTCGTCGACGTGAATATATTTAAACTTATGCTGATAATAATGAAGAACATCCGGAGCTTGTTTGAAAAGCTGAATTGTCCGCATAATCAAATCATCAAAATCCATTGATTGCGATTGGGTCAAACGGCGTTCATAAAGATCATATGATTCGGAAACTGCCTCGTCAAAAGGCGTCTTAGCGGCCGTTTTTGCGTCGTTAGGTGTTTGAAGCGCATTTTTAAAATTAGAAATAGAGGCTAGAATCGATTTTGGATCGTATTGATTTGAATCGTAATTCAAATCGTTTAGTACGTGCTTCATTAAAGTTCTCTGACCACTTGAATCAAGAATCGAAAAGCTGGTCGTAAAACCGATTTTATCAACATCGCGCCGCAAAATACGAGCCGACAAAGCATGAAAAGTCGACACCCAAATAGACCGCGCATCTTCTTCGTCAACCAAGCCGGCGATTCTCTCTTTCATTTCGCGGGCTGCTTTATTTGTAAAAGTAATCGCTAGAATCGACCAGGGATCAACGTGCTTTTCTTTGACTAAATAAGCCACCCGATGAGTCAGAACACGCGTCTTGCCAGAGCCGGCCCCGGCCATAATTAATAGCGGTCCTTCAGTAGTCAGAACTGCTTCTTTTTGTTTATCATTTAAACCTGTTAATAAATCATTCACTCAAGCTATTCTAACATTGAATTTTTAGATATTTTTCTCAATTAATGCAAAATAAATTGTCAAAATAAGCATGTCGGCCGCTCCACCCAAACTGAGATTGAATCGATTAAAGTAATTATTGATTTTCTCAAGTTGCTTCCTCCCTGCCTGGCTTTGGCTGCCTCCCAGATCAAAATATTCATCAATCTGCGAGTTGACTTTTTCGATCACATCAGGATTTCCGGCTCGTTTGATCAAGTTGCTGTCTGGATTATGCCGGGCAATCAATAAAAGCGTGTCAAGTAGTCTGTCGTTTAGAGATCCTTTTCTTTTGTTAAAAAAAGGCAGCGCAAAACAACTAACAATCGGAAAACCAGCTTCGGCCTGTCCACGGATACCAGTTAGCCGATATTTTTCAAATTGAATTTCTCCAGCTGTTTGAAAATTCTTTTTATTTTCCAGATCGCGAGTGACAATTCCCTTCATCATTTTCTTAACAACAGTCAAAATATTTTCCGTTTTTAGAGACTTGGAATAAACACTGGCGGCAAGCACGATTCCAAGCGAAAAAATGGCCCCTTTATGGGTATTGACCCCTTTGGTAGCGGTATACATATCTTTTTCGGCTTGAATACCCAAGGGACGAATTTGATAAAATAAATCTCTCAAATCTTTTCCACGGAATTGAGCTGCTGTTTTAGAGACTTCTAAAAAATATTTTTCCAGGCTAAAGGAAGAATCAATAAAAGTAAAAACCGTCATGTCGGGATGAGTTGAATTGTCCAAAGGATCAACCAAGCCCGGTTTCGGAAAAACCGAGACCTCATATATAAGGGCCTTTAATGCGGCTTGTAGATAATTTTCAATCATTGAAAGCTTTCTTCGTAAATTTCCGAAATTCTGTCTTGGAGTTCTTTGATGGTGTGACGGCGGGAACGAGCGCATTCTTTAGCCGAGCGTTGACAAATCAAGCATTTTCTGCCGTTTTGTTTTAGCTGTTTGCGAGAAAGCGAGGAAATTATTCCTTTCTTATTCGTCAAAACATCAGCATCGAATAAACGGCCAAGATCGTTTTTATCCTCGAATGAGACAGCTGTTTTCTTTACATTGGCGGCTGTGTTTTTAATTAAATAAAAATTCTCGCATCCAGTCCCTTTGTCCCAGCTTTTTACAGCAATAATTTTAAAATTGGACAATTTTAATTCTTTTTCCAATTGGTCGATTCCTTTTTCAAATAAACTTTTTAACCGGCTATTATTCTTAATCGGTCCCGGAATATTCAATTTAACGGCCAATAAACAGTCTTCGGGATGTTTTTCTAAAATTTGTTTTTGCAGAGCAGCCCGATCGTCTTTATTAGCTAAGACATCGGCTATTTGCTGCTTTTCTCCACTTGAAAAGATATTTTCCATAATCATATTTTATTCCAATTAAAAACACGGGTTTTGCAACTCGTGTTTTAACAAATCAATCTTTGACCTGCTTAACGACATCAATCAAGCTGCCGTCACGATACTCGATCAAAGCAACTGTTTTATCGGTAAATTCCAAGGCTTTCGGTTTGCCGACGATTTGTTGGGCTTTTTGTTGCAACTCTTCAATCGTATAAACCGGAACACCAGGAATGTTTGACAAAGTTTCCAGCAAATCATGGCGTTTTGGATTAATCGCAATTCCAACTTCAGTGACCAGAACATCAATCGAGTCCCCCGGAGTTACTATTGTTGTCACATCCGGAACAACTGTCGCAATTCTTCCACGAACCAGTGGCGCCGAAATAATTGTCAATTTAGCAGTTGCTGCATCCTGGTGGCCACCAATCGCGCCACGAATAACGCCATCGGAACCGGTCATAACATTAACGTTGAATTTAGTATCGATTTCCAAGGCCGACAAAATTACAACATCCAATTGGTCAACCATTGCAGCCTTATTATCCGGATCAGCGTACCAAGATGCGTCGATTTCCTGCTGCTTGCGGTTGTTTTTCATCGAATCGGCAGCCCCTTTATCGAAATCCTGAACATCCATAATTTTGTTGACAAGACCTTCTTCCAACAAATCAACTGTTGGTTTAGTGATTCCGCCTAAAGCGAAACTGGCCTTAATTTTATTATCCAGCATTGCTTGGCGAAGATAACGAGTGACAGCTAAAGCAGCTCCGCCGGATCCAGTTTGAAAGGAGAATCCATCTTTGAAATAAGGAGAATGAGTAATAACCTCGTTGACCATTTGAGCAATTTTAAGTTCTTTTGGATCCTTGGTAAAACGGGTAGCACCGGAACCGATTCTGTCTGGATCGCCAACTTTAGCAACTTTAACAACATAATCAACCTGAGTCTGTTTTATCGAAGCCGGTGTATTTGGATAAGGAACAAGATTATCAGTTAAAAGAACGACTCTTCTAGCGTATTGGGCATCCATCAAAGCATATCCGAGAGAACCAAAAGCAGCATCCCCTTCCATTCCATTGGCATTTCCAACTTCATCGGAATTTGGTACTCCGAGAAAAGCCACATCTATCTTAATTTTTCCTTCTTCAATTGCCCGCGCGCGATTACCGTGTGAACGAAAAACAACCGGATTTTTCAAAAGTCCGTGAGAAACAGCGTCCCCTAAAGAACCACGCATTCCCGAAGAAGTTATATTGGTAATTGTTCCGCTTTTAATCGCCTTAACAACCATGTCATTCATGACATTAGTCAATGAAGAAGGAGCAAGGGTCAGGTCTTTAATTCCAAGATCGATAATTGCCTGCATCACATCGTTAAAAATCTGATCGCCCTCACGCAAATGGTGATGAAAAGAAATCGTCATGCCATCTTTAACGAGTTTCTCGACAATTTCTTTAATTGAATTAACAACTTTGTTGTCACCATTTGTAACCGTTACAATCGGCGCAATCCGTTGTTTATCAGGATGACCAATCTCAGTCGTCTCGAATGCTTTATAATTTTTGTCTTTTAAAATATCATCAGGTATTTCACGACCAACTCTATTTTTCAATGTAATTACCCTCCTGATCAATTAAGTGACTGGCCTTAGCTAATTTCATAACTCGCTGGGCCCGTAAGACTACCGGGCGATCGACCATTTGTCCATTCAAAGAAATAACTCCTGAACCTTTTGCCTTGGCTTCTTCAATCGCATTGATAACGTCTTCGGCTTTTTCTATTTCGGATTCACTTGGTGCGTAAACTTGATTGACAAGTGGAATTTGTCGTGGATTAACCAAGGATTTTCCATCAAATCCAAGTTGATGAATATACTGGGTCTCGCTAATAAAGCCTTCAGTATCATTCATGTTTGTAAAGACCGTATCAAAAGCTGCAATTCCAGCTGCACGCGCCGCGTGCAAAACCATGTTGCGAGCAAACTCCAATTCAGCTCCATCCGGATAACGATGAGTTTTCATATCTGTCGTATAGTCTTCGGCAGAAAGAGCAATTCCAATCATTCGATCAGAAGCGGCTGCAATTTCCGGAGCATTTAAAACTCCTTTGGCAGATTCGATTGCTGCCATCATATGCGTTGTACCGACTTCAATCGAAAACTTTTTTTCCGCCTCTTCAATTACCGATTCCAGTTGCCGCATCATCTCAGCTGATTCTGTCTTAGGCAAACGAATAACATCGACGCCGGCTTTAACCATCGCATAAACATCATTTTTGAAAAAAGGCGTATCAAGTCCGTTAACACGAACGACCAATTCAGCATCACCATAGTCCTGAGTTGTCAAAGCATTGAAGACAAGAATTCTTGCTGCATCTTTTTCGCTCAAAGAAACGGCATCTTCCAGGTCGAACATAATCGAGTCAGCTCCGTAAATTCCGGCGTCCTTTAACATTGCCGGATTATTGCCCGGAACAAACATCATCGTGCGGCGTAAACGTTCATCAGCTGCAGCCATCAAAGCACCTCCCAATTAATTTGATCTTCCTGATTCAAGGCTCGGGAAGCCGCTGTAATAGTTCTTGCCTTTATAACACAATCGAGTGCGCCTTTGTCGACAGCTCTGACTTTCGCATTGGTGATTTGAAACTTGTTTAAAGTATCGGTAATAACCTTGACAATCTGATCGCCAAATTGTTTTTTTACATCAGAAGTTAAATCGACATCAATGCCATCATTACCTTTGCTCAAAGTAATTTGAATATCAGACGATTCAGTTGTTCCTGCTAATGCAGTTTTTTTAATTTCCATTGATATTGATTCCTTTCTTAATTCTCGATTGCAGTTCGGTTTTATGTTCTTCCACGTATTTAATCGTTGTAAAAGGTAGGAACTGTTTTAACGGGACTAAATTATTTTTAGCAATTAGCTGTCGGACCTCGGTCGCAGTGATAATCGTTTCGGATTGGGTTTTTGCCCGCGGAATAATTTTAACCGACACACTCGGCGGTAAAACTTTTTCAAGAATCCGATTATAAATTCCGGTTGTTTTCGAAAAAGGTTCTTCCCCAAGAAAACGGGTCTGAATATTTAAAACAGGCGCAATTTGATTTTTGAATATCAAAGCATCGAGGGTTGTTTGATATTCAATCACCGTTTGATCAGAGGTCAGAAAATATGCAGGAAAAGTAGCATAGCTAACCATATAATCACCGCCGGAAACAACGAAAACATTTTTTAAATCAGCGGTTCCCTCTTTAACCAGTTGCAAACGTTCTTTGCTGTTAAACAAAGAAGCATCGGTGCTGACAACAAAAACATACACGTAATCATTTTCCGAAGCAGCTTTTTCAACTAAATAGCGATGACCTTTGGTAAAGGGATTGGCATTCATAACAATTCCGGCAATTTTCTTTTCTTCTTGGTTGGCGACCCGCGGAAGTTCGGCTAGATAGTCACCAATCAAATAATCTCCGCTTTCCAGTAAGGCGGCGTTATCTGATTTAGCCAGCTCTTTGAAACCGATAAACTGAAACGATTTGGAATATTTCGCTTTCGTGAAAACAAAGAGGTGGAATATACCTTTTCCGGCAGCCAAATTGGTTAATTGAGAAATAACACTATTAAATTCCGAACCGGAGCCTTCGCTTTCAACGGCAATGTATTTTAAAACATTTCCGGCTAAAGAACCGGTAGCCACTATTCGCTGGTCTTCAAACAAAGCAATTGTTTCGTCTATCTTGAAAACTTCCGCCGAACTAAAATTGCTGATACCATGTTCGGTTAAAAATTCCTTCCAAATTTGCAAATCCTTTTTGTTTTTTAATGATAAATTTTTGATTTGCATATTGCCTCCCATGCAGCATCAAATAAAGTTGATGATACTCATTATGATCGGTACAACAATGATAAATAAAGTCGATGTCATAACGACAATATTCGTGGCATATTTAACATCGGAATGATAAGTATCAGCCAAAATCGGCAAAACAGCCAAAGCCGGTGTTGCTGATTGAATAATCAAAGTCTTCTGAAAAATCGGTACCATTTGAATACCAGAATGCAATCCGGCAAAAATGATAATTCCCATAACGATTGGCGACAGAACAAAACGTCCCAATAAAGCCAGCAAAGAGTGAGCATCAATCCTCATTGAAGACAAGCCAAACTTCTTTAACATAATTCCGATATAAATCAATGACAAAGGCGTAACCAAACCGCCCAGTCCGGAAAGTGTAGTTGTGATAAAGCCAGTTCCGTTCGCAATATAATTAGCGGCTTTTGTAAAGAAAAAGATAAAAGGTAAAGCAACAATAAAGCCCCACAGCGGAACAGGCAGCAAATGACGCAAATCGAACTTGGCCTTGGTTTTTCCGCTGACAGTCGGATCGTCACCAGCTATAACCCAAACACCAAAAGTCCAAACAACAATTGTGTTGACAATGTAGTAAACAAGCAAATACGGAATTGACGTATCTCCAAATAAGGCGGTATTCAAAGGTAATCCGATAAATACAGTATTTGCGCCGTTGATAGCAACCATCATCAAACCACGACGACCTTTGGGAACTTTAAATAAACGAGTTAAGCCCCAAGAGATCAAATAACCAATTGCAACCGAAAGAATTACATAAATTAACCCGGTCGATAAAGTAGCAAGTTGCTTTGGTTTAAAACGCGAAAGCATCGCCATGAAAATTGAAGCCGGCAAAGCAACATTCATAATCAGTTTTGATAAAGCACTTTGAAAGCCTTCGCCAAACCAGCCTGCCCCCCGGCAGGCGTAGCCAATTGCAATGATGATAACGATTGAGAGAACACTCTGAATCGATGTCCAAAAAACACCCATATTTCTTCCTCCTGCCAATTATAGCAATCCTGAGATGACTTGAATTAATTGCTAAAAGGTCCTCTCACCCTAATAGCAATGGAGCAATGGCCAAATTAACCGGCAAATGTTTTTAAAGCATTGGCAACAGTCACTACAACCCCAGCTTCGAAGACACCGGGCACAATCTTATCACTGGTAGGATTTTCAACCATCGATGCCAAAGCCTTGGCAACAACCTCTTCAATTTTGTAATCAACTTGTTTGATTCCATACGTTAGCAAGCCCTTATAAAGGCCTGGAAAAACCAAAACATTATTAACTTGATTGAGATACTGGGCCGAACCAGTTGCGATAACTTGAGCCCCGGCGGTCTGTGCAATTTCGGGATTGATTTCCGGTAACGGATTTGCCAAAGCAAATACAATCGGTTTGGAGGACATTCTTTTGACCTGATCAGCTGATAATACATCGGCATCGGATAAACCTATAAAAACATCCTGTTGATCAATCACGTTATCAAGTGTTTGACCGGAAATATTTAAATTAATATCCTTGGCTAATTTTCTTTGATATTTGTTGTAATCTGAATCATCAGCTTTAACAACTCCATGAATATCGACCAAAGTCAGTTTTTTTATACCAATAGAAAATAACAAACGAGCCGTTGCAACTCCTGCCGCTCCGATTCCATTGATAACGATTCTCAAATCCTTAAGATTTTTGCCAACAACTTTGGCAGCGTTAATCAAACCAGCAAGAACAACAATCGCCGTGCCTTCCTGATCATCATGATAGACCGGTATATCCAAAGTTTGCTTAAGTTTCTCTTCAATTTCAAAACAGCGGGGAGCGGCAATATCTTCCAAATGGATTCCAGCGAAGGTATTTGAAAAATTTTTGACTGTTTGCACGAATTCGTCGACTGGGACCTGGTCGATTGCTACAGGAATCGCGTTTACATTAGCCAAGTCTTTATAAAGCAAAGATTTTCCTTCAACAATCGGTAAACCGGCAGCCGTACCGATGTTTCCCAAACCAAGGACAGCCGACCCATCAGTTACGACCGCCACCAATTTTCCGGAAATAGTATATTTATCCTTCAAACCAGGATTTTTCTCAATAATTTTTGAGAGCGCTGCTACTCCGGGAGTATAAGCTTTGCCTAAATCCTGCCGCGATTCAACATCCATGTCGGCTTTGACATCAAGTACGCCAACATTTTTTGAGTGAATTGCTAAAATTTCATCTAACTCTGTATTGTTAAGCGCCATAAAACCTCTTTTATTCAAAGAATAATTTTAAAGCATTTTTTAAATTTTGTAAATAAAAAGCTATTATTTTTAAATATTTTAAATCAATTAGATGATTATTTTTAAATATACAAAATATTTTTAATTTTTAAAAAGCATAAAATATATGTATGAAAACAAATGACGACATAACCTACCTCGAAAAGATTGCAAATATTTCTCATGACTATTATTTGACAAAATTAAGTATCGGCGAGATATCGGAAAAATATAAATTGAGTCGCTACCTAATCAGTCGATATCTTGACGACGCTTTAGAGCAGGGCTTGGTTAAAATAACCATCAATGCTCCGCAAGAGAGAAATTTCGAATTAGAGAAAAAATTTCGACAGTTGTTTACCATAAAAAATATTTTCATAATTAAAGACAGCGAGAACCCTTCTTTAAAAAATGAAAATGTAATTGCTTTTGCCGCAAAACATATTCAATCTTTAATTGAAAACAGTCAAGTAGTCGGTATGGCGTGGGGTGATACGGTTTATCGAGTAATCGACGCCTTTTCAGCCAAAGTCAAAGAGGACTTGGTTTTTACTCAGTTTATTGGTGAAAATATGAAGTATAAATCGGCTGCCGGATCGGGAAGGATGGTTGAAAAGGCTGCTGCGAAATATAGCGCGCAATTCGTGACAATCGCTGGTCCGCTTTATATTGTTAACAATCAAGCACGTGAACTGCTGAAAAAAGAACCGTCTTTTAATCGGGCAGGAAATCTAATTAAAAAACTGGATTTGATTTTTTGTGGAATCGGAACACTCAGTTCGATTGAATCAATTCCCGCTTGGAACGAAAATAAATCGATCATTTTTCCAGGTGTCAATTTCAAAAATGTGGCTGGCATGCTCTATGGGAGACCCTATAATATCGATGGGCAATTCTTAAATTTGTCCGATGACAAGGTCTTCGGCTCGAATATAAAATCAATTCTTTCAGTTCCCCGCCGAATAGCGTTTACAAACAGCAAGTTTAAAGCGCGAGCCATGCTGGGCGCTTTAAGAGGTCGTTTGCTAACCGATATCATTATTGATGAATCGATCGCTCAAAGAATTTTAATGGAAGCAGGGCGGGACTGATTAATCGTAAATATCCAAGTGATAGCGTTCGACAAGTCGAATAATTTTCTTTGCATAATCCGGATCGGTCGCATAAGCGTTTTTCACTAAAGCTTTGGTCCCATCGGTATAATTTTTTGCATTGATAACATCTTTATATTGCTTTTTAGTCCAAGTTGTTCCCTTTAAAAAGAGACGGTTATGCTGATAAACAGATTCCTGCCAATTTTTGTAAACAGCAAAAGTGCCTTTAACAGTTACCCACTGGCCGTTAACATATTCTTGCGTATCGATTTTGACAGTTTTCTTTGCGTCATCAGAAGTGCTTTTCACACCAAAATAATTATGGTATTTAGAAGCTAAACTGCTTTTGCCCCAATCCGATTCAAGAATCATTTGTGCAATCGTAATCGAAGCAAGAATGCCATCCTTCTTTTGCCGTTTTTGGATATAGGGAGCGACCTTATCAATGAATTTTTGTTCGGCAATCAATGTATTTTCGTGATTAGCCATATCAATTTGATCGTTTATCGAACTTTCGCTGATGAAATAATAAGTGAGAGAAAAAGTCAGTAAAAAGACCAATGATACCGTCATTAGATTCAAAAGATTAGCAGAACCGGTAAAATCGAGAGTCTTTATTTTATTTTTTATTTTATTTAAATTAAATTTCGTCAAGTTGCCAAAGTTTTTTTAAAAACGGATCCTGTTTTGATTGTACCGGAGTTCCCGAGAATTTTGTCTTTCCATTTTCAATAAAATATAATCTGTCAACATTTTCCAAACCAATTAAATGATGGGTCACCCAAATCAGGCTTTTATTTTTCAAAACGCGAAAAATAGTCTGCATAACTTGTCGTTCGGTTAAAGGATCGAGGCTCACGGTTGGTTCATCTAAAATTACAATCGGCGTATCCCTTAATAAAATTCTTGCTAATGAAAGGCGTTGTTGCTCGCCACCGGAGAAACGGCTGCCCGCTTCTCTCATCGGAGTATCCAAACCATCCGGCAGGTTTGCCAATAATTTTCCCAAACCAACTTCTTTTAAGACTTCCATCAAACGATCGTTGTCTGCTTTTGGATCGACCAAACGCAAATTATTAGCAATAGTCATATCAAAAAGATAGGGATTTTGATCAAGAATAGAAAAAATTTGATTTTGGGAATTCTTAATTTGCGATTTTTCAACGCCGGAAATTTCCAAACTTCCACGATCACTTTTTAAATCACCGGTAATTAATTTTAAGAGCGTTGATTTGCCGACTCCGGAACGACCAAGAATGGCAACCTTACTTCCAAAAGGGATATTCATATTAATTCCTTTTAAAACCTCTTTTTTGGAATCATAAGCAAAAGATAAATTATCGATTTTAATATCCGGATGTAGATTCTCCTGCAATTGACTGATCGTCTGCTTTTTAATTGGGCCAAGGCTGTTTAAACGCTCGATACTATCCTTGTAGTAAGTAGCTTCGCTGGCACCTCGATTAAGATCAGTTAAAGCCTCCGACATAGGAAAAATTGCCAAAACAAAAGCCGCAATCAGATCGATTCCAACTGTATGTCCGAAAAACTGCTGGTAGCTCCAAAGCAAAGTAACTACTACCGTCGCCATTAAAAGGCATTCAATCAAAAAATCACGGACCCAACCAAAACGCCGACCGCCCGACTTTACTTTTGCCAACTGCTTGGACAATTCACTTTTTCGATCAGTGAATTTTCGCTGTTGTCCGGAGAGTTGCCAGTCGAAGGCTCCCAAAACGGCATCGGTTGCCAAATCAATACTTTTATCGGCTAACTTCTTTTGTTGGATGATCCTATCCCGGTTCATTTGCCAAGAAAAATACGGAAAACAGATCGCAATAATCATTAAAGCGATAAACCAAAATAGGCAAAAAGCCAAACTAAAAGCTGCCGTAAATAAAGTCACAAAAACATATAAAAGAATTCCACTGGCGATTGGAAAAATCGTTCGTAAATAAAGATTCTGCAACTGATCGATATCATTTGAAAGCAGAGAGATGACTTCGCCGGTTGAATGACTGCCGGCGACGATAGTCGAATTAGCATCAACTGTTTTGAACAATTTTTTGCGAGTCAGGGATACGATTTTTAAAACCCAATTATGGCTCGTTAATCTTTGTGCATATTTAAAAGTCGGCCGGCCGATTCCAAAAGCTCTCGTCAAAACAATCGGCACATATATCAGCATGATATTCGAAGGATGTTGGGCCGCACGGGTAATTAAGTAGCCCGAAGTAAACATCAGTGCCATCGAAGAAAAAATCATCAAAAAACTAAAGAGAACCGTCCAAAAAATACCAATTCGGTTTTCTTTTAAAAACGGCCTTACCCATTGATCGGATTTATTTCTCATCAGTCAGTTCCTTCCGTAATTCGTTCAGTTTTCCATCAAAATCTTCTAATAACTCCCTTGGCCTGCCCTGCTCGATTATGTGTCCATTGTCCATAACAAGTACATAATCCATTTGTTTCAGCCAATGCAAACGATGAGTTGCGAAAAATACCAAGTGATTTTCCAAAAGCGGCAGCATCGTTTGTTTCAGATCGTATTCAGTCTGAATATCCAGATGGGCGGTTGGTTCGTCGAACAAAAGAATGTGACGGTCGCTTGCCAAAAAGGCCCGGGCAAGAGCAATTCTTTGTGCTTGGCCTCCAGAAAGAGATTGTTCACTTTCACCAATCATAGTGTCGAAACCGTTAAAAAGGCCGCTAGCTAATTCGTAAATACCGGCTGCTTTAGCTGCCTTAACAACTTGTTCCTTAGGAGCATCCGGTTGATAAAAAGCAATGTTTTCTCTGAGACTTGTGTGAAAAATATAAGGTTTTTGGGGAATATAGATAATTTGTTTTTGCCAAGAAGTATTTTGAAAGTTAAGAAATTTATTCCGGTTAATCGAAATGTCGCCCCGTCCACTATTAATACCTGCCA
This sequence comes from Oenococcus oeni, assembly GCF_020510245.1. Lineage (NCBI taxonomy): Bacteria > Bacillati > Bacillota > Bacilli > Lactobacillales > Lactobacillaceae > Oenococcus > Oenococcus oeni. The sequence goes on along the minus strand of NZ_CP084701.1, from coordinate 352,165 downwards.
ACGAACTTAGGAGAGTAGTTTTACCGGAACCCGATAAACCAACCACAGCGACTTTGGCAAAACCGCGAACCAAAAAGTTGATATCTTTTAGAGCCGCCGGCTGCTGACCGTCTGGATATTGAAAGGAAAAATTATGGACAGAAAGAACTGTTTCGGAATCAATTGCCGGAACTTTTAAAGCGGAAATTTCGCTTGTCTTTTTCTGATTAATAACTGATAGAACCTCGGTAAAAGCATTTTTCCCATCCAAAGTCGCATGATAATCTTCGGAAAAAGTCCGCAAGGGTAAGAAATACTCCGGAGCAAGTACCAACAAAGTCAAAGCCGGGAAAAGAGACATCTTCCCTTCCATCAATGAAAAACCAAGAAAAACAGCGATCACAGCGATCGAAAGAGTTGTGAAAAAATCCAAAGAAAAGGTTGAAGTCATTGCAATCGTCAAACTTCGCATTGTCGATTTACGATATCTTTCCGAAGTTTCGTAAATTCTTTTCGTGAAAATTCTACTAAGACCAAGTTGTTTCAAAGTTTGCATTCCACGAAGCGTATCGGCAAAACGATTATTTAAGACTGTGAAATTTCGATACTCGTTATCAGCCCTTTTTTGTGCTGCCAGGCCTAGAATCACAAAGAAAAAAATTATGACTGGGAAAATAAGCAGCAAAAATAAAGCTTCCTGCCAGCGGAGGAAAAACATATAAATTAATAGTAACCAGGGAATAATGCTTAAATCGATTATTTTAATAAATATCAATTGAAAATAATTTTGAACATTATCAATTCCGGCATGTAACAAACTGACCGCATGCCCCGTACCAGTTTTAAAAATCGTTTGATCACCAAAGGATAAATACTTGCCAAGTAATTGGTCTCTTAAGCCCTCACTGGCTGTGACTGAAAAGGAATTTGCCGATCCTTCTTTAATAAGCGAGAAAAAATGTCGGCATAGTAAAGAAATTGCAAAACCGAAGATATATGGAACAGCCGAAGAAAAAGCCGATTGATGCCAAAGTATAACTATCGACTTGGACAGAAAAAAAGCCTGAAAGAGAATACTCACAGCTTGAAGGAACGTCAATAACACAAGCCAGGATAAAATATTTTTAACGCCTTCAATTTTGAAAATTTGTTTATCTATCATAAATTTACCAGCTTCAAGAAAACTAAAATAAAAACTCCAAGCAAGGAACGAATAAGGACACAAGTCGATAATTGGGCAACCTGCTAAGCTCTATTATAGAAGACAGCTCGATTTCGATAACAAAAAAGGCCTGCGTGTATTCTGCAGACCCTAAAAAACATTTTAAACTTTTGATATTTTAGAATTTAACGAGATTTCTTGTCTCTTGGCCATTGGCGATTGCAACAGCAGCATCAAAACTTTGATGAACCATTTCCAAAACAGCCTTGGTAGTATAGAAAGCTGTATGGGGGGTAACAAGAACATTCGGCCGATCGATCAAATCATCCAAACGAGCATCAGGGAACTTTTTGCCTTCCCAGTCTTCGTTAAAGATACCAATCTCATTTTCATAAACGTCCATTACCATACCGGAAACTTTGCCTGAATCAAGAGCGGCAACGACAGCATCGGTATCAACCAAATCTCCACGAGCAACGTTGACCAAAACAACACCGTCCTTCATCTTGGCAATTGAATCTTTATTAATCATATGAATATTTTCTTTAACAGATGGAACGTGCAAAGAAATAACGTCCGACTTGGCATAAAGTTCGTTTAAACTATCAACGTAAAGACCCTGTTTATCAATATCTGGGTTTTTAAAAATATCGTAGGCAACAATTTTTGCCCCGAAGCCCTGCAAAATTTGGATCAGGACACGGCCAATCCGTCCAGTGCCGACAACACCAACTGTTTGCATGCGGACTTCACGTCCAATTGTCGGTGCCCAGCGCAAATCGCGTTTTGCAACTTTTGCATCAAGTTCTTTACTGCGGCGCAAAATCCGCGCTAATTGAATAGCAGCATGTTCAGCAATGGCATTTGGAGAATATGCAGCAACGTTGGAAATCTTAAAACCAAGTTCCTTGGCAGCTTTAAGATCAATGTTATCGATTCCAACATTACGCAGGCTCATTTGGTGAATTCCCTGATCAGCCAGGGCCTGTAAAGTTTCGCGAGTATACGGGAGTTGTTGATAGACAACAACACCATCTGCTCCGGCTGCATTTTTAGCAGTTTCAGGTGTTAATAGTTCTTGAGTGAAAGCAACCTCAACCTCAGGATGTGCTGTCCCCCATTCCTTTAACGATGGCTTTTCATCATCTCGAATTCCATAAGCATAAATTTTCATTCTTTTCCTCCATTTAGACTCCGTTCTTAATTATATACAAAAATTCACAAAGCTCTTATCGTAGATTTCATCAAATTAAATTAATTATATGTATCCTCAAGAAAAAACAAAAATCAACCTAAAAATTGGTTCTTGTAGTTACTCCGGAGAAAAGAATTTATCTCTTTAAGCATTCTTTTTGTCGACGGTGCCTGAGCGAGGTTTTTATTGGTTACTAAGCAAATTGTCCGGGCGAAATTTTTATCGAAAGGATAAATATGAACATTACCGGATAACTTTTTTAAGGCTAATTCCGGTAGTATTCCCAAACCCAAACCACTTTCGACCATCGATAGAATTGACTGATCGTCAATTGAATAAGTTAACGAATTCGGCGTGACGTTATACTGATCGAGAGCTTTTTTAGTATCGCGATCATAATCTATTTGTTGGAGAATAAAACGACGACGGCCGATGTCCTGGTTTGTTACATTCATCTTGTCTTTTGGAACAAAATCAGATGGCGCAACACAGTATATTCGATCTTTAATCAAGGGTTCGACTAAAAGTTTATCGTCGACCGGCAAAGAACTAAAACCAATATCAATCGATCCGTTTGAAACACCATCGGCAATCTGATTGAAATTCCCCTGGAAAACAGTCACCTCGACTTGTGGATATTGATTTTTAAAGCGCCTGATAATTGTCGGCAGCCAATTGATGCAAACACTGCTAAAGGCTCCAATCCGAATTCTTCCGCTATTCAATCCCTTTATACTGGCAGAAACCTGATAAAGTTCTTCCTCAGTATTTAAAATAGCTTGAATCACCGGCAGAACCGTTTTCCCGTCGTTGGTTAATTCAACTCCGCTATGGTTTCTTAAAAACAAAGGGAAACCCAATTCGTTTTCCAATTGGCTAATTGAATGACTGACAGCACTGGGAGTTACGTTTAATGATTCGGCTGCATGAAAAAAAGTCTTTTTTTCGACAACTGCCGCAAAAACCCGGTAAGAAAAATTAACCATAAACATCCCTTTTAAAATTTTAGGTGAATAAAATTCATCAATATATGAAAAAGTTGAATTTTACTTATCTATGATCCGAGCATAACATTAAAAGAGAAAAGTATAAAGAAGTAAAATTCAAATACTTTTATTCTTATCGAGGTGAAAAAATATGAATCGTTTGGCAAGCAGAATAGAAAGAACGTCAAATAGCGGATTAGACAAACTTTTTGCCGCAAAAAAGGAAAATCAGATTGTTTTTTCGGCCGGTTATCCCGACCACAAACTTTTTCCGGAACAGGAATTGGGGGCAGGCTGCAAAAGAGGTTTTTGAAAAAAACCAATTGAAACTGCTCCAATATAATACCAGTGTCGGATTACCGGAATTGCGACAAAAATTAGTAAAAAAAATGGCCTGGCACGACAAAATCAAAACCGACAATGACCATGTAATGTTGACTCAAGGGGCTCAACAGGGAATCGATTTGACGGCTCGCTTGATGTTAAACAAAGACGATGGTTTAGTAGTTGAGGGACCGACCTATATTGGTGCCTTGGCGGCCTTTCAAGCCTATGAACCGACTTTTTACGAAATACCGATCAAAGAAGACGGTATGGACGTTAATTTCCTGGAAGATACTTTAAAAACGCATGCCGTAAAGATGATTTATACAGTTCCGGATTTTCAAAATCCGACCGGCGCGGTAATGTCGTTGGAAAAACGCCGGCAAATAATCGAACTGGCAAACAAATATAATGTTGTAATCCTCGAAGACGGTACTTACCGTGATTTACGTTATAGTGGTCAAAATTTGCCAACGATTAAGTCTTTGGACAGCGAAGGAAGAGTCATCTACGTTAGCAGTTTTTCAAAGATCCTCGCTCCTGGATTGCGTCTAGGATGGTTGACGGCCGAAGATAAACTCTTTAAAGCCCTGATTGGCCTAAAAAGCGGAGCCGATATTGAATCGAGTAATTTAACAATGTCGATTGTCAATACTTACCTGGACGACAACAGCTTGGAGAATCATATCGCTTTGATCTGCAACTGTTATCGCCAAAAGAAAGATGCCATGCTGTCGGCTATGCGGAAAAATATGCCAAGTATCGCTCAATTTACTAATCCTCAAGGTGGATTCTTTATCTGGCTGACAATGCCAAAAAACTTCAATATGGATAAATTTGTCAATCAGCAGCAGCTATCAAAATCTGGCGTTCTAATTACATCGTCAACTAATCTTTATCCTTCCGGAAATATTAAAAATGGTGCCAGAATCAATTTCACAGGTGAATCGCTGGCAAATATCGAAGTCGGTATCAAGAAGTTGGGGCAAGCATTAAGTGCAGCCTGGGATGAACAAATCAAAAACAAAATCATTCAGGTTGGTTAACCAAGTGAACAGAAAACTTTTAAAAAATTAAAAAAAGCCGGTCCGATTAAAGGCCGACTTTTATTTATATAGTTTGAAAGCTACTATGTGAATGATTATTTAAATATGAACTAAAAGATTTTGGCGGTCGGTACTTATTAAAAGTACCTTGTAAAAAATTATGATACTTTTAATTGAAAACAAATAATTTACTTTAACTTTTATACCGTGCCTACTTAATCGAGCGATCCTGACTATAGAACTTGACATAAAGCAATCAGATCAAGCGGAATTATCTTGTCTGTATATTGCTATTGCTCAATTTTTTAATTAACAATCGGATGATCCTTGGCCCTTATCTCAGGGGCGCTCTATAACCGGCTTTCACAGCATCGGAAACAGTCTTAAACCATTGGACAACATTCTTGGTGCGATTATAATAAGTGCTGCCTGGAACATGATAAATATGATCGACAGATCCTTTAATCAGACCATTCCCATTGGCATCAACGTATTCTTGTTCGCCGGTATTATTCGCAGCAGCCTGATTAGCCTGAGCATTACGCTGAGAAGCGGCCTGAGAAGCGGACCTCTGAGCTGCTGCTTGCGCAGCGGCAGCACTGGATGAAGCTGCAGCACGAGCAGCTGCCTGTGAAGACGAAATAACCGCCGCTCTAGAAGAAGACTCAGCCGCCTCTGATGAAGCCTTAGACGAAGCAATCGACGCGGCTTTAGCCGATGAAGATGCTTGAGAAGCAGCCTTTTGTGATGCTTGAGAAGCCGAACTACATTTGATTGTAAGGTGAACGATTGTTTTACTTACATATTTCCTAGGATGCTTTTTAATTAATTTATTAACTTTATTAGAGTCAATAGCGTAGGCAACTTTATTGACAGCTTTTTGTAGCTTGATAACTTTTTTGAAATGGCCTTTTTTATTGGCCCTAACGCTAAACTTTTTATAGCCGCCTTTGTACTGTTTGAAAAATACTCTTTTATCACCCTGAATTCGACCAGAAACAGTGGCTTTACCAGCAGAGTTAGTAACCACAGTGAATTTTCTAGTATGCTTCCCGGTGATATGCAGTTTAATCACTTTGACTGCTTGTTCTTTAGCGAACACCGTCCCGCTAGTGGGCTGACAATTGTTTAAAGCTCCAAAACCCAACAATAAAAATACAGTGACGAATGTAATCACAAAATTATGAACAATTCTTCTCTTCATTTATTACCTTCTCTATATATTTAACTTTCTCTCTAAAAGTTAGCCCATATATTCATGAACTAATTTAATTTTAAACGTTATACACAATTTCGCACACGAAAATTACCGATTTTTGCTACTAGGTTTTCGTCTGTTTTCTATTAAAATTTCTGATTTTTTTAGCTTCCAACCAAATCAATATGCCACAAGACGAAATAAAATAAAAAACTGTCATCTCAAAAAATGACAGTTTTAATACAATGGCCCAACCCGGACTCGAACCGGGAGCTTAGACTTAGGAGGTCCGTGTTTTATCCTGTTAAACTATTAGGCCAAAAAAATTATTGATTATCAGCAGGAAAATCAATTCCAGCACTTTTTCTTAAATCAAAAAGCAATTGATTAATTTGAGTAGCAGTCTTAAGCCACTTCTCGTATTCGGACTGATTTTTCTCACTAAAACGATCATTTAAAACTCTAGCAAAATCATCAGCCTCATTAAAAAGTGGGTTTCGGCCACTGCCATCAGCAACAAACTGTTTATCATGACCATTAATTACAGCGATTTGATTTAGTTCCGAAGGACTGTCAATTTCAATCGTATGTTTGAGACCAAATATTTCAGTTGGAGCAGTTGAAGTAAATACTTTGGAAATAAAAATGCCAACAGAAAATCCACTATATTTCAGATTAATCCAACCAAAAGCATCAATCCCATTCTTTAATAATTGTGCTTTGTAGTCAATTTTTTCAGGATAGCCAAACCAACCAAGTGCATCATAAAGCGGATAAACACCTAAATCATAAAGTGCTCCACCAGAGAAATCCCTTGTAAAAACATTTGGTGGATTATCGGGTTTCGCTAAATATTCATCATACCTACTCGAATAGTGAGCGTAAACCAGATTTGCTCCTTGCAACAAATCAAGATTTTTGACCGTCGATTGTACAACTTTAAAATTCGGATCATGATAATTTCTGGCTGCTTCAAACAAGCGGATTTTTGGATGAAGTTTCAATAAATCAATAATCGTCCTGAATTGATCAGGATTCGAAAAAGAAGGTTTTTCAACAATTACATCAGCATCGTGTTTGATTGCAATTTGTGCATGTTCAAAATGAAAAGAATTAGGAGAAGCCAGGTAAACAACCTGAATTCCAGAATCAATGAAATCGTCGAAATTATCGTAGAGTGAAGCTTTGTTCTGTTGAATTTTTACGGAAAATTTTTTAGCATTTTCCTTGTTACGAGAATAAATAGCTGATATTTCGTATTTTCCGGTTTCGAGCACAGCTTGAGCAAACTGCGCCGTAATCCAATGAGTACCAACCAATCCAAGTTTTATCATTTCTCAATTCCTTCAGATAATTTTTTTAAATCAGCTTTGCTACCATCAAAAACAGATAAAGGCAGGCGGAAGGAACGCATTCCTGATCCAACCTTCCCATTAGCATTATACTGGACAAATTGATTCTCTGAACCCAACCCATCCAGATTGTTTTCAATCAACCAATATTTTAAATTCAAACTGGCTAATTTAGCATGAACTTCATCGTAAACCGTCTTATCGCAACGAACGATGACAGAATTATTCGGATAGTATTCCTTTAGATCCTGCAGCAACCCAAGCAGATTCGTAATTGAATTATCATCGGTAATCGAGTCGTCGGTGACATAGACAGCAATTGGAAGGTTGCCGACCTTTTTGCCGACTTTTCTAACAAAATACAGATAAGCCGAGTAAGCAGTAATCGAGGGATCATAGATAGTCATTGAGCCAACCGAAAGACCGGCATCCTTTGCCGACTTGATCGATGTCAGAAAAAGATTGTCAAAACTGCTGTTACCGGTTGTTGAACGAAAATAAACAAATCTGATGTTTTGAGACTTTAAATAAGAATAATCCGTATAGGGCTGGTCGGAACTGAGTGTTGTCCCTAAAGCGTATTTCTTTAAATTGGCCTTGCTCGCTTGAGAATTACTAGAGCTAATCGAACTGACAGAATTAGCAGAGCTACTTGAATGAGCCTTTTTGTCAGAACTTTTCTTTTTGGCTTTATCCTGCTTATCAGTTATTTTTTGACTAATATTTTTAGCAGAAGAGGCCGCTGCCGATTTTCTGGCTGGAGCTTTAGCAGTCGTCCAAAGCGTAAAAGTCCAGACAAGACCAAAAGCAAGCAAAATAAAGAAAATATAATCCAGAAAATTCTTTTTTGTTCTACCCCGCTTCTTTTGCACGTTTCTTATTATAGCTAAGTCTTAAGGATAGCTATAATTATATTTATGCTCGAAAAGGCAAAACGATATTATCAACGAAAAAGAAGCGTTGTCAACTATATAATTTTTGGCGTTTCGGCTTTCTTCATCAGCTTCTTGGTTTTCGCTCTTTTAGAACAATTAACGCCAATGGATTGGGCTACAGCTAATATTGTTGCCTGGATAGCGGCGACAATATTTAGCTATTACACAAATCGATCATATGTTTTTAACAGCCATCATGAGAAATTTCTATCCGAAGCAATCGAAATGGCGCGTTTTTTCGTTGGTCGTGGTTTTACTTTGATTGCCGAACAATTGATTTTATGGATCGGAATCCAATTATTGGGGATGTACTCTCTAACGGTAAAGCTGATCGCACAAATTGTTGTCATTACCCTAAATTACCTAATCAGCAAATTTATCGTCTTTAGAAAAAAAGAGAAGCATAGCTCCTCCGAGATTAAAAAATCCGATCGATAAATTTGTAAATAAAAACCTATAGAAGCGAATCTTTCATCTCAGTCCTATAGGTTTTGTTTCTTGCTTTTTTAATTTTCATCTATTTTGAAGAATCATAAGCAAGAGGCCTAATAGCAACCAAATTACGCCCATTACTGCTGTCGCTCTCTTCATCACCGACTCAAAACCACGAGATTTCTGCGCCTGGAAAAGATCGCTAGCGCCTCCCGAAAGAGCACTTAAGGCATCCTGTTGCTTACTTGGCTGCATCATAATACTTATTACAATAATGATCCCCAAAACGATTAATGCAGTTAAAATAATATGTTCCATTACATATGTCAGTATATCAGATTGCCCGCCTATAAAAAATCCTGGTATTCCAACAAAATAAAAAAGCCCTCGCAAGAGGACTTTATTTTATATAATAAGCAGTTACTCCAACTTAGCAAAGTGAAGCAAAGTACGAACCATGTTTGAAGTGAATCCGTATTCGTTATCGTACCAAGAAACAGTCTTGACTAATTGTTTGTCGCCAGCAGTAATAACTTCCAATTGAGTTGGGTCGTAAACAGCTCCATGAGTATCGTTAATAATATCAGATGAAACAATTTCATCTTCGTTCCAACCAAAGCTTTCATTACCCTTGGTGTATTCCTTAAAGGCATCATTAACCTCTTCAGGAGTAACCTTCTTTGACAAAATAGTTGTCAATTCAGTTACGGAACCATCAACAACAGCAACACGCTGAGCATGACCATTCAACTTGCCATCAACTTCTGGAACAACCAAGCCGATCGCCTTGGCAGCACCAGTGCTGTGAGGGATTGTGTTTGAAGCAGCGGTACGGTTAGTCCGCTTCTTTGAGCTACGAGGTCCATCAAGAATCATTTGAGTCGATGTGTAAGCGTGGATAGTAGTCATTGTTCCAACTTCAATACCAAACTTGTCTTGTAACAAACGAGCCATTGGAGCCAATGATTGAGTAGTGCAAGAACCAGCAGAAACAATTGTGTCGGATGATGTCAAAGTATCTTGGTTAACACCATAAACAATTGTAGGAATCTTGCCGGCAGGTGCAGAAATTAATACCCGCTTTGCACCAGCATCGATATGAGCCTGTGCCTTTTCTTTTGAAGTATAGAATCCAGTACACTCAAGTACATATTCAACACCATCGTTCTTAACCCAAGGAAGGTTACGAGCGTCTTTTTCAGAATAGATATGATAGTCTTTGCCGTTAACCGTCAAAGTAGAAGTATCATCATTTGCTGAAACATCGGCGTTCAAAGTGCCATGAGTGGTATCGTACTTAAGCAAGTAAGCAAGCATTGAAGGTGTAGTTAAATCATTGATAGCAACGACTTCAATATCTGAAGCTTTATCTTGCAATTCCATGATCCGGCGGAAAGCCAAACGGCCGATTCGTCCGAATCCATTAATACCAATCTTTACAGTCATGGAAAATTTTCTCCTCTTATGAATATTTGGATATTGTCCTAGATCAGTATACCACGGGCTACTGACAAAGCTTGACCAATGAATAGTTTCACGCGCTTTTTCCAGCTTGACAAAAATTTAACAAATTAATTACAGCCAAACAAATAAGAATTACAAACAAGCAAATAGTCTAGTATAATAGTAATGTTCGCGCGAGTAGTGTAATGGATCATCACGTAGGATTCCGGTTCCTGAGATGAGGGTTCGATTCCCTCCTTGCGCATTTTTAATGCTTTCATATCAAGCTTTAATCTAATATGTGTGGCAAATTTGTGACAAAGTAATAATTCAAAATAAAAACGTGCAGAACTATTATTTTTGATTTATCTTACGCTTTTTTATTACGTTCAATACAATTCTGGATGATCCTTTTTAAACAAACTAACTATCCTCTTCTTCATAGCTGATTGATCCATCTTTTGACTGAATTAATTTTTGATTATCTCGATAACCTTGGGTTTAAATTCCGTAAAATAGATTTTCTCGAAACGCCGATGCGAAAGTTCTTTAAATATTATAAAAGAAGCCTAACTGTCGGTTTCAGACGCTTTACCACTAACGATCGGAGTTAATCTTTTGGTCATTAACTTAATTGCGTTGATTGTTGCGATCGTTAAAAATAATCAAAAAAATAACCACTAGTTCGGCAAAGCTAAAGCAGTTATTTTCTTGTCCAGATTGTAGCAAATCTATGAATTGCTGGCTAAAGTTTCACATCTTGAACTAGTCATTGATCCTTGGCATAGCAATAAACTTAACATTATTTGTTGGATGCACAAGATAAGTCAGTCATATTGTCAGTATTTCGCTATCAATACAGGCACACTAAAATTACTTAAAATCATGTTTCTGTGAGCGCTGCCTTATTAACAAGGTAATCGCAAAAGACCTCCGCAACAAATACCAGGGCCTATCCGTTCATTTTTTAGTCGGTCTAAAAAGTATCACAAAGAAATGACTATCTATGAAAACTTAAATAGTATATAAACAGAGATTAAACTAATTAATTGAGCTCCAATTGCAAGCGTGGTGGTAAGAGAATGAGGTATCATTTTACCTCCGAAAATCATTATTAGATCTAAAATCACACCTATCACCAGCAAAAGCAGCCCAGTTAAGAAAAGACGATTAGAATATTTTTTCATTATCAACATCCTTTTATACGTTTTTACCTAATTTTTTTATAGAACAATATTAGAATTAATAAGACTATTTACTTCAAAACAATCAAAATTGATACGAACGTATCAATCATAATTTTCCCCTTTCTTTTTTTAATGTAAATATGATAGCATGATTATAAAATCATGACAAACGATTAACATTTATAAATCTGAGGATATTATATAGAAAATTATGAAAAATAAAGATGGGCTTTCAAAAATAATCGGCTGGTCTTTATCGTTAATACAGATCGTTTTTCTAATTTTGGATCTAATGGTTACTATGTTTGCCACTGGCGTTTTTTTCCGATATAAAGCAACTCTCGATTTTTTAATTATCAATCCTTCGCCACATAAAAGTTGGTTTATTATTAATTGCTAAGCTTATTGCAATGTTTAGGATACAAGTCGACAATTTAAAGTTTAAGCTTCCAAACGCAGCTGACCCTCTTTTCGTTATTTCCCATCTGGTTGTAAAACCAGGTGAAAAGCTGGCAATTATCGGTCCTAATGAAACTGGAAAAACGTCATTTTTGAAGGCTTTAATTTCTAAAACTGAATCATCGCAAATAAAAATCCATAGAACGATTGCTTATGTTGCTCAAGGCGAAGGTTTTACAAGCGAAAGCGGTGGCGAGAAAGTTAAGTGCGAACTGAACGAGGCCTTCGACCAGCATCCTGATATTCTTTTGCTGGATGAACCAACGGCTAATTTGGATCAAGAAAATCAAAATTGGTTAATAAATCAGATTACACACAGCCGCGCTTCAATATTGATAGTCAGTCATGATTAATTTCTGCCAGCCAATAATTTTATTTGGCGATTATAACTTCTTAATGCTGGACGAGCCTACTAATTATCTTGACTTACAAGCCATACATGCATTAACTGACTTTTTAATTAATTATCCGAATAGGGTTTTATTGATATCCCACGACCAGGTTTTCACAAATAAAGTTTCCAAACGTATTTATGTTGTCAAAAACAAACGATTAATTAATCACAAGGCCCTAAATATCGAAAAAACAGAGAAAGCACAAAAAATATTGTTAGAGTATGAATTGGATAACCTCATTAATGGCCCGAGTTCAAATATCGATCAAATAAAAAAATCCGCTCTCAGATAGATCACTCGTGAGATCTCGGCGATCAAATTTTGAGCTTGTCACTCGCCTTTAAAGTGAATCGATTAAATTAAATACAAAAAAATATATATCGAGTCATCGGACTTTAGGAATCAGCTTCCAGCACTAGATAATTAATTCTTTTCAATTGTGAACTTACGACCAAGTGTAGTCAAAACAGGAGCTGGTTCAAATGGCCAATGGCGATATGTCGACCAAGCCAAAGGATCGCTATTATCGAACTCACCGCTTAGTTTTTTAAAATGATGTTCTATTGCCCATTGGATTTGTTCGGCCTGAAGAATCCATAAATTTGCTGTAGAGGTTCCACCAAACCAAGAAAATGTCAAAACATTGGGAAGATCCTCAAATGAATATGTGTAAGAAAGAATTTGATCTCCAGTAACTAAAGCAACAGGTATGTCCATCAGCGCATCATTAGTATTAGCTGCCCAATTAGAATCAGCCATTTTTATCATAGGGTTCACTAAATGACTAGCAACATAATCTTCATGACTTTTTTTAATTAAGGTTTTCCACCAATAATCAGATTGTTTTATTTGACGAAGAGTAAGTAAATGCTGCCCTTGTTTAATTGATAATTCTGCTAGTTGTATCTTATCTAATAAAACAGACGGCATTACGGTCTCTCGCCAACAAGAAAATTGATTATTTAATAACCACCTCTCAAAAGCCGTCAAGGGGAGATACTGCAAGGTAGCAATTCGATCGCAATTATTTCTTTGAGCAATTGTGACCACGTCTTTCAAAATAGATTGATAAATGTGGACACTGTAGTTTGGAACATAGGCCGAAAAGCCTTGAGCATGTGGATGAACAGGATTATTGCTATATGCCATAATCGCCTCCAATTTTCCATTTTGAGCGCGGTACACGTGTATACTATTTGGCTCCTGTTTAATTTTCTGCCATATAATTTCATGATGATTAACATTACGTAAAAAAATTCAGTTTCTTGATTCATAAGATCCTTCGCAAAAATATTTACTCTGATTTGTCAGCCCTTAACATTATGTTTTAAGTCTTCATTTGGTCTGGTTTTTATTATGATCTTTGCATTTGTTAAAACGATTACCTGCATACATTTTAGATTAAAAGAACAGAATGACCCAATGCTGTCTTTTTTTCATGGACGATAAAATATATCGTTTACAAAACTTAACCAGATTGCTTTTATAAAAAAGATTTATTTAAAATTCTCAACAGTTAATTTGTCGATTGCTATTTTGTGAGATATATTATATGCAACAACGGATATAGTTAAAGCAATAAAATAAATAGTCGAAAGAAGATTACTGTAAATGAAATCATCAGATAAAAAGCAAAATCTCCAAAGAAAATTAGAAAGTATCCGTCCAAATAAAGCAGATGAAAAACAAATTTTGAATTTGGCTGTTAGGAGAGCGCGACCAAGTGGTTATTAAGGATTTAAAACAACAATTAAGAAAGCTGGCTTTGGAGAAAAAATTATCTAAAGAAACTCTGGATTTGTTTACCGAGATGGAACGTCCAAACTTTTCTAAAGATCTTGCGACTTCATCAACAACCTGGTTTTGATCATTAAAAACGGAAAGACATTCGCCATTTTGCACAGAAAAAACATAGCAGCACTAGTCGATAAAGACTCTCTAAAGCATTAAGAAAATCCAATTTATAATATTTACCAAATAAATGAGACCTATATAATGGTCTTTTTTATTGCTTTCAATTAATCGTGTCTTCTAAAAACAAAATTACGCGCCAACTGGGTAAGCCCCATACGCATGAGGAGCTTTCCTTGATGATTATGCCTGTCCATCATTACCTTAGCAATTGACTCTCCGCCCTCTTGAACTGTCCGTATTAGTAAACCACTCTGATGTTGGTTAAGGTCAGTAGATATTCCACCGGGCAAAACACCAAAAATTTCAACAGGAATTTCGTGCTTTTTATAATACATAGCAAATGATTTAATCATCGAGTTTAGAGAAGCTTTACTAGCCAAATACCCTAAGGGATTAAAAGAGCCAATCGGCGTGGCAGGAATTGTTACATTCAATATTCTGCCATGATTTCTGGATAAAATTGGTGTAAATGACTTAATCATTTCGAAATTGCCAAGAAAATTAACCTTCGCTAATTGCTCTAATTCAGAAGATTTAAGTTCTAAAGGATTTTTTTGCATATCGCCGGAAATACCGGCGTTATTGATAAGCCCATCAAGTTTTGGATAACGTTCCTCTACATATCTTGCAGCTTTATGGATGCTAGCAATGTCATTGAGATCAATTTGTAGCCACTCTGCAGTGATTCCGTCTTGTTGCAATTGATGAACAGCATTTTTACCACGCTCTTCGTTTCGAGTGCTAATCAAAAGCGTCCAACCGTTCTTACCAATTTGTTTTGCGGTTTCAAAGCCGATACCTTTGTTTGCTCCAGTAATTAACACAATTTTCGTCATTTTTTTGCTCCTCAAGTTTATTAATGTTGACACCGTCAACAAAGAGAAGCTTATCTTATTAAGTTGACAATGTCAACCTTTTTAGATAACATTTTCATATGGTCTGATTGGAGTTGAAGATTATGGCAAAAAATACCCGTGATAAAATCATAGAAACGACAATAAGCATTATTGAAAACAAAGGTATCAATTTTGTTAACATGCGCGACCTTGGGGCACAAATTGGATTATCCCGAGGAGCAGTATACCGACATTTCAAAAACAAAGACGACTTACTGGTTACCATTGCTATTCAATCATTTGTTAAACTCTCCGAGCATATGTCTAAGACAGTCCGGGATAATTCAAAAGAACAATTAATCAATTTACTGAATTACTATTATAATTTCGGCACCAAGCACCCTTCTTTATACGATTTGATGTTTCAAAAGAAATGGACAACTTCCGAATATCAGAACTTACATGCTATAGCGACGCAGCCGTTAGAAATACTCCGCAAGTTCATTCCAAACACGATTGATTCCGCTACTGTACTTGCATTTATTCACGGGCTGATTGAATTGACTAATTCTGGACATGTTGAACCGGAAAAAGGATTAGACGATCCCCAACTTTTAATCTCAACTTTTATCACTAAAATATATGAATAAAATTGTATAAGTATTCATTTTTTAAAACAGTAGACCAAAAACTATTAATCTTACAGCTTTTTAATCTCTTTGGCCACTAGCTAAATAAGAATTAATAAAAAGACGATAAAGAGAGCAACCGACGTTTTATTTTTTTAAATATCCAGCAGAAATCATTATTAAGTATGGAAAAACCAGTTTAGTCAGTCAATAAATGACTTCTAAACCGGTTTTATTAATATCAAATAATTTAAATATATTGTTTATTGGTTATTCTTGTAAACGATCTTAACGCCGGTGCCACTCATATTCTTAGCCATGGCTTCATTCATTTGGTCAAGCGGATAAACATTCGTGATCAATTGAGTCATATCAAGACCTTCATCCTTGGTCTCGCGCAAGAACTCTGTTGCTTCCACCCAGTCTTCTGGAACATAAGCCCATGAACCAGTGATCTTGGTTTCTGGCATGCAAACATCAAAGTGTGGGTTATAAGTAGCTTCGCCATTATCGACAAAGAAGCCAACTTCACAAATACCACCGTGATCGGTCAAGAATTTCCAAGCCGTGCTGGCACCTTTCGTAGAGCCAGTACATTGGAAAACAAAATTGGCACCTTTGCCATCGGTTAGCTCCTTAACAGCAGCAACTGAATCTCCATCATCGATGTTAACCGTCGCAGTTGCACCAATCTTTTTAGCCAATTCTAGTCGACTAGCATTACCATCAACAGCAATAATGTGGCGAACACCCAAAGTCTTCATTTGTGCGATAACCATCAAACCAATTGGGCCAACACCTTGAACAACTACCGAGGAACTGTGCTTAAAGGTGTAGATTTCCTTGGATTTTGCAACAGCGTGACAAGAAACGGCCGCCGGTTCAATTAAAATCCGTAAATCCAACGGCATATCGCTGACATTGAAGACAACGCTATTTGGATTAATAACCATGTAATTGGCAAGCCAACCATTGAAATAATGTTTTTCGCCACCCATCAAACCATAAATATCTCCATTAGCAGCAGGACCACAAACAATCTTGTCCCCGATTTTCAGGGTCTTACCAGTCCAATCATTTTTGACGTTCTTTCCCATTTTGACGATTTCGCCGGTACCTTCGTGACCAAGGTTAACCGGAATATAGTTAAATGGATCGCTCTTGTACTCAAAAACATCCGTACCACAGACGCCACAACCTTCTACTTTGACCAGCATTTCATCATCATTTATCTCTGGAACAGGGAGTTTTTTAACTTCGATTTTCTTAGTTCCAGTTAATACAGCAACTTTTCCATCCATTGAAAACAACCTCTTTTCCTCTATAAGATCCAACTTCAACGTAACATTTTATGTATATTTGTTAAACAGATAAAGGTTGCTATTCCAATCTTTCTACATTTTTCACAAAGATATTGTGGATTTAAAAGGCATGTAAGAAATGACAAATTCACAAACAAAAATTCGCTAAAATGAAATAATTTAAGAAAGTTTATTCTGATAAAAAGTCGACATGTATTCATCATAGGCCGAAGCCAATTGATTAGAATTCATTAACCTTAAAGTCTCAATCAATTGATTATTCAGTTTAACGGCTTCGGCTTGTTTTTTAAAAAAGAGATTTTTAAAGAAAGAAAACTTAAATCTCAAAAGTAGTTCATCGCTTGGAATATTAAAGTCCGATAGAAGGTCCAGCAGCTCTCTTGCAAGTTCATATTCTCTACGGTCGCTTGTAATTTCTATATCGTTTTCCAATGCCGCGATAGTGTTATGAAGATTATCATTATGTAAAAAAAATATCTTCCAAGATTCAACATACTTAAGCGTCATATATTTCTCCTTAATAGTACTTAACAAAAATGATTTTGACTTATCTATTGCATTCAAAGAATCGGAAAGTTTATTGAAATTTCTAAATAATATTATCTTTGGAATTAACATTAGAAGATAGTATGTAATCTTGAAAGTTTTATAAACGACAAATTTAGTCGACTTAAACTAAGCCGCAAAAAGGAACTTGAAATACTCTTTACAATATTCTCTTAAAAAGTTCCCCAAAAAATCTGGTAGAAGAAACAGGACTTGATAATGGTGTTGGATAAAATACCAACCAATTTCGCAATCAACTTGATTAGGTGAATCAGATATCTCAAAAGATACTTCTTTATTGTTTTCTTCGACGATATTTTAAAGTCTTCTATTAAATTAATTTGTTCTTTTCCTTACCTTCCATCTAAAATACTTTAATTCTATACAAGACATTTTAAAAAATAATAAATTCACAATATCTTCTCATTTTAGGAATTTTATAGGTAGTTTTGAGAATATATTGTTAATTTGAATAAGGACTAGGCATAAGTGGTAAGTTTCAGATATATTTTTGTTGAGATATTTAGCTGAAATATTCATTAGGAATATGGTCTTATCATGATTTGGTGGAGAGTAATATGGCTAGGGTTAAGCAAAACTTTTGGCAAATTTTATCTTTAA
The DNA here is from genome assembly GCF_020510245.1 of Oenococcus oeni. Lineage (NCBI taxonomy): Bacteria > Bacillati > Bacillota > Bacilli > Lactobacillales > Lactobacillaceae > Oenococcus > Oenococcus oeni. The sequence continues at coordinate 334,204 of NZ_CP084701.1, read as the reverse complement.
TACTAATCGAACTTGCAATTCTGTTGGTTTATATTTTTGTAATGGACAAAGGAATTGTTCCCTACCAATACGATTCGTTTTCAACTATCGCATTAGAACTCTTTTGTTTATTTGTTTTTATTGCAATCAATAGATTCGTTTTTAAACAGCCAATCTTTCATTCAACTAAAAATCTTTATCGAAATCTTCTCTTATTACTGCCAGCTTATTTATATCTTCTATATGGAGTTTTCTCTGTGTTTGAAAACTATGTCCTGCCCAGCAATCTGATTATTTATTTTTTAACAGCGATAACAACCGGTATTTCCGCAGAATATTTGTTTCGTGGTTTGATTTTTGGCCCGTTTGTTATCCATTAGCAAAACAACGATTGTTCCTTTGATTGTTACGTCGCTGCTGTTTGGGACGATGCATTTAGTCCATTTATTTGAACAAAGCTTATTCAACACAATTAATCAGGTCATTCAAGTTAGTTTTATCGGTTTTACGCTGGGCACTTTATACTTAGTCACTCATTCAATCTACTTTCCAATAGTTCTTCATGCCACTTTGGATTTAGTTCCCTTTATCCTTATCGATACTAGTGGTGGCAGTTCGGATAACTGGATGAGCACCTTTGTATATTCTTTGATCTATTTGTTAATCGGTTTGGCATATTACTTAATCTACCGGATCGATAGAGGTATGAAGAAAATATAAAAAGAACAAGGAGACTAGTAATATAAGCCCCACAACCGTAAACAATAGGCCAACAAACATGCAGAGAGCGACTTTCAGATATCTGTGTTTTTGCTGTCGCTCGTCATTTAATCGAAGAGCAAAAGTAGTAAATAAAACACCAAAAAACAATAATCACTATTCCGTACAAGTTAGCTAATAGATATTGTAATAGACTTAATTTTGACATTTTATTTATTGATTTTTAATTGTAGTCTATTAGATTAGTTCCGATACAAAAATTAGAAATATAAACTCTATTTAATTTAAGGAACTTAATAATGGACAAGGAACAGAAAAATTCGATAATTATTCACAAGACATCTCACTCCGGTTTTTGATGATGATCTTGGATATTTTTGTCCTCAATCGACTGGATTGTCTTTAGATATGTGGGAAGAGCTCTTAAATCATTAAATTCTTTATACGGTTGATATTCCTTTAAGCCATTAATACGATTTCTATTTATCCAAATCTTTTTCCAACCAATTTTTGCGCAGGGAACAATATCCCACCAGAAGCCTTTTGCAATGTGAAGATGATTGTTATTATTCAAATTAAGCTTTCGTTGAACAAAACTGAAAAATTCAAGTTGTGGTTTATAGCAACCAGTATCATCAGCCGTAAAAACATCATCAAAATCCTTGTTCATTGTTTGAAGATTGTATTGCATAATTTGACTAGACGAATTTGACATTAAATATAAAGAATGCCCAGCTTTTTTCAAGTCTTCTAGAACGGAAGTAACTTCCGGAAAAGGTTTTTAAGTCATAGTAAGCTTGAAGAATTGCCTTATAATTACTCAAAAATAAATCATCGGTATCCAAATCCATATCCACAAATTGTAAATTCTTCCTGATTAGTTTTTCATAAGGAATAATTTCATCAGAATACATTAAGCGGTCTTCATAACTAAAAAATGCATTTATAGCAAGTTGAGAATTTACATTATTTTCATAACAAATATTACTTATACATTCATTAATGCTGGATGTGTCCAGCAATGTGCCATAACAATCGAAAGTTAATATCATTTGCATTCCTCTGATAAACATTAAATTTTTCGTTTTTACAATTTATAAATTTAATCAGTTGCTTAAAGAGTAGCGCCATTCAATTTGATTTACACGAAGCTGATGTAGCTCCATATAATACATTTTAGAAATAATTCAATTTGACCTTTATTTTCAATAAATAATTTGTTATCCTTAGGCAATCAAAATTGTTAATCGTTGAAAAAAACGTTTAGCCTAATTATAGGAGTTGATTACCAATGAGCAGTATTTTTCAGAAAATGTTCCGTAAAGAGGATCCGCTTGTCTATCAGGATAAAGATTCGCATCTAATTAGAAGTCTTACTACGAAGGACTTCCTAGCGTTGGGCGTTGGAACAATTGTCTCCACATCAATTTTTACTTTACCGGGGGTCGTCGCAGCCCAACACGCCGGCCCGGCAGTTTCCCTTTCCTTTTTATGTGCAGCAATTGTCGCCGGCATAGTTGCTTTTGCCTACGCTGAAATGGCCGCCGCAATGCCCTTTGCGGGTTCGGCTTATTCATGGATTAACGTAGTTTTTGGCGAGTTCTGGGGCTGGATTGCCGGTTGGGCATTGCTGGCCGAATACTTCATTGCCGTAGCATTCGTTGCATCCGGACTATCTGCAAACTTTCAGGGCTTGATTTCGCCATTAGGCTTCAAACTGCCTACAACTTTATCAATCGCTTCAACAGGATCCAACGGCGGCTTAATGGATTTATTTGCGATTATTATCATTCTATTGGTAGCTACTTTGCTTTCTCGCGGCGCATCGCAAACCGCCCGTGTCGAAAACACGCTCGTTATTTTGAAGGTTATTGCTATTTTAGTATTTATTTTTGTCGGTGTGACAGCAATTAAAGGTCAGAATTATGTACCGTTTATTCCAAAATATCATGCCAATACAGACGGCTCGGCATTCGGTGGTTGGCAAGGAATTTATGCCGGCGTCTCAGAAATTTTCCTGGCATACATTGGTTTCGACTCAATTGCCGCGAATTCCGCAGAAGCTAAGAATCCACAAAAAACGATGCCCCGTGGAATTCTAGGATCTTTATTTATAGCTGTTTTTCTTTTCATTTCCGTTGCTCTGGTTTTGGTCGGTATGTTCCGTTATTCGGATTATGCAAACAATGCTGAACCGGTAGGCTGGGCTCTTCGTCAAAGCGGCCACGAAATCATCGCAACCATTGTTCAAGCCGTCGCAGTTATTGGTATGTTTACAGCCCTTATCGGAATGATGCTTGCCGGTTCTCGACTTCTTTATTCATTTGGTCGTGACGGTTTGCTTCCGAAAACATTGGGCAAATTGAGCAATAATCTGCCCAGCCACGCTTTAATCATACTGACAGTTATTGGTATTGCCTTGGGTGCATTCTTTCCTTTCACTTTTTTGGCTCAATTAATTTCTGCTGGAACATTAATCGCTTTTATGTTCGTTTCAATTGGAATTTATGTGCTTCGTCCCCGCGAAGGAAAAGATATTCCGGAACCAAGTTTCAAAATGCCTTTTTATCCAGTATTACCCGCACTTGGATTTTTAGGTGCTCTGGCTATTTTTTGGGGTCTTGATATCCAAGCGAAGATTTATGCCCTTGGTTGGTTTATCTTTGGCATGATTGTCTATTTCGGCTACGGGATAAAACATTCCACCGCAGGCAGTAGCAAAAAAACAGAAAAATCAAATTAATTTTAACGAGGTATGATCTGAAGTTAAAAACAGTTTTTTATCGCTCATTTAGAATATAAATTCGCAAAACATTGGTATCCTCGCAGCTTTTCACAGATCACATTAGAAAGGCTTGAAACACCAATGTTTTTTCATACATATAACAAGGAGGTAATGAATTTTCATGAATAATTTAGAGAAGGCATCTCGATTAATCGACGAAGAAAACAATTATTATGCACGTTCGGCACGGATCAATTACTATGACCTGGTGATCGACCATGCTCATGGGGCAACGCTGATCGATGTCGATGGCAACGAATATATCGATCTTTTGGCAAGCGCTTCAGCAATTAATGTCGGGCATACAAACGAACGGGTTGTCAAGGCAATAAGCAGGCAGGCACAAAAGTTGATTCATTATACGCCGGCTTATTTTCACCACGTACCAGGAATTGAATTATCAAAACGTTTAGCCGAACTCGCTCCTGGCAATTCACCCAAAATGGTCAGTTTTGGTAATTCCGGTTCTGATGCCAACGATGCAATTATAAAATTTTCTCGTGCGTACACCAGCCGCCAATATATTGTTTCTTATATGGGATCCTACCATGGTTCAACCTATGGTTCGCAAAGCCTGTCAGGAACCAGTTTGAACATGACTCGAAAAATCGGTCCAATGCTTCCAGGCGTTGTCCACGTTCCCTATCCGGATCTTTATCGTCGTTACGCAGGTGAGACTGAGCACGACGTTGCTATACGTTACTTCAATGCTTTCAAGGCACCATTCGAATCATTTTTGCCTGCCGATGAAACCGCCTGTGTCTTAGTTGAACCAATCCAAGGCGATGGTGGAATTGTTAAGGCTCCGGAAGAATATATGCAACTGGTTTATAAATTCTGTCATGATAATGGCATTTTATTTGCTGTTGACGAGGTTAACCAAGGGCTTGGCCGAACGGGCAAAATGTGGGGAATTCAACAATATAAAGATATTGAACCGGACTTAATGTCGGTCGGAAAATCACTGGCTTCGGGAATGCCGCTTAGCGCTGTTGTCGGTAAAAAAGATATCATGCAGAGCCTTGACGCACCGGCCCATATCTTTACTACTTCTGGCAATCCGGTATGCGCTGCTGCATCACTAGCCACCTTGAATGTTATTCGAGACGATCATCTAGTTGAAAAGTCAGCTAAAGACGGAGAATATGCAAAACAACGTTTTCTTGAGATGCAAAGACATCACCCGATAATCGGCGACGTTCGCATGTGGGGACTAAACGGTGGAATTGAATTAGTTAAAGATCCTAAAACTAAAGAAGCAGAGAATGACGCAGCAACAAAAGTTATCTACTATGCCTTTGCACATGGTGTCGTCATTATTACCCTTGCAGGAAATATTTTAAGGTTTCAACCGCCCTTGGTCATATCCCACAAACAGTTGGATAAGGCGCTGCAGGTGCTTGATGATGCATTTACAGCTGTTGAACAAAATAAAGTCGAAGTACCAAAAGACACGGGAAAAATTGGTTGGTAAATCAAAAATCTAATAGGAAATTGCAAAGGGATCTAATTTAATTTCACTATTTATTCGATCATTTTTTTAATGCTTTCTGCTTTTATGAAACACCTGATTATCCAAATTAGTCCGAGAAAGCATAACCTTCCTTCTTATAATAATTTTGAATAAGTTTGTTAATAGTTTTTCTCGTAAGAAAGAATTTTTGGTTAAGCATGAAATAAACGTTCTGTAAAATACAAATCCAGACATTCATTTGGTAACAACTTCTTTGGTTACTGAATGAGAAAGATGTCCAGCGGCTTTCATTCAGTTTCAATAAATAATCGACAAATTCTGTTTCAATGATTTTATTACTTTCCAGAGCAGATATCAAAGCAAAAGAAATTCTTTGTTCCTCATTATCGACAAAAGCAGTTTCCAATTGATTTAAGATATAAAAAAATACTTTAAACGATTTATCAACCATATCCAGAGGAAAAAGAGGATTTCTTATTGAAGCTGCCAAAAAATCGCTCCCGTGAGCAACGGTATGTGCCCAACCTTTTCCTGAAACAAATCCTCTAAAATCTTTCTCGGAAGATAAATAAACAATCGACATGGAAAACAACTTGTTCCTATCTTTATCAGATAGGAAATTTTTTTGCCATCAGCGCTAATAATTTCAGCTAGAGCAAGCGCTGTAAAACTTCTTAAAAATACGGAATCGTTTTGACCAAGCTTGATTGCTTTAAATAAGTTCCCGGATTCTATTAATTCATTTGTTGTTAATTGTTTTTGTACAAAGGTAAAAGTATCTTCATCGAAACCACGAGCGAATAGATTGTAAATTAAATCATCTCTTAAATGGCTATTAGTGTTACCAATATTTTGAAGCATAAAATCTATCTGTTGAGTGTTGAAACTGATTTTTTCTGTTGCAATAATTTTTCCAAAACTTTTTGCATGTATAAATATATTCCTCAATCTCAAATTGCTTTTTTAAATATAGTCCAAAAACAATGCGGATGCTTTTATTTTGTCGTTATATTCATAACATCCTGATAACGGAACATCAACCACACCAATAATCCCGCCATTAACAAACCGGTAACTGTATAGATTGGTGCAGGTGTAAATACTCCAAATAAAATTCCATAGGCAGCTGCTCCCAATGGACTTAAAAGAGCTCCCAAAGTTGTTTGCAAAGTAAATACACGTCCTTGCATGGTAGTAGGAACCTCAGTTTGCAGCAATGACAGAATCGGAGTCTGTTTGATAACAACCAGAACGCCAGCAATAAAATTATAAAAAGCAAATAAACCAACATTAATTAGACGACTGGTATGAAACCATTCCGGAATACCAAAAGGAATTAAAGTTAAACCTAAAATAACCGCAGCTAACATCGAAGCGCGAGCCGGAAAACGGAACTGCGAGCGTGCAGATAAAAAAAGTCCAGCCAACAACATACCGACACCAAAAGACATTTCAGTGAAACCAAATTGTGCGTTGGTCATATGGAGAAAAGTAACTTCTGTAAAAGCCATACCGACATTGATACTGGCAATGAAAAAGTTTGTCACCGCGTTTGATAAAGTTGCTAAACGCGGTAAGTGTTCAAGACGAACATATTTTAATCCGGCAGTGAAATCTTTCCAGATATGTTGATCATGTTTCACTTTGATAATTGTTTTGTTTTCTACAAAACTGAAATTTAAACGAAGAAATAAGAGCATCGCCAAAAATTCGGTCACAAACTGAACTAAGGCAAACATTTCAAAGGGCAGCAAGCTGAATAGTACTGCTCCTAATGCCGGACTAAGAATGTTGGCAATCGATGCTCCGGTCTGATTTAAAGAATTAACTCGATGCAGACTTTCAAGTGGAATTAAATCTCGCAAAGAAGAATTCAGAGTATTACTGATAAATAATCCGGTTGCCCGCAAGATGATCACCAAAATTAAAATTTCCAATAAGAAAAATTTGACAGCAAGAAAATAGAAAATAGAAAAAAGGAGCAAAGAAATTACGTTGATTATTTGGCTAAAGCGAATTATTTTTGCGTGATCGAAACGATCGATAATACTACCGGAAATTGGCAGTAATGCAAGCATCACGATCGGACCAATCATTAAAACCAGGGCATACTGAGCCGAGGAACCAGTCTTTTTTAATAAATAGAGCCCAACGCCAAACTCGAATAAAGCAGAACCCAAAGTACTAATGAGACTGCCGGTAACAACATCAAAAATTTGCTGTTTCAAGCTGTTTCTCATTTTTTAATCATAGCAAAAAAAGAAGTTGCTGAATCAAAGCTGTTTATTAGCAGCAAAACATCTCCATTATTTATGAAACGAAAAAGGCGAAAAAGAGATTAATCGGGTAAGTGAATTGATAACCAAACCAAAAAATCCTATGATGATTTGTATTGGCTTAATAGCAGCAATCGATTGTAACAATGGAAACCAGTCGAATTTAAGAAATGCCCCTCTTGAATAACTTCGACAGGACAGCAGTTGTAATCAACAAAGGAAGCAAAAATTATGATTGAAAACAGTCAGGCAATATCAGAATTAATGCGCGGTGCAATTAACAATAAAGCCGTTTACGGTATCTCATACTCATTGATAGCAGCTGATCAAAGCGAATATCATTACCTTGGTTTTCAAGGAAAAAATCAGGATGCAATCGCCTTAGAAGCTAACATGCAGTATGACCTGGCATCGCTGACAAAAGTCGTCGGAACCACAACCAGAATTCTGCAACTACTTTCAGAAGGAAAACTGGATTTAGAAGATCCGGTCGGAAAATTCATAAATGGCGTAGACAAACCCAAAATTACGATCAAACAGCTTTTGTTGCATAGAAGCGGTTTGCGTGCCGACATCAAGAATGTCTGGGATTTTAGTCGAGAGGCCTTAATCAAAGCAGTCAAAGAAATGCCTCAACTTTGCCCGGCCGATACAAAAACGATTTATTCAGACCTGAATTTCATTTTATTGGGTTGGGTTATTCAGAAAATCGATGGAGATTTATCAAAAAGCTTGGAGGAACACATTTTCCAGCCTATCGGAATGACAAATACTTCCTATAATCCAAGAGCCGATCGTAAAATCTTTGTTCCAACCGAAAAGCAGATCAAAAGAGGTGGAATCATTCGGGGCGAGGTCCACGATGAAAAATCCCACTTATTGGATGGCGTCAGCGGACATGCCGGGTTGTTTTCGACTCTAACCGATCTAACCCGCTTTGCACAAATGTATTTACATAAAGGTTATTATAACGACCAACAAATTCTCCCAGAAGCCGTCTTTCCAATATTAGAAAATTCCGTTACAAGCGGTCGAACACTTGGCTGGCGTTGTTGGATGACTCCAGCCGGTCAAAGCTTATGGCATACGGGCTTTACCGGAACCTCGATTGCTTTGAACTTGGTTAATCAAAGTGCTTTTGTCTGCTTAACAAATCGTGTTTACCCGACTCGGGAAAACCGGCGCTGGCTCAGTTACAGACTGATGGCAATTGCTTTGTTCTATGGACACCCCGAATCAATATAAAATCACATAACAAAAAAGCTGGTCTTAACGAACGGCTTTTTTTGTTAAACTTCATCCTCATCCTCATCGGAGCTCTGCAGTTGCTGTTTGATATCGACAATACCGCCTTGCCCCATCGAAAGCAATTGGGAGAAATTCAATTTGCCTCCCAAAAGCTGTTGATTGGCAAATTCGATTGCCATTGGGAGATTCATCCCCGTCAGAACATTTATTCGTGGATAGGCAGCCAATATCCTAGTCGTAACGTTCGCCGGTGTTCCTCCCAATAAATCAAGAGCAACGACAATCTGTTCGTTATCCGGTATTTTCTTAATTTCCGCTTCGATTTTTTGTTGCAGCTCACTTGGGCTCATATTCGGCGTCAAACTCAAAGCAACAGCTCCTTTAATCTTGCCGACAATCATTTCGGCACTTTCCAAAATTGCCGATGATAAAGGTCCATGACTTACTAATATTAACTTCATTTTCGCTCCATATTCATTCTATTAAATCAAGCACCTTTGCCTAAAACTCCTAGAGCGGAAAAAACAACTGCGACAATAATCACGATAAAAATCGCTTTCGTTGAAGTCATTCGTTTGCGTCCCAGTATCCAATAAATAAGACCAACAGCCAATCCAGGAATCATTTTCGGCATAATCGTGTCGAATTCATTCTGAAGATTAACCGTCATTTTGCCAATATGGGCAACAAATGGGACATCAATATTTACAAGACTTGCAATCAAAGCACCTACAACATAAACGCCAAGCAAAGTCGCCGCGTTAGTCAAAGCGTTCATCTCGCCCTGAAGCTTGGTAACAAGAGTTACGCCACCTTTATAAGCGAATTCCAACTGAATCCAACGAAAATACATAATTGCGATATTCACCGCCAACCACAAAAATGCTCCTGCAGGGTTTCCCTGGACAGCCATATTAGCGGCAATTGCACCAATAATAGCAGGAATCAGAGAAGCAAAAATCGTATCTCCAATTGCCGCAACCGGACCCATTAAACCATTTTTCAAACCCGAGACTGTTTCCAATGAAGAAATGCCCTGTTTTTCTTCAAGTGCGACATCGAGACCTTGAATAGTAGTGTTCAAATAGGGATTCGTATTAAAAAACTGGTTTTGCATTCTCATTGCCTGTTTGAGTTCAGGCGTATGATCCCCATAAATTTTTCTGAGCTGGGGAAGGACAATAAACAGATATCCAGAACCCTGCATTTTTTCATAATTCCAGCCCAACTGATTCAAAAAAATATTGCGGCGATTCATTTGTCGAAAATCTTTTTTCGTTAATTCGTATTTAGTCTTCGTCGCCATCGATTTCTCCATCCTCATCTTTAGTATTTTTTTGCTCACTCTGCTCTGGTTGTGAAGGTCCATTCTGCTGTGAATCTGTGGAAGACGGTAAGTTACCGACATCGCGTTTATAAGCATTCAAGGCAAATGAAAAACCAATCAGAGAAATGGCAACCATTGGAAGTGCAGTAAAATTATTCGAAAAACTGTTCGAAACTTTTGCCATTGAAGTTCCCAAGGTCTGAACATTCGTAAAGACCGTAGTTAAGAGAGCAGTTAAGGTAAAGCCTAAAATCAAATATGCAAAATGTTTTTTAACCGGCAAATAGCGCAGTAAAATTGCAAATCCGACCGCCGGAAGCAAAGCTCCGGCTGTGGCAAGACCATTGCTCAACCAAACCATTTTCGTATCGAGAACCTTAACAATTTCCGTAACAAGACCGCCACCAAACTGCAAAGCAATAAAAACAGGAATACCACGTGATAGAGCCCACGGAATTGCACCATATAAATAGTTCCGTTCAAAAGCGTGATAATTTTCTTCCTCAATTGTCCGATCTATACGATGCTGAAAGTAAGTGTTCGTAAATCTGCCCAAGACATCCGTTTCAATCATCAAAGAAGCAACCGGAACACCAATTGCGGCAACAGCAGTTTGAGCATTCATGCCCGAACTGATCGAAAAAGCCGTTGCTAAAATCGTCCCTGAATTCGCGTCTATTTTAGAAGCTCCACCAAAGGTCCCAACTCCGAGGACCGTTAGTTGAAGACTTCCTCCGATAATTAGTCCCTTGGTTACATCGCCCATTACGGCACCCGTGATTAAACCGGCCCAAACCGGCTGCGCCAATGAAGAAATAAAAGTCAGATCATCAATAATCTGATACATAGAATAAAAAGTTAATACAATAACCTGCCAAAGCAAGATGTTTCCGCTCATAATTTAATCCCCTCTTTTTAATCAAACCGAAGCAAATTTCTTTAATAACTGCATCAAATCAACAGCCGGATCGCTTGGTACCATCTGAACTGTCATTTTGATTCCTTTTTTATGTAAAAGATTAAACGCGTCGACATCAGACTGAAGAATATTAATTGATTTTGTCAAAGGCTTGGTCCCATCAGCTTGAGACATATTACCGACATTAACTTCCTTAATCTGGACGCCGCCATCAATCATATCCAATAAAACCTTGGGTCTACGAACTAAAACAAATACTCTTTGACTATCGTAACGTCCATTTATAATATGATCGATTGCCCGATCCTCATTTAAAATACTTAAATTAACTCCGGCAGGCCGGGCCAATTTAATAGCGGCCTTTTCAATATCTGAATTCGCCGTAGAGTTGTCGACAACCATAATTCTGCTAGGTTTGATAACTCCGGTCCACATATTAGCTACTTGCCCATGCAATAAACGGCCATCGATTCTAACTGCTGCAATTGACATTCTTCTCCCTTTCTTATCAATTGAATAAAATTACTCAACCGATTCTCTCCTTAATACATGCATGAATTTTAGTCCTTCTTTTTTAAGAGTTTCAGTTTTTATGTCAATTAAGCTGACATTGGTCTAGGAAAAGATTGACAACTTAATAAACTTAATGAAAGTACTCGTAAATAATGAAAAATTTCGGAAAAAATATAAAAAATACTTCCGCAGCGGAGACCATCGAATCTTTTCCGATTAATAAGACACTATGAATAAGTCCATTTTTATTTTCATAAGTACAGGAAAAAGATTTTACTGAACTATATATTTTCCAAAAAGAAACAACTTTTTTCAAAAAACTGAAAAATAGTTTCAATTGGAATAATATGTTTATGTATCGTTTTGGGATGTCAAAATGAATTGAGTTAATTCTGGGGATATAAAAATTACTTGGAAACAATGATTTGTTTCATTCATATCATGGAAAGAAAAGATGAAAAAAATATCCGTTAAATTTAATCAAAAGCAAATTTTTTTTGGAATCATCGGCCTGCTATTGTTGGGAATCATTGGCATTTTCGCCTATAAACTGAATGAATATTTTTCCGAACCTGTAATTAAGGCTAAATCAATAAATCTAGATGCTTCGCCCTCGCCAAAATCAAAAATAATCGAACGTTTAAAAAAAGATCAAAAAATAAAAGTATTGAAGAAAAACAACAATACCGATTGGTGGCAAGTTGAGATCGGTTCGCAAAAAGGTTGGGTTGCCTCCTGGCTGATTCAAAAGAAAAATTATAACGCCAAAAATGCTGGACGTTTAGCCGAGGCAACGATTGTTCTCGATCCAGGGCATGGAGGAGTTGATTCCGGAACTCAGGCAAGCAATGGAGCGATGGAAAAAACATATACTTTAAGAACTGCTTTAAAGGTTTACAAATTACTGAAGGCAAAAAACGTTCACGTAATAATGACAAGGCATACGAATAAAACCGTTGCTCTAGCTTCTCGACCAGCTTTATCGAATCGGGTTAAAGCCAATATCTATATTAGCTTTCATTTTAATTCAGCCGGCGAACAAAATGCAGCCGAAGGTTATGAAGTGTTTAAATATCATCACAACGCCAACAGTTTTGCTTCAACGATAGATAAACAATTCAATAATTTGCCTTTGTATAACCGCGGTGTTTCCTTTGGAAATTTTGAAGTCCTCAGAGATAACAAAAGACCGGCTATTCTTGTAGAAATGGGCTTTATGGACAGCGATTATGACTTTAGTTATATTCAAAAATCATCCTATCAACAAAAAGTTGCAAATGATGTCACAAAAAGTTTAACTAGTTACTTCAATTAAAACAATTATATACAAGCGTAAAATCATCAAATCAAATATAAAAAAGAAAGTGTAAATAAGTTGAAGCTTTTTATCTTTTCAACCTATTTTTTAAAAACCAAATTTGGACTTTGAATTTAAAAAAGAAATAATCGATTTTGGAAAAAGCCTGCCGAATGCAAAGATTTATTGGCGTAACGATTGGCAGCTTTTATATTTTGACCTGGCTGGCCACTTTTTCGCTTTAATGAACCAAAAATATTTGACTTTTAAAAATCTTCCTTCGACCAACCTTGAGTTGCGTGAAATTTATCCCTTTATAATTCCTGGTTTCCATGTTAATAAAAAACATTGGAATTCAATTGTCTTGGACAAAGCTCAAGGAAAAATTTCTTTAATCGAATTACAGGGATTATTGAAAGGATCATATAAGTGTGTCTATAATCAGTTGCCTAAAAAGACCAAATTACAGTTTTTATCATCATCAAAAAAAGAACCCAAGTAAATGGATTCTTTTTTTCAAGTCTTTATTTCTCAGATGCAGCAACTTTCGGCAGAACCAGGTTCAATACAATACCGATCACTGTCGCCATCGCAACTCCGGTGAATTCCAGATTGCCCAACTGAAGATCAAAATTTCCAATCCCAATAACCAAAATTGGGGCTGCAATCATCAAGTTGCGTTTCTTTGAATAATCGACTTTGTTATCAACAATAATCTGTAGACCAGCTGCTGCGATTACACCATAGAGCATGAAGCCAACTCCACCGATTACAGCACCGGGAATTGTTTGAATCAAAGCAGACAGTTTGCCGACAAAACTTAAGAGGACAGCGAGTACGGCCGCACCACCAATTACCCAAACCGAGTAGACCTTACTCATCTGCATAACACCAATATTTTCGCCATAAGAAGTAACCGAAGGCCCGCCAACCAAAGATGCGGCAATCGAAGCAGTTCCATCTCCGGCTAAAGTTTTATTAAGACCAGGATCCCTGAAAAAATTACGACCAGTAATTTTATTCAAAACCATAATATGCCCCAAGTGTTCGGAAATTGTGACCAAAGCCAAGGGGGCCATATCAAGGATTGCCGAAGGATAAAGTTTTTTGCTTGCAAATAAAGAATTAAAGTTCGGCAAAGCGAACCAGTGAGCCTGGGCAACCGATTGAAAATCAACCAGGCCGAAAATAATCGCAAAAATATATCCGGTAATAATGCCAAGCAAAACCGGGATCATGCCAAGAAAACCCTTGAAGTACATGTTATAGAAAATTGTTGCCGCCAAAGTTAATAAAGCGACAATAAAAATTTTAATTTCATATTTATTCGTGGCAGAATTAATCGTTGCATTAGTCGCTGCCGAACCAGCTAACGAAAGACCAATCACCATAACGATTGGGCCAACGACAGCCGGTGGAAAGATCTTATCAATCCAGGCTGACCCTGCCTTAGCAACAATCAAAGCAACAATCAGATAAATAATTCCAACTGAGAAGACACCCTGGGCAACCGCTGGATAACCAAAGGACTTCATTAGGCTTGTCATTGGAATAACAAAAGCAAAACTAGAACCCATATAAGCTGGTATTTTGCCTCGGGTAATCAACATATGTAAAAGCGTGCCGACCCCGGAAGAGAAAATCGCAACACCAGGATTTAATCCAACAACAAGGGGCACTAAAACCGTAGCACCAAACATACTGAATAGATGCTGCAAACTTAAACCGAATAACATCGGAAACGGCGGGCGTTCATAAACATCATAAATCGCTCCATTTGATCGTTTCTCTTCCATGATTTATTATTCCTCCCAAAAAATTGTGCTAATTAAGAAAAAACGCAACCATTACCCAACGAATGGGCAATGATTGCGTTCAAAAAAATCCGAATGATTGTTTTCTAAAATTTCGCACTGGGATTAATTAAAGCAGGACAATCATGACTTGTCAAGCGTTATTTATCACCAACTGTAAATCGTTGATTAATAAAACGGGGCTCCTCGATCTCGTTAAGAATTGCCGTAGCCATATTTCCAGTGCTTATATGAGACTTTCCGTCAGCAGCATAAATCAAATTATTACGTCCGGTAATATATTCCGACTTTGGACCATTTAAAAAATCCTGTTGCGGAGAAATCGCTGTCCAATTGACACCTTCATTATCATGTTACAAAACATATAGTTCATCGACGCCATATCTCGGCTCACGAATCCATGCCTCATTGTTAGGAAGCTCAGAAAGAGAGTCCAGAAGCATCTTGCCATCCTGTCTTTCCAAGGAAGCAGCACCCAGCAAGAAAATAAAACGGGTTTTCAAACCACGGGCAACTCTTAATAAATGGGCCAAAGCATCAAAATTTTCAATTGGGTTTTCATGATTAGCAAAAGCATTGATCACAACATCAAAATCAGCAAGGTTAACCGATGCAATTTGGTAGATACTCTTCTTGATAAAATTGCCCTTTCCTAAAAGCTTGACGGCCCTTTCAGGATTACGAACGAACCCCGTCACCTGATGTCCGCGTATAAGCGCTTCTTTATAAACTGCACGACCGGCCATTCCCGTTGTACCAATGATAGCAATCTTCATTTTATAAACCTTCGTTTTCCTGTTAATTAAAAATGTAAAATCAAATTAATTAAAACCAAACGAATAGTTTAATCGCCACCCAAAAATTTACAGCAATAAAATAAAACTATTCTAAATACTATTCTACGCTTCAAAAGTTAAGGGCTTGTCAAAGCCGCTTCTCGCGCTTCGTCCCGTTTCATAATCGGAGCCAGATACTGTCCTGTATATGATTTCTTTACATTGACAATATGTTCCGGCGTACCGGTGGCGATAACCATGCCGCCGGCCTCGCCCCCTTCGGGACCAAGATCAATAACCCAATCGGATGTTTTGATAACATCCAGGTTATGTTCAATTACAAGCACAGTATTGCCGGCATCAACCAATCGATGAAGTACACTCAAAAGACGCTTGATATCATCGGTATGAAGTCCGGTTGTCGGTTCATCTAAAATATAAAAATTTTTTCCGGACTGAATCCGATGCAATTCACTGGCTAATTTCATTCTTTGGGCTTCTCCGCCGGAAAGAGTTGTTGCCGATTGGCCCAATTGAATATAGCCAAGACCAACATCTTGGATGGTTTTTAATTTACGGGCTATTTTAGGAATTGCTGAAAAGAAAGGCAAAGCCTCATCAACTGTCATATCAAGAACCTGAGCAATATTTTTCCCTTTATAGGTAACTTCGAGCGTTTCGGAATTATAGCGGGTGCCACCACAAACTTCACAGGTAACATAGACATCCGGAAGAAAATTCATTTCAATCTTGATAATTCCATCACCCTGACAATTTTCACAACGACCGCCTTTAACATTGAATGAAAAACGACCCTTCGCATAGCCGCGCATCTTCGCTTCATTTGTTTGAGCGAACAATCCTCGGATATCATCGAAAACTCCGGTATAAGTAGCCGGATTCGACCGTGGGGTACGGCCAATCGGCGATTGGTCGATATCGATAACTTTTTCAATTTCTTCGTAGCCACTAATCGATTTATAAGCACCGGCTTTCTCAGAGTTACCATTTAATTTCTGTTTTAGGGCGCGTTTTAATATTGAATTAACCAAGGTAGATTTTCCCGAACCAGAAACCCCAGTTACAGCAATAAATTTGCCGAGCGGAAACTTAACGTTGATTTTTTTCAAATTATTTTCGGCAGCTCCAAAAATTTCAACAAATTTGCCATTGCCTTGGCGCCGTTCTTTTGGAACCGGAATAAACTTTTTCCCAGACAAATATTGGCCGGTAATTGATTTTTTTGTTCGTTCGACCTGTTTCGGCGTCCCAGCTGCCATTACTTTTCCGCCTTGATCGCCGGCACCAGGCCCAATATCGATTAGATAATCAGCTGCCCGCATTGTGTCCTCATCGTGTTCGACAACAACTAAAGTGTTACCTAAATCGCGCATCTGTTTTAAAGAATTCAATAAACGATCGTTATCACGCTGGTGAAGACCAATCGACGGTTCATCAAGAACATAGAGAACTCCGGATAAATTCGATCCAATTTGAGTTGCCAAACGAATTCGTTGACTTTCTCCACCAGAAAGAGTTCCAGCCGAACGGCTCAAAGTAAGATATCCAAGACCAACAGATACCAAAAAACCTAGACGATCAGAAATTTCTTTAACAATCGGAGCCGCAATTTCTTGATCATTTGGACCAAGTTTCAAAGCTTTAAAAAAAGCCAACTCGTCGGTCACAGCCATTTCAGCTACCTGACCAATATTTTTGTGATCGATTTTAACTGATAAAGCTGCCAGATTAAGACGATAACCGCCACAATCTGGGCATTTCATCTCATCCATGTATTGGCTCATAACTCCACGCGTAAATTCAGAATTGGAATCGGTAAAACGACGTTTGATATTATTCAAAACACCTTCAAATTCAGTATCAGTATCGCGAACACCACCAAAGTCATTTTCATAATGGAAGTGAAAGACCTTTTTTCCGGCACCATTAAGAATCAAATTACGCTGTCTTTTTGGAAGCTTATGCCAAGGAGTATCCTGATCAATCCCGTTCTGTTCGGCAAATTGAGAAAGCATTTCCGGATAGTAATTAGAAGAAATCGGATTCCAAGGAGCAACTGCTCCTTGACGAATTGTAAGGCTGTCATCTGGAATAACCAGATCGGTGTCGACTTCACGTAAAACACCAAGACCTTGACAAGTTTCGCAAGCTCCAGTCGGCGCATTGAAAGAAAAAAGTCTTGGTTCCAATCGTCCAACCCGGAAATCTTTCAAAGCGCCGGAGTAATGATCGGAAAACTTCATTTTCGGACCATCGACCTGTTCGACAACAACCTGACCATCGGCAATTCTGGTTGCTGCTTCCATTGCATCAAACAAGCGGGAACGAATACCGTCTTTTAAAATAATTCGATCGATCATAATTTCGATCGTATGTTTTGTTTCACGATCGAGTTTTAAATCATCAAGATTATCCAGTTCAACAATTTTGCCATCGATTCTTGCTCGAATGTAACCGAGTTTTTTTGCATTTTTCAAAGACTGTTCATGAGTTCCTGCCAGTTTTTCAATAATTGGAGCAAATATTTGCAGTCTTGATCCTTGGCCAAGTTTCAAAGTTCGTTCAACCATTTGATCGACTGTGTAAAGAACAATCGTGCCGTCTTTTGGTGCGTCCGGTCTACCGATTCGGGCAAATAGTAAACGCAGATAATCATTAATTTCGGTGACAGTACCAACTGTCGAACGTGGATTATTGTTAGTCGTTTTTTGGTCGATTGAAATCGCCGGCGAAAGGCCTTCGATCGAGTCGACATCCGGTTTTTCCATCTGTCCCAAAAACTGCCTGGCATATGCCGAAAGGCTCTGGACGTAGCGGCGTTGACCTTCAGCATATAAAGTATCGAAAGCCAAACTCGATTTGCCTGATCCTGATAAGCCTGTCAAGACAGTCAAACTGTCTCGTGGAATATCAACATCGATATTTTTTAAATTGTGAGAGCGGGCCCCACGAATGGAAATATATTTATTCGCCATAAATTACATTTTAAGGCATTTGCATACAAAAAAGGCGAACATTAGTTCCCTTTTTAAAAACCTTGTTTTATATGCGCTATGAGAATTAAAAAAATCAAGCCATTAAACCACCATCGGCAGCTAATTCGGATCCGGTAGTATACTCGCTTTCATCAGAAGCAAGATAAGTGGCCAATTTAGCAATATCTTTTGGTTGTCCTAAATGGTGCATCGGTGTCATAGCAATCACCTGCTCGCGCATGTCCTTGGGAACAATATCCCTATCGATCCAGCCAGGATGAATTGAATTTACGCGAATCTTTTTGCCCATTTGAAGTGCTTCCAGAGCGGCTGCTCTCGTTAATAAACGCGTACCGCCCTTGGAAGCCGAATAGTCGGCAGCTCCGGGAAAACCGCGTAAGCCAGCCGCCGAAGATACATCGATAATCGATCCGGGCTCGGTCATTTTATTCAAAGCGAAATGAATTCCAAGAAAGTTCCCCGACAAATTAATCGATTGCGTCCAATTAAATTCGGATAAAGACATCTCTGCCAGGGGCTTTCCAACCCCACCAACTCCGGCATTGTTGACTAAAATATCAAATTTACCAAATTTTTCAATTGTTTTGCTAATCACCTTTTGCCAATCCGCCTCTTGACTAACATCCTGCTGAATAAACAAGATGTCGCCGGCGATTTCAAGGGCTGTCTGCCGGCCTTTTTCCTGATTCCGACCAGTAATCACAACCTTTGCGCCTTCAGCGATAAAATCAGCCGCTATTGCTTTGCCAATACCACTATTTCCGCCTGTAACAATTGCAACTTTGCCTTTTAAACGATCAAACATCGGCTTACCTCTTTTTCTGTTAGTTGTGAATAAGTTAACTAACTAATATAATTTTATCAGCTTATCGATCGTTTAAGATTAAAACTATTTTTTCTTCATCTCAGTTTTTAATTCCAGAATCGAATCACGCAATTGAGCTGCTTCTTCGAAATCCATTCGCTTGGCAGCACTTTTCATCTGTTTGGTCAGGTTCCCAACCATCTCTTTTTGATCTTTGATCGGCATGTCAGCGAAAGCAACTTTGGTCAGATCAAGCTTAGACTCATCGGCCGATTGAACTTCGTGGGAAATTGCAATCGAACCGCGAATCTCTTTTTTGATTGTCGTCGGTGTTATATTGTGCTCTTCATTATATTTAATTTGGATCCGACGACGACGGGCCGTTTCATCGATCGCTTTTTGCATATTTTCCGTTACAACATCGGCATACATAATAACGTGTCCATTGGAATTACGGGCGGCACGACCAATTGTCTGGATTAATGATCGTTCGTTGCGAAGAAAACCGTCTTTATCGGCATCCAAAATGGCAACCAAACTGACTTCAGGAACATCCAATCCCTCACGCAGCAGATTAATTCCAACCAAAGCATCAAACTTGCCCAGGCGCAAGTTTCTAATAACTTCAGTCCTTTCAAGCGTTTTAATATCACTATGCAAATATTGAACCTTAACTCCGCTTTCCTTTAGATAAGTTGTCAAATCCTCAGACATTCGTTTCGTCAAAGTCGTAATAAAAACACGTTCGTTTTTAGCAGCCCGGGCATTAATCTCGCCAAGCAAATCATCGATCTGTCCTCGGATCGGACGAACTTCTATTTCCGGATCAAGCAGTCCAGTCGGCCTAATTATCTGTTCGGCAATATTATCGGGAGTTACTCTAGATAATTCATAATCGCCCGGTGTTGCAGACATATAAATGACTTGATTTACATGTTGTTCGAATTCGGATAACTTTAACGGTCGGTTATCCAAAGCGGACGGCAAACGAAAACCATAGTCGACCAGGGTTTTTTTACGGGCTTGATCGCCGTTATACATCCCCCGGACCTGTGGCATTGTCACATGACTTTCATCAACAACCAGCAGGAAATCCTTCGGAAAGAAATCAAGCAAAGTAAACGGGGGTTCGCCTTGTTTGCGACCATCCATCCAGCGGGAATAATTCTCAATCCCATTGGTATAACCCATTTCCAACAGCATTTCGATATCATACTCGGTTCGCTGTTTTAGACGCTGTGCTTCCAACAATTTTCCTTGCTGCTCGAATTTTTTAACGCATTCTTCCATTTCCTGGCGAATACCATCGGTCGCGCTTTTAAGAATATTGTCATTGGTCATAAAATGTTTGGCTGGGAAAATTGAAATAAAATCATCTTCCAATAAAATTTCGCCGGTCAAAGGATTAATTTCCCGAATGCGATCAATTTCGTCGCCGAAAAATTCTACACGGATTGCCTTCTCATCTTCGGAAGCAGGGAATATTTCAACAACATCCCCGCGAACTCTAAAGGTCCCTCGGGCAAAGTCGATATCGTTGCGTACATATTGGATATCTATCAAATGGCGCATTAAATTGTTACGGCCATATTCATCTCCGGTCCGTAAACTGATCACGTGATCTTTATATTGATGCGGATCGCCCAAACCAAAAATCGAGGAAACCGAAGCAACAACAATTGTGTCGTTTCGCGAGAGCAAACTACTGGTGGCACTATTACGCAACTTATCAATTTCATCGTTAATACTGGCATCTTTTTCAATGTAAGTATCGGATGATGGAACATAGGCTTCCGGTTGATAATAGTCATAATAAGAAACAAAATACTCAACAGCATTTTCCGGGAAAAACTCTTTCATTTCGCCGTAAAGTTGGCCTGCCAAAGTCTTATTATGAGAAAGAATCAAAGTTGGTTTGTTAACAGACGCGATAACATTCGAAATCGTAAAAGTTTTTCCGGTTCCGGTCGCTCCAAGCAAAACTTGTTCTTTGGTACCCTTGTTAACTCCTTCAATCAATTGATTAATAGCAGTTGGCTGGTCACCAGTCGGCTGATAATTACTGTGCAATTTAAATTTTCCAGGCAAACGCGTCTCTAATTTCATACCCCTATTATCTCATTTTCCATTATTTGGCTTAAAGGAAAATAATCTCACAGAAACAATAAAAAAATCGTCTTCAGTAAAAGACGATTTTAATAATATTTATATTAATCAATTATTGATTAATATATTCTTTTGTCGAAGCGATAATGTCCTGAAGACCTTTCTTGGCATCGGCGAAGAACATTTTTGTGTTATCCAAGGAGAATAACGGATTTTGAACGCCGGCGTAACCAGTGCTCATTGAACGCTTAATAACAACAACCGATTTTGACTTGTCAACATCGAGGATTGGCATTCCAGAAATTGGATTACCGGACTCGCGAGCCAACGGATTGGTAACATCGTTTGCACCAATTACCAAAGAAACGTCCGTATTGGTAAACATTGAATTTGCACCATCAAGCTGTTTCAGCTGGTCATAAGGAACATTGACATCAGCCAGTAAAACATTCATGTGTCCCGGCATACGACCAGCAACCGGGTGAATCGCATAGTCAACATTAATGCCATTATCAGTCAACAGTTTTGCCAATTCGGCCACTTCATGTTGTGCCTGGGCGGCAGCAAGCCCATAACCGGGAACAATCATCACATTGTGAGCATAAGCCAGCTGAAGGCCAATATCATCAGCCGAAGTTTCTGTAACTTTAACCGGGGCTCCATCGGAGGCCGAAGAAGACTCCGAATCGCCGGTTCCAAAACCACCAGCCAAAATATTCGCCACCGAACGGTTCATTGCATCGGCCATTTGCAGGGTCAAGATTGTACCGGCGGCACCAACTAAAGCACCAGCAATAATCAAAACCTGATTATCAATTACAAAGCCGGCAAAAGCCACTGCTAAACCAGTAAAAGCATTCAGTAAAGAAACAACCACCGGCATGTCAGCACCACCAATCGGCAGAGTCATCAACAGACCGAAAATCAGGCTGGCAAACAAAGCCAACAAAAGATACCAAGGATTTTCCGTACCAGAAATCATCAGAAAGGCAGCAATTACAATTGCAATTACAACCAAAATATTGATCACTTTTGCACCAGGGAAATTAATTGGTTTCCCGGAAACTTTTCCGGAAAGTTTACCAGTTGCAATCAAAGAACCGGAGAAAGTAATTCCACCAATGATTACATCCAAAACAACCGGAATTGATAAAATAAGGCTTAAATGACCGGATGCAGTTACATAATCAAAAACACCAATAACAGCAGCAGCACCGCCACCAACGGCATTAAACAAAGAAACAAGTTGCGGGACATCAGTCATTGGAACTTTTCTGGCCCGCATAACACCATAAATTATTCCAAGCAGCAGGCCAGCCAGCAACACAATCCATGCAGTCGCTTGAACCCTTCCGGAACTGATTAATTGAAACAGAATCATAATAACGGCTAAAATCATTCCGACGAATGATAGACGGTTACCATTTTTAGCAGTCTTTGGACTACGCATTAAGTGAACACCGATCACATAACAAAATGCCGAAACAAGATAAACCAAAGAGGCGATCGTTTCTAAAGTACTCATTTATCTGCCTCCTTTTTGTCGGATGGTTTGCGATCAAACATGCCCAACATACGATCCGTGACTGTATAGCCTCCGGAAACATTGATTGCGGCAAATAAGGCAGCAAAGAAGACCAGAATATAGAGAAGCCAATTATTAGCTTTGGCGGCAATCGCAAAAGCACCCACGACAACAACTCCATGAATCGCATTTGCTCCCGACATCATCGGCGTTTGCAAGGTAGAAGGGATCTTCGACATAACTTCAAAACCGACCAGCAAACTCAAAACAAAGATCGCTAAATTGGCATATAATTCTTCACTCATTATTCAGCCTCCTTTTTATCTTCCGTCTTTTTCTGAGCAACACGTTTTTCCAAACCAAATCGACTCCGTAAGAAGTTGGAAGAAATCTCTCCTTTGTAAGTAGCAACGAGATCAGTTAGAACATCATCGTCCAAATCGAGCAAAATTTTTCCATCCTTGATAATGTAATTAATTGTATTTTGAACGTTTTTCGCATACATGTCAGAGGAAGATTTTGGCAAACGACTTGCCAAATCACCGGCGCCCACAATCAAAGCACCGCTTTTAGTTACTACTGTCTCTCCAGGCTTGGAACCTTCAACATTACCGCCGAGAGCTGACGAACCAAGATCGATGAAGACTGTTCCGGCTTTAGCATTATCTACAGCTTTTTTGGAAACCACGACCGGAGGCTTTCCACCAGGTACTTGAGCTGTAGTGATAATGACATTATTTTCAGCAATAAAGCCTTCCAGTTCAGTCTGCTGCGCTTTCTTCTCATCTGTTGTCAAAGCACGAGCATAGCCATTTTCATCTTTCACCTGAACGCCGGAAATCAAAGCCGTTGCTCCTAAGGATTCAACCTGGCCGCGAGCATCCTCACGGATATCGTAGCCGGAAACTACCGCCCCCAAACGATGAGCAGTTCCGATTGCCTGCAAACCAGCGACAGCTGCGCCAATAACAAGTACTTTAGCCGGACGAGCCGTTCCGGCCGCCGTCATCATCATCGGAAAATATTGCGGATAAGTATCAGCAGCCAACAAAGCTGCTTTGTATCCTGCAATCGATTTTTGCGATGAATTTGCATCCAAATTTTGGGCGCGGGAAACCGTTCGTGGAAGCAGTTCGAAAGCTAAAGAAGTAACTCCGGCCTTCGCTAAACTTTCAACTGCTTTTTTGTCCCCCAAAGGATTCAACATCCCAATAATTGTTTGACCTTTCGTCAATTTGTTTAAAGTTGCCGTCGACGGTTCGTTGACGACCGTCACGATATCTGCTTTTAAAGCATCTGTTCTGGTTGACAACTTGGCGCCGGCACTCTTATAAACATCATCGGAATAAAATGCTTTTTCTCCGGCTCCTTTTTCGATAACAACATCAAAATTGCTCTTAACCAGCTTGGCGACAACATCGGGGGTCAATGCGACACGATTCTCACCAGCAGCTTCTTTTAGAGCGGAAACTACAATTGCCATAAAACTCCTTTCACGATTCACCTTTCGTCGCAATTTCTTGCAAACGTTTTCACGACTACTTATTTTATAACATTAAAGGCAATAAAAAAGCTTTTTATCGTTTGAATAAAAAATATATTTTATTGTCTTGACCCAATCGCCTCGTTTGCTTTTTCAAAAATAGAGAATTCTTTCGAATGTATGTCAAACATATTCTGTTTTTCAAACTTTAAATAAAATAAAAACAATTTCGAGTTATTTTTTGCAAAAAGTTTGATTTTATTAATCAGTCGATTGCCTTGGCGCCGAGAACATTTTCAAAATGATTTAAAGCCCAATTTTGTCCGGATTGAGTGAGAGTCGCAACGGTTTGTTCGTGGATAACAATCCTATAATTCAAATCATAGGCATCGACAGCAGTATGTAAAACGCAAATATCTGTGCAAACACCGGCCAAATGCAAAGTATCGATATTGCGTTCGCGTAAACGTATGTCGAGATCAGTACCGGCAAAAGCACTGTAGCGTGTTTTGTCGTACATATAAACTTTCTGATCATCTTTATTTTCTTGATACCAAGACGCTACTTTACCGTAAAGCTGCCTTCCCCAACTGTTTTTTAAATTATGCGCCGGAAATAGTTTTGTTTCCGGGTGATACGGATCATCCTTTTTGTGAAGATCCGTTGGTAAAATGACCCAGCCATTGCTTTTATGGATTTTATCAGCCAAAGTCACGATTGGATCGGCTAAGAACTGTCCGGCCCTACCACAAGTCAGTGCTCCTTTATCAGAAACAAAGTCATTTGTGTAATCAATAATTAATAATGCTTCGTTTTTCGCCATTAATTCTCCTCTATCTATCCGAATATTTTCATTAATTATAGTCATTATAAAATCTGTGGCAAATGCTTTTTTTACTTTAAAAATTTGATTAAATCATTTTTAGACCTGCTTTATTATTTATTTCTTCAAGCAAAAACAACTTCAAAAGCAAATATCCTATAATTTATTCCAAATAAAAAGTCTCGTTTATATGAGACTTTTTTTACTGTTAATATCTATTTTTATTTTTTCAAAAGTTTCTCAAGTTCGGTCTGAAGATAATCCAAACGTTTATTAGCCGAACTCATATTTTCGCCTTTCGCTCCAATATACACTTTTAATTTTGGTTCGGTACCGGATGGTCGAAGAGCAACCCATGAACCGTCTTCAAGCCAATATTTGATAACATTGGCCCTTGGAAGCGAGATTTTTTTGGTTGCTCCGGTATTCAAATCTTTTGCAATCCGCAGATCGTTATCTTCAACGAGATTAATCTTTAAATTACCGATTTCTTTTGGTCCACGATTTCTAAACTTGGTCATGACGGCAGTCATTTCTTCTTGGCCCTTCTCGCCAGGAAATTCAGTCGCTTTGGTTTCCTCGGCAAAGGCACCAAACTTAGCATGAATTTCGTCCAAACCATCACCGATCGTCATGCCGCGGTCTTTATAATAAGCAGCCAATTCGGACATCAGCGTGATTGCCTGAATGGCATCTTTATCGTGAACAAAGGGTTTAATCAAAAAACCGTAGGATTCTTCAAAACCGAATTCAAAGCTGTAATTCTGTTTCTTGTCAAATTCAACAATTTTATCGGCAATGTATTTAAAACCGGTTAAAACAGTGAATTGTTTAACTTTAAACGATTTGGCAATTAGTTCCGGCAAATTCGAAGAGACAATCGAAGTGACAATCGCACCATTTTTTGGCAAAGTTCCGGCCTTCTGCTGGGCCGTTAAAATATAATTAACCATCAGAGCAGCAATTTGATTTCCAGTCAGGTAATTATAGGAACCGTCCTTTGTTCGATAACCGACTCCCATTCGATCAGAATCGGGATCGACTGCTAATTCAACATCTGCTCCATAACTTTCAGAAATTTTGAAGACTTCATGGAATTCCGGATTTGGATACTTAACCGTCGGAAAAGTGCCGTCCGGTTTGAATTGTTCTTTAACAGTCAATATTTTGTTAAAACCGGCCTCTTTAAGCGCTTTTGAGCCAAGATCACCGCCAGCACCGTGCAGCGGCGTGAAGCTAATCGTTAATTTGTCTCCCCATTTTTTAATCAAATCACGATTAATCGGAATTGTTTTAACCTGATTCAGGTATTCTTTATCGATTTCAGAACCAATCTTTTTAATACCGCCGGAAACTTTTTTGATATGAAAAATATCCGTAACTTCCTGACGTTCTCTAACGATTTCATCGGCAGGTTTTGGCGGCAGCTGGCCACCATCTTCTCCATATAACTTGTAACCGTTATATTCTTTGCTATTGTGACTGGCTGTAATCATAATTCCGGCATAGGTATGCAGATGCATTACAGCAAAACTCAATTCCGGAGTCGGATGCGGGCCATTGAATAGATAAACCGTAATCCCGTGCGCTCTTAGCACTTCGGCAGATATTTTTTTAAATAATTCCGAATTGATTCTCGAATCACCGGAAATCACCACGCCACGCTGTTTTGCGCTTTCTCCCTGTTTTTCCATATGCCGGGCCAAAGCTTCGGTTGTTTGGGCAACTGTATAAATATTCATCCGATTGGTACCGACGCCCAACAAGCCACGCATTCCGGCCGTACCAAAATTAAGATCCTGATAAAAAGCATCTTCTAGTTGAGATTGACTGGAATTAGCAAATTCCAGTCGCAAATCCTCCGGAAGATCCGCGACTTCCCAGTCTTTTATTTTTTCTTGGATTGTTTTTTCTTTCACCATATCATCATTGTAAATTTTTCTTGGTTAAAATGGTTGTATGAGTATAAAATTAGTAGCAATTGATGTTGACGCAACTTTATTGAACAGCAGAAACGAATTAACCAAACACACAATCGACACATTAAAAGAAGCGATTGCCATGGGCACAAAGATCGTGATTACCTCCGGACGTCCTTTACCGGGAACCGAACCATACTACGCCAAACTAGGCATAGACAAAAAAGATGATCAATATGCGATCAATTACAATGGCGCCACAATTCGAACAACTTCAGGAAGAATGATTTCCGAAGCAACACTGACGATCAAAGATTATAAAGATATTTATAGTCTCGCCAATAAAATTGGCGTAAAAATTCAAGCCGAGACGGCCGACTGCATTTATACACCATATTTATCAGCCCCGAAATATACAAAATACGAACAAAAATTGACCAACGCGAAAATTCGTCACGTCAGAATGCAAGACTTAAAAAAATCCGACGTAATCGCAAAAATCATGTTTATCGATGAGCCGGAGATTATCAGCAGAGTAAAAAAAGAACTTCCCGCATGGGTTTACGATCGCTTTAATGTCGTGCCCAGTTCACCGGTTTATATCGAATTCATTGATAAAAAAGTTTCAAAAGGAAATGCCGTCAGGACCTTGGCAGAAAAATTAGGAATTGATATTTCCCAAGTGATGGCAATCGGCGATCAGGGCAATGATTTGTCAATGATCGAAGCAGCCGGTGTCGGAGTGGCAATGGGAAATGGAATCGATGATCTTAAATCAATCGCCCAGTTCGTCACCAAGAGCAACGATGAAGACGGCGTCGCATATGCAGTTGAGAAATTTCTTTTAAATAAATAAAAACCCGAAAACTAATTCGAGTTTTTTTTATTTAAGCTTCCGTTTTTAATGTGTCCTCGAGAAACAATCAGAATCGTGACCGGGATCGTCAATAAAACTCCAATCATCGCGATCAAAAGGTCGAGAATTGCCGCAACCACTAGTTTGTCGTTGATTAATTGGGCAAAAGTATAATTCAAGCGCATATAAAACATAGCCAACGTCAAATTGTCACCAAGAACACCAAAGAAGAGTGTATTTAAAGCAGTTCCAATAATCTGCGAGCCAATAATTATTCCCTGCTTGTAAAGACTGGCAGTTGTAATTTCTGGAGTACTTTCGATCAGTTCGTTTAAATCAGCTGAAATAGCCATGCTAGCTTCGGCTATGGCGCCGAGACTTGCAATTACCGTAACAATAAAGGCAATATTGCTGAAATTAAGTCCAACCGAGAGCAAAAGTCCTTCCAATTCTTCCGAAGACTCGGTTGCAAACCCTTGAACATTAGCAATGCAATTAATCGGGATAATCAAAATGATAACGATCGCCAAAACAATTAAGCTCGAAGTAAAAGCATAATTCGTGACCTTTTGGTTATCAGCTGAAAGATAAATCGAAACAGCTAAAATTCCGAAACTGATTAAAATCGTGACCAAGTAAACATTGAATTGCCAATTAATAAGGACTATCAACAGAAAAATCGCGCATAAATTGATGAAAAGCCCAAAGAAAGCTTTCAAACCCTGCTTGCGGGCAACCAAAATCAGTAGAGAAAATAAAATAAAAATCAGCCAAAGAAAAGTGCTCATGCCTTAACCTTCTTTCCTCTCGTCAATATTGTCGCTGCCAACCAGGATGTGATCGGAACAGTCAAAACAATTGCAATTGCCGAAATAATCGTCGAAAGCAAACCGAGCAGCATTGCCATATCGATTGTATAAGACCAGGTATTTCCGTTTCTTAAATACAGGAAAACCATCGGCAAAGTATTGGCGATAAATACCATAAACAGCACATTGGTTAATGAACCAACAATATCACGGCCAACATTCATACCGGATACAAAATATTCTTTAAAAGCTCGTTCAGATCGTTCGCGTTGCATCCCCAGCAGCATCGCACTGATGTCTGAAGCTTCGTCCATCGAGGCACCGAGCACACCAATCAGGAGTTCGGAATAAAAAACCGGAATCGGAAATTGAGTAATGTAGTCCATATATTCAAAATGAACTCCACTGGAACCATTTAGATTTATCGTCAATGCACCAATTGCAACTCCGGCGGCCGTTGACAAAAGCGTTGATAAAAGAACAATCAAGAACTGTTTTGTTTTCCCAAGAACCATAAAGGAAGTAATAAAAGCGAAAATAATCGTCAATACACCAAAAACCACTACCGGCTGGACTGATACAAAATTGATATCAAACAAGATTGCCAATAAGAAGAAAATAAAATTAAGTCCCAGGCTAAGAATAATTTGGAAACTCAATTTATTCGCAAAAAAGATGATGAGCGAAAGCGTTAGAGCCAAGGTGAAAACCAAAATTGCATCGCGTTTTTGGCCAATAATACTCCACCATTTTTTGTGACTCAGCAAAATTTGCTGACCAACACGGTATTTTTGCGTAATTACCTGAGACTTAAAATATTCATTGCTGATTTTTATTTCTTGACCACGACGCTCCGTATTTAAAAATTTTAAGGTCAGTTTTTGCGTTATATCGTGATCGACATTCCCATAATAGTCTTTCGTTGCTTCCGAAGATACCTGTTTTACATTAGTTATCTCGGCAATTGGCGTTTTATATATGAAATAATCAAAATGCGCTGCCACTGTTAAAACAATTATAATTGCAGCAAGGAACAGCCATTTGAATTTTTTCCACAAACGAAAAAACGTCATATGTGCAATTTTAACTCAAATGAAAAAGGAAATTTTAATTTCTATTCAGCCTCGGGGAGTTTTAAATCGAGCGGTTGAATAAAATGAAGCTTTTTCACAAAAAGCAAATAAGCTAAATAGGCCAAAGCAAGTGGGATAACAATGAACTCCAGCAACAATAACAAAATATTGTTTGTGCCGGTTGAAAAAGCTGCCAATGGACCAATCAGACCGGAAATACCAAAACCGGCCGAAGCAGGCGTCCCACCGACATTCAAAATTGCACCCTCGAGACCGGCAAGAGCAGAAACGATTCCAATTGGGACAAACAGCTTGGGAGTTTTTAACATATTGGCCATTTGAATTTTCGGCGTCCCGATAAAATGACTCAAGGTTCCACCGAGACTATTAACCGAAGCACCCATAACTGCCAGGGTGAAGCTGGCAGTTGTAATTCCTAAATTAGCAGAACCGGACCCAATTCCGCTCAAACCAATTGCAAGGGCAATTCCAACCGAAGAAATTGGAGATAAAATCAAAACCGCAAAGATGATCCCCATCAACGGGCCCATGATTAAAGGCTGTAAATCTGTTAAATCGTTAATCGCACTGCCAATCGCCGTCGTAATCGAATGAACATAAGGGAAAAGCAGGCGTCCCAAGCCACCAGCAATTCCAAGGACAAGAATTGGCGATAAAACGACTTTTAATGTCCCAAGCCGATTTTGAATTATTTTGATCAACAAAACAGAAATTACAAGCGTGATACCAATATTGATGATATCGCCTGGCCCGTTAACTAAAAATCCTCCTTTTGAATCGACCGCCGCGCTTCCGGAACCCATAAAAGCGGCTAAAGCCATCGAGCCACTATTAATCATCGTAAATTTAAAAGCGCGGCCGGCAGCCATCGCAGCAATCACAGCAAGTAGGCACTGCGACGGGCTTGTCATCTGGCCAACGGCCATTGCAAGCGGATTATTTCCAAAAGCCTTCATTAGAGAACCCAAAACGGCTCCGGGAACCAAAGCAATAATTACACCGATGCTTAAGCTATTTAATATTTTCAAAACAAAGTTTGTTTCCCTTTTTTCCATTTAAAAACCTCATTGAACCCCATAAATTTTAATGTAACTATTTTGTAGTCGACTTCTCATATATCTTTGCCTGTGCCTGTTTTTGTTTGGAAAAGAATTCTGATAAACGATTCACGGCAATTTTAATTTGATCAAGCGAAGCAGCATAGGAAAGTCGAAGATAACCGGCTTGGCCAAAAGCAACTCCCGGTGTCAAACCGACTTTCGCTTCTTCAGCGATTTGTCTTGCCAGTTTAAAACCATCCTGTTCAAGATAATCGGGAATCTTAAAAAAGAAATAAAAGGCGCCGTCCGGATAGGCAAAAGAAATGTCTAGTTTTGTGAAAGCATCGATTAAATAATCCCGACGTTTCTTATATTCAACTCGCATGGTAGCGGCATCATTTTCACCGGCAGAAAAAGCTTCTGTTGCTGCAGCCATAACAACATCAGGGAGTGCAGTTGTTATCAACTGGTGAATAACAGCAATTTGAGAAATTATCGCTTGCGGTCCGGCAATAATTCCAAGACGATAACCGGTCATTGCATGCGATTTGGAAACACCATTAAAGAGAATCGTTTGCCCCAGCAAAGCTGCTGCAAAAGAACTGTGAGGACGATCATAAGTCAATTCAGAATATATCTCGTCGGAAATAACAAAAATATCATGATTCTTTAAAACGTTGACAAGTGCCTGAATCTGTTTTTCGTTATAAGCAACTCCGGTCGGATTGCCTGGAGTCGTCAAAACAATTGCTTTAGCTTGGGGATGCGCCAACAATACCTGTTTTAATTTTTCGGCTGTTAAAATAAAACCACTCTCTTCGGTTGAAACCGGAACTATTTTTCCGCCAAAAGCCGAGGCTGCTGCTGCATAGACCGGAAAAGTCGGCTCAGGAACAATTAATTCGTCACCCGGATTAAGAATTGTTTTCATCGTATCGCAAATTCCCTCGGTAACTCCAAGTGTGTTCACAATTTCCGTTGCCGGATCATAATTCAAGTGATAATGATTCTTTAAAAAATCAGCAACACTTTGCAACAGTTCAGGTGTTCCACTTGACGGACCATAGTGTGAGTCGTTTGCTTGAATATCGGCAATGGCCGCTTTTTTAATATGTTCGGGCGTATTAAAATCCGGTTCGCCAACTGTGAGCAGGACGATATTGTCGATTTTTTTGAATTCTTTATTCAAAGAAAGGATTTGACTCGGTTTTGCTCCCTGAACAAATGAATTGGTTTTCTTGTCTAAATTCTTTTTAACTTCTGGCATCTTCTTTCCTCTTCTCCTTAGATTTTCCAAACAAAAAAGCACTCTTGCTTTTATCCCAAGAGTGCCTTTAAAACTATCTAGCGGTCTCGGGATAAACCCGCGACCAAAACTGGTTACGCGGGTATACGCGTAAACCAGTAATAGTTTTTATTGCTTTGTGTCTGTATTCCTGTCATCGAAATTAAGGCTAAGATTAACGGAAAAACAATCGTTTGTCAATATATTTTCAGATCTTTTTCAAAAAAGTTTTTAGTTTCACAATCTTCGAATAATAATTTCCTTATTTTTTCTCTTCAAAAAGGTATTTGTCACGAAGAGCGTCAATATCTTTATCTTCTAAGTGTATATAGTCATGCAAATAAGTAATTGGATCGCCGGATAAGGATTTAACGGTATCGATTGCTCTTTGCAAATAGTCGATATTAACTGTCCATAGCGAACGAATATTGGCAATCTCTTCGGCACTAGCACCTTTCTTTTTCATATAGTCCACTTTGCCGTCGACAATTTTAGTCGACAAACGATCAGTAATTAAATAATCATGTTTAATTTGGTTTTCGCTGATTCCAAGCGCCTCCATGAAAAGCATTGAAGCAACTCCTGTTCGATCCTTGCCAGCCGTGCAGTGAAAAGCCAGTGTCTGTTTTTTTCTCAACAATAAATCGAAAAACTTGCGATAGGCAACATTGGAAAATTCATCCGCGACTAAATGCTCATAATTATTAATCATTTTCAAATAACCGGAATTTTTTCTTTATACTCCCTGCTTAATTGAGCATAATCAGCGGTCGAATCGGTTCTATCCAGATCCATTGCCGGAATATTCAGATCGACAACATTTTTTGGAACCCGATCAGGTTCCTTTTCAACTTCGATAGGTGTCCGAAAATCGACAATTGTATCAACATTTCGTTCTTGCAAATAAAGCAGGTCTGCTTGTGAAAGATAAGCCATGTTGGCCGTTCGAAAAAGTTTTCCCCATTTTATTTTTCGTCCATCGGCCGAAGTATAGCCGCCGATATCTCTGAAATTATAACCACCGATAACTGGTAAAACGCGTCTTTTATCCATAAATTAATCTTAACTAATTTCACTAAAGAAAAACCAGGTTAAAAACCTGGTTATCAAATCATTTTAAATATGGATCGGCAAACCATCAGCTAATTCCGATGCATCCATGATCGCTTCGCCGAGTGTCGGATGAGGATGAATCGTCAAACTAATATCTTCGGTTGTTAAACCATTTTCGATTGCCAAAGATAATTCGGAAATCAAATCAGAGGCCCCAGGACCGACGATCTGCGATCCGATCAGAGCTTTGGTCTGATTGTCGGAAATCAAGCGAATGAAGCCTTTCCCCTCGTTGATTGATAAAGCTCGGCCATTGGCTGCAAAAGGAAACTTATAAGCTTTTGCATCGAGTTTCTTTTCTTTAACGCTCTCCGGAGTTTCGCCAGTTGTTGCCAATTCGTAATTTGTATAAGCAACGGCCGGCAACGAGTAATGAAGGCCATGGGCATTTTGATCGCCGGAAATCGCTGCTGCAGCAATTTTACCTTGAAAACTGGCTTTGTGAGCCAAAGCCGGCCCAACAGTAATATCGCCAATTGCGTAAATATGGGAAACGTTCGTTTTCATTGTGTCGTCAATTTCAACCAATCCACGATCGGTCAATTTAACATTTGTATTGTTCAAACCGATATTATCGGTATTCGGCCTACGGCCTACGGAAACCAAAAGATAATCGCCGTCTACCGTTTGCTCTTTGCCATCAGCTTCGAATGTAACCGTAACGTCTTTTTCAGTTTGAGACGCGGACTTTGCCTTGGCACTGGTGAAAATTTCGCCTCCCTGGGCCTTGAAATCATCCAAGACCGGTTGAATCATTTCTTTATCAAAACCCGACAGAACATGATCGAGTCCTTCGATAACAGTGACCTTACTGCCAAGATTTTGGTAAACACTGCCAAGCTCAAAGCCGATCACACCGCCGCCGATCACGATCAGGTGTTTAGGAATTTCCGGTAGAGACAAAGCAGCAGTCGAATCAACAATTCGTTTGCCAAAAGCAAAACCGGGAATTTCAATCGGTCGCGATCCAGTTGCTAGAATACAATTATTAAACTGAAAAAGCTCATGATCATCGCCCTTTACGACATTAATTTGTTTATTATCGACAAAAGAAGCAACTCCATGAATAATATCGACACGATGCTTCTTTAAGAGCATTTCAACACCGCCGGTTAATTGGTTGACAACTTTCTTCTGTTTCCATTCCTGAGTAGTTTTCCAATCAAGTTCGGTTCCGCTGCTTTTTAAACCAAAAGGTTGTTCAGAGACGGCATCATGATAATGATGGCCGACATTAATCAAAGCTTTAGAGGGAATACATCCAACATTCAAACAGACACCGCCGATAAAAGTACTTTCGATAATCGTAACCTTTTGACCCAGCTCTGCCGCTCTGATAGCGGCGACATAGCCACCGGGGCCTGATCCGATTACTACAGTATCAATATCAGTCGCTTGAGCTCCAACAACACCACCAGTTGCCATAATTACACCTCCATCAGCATGTAAGCCGGATCAGCTAACAGGCTCTTCAAATAGTTCATTGAAGTTTGACCAAGCATGCCGTCGATCAAACGATGGTCATAACTCAAACTGAGTTTCATCATTTGACCGGCAACGATTGTACCGTCGTCTGAAATAATCGGTTCTTTAACAATCGATCCTAAACCAAGAATCGCAACTTCTTTAGCATTGATAATCGGTGTAAACCAAGTTCCACGTGCAGAACCGATGTTGGAAATCGTGATTGTTCCGCCACGCATTTGATCGGGCTTAATAGAACCATCACGAACAGCAGCTGCCAAATCCTCAATTTCTTGAGCAATTGCCATAATCGATTTTTGATCAGCATGGGCAATCACCGGTACATACAATCCGCTTGGTGCATTCACGGCAATTCCCAAATTAATATCATCATGGTATACAATTTCTTGTTTGTCCATATCAAGCGATGCATTGATTTCCGGAAACTTCTTAGCCGTAGCTGCCAAAGCTTTGGCCGCATATGCCAAATAAGTCAAATGAATATTTTGATCAGCGGCTATCGGCTTGAATTGCTTGCGATGGGCAACCAGTTTTGAAACTTCAGTCTGATCAAAATTAGTAACTGTAGGAATAGTAGAATTTTGCAGCGACATGGCTTTGGCAATCGCCTTACGAACCGGTGTCATCGAAACCCGGCCTTCTTTAAGTGGGTCGGGAGCTGCGGCTTTTTTAGTCGGGGCAGATTCCGAAGCCGTTTGTTTTGTCGTTGTTTCTGCCTCGCTTGGCTGATTTTCTGGTTCCTTCTCAGGGGCAGCAGAAGAAGTAGAAAAGTTCTCAACATCGGACATCGTAATATGGCCGTGATGCCCACTGGCCGTAACCTGGATAAATCGATTCCATGTTCGTGAGCATAGTGGCGAACCGACGGCATTGCCAAAATATTGCCGTTGGAAGCTGTTGCCGCTCCGCTGCTATTTGAAGAATCAGAAGTTGGAGCTGCTGGAGATGCTTGGCTGGAAACCGCTGTCTTTTTTTCGCTTTCCGCGGGTTCTTCTATTTCCTTGGCCTCTGTTTTTCCCCTTTGGCCATCGTCAGCGGCCGAACCACTACCGTCGCCATCAAACTCAATCAGAGGTTCGCCAACTTTCACTGTTGTTCCCGGTTCAACAAATAACTTCGTGACTTTTCCAGAATAAGGTGAAAGGATCTCCTGCAGAAGCTTGTCGTTTTGAACTTCAGCAACCGAATCGTCGGTTTTGACCTGATCGCCGACTTTAACCAGCCAATCGGAAATTTCTCCCTCAGCCATTCCTTCGCCAATATCAGGCATTTTAAAGATTTCAGTCATAATTTACAATCTCCTTAACTTTGTCGATGATATCGTCAGCATTAACCATCCAATCGTTTTCTGCCTGGGCAAAAGGATAAATGGAATCAGGAGCGGCAACCCGACCAACCGGTGCTTTCAAACTTAAAATGAATCTTTCGGAAATTTCCGCCATCACACTGGCTCCAATTCCGGCCATTCGTTGTGCTTCTTGGGCAACAACCACGCGTCCGGTTTTCTTGACCGATTCGCCGATCGTCTCAATATCAAGGGGTGAAACAGTTCGCAAATCAATAATCTCGGCATCAATCCCTTGTTTGGACAACTCTTCGGCGGCATTCAAAGCAACCGGTGTCATTCCACCATAAGTAATAATGGAAATATCCTTTCCTTTCCGAACGACAGCTGCTTTATCCAATGGGGTCGTGTAATATCCTTCGGCAACTTCGCCTTTGATCGAACGATACAGGTGCAGGTTTTCAAGGAAAATAACTGGATCATTTGATTCGATCGCACTTAAAAGCAAACCTTTGGCATCTGATGGATTAGAAGGCATTACAACTCTCAATCCTGGAGTCTGGGCAACCAGGCCCTCTAAATTATCGGAATGCATTTCCGGTGTCTTTGTTCCGCCACCATAAGGTGCACGAACAACAATCGGCATTTGGCGGGTTCCGTTAAAGCGGAAACGATTGCGGGCCATTTGGCCGGCCAAAGAATCAAGTACTTCGTATATAAAGCCATAAAATTGAATTTCCATGATTGGACGATAGCCCTGAGTGGTCAAACCAATCGCCAGACCACCGATCCCGGATTCAGCCAATGGAGTGTTAAAAACACGGTCCTCGCCGTACTTGTCTTGCAAGCCGTCGGTAGCTCGGAAAACACCACCGTTTTTGCCGACATCTTCGCCAAGAATCAAAACATTTTTATCATGTTCCAAGGCGAGATCCTGAGCTTCTTTAACGGCATCAATGTAACTTTTAACAGCCATTTTTACTTGCCCTCACTTTCGAATTTTTCAATTTGCTCTTTCATTGCATAACCAGGAACTTCCAAAGTATTCTTCAAGTAGTCACTGATTTTTTGCTTGTCGATGTTATCGGCTTTTTTAATATCTTCATCGATTCGGGCATCAATCTGGGCAATATAATCATTCTCTTTGTCTTCATCCCAAAGTCCTTTGTCCGTAATATATTTGCGCATGCGAATCAAAGGATCCTTTTTCCACCAATCAGCAATATCCTCTTTGGTACGGTAACGAAGGGGGTCGTCTCCGGCAGTAGAATGAGCTTCGAAACGGTCTGTCAGAGTCTCAATCAAAACCGGCCCTTTGCCAGAAACTGCCCAAGCCCGTGCTTCTTTGGCTGCAAGATAAACAGCAATTGCGTCCTGTCCGTCGACTACCAGACTTGGAACGCCGACTGCCCAGCCTTTGGCCGCCAAATGTGGAGCAGCAGTTTGAAGTTTGCGTGGAGTCGAAATAGCAAAACCGTTATTTTGAACAAAGAAGACTTCATTTGCATGATAAGCCGCCGCAAAATTCATTCCTTCGTAAAAGTCGCCTTGCGAAGTGCCACCATCGCCGGTATAAGCATAAGAAACAGCTTTTTTGTTTCGCTTCTTTAATCCCAAAGCGACACCGGCTGCCTCCACATACTGCGCGCCAATAATAATTTGTGGAAACCAAGAATTAACTTCTTTACCATCATCGGTCGTATATTCATTCCCAACGACGTGACCGCGGCTCCATAGAATCGCCTTCCAGATCGGCCATCCTTTAGCAACTATTTCGGGAATATCACGGTATCCCGGAAAGAGCCAGTCTTCATCGTGAAAAGCATAGGCCGAAGCCATTTGCGACGCTTCCTGTCCAGCGGTCGGAGCAAAGAAACCAAACCTGCCCTGCCTTGCTAATTTAGTTGAACGAATATCCAGTTGCCGGTTAAGCAGCATATTATGAAAAATGTTAATCAGATCATCATCGCTTAAATCAGCACGTTCCAAAGCTTTTTCGTCAACGATTTTACCATCGTTGTCCAAAACCTTTAACGTTGGAAAAGCATCATCTTGAGCTTTTAGCTGGTAATCAAAATCCAAAATCTGATCATTTGTTTTTGAGATATTTGACATCTTGTTCCTCCTATAATTTTTGTTCAGTTTTAGCATTGAACATATCTGCCAATTCACGATTATCAATTGCGCCAAAATATTGGCCATCGACATTTTTTTGTAAGATATCGTAAATTACATTTGCATTGAACGGCTGATTAATAAATCGATCTTTGATCTCCCGCCAATCGCGCACACCCAGGAAATCGCCGGTAAAAACAATGTCTTTGATCAAACCTTTATCAACATTTGCGTGTACATCGATCGCGCCGGCATCAAATTTTCGATGATTATTGAAATCAAACTCCGGGCTTCGGCCATAATTCCAATCCCAGCTAGCAAACTGCTTATTTCGTAAATCAATAATTGACTGTTTTTGCGCGCTGCTGAGAACGTATTCTCGATCCTTGCCTTCGTCGGATAAATAGTACTGCAGGGCTTCCCAGAATTTCTCTAGACTTAATCCGGCCGGAGCATAATCCTTGATATTACCGACTCGTGAACGAACCGAAGTCGCTGCCTTGGAAATAAATTTTTCGTCGGCAACATTTAATGAACTAACCATTGTTTCGACATTTGAATTCCAAAGCAAAGTTCCATGATGCATTAAATAACCGCCGGCATAACGTTGGGCGTTACCGCTGACTTTTTTACCGTCGACAGTCAAATCGTTTCGGCCGGTAATCTGTGCATCGATACCGACTTCACGCAATGCGTCGTACATTCGTTTGACGAACTTATGAAAATCGACTTCCGCACTGCTCGCTACCGGAACAAAAAAGGTAAAACAAATATTTCCCAAGTCATGGTAAACAGCTCCGCCACCGGAAACCCGACGAACCACCTGGATATCATGCTCGTCAATATAATCTTGATTTACCTCGGCAAAGGTATTTTGATTTCGTCCTACAATGACAGCATTTTTGTTCTGCCATAAAGAAAAGACCGCTTCTTGGGGCTTTAAATTATATAAAAGCCAAGTATCCATCGCGATATTCGTGTAGGCGTCGTTCCCAAAGTATTTGATAAATTGCATTTCTAACCTCTAATTTGTGAAATGTTGCCCACAATTTCTGTAAGCGCTTTTAATTAACGACTCTGTTTTAACACTGAAAAAAAGTCTGCAAATTGAACATTGGTTCAAAAAGGCTGTTTAAAGGGCTTTTCTTTTTAGTAAAAGTTTTGATATTATTACAAATTTAATTTTTCTATAAAAATATCTGATTATAAATTAATTCACAATCTCCTTGAAAATGATAGTTATTTTATACTGGCTGTATGGCTAATTTTCAAACAAATGATAAAGTTAGGATCAAATACCATATTCAAGGAAAAGAAGATGGGCAGGCTTTGATATTTATCGAGGGCTACTCGGGAAATGAAGCAACTTGGGCGGCACAAATCAATGATTTTGTGAAAGCCGGTTTTAAAGTAATTACTTACGATCGAAGAAACCACGGAAAAAGCCAAAGTGTTCCCTATGGAATGCAGATAGCTCGTCACGGTTTTGATCTAGCAGAATTAATCAATCATCTCAAGCTGAAAAAACCCGTTCTGATCGGCCATTCAATGGGGGCATCGACAATTTTTGCCTACCTATCTTTCTTCGGTTGCCAAAACGTTAAAGCAGTTGTTACCGAAGATCAATCTCCCAAAGCAATTAGTGAAAACGACTGGGTTTTCGGCTTGTTTAACAGCAGTTGGGAAAATTTTTATAAAAATGCAGCTTTAATCGAAACGACCAAATTGACCAGATTACCAATCAGTAGCGAAATAAAAAGAATCTTGGGAGAGGCCTATAGGAGCTATCAACCTTTCGATTTTCATTTCAATCAACCTTTGTTGCTTGACTCTCTGGTCCAGGATTGGCGCGAAGAAATCAAAAATGAAACTGTTCCCCATTTATTTTTGGCCGGCTCGGCTTCCCCTTTATGGTCGTCGGAGCATTCAAAGGCTGCTGCAAGTTTGAGCCCTTTTGCAAGGGCCTATACTTTCAAAGGCTGCGGTCATATTCCACATCTGGAGTCAGCCGATGAATTCAATCGACTCGTAATTAAATTTATTCAAAAAAACAGTTACTGATTTGCAGGAGTTCTTACTCCTGCTTTTTAATTTTCAAAAACAGTTTTCAACTTGCATTTTTTGCCTAAAAAGACCTTGTAAATTTATTCACATTGAACTATCTTTGAGGCGTGTTAAGCAAACAACACAAATGGAGATGTTAAATTATGAAAATTAAAGCTGCTGTTATTCCCAAAGTTGGTGATAAATTTGAAATCAAAGACGATGTCGAATTGGCTGATATGGACGATGACGAACTCCAGGTAAAGGTTGTTGCAAGTGGAATTTGTCATTCCGATGAAGCATTAAGAAAAGGAGATGCCGGATGGACTTTTCCGACAATTCTTGGGCATGAAGGTGCCGGAATTGTCGAAAAAGTCGGTCCTCGGGTTTCACAATTTAAACCAGGTGATCACGTCGTTATGTCATTTTATTCAGACGGCACCTGCGTCAATTGTTTAAAGGGCATACCGACTCAGTGCCTGGACTATGCCAAATATAATTTGAGTGGAACCAAACCCGATGGAAGTGATCATTTTAAAGAGAACGGCCACCACGTAAGTGATATGTTTGATCAATCATCATTCACGACTCATACAACTGTTCACGAAAGAAATGCAATCAAAGTCGATAAGAGTCTCGACCTGCGTAAACTTGGACCGCTCGGCTGTGGTTACGTAACCGGTTCGGGAACTGTTTTGAATACTTTAAAACCGGAACCTGGTTCAACAATGGCTGTTTTTGGAACCGGAGCGGTCGGATTGGCTGCAATGATGGCCGGAATCATTGTTGGCTGTACGAAAGTAATTGCAGTCGATATTGTTCCGTCCCGCTTGGATTTGGCCAAAGAAGTCGGGGCAACCGATGTTGTCAACAGCAAAAACGAGAACGTGGTCGATGCCATTAAAAAAATAACCAATGGCCGCGGTGTCGATTACGCGGTTGACACAACCGGCGTCCAGTCTGTTATGACCGACTCGATTAAAGCCTTGGGTGCCGGTGGAACGAGCGCCTTGATTGCCGTAACACCAAAATTAATCAATATCAGTTCATGGAATGATCTTTGTGTCATGGACAAGAAAGTTATTGGCGTCAACATGGGTGATTCAATTCCTCAAGTCGACATTCCAAGATTAATCGAATACTACAAAATGGGTAAATTCCCGTTTGATAAAACAGAGAAGTTCTACCCATTCGAACAGATAAACGAAGCAGATGCTGATTCTGTTAACGGTAAAACAATCAAGCCGGTCTTGGTCATCGATAAAGATTATCAGCCCGGCGACTGATCCAACTTACAGATAAATAAAATTGAAATCTTTTGTTAAATAAAAGGAAGCAATTATTATGGCTCTAAAACAATATCAAATGTATATAAATGGTGAATGGGTTGATTCTGATAATGGAGAAAAAATAACCGTTTATAACCCATCAAACGAAGAAGCAATTTCGCAGGTGCCTTCAGCTTCATTAAAACAAGTTAAAGAGGCGATTGACGATGCCTATGCAGCACAAAAAGACTGGAAACGAGTCCCCGCTGCAACACGAGGTTCTTACCTAGTTAGAATTGCTGCTCTAATTCGCAAAAACGCTGACTACTTGGCCCGCACTTTGAGTGAAGAAGAAGGGAAAATTCTCTCGTTGGCGATGACAGAAGTTACTTTCTCAGCCGATTATATCGATTACATGGCTGCTCAGGGAAGAACTTACGAAGGAGAAGTAATTCAATCCGATAACGCCAACGAAAACATTGCCCTATTAAAACAGCCCATCGGAGTTGCAGCTGGAATTCTGCCGTGGAACTTCCCCTTCTTTCTAATTGCCAGAAAATTTGCCCCAGCGCTTGTAACCGGAAATACGATTGTAATTAAACCAAGTTCCGATACCCCAAACATCGCCTTGGAATTTGCTAAGTTAGCCAACCAGGTCGGATTGCCAAAAGGTGTTTTGAATTTCGTTACCGGCCCAGGCTCGGTTGTCGGCAGCGAATTGTCCAAAAACGAAAAAATTGGTATTATTTCCTTAACCGGGTCGGTTGATTCCGGAAAAAGGGTTATGGCCGATGCTTCTAATCACGTGGCTAAGGTTAGTTTGGAGTTAGGTGGAAAAGCTCCAGCGATTGTTTGCAAAGATGCCGATATCGATTTGGCCGTCGACTCGATTATTAATTCGAGAATTGATAATAACGGAGAACTTTGTAACAACTGTGAACGTGTTTATGTGCAAGAAGATATCGCCGAGGAATTCACGAAGAAATTAGTTGCCAAAATGGCCGCGACAACAATCGGTGATCCGATTGAGCATGAAAATATCGGCATGGGACCATTGATCAACAAAGCTGCCGTCGAAAAAGTCGATGCAATGGTTCAAAGGGCCGTTAAAGCCGGCGCAAAAGTCGAATGTGGCGGCAAGCGTCCTGAAGGGAAAGGCTACTTCTATCCAGCTACAGTCGTTACAAACGTCAAGCAGTCCGACGAACTTGTCCAAGAAGAAATATTTGGCCCGGTACTGCCGATTCTAACCTTTAAAAAATTGGATCAAGCCATCGATATGGCAAACGACAGTAAACTAGGTTTGACCAGTTCGATCTTTACCGAAAATATGGATGCTGCTGCAACCGCTGCTAACGAATTGGAGGATGGTGAAACTTACATCAACCGCTTCAATTTTGAAGCGATGCAGGGCTTCCACGCCGGCTGGAAAGAATCCGGACTCGGTGGTGCCGACGGTAAACACGGTCTAGAAGAATATGTCAATACTCATGTAGTTTACTTACAACGCCATCCGGAAAAAGCCGACTAATAGCATAGTAAATTAATTGATAATTTAAAAACCTCCGTGATCTAACAATATAATTGTTTTAATTACGAAGGTTTTTATTTGTTTTTTTAATTATTTAAAAATGTCTTCTAAAATATCGACTGCATTGCTGAAATAGCCGCTTGCTGATTGAGCAAAATTAATTATCGTATAAACATAAAACAAATTAATCATTGAAAAGAAAAAAGCAATAATTGCCAAACTTCTCGGTGCCTTAAACAAACTAGTTAACGCGAAAACGATCGCCACAAAAAGCAACAGAACGCCAAAGAAGAACATGACAATCAAAAGTGAAGCGAGATTTTCAATATTTGCTTTACTTTGAAAGTTTAGAAGAATATCCGGATTCAAAATGAAAAGAATTGGCGATAAAGTAAATAAAAGGCTGAAAAAAGCCAAAACAAGCGAGCTAATCCCATTCTTCGGACTGGAAAACTTTCTTTCTTTTTTTAATTGCCGCAGCTCTTTTCGAGAGAGATTGTCTACAGGCGGAGTTGCTTGTATTGGATCGGTTTCCAGGCTCTCTTCCAATGTAAATTCGCCCTTATTCAAAGCCTTACGAAACTCTCGTGGTTTTGGATCGCGTCCATTAATTCTTTTGAAATCTTCTATCCACTCGGTTTTGCTCATAGACTTTGCCTCCCGCTAAAAACGAAAATATTTATAAGAACTAATCGTCATAGTCCAATTCTTCGTTAGTATTTGCATTCACGAGGAAATTGCCGGAAACGTTGTATACAGCAATCGTATCAACTAAATCACGCGTAATAAACATATCGTTCTCATAAACAAGAGCAACCTTTTCCTCTGCCACAATTTGTTTCAACTGCCTTGAAGAAACAACTTCCATCTTTAATTGCTCAAATTGAACGCCATGTTGCCGCAGGAAAGACTCTAATTGTTCCCGATGCCTTTCACGCAGACCGGAATAAATTATCTTGACCGGATAGCTTGGTAAAGTGACCGGAATCCAAGCACCTGTGATAGCATTAGTCGCAATAATTCCCTCAAATCTCATCGCTGCATCAGCCAAAGCTGCTTTCTTATGCAAAATATTCCATTCATAAAGTTTGGGTTCTTCAAGGGTTTCCAAATGCAAATCAACTCGATCGCCGCCTTTTTCAGTTGCATAGACAGAAAGAGTAGTGACTTTTTTTGCCGTAGCTTCGTCCAGTTTGGAAAAGGCCTGTTCAAAAACAGTCCCTTCATCGGTTGAATCATCAACCAATAAAATGTTGCTATAAGATTTCGGAAACTTAGCCGATTCTTCCTGTAGGCGGTAACCAATTTTTTCGCTTGCCAAATTAGCATTTAATTCATTAAAGCTGACGACCGGTTTATTTAAAAACAAACCGATCAAAGTGGCGGGAATCATGCCCCGCCTTGGCAGGCCAACAATCAAATCGAAATTATACGATTGTAAACGGGCCAAATTTTCTTTAATTAAATCGTTTAAATCATTAATAGTGCGGTAAAAATATTTTGGCATAAATTCCTCCTTCCAAAATATTATAGGTTATAAAGCACTCAACAAAGGAATTCATTAATTAAAACAATCTGTCAAAAGCGATCGAAATTTTTTCAAGAGATGAAAAACTCTCATCCAATTATCAAACAGCGACTGTCAACTGGATATTTTTAATTGTCCAATCTTTGCCCATGACTGCCAAAATTTCCGGTAAATTCGGTCCTTGAACCTCGTGAGTTGTAATTAAACGGATTGGATTCCATAGAGGACGCCCTTTGATTTGCAAATCGTGTTGCAAGTCACGGATAATCTGCAAAATATGATCAGCCTTAAACTCATCTTCAGCCAAAGCTTTAATTTTTTCAGTGAAAGCCGCGGCAA
The DNA here is from genome assembly GCF_020510245.1 of Oenococcus oeni. Classification (NCBI taxonomy): domain Bacteria; kingdom Bacillati; phylum Bacillota; class Bacilli; order Lactobacillales; family Lactobacillaceae; genus Oenococcus; species Oenococcus oeni. Next base: position 289,607 of record NZ_CP084701.1, on the reverse strand, counting down.
GCTTTTGGCCGTCATCGGTTTCCAACCAAGATTGACGATCTTCCTTGGAAATATCGTGTAATTTAAAAAAAGGATATTCAGCTAAGGGAGCTATTTCACTGGTTGCCTTGATCCCGTCAACTCCGGCAATTTCGATAATTTTAGCTAAATGATCAGCATCGTTTTTAGCCTGTTGGTCATTAATTAAACCAGCTTTAACCAATTCATGAATCAATTGAGGCATAACCTTTTCTTTTTCCGAACGCATCCACTGGTTATTGACCCAAGCCAATTTTTTAGCATCAAATTTGGCATTGGCCTTCGTAAACCGATTCTCGTCAAACATCTCTTTGAATTGTTCGCGAGTAAAAATCTCATTTTCTCCAACCGGAGACCAACCAAGCAAGCCGATAAAATTAAACATTGCTTCCGGCAGATAGCCCAACTCCCGATATTGTTCAATAAACTGTAAAGTATCTTCGTCGCGCTTGGAAAGTTTCTTACCCGTTTCGGCTTTAATGATCAATGCCATATGCCCAAAGGCAGGTGCTTTCCATCCGAAGGCCTCGTAAACCATTAACTGTTTGGGCGTATTGCTGACATGATCGTCCCCACGCAAAACGTGAGTTATTTCCATTAAATGATCATCAATTACGACGGCAAAATTATAAGTTGGCATTCCATCGGCCTTTTGAATTACCCAATCGCCGCCAATTTCTTTCGAATTAATCTTAACTTCACCTTTAACCAGATCTTGCCACTGATAATCATGATTTTCTGGTACGCGAAAACGCACCACTGATTTTAGACCAACCGCTTCGTCTTTTGCTTGAGCATCCTTAATTTGTTCCTTCGTCATTCCGGCATATTCATAAACGTAATGAGGAGCCTGATGAGCCTGAGCCTGAGCCTCCCGTTCTTCTTTCAGAGTTGCTTCGGTTTTATATGATTTATAGGCTTTTCCCGAAGCTAGAAGTTCGTCGATATATTTTTGATAAACCCCCTGAGCGGCCCGCTCGGTTTGTCGATAGGGAGCATATTTTGAATTGGCCTTATCCGGTCCTTCATCCCAGTCGATGCCGAGCCACTGCAAATTATCAAGCTGACTTTTTTCGCCGTCTTTAACATTCCGAGCCAAGTCGGTGTCTTCGATTCGAATTATAAACTGGCCATTATAATGACGGGCAAAAAGCCAGTTGAAGATTGCTGTCCGAGCATTACCAATATGTAAATGCCCCGTCGGACTAGGGGCGTATCTAACACGAATTTTTTCAGTCATAACATTAGTATAGTGTAAGTGTTTAAGCCTTAATTTGCGAGATTAAATCTTTTAAAGCCTTGGCCCGATGGGAAATTGAATCCTTTTCTTTTTCACTTGCCTGACCAAAACTTTTTCCAAGATCGTGTGAATAAAAAATCGGATCGTAACCAAAACCATCCAATCCTTCTTGATGATCCAAAATAGTCCCTTCACTAATACCTTTGGCAATAATCTCTTTTTTTAAACCAAGCAAAACAATAATGGTTGTAAAGTGGGCTGATCGTTTTTCCGTTGGAAGGCCCTTCAATTCTTTTAGTACCTTTTCAACGTTCGCCTGATCGTTATGATCACCGGCATATCGAGCTGAATAAATGCCAGGGCGTCCGTTCAAAGCATCAATACAAAGTCCGGTATCTTCAGCCATTACCAAATCGTTCGGATACAATTGTGCAGTTGTTTTCGCCTTAATTTCAGCGTTTTCCAGAAAACTTGAACCATTTTCAACAATTTCCGGAATATTTGATAGATGATTTAAATCAATTAAGTCAAAACGGCCGTTCAGAATTGAAGCCGCTTCTTGACTTTTCCCTCTGTTTTTTGTGGCGAATATAATTCTTTGCATATTAACATAATAAGAAAAATAATCAAAAAACAAGCCTTTATTTTTTTAATTTAAAGTTAATTGAACTTTTAATATCAGCGAAACAATTATCTTAAAAAGCTAAAACAAAAAACGATCTTAAGCGTTTTCTAAGCCATCCGCTCTTTAATCGCAGCCAAACTCACTTCGGCTGTATTATCAAAATAAAGATCCGGAACAGCAGTCTTCGTTGCCGGCCCAATCCCAAGAGCAGTTTGGCCGGCTCCTTTAATCGATTTAATTCCGGCTGGAGCGTCTTCCAAACCGATCATCTCTTCAGCTCTAAAACCGAGAATCTCACCGGCCCGAACAAAAATCTCCGGATCCGGTTTTCCGGCATGCAAAGTCGCCGGATCAACAATTCCTTTGAAATAATCGCTGATTCCTAATTGTTTAAGTATTCCAGGAGCGTTCTTTGAGGCACTGGCAAGACTCATTTGATAACCGGCGCTTTTCAAATCATTAAGCAATTTCTCCATGCCGGGCAAAATATCAGCAGGCGTTAACCGTTTTATCAATTGCTGATATTTTTTGTTTTTCTGATCGGCTAAAGCTACTTTTTCTTCATGACTGTAACTTTTTTCATGATTGCCGGCTTTTAGAATCATTTCCAAAGAATCCATCCGCGAAATGCCCTTTAGATCGGCTGCGAGCTGGTCACTCCAGGGTGTTTTAACCTCTTCAGCTGTTTGTTTCCAAGCCTGCTCATGAAATTTGGCCGTATCGGTAATGACACCATCCAAATCAAAAGTAAAACCTTTAATATCCGAAAATTTTGCCATTATAATTTCCCTTTTTAATTATAAATCAGCAAAACCTTTCTGTTTGGAAGCCCTATTCAAATCAAGGCCTAATTTCAATGCTTCTTCCAAAGTAGAAACACCAATCACCTGCAGACCTTTTGGCAAATCGATTCCTGCCAAATTATTTTTTGAAACAATTGCCCGTTTAAATCCAAGCTTGGCAATCTCTTTCAAACGATCCTCAATCAGAGAAATTGAACGGACTTCTCCTCCCAAACCTACTTCACCAAGAAAAACATCGGAAGCATTAGTTGCTTTTTCATGGTAAGAACTGGCAACGGCTAAAGCAATTGCCAAATCAGCTGCCGGCTCGTCGATTTTAACGCCTCCGGTAATTCGAACATGGGCATCCTGATTTTGTAAAAGCAGATTGGCATGTTTTTCCAAAACGGCTAAAATCTGAGCAACGCGATTTCGATCAACGCCGGTTGTCACACGCTGAGCGTTACCGAAAACCGTTGGTGCGACCAAAGCCTGCACTTCGACTAAAATCGGACGACTGCCCTCCATACTGGCTGTAATTGCCGATCCGGTTGCGCCGGCCAAACGCTCTTCGAGAAAGATCTCCGAAGGATTGGCTACTTCTCGTAAACCATGATCACGCATTTCAAAGATACCAAGTTCATTGGTCGATCCAAAACGATTTTTAACAGTTCGGAGGATCCGGTACTTGTAATTGGCATCCCCTTCAAAATACAGAACCGTATCAACCATGTGCTCGAGAATTTTCGGACCGGCGATCGATCCATCTTTAGTAACATGCCCGACAATGAAAACCGTAATTGCATTCGTTTTGGCGATCTGCATTAAGTCGGCCGTCACTTCTCGTATTTGGGCAACCGAGCCAATTGGCGACTGCAGATCAGGTTCCTGCATCGTCTGAACCGAATCAATTACCAAATAATCCGGTTCGATCTGTTGGACAATTGATTTAATTTGTTCCATATCCGTTTCCGGATAAACAATAAAAGAATCCGAACCAACTCCAAGTCGATCAGCACGCAATTTAATCTGATTATCCGACTCTTCTCCGGAAACATAAAGAACACTTCCGCCATTTTCGGCCAACTGACCAGAAACCTGAAGCATTAAAGTCGATTTCCCGATTCCTGGATCGCCGCCAATCAAAATTAAGCTTCCCGGGACGATCCCACCGCCAAGGACGCGATTTAATTCCCTTAATCCAGTCCTTGTTCTAGGTAATTCATTACCGGAGATTTCAGAAATCTTTTTCGGTTTGGCAACCCGCCCGTCGAAACTGATTCGAGCTTTTCGGTTTACAACTGCTTCGGGAACAATTTTTTCCTCTATTAATGTATTCCATTGGCCGCAATTCGGACAGCGCCCAAGATAGCGAGCACTGGTATAGCCACAGTTGGAACAAACAAATTGTGTTTTTGCTTTTGCCATTTTTTCCTATATATTAAACTGTTTAGACCACTATTTTAGCCATGATTGACAATATGAACCGGTGTTTTTGGCAAATCAATTATTACCAACCTTAGTTTTTTTGGCAAAAAATCTTCCAATTGATGAGGATCACGCCAAATAACAGTTTGTTCATTGTTGTCTTTTGCAAAAAAATTCTCTTGGCCGACTCTTTTAACCAACCAAGTGAAATTGATTTCACTGTTATGTTTATTTTGATAACTATACAAATTTTCCGTCACAGCCAATAAACGAACTGTTTTAATTTTTATGCCCATTTCCTCGGTAAATTCACGAATAATCGCCTGATCACTGCTTTCACCAAACTTTAATTTACCGCCCGGCAGCGTAACATAAGAATGCTGAGAACTTATCTTATCCGGATTAAGAGCTAGTTGATTTTTTTCATTAAACAAAACTCCAGTAACCCGAACCTTGAAATCGTGTGTTTCGTTTCGAAAAACGATATCATTTGCTTCATCAGACATTAATTATCTCCCGTCGAACCAAAGCCGCCATGTCGAAGACCTCCAGCACGGTCATTATCGGCAAGCAGAAAGGGAACAAAAATCGCTTGAACGATCCGGTCTCCTTTTTTAACATCGACAGTTTTACCGGATATCGACTGTAATTGAACAAAAATCTCGCCTTCGTTTTTCTCATTATTGTAATAGTCGGCATCGATTACACCGACCGAATTAGGCAGGACCAATCCACGTTTGTAAGGCCCCGAAGAACGATTAACCAAAAATAAGACATTATCATGCGGCATATAAGCTTTAATCCCGGTCGGAACCAATTTAATCGTACCGTCACCAGGTATTTCTGTATCCTCAGCTGCTCTTATATCATAGCCGGCCGCATGCGCAGTTCCCCGGCTAGGAAATTTTATGCCGGCATCTTTGAACCTTGTTACAATTTCAAAACCTCGATCTTTAGTCATACATACCATTATACGAATATGAGATTTCTAATAAAAAAAGATAAAAGAAAAGCCGAAAAAACATTCGACTTTACTATTTTTTATCATCAGTGGTCGTGTATTCATCAAGCATATGTTCACCAGAAGCCATATGCCTTTCATAAGCATGTTCCATACTTTCGATATGTTGATTAAGGTAGTCCATTTGTTGCGCAGTCCCGGAATGAATATTGCGCCATTCTTCGGCTGTGTAATGATCCTGCTTTCTAAATTTTTCTCGGTCCATGCTTCTCCTTATTAGATTATTTTTGGTTAAGGATTTTTATAAAATTAGTCAATCCTCTTACACTTCCATTATAAAAAGCTATGGGAGTTTGTAAAATTAAAGTATGAATGAATATCAGATTAAGTTTAAAGAAGATTGTTACTATGCCGAAAACAACGCAGGTAAGGTAATTAGCGAACTTTTATACTCGAAAATCAAGCAGGGAAAAGTAATCAGCATCAACCAAGTCAGAGTTGACCCGCTTTTTAGAAATCGCGGCATCGCTGGAAAATTGCTGAAAAAAGCAGTTGACGATGCAGTAAAAAACGGTCAGCTAATAAAAGCGGTTTGTTCCTTCTCTAAAAAGGCATTTTTGCAAAACAAAAACTACCAAAAATACGAATACAAAGAAAACTAATTATTTTTGTTAAACATGATTGCTGAACGTTGATAAAATAAAATATACAAAATAAACCGATATTATGTATCATGAAAGCTAGGTTATTCAATGAATTACATCGGAAATTTTTTAAAACGTAAAGATGCCCAACTTTATTTGACATTAATTTTTTTAATTATCGTTATATACACTCTAAGAAACTTTATTGGCGTGATTCTGTTAACGACGATTTTTTCTTATTTAGCAATTAAAGCCAGCTTATTTTTCAAGAAGCAATTCAAGGTTCCTTATCTGCTGGCGGTGATTCTTATGTACGTTTTTGGATTGGGCCTTTTTATCAGTGCAATCACTTATGCTGCACCGCTTTTAGTGGAACAGTTAAAAGTGATTCCGAATATGATATCCAAAGCAATTGTCGATCATCCCTATTTAAACAAAAATATTGATAAATTGATTAATCAGGCTATCCACAGCAGTGAAATTGTTTCCAATAGCAAAAATGTTCTAATTACCGGTTTGCGAGAAGTCGGTCATGTCGGTACCGGGTTCACGCACGTTGTATTGGCAATTTTCTTAAGTTTCGTTTATAGTATCAGCCACAATAGACTCTTGAAATTCGGCCACGAGTTCCTTAAGTCTCCTTATCGCGAATTCTTTAAAAACATTTATTACCTGGCTCGCAAATTTGTACTGATTCTCGGCAAAATAATTGAAACGCAATTGCTGATTTGTTCGATTAATACACTCTTAATGGCAATCGGACTGTCACTTTTAAAGATGCCAAGCTTACTTCTATTAACGATTATTATTTTTATTTTTGGTCTGGTTCCGGTTGCCGGGGTTTTGATTTCAATCATACCGCTCGGTTTGATTGCTTTCGCCAGTGGCGGTTTGATTCGAGTAGCGGAAGTAACTGTCCTAGTAGTCGTAATTCATTTATTTGAATCGTATTTTCTCCATCCTCGTCTAATGGCCGGTCGGACAGATCTGCCGGTATTTGTCGCTTTTATTACTTTAATCATCATGAGCGAACTGCTCGGGGGTTGGGGATTAATTGTCGGTTTACCGATTGTTTCTTTCTTCTTGGATATTTTAGGCGTCCATAGTTCAGAAAAAAAGAAAAAAATGCCAAAAACAGTCAAAAAAAAATGATCACTAAATATTGTCGGGGTTAAATTGACAATCTATCTGATGATCATTAATGATGCCAACAGCCTGTAAATAGGAATAAATTGTCACGGGGCCGGTAAACTTAAAACCGGTCTTTTTCATTTGTTTGGAAATATTAATTGATAATTGGTTCTCAGAGGGAATATCTGCGTGATTAAGAACGTGATTATCAATAGTTTTTCCGTTAGTAAAATGCCAAAGATAATCAGCAAAGGAACCATATTCCTTTTCAATCTTCAAGAAAATTTTTGCGTTATTGACCGTAGCCGACAGTTTCATCCGATTTCTAATAATATCTTTGTTCAATAAAAGATTTTCAATCGAGGTAACTTCTGCGACTCTTTTGATTTCGAAATTAAAAAAAGCCCGACGAAAAGCATCGCGCTTTTTTAAAACAATTGCCCAACTCAAACCGGCCTGATAGGTCTCTAAACAAAGTAACTCAAATAAATAGCGGTCGTCATGGCTTGGGCGCCCCCATTCCAGATCATGATATAAAATCATTTCCGGCGATGGTTTATTAATTTCAGAGGCCCAGGCGCAACGCTTTTTTTGATCGTTTAATAAAAGAGCAGGCTGTTGATTGCGCATATAAATCAAACCTCATAATCCGTATCTGCGTCCAACTGAATATCGCTTTCATCAGTTTGTGTTCCGCCAGCAAACTCAAAGGTTCCAGAGGCATGATAAACGTCGCCATTTTTTGTACCGCTAAAATAAAGCTGAATATCAGTAACATCAGCATCGTAAGATTCGGCGGCTGAGATAAATTCACCATTAATCGCTGAAATCCAGACCGGCAAATTGAGATTTTTGTAATCAAAATGCCTGGCTGTCGATAACAGTGCCTTCTTCATCAATGTTTGATCGTCCATAATTTCCTCCTCAGTTAATTCTATACTGCCTAGTATTGCATGAAAATGCGCTAAAACATAGGCTTTTGATCAATCAAAAGCCGAAGCAAAATCAATCATTCTTATTTTTGTATACCTAAACCAGTACTTTATTCGTGTCCAATTATTAATTCTTTATTTTTTTATGCAGCCATACTAAAGATTACTTTTGGAAATAACTTTTAGCTGCTGATCAAAATTATAAATAATCGGTTCCCCGTTGCCAACTTCAACTTTCATAAAATTATCGTCAGATATGCGATCCAAAAACTTTAATAAAACTCTAATAGAAGAACCGTGGGCAACCAACAAAACATTCTTTTCACTTCGAAGCTGTTTGGCAATTTGATCTTCCCAAAAAGGTTGAACACGTTTCCAAGACATTTCGGCCGACTCGCCAAGAGGTTCTTTAATTCCCAGTTTTAAATAACGCTCGGAAGATTCTTCGTGACCCAAAAGTGGTGGAACGGTCGTATAACTGCGGCGCCACTCTCTGACCTGAGTATCTCCATACTTTTGTGCGGTTTCGGCTTTATTAAGGCCGCGTAAAGCTCCATAATGCCGTTCGTTTAGACGCCAGGACTTGACTATCGGGAGCCAGGCCTGATTGATTTCATTCAAAATAATATAGCTGGTTACAATCGCTCTTTGGAGCATTGAAGTATAAACGATATCAAAATCAATTCCAGAGTGTGACAACTGTTTTCCAGCAACATGTGCTTGAGAGATCCCTTTTTCAGTTAACGGAACATCGGTCCAGCCGGTAAAAATATTATCGTGATTAGCAGTCGATTCCCCATGACGGATTAATACAAGTTTACTCATACATAAATCTTAACGATATTCAATAATCTTTGCGTCTTATTTCTAAAACAAAAAATAGATTTACTTAATTTATTTTTTATAAATATATCAGGCGTTTTCCTTGAAGACCAACAACTACTTTTCTTTCGACCTTTAAATTCGGGTAAATACTGGATAAGGCTGCCGCATATAGATTCAACTGGCCAGAGTATCTCTCCTTTAATTTGGAAACGTAGTCCTTGCCAAAACGGTCTGTTTTATAGTCAAACAAAGTAATTAGACCATCGCTGATAAAATAACCGTCAATAATTCCATGAACCAAAACCGGATCACTTGTCTCGACCTGCTGATAAATTTGTTTTGCCGGAATAAGCATTGCAAAAGTCTGTTCGCGTTTTAAAGTCGACGCGGATTTTTTTATTTCTGTACCAAACTTCGAATTAGCAAACCAGATAATTCGATCAAGTTCGATTGATTGACGGGTTTTTTGATCGGGAATATTCTCTTTGATCAGTTGTTGAAGATAATCCTTGTCGATTTCTTTTTTCCAGTCGATCTTTTCCAAAATCAAATGGGTAGCCGTTCCTTTGTCGGTAGAACTTACTTGTTCTTGATCGTTGCCACCAATGAATTTTGGTTCGGGAAGTTCGGTAATTTGTGGCTGACGATCGGAATTCATTTCGGGCATCAATAAGGAATCAGGATCCTCAAAAACACGTTTTAATTCACTGACATTATGATAAGCCGCCAGTTCGCTTTCGATTTTATAAGGATAATTGTAATCGAGAATTTTCTTGCTTCGCGCAAGATCGATCCCGGTCTCCTCTTGTTCGTTCTGTTTGATTTTTGCTTTATTTTCAACAATTTTCGGAATTGTTTGTGCATTGTAACTTTCAATTTTAAAAGTAAGGTCCTTTTTTGAATAATTCCCCTCAACCTTGTCCAATTTAATATATCCGCTGTTTGCCAAAGACATGCCAATCCAACTTTGATAACTTTTTGCCCGCATTCGATCTTGAAAAGCAATTACCTTTTTTCCGATTGAAACCGGAGTGCCCCAATTATGAATTAAATCACTCATTCTTTTACTTGAGCCAACTAAATATAATCTCTGTTCGGCTCTTGTTAAAGCAACATACAAAAGTCTCATTTCTTCGGCCCAATTTTTCTCTTTAATTTTCTCGGCAACAGCAATCTTTTGAATTGTCGGAATTTTTACCTGGGAAGTTGGATGAACGAAATCAATTCCAATTCCATTATCGAAATCAACAACCATCGCTCCATTGGAATCACGGTTATCAATTTGCTTATCCAAATTCAAGAGAAAAACAATCGGAAATTCAAGCCCCTTCGCGGCATGAATTGTCATTACGGATACAGCCTCCTGACCCATATTGACCGGTGCCTGGGCAAAGTCTTCGACCGAATCCATCAGCTGCTCGACGTAACGAATAAAAGAAAACAAGCCAACGAAATGATTATCGGAAAGCTGCTGGGCATATTGATAAAGTGCATGCAAATTAGCCTGTCTTTGACTCCCTCCAACCATTCCGGCAACATACTCCGGCCAATTAGTATCGTTATAAATTTGCCAAATCAAATCAACGATTTGATTATCAGCAGCTATTTCTCGATAATTTTCCAGTTGAACCAAAAAAGCCGCCATTTTTTTTTGTAAATCTAAATCCTGACCTGTTTTAGCGTAAGCCTGCAGGGCCGAAAAATAGTCATGTTTCATATCGGCTGTCCTGATTTCGGCTAATTGATTCTCATCCAGTCCATAAATCGGAGACCGTAAGACAGCCACCAAAGGAATATCCTGATGAGGATTATCAATAATTTTTAAAAAACTCAAAACAATCGATACTTCAAATTCTTGCAAAAAATTACCCGCAGCAACATTAATTGGAATGTGATACTTTTTAAAAATTGTTTGAATATCATTTTCCCAGCTGTGAGAACGCTCAAGAATAGTAATATCCCGATAAACAAGCGGTCGCATTTTTCCACTCTGGCGATCATAAATTTCAGACTGTCCAACCAACGCCTGAATTTTTGCAGCAATGATTTCGATTTGCGCTTGACGACTATTAAAATCTTCATCTTCGTTGCTCTCTTCGTCAATATCGAAAATCGAGATGTCGGCAACGTTCTTCAGATTCTTTGGGTAATCCCGATTGGCTGCTTTTAATTCGACATCCCCCCGATAATCGATTCCACCAAGTTTGCGGTCCATTAATTTGCGAAAAACAGCATTCGTAAAATCGGCGACGTTGTGTTGCGAACGATAATTTTCAGATAGCTCTATTAATTCGCCGCCGTTTCCCTCTTTATATTGAATGTATTTATTTGAAAAATTGACTGGATCTGCTTGTCGAAAACCATAGATGCTTTGTTTTAAATCTCCGACCATAAAGAAATTCGATCCATTGGAAACGTCCGTAAGAATATTTTCCTGAAGATCGTTAATATCCTGATACTCGTCAACAAGTACTTCATCAAAAAGTGATTGAATTTCTTCACGAACGGTCTGATTTTGGAGAATTTGATAAGCAAACTGTTCACCGTCGGAAAAATCGAGTAGCGATAATTCTCTTTTTTTTAAAGCAAATTTTTTGCGGAAAACTTTCGTTAATCGGATTAATTCTTCAACAACACCTAGAGATTTTTCACTGATATCAAGCCATTGAGATTCATTCAAAAACAAAAAATCACTTTCAATTGAACGGTAAGAATCTTTAGCCTCTTTAATCCAGGGCTTGATCCAGTTATCAAAATAATCGGCTTCTTGTTCGTTTTTTCCTGATTTGCGAGCCGATTTCGGCCAGGAATTATTAACAAAGTAATCGCTCATTTGCTGCCAATTATTTTGAGAGCAAACTTCGATAAAACCGCGAACCAGACCAACTGCATCAGCTAAATAAGCTATGTAACTGTGATAATCTTCGAGATCTTCAACTCCTTTTTTGGCCGAAAGAAGCTGATAAAGGGCGGCCGAAGCGCGATTAACAATTTGTGGTTGTAATAATTCTTTCCAAAAAGAACCTTTCGTCAGGCCGCCGCTTAGACGATAATTTTCAGCGATCGAATCAAGCCAAAAATCAGGGTTGGCACGAGTTTCGGCCATCGTATTCAATTTGATGACCAAATTTTTTAAATCCTGATCATGGCTGGCGGAAGAAAAATTATTCAAGAGCCTTAGAAATTTTTCATCATGATACATTTCATCAAAGGTGTCGTCCAAAACATCTTTGACAAGAAGATTTTTTTCAGTTTGATCAGCCAACATACGATATCGCGGATCAAGTCCAATTACTGAATAATAACGCTCGATAATTCTTAAAGAAAAAGAATCCAAAGTGCCAATTGCAGCAGAATTAAGCAACAACAATTGTTCCTGCAAATGTCTTTTAAGTTGACCTTCTTCTTCGGTGATTCCAGCCCGAATCCGTTTTTCCAAACGATTCTTCATTTCTAAAGCTGCTGCATCGGTAAAAGTTGAAATTAAGAATCGATCAATGCTTTTTCCGGAGAGCAGTTGTTGATAAACATGTTCAATCAATACAGTTGTTTTACCGGAACCGGCTGAGGCTGCTACCAGTAAGTTATGATCAGGAATATGCGCAATAACAGCCCGTTGATTCTTAGAAAAATTCATTAATTTTCGCCTTCTTCCTCGCGCATTTTTGAAATCAATTCACTTTTATTTTTTGGATAACGAGTCAAGTTATTATATTGATTACCGAAATTTCTATCAAAATTCATAATTTCCGTGTAATCAGAATATGTTAAAGCGCTTCTTTGTTCATTCTTTTTAATCGGGTATAACGGAAATTCTCCATGAATGATTTTGTTACCGGCTTCCACTAATTTTTTTTCGTCATGTTTCAGTAAGACGGTCAAATCTTCTTTGGAAACCAAATCGCTTCGTGCCGTTTTTTGACCTTTTTTGGTTAAACCGAAATTATAATATTTGGCTTTTTGACCGGCCAAGACCGTTTGCAAATTAGCTAAATAATTCTGATCATCAAGTAAAATACCATGAAATTGGAAATCCGGCACCTGTTGTTTGGCCCGATCACCGATAAGTTGATCTAGTTGGATCTGATGAGCCAACGCTTGGGAAATGTCAGCCGGTTTGTTTCTTATCTGTACAAAAACGGCTCCGCCAGGCTGATTGATTCCAATGCGTGAACTATTCTTTGACAAAGCAAGCCAGTAGGTCAATAACTGCAATTCTGTGCCTACATAAGCATCGCGAAAATCAAATACTTTTCCATTCGATTTGTAATCAATAATCGTGCCAAATATATGTTCCAGATCCTGTTGATCAATTCGGTCAACCTTTCCGCGCAAATAAATCTTGCGACCATTTGCCAACGTAAAATCAAGACCGGATAAAGATTGCTCCCGCTGTTGGTCAGAAGACAATTTTCCAAAAACGGCTTCTGTTTTAATTGGACGAGAGTTGTTTAATCGATTGGCCCTGTGCATTAATTTCAGTGTTAACAAAACGTCACCAGTGAGGCTCCGAGCAACTGCGCGAAAATGATCATCGGACTGCAAAATTTGAAAATCAGGCAATTCGATCAAATTCTGGGCACTTTCTTGGCTGAGTTTTTTCAATTCCTGATCGCTTAAATCATGAAAATCGGTCCTTTTACCTATTAAACGGTTAATAACCTGTTCGAAGATTGAATGATAATAAGTACCGGACAAAGCGGCATCGACTGTGAACTGATTACGCTTCTTCAGTCGCAGACCGTATTGGAGAAAATATTCATAAGGATTGCTGTAATATTTTTCAATTTGGGAAATAGAAAGTCTTAAATCCTCACCGAATAACTTTTTAATTAATTCCGGCCGCAAAGTAACCGGCTGGTTGTTGTAATGAAGGGCCTGAAGTATCCTTTGAAAATAGGGATTGCGTTTAATCAGCAAATCTGTCAGACCGTCAATAAAATCTTCACCAAAATTTTGCGCAGTTTGACTCAAAATGGCAGCCGAACTATTTGCTGTTCCCAAATAATCGACCAAATCGGCTTGTGATTGAGGCAGATCGGGAATTTTTTCAATCTTAAGGTCAGAAACATTTTTCAAAGAAAGGCGCCTTAAATAAGGTGATAACTCATTTTGCTTTCCGTCAAGTCTCAGTTTCGAATAGGAGAAAGTAACCGAATCAGTCGCCGACAAAACAGAAGAGTAAAAACGGAAATTTTCAGCAGTCATTTCCTGCCGGCTAGTATCCTGAAGATAGTAAGGTTTTTGTGCTTTTGAGAAATCATCGATTAATTGCAAACGATCGAAATCATCGATTAAACTGCTGGAATTAGTTTGAGCGGGAAGACTAGCATCGCTGGCATCAATAAAATAAAGCGCTTTAAAATCATTTCTTTGAACAATTCCACTTTCGGAAACGGTAATTTGATCAAGGCTGGCAGGAATACCGGAGAAACTGGCAGCGGCAAAACCGTCTTTTAGAATTTGCAAAAAATCTTTTTGGCTGTATTTTTTATCACCGATTAGTTGATCTACTTCGTCTAAAGTCGAAAGAAGCAATTTCCAGGTTTGCTGGCCGCGATCGTCTCCATCATTAGCTTGATTGAGCAAAACTTGGTCAACTTGTTGATCGGTCAGCCAGTTATAAAGTGTTTTAACGGCTTGATGATAATTTTCGACTTTTGCGAATTTTTCTTGAAAATCGTCAAGAATCTTAATTATAAAAAGACGCATTCGATTAATCAATGCATTAATTTGCCGGTCGATTTTGTGATCGTCATTTAAATCCTGCTCATCTGAAATCTGAATCAGCTGGAATTCTTCTTGGCGCCAATTTTTTTCTTTTGGATTGTTGGCCAATAAATAATTTTCCAAATAATCCAAAGCCGTTTGAAAATTGTCCTCTAGCTGCCAAGACAAAAGACCGGTTCGGAAAATTTTCATAATTCGTTCATAGGCAAACTCATTAGAAGACCCCAATAAGTTCTCGGCTAAAGAAGCAAGCGGATGATCAGACATACGCGTATCTTTATCAAGAAAATAAGGCAAATCATAACGATCAAAAATTTTTGGAATAATATTTTTATATCCGTCAAGTCTTTGAGCAAGTACGAGAATGTCTTTTGCACGTAATTTCGGGTTATCAACTAACCGTTGTCTGATCGAGCGAGCAACAAAGTCGATTTCATGTTCCTGATCGCTGCTGACAACAATCTTAGTCTGTGGGAAAGAACGCTTTTGACTTGTAAAACCCTGTGTTTCCAACTCGCGCCAACTCTGCTCAAAATTCAGCTGCGACTCGGATAGTGGGCGGATGTTGGAAACGATCCAGACTCGTGCTGAAGAAAATTCGTTTTTAAAGAGTTGATTGGCTCTATAAAATAAATTCCCTTCCCCATATTGATCGCTCTGCTGTTCCCCTGTCAATGAAAAAACAATTTCGGACTTTTTGCCCAATTGTGTTTTTCTATCTGCTGAAATCAAAGCCTTGACGAGTGATAATTCACTTGCTGTGAAACCGGAAAAGCCCTCGAAGTAAAAATTGCAATTTTTTAAATCAATCTTGCTGATTTGAGTGGCAAAATTTCTGAGAGCATCGTCAGGTAAAGAATAATCTTTCAAACTCGGCAATATTTTTGTTTCAATTAACGCAAGTACTTTAATTTTTTCCGATAAACGATCATCAAATTGATGAAGGGGCAAAATTTCGCTTGCTGTCAGGCCCGAACGCCAAATCTCCAACAATTGCTCGGCAACATTAGCAACAAAACCAGGCATTCGTGCCGAACGGGCGAAAATATTCAGTTTTTCAATCGGAAGTTCTCTTAAAACCTGTCCAACCAGAATTGAAACAGACTGGTTGGAGATAATTGTTTTTTGGTCGCGTTCTTTGGTCAAAGCCCAGGCGAGACGGGATAACGAATAAACCTGTAGACGAGAAAAAGCTTGGGCTTCTTGATCATTTTTCCCCAACAAAGAACCAAATTTCTTTAAAACGTCCACTTCGGCAGAGAACTTAATATGGTTTGGAACAATATAAAAAAAACGCGCCTGGGGATCGATCCGGTATTTTTCATAAATTCGTTCTAATAATTCACTGCGAAAATCCCTATCAGCAAAACCCCTGACGATTTCTAAAGTCATAAATCAATTTTATCATCGTAAAAAACTGCTTGTTGAATAAGTTGAAGCTTTAAAAATTAAAAAAATATTTTAGTAAAGATTTTAGTAAATTTATTACTGAAATCGCTTTCTATTTAGTATTTTCTGCTGTAACATTTATTAAAGAAAGTGGTGGAAATAAATTAAAGCAGTTCCAACATTTTCAATAACTATTTTGGTAGATTGTAAAATTAATCCGAACGCTGTTCGGACAAAAAAGATCAGCTTCCTTTAAAATGGTGTTTACCACAAACCCATCTTTTAGGAGCTGATCTTTTGTCTAGTATAACCTATTCCGAACGAATTAAAATCGAAACTTTTTGTGAACTAGGGCTGTCCAATATCCAAATGGGCGTTCGGCTGAACCGATCACCGTCAACAATTTCTTATGAATTATCTCGATGTCAACCTTATCAGGCTGAATTAGCACAAACAGATGCCGAATACAAGCGATCACGATGTGGTCGGAAAACTAAGCTGAGCGATGAGTTAAAGCAAAAAATTCTCAACCATTTACGTCTAAGCTGGTCACCAGGAATGATTGCTCACGAATTTAAACTAGCTACTAAATCTATTTATAATTGGCTAAATCAGGGGAGAATTGGTTTCTCCTTGAATGATCTACCTGAACATGGCGTACGCCAACGGCGTAACGTTGACCAACAATCCAAATATAATCAATCTTTGGGGCGATCAATTGAACAGCGTCCCATGATGATTAATCAACGTAATCGCATCGGCGATTTTGAACTAGATACAGTCGTTGGTCCTCGTGGGCATAGTAAGGCAGTTTTATTAACTTTAATCGATCGAAAATCACGGTTCCTTTGGGCATACCGGTTAAAAGATCGGACGACAGCGACTGTTAATGAAGCACTAACTAAGTTCCTAACCACTTTTAATGGTCCGGTGCACAGCTTTACTGTGGACCGTGGCACTGAGTTTAGTGGGCTAGTATCACTTGAATCACAATATGGTATTAAGACCTATTACTGCCATGCTTATACGCCAGCTGAACGTGGTAGTAATGAACGCTTTAATCGGAATTTACGTTATTTTTATCCTAAAGGGACTTATTTTGAGCACATTAGTGCTCAAGGCTTGAAAACCACCTTACTCGAAATTAATCAGAGACCACTTAAAATACTTGACTGGCAAACACCTTATCAGGTCATGCTGACAAATTTGTCCAAAAATTCGGATTAAATTTGCAATCTACCTTTTTATTAGTAAAAATATGAATAAAATGATTTGGAGACAAACGTATGGTAGATAAAAATAAAAAGATAATTATTAATCCTCAACAGTTCGCTCTAAATGTTATTGGTGGGAATCAAAAATTACCGGACGAGGAAAACAAAAAGTATATCAAGCGTCAATTAACTTTATACCTCGAAGCGCTATTCTTAGTTCAGGACTTCAACGACTTGGAAAAGAACCAATTCGCTTTATCGAAGGCTACCCAGCGTGACGAAATTCTTGAAAAAGTTATCGAGCATCGCTACCACTAAGCAAAAATAAAAATAGGAGAAAAATAAATGAAACAAATCAAACAATATATATCCTATGCCTTTGGTGCATTCGGACACGATGCATTCTATGCGACATTAAGTACCTATTTCATGATTTTCGTGACCAGCCAACTCTTCTCGTCGAGTAATCATTCGCTTGATGACAAAATGATTGGCTATATCACAACAATGATAGTTGTGATTCGTTTAGTAGAAATCGCTTTTGATCCCCTGATCGGAGGAGTTGTTGACAATACCCGAACGCGTTGGGGAAAATTCAAGCCTTGGATTATGATTGGAGCGACGATCAGTTCGATTGGTTTAATTCTTATATTTACAAATTTTGGTGGATTAAACTACAGTAATCCAATTTTGTATCTAATTCTTTTTGGAATTGTTTTTGTTATTTTGGATGTTTTTTACTCGTTCAAAGACACCGCTTTTTGGTCAATGCTTCCGGCATTTACATTGAGTTCTTCAAAACGGGCGAAATTCAGTAGTATCGCTCGTTTGGGATCGACCCTTGGTTCACAGGGTGTCATTATCGTTATTGTTCCCTTGGTTACAATTCTTTCGGGAATGTTTGGAGCGAAAAGTGGTCAAGAGAACCAAGCCGGTTGGTTGGGTTTTGCGATCGTAATTGGTTTGATTTCCTTCCTTGGAGCTTTGGCAACTTCGGTTGGTACCAAAGAGGAACACAATATTATTCGTGAAAATACCGAGAAAATTCATCTTGTCGATGTTTTCAAAGTAATTTTTAAAAACGATCAATTAATGTGGCTGGCTTTGTCCTACTTCATGCTTGCCTTTTCTTACACTGTTACAAACTCTCTTTTCATTTACTACTTCAAATATGTCATGGGAAAATCCGGTTCCTTCTACATTGTCGGCATTATCACTGCGATTCTGGGAATCATTTCCGTTTCGCTTTTCCCGGCTCTGGAAAAACTAATTCACCGAAAGGCAATTTACGTTGGTGGAATTGTCATGATGCTGATTGGATACACAATCTTTATTTTTTCCGGTACCAATGTCGTTGCTGTTTTGATTGGAATTTCTCTGCTTTATTTCCCTTATCCATTGATCTTCTTGGCCGCTTTAATGACAATTGCCGACAGTGTTGAATACGGCCAGTTAAAGAGTGGTAATCGAAATGAATCGGTTACTTTAGTTGTTCGTCCTTTGCTTGATAAACTCGGTGGAGCTTTCGCGAATGGAATCGTTGGTATTACTGCAATCTTCTCCGGTATGACCGGTAACGCCAAGCCAAGTAGTATCAGTGCTCACGAATTATTTAATTTTAAGTTCTATATGTTTTACGGTCCGATGGTACTTTTGATTATTGCTGCATTAGTCTATTTCTTCAAAATCACTTTGACAGAAAAAGAACACGATAAAGTAATTGCCGAACTGGAAAATAAGTTGTCCCATGAGGATGATAAAAAAATTACAACCAAAGGAATTTAGTAAATATTAATAAAAGGAGTAATATTTTGGAAACTTTAGACAAGAATTCTTTATTAAAAGAATTTAAAGAGCAATTCAAAAAGACCGCAGAAAAAGTTTTCTTTTCACCGGGACGAATAAACCTAATCGGCGAGCATACCGATTACAATGGAGGCAATGTTTTTTCTTGCGCAATCAGTATCGGTACTTTTGGTGTTTATGGATCCCGCGATGACCAAACGATCAGAATGTACTCTGCTAATATTCCCGACCAGGGAGTCGTCAGCTTTCAGTTAAACGATCTTGAATATCATAAAGAAGACGGCTGGACTAATTATTTAAGGGGCGTTTTAGCTAGTTTGGTTTCACGTGACTATAAAATTAATCACGGTTTCGACCTTTTTATCCACGGAAATTTGCCTGATGGCGCTGGCCTTTCTTCATCAGCGTCAATCGAACTTCTGATGGGAACGATTTTAAAGAATGTTTTTTCCCTGGATGTTTCGCAATTAGATCTTGTCAAGATCGGCCAAGAAGTTGAAAACAAATATATCGGCGTTAATTCGGGAATTATGGATCAGTTTGCCGTTGGCATGGGAAGAGCTGAGCAAGCTATTCTGCTTGATACAAATACAATGAAATATGAATATGCCCCGGTTAAACTCGGAGACAATGTAATTGTCATCATGAGTACTAATAAGCGCCGCGAACTCCAGGATTCCAAATACAACGAACGTCGTTCACAGTGCGAAGAAGCTTTAAAACGCCTCCAAACAAAATTAGCGATTAAATCACTTGGCGATCTTTCAATTGAAGCATTTGACCAAGCATCTTATTTAATTAATGACGATATATTGATTCGCCGGGCGCGCCATGCCGTCTTTGAAAATCAGCGGACTTTAAGAGCTTTCGATGCGTTAAAAAACAATGATCTGACAACTTTTGGCCAATTAGTTGATGCCTCGCATGTTTCACTGCATTTCGACTATGAAGTGACCGGTAAGGAATTGGACACTTTGGTAGAGGCGGCTTGGAAACAGCCCGGGGTCCTCGGTGCTCGAATGATCGGTGCCGGTTTCGGCGGTTGTGCAATAGCAATTGTCGGAAAAGATTATGTCGATGACTTCAAGACAAAAGTCGGTAAAAGTTATCAAGAAAAAATTGGTTACCCGGCTGATTTCTATATCGCCAAGATTTCGGATGGGCCGAAAGAAATAGTCGAGTAATATTTAAGTATTGGAGGAGGCAAAAAATTAATGTCGGCATTGGACAAATTTGTTACTGCAGTGATCCAATCTGATTCAAATTATCAAGAATTGGACCGTATTTATGTTGAAAACAGAATTCATGCATTAATCGGAGACGGTAATACGGTAAAAGAAAAAGACGATCAGTTACTAAACTTGAGAACTGCTTTGATTGAGACAGCAATCAGGAACGGCAAAATCGAAAACAGCCTATCAGATCGCGACATTTTGGACGCAGAGCTAATGGACCTGCTGACTCCTTTGCCCTCCGTTATCAACGCAACCTTTTGGAATCTTTATCAGAAGAGTCCCAAAACAGCAACAGATTACTTTTATAAGGTTAGTCGCGAAAATGACTATATCAAAACGCAGGCAATCGCGAAAAATATTTCCTT
Organism: Oenococcus oeni; assembly: GCF_020510245.1. NCBI lineage: Bacteria > Bacillati > Bacillota > Bacilli > Lactobacillales > Lactobacillaceae > Oenococcus > Oenococcus oeni. The sequence goes on along the minus strand of NZ_CP084701.1, from coordinate 269,282 downwards.
TCCGGTTAAAAGTGACTATGGGGATTTAGAAATTACAATCAATTTGTCGAAACCGGAAAAAGACCCAAAAGTAATTGCTGCCGCTGCCAAACAAAAAAACCGGAGCAGTTACCCGCTAGACCAGCTCTGCCTTGAAAATGAAGGTTATTTAGGTCGCTTGGATTATCCAGCCCGCAGTAATCATCGGATAATCCGTTTGACTCTTGGTGGAGAAACCTGGGGATTCCAATATTCTCCTTACGCCTATTTCCAGGAACACTCGATTTTTCTTTCAAAAATTCACCGTCCAATGGTGATTAATCGACACACTTTCAGCAACTTACTGGAAATTGTTCACATTTTTCCGGAATATTTTGTCGGCAGTAATGCCGACCTGCCAATCGTTGGTGGATCAATGCTAAGCCACGATCATTACCAAGGGGGGAGGCATCTTTTCCCGATGATGAAGGCTAAAATCGATCGTCCAATCGATCTGGGAATTAGCGGTATAACCGCTGGAATTGTTAAATGGCCTATGTCGACAATTCGATTAATCAGTGAAAATCAGGAACAGTTAGCCAAAACTGTTAACTTGATCCATGAAAAATGGATGAACTACTCGGATGAAACAGTCGACCTTAGAGCATATACAAAAGGTGTGCGTCACCACACAGTAACGCCAATCGTTCATTTTGAAAATGGAAAATATATCTTTGATATCGTATTACGAGATAATCAGACCTCGGCTGAATATCCAGATGGGATTTTTCATCCTCACCAGGATGTTCAGCACATTAAAAAGGAAAATATCGGCCTGATTGAAGTTATGGGAAGAGCAATTTTACCAGCTCGCCTAAAGAAGGAACTAAAAGAAGTTTCTTCGTACCTGCTTGAAGAGCCGAATAAAATAGCTGACTATCATCGCAAATGGGCCGATAATTTAAAAAAACAATATAGTTTCAAAAAAGACAATGTCGATACAATTTTGAATAAAGAAGTCGGACTGACATTTGCTAGAGTCCTCGAAGATGCCGGCGTTTTCAAATGGAACCAACGAGGACAATTGGCTTTCGATCGTTTTGTAAAAAACCTAAAGTCTATATAATGGTTAAAGAGATCAAATCGTATTTATTCCTCAGGGACTGATTAAACACAGTTAGGATGGCAAATGGCAACAACATTAAAAGATATTGCAGAAAAAACCGGCCTCTCGCCAACCACTATTTCACGAGTCCTTAATTACGACAAAACACTTTCCGTCAGCGACGAAACCCGGGATCAGATTTTCTCGGTGGCGGAAAAATTAAATTATATTAAAAGTCATCATCGTTCATCGTCTATTTCGACAAAAAAAATCGCCTTGGTTCAATGGTATTCAGAGGAAAAAGAACAGGATGATTTGTACTATTTAATGATCCGCAAAGGAGTTGAGAAGCGCGGTCAACAATTGGGTATCGAAGTTATGAATATATTCAAAAACGATACCAGTACTTTAGAAACCGACATTGACGGCATAATCGCAGTTGGTAAATTCAGTCCCGAGCAAGTAAAGGACCTTGCCTTGGTGACCGACAAAATTGTTTTTGTCGATGATGATCAATTCGCTAAGGGTTTTGACAGCTTATTAACCAACATTTCCCTGGCGATGAAAAAAATCGTTGATTTTTTTTGGAAGGAAAAGATTCGCGATATCGGCTTAATATACGGTGAAGAAGAAACAACCGACCATTTGAGAAAAATTATCGACCGGCGCTATATAGCTTTTAAAAAAGAATTAAGCGAAAAACATGCCTACGACCCAAAACTGGTTTTTAAGGGCGATTTTACAAATGACTCTGGCTATCAAGTTATGAAAGAAGCAATCAGGAAATTAAAGGACCGTCTCCCGCATGCCTTCTTTATTTCCAACGATCCAATGGCAGCCGGAGCCCTAAAAGCGCTCAGAGAAGCAAAAATCGAAATTCCCAAAAGAGTCAGTATTTTTAGCTTCAACAATACTTCGCTTGCCAGTTACGTCTATCCGGAACTGAGTTCGGTAGCTGTTGGAACCGAAGAAATGGGCATGGCAGCAATCAATATGCTAAAAGACCAGCTGACGGCCAGCAAACAGCCCTTGGCAAAAAGAGTCGAATTGGAAACTCGTTTAATTTTTCGCCAAAGTACTTTATGATCGATTACTTAAAAGAATCGAGGTAATATTTTGAAAATCGAAACAAAAAAATTCGGAGAAATAAATGGAGAAACGGTAACCAAATATACTTTGATTAACCAGCATGAAACAAAAATATCTCTAATCACTCTCGGAGCGACATGGCAGGACTTTTCGGTTAAAGAAACAGATGGACGCCACCAACTATTAGTTAATTTTGATAATTTGGAAGATTACATCAAGACCCCTTATTATTTGTGCAAAGCAGTTGGACGAGTTGCCGGAAGAATTACCGGCGCTCAATTTTCAATCGCCGGTAAAGATTATCATATTGAAAACAACGAAAAAGATTACGCTTTGCACGGCGGCAGCCATGGCTTTTCTTTTATCAACTGGTCAGCAGAAAGCCATGTGGATGAAAAACAGGCCAGCGTGATTTTTAAGCACTATATTAAATCAAGCGATGACCAATATCCAGGGAATTTAGAAGCAACAATCATTTACACCCTGACTGAAAATGATCGCGTAACTGTTACATTTCTTGGAAAATCCGACCAAACAACTCTCTTCAATCCAACTCTGCATGCCTATTTCAATGTAACCGATTCCCAGCATGACTTGAGAAAGCAATGGCTAAAAATAAATAGTAGTAAAAGACTGGAATTGAATACTAACAAAATTCCTACCGGAAATTTTCTGCCGGTTAAGGGAAGCAATTATGATTTCCAGCAAAAAGAAAATCTTCAGGATGTTTTGGATAAACTAAAAAAAGATCAAAGCATTATTGAATTGGATGATATTTTTTTGGTCACTCCTAACAGCCAGGAACCAGTTGCTGAGATTGGAGATTCTGCCGATAAACGAAGAATTAAAATCTATTCGCAAAGAAATGCCGTTGTTGTTTTCACGACTAATCCGCTCGATCCAGAGCGTGAGAAGCAACACGATTTCAATGCGTTAGCAATTGAATGCCAAACTTTGCCTGATGCAATTCACCATCAAAACTTCGGTGATATCATTTTATCAGCTGGCAAAACAGCTGTTTATAATATTGCTTATCAATACGAGCACTAAAACAGTTTAAAAAGCGCCGCGAAAAGCAGTGCTTTTTTATAGCAAAAAAAACATTTAAAATTGCCATTTGTAAAAAGTTTTCAGAACTAGAAGAACTAGAAATTATTACCAATCAATTTAAGCAACAGCAGCATAAGTAGATAAATATATACAATTCCATTATTATAAAAAATTATTTTCAAGAGTTTCAACAACAATATCAAGTCAGGTAGAACTATGGGAAAATTGTTTTTCAGATCTGTTTTCAATAATTGGCCGTTCATCCCGACAGGTGATATCCTATTATTAAAATGTTTCAAAAGGCAGATCGATTGGAACTTAACCGGGCAGAGTGTGAAAACACAGGGATGAAACTGGAATAAAACTAGGGATCAAGGGAGGAAAATGGACTATTTTAGTAATTACCGCAATCTTCCCAGAGAAATATACATTCTGTTTATTTCTCGGATCATCGATGCAGCAGGCTCCTTTGTTCAGCCTCTTTTGACTTTGATTTTGACTGAAAAAATAGGTCTCAGTGCTGCTGAATCGGGGTTATATATTACAATTCTAGGATCTTTATCCGCTCCGGGCATGATTATCGGCGGAAAACTCACTGACTTGATCGGTCGTAAAAAAATTATTCTCTTATCACAAATACCTGGGGCGCTGGTTTTGATGCTTTGTGCTTCAATTAAAAGCTCGTCGATGCTATTGGTCTATTTATTAATTCTGTCTTCGATCCTCTATTCAATTTCCTCACCTGCCTATGATGCTCTTTTAGCTGATATAACGGTTCCGAAAAATCGTCAAGCCTCTTATTCGCTTTCCTATATGGGCTGGAATTTAGGTTATGCAATCGGTCCGATACTTGGTGGATTGCTGTTTAAAAATGCTTTGCCTTTCCTATTTTTCGGTGATGGAGTAGCAACTCTGATATCTATGATATTGGTGGCCACTTTTATTGGGGAAACCAAAGGAAAGAAAGACCAGGAAATAAATTCCGAAAAACGACCGCTTGAAATTAGTCAAGAAGGATCCGTTTTTCACATATTGTTTCAAAGACCAATACTTATTTTCTTTGCTTTAATTCTATTTTGCTACGATTTCGTCTACGCACAGTGGGGCTTTGCGCTTCCTTTACAGCTTGCCGATTTGTTTGGTAAAAACGGAGCTGCGCTATACGGAACTCTCGCCAGTTTCAACGGAATTCTCGTAATTATCCTGACGCCTTTATTAACAAAAGTCACAAAAAAAATTCCTGCAATTACAGTGATGTCGATTGGCGGTTTCTGCTATGTTCTTTCTTTTGGTTCGCTGGCTTTTGTTCACATATTGTTCCTCTTCTATCTTGATTTATTCATTATGACGATTGGCGAAATTTTGATTTCAATTAACTCTTCGGTATTCATCGCTGATCATACTCCGCTTTCTCATAGGGGAAGAATTAGCGCGATTATTCCGATAGTCACCGGAGCCGGATATGTAGTCAGTCCGCTTGTGATTGGAAACTTCATTAGTTACGCTTCGATTAAAGATGCATGGTTTTTGGCAGGAGCGATTGTATTTATCGCAGCCTGCTTGATGTCTCTTTTGAAAAGAATCGATAATTAAAGAGCATAAAAAATCCTTAAACCACTAAAAAATAAAATAAAAAAACAATCACCGGTGTTTAAACGGCAATTGCTTACGAGAATAAATTGAACATCCGGTTCAATTACTTAATATCTTTAACGTCTTTTTTAGCTCCAAAGAACATGCTGGAAATAAGAGCCAGTAAAAAAGCTACGATTCCACTCAAACAAAGTCCGATGAATCCAAAATCAATGCCTTTAGGATTAATAAAACACGGTAGTCCTAATGGTCCGCTGGCACCGAAAGCATACAATTTCGAACCAGAAAAACCGGCAATTGCGCCACCTATCCCAGCAGACAAAAAACTGGAAATCATAACCTTTTTACGTGGGATTAAAACTCCATAAAGAGATGGTTCATTAATACCAAAGAACGATGAAATAAAAGCCGGTATGGCAATACTGCGTTCCTTAGGATATTTAGTCCGAAGAAAAACACCTAGAACAGAACCCATCGAAGCTAAGGCACCGGCAAATATTAACGGATTAATAACATCATATCCATGTTGTGCAATGTCGATCGCAAACAGCGGGATAATTGCCCAGTGCAAACCAAACATAACGAGAATACTCCAAAATGTTCCCAGGAACAGACCTGCAATACCTGCATTCAAACCAATCATTGCAATGACCAATTTACTCAAACTATCCTGTATAACCATCGCGATTGGTCCAATAACAATAAGTCCCAAAGGGGCTGCAATTAGCAAAGTGAAGAACGGAACGAAAAATGCCCGTAAAATAGCCGGCAAATTTTTATTCAACCATTTATAAATATGGCTGGCTACCCAAACAATTAAAATAATCGGAATCACGGTAGTCTAATATGTTTGCGTAACAACCGGAATTCCCAAAAAAGTTAATCGTACTGGTAGAGAAAATGCGCTTCCGGCAAACAAAGTATATAAGGTTTTACTAGTTACTGCGCTGACTAATGTCGGATAAACCAGAATTCCTCCCAGGGTTATTCCATACAATTCTTTCATGCCAAATCGTTTTGCAGCACTCCAACCTAGGGCAACCGGGAAGAAATAGAACAAAGCGTCGCCAAGAGCATATAAAATAACGTATGTTCCGCTTGTTTTAGACATAATTCCCGCAACTGTAAATAATGAAACAAGTGCCTTAAACATACCGCTTGCCATCAATATTCCCAGCACCGGTTGAAAAATCGAACTAATCAGACCTAAAAATCTAGAAAATAATCCTTCCTGTTTTTGATCTTTTTCACCATATTTTTTTTCATCATTCTGTCCCTGGTCAAGGGAAACTTCTTCTTTCTTTTGAAAACAACCAACTTTTACTAAAGCATCATATACATCATCGACTTGGGGACCGATGACAACTTGATACTGTCCGCCGGCATGAATAACATCCATTACGCCATCCATGTTTTTAATCGCAGTATCATTAGCTTTACTTTCATCTTTTAAATGAAAACGTAACCGAGTAACACAATGAATTACATCATTGACATTCTCTTTTCCGCCCACGTTCTTCAAGATATTTGTGGCTAATTCTTTATAGTCCATAATTATTATCTCCATTTTTTTCAACGATTATCTCGGATAATCCTTGCGTGACTTGCGTACCGATATTCTCAATCTTTATATCTACAGAAGAACCATTAGTAACAACAAGCGAGGTAATTAAATCTATTTTCTTTTCCTGCATCAAATTACGATTAATTCTTAACAAAGGTCTGCCAATTTTAACTATTTCATCTTTCGAAACGAGAGTCGTAAAACCTTCCCCATGCAAATTAACTGTGTCTATACCAACATGAAGCAATATTTCAATCCCGGAAATGCTCATCAAACCAATCGCGTGTTTTGTGGAAGCGATCATCGAAACACTGCCCTGACACGGTGAAAAAATTGTATCTCCGTCATAGATGAAAGCCGCTCCGTCACCCATAACTTTTTTAGCGAATAGAGGATCAGGAACTTTTGACAAATCAACACATTTTCCTGTAACCGGTGCAAGGATTCGTTTATCGGGATGTTTATTTTTATTTAAAAAGGCAAACATATTTTTTCCTTTCAATTTAGATTAATTTTCAAAACAAATTTACTAAAGCGCTTTCATTTATCTTTAAAAAAATTTACTTGTCCATCAATTGGCCGGATCGAATTAACTTAGCAACGATTTTTTCAGCCTCTCCCGATGGAACCGGATTACCAATCGTTTCAAAGGAAAGTCCATATTCCTCTTTCGGCAAAAAGTAATAATGAAATCCGTTCGCATAACCGGCAATAATCGCAACTTTATTCGTCGATGATTTCATAGACAGTCCAAATTTAGATCCGAGCTCGCCTGGGAAAATATAAAAACGCAAATTGCCAATATCCAAAACCTCAAATTGCAATAATAAATTGTAATCATTGAGCTTCAACTGCTCCTGGCATTTACCGATTAGCGCTCCAGCCGGCACGCTTTCCCCGAGATTGAGTTCTCCGGATTTAATATCATCAATAGTTTGCTGGAGTTGACGATGATATTTTTTCATATTCGGGTGAATCGAATGACTGAGGGTCTGAAAAATCACCGGTCCGAACTCAACTTTTTTCGTGACAGGAATATCGATAATTTTCTCAGCAAGGCCGGAGCTAACCCGCTCCAACTCGGCAAAATCTTTTCCCTGCCGATTATTTCGATTACTGGAATCTGCTGCAGCACCAACAACCATTACCGGAAAACAACCCCATCGATTTCCAAGTTTCTGACAGGTTTGACCGGCTAAATCACCCGTTAATTGATTATTATCCGGACCAAGAACAGTAGAATGAGTCGCCCAGTTCAACAAACAGGCAAAAACGTTGTTTTGCTTGTTATAAAATTTGATGACAGTTATTTCGTTGTCGGCCAATTCTCCAGGATGATTGCGATTACTGTAATAACCGGTAATTACTTTTTTACCGTATTTAGCAGTTGCATCTTGAAGATTTTCTGAACATTTTTCAAAAGCCTTAATAATTGTTTCAATCAGAAAATCATAGTATTGCTGATTGAACTGGCCTGTTTCCCAGTGCTTATGAAAATCTCTAATAGAATTATGATCATGGGTAACACAAATAATTATTTGATCACGTGAAATACCGTAAATCTCATTTAATTTGCTTTTAACTTCTTCGACCATGTCATCTTCAAGTTCCAATAAGTCGGCAGAAAGAAGAAAAACACGATTATGATTGTCATTATCGAAAAGCAATGCATTGCAGAAAATATCGTCATGAATACCGGCAGCTGGATTGTTCCGAACCGGAGTTTTGTAGCCTAATAAATAAAATTTACAATATTCAGGCGAAATACAGTAACGTGCTGTTCCAATTCTCATATTAACGACCTCTATTTTTATATTTTATAAACATAATCGAGCTTAATTCTTATGATTGCAGGGCTTTTACAATTTGATCGAGAAAAAGTCGATCGGATCCCTGCCCAAGCCTAGTATTCATAGCCGTATAAGTACGACGAATAAAATCGACATCCTCCGGCAAATATTTCATTGCCCCATTTACAAGGGTACAAACAAATGTATTTTGATTATTAAACTTTTCTCGCAACTTTTGGCCAAAAGAACTGTTGAGCTCAGGCATGGTCCCAATCATTGCTAAATTATTCAAGTACAGAATATCAATAGGGACAAAAAGTGAATTACCGGTTTTTTCAAATTGATATTTTTTTGAAGGCCGCAAGGCTTTAGTTGAATATTTGACTCTTTGTTCCGGTAGATAAACTGAATAATGATTAATTTTTATTTCACAGTTATCAGCAAATTTCTCTGTTTTGAACACTGCCCTTTGAACACTTTGACTAAGTTTTACCCCAAGCTGATCAACCAAAGAATACGCTTCTTCATGAATGCTCGAACATACAAGACGATTATTCTTCGTAATCTTCCAGTTTGATCCCTTAAAAATTGGAGCTTGATCGCCGGCCGAACCAGGCAGAAAAATTGCTACTGAGTTCTTACCAAAAGTATTTTCGATATCACTGGAGGCCTTACCAACCAGGTCCGAAGAAATTAAAAGTTCTCCACTTTTAGTCGAAACATTATCCATTACAGATGCTTGAACATCAAAATTATAAAGAATCGAAATAATCTCATTATTTTCTTGTTTTAAAGTGACTGTTCTTACATCATGATTTGAATATCCATCATCATTGCGACCAAGCCACCAGCCTAGTCGTGTTGGTATATTCCTATTGATATTAAGGGGACAGGAGCTATAGGAAAAACCTATATCGGCTGGTTTCATAGACAAGAGCGCTTGATTGATTGCTTCTCTTAAAGCTGCCGACGTTTTAAAAAGCATCATGGAAATAATTTTCTCTTCATCATCCTTTTGCGATTCCAAAGGAATATGTGGAGCAGAAAAGGTATGAGTAACGGAAACCCAAATGTTTCCTTCGTCAATACTTGTTAATTGATGAATCAAGCTTTTATAAAAATCAATTCTGTCCTTTGTTAAAGAAGTCAGGTCAATCGATACGAATGCAAAACGCTGATTGCTATCAATCAAAAGTACCCTGATATATAAATTGTCATGAATTCCTGTGAACTGTTTAATCGGAAAGTCGTCTTGAGAAAAAACTATTTTGGCCTTTCCGGCACCAGCTAGAAAAGAATCTTTCAGCACTTCACCATCTCCTTTCAATTTTTTATTTAATGCCATATATCCTTTCTGCATTTTTAAATAGAAGCATATCCTTTTCATCTTGACTAATTGGCAAATCGCCAACATATTGTGGTCCACCGATTAGCCAATCCTTTTTTACAGGATAGGAAGAACCGTAGATAATATGGTCAGCTCCCAAAACTTCAACGGCACATTTTAATTCGGCTTTTCCCCATGGCTGAGCATGAGACATTTCAAAATAAATATTATCTTTTAAAGACCGTGCTACATCGGAAGTGTTTGCATCGAAACGGCCATGACCCGAATCGTTTGGGAAAAACATGTTCTTATAAGCAAAATAACCACCTCCGAGCATCGAATGTATCATTTTTAAATTCGGCAACTCCTTAAACATCCCACTGAAAATTTCTCGCGTGACAGCGATCGTTTGATCCTCACAGCGACCATATGATCTTCTTAAATTGTTGTAGCCTGCCAAAGAATTATATTCAACCGGTACGGGTGTATGGTGCACATACACAGGAATATTAAGATCGCTGGCACATTTTAATAAAGGTCTGAACATCGGATCATCCAAATATTTATTACCGTAATGAGCGGAAAGTTGTAAACCATTCATATGAAGTTCTTTAATACAGCGCTTCAATTCCCGTAAGGTATCAGCATCCCCGGATGGTGGTACAACAGCTAAAGCTCTAAAACGACCCTTGCTTTTTTTAACGGTTTCAGCCATTTGATTATTGAACTGGATACATAAATCCAAATCTAACCACTCTTGGCATCCCGGCAGCTTCATAACGCCAGTATCTACTCCGGCCTGATCCATATTTTCCAATTGAACTGATAAATCATAATCGCCTTGAAAATAATTGAGATTTTCCGAACCTTCCGGCTTTTCTATTACAAACTCGCGTTCATTTTTATTTTTTTCTCGTTTATAAGCATAAACACCATATTCTCTTGGCACCACCCGAAGGAAATGATTGGTCATTTCCTCTGAAACAAAAATTTCATTTGGAAGCCAGTAGATATTCGCATCAATAATCAAAATATGGATCTCCTATTCTAAACATTGAAAGTAAGCGCTTACTTTCACTACATATTATAGGTCGCAAAAGAATTCGTCCCATTTCCGTTTAATCCGATACTTATTCCTGAGACGAATAAATGAAGCAGATCAGCAATTCCTTTAAATGGTTAATATATAATCCAGGAAAAATGTTTCCTTCTTTTTTTGACTATAATTATTTTTAACAAGAAATAGATGTTTTACGGAGGGAATCAATGGATTCGGAATATCTGAAAACATTTGTAACTTTGGCAAAAGAAAAAAACTATACACAGGTAGCGGATTCGCTTTACATTTCGCAATCATCGATAACAAAGAGAATTCAAAAAATCGAAAAGCAATTAGGCGTTAACTTGTTCAATCGAAATACGAAATCTGTCGAACTCAGTAAGTACGGTTATATATATTTAGAATACGCCGAAAAAATTCTTCAATTAGAACAAGAATGCCTTAAAAAAATCGATCAGGCAGTCGTCCATGACAACTCTTTAATCATCGGCTCGATTCCTTCAATTGGACAGTATGGTATTTCTAAAGAAATTACCAACTTTATAAAAGATACCGGAGTTGAAATCAAAATAATTACCGAGCCGTCCGGAAAATTGGAAAATCTGCTTCACTCCAATCAGTGCGATTTTGCATTTATTCGTGAAGTTAAAGATCGAAAATATTTCAAGCGAATACCTTATGCAAAAGACCAAATGATGGCTGTTTTACCGAAAAATCATCACTTAGCTAATTTAAGAAAAATTTCAATATCCCAACTGGAAAAAGAGTTCTTTCTATTGGAGCCGAAAGGATCGCGTCCCTATAATCTTTGCGTAAATTTATGCAAAAGTTCCGGCTTTCTTCCAAATGTTGTATATACCGATAGACAGATCGAAAATATTGTTGATCTGGTAGCTGATGGAATGGGAATATCTCTATTAATGAGTAAACTTGTTCCAAAGGAGTCATCGAGAATCGTTGCAATACCAGTCGAACCAACTGTATCGACAAGCATATCGCTATGCTACATGTCAGATGAAAATTTAACCGATTTGAAGAGAAAATTCATTGCCTATATAAAAAACAGGTAAGCGATTTCGTTTGCAAAATCCTTCCTTTTGCTGTTATAATCCCATGTGAACATCATAAAATTAACAACTCAGGTGACTAGAAACCATAAACAAGTGGCTTTTGTACTTGTATATTCTTAGGAATGTTGAAACTTATTTAATAACCAGAGAAAATGAATTTAAGCCAAATTAAGTCAACTCCGATTCTGAGAAAAAGTACTGTTGTGTCTAAAAAATGCAATAGTCATTGAAGTATTATCAGAAATTGGAGTTTTTTATGCAAAAAGATAATCAACCAGTCTCCCTTCATGTCAAATTGGCAATTTTGGGTTTAGCAGGATTAGCATTTTGCGATGTTTTAATTGAAACATCCATGAATGTAACTTTTCCAACACTCATGCAACAATTCTCTATAAGTCTCAATAAGGTCCAATGGCTGACAACAGCTTATTTATTACTTGTCGCGGCAACAATTTCAATTGCCGCCTTCATTGAAAAAAGATTTATTTTTAAAAAGATTTTCTTTTGGGCAGGGCTACTTTTTATAATTGGTGTTATTTGTTCGGCGCTTGCGCCAAATTTTTTAATTTTGCTCATCGGCAGGCTGATTCAAGCTCTGAGCACCGGACTGGCAATCCCACTCTTAATTACAGAGATAATGCAGCAAATACCTCAAAAGAAACAGGGAAGTTACATGGGAATTGGTGGAATGGTTATTGCTTTGGCATCTTCGCTCGGGCCAACCTATGGAGGCGTCATTACTCAGGACCTATCATGGAGACTTATATTCCGGTTTGTACTTCCGATCGGTTTGATTGCTTGGTTGATCGGGCTTTCTTTTATCGAACAAAAAAGCTCGCCAAGCAAAATCCCTTTCGCTTGGAAACAGTTTATCAGTTTGATCCTGGCCCTGCTTTCAATTACAGTTGCTGTTAATAATGCTGGAATATATGGTTGGACTTCAATCAAATTCTACGGTTTCCTTTTAATAGCGGTTATTTTGTTAATTGTATTTATCAAGCTTTCCACAAACAGCAGACAAGCATTAATCAGTATTTCGATCTTTAAAAAATGGGAATTCGTCTGCCCTCTTTTAATTTATTTTCTGATCCAATTTATCCAATTGTCTCTGACTTTTCTTCTGCCAAACTACGCCCAATTAATTCTTAAAAAAGGCGTAACGATATCAGGTATAATGCTGCTTTGCGGAAGTTTGATTTCTGCTATCCTCCAGCCTTTGACCGGCCGTATGCTTGATAGCTTCAGCGTAAAAATTCCACTCGTAATTGGTGCTTTTTTTCTGATAACATCGACAATTTCTTTTACAATTTTTCAAAGATATTTGTCGGTCTTTTTAATCGCAGCTCTGTATGTTATTTATATGATCGGTTTTAGTTTTGTATTCAATAACTCGCTAACATACGCCTTGCAAAAACTGCCGTTGAAATTAATTTCCGATGGAAATGCCGTTTTTAATACTCTTCAGCAATATGCGGGTTCGCTGGGAACATCTGTTGCTTCGGCACTTTTAGCGAATGGTATTGGAACAGATGGCAAACAAAGCAACTACACAGGCAGTCGGCACATTTTCATTTTGAATTTTATCAGTTGCGCAATTGTCGTCATTTTAATATTTTCGATTCAAAGGAAAAAGAATAAATACAATTAAATTAATCGAAGCCTTTTGACAATAATTATTTTTTTATTTGACCTTTCTTGACTTTCTGACCAATACTGACTATTATAATAACTGTAAGCGGTATGTAATATCACTTAGTTAATAGGAGGTATTTGATATGGCAAATGAATTAATGGATAGAAATGATGGATTAATGGATGTTTCCGATATGATGGGCAACTTGATGAACAACTTCTTCGGACCACGCGATGGCTTGTGGGAAAGTGCCCGGCATAATAATTCGATTATGCGGACTGATATTTCTGAAAACGATAAAGAATACGGCCTGAAAATCGAACTTCCAGGCTTGGATAAGAAAGATATTAAAATTGATTATTCAAATGATAATCTAACGGTATCAGGAGTTTTGAGTTCCAAGGCCGAGGAAAAAGACAAGAAAAATAATGTCGTTCGCAGCGAACGTCGCTATGGGAATTACTCCCGCAGTTACTACGTACCCGGCGTAGATGAAAACAAGATTAGTGCCAAGTACGAAAATGGTATTTTAAACCTGATTCTACCAAAATCTGACGAAAGTCAAACTCATCATATTGAAATCCAATAATTAAAATCTTTGAATAAAATAAAATCCCCACTTCTCTTAAAGTGGGGATTTTTTAGTAAAAATTATTTAAATTCCTTGAGATTGGCATTATTTGGTTTTAATCGCTGCCACTTTTTCGAAAGAAAATTATTATTAATCTTGTACTTTGGTGCTTTAGTCGGATGACTCAAAAAAGGATTTACTTTTTTATCAAAAGCGATCCAGCCACACCAGCCGAGATGAATCGTGTCCTGCATAAAATACGGCTTGCCACCATCTTTGGATAAATCGACAACGTTATTAAAAGATTGAGATTTCAATTGATATTTAATCTTTTTAACAGCTTCCTGATAGTTATTCAAATCAAGGCCGGTATAAGCTGCCCATTTACGGTTGACAGGAGGAATAACGAACATCACGTTAACCTTCAATTTGGCAAATTCATTAAGCACAAGTTGAAAATCGGAATACTCCGTGGACTGTACATAACTAATATTTCTTTGTGCTCCTTTCAAGCGTTTAAGGCCAAAGGGCTTGATTCTGCCGCTATAAAAACTATTCAAAATACCAAAACGGTTATTAGTGGTCTGCCTTGCAGCAACTCTGTTGGCAGAACGAGTCAAGTTTCGATAGCTAAATTGTCTTGGTAGATATTTTGTTTTCGGCAAAATGCGGCGGTCATAATTGTCATTGACTTGAAAGCGGCTAAAAAGCTGATCCTCGTGTTCGAGAACGACCTTTTCAAGGTAAATTTCCCATTTTTCCTGTTTGGTAAGACTTTTTCCTTCGGCAACCCGTTTGTAGATATTTGTCAAAATACCTTTTTTATCCTCACCTTGAAGTTTTAAAAGGCGATCGGCCGCATAACGATCAGCCCTTGAATTAGTATTGGAATCAAGCCATTCAGTTCCTTGAAGATTGGAAAAATAATAATTGAATTCCGCCGGATCAACACCTTTTTTAACAAACCATTGCGGAGAAATAACAAAAACCGCCTGTTTGTTTTTTAATTCCGGCAAAATTGTCTGCATTGCAAAATACTGGGTAAGAGATTGTGTTCCGCGCCGGCCAAGCAAAAAAGGCCGGTAATTTCGGTGATATTTAATCGCCAGAACAGAAGGATGAAATTGATCCATCCTCTCCCACTCCGATGATCCAAAAAAAGGCACATAACGCGTTTTTTTATCAGAAAGAGCTTGCTTTTTTAGTTGCTGGTTCTTAAAAGTAATGGAATTCAACGCAACCGCAGCTTTTTTTTCATCCTTAACCGAAAAATGCGAATAATTAAGAGGTGCAAACAATAAAATCAAAAGAGCCAAAAAAGCGACAATGACGGGTCCAAAAATTTGCCATAATCTTTTTTTCATTAGTTGTCAGCTAACTCCTTAACTCTCTCAATTACTTTATTCGGCGTATCCCATTTACTACGGTCGAATTCCGAAACCGGCACATTGATTCCGAATTTATCCTGTAAGGCCAAAACCAAATCAACCGTTGCCATCGAATCCATCAAACCGTTATCAAAATAGTTGTCATCCATTTGATTTGATAAATCTTCACCCAAAATATTTTCTAAAATTGCTAAAACTTCTTTTTCCATTATTAATCTCCTTATTTTTTAACAAACCATAAAACGTTTAAGAATCCCGAAAATATCAGAAAACTAATCATCACAACATGAAAAGTTAAAAAAATTGCAATTCCCTGGGTAAACCAATTCGGTTTGAGCCATTTCAAATGTTTCCTTTTAAAGCGCAGCCACCAGTCGTTGATCATGAGACCCAAACCGTGAAAAAGACCATAGGCAATGTAATACCAGGTAACGCCATGCCAAAATCCCATCAGCAACATGTTTAAAACATAGGCAACACTTGAATAGGTTGTTGATTTTTTAAACAAGCGCCTCTTTTTCATCACGAAAACCATCCGCATGAAAACAAAATCCCGAAACCAAAAACTTAAACTGATATGCCAACGATTCCAAAATTCTTTTAAATTTTTTGATTTAAAAGGTTGCTTAAAGTTCATCGGCGTCTCAATTCCCATTAAATAAGAAATTGCAACGGCAAACAATGAATAACCAGCAAAATCAAAAAAGAGATCAAAACCGTAAGTATACATTACATAAAGTAAAGGCCAAGAAAGGCCTTTGCCAGCCGAAATTGCCATTTGTTTTGCTTCCGGCAACATGATCGTACCGAGGAAATAAGCCAAAATGAATTTATATAAAAATCCAAGAAAAATATATTGAACCGCTTTTCCGACCATCGTGACATATTTATCACGATCAGGAACATGATCATAATCTTTTTCAAAACGTCGATATCGGTCAATCGGCCCAGAAGAAATCGTTGGCATAAAAACCATAAACCTAAGAAAAGGCCACCAATGAAAATCTTTTTGAACGCCATCACGCATTTCCATAATCATGCCGACTGCTCGAAAAGTTAAATAAGATATGCCAAGAAAACCAATAATCGACTGGGCTCCATGATCGACTGTCGGCATAATCTTGACTATGCTTAGAGGAACAATCGATAAAAAAGTTGCCAGATAAAAAATTAAACTATTGTTTTTCCTAATTCGATATTGGTGATAAACCCCAACGACAAGCAATTGCCAGATTATATAAGCAATTAGAGCAACTCCTTGGCCAAGTTTGTCATTAGTGAACATTAAGACGATAAAAACGATCGAGAAAATCGTTTCATAAATCTTAAAACGCTTTCCATAGTAAAGGCCGATTGCTAAGGGCATAACCGCAATTAATAGATATACAAAGTATTGGGGATCAGAATAAGGTTGAAGATTTGGAATGGCATTCCCAAAAAAATTAACCATTGTTTACCTCGGCAACCGCTTTCTTCACATCGATTTTTCCGTTGGCCGAAATTGGTAAACTCTCTTTATAGACAAAACGGCTTGGAATCATATATGGCATCATCACCTCTTTTAGATCTTCTTTAAGTGCTTTGGTTAAATCAATCTTCTTGGCAAAATCGTTTTCTCTTGGAACAACCCAAGCCAAGAGTTGGCTCACCTTATGATCATCGTCATAACGTGGAACCGCAACAGCCTGTTTGACAAATCTGCTCTTCAACAAAGCGTGATTAACTTCTTCCAACTCAATTCGATATCCGTGAAGTTTTATCTGAAAATCCTTTCGTCCACAATAA
Organism: Oenococcus oeni; assembly: GCF_020510245.1. Lineage (NCBI taxonomy): Bacteria > Bacillati > Bacillota > Bacilli > Lactobacillales > Lactobacillaceae > Oenococcus > Oenococcus oeni. The sequence goes on along the minus strand of NZ_CP084701.1, from coordinate 252,299 downwards.
TGCAATAGTCCTTTGGCATCAAGCGTCCCCAAATCGCCGGTCCGATAAGCATGCTGACCTTTATAAGAAAAAAAAGCAGCTTGGGTTTTTTCGGGATTATTCAAATAACCCTTTGAAACGCTTTGACCATATATAACAATTTCGCCGGTTTCCCCTTCCGGAAGTAATTGCTGCTGGTTACCAAAAATCGCAACTCCTGTGTCTTCCTTCGGATAACCGATCGGCAGACGATCCGATTTTTCGATAATTTTTTTCGTAATCTCCACTTGAGAAATCGCAACAGTCGTTTCAGTCGGCCCATAAGTATTGAAGATTTTTGCCTTTGGAAATCTGTCAATCAATTTTAAAGCGGTCTTTTTTGTTAATTCTTCACCGCAAAAAAGAAAATAACAGGCGTTAGACATTTTTTTCTCATTGAAATCAGGATCAATCAAACATAAGTCAACAAAGGAAGGAGTTGAAACAAAAACCTGGGGATTATATTCAGGCAGTGTTTGAAACAAGCGTTTAAAATCGTCGGCGAGCTCCCTTGAAACGGCTTTTAGCTGGCCACCCAAAACAAGAGTAGGTACCCAATCCATCACTGATAAATCAAAAGAAAATGGCGGTTGCGAGAGTGTGATCGGCTGCTTGGGCAAATTAAACTTCTTGCCAATTATCCAGTTAACGAAACTCAAAAGATTATCGCTGCTGATCTGAACGCCTTTTGGTGCTCCGGTTGTTCCGGATGTAAAAATAATATAAAAAGTGTCTTCCCCGGAAACGGCATGTTCAATTTGATAATTTGAATTTTCAGTAAAAATATCCTGTAGCTGCTTCAATTCGACGATCGGACGATTGGAAATTTTAACCGGTAATTCCTTAATTGCAATGATCAGTGCCGGATTAGCAATCTTAATGATCGACTCAATACGTTCCTCAGATGAATTTATATCAACCGGAATATATGGATGGCCCGATTTTGCTGCGGCCAAAAAACTGGCAATCATCTCAAACTCCTGGCCACCAAAAATCATGATCGGACTGCCGGTCGCGATTCCAAGTTGGTCTATATAAGCTGCCAGGGAATCTGAATATTCTTTTAAATCAGCGTAATTATTCTGTTTTCCTAAATTATCGTAAACAATCGCATTTGGATCATTAATTGCGTTTTCATCAATCTTTGAAAGTATATCTCTAATCATATTCACCCACTTAAAATCCATTATAAATAAAGCCGCCATCGCTGACACCTGTATAGCTATATAAATAAAGCAGCACTACAAGGATCGCAAAATAAAAAAATGTACGACCAATAAAATGAGCGGTTGGGCTATGAAACAAAATTAAAAAAGCCTTCATACGTCATCCCTTTCATAAATCTCAAATAATGTTACATTAGTTACATTTTTATTGCAAATTAGTGGCAAAAAATAAGTTCACAAATGATTCTGTTTTCTATTCAATGATTGTTAAAAACGGGATTCGAAGATTGCTTCTGACCTCGGCCGTCAAGAATGTCTCGTTGAATCAATTGAACAATTTGCGGATTAGTCGGAAGATCAGAATGCTCTGAATCATTGCCGGAAACGGTAATTTGCGTATAGGAATGAACATTCTTTTGAAAAACATATTTCCCCAACAAAACGCTTTCGATTGGAACAATTCCATCGTCGTTGTAAGTCTCTGTACCGGCAATCGAATAAACTGTCATATCCCTTGGCAATTTACTTCGATTCTTAATTAAATCAGTTAACATTTGTGTGCGATTACTTTCCGATTTTTCAGAAAAATTAAAAGGCGATCCAACCGTCATCAAAGTTCCAATTGTTGAACTTTTCTGGTTAAAATATTTTTCCAAATAAATTGTCCAATCCAAGCCGCCATTGGAATGGCCGAAGGCGTTGAAATGATTAAAATGATAACGTTTTTGCAAAAATTTCATGGCAATTTCAAGCCATTTTGCCTGCCGTTTAATATTTGCGTAGCCATCGCTGTTGTTTTGAAATCCGATTACAATATAGGGCTGACTGTCGTTAGGACGGATTCGACCGGAATAACTGATCGAATTGTCTTCATTCACTTGAACTCTTAATAAAGAATGTGTCGTCGATTGACGATTGAGAATCGCAACCAGATTATCGAAACGATGGTTATTAGCAGAAGACCCCGGTATCATAACCGTTGGATTAAGTTGAGAATTATAAACGATTGCCTGGTTTTTAACGTTGGTCCTAACCCACTTTTCGCCGAAAAATAGAGAAACAAGGATAATCGCAAATAACAGACTGATTAAAATTATATTTTTAATTATTCTCATTTTTGGTCCCTTCTAACAAACGATTAACAAAAGGAAGATATATCAAAAAACTGATTCCCAAAATTAATAAAACCAGTAAGATAGTTCTCCAGTCACCATTGCTGGATAAGAAAGCCGTAAATATATTCGGAGTATTTTTCGGCAATTGATAAACAGCCGGATTGATCAAATTCAACTTTAAAGCAAGTCCGGAAAGCAGAATTCCTGACAAAGGCGCCAAGATTGCCGGTATCAGCAATAAGGGGTTCAGGAAAAAAGGAAGGCCAAAATTAAGAATTTGATTATTATTCAAAAAGCTTGGGATCAAAGCAATTTGAGCAAGCTTTTTTTGCGAATTCTTGGAACGAATTAAAAGAACAATAATCAGGGCCAGACTCATCGATACACCGCCAAAAATGGCAAATGAATCATAAAGGGTATGCAAACTCAATGGATTTGGTATTGTCGAAGTTTTTTTGTCGAGCGAGGCACCCAAATTATTGACCGCCGCTGGAAGAGAAAAGCTTGTTTGTCTTAAACACGATGGAAGCGGCAAACCCATCCAAAGCAGCAGACTGGCACAAACGGTCAGCAGTGCGACACCGTAAAAATTAGTCGACAAATCGCTGATAAGATTGTCATTAAGCCACTGACCAGCATTCACAAATTGAAAATTCGAAAAGATATTCGTTATCGCAAAAACACAGGCAATTATAAGGATACAAAAAGAAAGCAGATATCTTTGACTGATCGATGATGCTTTATGCCAATTGGAAATTTTAATCATCAAAATAGTCAAAGCAAAAACAATCAAACTGACCGGCAGAAGGTTTTGTCCGGAACCTTGAAGAAGGAACTGATTATTGGAAAACAGCCAAATTACAATAAAATTCGACAAGGCAATTAGAGGCAGATTGGTTCCCTTTTGATTCTCGATTTGGTTTGAAAAAAAATAGGCAAAAAGTGGCATCAACAGGCGCCGAAAGGAAATGTCGGCAAATGTTGCAAGACGATTCAGGGGCTCTAAAAAAGCGAAAAATTTTAAATGAAAAACAGTAAGAAAAAAACTGTTGGGCGTTAAAAAAATATTGATAAAAAGCTGAAGGAAAACACTTAAAACTATAATCGGCAGAAAATTCTTCAAGCTGATATAAAAACTTGAAAAAAATAAAGTTTTTTCCATTCGTTTTTGTAAATTCCCTAATTTTCCCAAAAAACTCTCCCAAGTTTCCTTTATCTTACAACATCGACAAAATTTCTGGAAATCATTAAAAAAATTCTAAAACATAGAGTTCAAAAATGAGATTATGTAAGGAACTGTAATATAAATTTTATAAGGAGAAAAAATGAAGTATTCACAAAATTGGAATATCGATGTTGTCTTTCCCGGAATTGATTCGCCGGAATTGAAAACGGCTTTTAAAAAAACCGAAAACAAAAATCAGGCTTTGACCGCAATCCTCGCCTCGTTAAAAAAGAATTCAAGTAACGAAAAAATAATCGAAGCGGCCGATGCCTTGCAAACGGCCGAAGCAAAACTGGATACAATTGCTTTTTATCTTACAGCCTGGAGTTCCACTAACTATGGAAAAGCAGAAGCCGGACCAAAGTTTGACCTTCTATCGAAGATTTTAATTAACTACGGTGTTCAGGAACAAAAATGGGGAAAATTTTTGGCTGCTCTGCCAGAAGATCGTTTTAACGATTTCTTATCTGATAAAAAAGCCCAACCGATTGCCTTCATCTTAAAGGAAACAAGGGAACAGGCAGGTAAGTTGCTCGACGAAAAAACCGAGAAACTAATTAAGGAATTCCAGGTTGATGGCCTGCATGCCTGGTCGGCACATTACGACACAATCTCATCCGGATTATCAACCAGCTATACCGATGAAAATGGCAGAATCCAAAAGGTTTCCGCCGGACAGGCTCTGAATTTGCTTGATGGAATCAGTGATAACAACGCCCGAGCCAATTTAATGCAAAACTACGAAAAAATGTGGGGCAAGGCCGAAAGGCTCTCATCTGATACCTTAAATCATTTGGCCGGAGCTCGTTTAACCGAATACAAAGCCCACGGAATTACCGATTTTTTGGAGAAACCCCTGGAATTAAATCGTTTATCGCGCGCTTCTTTGGATGCAATGTGGAATACAGTTGCCAAAAACGAAGACATGCTCGTTAAATTCTTTGCTAGAAAAGCAAAATTACTGGGGCTTGCTTCCGATAAGATTTCCTGGCAGGATCAAACCGCTCCGGTTCGGGTTCCCGGCTATAAAGCACGGACTTTAAATTACGATCAAGCAGCCGATTTTATCGTCAAAAATTTCAGCAAATATTCTAAAAAGATGGGAGCTTTCGCACAACAGGCTTTTGAAAATCAGTGGATCGAATCCGAAGACCGTTCCGGAAAGCAACCTGGCGGTTGGGATGAATCGATTCCAACTTTAAAAGAGGATAGGATTTTTCTGACTTTCACCGGTTCGGTTAACGATGCCGCAACAATCGCCCATGAATTGGGTCATGCTTTTCATTCACATGTTTTGTATGATTTGCCTCAATGGCGGCAAAATTATGCGATGAATGTTGCCGAGACCGCCTCAACTTTTGCAGAAACGATTATTAATACTGCCAATGTGGAAGCTGCTCAATCAGATGCTGAAAAAATTACTTTGCTGGACGCCAAAATTGCCAATGCTACGGCAATGTTCATGAATATCCGTGCTCGTTATATTTTTGAAAGCAATTTTTATAAAGAACGGCAAAAGGGTGTTTTAACACCACAACAATTAAATAAAATGATGGCAGAAGCCCAAAAAGAAGCCTTTTCCGGAGCTTTGGCCGAAAATGGTACCCATCCCCATTTTTGGACTTCCAAACTGCATTTTTATATCGACGATGTTCCTTTTTACAATTTTCCTTATACCTTTGGCTATCTGTTCAGTTTGGGAATCTTCGACTGGGCTCAAAAGCAAACCGATTTTGAATCGGCCTATATTTCATTACTACGCGATACAGCGAATATGAATTCCGAAGAATTAGCAAAGAAACACTTGGGTGCCGATCTGACCAAACCCGACTTCTGGCAGTCCGGTGCCGATCTGATCAAAAAAGATGTCGATCAATTCTTGAGTTTGACCGAAAAGCTATAAATTGGATTATATAAAAAAGGTGCCTATTAGAGCACCTTTTTTATATAACATTATTTTAAAAACAAGGAAAAAATTATCGATTATAATTTTCTAAATAAATAGTATGCAACTTTGAATGTTGTAATTTTCCACTGGCAGTATGTGGTAAATTATCAACGAAAATAAATTTTTTTGGAACTTTGTAATGTGCCATGTGTCTTCTTCCATAAGACAATAATTCTTCTTGATCGGGCAGTTTGCTCGAAGCTGGAACAATAAAAGCGCAAGGAACTTTTCCCCACTTCTGATCCGAAATTCCAATAATCCCAATTTCTTTAATTCCTGTCAATTTTGCATAAACATTTTCAATTTCATTAGGGAAAATATTTTCTCCACCAGAAATGAACATTTCGTCCAAACGACCTTTAATAAACAAAAATCCTTCTTCATCAATAAGACCAACATCACCTGTTTTAAACCAACCGTCTCCGGTAAATTTAGATTTGAATCGCTGATCATCGTTAAGATAGCCTTTGGCAAGATTGGGACCTTTTAATTGAACTTCGTTTGTTTTATCATCCGCGATACGCAATTGGACTGGAAAAAGAGCTTTGCCAACCGAACCGATTTTTCGCGTGGCATCCTGAAAGTTCAAAGCTACGACTTGAGAACAGGTTTCCGTCATCCCGTAAGATTGAATGACCTTAATTCCCTTTCGCAGACAGATATCAAGCGTATTTTGATCGATTGGTTCCCCTCCGAGTAAGAAGGCGCGGAAACTATTTTGATAGCCATCTTTTGGATAAAGCCGCAAAAGTTGTTTGAGCATAAGCGGTACAACAGAAACCAATGAAATTGCATGAGAAGACAACAACTTAGTGACATTTTCCGGATCGAAATGAGAAAGCAAGACAACTCCCATTCCATAAACCAAACTGCGCATCATAATTGAAAAACCGCTGATATGAAAAATCGGGACAACGCAAAGCCACTGGTCTTCAGGATCGAATCCTAAATTAAAAGCCGAGCCGACCGCTGAATAAAAATGGTTGCCATAGGTCTGCAATACTCCATGAGCTTTTCCTGTCGTTCCGGAAGTATACATAATAGAAGCAATTTTCTGATTGGGGAAATCCTCAACTATTTGTGGAGGAACAATCTTCAAGGATTCAAGTTCCGAAATAAAAAGACAAGAGACATTCAGCTTTTGTCCCTCTTTAAAACGGCTCTTTAAAGAATCATCAATCAGAACATTTTGCAGGCCGGCATCTACAAGCTGACTTTGAAGTTCATCGTTTGATAAACGGAAATTCAAGAGAACCGGTTGCAACCCGATTTGTTGAATCGCCAGGATTGTCATGTAACTGGCAGCTGTATTTCCAGGTAAAATAGCAACTCTTTTATTAGAATTTATTTCAAGACTTGCCAAATGTCCGCAAATTCTTTCGACTTCTTTTTTTAATTCGGCAAAAGTCCAACTTTGTCCCCTATAAAATAATGCCATTCTCTCCGGAAACAAATCAGCTTGTTTAGTCAACCAATTCTGCACTCTTTCTACCCCCAATCAGTAAAAAATACGATTTTACGGAAATTTAGGAAATTTGTCGAAATCGGGACGACGTTTTTCATTAAAAGCATCGCGACCCTCTTTGGCTTCATCAGTTGTATAGTAGAGCATCGTCGCATCGCCGGCAAATTGCTGCAAACCGGCCAATCCGTCCGTATCGGCATTCATAGCGGCTTTGATAAAACGAAGGGCTGTCGGAGATTTTGTCAATAGTTCATCGCACCATTTCAGTGTTTCTTTTTCAACGTCTGCTAAAGCTACAACTTTATTAATCCAATTCATTGACAAGGCTTCGTCAGCCGTATACCAGTGATTTAAAAACCAAACCTCTTTGGCACGCTTATGGCCAATTACTCTTGCCAAGTATCCGGAGCCATAGCCGGCATCAAAACTACCGACTTTCGGTCCGGTTTGGCCAAACTTTGCATTATCGGCAGCAATCGTTAAATCGCAAACCAATTGTAAAACATTGCCGCCGCCGACCGACCATCCTTTAACCATCGCAATCACCGGCTTGGGAATAATTCTGATCAAGTGTTGAAGATCCAAAACATTCAGGCGAGCGATTTGATCGGGTCCGACATAACCGCCATTTCCGCGAACTCCCTGATCACCACCGGAACTAAAAGCCTCATCACCGGCACCGGTTAAAATGATGACGCCAATCGAACTATCATCACGACAAATGGCAAAAGCCTCTATTAATTGGCTAATCGTAACCGGAGTAAAGGAATTTCTTTTTTCCGGACGATTAATCGTTAATTTGGCTATTTTTTCTTTTCTTTCAAAAATGATTTCAGAATAATCTTTTACTTTTTTCCAACTAGCTGCTTCCATGAGTTTGTTTCCTTTCTGATAAAATGAACATAACACTATTGAGGATTTAAAAATTAGCTTACTGGAAAACTTAGGCATTGAAATCGAGTATGCCAGTCAACAAAAAACACTCGCTTCAATATTAGTGACCGATAGATTAAAAGATCTGTCCGGTTTTTTGCACGATGGTTTCACTAGTATTTTAGCCGAAACGGCTGCCAGTATTTCCGCCAACTGTCTTGCTAAAAAGGGCCAAATTGCAGTCGGAGTGAGCGTAAACACAAATCATTTTATGACGGTTAAAAATGGTCTTTTAAAGGCATTCGCCGAACCGATTGCAATCTCTGATACAACCCAACTATGGAAGGTCGAAATTTTCCAATATCCAGGCAGAAAAATAATCAGCACAAGCGATGTCACAACTATTTTGAAGAACAAATAAACTTAAACAAAATAAAAACCGCTGCCAATCAGGAGCGGTTTTAAATATTAAAATCCTTTGAATTTTTTATTTTATCAATTTATTTGAATCGTCCTTGGTATCTTACTTGCCAGTTCGAGATCATGAGTAACAAGAACGATCGTTTTGTGCTTTTTATTGAGTTCCATCAAAAGAGCAAAAACCAGATCGCGATTTTCTTTATCCAAAGCCGCAGTTGGTTCATCGGCCAAAAGTAAATCTCCGGGTTTAAGCATCGCTCTGGCAATCGCAATCCGTTGTTGTCCGCCACCGGAAAGCGTTGCAACAATATCTTTTTCATGATTTGCCAGCCCGACCTGCCTTAAAACAAGGGCGATTTTATCGGCTGCTTCTTTTTTGGAAGTTTCTGTGTATTTCAAAGCCAATCCCAAATTTTTTCCAACTGTCAAATCATTAACGAGCGCAAAATTTTGAAAAAGGTAATTAATCTTCTCACGAATCAATTTGGTTGCAGCCTTTGTATTAATTCGTGGAACTTTTTTTCCATCAATAAAATACTCGCCCTGTTCATAATCATCAAAAAGACCAAGCAAATTCAAAATGGTCGATTTGCCGGATCCCGATTTGCCGACTATTCCAACGAATTCACCGGATTGAACAGTGAGATTAAAATTCCGAAGAATTTTCTTGCCGCTAAATGACTTGGTAATATGATTCAGTTCTAACTTCATGAAAGTCCCTTCAATTCTTCACTAATTTTTTTAAATTCAACCTTACGTACGCTGTGATAAATGACCAGCATCTCGAGGGCAAACAAGATAACGAATCCAAATGAAATATAGGACGAACGAAACGCAATTCCAAAAATAAAAGCAATCAGATCCGAAATACTAATGAGCAAATAAATAAAGCGGTATTTATGACAGCTGCTATAACCCAATAAGCGCTGCACGAAAAGCTGTTTTTCATGGGATGACTGCCAAATTAGATTCAAAGAGACAATCGATTGGAGTATCGCCAATAGCAAAATAAACAGAAAGCTTCCCCAAGCCGCCAACAATTGAAAATAATTGCTTCGATCCGACAGGAGACTGTCTTTGATACTCCGAAAAACCAATTGATTATCGCTTAAATCACTGTTAGCAATAGCTCTTTTAAAAGCAGTAGAGGCGACAACCTTTCGATCTAATTTTAAAAGATTATCCAAACCGACCACCCGCATATTCGAAGTATTGTCCGTGTCAAGACCAGCCGCTGTTATTACTTCGATTATGGGCAGCTTCAAAGAGCGGGAATCGCTGGAGTCCCATGAAGCAAACGAGCGGGTATTTTTATAATAAACAATTTGAACAGGATGACTATCCAAAAATTGCTTAACCTGAGCCTTGTTGGACGGGTTCACTGTGCTGTTGATCAAAGCGAATTTTTTAAAGAAACGCTGGTATTTTAAATTATTGCGAAATTTATCCGGAATCAGATAATACTTGGTCTTATCTTGGTTCGAGATCTTAATCGACTGTCCCTGGTTATTTGAAATATGATATTTCTTTAAAGCCGAGGGTGACAACTGCAAAAGCGAAAAACTGGGGAGATTAGGGAGACCCCAGAATTGATAAAGCTGCCTTTGAGCTTTAGATTGATCAAAATGACTCGAAGCGGCTAGGAAAACGCCTTTTTTATCAGCAATTTGCGTATAAAAATTTTGCAGATCGTGATCGATTTTATTTGACTGATAAGTAAAACTGGCTGAATCATTACCGGCAGATATCTCCGAAAGAACATAATTATCGTTCCGCTGCTGCCAGTGCTGCATCTTTTTGGCATTTAAAAAAATTTGAATCGATTGATAATCAATCACTCTCAACATATAGACACATAAACCACTGGTAAAGATAAATAAGCCGCAAACAACACAGATTAATAGTCTTGAACGAAGATTTTGCTTGATGAAATTGGTGGCTTTCTGGCGATGAACCAACAAAAACTGGATTAACGTATCCAAAGACAGGACGATCAGTAAGGGCAGCTGAAATAAAAACAGGATTGGATAAATCGAATTACCCAACTGGGAAAAGGCAATCCTCAACATAAGAATTTCTAAGGAAAAAGCCGCAAACACAACCAGCCAGTTATTGACCGCATGTGACCAGACAATCCGAAAACTTGAATAGCCCAATAGTTTTTGAACGCCAACCAACTGATTTTTATCATAAATAGAAAAAATACCAAATACAATCGAAACGACCGAAAGCAAGGCAAACAAGACCAACGAAAGATTAAAAGCAATTGAAATAGTATGTTGTTTAAAACTATGTTGGGCTAAAAGTTGTTTCTCCTTGATTCCACTTCGTTTGGAAAAAAAATCCAACATATTCTGAAAATTCGTTTTTTTGATGGTGGCCATTTGGTATTGACCATTGATCGTTTCCGTGTGGTTTAGCAGACTATCCAAAGAAGTGACAACAACCGAGCTGGAATTCATAAGATTAAATAACGAAAGATGGCGGGTATCCATACTTTTGGTTGACCATAGTCTTTTTGAAGATAAACTCGTGATTCCCGATGACTTCAACTGGTTTTTGCGATTAACGAATTTGATAACGCCTTCTGGGTCATAAACACCAATCCGATAAGCCCCAGTGGCACCAACTTGGTCATCGACACGAATTACCCCGAGCGAATAATGATCAGCCGTTTCTGCCAAAGCCGTCAGTATTTTCTTTTGTGTTGCCGGTTGATCGTTCGAATTAATATTGATTGTTTGGGAAAATAGGCCCGACTGGTGGGCATCGATCGACCACTTTTCCGAATCATTAAATTGTATTAATAAAATTGCCGCAAACATTAAAGTGATACTCGCGACAATTAATGACACATATTTTGCTATTTTCATAGAAAATCAGTTATCTAACATACCAGTAATAGCATGATCCACCAATTTTTTCAGCATGAGCCGTAACACCGGCTCTCTTCAATCCTGATTCAGTGCTATCAACAGAAGCTGAATGAGCATAGAAACTTGAAGCTGTTTCAGAATAAGTCACAATAACTCTCCAGTCATGGCCGTGTGTCCATGACGCAATGTGTCCGTTAACAGGGTTTCTAACTGTTGACGCACTTGCAGTGGTCAAAATTTTTTCATTTTCCTCTTCCTTTAAATTATTAGTACACATCAAACAAATTAACAAATCTCAATAAGTGATTTAATTCATTTATTAAGAGCCTATAAAAAAGTAACATATATTTGTAACGTTTAACAATTGTATGCAAAAATTATTTTAAAAATTCAAATAATCCCCTTTGTTGTTAAGAATTCAGAAACCCATTTTTTGACAACCATTAAACAATATTTATGCAATAATTTTCTTGGATGGATAAAAATACAGTCAATCAAGCCGGAATAGTTTTTCAAAAACTTAGAAAACAAAGACACCTGTCAACGAAAAAACTAGCTAAGGGAATTTTATCTGTTTCTTCGGTCAACAAATTCGAGACAGGAAAAACAAAATTATCTTTTTTTAAGCTCGGCTCTCTTTTGAAACGAATGGATATCAGTTTGGATGATTACTATGAGCAGATAGAATCGGAAACATTATCAGATTCCTATAACCATTTTCTGAATAAAATCGAACCAATTTATCAAGGCAATGATTTGCTGACATTAAAAGCAATCGCCAAAGAAGAAACGTCAAAAAACAATGAGGAATTTATCAATTTGATAAAAACAGCCAGCTTGATTTCCTTCATCAAGAAAATCGATTCAAATTATCTGGTTGAAGATATGATAGTAAAAAAAATAAGCCAATATTTAATGAGCGTCGAATATTGGAATTCATTCGAACTGGTCATTTTAAAAAACTGTTTAATTATTTTGACTTGTCCAATGATTAAAGTTCTTGCCAAAGAACTGATTTATTTAAGCGCTCAACTAAATGATCGGAATCGTTCCGATAATTTTTTGAGTGCTATCACAAATATGGTTGATATTCTCTATCGCAGAGAGGATTACCAAAGCGCCAAAGAGCTGCTTTTTTGTTTAGAAAAAATATCGTTAAATCAGGATCAATTAGTTATTAAATTCAAAATCTCTTTCATGAGAAACCTTTTAACTTTGACTAATCAAAAAGCCAAAAGAGCCAACCGGCAATTGATAAAAAGCCTAAGATCGATCGATTCAAATTATCTGGCTTCTTCCTATGAAAGTTATATGGACAAATATATGGTCCCCGATAATTCGTAATATATTCCGAAAAATGCGGAAAAAAGGCCAAAATGGGAATAAAAATCAACTTTTCTCCAAAACGGAAATGGCATGCTACGCTTAAATTCAGCTTTAGCCAACATTGTAAAAAAATCTACATAAAGCTATTTATTTATTCATGATAAAAAAGAGCTGCTGACAGCTCCTTTTTTATTGCGATAAATTTTGAGGGGATCCATGAAACTGATTAAAAATTTCTTTGCTTTAATAAGTTTTTTGCTTTTATCTTTCCTGCTTGTCGGTTTCTTTAAAGAGCTCGACCAACAATTTTTGTACCATACCGATCAAATTTTGACGATATCGACTTGGGACCAGAAAAGCAATAAAAAAACAATCTTTAAAGGCCTTGATCAAGAAACCAAAAAACAAAAAATTAATCTTTATAAATCAACCAGTAGTGTTGACCAATCCAATACAATTAAATATATTTATCCTTTTATCGGCGATAAAAAACTTAAAAACGATTTTCATAATTTCGATATTTCCAAAAAGAATCGAATTATTTCTTTTTCTCAGTTGCAGAAAAGAGATATTCGAGGCGAATATTTTGTTCGAGGCGAGGTTAACAAACAAAAGTTTTTGAAAATCTTAAAGAAACTTGGTCTGAGTGGAAACTTTATCAACGTGAATTTTCCAAGGTTCTTTTCATCATATATGTGCCAGGAAGGGATCCTGCTTTCAATCTTTGCCTTGCTGTTAATTAGTTTTTTGATCTTCTTACACGAACGCAGCGCTAATTTCAAAGCATATGCAATTAAAAGACTCCACGGATATTCAATTTTTAAGATATTCATTGATGACTTAAAGAAATCAACAATCTATTTTTTGTTGCTGCCAAGTTGCGCTGCCATCGTCACTTTTTTGTTTTTATTAATCAGCCCTTATCATGGACAATTATTGTTTTTTCTTAAATGGCTGATAATTGCATATTCGGTTCTGACTATTCTGCTTTTGATGCTTAATCTTTTGTCTTATGCATCATTATCGCTGATCGATGTCTCGCAAATGGTCAAAGGCAAACGTCCTTATAAAATATTAAGGTCAATCGCTTTGGGAAGCAAGTTTGCGATGATCCTCATCGTTTTCTTATTACTGATACAAAATGTTGCTAGTTTATCCGACCTGAAGAAAATTCAGAAGCATAATGAAATCTGGCGGAAAGTCGATAATTATTATTCGCTTTATTTCGCTCCGTTTATTACCGGAAACAAAGAGTATGGCGACGTAGCAGAAAAATTTAACCGACTTTTTGCAGAAGAAGAAAAATATGGCGCAATTTTAATTAAAAATAATAATGCTTCTAATCCAAAAAAAGACAATTTTGAACCTACAAACGGAAATGTTTTAATCGTCAATAACAATTTCGTTTCACTTTATAGAAAATTCGATAAAAATATTTTTGCCGGTAAGAGAATAAATCAGCAAAAAACAATCAATCTGTTTTTGCCAACAAAGGCTCAGCGTAAAAAAACTGCGATCGAAAAAAATTTTATCGATTTGTTTCAATTTGAAAAAGGCGATCCGAATCAATCAGCCGCAGTTTCCTTTTCCGCCAAAAATATGAACAAGGACTATTACATATTCGCTTTTAATAGTCGTGCTTCCATTGATCAGCCTTATGCGGATTCACCTTTAATTGCGCTGATCCAAAACCAGTCGGTTCAAAGATATTTTTATTATGCAGCGGCCACTAACGGAGGAATTATCTTCAAAGACTATCAACATCTGCGCAATAGTTTGGATAAATATGGTCTATCGCATTATATTTCCGGAATAACAAGTTTTAAAGACGATGTTGCTGATCAAATTTCTTCTTTGGATAAAGAGATTTTTCTTTTAACAATTACAATCATCTTGGTCATTTTCGTTCTGGTCTTGTCAATCATTATGGATATAGGTGAATATTTTCAGCAAAATAAAAAACTGATTTTAATTAGAAAACTTCATGGATATTCGTTGATAAAACAGCATGGCACGCACCTGTCACTTTCATTAGGATCCAGTGGATTAATGTTCGCTTTGCTAATTTCTACTCCTGTCTGGCAACTTAGTACTTTCAATTGCAGTTATTTCTTTAATCGGCGAATTTCTGGTTTCTCTGGTTAATATTTATTTTCTGGATAGTAAATCAATCACTCAAGTAAAGGAACTCTAAGAATGAAAAATAAAAAATCCCATTTCAAACTAACGAAAATCATCGCGCTGTTGATTCCAGTTTTTATACTGACAACGATATTTTCGTTTCGTAATCCACTCACTGATCGCTACAATCCTTTTCTTAATAGCGAACAGTCTTACGCCAAAGTCAAGAAAGGAACCCAGAAATATCGAAATGTCACAGCCTATACAGAGCAAGGGCGCAAATTGTCCTACACACTCGACTTTGGTGGCTATGATCCCGACGAACAATACGTAAAAATCACTCATAAAGGAAAATATGTCAAACGAGTTATTTACGTCCAAGCAAAAAACGCTCCAAGAAAGGTTAGATGATTAAATGATTAAATGATTAAAGTTGAAAATGTCTCAAAAATTATCGCTGGAAAAACAATCTTTTCCAATGTGAATTTACTTCTTCAAACCAGCCAAAGTTATGCTTTGGTCGGTCACAGCGGATCCGGTAAATCAACTTTCCTGAATTGTATCGGCAGCCTGGAAAATTTTTCGGGTGAAATCCGTGTTGATGACCAGCCTTTATCGAAGATTAATAAAAGAAATTATTTCCGGCAAACACTCGGCTATTTATTTCAGAATTATGGTTTAATCGATAACCAAAATGTTAAAGAAAATCTTGATATCGGACTTGCCTATCGAAAGATTCCTGCTAAAGAAAAATCAGCTCTCAAAAAACAAGTTCTAGAAGATTTGAATCTTAAAGTAGATTTGTATCGGCGCATATCGACTTTAAGCGGTGGTGAGCAACAGCGAGTCGCTTTGGCACGACTGATTTTAAAAGACCCTAAAGTTGTTTTGGCTGACGAACCAACCGGCTCCTTGGATCAAGATAACGGTCTGGTTATTATTACTCATTTATTAAAAATGGCTGGCAAAGGCGCAACCGTCATCATTGCCACTCATGATCCTGCAGTCGCTGAAAAATGCGATCAAAGAATTAATATCGAGGACTTCAAAAAAAGCCAAAATATAATTTGTTTTCTCAAGTTTGAACTGCCTTGCAATATTTATTTCAAACAAAATCGTTAGTAAAATTTTGATCCTGACCACAAAAACTAAAACAAATCGCCAAATTAAAAACCATCTTTTATTTTTTACAGAATGTCTAAAAAGCAATTTTGTAAAGATAGAAAATGGTTTTTATTTAAAAAAGATATCATGCTATTACATCAAAGAAAGAAAGCAGTTTTTCTTTTGTCAAAGCGGCTTTTTCCTGACGATTGAAATCATGTGAAACGATTCCGTTCTCGATCACAATCAGGCGGTTGCCATATTTTAAAGCATCTTCCATATGATGTGTGATCATCAAGCAAGTCAAATGATCGGCTTCGATTCGTTGGGCAGTTGCTTCCATTAGATCGGCACTTGTCTTTGGATCAAGTGCCGCCGTGTGTTCATCAAGCAATAAAACATCGGGTTTCTTATAAGTCGCCATTAAAAAACTAAGCGCCTGTCGTTGGCCACCGGAAAGATTTTCAGTTGGCGTATCTAAACGATGATCCAAATTATTGCCCATTTTCGATGCCAAATGGCGGAACTCGTTTATTTTTGCTTTCATGTGTCGGGGAGCCAAGCTTCTTTTTTCGCCACGTTTGGAAGCCAGCAACAAATTTTCGGCAACTGTCATTCTAGGGCTGGTACCCATCTTCGGATCCTGAAAAACCCGGCTTAAAAACTTGGCTCGTTTTTCCGGACTTTCTTTGCTGATATCCTGACCGGCATGCAAAATTTTCCCGGAATCGACCGGCAAGGTACCGCTGATCACATTGAAAACTGTCGATTTACCTGCTCCATTCGAACCAAGTATCGTAATGAAATCGCCCGGGTGAACATCCAGATTGATAGATTTCAAAATTCTTGTTTCGTTATTTTGTTTCTTATTAACTGTAACGGTGACATCCTTTAAAGATAAAATTACTTCAGTCATTGACAAAAAGTCCCTTCTTCATTACTCGATCCAAATGCAGTGCCTGGCTGAATCGTGGCAACATCAGGCAGAAAGCCAAAATAATCGCTGATAAAAGATTCAGATCGTTGGTTGAAAAACCAAACTGCAAAACAATTAAAAGAACAAAACGATATATAATCGAACCTAAAGTAATTGCAATCAGGCGCTGATTCATCGTCAATTCTCCAAAAACCACTTCGCCAATAATGATCGATGCCAAAGCAATTACAATAATTCCAATTCCCATATTAATATCCGCGTAACCGTTGTTTTGAGCAATTACAGCTCCGGCAATCGCGATTAAACCATTGGAAAACATCAAACCCATGTTAGTCATCTGATCAGTTCTAATACCAATCGATTGGGCCATAATCGGATTATCGCCGGTAACTATGAAGGCCTGGCCGAGATTACTCTGCAGGAAATAAATCATTATCAATGTGACAATAAAAACCATTGTCAAACCGATAAAAACGGCATCAAAGTATTCCGGCAAACCGGCGAAGGGTGAAAAAATCGTCCGTTTGTCAATTAAAGAAACATTGGAAGAACCCAAAATTCGTAAATTAACCGATAGACAAGCAGTCATGACTAAAATTCCGGATAATAGAATTGGAATTTTTCCTTTCGTATAAAGCAGACCGGTAATTCCACCTGCCAAGGCACCAGCGATAAAAGCCGCTAAAGTTGCCAAGATCGGACTGACGCCGCGTGTAATCAAACTGACAGCCGTTGCCGCGCCTAAAGGAAAAGTTCCTTCAACAGTCATATCGGGAAAATTCAAAATTCTAAAAGTTAGGAACAGGGCAATTCCAAGTATTCCCCATAACAGCCCCTGTCCAATTGCAGATACAATCATATTCATTTGAAAATTTCCCCCTTTGTCTTTGCTTCGTGAAGAACCGAAGCCGGTAATTTGATTCCTAATAATTTTGCTTCAGTAGTGTTAACTGTCATCTCGCCTTTTGTGATAAAAGTCAAAGGATAAGTCGAAGTTTTTTTACCCTTTAAAACTTTACCGGCAATTACTCCGGAAGTCTTGCCAAGATTGAACTGGTTAACGGATAGCGTGGCAACTCTGCCATCTTTAACCATTGTGTCGACAGCCGGAAAAACAGGAACTTTTGCTTTATTCGTGACACTGACTAAAGTCTTCATGGCACTTGCGACATCATTATCCTGAGGAGCATATACAACCTGGACTTCGGAAGCCATTTTTTCGGCAACCGTCTGCATATCATTTGTTGACGAAATTGTGTACATCTTGACTGTATAGCCAGCTGCTGCAGCAATTTTTTGCATCTTCTTGGCATTGTAAGTACCGCCATGATCGGAAGTCGTATAAATAATTCCAAGCGTTTTTGCTTTTGGAAGAATTTTTTTAATCAAATTCAGTTGAGACTTAAGTGGCGACTCACCAGAAGTACCGGTGATATTGCCTCCAGGTACTGCGTTTGATTTAATTAAACCGCCGCCGACAGGATCGGTAATCCCGGCCAAAATGACCGGCGTTTTACCATTGGCTGCTTTTGCCAAAGCTTGAGCTGCCGGAGTAGCGATTCCGACTGTCAGATCATCATTTTCATTAGCGAACTTCGATGACATTGTTTGTAAATTCGACTGGTCGCCCTGAGCATTTTGATAATCAATCTTGAGATTTGTGCCGACTTTGAAACCTTCTGCTTTTAAGCCGGCAACAATCCCTTTGTGAATCTGGTCCAAAGCCGGCTGTGTCATTAACTGCAGAATTCCGACTTTATAAGTTTTGATAGTTTTACTTTTTGTACTGGCATCTGTCTTTTCGCTTGACGAGCCGCCGTAAAAAAACGCAAAAATCAGAAAACCGGCCAATAAAACGATCAAGCCATACATCCTTTTCATAAATTGATTCCCTCTTTCTCTTTTTAGTTGAATAAAAAAAGCTCGCAAATCAGCGAGCATTTTCTCCCAAAGAGACAAAAAAGGCCCGCAAATCAGCGAGCCGGAACAATCGTTACACGATTAAACAGCCCGCCTAGACGAGCCACCACCATGCTTGATTGTTAACCTGAATATCATTCATAACTAATTGCTTTAAACTATACAGGAAATTTAAAAAATTACAATAGATTTTAGGAATAAAATTTAGTTAAGGGAGGATTCAAGATGAAAATTGCCTTTATCGGAACCGGTGTTATGGGAACCGGCATTATTAACAACTTTTTAAAAAATGGCGAAGATGTGACTGTCTATAATCGGACTAAGGCACATGCCCAAGGGGTTTTGGATCACGGGGCCAAGTGGGCTGATTCGGCTGCCAAAGCAACTTTAGGAAATGATTTTGTTTTTACAATGGTTGGTTTTCCAAAGGATGTCGAGGAAAATTATTTTGGCGAAGAAGGAATTTTTTCGACCGTAAAACCCGGACAAACATTAATCGATATGACGACTTCGACACCGACTCTAGCGGAGAAAATTGCTGCCGAAGGCAAAAGAAAAGGAGTCGGAGTCCTCGACGCTCCAGTATCCGGTGGAGATGTCGGCGCTCGCGATGGAAAATTGACAACAATGGTCGGCGGAGATAAAAATGCTTTTGAAAAAGCTCTGCCGCTTTTGAAATCTGTTTCTAAAAAAGTCAATTATTTTGGCGGGGCCGGCAAAGGCCAGCACGCTAAAATGGCCAACCAAATTATGATTGCTTCAACGATGCTTGGCTTGGCCGAATGGATGACCTATGCAAAAGCAGCCGGATTGGACCTGCAGGAAACGTTGAACACCCTGTCAGCCGGAGGGGCAGATAATTGGTCGATGGATACTTATGCGCCAAGAATTTTAAAAGAAGATTTTAAACCGGGTTTTTATGCAAAGCATATTTTAAAAGATCTGCGAATCGCTTTGGACGAAGCTAATAAAATGGGACTTGATTTACCGGAAACAAAATTAGCCGAAAAAATGTACGCAGAACTGACTGACGAAAAAAAGCTTGGCAACCTCGGTACACAAGCAATTGTAAAATTGTGGGATCAGTGGTCCTAACGAAAAAGGCCTAAACTTTTAAATTTAAATCTCCTTGATAGAAGCTAAATCAAGACCCTTGGTTTCTGGAATAAGGAACAACATGGCCAAAGCAGCAACAATATAGATTGCCGAAATCATGCCAAGAGCCGCTGAAAGAGAATTATGCAAAGCGACGATGCCAATAAACAAGGGGCCAAAGCCACCGACAAAACGACCAAAATTAAAGATCAAATTCTCCGCTGTAGAACGAATTTCGGTTGGATAGTGTTCGGAAAGCAGAGCACCATAGCCACCCATCATTCCGTTAACGAAAAATCCAAGAACTGAACCTAAAGCGACCAGAAGAACAGGATTTGAAATCCGAAAATAAATCCAAGCAATAACGGCTGCCGAAATTTGAAAAGTAATAAAAGCCGGTTTTCGACCAAATTTATCCGCCGCCCAAGCAAACACAATAATCCCGACTACCATGCCGCTAATTGTCGAAAGCGTCCAGAACATTGTTCCACTGATTGCGATATGGCGTTGGCTAGCCAACATTGTCGGCATCCAACTCATAATCGCAAAATAACCAAGATTTTGAACGGAAGTTAAGATCACCAAACCAATTGTGGTTAGGGTGATCTTTTTATTAATAAATAATTGTTTGATCGCAAAATTATTTTTTACGGTCTTGCGGTTTTCAACCCACATCGCTGGTTCTTCCAAGTTCCTGCGTGTCCACCAAGCTAAAGCAGCCGGCAAAATTCCAATCGCAAACACACCTCGCCAACCAAAATTGGTTGAAACATACCCAGCCAAAAGAGTTGCTAATAAAGTTCCCGCCTGATATCCAAGTGCAACCCAGGAAGTTGCTTTTGTACGAAGTTTTGTTGGCCAGCTTTCAGAAACAAGTGTCATTCCAATTCCGAATTCTCCACCCAAACCAAGACCGGCCATAAAACGCATCGCGATAAAAACGCCATCCGATGGAGAAAGAGCCGAGAGGCCAGTGAATAAAGAGAAAATCAAAATTGTCCAGGTGAAAACTTTTACCCTTCCAAAATGATCAGCTAGAATTCCAAAAACAGTTCCACCTATAACCACACCAAACATTGTAATTGTCGAAATTCCTCCGGCCTGAGCAGTCGTTAAATGAAAATCAGCCATGATCAAAGGAAGGACGAAGGAAAGCAGCATCATATCCAGCCCATCCATCGCATAACCAATAATCGATGACCAAAGTGTTTGTTTTTGATAACTCGCAACGCCGCTTGGCTGCAACACATTACCTTTTGTTTTTACCAATGAATTTTCCAATTTTCCCTCCAAAAAAAGCCAAAAAAATACCTCAATTAGAAATAATTGAGGTATTTGATGGGCAGTAACAATTTATTAAACTGTGAATCAGAAAAGTAAAAAAGAAATAAGAAAGGCTGATAATTTTTTTGAAAAAATCCAGTTGTTTTTTGAAAAAACGCAAACTTTCTTCTCCTTCTAACTTATTAAAAAATCACACTGATCAATATGATAGCAGGATATTTGGTCCTTGTCGAGAATTTATGCAATTAATTTCAGTTTACCCCTGACTTGTCTTAAATCAGTAATTCCTTTATCAGCAAAAATTTCTTCAAGTTCCTTTTCCAATCGAGCGAATACCGTCGGTCCTTCGATTCCTAATTGAGAACCAACCGAAACCAGGTCGGCTCCGCATAAAAGATGATCATAAACGTCTCTACCATTAGTTACTCCACCGGTAGCGATAATTTTAATCTGTGGATGGAGGCGTTGGCGCAAAGCCCTAACATTTGCCAAAGCAGTAGCTTTGATTTGTTTCCCACCTAATCCGCCAAAACCATCTTTGGGTTTAATCATAACCGTATCTGTTTCTGGATCAATTACAAGTCCATTACCAACCGAATTAATCGCATTAACGTAAGCCAAGGGATAATCATTCAAGATAGCGGCAATTTGATCAAAATGTGCAATATCGAAATAGGGTGGAAGTTTAATGCCAAGCGGCTTTGAATAAAAAGCAAAAACGTTGTCTAAAATTTCTCTTGTAGCAGCAAAATCATAAGCAATTTGCGGCTTTCCGGAAACGTTGGGACAAGACAAATTTAATTCGGTCAGGCCGGAAAAATCGCTGGCTTGTAATTTTTTTAAATTATCGATGATTTCTTTTTGACAAAGACCGACAATCGAGAAAAGCGTCGGCAATTTCAAACTGTGTTTTAAAACATAATTCAAATAATAATCAATTCCAAGATTAGGCAAACCCATCGAATTTATTGTGTTGTGTTCGACAGAATTTTCAAAATAGCGGGGCTCAGAATTACCCGACCTCTCTTTTGCAGTTGCAGATTTGGTAATGACTGCCCCAGCACAGGGAGCATTTTGAATTTGTTCCAGCTCTTCAAATGTTTGGCAGTATACACCAGCTGCGTTAATAAATAAATGATGAAAAACCTGATTAGCAATTTTTGTCGTATAGTCCATCTTAACTCCTCCAGCTATTTTGATCTTTTTGCCATTCGCGCAAAGTTTCAATTTCAGTTTCTTTCAATTCGCCACGATCGATTGCTGCTTCGATTAGTTGGGAGTAAGTCGTTAATGATTTAAAACTTAAACCGGCTGCGCTAAAATTTTTCTCAGCTGCTGACAATTCATAAGAAAAAATCGATACAATTCCAAGCACATTTGCGCCGGCTTCCTGAACAGTCCGAGCCGCTGCCAATACAGAACCTCCGGTCGAGATCAAATCATCGATTAAAACAAGTTTTTTGTTATCGACCTGTGCTCCTTCTATTTGATGTTTGGAACCATGATCTTTGGCTTTTGAACGAACATAAATCATCGGTTTATTCATTCGATCAGAGACAAAAGCAGCATGAGGAATTCCAGCTGTCGCGACTCCACCAATGATTTCAACATCGGGATAATTGCTAATAATCAATTCTGACAGACCATCAGCGATATTTTTGCGAATAGTGGGATAAGCAATCGTCATTCGATTATCGGTATAAATCGGACTGATAATTCCGGAAGCCCAGGTGAAGGGGTCCTTCGGCGAAAATTTAACTGCCGATATATCAAGCAAATCGTTGGCAACTTTTTTTGAGTAGTTTATTTCCATTATTCAAATTCCTCCAAAATTTTTCGATAGACAGACAAGGGGTCTGCTGCCTGAGTTATTGATCGCCCGACAACCAATCCACTTGCTCCGAACTCTTTAGCTTTCTTAGGCGTCGTAATTCTAATTTGATCGCCATTTTGATCATTGAACAAGCGGATTCCCGGTGTAATTTTCAGAAAATCATCCGGCGTTATTTGCTTGATTATATTTGCTTCCAGAGGCGAAGAAATCGTTCCGTCAACCCCCGCCAATAAAGCCAATTGCGTCAAATGTTTGACGGATTGTTCAATTGTTGCACTGGTTAATTGAGTACCACGCATTTCGTTTGCACTTATAGAAGTCAATTGAGTGACAGCTAATAATTTTATTTTACCCTCAGCGGCATCGACAGCTGCTTCCATCATTTTTAATCCGCCAAGACTATGGATCGTTAAGTACTGAACATCCAAAGCCAGCAAAGACCTAACCGCTGCGGCCACTGTATGAGGAATATCGTATAGTTTTAAATCAAGGAAAACTTTGTAGCCTTTTTGCCTTAACTGTTGAATAATTTTCGGTCCTTCGGCATAAAAAAGTTCCATGCCGACTTTAACAGCTGGTTTTTCATGACTAGGAAATTTGTTCAGAAAATCGAAAGCAGTTTTTAAATTAGGAAAATCCAAAGCGATAAAAACGGGTTTGTTCATGATTTATCTCCTTTATTAATTGCCGAAACATTGAAGGATCTGCTTTCAAGAACCTGCAAAAAGGCTGCTACCGTATCCAGTGAAGTAAAGAGGGGGACGCCGTTTTCAATCGCGGCTGCTCTGATAGCCCGGCCATCAGATTCCAGCGGTTCGTCTGTTTTCAATCGATTAATAACAATTTGTAATTTGCCCTGGCGCATGGCCGTGACCGGATTCAATTGATCTTCGGATATTTTACCCAGTTGTCTAACCGGCAAATGGTTTTCATGAAGAAAACTGCTTGTCCCAGCGGTCGCCCAAAGAACATAACCTAATTCATCAAAACGTTTTGCTAGAGCAAGCGCTTCTTTTTTATCCCGATCGGCAATTGTGAAAAGGACATTGCCGTGTTCGTGAACTTTAAAGCCGGCTGCCACAAAAGCTTTATAAAGAGCCTTGGCCAGATTTCGATCGACTCCCATAACTTCACCGGTCGATTTCATTTCCGGACCCAAAGAAGAATCGACTTTAGGCAATTTATTAAAAGAAAAGACCAGGGCTTTCACATAGACAAGTTTTTTGGGTGCCATCAAACCGCTTTTAAAACCCAGATCGGCTAATTTTTCACCAAGCATAACCCGAGTTGCTAATTGGGCCAAAGGTAGATCGGTTGCTTTGGAAATAAAAGGAAGAGTCCTGGAGGCTCGAGGATTGACTTCAATTACATAGGCCTGTTGTTCGTGAATCACAAATTGAACATTCATTAAACCAATTGTGTGAAGTTCTTTGGCTAATTTAAAAGCCGCATCCAACATCTGTTCTTGCACATTCTGGTCCAAATACTGAGACGGATAAACCGACATCGAATCTCCGGAATGGACACCGGCCCGTTCGATGTGCTCCATAATACCGGGAACAATAATCGTTTGTCCATCGCTTAATAGATCGATTTCAGCTTCCCGAACGGTTAAATAGGAATCAATTAAAACCGGATGTTTTAAAGAAACTTTCACAGCTCTTTTCATATAGTCGGATAGATCTTGGCGATTTGTCACAATTTCCATTGCCCGACCGCCCAGAACATAAGAAGGACGAATCAAAAGTGGATAGCCGACCTCTTCTGCTACAGATAAGGCTTGAGTGACCGTCGTCGCTGTTTTCCCGAAAGGTTGGGATAGATCGAGTTTTTTAATTACCTGATTGAAGTCTTCTCGATCCTCAGATCGATTAATATCTTTTAGACTGGTTCCCAAAAGCTTGACACCGTTATTTTCCAAACGCCCAGCCAAATTAATCGCTGTTTGCCCGCCGAACTGAACCACGACACCAATTGGTTTTTCCAAATCAATAACATTTAAAACATCTTCCAAAGTTAATGGTTCGAAATAGAGTTTATCGGAAACGGAAAAATCGGTTGAAACAGTTTCTGGGTTGGAATTAATTACAATTGCTTTATAACCGGCTTTTTGAATTGCCTTAACACAATGAACGGTGGCGTAATCGAATTCAACTCCTTGACCGATTCTGATCGGTCCGGAACCAACTACCAAAACACTTGGGCGTTTTTCTTTCAACGATTCGTTTTCCAACTCGTAGGTTGAATAATAATAGGGAGTTTTTGAAGAAAATTCACCGGCAACCGTATCGACCATTTTATAAACAGGAAATAAATCTTCCTTTTTTCTTAAATGACGCAGTTCTTTTTCTTCAAGCTGCCAATAACGGGCGATCGTCACATCGGGAAAACCGTTTTCTTTAGCGATTTTAAGGATTTTGAAATCAAGAACATGCATTTTTAATTCTTTTTCGATTTCAATTAGATGCAGAATCTTGTCCAAAAAGAATTCATCAATTTGACTTTTCTCGTGAATTTGCCCAATCGTGATGCCCCTTCTCAATAAATCAGCGACCATAAAGAGCCGTTCGTCGGTTGCGGGCATTAAGCGATTGAGCAAATCTTGATTTCTTAAATCGCTATAAGTTAAGTCATCGAGAGCGAAAGTGCCAATCTCTAAAGAACGGATAGCTTTCATCAAGGCAGTTTCAAAATTTCTGCCGATCGCCATTACTTCGCCAGTCGCCTTCATCTGTGTACCGAGTTCTCGGTCAGCCTCGGTAAACTTGTCAAAAGGCCAACGAGGAATTTTTACGGCCACATAATCCAAAGCCGGTTCAAATTCGGCCTTTGTTGTTCCGGTAACAGGATTAACAATCTCGTCCAGAGTCAAACCAATGGCGATCTTGGCAGCCATTTTCGCGATCGGATAGCCGGTCGCCTTGCTGGCCAGAGCTGAAGAGCGCGAAACACGTGGATTAACTTCAATAATGTAATAACGAAGACTATCAGGGTCCAAAGCAAGTTGAATATTGACGCCACCTTCAATTTTTAAAGCACGAATAATTTTTAAAGCAGCATCTCTAAGCATTTGATATTCCCGATCAGAAAGAGTCTGAACTGGAGAGACAACAATCGAATCGACGGTATGAATACCAACTGGATCGAAGTTTTCCATTGAAGCAACGATCAGAGCGTTATCATTGCCATCACGCATAACTTCAAATTCTATTTCTTTATAGCCAGCAATTGATTTTTCAATTAAAACTTGGGTAACCGGTGATAACTCCAAACCGTTTTTGGCAACTTCTGTTAATTGTTCGCTATTTTCAACAATTTCGCCACCGGTGCCGCCCAAAGTATATGCCGGACGAACGATTATCGGGTAACCAATTTGATCGGCAAAATGCACAGCTTGTTCAAGCGTTCTGGCAATCCTTGATTCGGGAACCGGTTCTTTTAAGGCTTCCATTAATTGTTTAAATTTTTCCCGGTCTTCGGCTGCTTCAATCGCCTTTAGTTTGGTTCCCAACAACTCGATTTTCAGTTCTTCTAAGATTCCGTCCTCGGCCAATTCTTTGGCAAGGTTCAAAGCCGTCTGACCGCCAATCGTTGCCAACAGTGCATCTGGACGCTCTTTACGAAGAATTCGTTTAATAAAAGGCAGCGTTAACGGTTCGATATAAACCTGATCGGCAATTTCTGTATCGGTCATAATTGTTGCCGGATTAGAATTAACGAGAACCACCGAATAGCCTTCTTCTCTTAAAGACAAACTGGCTTGGGTTCCTGAATAATCGAACTCGGCCGCTTGTCCAATAATGATTGGCCCGGAACCGATTACGAGTATTTTTTTAATATCAGCTCTTTTTGGCATTTTGTCTCCCTTTGTTTTCGTTAATCAACTGAATAAAATCGTCATAAAGATAGTCTGTATCGTGGGGTCCAGGAGCAGCATCCGGATGAAACTGAACCGAAAAGGCCGGATATTTAGTTGACTTCA
Source organism: Oenococcus oeni (assembly GCF_020510245.1). Lineage (NCBI taxonomy): Bacteria > Bacillati > Bacillota > Bacilli > Lactobacillales > Lactobacillaceae > Oenococcus > Oenococcus oeni. The sequence goes on along the minus strand of NZ_CP084701.1, from coordinate 225,590 downwards.
ATCCTTCAATAGTTTGATCGTTGACCTCTCTGTAAGTGACCAGTAGATCGGTGTTCGCTAGGGATTTTTCATCAAAGGCATAACCATGATTTTGGGCCGTAAAATCCAAACGTTTGGAATCAATCGATCTAACCGCATGATTAAAACCACGATGACCGAATTTCATCTTATAAGTTGAAGCTCCATTGGCCAGAGCAAAAAGCTGGTGGCCTAAGCAAATTCCAAACAGTGGTTTTGCTTCCTGCAATCTTTTAATCAATGGAAGAGCATAAGCTACCGAATCGGGATTCCCTGGTCCGTTGGATAGCAAGACTCCATCCGGATTGGCATTTAAAACAATTTTTGCCGAGGTGTCCGGTGGAAAAACAATTACATTGCAATGCCGTTTTGCCAAAGAAAACAAAATGGAATTCTTCAGACCAAAATCAATCACGGCGATCGTTGGTCCATTGGAAGGGTCCTGGTAGGCGGTCCGACTGGCAACCTCTTTAACTTGTTGGTCTGAAAAACGACTGGCTTGTAATTCCTTTAAACTACTATCGTTTACCTGATCAATAATACAAGCCTTCATAACACCGAACTCTCTGATCTCTTTGGTCAAAGCTCGTGTATCGATCCCACTGATAATCGGCATCCCAACATTTTCAGCCCACTGGCCTAAAGACATATCCATACGCCAGTTGCTTGGCCGCCTGGCTAGTTCATGAACTACGATCGCCGAGGCCGTTGGATTAAGACTTTCAAAATCATCACGATTAATTCCATAATTACCAATTAGTGGATAAGTAAAGACAATTATCTGACCATGATAGGAAGGATCGGTAATCGTCTCCTGATAACCAGTCATCCCTGTATTAAAAACCAATTCCCCTTTGGCTTTTTTAAGAGAACCAAATCCCTGACCGGAATATATCGAACCATTCTCCAAAAGAAGGTAGCGTTTGACCATTATTTTTCATCTCCTTTTGCATAAACTTGTTGCCCATTAACCCAGGTTCTTTCTGTTTGTCCATAAACCTTCCAGCCGATAAAAGGACTGTTGCTGGCCTTTGAAGCAAACTCATTGGCCTTGATTTCATGAAGATGACGAATATCAAACAAAGCCAGATCAGCAACTTGTCCAATGGCTATTTCCCTGGCAACATCTTTTAAAGCGAAAATGTCCGCCGGCCGTTGATTCATAGCCTTTAACAATTGGCGCAAACTCATAATTCCCGGTTTGACCACATGGGTATATAAAAGTTGAAAACTAGTTTCGATTCCGGTAACTCCATTTGGAGCTGTTAAAATACTCTGTGCTTTCTCTTCTTTGGTATGCGGAGCATGATCAGTTGCAACGATATCGATCGTGCCATCCAATAAACCAGCCAATAAAGCCGCCCGATCATCAGGAGAACGAAGCGGCGGATTCATCTTCATCAAGGAATTGTCATTTGTAATCATACTGTCGTCCAGCAATAAATGGTGTGGCGATACTTCGGCAGTGACATCAATCCGGTGTTCCTTAGCAATTCTGATCAATTCGACACTCTCGGCAGCTGATACATGAGCCATATGGTATTGTGCCCCGGTTGCTTTGGCAATCATTAAATCACGTGCCAGTTGAGAAGTTTCGCTTAATTTCTTCGCGCCCGGAAAACCTAAATTCTTGGAGGCTAATCCGGCATTGACCACTCCGCCGTGTATTAAAGAATTATCTTCAACGTGTGCCACAAGAACTTTGCCTGCTGCTTTAGCAGCCAACATTGCTTGGTACATAGTATCGGCGGTCTGGACACCTTTGCCATCGTTGGTAAAAGCAATTGCTCCAAGGGCTGACAATGCAGGAATGTTGTCGATTTTATTAGCTGTTAGACCAGTTGAAATCGCTGCATATTGTTTAATTTTGATGATTCCGTCTTGTTGGTTAAGAGCTTGAACCTGTTTAAAAACCTCAACATTATCAATGACCGGATTTAAGTTAGGCATTGCAAAGACCGTCGTAAAACCACCACGAGCTGCTACTTTGGATCCGCTGGCAATTGTTTCTTTTTCCGGAAAACCCGGTTCCCTGAAGTGAACATGAACATCGATTAATCCTGGCAGCAACAAAGCACCTTTTGCATCGACGATAAAGTCCGCTTTATTGGAAAGCCCATCGCCAATTGCAGAAATTTTTCCTTTCTCAATAAAAAGATCGCGTTTAAGAAAGCTATTTTCACCAACCAAAATTTGGGCGTTCTTAATTAAAGTCGAATTCATTTACCGACCCCGCTTATTAAAGATGGAATGGTTAGCGAATTCAAAATTGCCATTCGAGCATAAACGCCATTTTTCATTTGTTGGAAAATACGAGATTTATCAGACTCGACCAAATCACTATCAATTTCAACATCCCGGTTAACCGGTGCTGGATGCATAATAATCGCATTACTCTTTAGCTTTCGATAACGATCTTGTGTTAAACCATAGTCTTCATGATATTTATCAATTGTAAAATCTTGATTTTCTTCGTCTGTCAGACGTTCATGCTGAACTCTTAACAACATAATTACGTCCTGTTTTCCAAGATCTTTGTCGATATCAACAAAGGACCCAAATTGTTCCAATGATTGATCCTGCCATTCTTTGGGACCGGAGAAAGTCACTTCGACACCTAAACGATTTAATATTTCTGCATTTGATCGAGCGACACGCGAATGGTATATATCGCCAATAATACGAACTCTCAATCCAACAAAATTCTCAAAGTGTTCGACGATCGTCATCAAGTCCAATAGGCTTTGTGAGGGATGCTGGCCATTGCCATCCCCAGCATTCACCAACTTAGGAACTTCTTTGCCGGCCATTTCGTAAAAAGGCTGGTACCAGTCACGAAGGCTGTGTCTAATAACGATTGTATCGATGCCGATTGCTTTAAGTGTTTTCAGAGTATCTTCAAGACTTTCACCTTTTGTTGCCGAGGACTTGTTGGGATCGATCACAATTCGCTGATAACCCAATTTCATTTCTGCCATTTGAAAACTGGTCGCCGTTCTGGTTGAATTCTCAAAAAAGAGATTGGCAACAACCTGCCGATTTATCACGGGTATAAATTGACCGCTTTTAAATAATAAAGCTTGGTGAATCATTGATAACAACTCCTGATTCGATAAGTCGTTAATGTTCACAAAAACATTTGCCATTTTATTCTCCTTTTTTCGTGCATAAAAAAACAACTCCTAAATCAACGAAGACTTAGAAGTTGTTTTCCGAAACGAATTGATATTAATTGTTTGTTTGCAATGCGCTAGCATCATTAAGAATTATACACAAAATTAGAAGACGGTCAACAATCCGATTGCGATTCCAAAAACAGTAATAGTCGCCATTAAAATCGCCATTGTAATTGTTATATAATCAAAACGACTTTTCTTTTTTGACTTTGCGCTTGTGTCGGCAACCCGTCGACGAGCAGTAATAGAACGCTGTGCGAGAATTTCTTCAGGAGTTGGTTTGTTTTGCGCTCTGCGTATTTGTTTGCGAATTTCTTGTTTACGTGTTTGTGCCATTCTTCTATTCTAAAAGAAAATTAGGAACTTGCAAACATTTTAAGATTTATTTATTCCTCGCAAGACAAATAGTAAAGACACAATAGCAAAAATAAGACACGTCATACATGGGGAAGGCTAAAAGAAACACAAAAAAACTTGAGAAATATTAATTAATTGTTTTAAATCTATTAATAACCGAATTCCTAATCACCAATTCATAATCGGATTTGATATTCCAAGAATTCTCATGGTTACGATCGATAATATCGTCCAATAATTTAGCCGCTCGGTAGGCAACTCCGCGCATGTTCTGTTCGACTGTCGAAAGGCTTGGAGACAAGAATTCAGAAACAGCAATATTGTCAAAAGCAAAAATTGATAAATCTCTAGGCAAAATACGGCCTAACTCTTTGGCCGCTTTAATTACCCCAAGCGCCATCAAATCACTGGCAGAAAAAATTGCCGTGATTTCAGGATGCGATGACAGAAGTTGTTTGGCTTTTTCATAAGCTAATGATTCGCTAAAATCAGCAAACTCAATAAAATCTTCCTTAACAGCAATATCATGTTCTATCAAAGCATCTTGGTAACCAAGCTGACGCTGCAAAGAAACACTGGCATATTTTGAACCGTTAATCATTCCAATTTGTTGGTGTCCGTTATCAATTAAAAAATCAGTAATTTCCATCCCAGCCGCACGATTATCAATTCCAATCGAACCAATTTTTGGATTTTTATTTTCCAAATCAATCAAAACGGTTGGAAAATCAGTCGACTGAATTTCTTCATAGTAAGGATCGGTTATTTTCAATCCCTGGACAATTGCTCCTGTGATATTGTGTTCCTGACAAAATTGTTTGAAACTTTTTTCTTTCTGTTCTTTTAAAGTCGTAGCATAAAAAACATACTGAGCAGCAATTTCATCACAAAAATCAAAAACTCCCAATGATACCTCGGCAGGTAAAGAAACTTTTTTGAAATATCAATTTCATTCAAAATTAAAGCAATTGTTTTTTGTTTTTTATAAACCAAAGATCTGGCAGCGATATTAGGAGAATAACCCAGTCTTTCAACGACTTGGTTAACTTTTCTTTTTGTTTTTTCACTAATATCAGGATAATTGTTAAGAACGTGAGAAACAGTCGCCACGGAAACATCGGCTGCCTTTGCCACGTTTTTAATCGTGATTTTTTTATTCATCGGTATTTAACAGCTTACTATAACTTGTGCTTCTATACACAAATACCCCTTTTTCCAAAAATATTCAACATTATTAAAAATACTTTAATCCGTTAAAACCAAAAGCAGCAATTCATTTTTCTCCGTCCATCCTAATGCCTTGCAGGAAATAACCGTTGAAAATAATATAAAGAACAATAATCGGCAGTATCGAAATAATGCTAGCTGCCATTGAATGGTCCCAACGAATGCCGGATTGTTGGCTAACGAAAGTTTGTAGACCGAGCGTTAAAGTGTATTTTGACGGCGTTGAAATATAAAGCATTGGCGCCATAAAATTATTCCAAAAACCCATAAAAGTAAAAACTGCCTGAGTGGCAATCGAAGGGCGAGCTAAAGGCATCACGATCCTAAAAAAAGTAGCAAAACGCCCAAGGCCATCAACTTCGGCTGCTTCTTCGATGTCTTTCGGAAAACTAAGGAAAAATTGACGCATCATAAAAATGTTGCCGATATTAATAGCAGCTGGAAGAATTAAAGAAGTCAATGTATCAAGTAATCCCATTTTTGATAAAATCAGAAAATTAGGAATCAATAAGATTTGCGCGGGAACCATCATGAAAGCCAAAAAAGCGTAATAAATTCGCTGGCGTCCGGGAAAATCCAACCTGGCTAAGGCATATCCCGCCATCGTATTTAAAAAAATATTGATTACGGTCCCAATAGTAGAAACAATCACCGAATTAACAAACCAACGTGTGAACAAAGACGAAGCACCGAAAATATATTCATAACTAGCCAAAGTAGCATGTTTTGGAATAATATTCGGATTGCCGGAAACAATCTCTTTTAGCGGTTTAAAAGAGGCGGCCAGCGCCCAAAGAAAAGGATAAAAAGTAATAATCGCGTATAAGATTAAAACAATATATAAAATCACTTTTAAAATTTTAGATTTTTCTCTCATGCTAACCGCCCCCCTATTGCAATCCGTTTCCTCCATTAATTTTTTCTGCCAATCGGCTGACCGCGAAAATAATAATTGTCAACAAAATTGCCAGAGCACAAGCATATCCCATCGTATTTAGGGAACCAAAAGCATAGTTATAAATCATCAAAGCAAGTGTTAGGGTCGAATTATTCGGTCCACCGGAACCGTTCGAAAAAATGAAAGCCTGATCAAACATTTGAAAAGTTCCTATAATACCAGTTAAAAGAACATAGGTTGTAATTGGCCGTAAATAGGGAACAGTTATATAGCGTAGTTTATCCCAAGAAGTCGCGCCATCCATTTCAGCTGCCTCATAAAAGGATTCCGGTAAATCAACTAAAGAAGCAAGATAAATAGTCATATAAGTGGGAACCGTCGACCAAATATTCATAACCATAATAACCTTCAAAGAGTAAGCTGGGTTTTGCAGAAAATTAATCGGTTTGTTATAAAATCCAATCGACATAAAGAAATTATTCAGTGGTCCCGCAACATTAAAAATAAACATAAAAATCAATGTCAAAGCAGCACTTGACGTTAAAGTTGGTAAAAAGTATATCAGGCGGAAAGTTTTTTTAAATTTAACAGCGTGTGAGCTTAAACATAGGCTATAACCAGTGCAATGAGAGTTTGCAGAGGAACAACAACAAAACTGAATAAAGCTGTATTTGATAAAGCCTTCAAAGCAACCTTATCTGAAAAAGCGTTTAAGTAATTCTTAAAACCCGTGAATCTGAACTGCTGGGAAAACATATTAACCTTGTTAAAAGACATGAATAAAGCAAAGGCAATTGCGGCAACAAAGAATATTATGATAATAATCAAAGCCGGTGTTAGAAATAAATAAGCTTGCCTTGTTTCTCGATTGCGACGTTTCTGCCCAGTTTTTTGCGGTTTACGATACTCGAGGTTAGAAGCCATTTGCTGTCCTTTCCAAAAATGTTTTTTGTCAAAACATTTTTCAAAGCGTTCCTGAATATAATTCTGATTTTTTAATGAGAACTGATTTTACTTTGAATTCGAAATCGCAGCATTAGCTTGCTTGTCAGCTTTTATCATTGCCTGCTTGATCGTCATTTTCACATTCATAGCATCACTGATAAAATTCTGGTAAGAAGTATTGATTGTCGTTAATGTATTGCCTTCCTGCCATACAGTTGAATAATTAGTAGCCTTTAACCAGGTATCCAGATTGGAGTCTTTGGTTAATTTAATCGCTTTGGCAACATCGGGACGGCTCGGCATAACACCAACGGTTTTAGCCCAGACAGACATTTCTTTTTTACTCGTTACATAAGCAATCCAGGCATTATCAAGCTTCTTGTTTTTCGATTCGGCATTTTCTCCCCAACCAACTGTAAAAATCATTCCGCGCTGTTTGCCTTGATAAGTTGGCATTGGCAAAACTTCAAAATTTGTCTTATATTGCTTTTTTTGCACTTGGTAAGTCCAGTTTCCTTCTTCGGTCATGGCTACTTTACCGGTTCCAAAAGCTGTTCCGTTATCTCCTGACCCTAAATCTTTCGCTGTTGCGACGGCTCCCGTATTAACAAGTTTTTTATAAAGGCCAAGATTTTTAACAACTTGAGCCGACGCCAAATTGGCTTTCCCATTATTTTTAACCGGCTTGCCGCCTTTGGCAATCATGATTGCCAAATTTCTAGCCATATCCTGGTCATAAGTCATCGCTGTAACTTTTCCTTTGCCATAAGCTTTATTAAGTTTAGCTTGAAATCCCGGAAGCCACTTAATTAAACCAGCGTAGGATGTTGGAATTGTTTTCGGATCAACGCCAACTTTTTTAAACATATCTTTATTGATCAGCAAACCCAAAGTCGAATTGTCCTTTGGGACACCATATAGTTTCCCTTTGCTGGTAAAAGCGGCAATCAAATTTTTGTAAAACTTCGTTGACTGCATTTGTTTTTTAGGCAACTGAGCTAAAACTCCCTGGCTGATAAACCATGGATAAAGGGATGAGTCCATATAGAAAACATCTGGTGCTTTTCGGGCTGAAAAATCAGCTTGAATTTGAGTCTGAAAATTCGTATAAACTTTTTCTGTTACTTTTGCGCCTTCTTTTTTTTCAAATCCTTTAATCAATTTATTCAAACCGGTTTGCTCTAAATCAGAACCAATCCATACGCCGATTTTAATTGTTTTGCCTTTATAGGGCTGGGCTGCAAAAGCATCCTGCCTAAACAAAAGTCCTGTGCCTGAAAATATAGCCGCGGTCATTAAAGAAACCGCTCCAAGATTAATAAATTTCGAAAACTTTTTCATAATTAAATCCCCTCTTTTGTCAAAGTTTTATTCGAAGCGAACCTTTCGCCTTGACTTGATACTTTTGACCCTTTGACATAAATTCAACTATCTGATTTAAATGATTCGAATTGAGAAATGTAACTGTAAAGTCTTCCTTTGTCTCACTAATTTGCAACTTCGCACCATGCCAGTTAATTCGATAATCCAATGAATCCCATTCTTTGGGTAAATGAGGTTCAATTCTTAGTTTGCCGTCAATTACTCGCAGACCACCAAAGCCCTCAACGACAGAATTCCAAATTCCACCCAAAGAAGCAGCGTGAATTCCATCGTTTGAAGAATTCATATAAGGCCCTAAATCGATATTTTTTGCTTTTTGAAATAGTTGATAAGCTTCCGAATTCCTTCCTAAATCAACTGCTAAAACAACATGAGTCGAAAGGGATAAAGAAGAATCGTGCATCGTTTTGGGAAGATAATAATCCCAACTTGCTTCTTGAATACCTAGAGAAAATATATTTTCAAACAAGCAGAATAATAAGATAACATCGGCTTGCTTGGTTATTTGCATATTATTAACCTGGTCCAAATTATAATCATGAAATAAAGTTCCAACGGCGTCGTCTTTTAGGTAGGGCGTTAAATCCAAAATTTTTTTGAAAGGTAACTATCATCCTGAGGAAGAATCTTGTCTTTATTCGCTTTGGGCAAATAAAGCTTTGGCAGTTTTTCTTTCCATTGGCGATAAGTTTTATCAAGACCAAGTTTTTTGTTTAACCGATCAAAACTTTTGCTATCCTGCTGCTTTATTTTTTCATACACTTTAATGGCAGTAGAAATATTCCAAGCGGCCGAATAATTTGTAAAAGCATTGTTGTTAACGTGTTCTTTATATTCGTCCGGACCAACGACATTATTAATCTCATAACGATCCTTAACCGCGTTATATTCTAAACGACTGACCCAAAATTTTGCGGTATCAAAAATCATTTCATAACCTTCGAATTTAGCAAATCTAAGATCAGAAGTCGCATCAATATATTGTTTAACACCAAAAGCAACATCGCTACTGATATGTTGTTCGATAAAACCTGACCAAATTTTTGTTGGTTTACCGGTAACAATATCTGCTGCGCCCCAAACTGGAGCGACTTCCCCATTTGAGGGCCAAGCCGACTCCCAAGGATACTGGGCACCCTGATAGTGGTTTAGAGCGGCCTTCTTATGAGCGCCACTCAAACCCAGATAACGATAAGTAAGCAATTTTCTCGCAATTTCCGGATAAGTCATTGTGAAATATGGAAGCATAAAAATATCTGTATCCCAGGCGGTATGACCTTTATAACCTTCTCCGGATAATCCTTTTGCCGCGATACTCATTCGTCCGTCATGTTTCGGAACCATGATATGCAGATGATATCTTGCAAAATTCAAAGCCAGTTGATCTGTAAAATCGATTGACTTAATCTCAATCGGGAAATCACGCCAAACTTTTTCTTCCCAAGCCAAAGCAGATTTTTTAAGCAAGTAATCAAAACCTTTTTGAACATCAAAATTTAGTACGTTGGCAGAAACACTAATCATATATTCAACTGTTTTTTGATTCAAATCACGATCTATTGAGGTGTAAACATTGGAAAGTTTACTAATTTTGATGCTTCGGTTGCTTTTTAGATGGAACCAATAAAGTTTATGAATTTGCCGACGGGAAATTTCGATCCGCGTTTTATCAATCAACGATCGATCAGAAAAATCATGAATTGTCGACTGGACAAAATCGATTCTCGATTGTGCAGTTGTTGATACCATCTGCAAAATTCTGTTTTTTTCTTGATCTTTTGTGCCTTCGGCAAAATGCTGGCTTCCTGAATTTGTAAGCTGTCCATCAATCCCAGATTTTAACTGAAAGCTTGTATCAGCGCCAAGATTTCTGATTGTCACTTCCTGACCAAGCAAGTGAAGATCATCAAAACTAACAAAACGACGAAAATTAAACTCTAAATGAATATCAGCAAATTTCCAGATAAAATGACGAATTAACTGGCCGGTTTTTAAATTTAGGCTGAACGAATATTGAGTAATTTCTCCTAAATTTAAATCGAGATTTCGACCATTAATAACAAATTCCATTTGAATAAAATCGGGTACATTCGGTAATTCTGTCACCTCACTTTTATCAAATCTGTCAAAAGTACCGGAAACAAACATATCTCGTTTTTCACCGATATAGTTTTCCTCAAAAGCAGATCTGACGCCTAGATAACCATTGCCAAGGGCAAAAACGGACTCACACTTACTCAAAAAATTATTATCAAATGAATTCTCTTTGATAATCCAAGGCTGATTTTGTTGATATTCCATTAAGGTTTTCATCATAATCAACTTCCTTGTGATACTTTTACTAAAACGTTTTAGATTTTAATCAAAAAATTATCGCTTGTAAAAATAATGGTTGGAACGAAAAACAAGAATCAATATTCCCGTTAAATAAATACCCAATACCAAAATCCAACGAACATGAAAAATGGTTAGATTTGCAAGAAAAATTACAATCGAGTATAAAGAATAAAATTTAGTAATTGGAATCGGGTCGTAAACATTGCGAAAATGATAGGGCAAATAATAAGCCAGAGAAATCGTAATAAATAGCACAGCCAATAAAGGCAGAGTTGGAATATGAGCTAAGTATTGTTTATCAATAAGATCATTCATTTGCCGAAATAATCCTTTTATATTCTGCATCCGAAACAATTCGGCTTTGACCAAGAAAATCATGAAGAGCTCTGCCAGTTGTTAAAAGAAGAAAAATAGAAACAAGCAGAAAAAACAGTCCAAAAGGAAAGGTCACAAAATAAAGCAGTTTGCAAAACTCTCGAAGCGCCTTTGCCGAATTCTTTTCACTATTATCATTAACAACCCTGAGCTTAGCAAAGTACTTTCCGATTGTCCGGCCGTTTTTCATACTGACAAGAACCGCATTATAACTAACAAACAATAATTGACCGAAAAAAATCGCTAAAAGCAACTGATCTTTAAAAATAAAGAAACAGAGGATTTGAAAGGGCAAATACACAACAATTAAATCAATCATGCTCGCCAAAATTCGAATGACAGCCAATTGAATGTGACGCTCCATAATTGAAGGCTCCTTCCACTTCTAAAACGTTTTAGCAAATTCATTGTAGACCAAAAAAGGCTTAATGTAAACGCTTTCATAAAAGCCTTTGACCCATTCTTAATCAAACAAGAAAATATTTAATTTTAAAAGTTATTTAAACTTCTACAGCTTCCGAAGCGATCAAATTCATCCTGCCATCCAACGTCCAGGAAACAATCTGGGCTGGCAAAATAAAGTGCTGACCTTTTTTAAGCGGATAACTTTTTCCATTGATTTTAATCAATCCGTTTCCTTCAATTACCGAGACCAATGTATAAGGAGAAATTTCATGGTGAAGAGTTGTTTCTCCGTTGATCTGCCACTGCCAAACGGCAAAAAAAGGTGATATAGGAGGTTTTAAATAAGAGATTATTTTAGAAGAAGCAATATGCCTTGTTTGGATATTTAATTCCGGTTCCCGAAAAGGAACGGTTGTTACATCGATTGATTGTTTGAGATGCAATTCACGCTTTTTCCCACTTACCCGATCAATACGATCGTAATCGTAAAGACGATAAGTAGTATCACTCGACTGCTGAGTTTCAAGAGCCATAATGCCCTTATTGAGAGCGTGAATCGTCCCACTTGGCACGTATACAAAATCACCAGCTTTTACGGGAACTTTTCGTAATAACTTATCCCAATCTCCTCGATAAACCCAATCGGATAATTCCTGACGTGTTTTTGCATGATGACCATAGACCAGGTATGAGCCAGGATCAGCTTTTAGAATATACCAGCATTCAGTCTTGCCTAATTCATGTTCATGTTTCTCGGCATAATTATCGTCAGGATGAACCTGCACCGAAAGGCTCGCTTCGGCATCTAATATTTTCGTCAATAAAGGAAATACTTTCGCCTTTGGATTACCAAAATATTCAGGATATTTTTGATACGCCTCAGCTAAACTAAGCCCGCTTAATTCACCATTTGTTATTACGCTTGGCCCATGGGGATGAGCTGAAATGGCCCAGCATTCGCCAATTTCTCCAGTTGGTAATTGATAGGAAAACTCTTTTTCAAGTTTTCGGCCGCCCCAAATCTTCGGTTGAAAATAAGGCTTTAAAAATAACGGTTCGATCATTATTAGCGCTCCTAATGTAAGAGTTATCATTATAGCATTGACAAAGTTCTTTGTAAAAAAGAGGCTTTTTAAGAGCCTCTTCTAAACACCTATAAAAAGAAAACTAAAAAGATCAGGAACTTATCAAACTATAGTTTTAAAAAAATAAACAATAAAACAAGAACAACTGCTTCCATGATTCCCCGAACAAAATGATGCAGCCAATGAAAAGTCGTCTGTCTTCCTTGGATAAAAGCGCCGGTCGAAACAAAAACAAAACCGACTAAGGTCAGAATAAAAGCGAATAGCTTGCCACGATGAAAAATACCGATAACGGTCGCAAATATTAAAGCAAAACTTCCAAGGAAACCGAAAAACTTCGTTAAAGGGACCGCTGCTTTTGACAAAGATGTTAAAAGCATTAAAACTCCGTAAACAGCAATCAGAATCCAAATAATCATTGCGTCGGTCATTCTTGTAACTCCGCTTGTCCTTTGATCCAATTCCAAATTTCTTTGGCACCAAATTTTTTAATCGCCGAAAACAAAATCAGTGATGAAGTAGTTGAATTGAATTTTAATGTTTTTTTGATCTGGGATTCAACGGCATTAAACTTGCCGGAAGCAACTTTATCAGCTTTCGTTGCAACAATCAGAATTGGTACTTGATAATATTCGAGCCAATTGTACATCAATTTATCATCCTCGGTTGGCTCGTGACGAGCATCGATCAGACTGATAACTCCTTTCAATTGATCACGACTGCTTAAATATTCTTCGACCATCGAACCGAATTGTTCACGTTGAGCTTTGCTTACTTTAGCGTACCCATAACCCGGAACATCGACAAAAAATAACTTTTCGTCGAGATTATAAAAATTCAGTGTTTGCGTTTTGCCGGGTTGGCCACTTGTATGTGCAAGCCCGTTACGCTCAATCAAAGTATTGATTAAAGATGATTTCCCAACATTTGAACGACCGACAAAAGCTATCTCCGACAAATTGCCAGCCGGGTATTGTTTTTTTGAAACGGCCGAAATAATTAATTTTGGATTTGTAATCTTCATAAATTAAGTTTTACACATTTCTTAACAAACTAGAAATTAATTAGAAAAAATCAAGTAATTCAAACATAAGGATTTTTAATTCGATTTTTCTCTTGGCATATTTAAAAAATTAAATAATTTGTAAAATCAAATAAATATTCAAAACAATTAAAACAGCCGTAATCAGCCAAGATGTCCACTTAACCCAAGCATGGTTTTTAAACTCTCCCATTAACTTTTCATCATTTGTGAAAATAACCAGTGGAACAACCGCAAAGGGCAAAGCAATACTCAAAAATACCTGCGAGAAAGTCAGCAACTGTTCGATTTTGGCTTCATTGCCATGATAAATTATGGCAAAAATTAGTACCGGGGTGACAGAGATCAATCGAGTTAGCAAGCGCTGAATCCACAGTGGCATATGTAAGTGAATAAAACCTTCCATAATAATCTGCCCCGATAAAGTACCGGTAATCGTTGAACTTTGGCCGGAAGCCAGCAGAGCGATTGCAAAAAGCATACTCAGAACCGGGCTGGCGATTGCGCCAACCACCTGGCTGTTGTTCAAAGCCCTAAACAAATCAACAAAACGTCCTAAGCTGCTGTTCGTGCCATAAAACAATGCCGCCCCTAAAACCAGCAGCAGACAGTTAACAACGAAGGCAATTGTCAATTGAATGTTTGAATCAATCGTCGTAAAACGAATCGTGTTTTTAACAGAATTTTTATCTGAACGATCAACTCGCCTGGTCTGAGAAATCGAGGATCCCAAATACAAATCATGCGGCATAATCGTTGCACCGACAATCCCTAAAGCCAGGTAGAGCATCGGTGTATTTGTAACGATTTTGTAGGTGGGAAGATATCCCTTCAAAACTTCCGGAATATTTGGCTGCGATAAAATCACTTCATAGGAGAAGACAAAAAGAACAACTGCAACCAAAGTTGCGACGATTGCCTCAATCTTTCGAAAACCTAATCTCATCAGCAATAACAGAATCAAAACATCAGCCGAAGTAATCAAAATGCCAACGATCAAAGGAATTCCGAAAAGCAGTTCTATCGCTATTCCAGAACCGATAATTTCCGCAACATCAGTTGCCATAATCGCCAATTCGGTAATTATCCACAAAACAAAACCGACTCTTTTAGAAGTCCGGTCCCGCGTCAATTGAGCCAAATCTTTCCCAGTAACAATTCCAAGTTTGGCTGCCATAGACTGCAACAACATCGCGATTAAACTGGAAAGAAGAATTACCGACAAAAGAGCATATTTGAACTGAGCGCCACCGCCAATAGAAGTGATCCAATTCCCCGGATCCATATAACCGACGGCAATTAAAGAACCTGGACCTGTATAAGCCAGCAGAGTTCGCCAAAAACCGGCATTTTTAGGAACCTTGATACTCCCATTGACCTCATCCAAACTTTTTTGTTGATTGTCTTGTTTTTGATCGGTTTTCATAGACAGTGCCTCTCTTTAAAAAATCGTTTTGCGAAATTGTCAACTCGACAATTCGTTTTTTATCCCTTTAAAACTAAATGTATTTCCCGAATCAGACGTTCTTTTGAATCATCTGTAAACTTTGTATCGTTGTTTAAAACCAATTGGCAGTATATAAAACTTTCATAGATTGACGAAATCACATCGGCCATTGTTTTCGGATCATTTCCATGAATCATACGAGTAGAAAATTGGTCGCTTAGGTAGTCGAAAATCTTCCTTTGAATCACGCTATCCAATTTCCATATCCAAGTCATTTGCTTTCGATCAATCGCTGCCTGTTCCCGAATCATAATTAAAAGGACCTGATAGTTTTCCTTTTTCGTTAAAAGGTTCCACATCATAAGAAAGATATTTACCAACGTTTCCTCAGTAGAACAACCAATGCTAACAATTTTATCAAAGCGAATTATGAATTCCGAAGCTTTACTATCGGTAGTCTGCCTGATTATTTCATTGAGAAGCTGTTCTTTCCCGCCAGGAAAATAATAATATAGCAGGCCATCCGAAGCCCCGGCTTGGTGGTTAATTTCTTTGGTCGAACTTGCTTCGTAGCCTTTTTTGGCAAATAATTGACGGGCAGCCGATAACAATTTTTCTTTTTGTAAATCCCCTTTGTTGCTTTTCTTCATTTTTTCATTGACCATTCAATTTAATAATATAACATCTTTTCTTCATATGAAAATTATTCACTAATCATGAGACTTGAAAATGGGTAATATATTCTGTATTGGAGGTAATTATTATGAAAATTGCTTTTATCGGCAGCGGC
Organism: Oenococcus oeni; assembly: GCF_020510245.1. Taxonomy (NCBI): domain Bacteria; kingdom Bacillati; phylum Bacillota; class Bacilli; order Lactobacillales; family Lactobacillaceae; genus Oenococcus; species Oenococcus oeni. The sequence continues at coordinate 210,105 of NZ_CP084701.1, read as the reverse complement.
CACGTAGGACAGGTCCTTGCCAAACTTTTTATTAAGGCAGGACATTCTGTCGTTCTCACAAATCGTCATGGAAAAGATAGTCTGCTTCCAGTTACTAGTAAATTAGGGTCTGCTGCACAAGCAGCCGATATCAACTCACTGGGAGACGATCTAGATTTGTTTGTTTTAGCAATTCCTTTTAATGGAGTTAATGATCTTGATGACAATCTCTTAAAAGGAAAGAAAGTAATTGATGCAAGCAATTATTTTCCCCAGCGTGACGGACGGATTCCAAAGCTGATTAATCATGAAATTTCAAGCTCTCAAATGCTTGCTGATTACTTTAAGGTGTCCACAATTGTCAAGGCTTTTAATACGATACCGGTTTCTGAATTGGAAGGCTTGGCCAACTTTGAAAATAAAAGTGAACGAATAGCAATTCCGATCGCCGGCGATGATGTTAAATTTAAAAACATAGTTGCCGAATTAATCGACCAAATTGGATTTAATGCTTATGATGCTGGTAATTTGAAAAATAGTTTTACTATTCAAGCCGACGGACCTGTTTTCGGATTAACAGTCGATAAAAAAGAATTGTCGAAAAAATTGAATAAATGAAATAAAAAATAATGATATGTTTATTCCCAGAAAAGGCTTTCATAACTCGGGCGTATAATTAAATTAACTAACGTTTTAGGAGGCATCTGATGACTAAAGAGATACAGATTGGTAAAAGCGAAGTAAAGACCGGAAAACTCGGACTCGGTACAAATAAAGTCGGTGGCCATAATCTTTTCAACGATTTGCAGGATTCCGATGGAAGCCAAATAATCGAGGAAGCTTTGAAGGAAAATATTTCATTACTGGACACTGCTTTTATGTACGGATTAGGTAGATCCGAAGAAATTATTGGTCAGGTATTACGGGCACATGACCGCTCCAAAGTTATTTTAGCTACAAAAGCTGCTCAAGACCCGAACGATGGCTTGCATTTAAATAACAAACCGGACTTTTTAAAAGCGTCTGTGGATAGTGCTTTAAAACGTTTAAAAACTGATTATATCGACATTTTCTATATCCATTTTCCAGATGAAAAAACACCAAAAGACGAAGCCGTCGAAGCTTTAGCCGAGGAAAAGAAGGCTGGCAAGATTCGTGCAATTGGTGTATCGAATTTTTCTTTGACGCAAATCAAAGAAGCAAATAAAAATCATCAAATTGATATTGTAGAAGATAACTACAGCCTTGTTCATCGAGATGCCGAAAAAAATCTCTTTCCCTATCTTAAAGAAGAGGGCATCTCTTTTGTTCCCTATTTTCCTTTGGCTTCCGGTCTTTTAACTGGAAAATATACAATAAATGATCAACCAAAATTTAAAAAATTCTCAACAGCAGAATACGAAAAAATTATTCATGCTCTCGATAAAGTTAGGGATCTAGCCAAGGAACACGACTCGACGATTTCTCAGATAATCTTAGCTTGGTATATTGCGAATCCAAATATTGGCGTTGTTATTCCAGGCGCAAGAAAAGCTGAACAGGTCAAAAGCAACGCTCAGGCTTTAAAAATTAATTTAAGCAATCAGGAATTCCAACAAATAGATCAGTTATTTCGGGAATTTTAAAAAACTCCGGCGGTTAAAAACGCTGGAGTTTTTTTAAAACAAATGTTTTATCTGTTTAAATTATTGAGCAGTATAACCACCGTCAACCGTGAATTCAGAACCGGTTGCAAATTTAGCCTCTTCCGATCCCAAATAAACCGCTAACCAACCGATGTCTTCAGGATCACCGATATGGCCCATTGGCGTCTTGGTCCTTTCACTCATAGCCTTTTCAAAACCATCCATGTCTTCAACCAAAGGGGTTTTAATATATCCTGGATGAATGGTATTAATTCTCAAGTTGTAATCATTTTGTGCGCAATAGATTGCAGCTGATTTAGTCATGATCCGCAAAGCTCCTTTGGTCGCATTATATGCAAACAAATTCGGATCGCCAACCAAGCCTTCGATACTCGACATATTAATTATAGAGGCGTCTCCGCTTACCGGATGTTTCATATTGATAACGCCATAATGAGTACCAAAGTAGACACCGTCCAGATTAACTGCCATCGTTTGCCGCCACTGGGCATAATCGGTGTGTTCAACATCGCCGGGAACACCAATTCCGGCATTATTCACAAGAATATCGACTTTCCCAAATTCCGCAATCACGTCGGCGAACAATTTTTTCCAGCCCTCTTCGTTAGAAGCATCGTGAACAACAAACTTAGCATTTTTAGGGTTGCTCAAATGCTTGAATGCTTCTTCACCAATTTTTTGGCGACGACCTGTAAAGACTACCTTGGCCCCCTCTTTTAAATACAAATCGACAATCGATAAACCGATTCCTAGCGTTCCGCCGGTTACGATGGCGACCTTTCCTTTTAAACGATCTACCATATTGAATACCTCCAAATTCTTTCTGTGAATAATTTTACAATCTATTTGTTAAAAAGTAAACAATTAATAATAAATAAAGATTAAAAATAAAAAAAACACCGGTTCAATTTTTACCGGTGTTTTTTTGATATCTGATTAGTTTTTAATCTCGTAAATACTGTAAATCGCTGTTTGATCATGATTTTTAAAGTATTTATTAGCAAAATCGGAGGCATGCTCGATACTATCGAACTCCTTGTTAGCCAGTCCTGGTTTCTTTTCCTTAATAAACCAATCGTTTTTGATATCATATATTCCGAATGTAATAGGCTTAACCTTCTTTCCCTTACTTCCATCATATAGCCTATCAGCAAAAAGATCAAACGAAGCGCTTAATTGGTTAAAAATTGGTTCAGTTGTTGAAAGAAATATTCAGGGTTATCGCGGAGCGACACGTGTGTCGCATCAGGAATAATTTCAAGTTTCCCGTTTGGCAGTTTATCGGCCATCACTCGAGCTTTCTTGGGACTGATCATATCTTGATCGCCAACCAATATCAAAGTTGGTGTTTTAATTCGATATAACTTATCAGAAACATTCCAACCGCTCATCATGCCTTCTGTATGAAAAGGATTCGTTCCCATCATGTAATTAGCAACTTGGTAATTGCTGATATCAATCGCATGCTTGCTTTGACTTTTGGAAAAACGAGAATAGTAATCATTATAAAATTTTTCCATAAATTGATTAAAAAGTGGATCGTCTAATTCGCCTTTTTTTGCTTCAGTAAAAACATACTTGGCTTCGTCTTTTGACAAAACCTTGGCCACTTCATCCTTCATCCGATCGGTAAAATCGCTTTCTCGGTCAGACATCCCTACAATCACCAATTTATCAAGATTACCCGGATATTTAAGTGCATATTCCAAAGCAATCATTGCACCCCATGAATAACCAAGCAGAATAAATTTGTCATATTCAAGTTGGCGGCGAACTTCTTCCAATTCATTGACGAAATATTCAATTCTTAAGTACTTTTTCGCTAATTTAGGATCGCTAAAATCAGGTTGATCAGAATACCAAGAACCAAGTTGGTCATAAGAAGTTATTTCAGCATTCGGAACGCCCAAGGGCAGCGTTTCAAAAGATTCATGAGTTTCTCCGGGCCCACCATGAACAGCAATTATTTTACTTTTTTTACCAGAATTTTCAGTGTGCGACCAAAGATGAAAACCACTTGTAAGGGTTAAGATATGTGTGCCATTTTTCATACATTAAGCATAATAAAAAAAGAATAAAATTTAATAAAAAATCCCGAACTTTTGATAATTCGAGATTTATTCAAATTTTTTATTTTGCTAATTATTTTACTTTAGCCCAAGTTCTCAAATCACTAAAGGTCTTCTTCGCATCCTGTGGTTCATCCTTTTCCAACTCATCAATTCGAGCGGAAACCTTTTTGCTATCAACCTTTGGATACTCGTCAATCTTTTCTGATTTGTGAACATCTGCGTTATCATAGATCGATTTAAGCAAATACCTTTCAACGTTTTTGTCTTCATCGGCATTCAATGAATCGATATTCTTGGCCAACATAATGGACAAACCTTCAACATTTAATTTCTCTGCTTCTGCTTCTGCTAATGCCATTTGTTTTCCTCCATACCTCATATAATAAACAATAGTCAGTAAAGGTCAAATAAACAATCATCATCCTTAAACGAATAAATTTTGTTCGATTTTTTAAACTTTTGTCAAAGCTTGATCCAAGTCGGCAATCAAATCTTCGACATTTTCAATGCCAATCGAAACCCTGATTAAATCCAGTGTAATCCCAACAGCTTTTAATTGTTGATCATTTAACTGTGCATGAGTCGTTGATTTCGGATGAATAATTAGTGATTTTGCATCGCCAACATTTGCCAGTAAAGAAAAAATTTTCAGATTGTCGATTAAAGTTTCCGCTCCTGATTCACCGGACTTCAAACCAAAAGTAAAGATTGATCCGCTCCCTTTGGGAAAATACTTTTTCGCCAACGCTTTGTATTTTGAGTTTTCGGTTTCCGGATAGGAAACCCATGCAACCTTCGAATGCTGCTGCAAGTAATCAACTATTTTACGAGTATTCGAGACATGACGTTCAATCCTTAAAGAAAGTGTTTCGAGCCCCTGCAAAAAATACCAAGCGGACTGTGGCGATAGAGTTGCTCCGGTATCGCGCAGATGTTCCGCCCGAATTTTTGTTGTAAAAGCCGCACCCTTTAGATCGGACCAAATCAGGCCGTTATATGAAGCAGTCGGATTCACAAAATCGGGATAACGATTCGATGCCTGATAATCAAAATCGCCTTTCTCAACGACAACGCCGCCAATTGTTGTGCCGTGTCCGCCGATAAATTTCGTAGCCGAATGGACGACTATATCAATGCCATAATCAAAGGGACGAACCAGAAAAGGAGTTGCGAAGGTCGAATCAACAACCGTAATAATTTTATATTTTTTCGCAATTGCTGCAACAGCTTGAAAATCAACGATATTAATTGCTGGATTACCAAGGCTTTCAAAGAAAATCGCTTTGGTGTTTTCTTTAATAGCTGCTTGAAAATTTGCCGGATCATCAGGATCAACAAAAGTTGTTTCAATTCCAAGCTTTTTTAAAGTTTCACTGAATAATTCATAGGTACCGCCATAGAGTGTCGATGCCGAAACAATGTGGTCGCCGGCCCCAGCAACATTTAAAATTGCCGCGGTAACGGCAGCGGCCCCCGAAGCCAAAGAAATCGCACTGCTTCCGCCTTCTAAAGCGGCAATCCGTGTTTCAAAAGCCGAATTGGTTGGGTTTGTTAAACGACCATAAATATTTCCCGGTTCTGTTAAAGCAAAACGTCCGGCAGCCTCTTTGGCATCCTTAAAAACAAACGAAGATGTTTGGTAAATCGGTACCGCCCGCGCGCCAGTGGCCGGATCGGGATTTTCTTGGCCAGCATGAATCTGTTCTGTTTCAAAATGATAATTATTTTCCAATGTAGTTACCTCGATCATATTTTTATTAGTTTGAATATTTAAATTAAAAAACGTTTGCTTTTATCGCATTCGCGTCTGCACCAATCCTTCGCCCCGCCAAAGAAGTAACCAACTGATTGTCGTATGAATTCTTAAACGACTCATTTAAAAAACTCCAACGAACTTATATATAAAAAAACACAACCCAAAAAAATGGGTTGCGAATAGTGGATTATATAATTTAGAATTGGCTGTCTATAGTTTCCTAAATCTGTTTTCATCTCTAATTACCATTTGTTAGTAAACTTTAAATACCAAAGGTATTTTTGTCAAGATATAACAATGTTGATTTAATATTTAAAAATATTTTTCAATAGCATCCATAATAGTAGATAGTAGTAGTTACTCAAAAAAAGGAGAATTACGATGCCGAAACTTGATTATGATAATCAAAATAACTGGTTGTTTAAAACAGGACAAATGCAATCACCAGTTGCTTTAGAATTGAATAAGGCTGAGAAAATCGAAAAACAGGCGACTTTAAAACTGAATTATTCAACAAATGCTTCCTATGTTCACGATAATGGGCAGGGAATTGAGATTGGATTAAGCGGCAAAGCAATTATTGATAATCGGTTTTTCTCGTTACAACAATTTCACATCCATGCTCCCAGTGAACATCTGCTGAATAATTATAGATTCGACGGTGAAATTCATTTCGTTCATCAGGCCAAAGACGGAAGAACAGCAGTTATCGCTGTCTTTTTAAAAGCCGGAAAAACTTCTAAAACTTTTTCTCAGATATTCAATCACTTGAATCAGGATCAAAACTTTGTTTGCGACCTAACTGATTTAATACCGGAAAATAAATCTTATTATCATTATTTGGGCTCTTTAACAACACCACCATTAACAGAGAATGTCGAATGGTATATTTTAGCCAACCCGGTTGAAATTTCAAGACAACAATTAGCAGAATTTCATAAACTTTATCCATATAATAATCGCCAACTGCAATCTTTAAACGGAAGGCCAGTATTGTATTGCAGTTCGACTATAAAAAATTAACGATCGGATGATTTTCCACGGAGGGGAATGAAAATGAAAATTGTTGTTTTTGGTGGCAGCGGGTTCATCGGTCAAAAATTACTGGAAATTTTAGTGAAAAGGGGCCACGATATTATCAGTGTTTCAAGACATGGCCGGCCCGATAGCTTGACAGAAAAATGGGCCGATAAGATCACCTGGGTTAGCTCCGATATTTTAAATGACCATGAGTGGCAAAAATACGTCAAAGATGCGGATTGGATAATCGATTCTGTTGGCATTTTGTTTGAAAATCCAAAAAAAAATATTACTTATGATCGTTTTATTGTTCAGCCGGTTCGCGAAATAACTGATTTTTTGAAAAACAATAAAAGCGAAAATAGGTTCTTATTTATATCTGCCAATAAAGGTCCTTTTATTTTTAGAAAATATATGGAAGCCAAATACTTGGCCGAAAAAATAACTAAAAGACAAAACAAGAATAATTTAATCGTCTATCCCGGACTCGTCTTTGATTCGGTAAAAACTTCTTCGATCGTGATTACCCTGCCACTGAGAATTCTCACCCATATACCACTTTTAAATAAAGTAATTATTGGTTATCTGCCAATTAAGCGAGTGACTCTAGCCAAAGAAATCAGCAAAATAATTGATGGCGGTCAGTCGATTTATACAAAGAGAAGATAAAGGCAACAATGTTTTCGTATTACTTTTTCAAATGATAATTTCGTTAAAGAAAAAATAAAAATTTTCAATTTATACATATAAAAAACGTCCATTTTTAAATAGACGTTTTTTATTTAAACAATTAAAATTCGATGTAGAATTCCTAATTTTATTTATAAAGCCAATTTATCCTTAATTTCCTTATATACTTGATCAACACCAATACCGGTCAATAACGGAACACCGTTGATGACTTTGTTCTTGATATTTTCAGGCACAATTGTCGTGCTGACAACGGCATCATAATCGTCAATACTATTGATTACATCGGATATCTTGCTTTGGTACATCGTTACTTGATTTGCAAATCCGTCTTTATCAAGCCAGCTCTTAATTTTGCCGGTTGCAATAGTAGAAGTTGCAATACCTGTTCCACAAACAATCATTAATGTTTTCATTTTCTTGCTCCTGTCTTAAACGTTTTTTTCAATTTTTGGTTTGCGAAATTTATTCTGCCAAATCATGATTGCTAGCACTGCAATACCGATTAATGAAATTCCAGTCCAAGTCATCGTCTTACCCAATCCGACGATTAAAAGTGTTGTCCATGAACCGCCATCCGAAAGAACCGAGATAGAACTATTACCATGCATGTTGAATTTGGCAAGTTTCGCAGCTTGAGTTAACATCGGGGCTACCCAACTGGCAATATATAGACTAATTGCGATGTCAACGATTCCGCCGATAATCGTTCTGAAAATGTCTCCACGAAAAACAGCCGCCATGATCGCAATCATAAATGGAATCGTAGCCAAATCGCCAAAAGGAAGCACACTGTTTCCCGGTAAAATTACTGATAAGAAAATCGTCACAGGGACCAAGATCAAGGAAGCAGAAAGAACAGCTTCTTGGCCAACAGCTAAAGCAGAATCCATTCCGATAAATAACTGACGTCCAGGAAAGCGTTTTTTAACAAACTCGTTGGCTCCCTCAGAAATTGGGGTTAGGCCCTCCATTAACAGAGAAACCATCCTTGGCATTACTACTAAAACAGCGGCCGTGTTAATTCCAAGCTGAAGCGTTTTTGCCAACGAATATTTGGCCAAAAAACCAATAACAAGACCAATAACAAGACCAATAACCGTTGAATCCCCAAAGACGCCCATTCGTTTTTGAATCGTTTCCGGAGTTAATTTAATCTTGCTAATACCAGGAATACGATCAAAAATCCAATTTAGAGGTAAGGCAAGTGCGAAACCGGGCAGGGAAGCTCCTTGAGTGAAAGTTATCCCTGGTAGCCCATAATGTTTCTGGACAAGTGGCGCAACCATATCTCCCATTAAGTAAATCAACATCGAATGAACAATCATTGTTAATATACCTAAAGCAAAATCATTTGTTGCAACATAAACCAAAGATCCCGTGAAAGCAATATGCCAATAATTCCAAATATCGACGTTTAAAATTTTTGTCAATCCAACAAATAACAAAATTACGTTGACAATTATTCCGACTGGGATTGCGATGCTGCCAAGAACTGTTCCATAAGCAATCGCCGATGCTGCCGGCCAACCAATATCGATTGAATGCAAATTCAAACCGAAATTCTTAACCATTGCTTGTGCAGCTGGCCCCAGATTTTCTGTTAACAAATTGATCACCAGGTTCAAACCAACAAAACCAACACCGACAGTCAAACCGGATTTGAATGCCCTCCCTGGCTTAATTCCCAATACCAAAGCAAAAATAAACAATAATACAGGTAACATTACACTTGCTCCGGTATTAACAAACCATTGTAGAATAGCCATTATTGTCCCTCCTCAATACCCTCTTTTTTCATAATTTCGATAAAATCCTTTTCGTCTTTAATTGTTTCCAGTTTTTTCATTGCTTTTTCATTTTGAAAAAGAGCCATCAACCTTTGTAACATTTGTGGTTGTTTATGTGGATTATCCAGGGCCAACATGAAAATGAATTTTGCTTCGACTTTTGCGTTGTCCCCCATTTGTTTGAATTCAACCGGTTTAGATAAAGACATAAAAGCAATTTGTGTTTCATTAACATACTTAGCGTCAGTGTGCGGAATAGCAACCCCAACAGTCGTGGTATTGAGCCCGGTTGGAAACTGAGATTCGCGATTTATAATCGCCTGCTGGTAACTACTTTTGACACAATTTTTTTCTTCTAAAAAACGTGTTAGAGTTTTTAAAACGCTAATTTGATTGGGAAAAACTTGATCAAATAAGATCACCCTTTTGTCAAAATACATTTTGTCCTGTCCCCCCTTTTTTTCAAATTTTTTGAAGCTCCCTCAAAATATTAGTTTTCGTAGAATCAATCAAATGAACTGTTTTTTCTTCCTTGCCTAATTCTCTTATTATTCGAATTAATTTCTCATTATTGATTTCGTCTGCCGGATTGATTGCGACAAGTAGGATCATTTCAACAAATTGATTATTGTTCCAATTGATTAATTTTGTCGACTTGCCGATTGCAATACTGGTTTTTCTAACGGAAATACCTTCAGCATGCGGCATGGCAATCCGCGGAGCGATAAGCGTATTACCTTGTTTTTCTCTCTCATAAATCAACCTTAAAAAATCCTGTTTTTCTTTTAACAGCCTATTTTCAGACAGCAGCGATGACAGCTCTTTAATCGAAGTAATTTTATCAACGGAATTTAATTCTCTAAATAGTATTTTCATTGCTCTGTTTTTCTAATTCTCTTTCAATCCGATCACGATCTTGTGAATTAAATAAAGCGCTGACTAAAATAATTTTCTTAGAAGTTTTTTTAACGTTAACTGTCGAAATAATCATATCGATGTCTGGGTTATCTTTTAATTTACTGTTCAACTCGGAAGTGCCAATAACATCCACAATTTGTAATTCCGGAAAAACTTTGCTGATTTTTGTATTTAGAAGTTGTGCAGTTCCAAAACCACTTGTACACATAATCAAAACCTTTTTCCTGCGAATAACCTGCTCTTTATATTTTGCAAAGTATAAAGTGATAAAACCAATTTCGTCATTCGGGACATCCGGAATTTTGAATTTGCGACTGATTTTTTGAAAAAGTATTCTAACTTTATCAAAAATGTTTGGATAAGTGACCTGAATATCACTTAATAATCGATTGGCCACCACAATGCCGCTATTCAGGCGATTCATCATTGGTTTAATGTGATTAGTCAGATCTTCTGCTAATAAAACTGCGGCTTTCGTTCTCTTGTCGATAGAAAAATAATCGAGTGAGTAGGAAACAATTTTTTCAACAATTTTGGGCGTCTGTCCATTGAAAATAACATCTCGATCATAATGAACAGAAACCAAATATTGCAGTAGGTTAAATTCCTCTCCCAGAGGAACCCGAATGTGCAAATAATTTGAAATATCATCTATAACCTGCGAAGTAACACGATAAATATTTTGATATTTTTCTTTTATTTTTTCTTGCTGTTCGGTCAATGATTTACTGGTTGAATTTTTGACCGCCCCTTGTTTAAATCGATTCATCATAATATACATATGTGAGAAAAGATTAATATTGTAAGGATATGGTATAGCGATATTCAATCGACGTTCGATAAATTCAATTCTAGAAACTAAAAATTCTTCATCATTTGAATCAAGACCAGGAAAATCAGTGCTTAATTCCTGAATGTTATCAGAATTCATTAAATTTAACTTAATAATCGTTGAATTTAAAGCCTGACGAATATTGCGTTCATTGCCATAGACGGAAACATGATACCCTTCGCGTTGAAGATTAACATCATAAGTTATCAATAATTCTTTTATTGCCTTAATATCTGTTTCAATAACCGATTTGCTAACGTAATATTTGTCATAAGTTTTATCCAGATCAATAAAATAAGGTGATCTGAATAATATTTCTAACAAAACATTATTCCGACGCTCGACAATAGAGTCTTTTGATAAATCGGTATCCTGGTTATTTCGATCTAAAATGTAACTCGAATAATCCAGCTTTAGGCCCTTTCCTCTTTCGGAGATAATCAAGTTTTTCTTATTCGACTGAGCATTAATCGATTTAACATTTCTTAAAATAGTTTTGGTGGAGAAACCAAGTTTCTTAGAAACTTGATCAGCGGAAACGTAGTCACGTGACTGCAACAAAAGATTAATAATAGCTTGTTGATTTTTTGTTAACTGCACATTAACTACCTCCCAATAAAATAATAATCCTTATCTAGTAAGGGTTTACATTTTCTAATGTCCTCTACAAGAGACATTGTCACCCAAAATAATTGAAAATAATTTAATCGATTATATATAAGTTTCAAATAAAAAAACTTTACAGATCGTAATCTGTAAAGCGTTTAATTATCTTCAATTCTTTAAATACCCTTTTTCCCGGTTCTATCCCCTTAGAAACTGGTAGCTAATGCTTTCCTTTCGATAACTGTCTTTAAGCAAAGTTACATTGCCTAAAGAGGTCAGGTTCTCGCTGTTGGGGAGAGTCTGGGCTTCTAGGGCCACAGCGGACCAAGGTTTAGCCGAATGGTTCAAATGCAGGTTAGATGCCATTTGGTTGGCCGTATAGACGACTAAAGCATTCCGGTCGGAAGTGATCGTCAGTTCGTAATTGCTGTTTAGATCTTTCAGTCTGGCAATCGGTCCGGTGTGGGGACAATTAATCACAAAGACATCGTCAAAGCCCTGTTCTTTACTGGTCTTTTTTAACCGGGCTAAGGGTGCTTTTAAGTTCGGGTGTTGGGCCAGGTCAAAGGGACCCTGGTTATCAACTAAGCGCCCGGTCGGAATCTTGGCAGCATTCAACTGCAGGTGCTTTTGGCTGTTGATCAAGAGACTGTGATCCAAGATATCATCGGACTGGCCCAGATTAAAGTAGGCATGCAGAGTCGGGTTGAAGACACCGTCGGCTTTGGACTGACGGCCTAAAAAGCTGACTATGACCTGGTTGTTTTCCGTTAAGGTATAGCTGACTGTTAATTCTAAAGTACCAGGAAAGGAATCATCCGTTTCGCTTAAAGTCTTTTTTAAGATAATCTGTCCCTGCTCTTGATTGACGGTTACGTTAAAGAACTGCTGAGCAAAACCTTTTGGACCGCCATGCAGGGAATTAGCCTCTTCGTTTGGCAGCGTTTGGATCAGCTTTTGCTTTAAAACAAAACGAGCCTGATCGATTCTGCCGGCCGTGCGGGCAATCACCCGGTTTAAATACAAGTCGTTATTTATATAGTCTTTAATCCTGTCGCCCTGTAACAATAGTTGTCTTCTTTGTCCTTTTTCTAAAACCGAAAACTCCTGCCAGATACCGGCGAAGTTTAAAACACTGATCCTGGTGCCGGACTGGTTCTCTAAAGTATATTTGACGACTCTTTGTTTTTTGTATTGGCCGAAATCTGTTTCTAGTGTACGCATTAGTGAACTCCTTTGAATGATTGAAATAGAACAAGGGGAAGTAGGCAGGCTTCCTTGGTGGATGAAGCCCGCCTACAAAAAACCGTATAAACAATAAAATCAATTTATACGGAATAACATGAATATTTGAGCTGCATAATCTTATTTTGCTTTAGAATATCTTGATTCTATTTCTTCCAATGAATGGCCACGAGTTTCGGGGACACAAGTCTTAACGAACAAGGCACCGAATAAACAGATGACTCCAAAAATCGCAAAAACTACTTCTTGAGACATGGAAACCGTCATAATTGGGAATAAAAGTCCAACTGCCCAAGATCCAATCCAATTAAAAGAAGAAGCCAAGCCGGCTGCCCTACCACGAATGGCTAATGGGAATATTTCACCAACCAATACCCAGGTCAATGGAGCCCAAGTTGCCGAATAAAAAGCTACATATATACAGAGGAAAACAACGATCATCATTTGGCTTGCATGAGGATCTATCCACCTGATGATTGCAGGCAAAATGAAAGATAATCCCATAATCGTACCAGCAAACATTAGTAATGTACGACGATTGAATTTTTCAGCAATCCACATAAATACAAGCGAACCGATAACTAAAATAACTCCTTGTATAATAGGCCACATTAATGCGGAAGTAGCTGCCTGACCGGTTGCTTTTTGAACAATCAACGGGATGTAATAGAAAATCGCGTTAGCACCCTGAAATTGTTGAAAGGCTGCAACACCAACGCCAGCAATTACTAAGTAACGATACTTTCCACTGAACAATGCGCTCCATGATGTCTTTTGAGCTTCTTGCTCTTTATGAGCGGTTTCTTTGATCTGATTAATTTCGTTATTAATTTCTCCTTCAGAAGAACGAACATAACTCATAACTTTTCGGGCTTCATCAGGGCGGCCATTCTTAATCAAATAACGAGGAGATTCTGGTAACTTCATAACTCCTAAATAAAGAATGATCGCAGGTATGCAAGCGAATCCAAGCATTAGACGCCATGCAATCTGATTTGGAAGCCCTTTAAGAATATAGTCGACGATATAAGAAATCAGCATACCAGAAACAATCATTGTTTGATCCAGTCCAGAGAGCCTACCGCGAATTGCCGCAGGCGCTAATTCAGAAATATATGCCGGAACCAAAGCAGAGGCGGCTCCAACTGCCAGACCCAAAAAAATTCTCATAATAATAAGGTAGTAAGAACCATTATTAGGAGCAATTGCAGATAGTACTGAAAATACTGCAAAAATTATTGCGGAAATTAGAATCATTTTCCGGCGACCCAAACGATCAGCCAATTGTCCTGCCAAGGCTCCTCCGAAAATGGCTCCAAACATGACAGCCGAGGTAATCCAGCCAACGATACCGGCACTATTGTATAAATTCCAGTCCTTTTCCAAGAATGGTAAAGCACCGGTCATCACACCGATATCGTAACCAAATAAAATGCCTCCGAACGCTCCAAAGAAATAGATAAAACGACTTGAAATTTTTTCTTCATTCATGACCCAATCCTTTCTTAACTTTTAATTTGCGGGAATAAAATAAAGAAAAAATCTATTTAATATTTATATAGGTCAAATCGAACATTCTACTTAAGTCAGTCAGTTGTTCGCTGTCAACAGCGAAAGTCAAAACAGTATGATGGCCACCACCAGCAGTTAGCCAAGCCTCGGCACCATTCTTTAAACCAACCTTCGGTGTCCAAAGTTGCTTAGCAACCGGCAAATGTGGTGTCTCTTTCTCAGGTTTATTACCTGTTACGTCATAACTGATTAGTTTGAACTTATCACCAAAATCAGCTAGAGTAACATCTACAGCATCCCCACTACGACCAGTGAATACCAAACGGGCTGGATCAGCTTTTCCACCAATATCAAGCGGATGAACTTCAACACGTGGTTTATCGGAAGCGATTGTTGGGTCGACTTCCAACATATGCGAACCTAGGATTGCCTGATGTCCAGAACGGAAATCCAAGGTATAATCTTCCATAAAAGCGGTGGCTTCATTATGACTCAAAATTTTGAGCAAACGATCAAGAGCAGCCGTCTTCCAATCACCTTCACCAGCAAATCCGTATCCTTCGGCCATCAACATTTGAACAGCCAAACCTGGCAATTGTTCCAAACCAACCAAATCTTCGAAATTGGTGGTAAAAGCAGAATAGCCTTTTTCATCCATGAACTTTTTAATTGCAAGATATTCACGAATTTGATATTTAACATTATGTTCAAATTTTTCAGGTGAATTGTCTCCAGAAATAAAATTGTATTTATCCTGCAATTCTGCATAAACTTTGTCAATTTTTGTTTCATCAACAGCATTGACATATTCAACCAAATCGCCAACGCCCCAATAATCGACTGTCCATCCCAATTGAATTTGAGCTTCGATTTTATCACCATCAGTGACTGCAACATTGCGCATTTTATCTGCAAATGTTACAACCTTGATCTTGTAGCTCTCGTTATAAGCAACCGCAGTATCCATCCATTTAGAAATCTGTTTTTGGATGCCTTCATCGGCCCAGTGTCCAAAAATAATCTTATTATGCAAGCGCAGACGGGCATTGATAAACGCATATTCACGATCGCCATGAGCTGATTGATTCAAATTCATATAATCGAAATCAATCGTGTCATACGGAATATGATCCAAATATTGGGTTGCCAAATGTAGCAAAGGTTTCTGCAACAATTCAGTCCCACGAATCCAGTTCTTAGCGGGCGAAAAAGTGTGCATCCAAGTAATTACCCCAGCGACAGAGTCATCATAATTAGCATCCTTCATAAATTTGGTAATATTATCGGCCGTGGTAGCCACTAATTTGAATTCAATTGGATATGGTAGTTTACCCGAATTATTTAATTTTTCAACAATATCGCGTGCATCATCTTCAACGTGCTGTAATTGTTCCGGACCGTACAAAAATTGTGAACCGGTAACAAACCAAAATTTATAATCATTAGTTTTTAACATTTATTTTTTCCTTCTTAATCATTGATAAAACTTCACGCTCTTGGAGCGTGACCGGTTGATTTAGCATTATTTTGCCCATAATAGGCATTTGTTCCATGCTTACGGTAATAATGCTTGTCTAAAAGAAACTGAGGAACGTTGATGTCATCGTTTGTAAGTGTCAGAGAATGATAGTCCATTTCGGCAACGACTTCGAGTATTTTGGCATTATGAACTGCTTCAGCAGCGTCTTTCCCCCAGGAAAATGGACCGTGCTGGCGAACCAAGACGGCTGGTACTGCCATTGGATCAATCTTGTCATTCTTAAATTTACGTTCGATTACCTTACCGGTATTTAATTCATAATCATTTTCGATTTCTTCTTTAGTTAAAGCAGGTGTTACTGGCACCGGACCATAAAAAGTGTCAGCATGAGTTGTACCAAGAGCCGGAATACTCATACCAGCCTGAGCAAAAGAGACAGCCCATGGACTATGAGTATGCACAATACCACCAATTTCAGGAAAAGCACTATACAAATAAGCGTGAGTAGGTGTATCGGAAGAGGGGTTCAAATCTCCTTCTACAACCTGACCTTTCAAATTAACAACAACCATATCTTTTGGACTTAGCTTGTCATAATCGACACCGGATGGTTTGATAACAAATAAACCTGATTCCCGATCAATTTGGCTGACATTGCCCCAGGTAAAAGTGACCAGATCATACTTGGGTAACAACATATTTGCTTCATAAACCTTTTCTTTTAAATCTTCAAGCATCAATCAACCTCCGTATGTTCTATTGCGGCTTGTTCAACATCCAAACCCTTTTGATAACGATCCATAAACTTATGAGTTCCAGGCAGATCATCATAATTGGGTTCAATCGTAATTGTCGAAGAAGCCGAGAAGACTTTGCTCTTCAAATACTCTGCCAGGGAAAGCTCTGAAGCCTTATCGACATAGGCAGCCAGAATCGCAATTCCCCAAGCGCCGCCTTCAGCCGCGTTCTCCGTTACCGAAATCGGTGTTTCCAAAACATCAGCCAAAATTTGTTGAGCAACTCTGGGCGTTTTAAACAAACCACCATGACCGGTTAAGCGATCAATTTTAACTTCTTCTTTTTTGAGAATATCCATGCCTATTTTCAAAGCACCGAAAACCGAAAGAATTTGTGCCCGCATCAGATTTGCAATAGTAAACTTACTCTCAGGACTGCGGACTAATAAAGGACGACCCTCTTTAAGCCCGGTAATGTTCTCACCGGAATAATAGCCATAAGTCAAGAGATTGCCGGCATCGGCATCGGCATCTGTTAGAGCGCTGAAAAACAAAGACCTGAAAACTGTCTCCTTATCGAGCTTTTTCCCGGCCAATACCAAAAACTCTTCAAATAAATGCATCCAGGCATTAATATCGGAAGTCGCGTTATTGGCATGAATCATCGCGACATCATCCCCAGTCGGTGTTGAAACAACATCAACTTCCGGATAAACCTTTTTTAAAGGATGTTCGAGCACAACCATTGAAAAAATAGAAGTTCCGGCTGAAACATTGCCACTGCGCTGATTAACCGAATTAGTCGCAACCATCCCGGTCCCAGCATCGCCCTCTGGAGGACAGAAAACAGAGCCCCCTTGTAAATCGCCACTTGGATCAATTAATAAGCTGCCTTCCTTGGTCAGCTGACCGGCATTTTGTCCAGCCAAAAGAACTTTGGGAAGAATTCGTTTAATATCCCAAGGCTGTTTTTCAACTCCATCCAAATCAGAAAATTGATCAAGCTTTTTTTGATCATAATCTTTGCTGTTTGAATCAATCGGGAAAATCCCAGAAGCGTCCCCAATTCCGGTAACTTTCTCGCCGGTCAATCGCCAGTGGACATATCCAGCTAAAGTCGTCATAAAATCAATTTGAGAAACACTTTTTTCTTGATTTAGAATTGCCTGATAAAGATGAGCAATACACCAGCGTTGTGGAATGTTGAAATTAAATAGTTTCGACAACTCTCCAGCAGCTTGTTCGGTAATCGCATTACGCCAGGTTCTAAATTCCGCCAGTTGTTTGTCTGCTTGATCAAAAACCAAATAGCCATGCATCATAGCCGAAATTCCGATCTGACCAATTTTAGAAAGCTTAAAATCATACTTATCTTTAACTTCGGCTTTTAAATCGGTATAACTGGCTTGAAGCCCTTTCCAAACATCATCCAAGGAATAAGTCCAAATACCATTAACTAATTGGTTATCCCATTCAAAGCTACCGGAGGCCAAAACCTCAAAGTTATTTGCATCAATTAATACAGATTTAATCCGGGTTGAGCCAAACTCAACGCCAAGAGCTGTCTGTCCTTGCTTTAAACTATCTAATCGGCTCACAATCCGCCTCCTTTTTAATAAGAATCTGAAGTCTAAACGCTTGACTAAATCAAAAAATATTTAGAGCAGATTTTTTGTAAGCACTTTTTAACACATTCTTGTAATTGCTTACACAAGAAACGATAAAACATTCGTACATATAAATCAATTACTTAATTTAGTTTTACGTATGAATTTTTTGTAAAAATAAAAAAACAGTTAATAAAACCGTTTAAATAAATTATTAAATTGGCATAACTGATTTTCTCAAAACTAATTCCGGATAATAGGTAATCGATTTCACCGCTTTATTATCGATTAAATTAAGAATCATCTTACCAGCATCCCTCCCCATTTGAGACTTAGGATGCGATAAGGTTGTTAAAGTTGGCGTTATATAACGGCTGATATTGTAATCGTCAAAACCAATAATTGAGATATCTTCCGGTATTTTCCATCCTTGTTCTTTAAGATTATCGATTAAAGCTATTGCGAGTTGGTCATTGTAACAAATAATTGCGTCGGGCTTATCAACAGTTTGATTTTTGTAAAAATTAGTAATCCGAGTAAAAATTTTGTCATAATCATCTGTTGATTTATACATGATAGTTGTTTGTCGATCAGAAAAATAAGGATGTCCTAGATAAGCGTCCGCAAAACCTTTCATTCGTTCAACACCTCGAATATCATCAATTTGAAAAACGCCGATAATACGTCGATGACCAATTGAAAAAAGATAATTGGTTAATTCAAAAAGGCTTCCTCTATCGTCCGTTTTCAAACAAAGAAAACCGATTCCCGGATAACTTGAATTGATAAAAACAGCCGGTACATCAAGTTTTTTTATTTGTTGATAAAGATCGAGATTTTCTCGATTGACAGCACTTTGAGTTGGCTCGATTATCCAAGCCGATGGTTTTAGTTTCAACAATCTCAACAGGTTATCTCTTTCACGCTTGGGATCATTATGCGTATTAGCCAAAATTAATGAATATCCGGCATCAGAAATAACTTCATCAATAGCATTAATAATATTTGGAAAAATATAATCAGCAACATGTGTGGTGATAACGGCGATTGTTCGTAAGTCCTCATCAGCCTTGTTTACTTTGTGCCAATCTTTAATATACATTCCATTACCCTGAACGCGGCGAACAAAATTTTCGTTAACCAATTCATCGATTGCGCGTCTAATAGTAAAACGACTGACATCGAATTCCGCCATAAAATCAGATTCCGTTGGCAATCTGTCACCAATTTTGTATCGCGCAGACAGAATATTATTCTTGATCTGCTGTTTGATTATTTTGTACTTTGCTTTATTAGCCGGCATATTAATTATTATTCTACAACCTGTTGGAAATACTAATTACATTTCGATTTAAACGTTGTTGAAATGGGTTTAAAAAGAATTGAAAAAAAAGCAACTTACTTTTTCTTCAATTCCCTCGCTAGAAGTTCAAGCAAAAAAATTACCGGGATCTGCGATGTTGCGTTTATCTCATCAGGAAACACTTCCTCGCCGATATTATAAGAAAGATTAATATCAGAAAGTTTTGCAACCATACTATAGCTTGTATTGGTGATACTGATTATTTTGCACTTTAAATTCTTTAAACTAGTAATCTGTTTGATAACCTCATGTGTTTCACCACTAACCGAAAGCACAATCATAACTGTGGAACTAATATCCTTTTCAATTAACTGAAAAGGATAGTATGGATCCTTATTGTAAAAAGAATTTATTCCAAAATTAGCAAATTGACGCGATCCATATTCTGCCAATATTCCTGAAGTTCCAATTCCGAAAAAGAAGACCATTTTGCTGTTTTCAATTACATTTTTTATATCCGTAATTGTGTTTTGATATTGATCCAATAAAGGACGATTAAAAAAATCCCGTGAAATATCGATTAAATGATCGCTCTGGCAATACACCTGAATTGCTTGTAATTTGTTTCTAAAATCAAATTTTAGTTCATAAAAACTATTAAAACCCATTTTTTTAATGCATCTTAGAACAGAAGCAGGAGAAACGTGAATCGTTTTCGCTAGATTACGAAGATTTGATTTAATGACTTCATCTTTATGCGACATCAAAAAATCGTAGATATCTGTTTCTGTCGATGTGAAATTAAAAATATTTCTTTGTGACATAAAGCTCTCTTAATGAGACATCAATTAAACTAAAAAACAATTAAATTGTTACATAATTTTAATTTTGGAACAAGTTACAATAATGTGCCCTAAATCATCTTTGGCTTAAAGAAATTAATGTTAGCGATTTCATTATATAATGTTCAATGAAAGGGAGAGGATCTCGGCCCATGGGAGAAAAGAGGTGGGAAAGGAAATACTTGGGTTATCTTCATAAAATTTGTAATTTATTAATTTCAAAAGAGGAGATATATATTGAATAAACTTTTTTTCCGAAAAATTTTTTGTGGGGAGGTGCCGTAGCGGCCAATCAATTAGAGGGCGGTTGGGACCAAGACAACAAAGGTCTCAGTGTAGCCGACATTATGACTGCCGGAGCCAATGGAAAAGCACGGGAGATTACCGATGGAATTGTTAAAGGCAAGTATTACCCCAATCATGAGGCCATCGACTTTTATCATCGCTATAAAGAAGATATCAAGTTATTCGCCGAGATGGGTTTTAAATGTTTTCGAACATCGATTGCCTGGACGAGGATCTTTCCCAATGGAGACGAAGAGCAACCCAACGAAGCCGGCTTGAAGTTTTACGACCAGCTATTTGATGAATGCCACAAGTATGGTATCGAACCGGTCATTACCCTCTCACATTTTGAAATGCCCTATCATTTGGTTAAAGCCTACGGCGGCTGGCGTAACCGAAAACTAATCGATTTCTTTGTTCGCTTTGCCAAGACGGTCTTTAAACGTTATAAAGACAAAGTTAGCTACTGGATGACTTTTAATGAGATCGACAACCAAACCGATTATACAAATCGCTTCTTAATGGCTACTAATTCCGGTTTGATATTAAAAAATGATCAAAGTGATGCGGAAAGCTTAATGTATCAGGCGGCTCATTACGAATTGGTTGCCAGTGCTCTAGCCGTCAAGCTTGGCCACAGTATTAATCCTAATTTTCAGATCGGCTGCATGATCAACATGACGCCAGTTTACCCGGCTTCCTCAAAACCAGCTGATATCTTTCAAGCAGAAAAAGCAATGCAAAGGCGCTACTGGTTTTCCGACATTCACGCTCTGGGAAAATATCCGGAAAACATGGAAGTATTTTTGAAACAAAACAATTTTCGCCCGGATATCACGAGCGAGGACCGAATAGTATTAAAAGAAGGAACTGTCGACTATATTGGATTGAGTTATTACAATTCAATGACCGTTCAATCAAAAGAAAGCAACCCGGGCTTTCATTTCATCGGTCCGGAACTGACCGTTGATAATCCAAATGTTGAAAAAAGCGATTGGGGATGGCCGATCGATCCGTTGGGACTTAGGTATTCTTTAAACTGGCTGGCCGACCACTATCACAAGCCCTTGTTCATTGTTGAAAACGGTCTGGGAGCCTATGACAAAGTCGAAAATAGCCAACAGATCCATGACCCTTATCGAATCGCTTATCTAAAAGCTCATATCCAGGCAATGATCGATGCGGTTCAAGAAGACGGGGTTAAGGTCATTGGTTATACGCCCTGGGGTTGTATCGATCTGGTTTCCGCCGGAACCGGACAGATGTCCAAAAGGTACGGTTTTATCTATGTCGATAAAGACGACCAGGGCAAAGGCAGCTTAAAAAGACTGAAAAAGGATTCCTTTTTCTGGTATCAACAGGTTATTCAGTCAAACGGCAGTCAATTAGATTAATAGTGAAAGGAACAATAATGGCAGAGAAAAAAGTAATGTTGGTTTGTGCGGCCGGGATGTCGACCAGCCTACTGGTAAGCAAGATGCAAAAGGCGGCTAAAGAGCAGGGAGAAGATGTTGATATCTTTGCCACGGCTGCTTCCGATGCCGATAACAAACTAGAAAGCGAACAGCCGGATATTTTAATGCTCGGACCCCAGGTCAGCTATATGCTCTCCCAGTTTAAAGAAAAGGTCAAAATCCCAGTTGAAGTAATTAACATGCAGGACTATGGGCTGATGAACGGAGAAAAAGTTTTAAACCAGGCTTTAAAAGAGATCGGCTAAGATGAGTGAAGAGATTGAAAACCAAAAGGTCATCATGAGCCTGATCATCGCCGGCGGCAATGCCAAAGGAGCATCCTTCTTAGCCATTAAGGCCGCAAAAGAAAAAGACTTCAAAGAAGCCGAACTAAAACTAACAGAAGCCGATCGTTTTCTAGCCCAGGCCCATAACGCCCAGACTGATATGTTGACTAAAGAAGCAAACGGAGAACACGCCCAAATGTGTCTGTTAATGGTCCATGCCCAGGACCATGTCATGACCGCGATTACCTTTCGTGATCTGGCCGGTGAGATAGTTGAGCTGTATAAAAGGATCGAGGATAAATGATAACGAGCAGATATACAGATTGAAATAAAATGAATTGATAAAAATAAACTCGCTAGTTTTCCGATCCTGAAATAAAAATAAATTTATTGGGATAAATTATAGATTGAATGCTTCTTTGTTATTAATATATTTGTCCTATTTTGACAGAAAGTTCAAAGTTTGAGGAGAAATAACATGGATAATAAACAAACAAGCTCCTTTAAAGATAATATGACAAAAGCAGCTGGTAAGTTTGCTGGGTCGCGATTTGTCCGAGCAATTATGCAGGCTGGTTTTAGTGTTATCCCGTTTACAATCATAGGAGCAATTTTTTTAATTTTGACAGTGTTGCCGCAGGCTTTTCCAATTCCAGGATTCGCGGCGCTTTATGCTGATACTCTTGGTCGATTTATCAATCTGTTCCAGGTTGTCTATAATTCGACAATGGGTATTTTAGCATTGGTTTTTGCTGGTACATTTACTTATTCGTACACCAAAATATATCAAGAGGAAGAACATATAAATGTTGTTCCAATGAACGCCCTGTTGATGTTTTTAATGGCATTCTTCATCACTGTTCCACAATTAGTTTGGAAGAACGGTAGTATCCAATTTGTTCAGTCTCTAAAAGCCGTTAATATTATTGGTGGTGGCTACGCCGTTTCAACTTCAGGAATTACAAGAATTGCTGCCGTGGGTATTTTTACCGGACTAATTGTTGGCTGGATTACGGTTCAGGTCTATCGTTTTACCATAAAACACAATTGGCAGATAAAAATGCCAGCTTCAGTACCGGCTGGCGTGTCTAACTCCTTTAGCGCATTAATTCCAGGTTTTTGTGTCGCTTTCGTGATCGCGGCAATCGATCTCATTTTGATCATTATGGGAACCGACATATTCAAAATTCTTTATATTCCATTTTCATTTGTTAGCAACATCGCTGATACATGGTGGGGATTCTTGATTATCGTCTTTCTGATTCACTTCCTATGGTGGTTTGGTGTCCATGGAGCAACTATTATGAGTTCCTTTTACACACCAATCGTCTTGGCCAACATGGCATCGAATGCCAAAGGAGGTTTTCACTTCTTTGCCGGTGATCCATTGAACGCTTTCGTTATTATCGGAGGATCCGGGGCAACTTTGGGTTTGGCAATCTGGCTGTTATTCCGATCCCGTTCAACCCAATTAAGAGAAATTGGAAAAGTAGAAATTGTCCCTGCTATTTTCAATATCAATGAGCCAATCTTATTTGGTTTGCCGATTGTCTATAATATTAATCTAATTATTCCATTTATCTGTGCCCCTCTAGCCTCAGGTATTGTCAGCTACGTCGCGATAACATCCAAATTAGTGCCGAAAGTTATTCTTCAACAGCCTTGGCCTACTCCGGTTGGTTTAAGTGGTTTCATTGCAACAGCTAGTTGGAAAGGAGCTGTTCTTTCAATTGTCGATGCTATTGTCGCCTTTCTTGTATGGTATCCATTTATAAAACACTACGATAATGTATTGCTCAAACAAGAAAAAGAAAAAGCAGCTAAAATTTAGCATTCTCATTTTTCAAAGAAAAAATATTAGAAAAAATTATCTAATTAAAGGCCTACTTTTAGTTGATACTAAGAGCGGGTCTTATTTTTAAAATGTCCTGGAAATTAAGTAGTAATATGCCGTTTCATTATTCCTTATTCCTTATTCCTTTATATTCTAACTTCCCGATTGATAATTTAATAAAAAGGCCTTCCAAATTTAGAAGACCTTTTTATTTTTCCATCAGTTTCCCTTGAAAATAACTTACTTATTGCTATTTTTTTCCTTAACCGTCGGACGGATTAAATATACCAAAAGCACAAGACCAACTATGGAAACGACGGCACCCGCTAATAAATTGCCAACCATGAATAAGCCGAAAGCAACCGTTGCGAAGATTCCAAATATAGAGAAGAAAATTGCTAATTTCTGAATAAGATTTAAACTGTTAAACTCATCACGAAAACCATAATCAAGTAAAAGAACTCCAATCAATGAAATTGTTCCAAACAAAATGTGACCAAAAATCATAAGTCTGCCAACTTTCTTTTTTAGTAATGTATATATATTCTAATATATAATTTCTAGACATTTTTTTGTTCAAGTTAATTAAAAATTAGAAGATGATCATTAAAAATAAACTATCTGAAATTAATAATTCATTTATAAGGTTTTTTAACTTTAACTATTCTAAAGGTACCCTGGTCGTCATGAACCCGGTTTTGGGAGAACATGTAGACAAATGAACGCTTGCCCCAGGTTGGCTCGGGCGTGGTTGCCGATTCCTGTCCGAGCTGGTAGTTATGGGTCTTGACTAGCCAGATAGCTTGTTGATCGTCAGTTGGATTAGTGACTTTGATTTGATATTCGCCGGGTTTTAATTGATTAAGAATGCTGTACTTTGTATGGCCGGCGTTAATATTGAATGTTTGTTTTGTGGTGCGGTTGGTCAAAGTCGCCACAGCCTTGCTCCCTTTGACCTTTAAAATTGAAAAATAATCATTTGTCGCAGCAATCGAAACATTTTGCGTTACCGACGAATGGGCTGCCAGCCAAGTAACCTGAGGATTGTACTGGTTGGAAAGCTGACTGCGTTGAGCAATTGTGGCAATTCCTCTGGAATTAATCAAACGGGCGTTGGCCTTAAGGTAAATACCACCCAGTGAGAGAAAAGCCAGGATAAAGAGCGGGATCTTCCAATCTTTTTTTTTTCTTTTCTGCAATCGCTGCTTTAGAAAATGTGTTGGCAATAAGCAAGAAAAGGATCGGTGTAATCGCCTGGCCATAACGGCCCTCGACCTCCCAAAGAAAAGTATGGAAAGCTACATAGCCGACAGCTATCAATAAAGAGAACAACAACAGGTAGTTGACCTCTTTAACCTTAAATAAGCGATAGAGGCTTATCAATGCCAGGGAATAAATCGTGATAAAAGCTAACCGCAATACCAAAGAAGCGGTAGCCGACCACCAAGCTTGTCCTTTTTGGAACCAAGCCGGTGCCGATACATAACCGCCGGTATACGCATGATTATATTTCGATACATTCAGCAGAATAGCGACTTTACTGGTCCACAATTTAATTAGATTAAAAATTCCGGCTTTTTTCAGGCGCCTAGAAATTCCTTTAATATCGGCTTTTTCTCGAGCATTAATATTCACCCGTTTAACTGCCGACTTCGTGTCGCGCCCACTATAAGAGCCATCCCTCTTCAGATTCAGCCCCATATATATCCAATGTGTAATCGGTAACTCATATTGCTCATTATTCTTAAAATTGATTGAATTGTCCAAAAATTTCGTCGCCGGGAAGGCTATCAGAATCGCCAAGATAATCGTGATCAAAGGAATCGTGATCACCTTAATCATTTTCTTTTTTGCAAGCCAAGCCGCCAGGATAGTAATGAAAGCCGCCAGGGCAACGATTAAAAAATTAGGCTTGATGATTTGGGCGAACAGGCATATCAAGAATAGAAGCACCAAGCTCAAAAAACGCCATTTCTTTGATTTAAAATCCGCTTTTTGCCACTTTAAGACAATTAACAACAACGCCGAGATCGAAAAATAAATTGGCAAATCGGAATAAAAGACCTGAAGATTATAGGTATAGGCATAGGGGCTCAATAAGAAAAAAAGTTGACCGATAAACGGCAAAGCCAAATTACCAGTAATTTTCTGCCGTCATCAATAAAATGATTATCATTGAATCGAGAAACAACAGGCTCAGGATGTGAATGGCCAGATTAGGCGTCAAGCCCAGAAGGTTGGTTAACTTAAACCAGAAACCAACCAGGGCCGTTAGCGGAACGTTATTCGGATAACGCCAAAAATAATCACTGGTCCAGTCGATATCTCCGGTACTGACCTGTTCGGCCTCCTGAATAACCCGAAAGGGGTCATGATAAATCGTCGCCGGCATTGCCGAAAAAACGTAAATCTGAACTAGCACCATGATTAAAAAAGCGATCAGGATAATTCTTTTTAACAAGAACGGCGGTAGTTTTTTTAAATAGCGATAAAGAAAAAAGACCAACAGCGGACCGATAAAAACAATTGGCAAAAGGATCAGCGAACTAGTATTTTCAAAGGGATAGACCAGATTACAAGCAACCCCGATCAACATCGCAATTGACAATAAAACGATTAGTAATTGTTTGAAAGCGAAAATAACTTTTAATCTTTTAAACATTTGACGAACTATCTGAATTCTTCATTCTTGGAGGCTTTGGTTTTGTATAAAGATCATCTTGGATAATAAAACGCGGCCGACGTTTGACCTCTTTAAAAATCTTGCCGATATATTCGCCAACGATTCCAATGACGATTAATTGAATCCCGCCAAGCAGCCAGATTGAAACCATCAAAGAGGTCCAGCCGGTTTCGGTATGACCGGTTGCCCAGCGGATCAGACCGTACAAGACGTAAAAGGCCGACAAAAAGACCAACAAAAAACCAAAAACAATAATCGATCGAATCGGAACTTCGCTAAAAGAAGTGATTCCATCCCAAGCAAGCAAAAGCATTTTATGCAAAGGATATTTCGATTTTCCGGCCTGGCGGGCTCGACGCTTATAGAAGACCTTCGTACTCGAAAAGCCAACCAGCGGAAGCATGCCGCGTAAAAAAAGATTTCTTTCCGGGAACTGCAGAAGCTGCTTTAAGACACGCCGGTCGATTAAACGAAAATCCGCGTGATTGGGAATTATATTAACCCCCAGTTTATTCATCAATTTGTAAAATAAATTGGCACTGGCCCGTTTAAAGAATGTATCGCTTTCACGATTGTTCCTTACGCCATAGACAACATCGTAACCGGCATGATACTTATCAACCATCTCGATAATCGATTTTGGATCATCCTGTAAATCGGCATCGATTGTAATAAGCAGATCGGCATCGACACTGGCCGCCGTCATTCCAGCCCACAAAGCATTCTGGTGGCCATAATTACGGCTCAGGTTGATTCCACTGACAAAGTGATTGCTCTTATGATAGTTTTCGATAATCGACCAGGTCTGATCGGTTGAACCATCGTTAACTACTAATAATGTCGATCCGCCGCTAATCTTCTTTTCTTCAGATAATTGTTCAAGAATCTGAGTGAGCGTTGAAATTGTAGAATCCAAAACCTCTTCTTCGAAATACGCCGGAATGACGATAACAAGTTTATCCATTGCTTTTTCATTATAGAGTAATGAATATTAAAATTAATTTAAAAGATTAGCATGAAAAGTCTTTTATTTTAAATAAATTACTAGATATCAAATGACGATTATTTTTATTTTTCGTATATCTTTATATTTGCCATTTGAACAAAATAAATAAAAAACAGCTCACAGATAGCTAGTGAACTGTTTTTTATTTTTTTCAAAAAATTAATTCGAATAGAGTTTTGACTTTTTATAGATGGTAATTGATCAAGACCTTCTCTGAGATTGTTGTGTCAGTAGCAGTCTGGATCCCTTTCTCAAGATCCTGCCAATCAAATTCTTGACTAACCATCTTACGCAGATCGGATTGACGCTCTTTCATGATTTCAAAAACGGTTTGAACATCTTCAGGACGATATCCACCAGAACCCCCAACTGATTTGCTGCCAAAAATTAATTCAAGAAAATCAATTTGCGGTTTGCTATTATTGACTCCAACGGTGACAAAACGGCTACCAACCGGCCCAAACTGAAGAAAATCCTCAAGAATACTATTATGTCCTGCAGCATCAAGAAAAATCTGTGTATCTGGTGCCTCTCCGTGCAAAGAATATTCTGCTTTCCCGAAAGCTTCAATTGCCTGACTCCTGACATCATCTCTTGATGAATTAACAGTCAAGAAACCGAGTTCTTTTGCAACGTTCAATCTATAGTCTGAAAGATCGACCAACATGACTTGTTTGACCCCAAGATGCTTCAAAGCGACTGCCGCAGCCATTCCAATCGTCCCTGTGCCATAGACAATCGCATTATCATTTTTATCCGGCCTGGTCTGTTTTGCAGCCCGTGTACCAACGGTAAAGGGTTCAATCATCGCAGCAACATGATTATCAATCTCTTTAGGAACAAGATAAAGTTGCCTATTTAACTTAGCGTTAGGAATTAAAATATATTCCGAAAAGCCACCCATACTTCCTGCCCGGCTGGGATCTCCACGAGCAAGTAGAGGATAAGGATATACGCGATCCCCAATTTTAAAATCATGAACATCGTCGCCAACCTCAACAACCTTACTGACAGCTTCATGACCAAACTCATGGTCGGTCTCGATTTTGTGGCCGGTTCCTGATCCGTGATTATAGACAGCGACATCAGAACCACAAATTCCTGCATAAATATTTTGAATCACAACATCGTTGGGCCCGGCTTTCGGAGTTGGCAACTCAGTCATTTTAATTGCTTTTTTTCCTTCATAAACTGCTGCTTTCATTTAAATGCCTCCTATACTTTAAATTCTATAAAGAGAGTCGGTTAATGTCAGCCATCAATTTACAGACAAGTGTTGGATTTATGAAACAGCCTTTATTTTTTGATTTACAGCTATCCAAAATTTTAAAAAAATAGAAAAGTTTATACAAATACCAATAACTGCTTTATAAATAAAGTAAATTAAAAGTGTTCCGGATAAATATTGGAAAATTAAGATGAATGAAGAAACACATAACAAAAAATGGCAAATCACTCATAGAAAAATTCAAGAAATCGTTTTTCATTTGCTCAAAGAGCACCCAATAAAAGAAATCAGCGTTAGTCAGGTTTGCAAAAAAGCGAATATCAATCGATCGACTTTTTATGATCATTTTGAAGATATCTATGAATTATTCGACGTTACTCAACTAAATAAAAGAAAAGAATTATTCGAAAGTTTTATCAAACAATCGAATCCACGAGATAAATTCAACTTTTACGACCTTCAATCGTTAACACAATTCCTAACTTTTATAAAAGAAAACGGTTGGATATATTCAATCGTTTTAAAAAGCAGACAAGACTTCCCTATCACTGAAGGATTTGAAGAATTATATAAAGTACTGATCAATCCCTTAAAAAAGAAAAGACCAGAATTAACAGACAATGAACTTGCTTATTATTTTATTGCCTTCCAATCAAGCTTCACTTTTATTTTAAAGAGATGGTCGGATAATGATTACCAAGAAAAAGAAAAAGAAATTGCAGCGATATTAATAAATTCCATGCCTTTGATTTTAAAGAATAAGTAAAGATAAATTACAAATTAAGATAATTAGCAATTTACTCAACGACTCGAAGTAAATAATATAATTAATAGTAAGGAAAAACATAAGCATTTTTTATAATGGTAATCTTCTGACTAATAATTTATTTTAAGAAATCTGAAAACTTTTAGCGGTGATTGGATTTTAGAGGTAATAGCCATGAAAGATTTTAAAAAAAATTCCATAAAAACCACACCTTCTGTTTGGGAATGGAATAAAATCGGTAAAGTTTCTATTCAAGAATCAAATGATCCCTTAGTTTCAGTCAGTTATATACCGGAAAAGTTAATTGTTAGTCCCCAATATTTTATACAAAATATACCTGGCGCTCTTCCGGATCTATACATTCGAAACCAAGTGCAGCACAAACTTATTGAAGCAGCAAAGCTTCTGCCAAATGGATATAAGTTTGTGATCTTTGATGGTTGGAGAAGTATTGAAACACAAAAAGCGTTATTTTACAAAATGAAAGATTTTGTGAAAAGAGATCACCCAAATTTTACCGAAGAAGAAACTTTGACTGCTACGTTGAGACTTGTTGCTCTGCCATCAACAGATATAGAAAAACCATCGCCCCACAATACCGGCGGTTCGATTGATTTGAGTATCGCAGATAATTCTGGCCGTTTGTTGGATATGGGAGGCCCATTTGACGATATTAAAGAGACAGCTAAAACCGCTTTTTATGAAAATGAAAGTAAAGTGAATATAAAAGAAGCAGTTCACGTCCAAGAAAATCGGCGATTTTTATATAACGTAATGACCCAAGTTGGTTTTACCAATTATATAGAAGAATGGTGGCATTTTGATTATGGCAACCAAAATTGGGCCTATAACAAAGGAACCGAACATGCAATTTTTGGTGCAACAAAGCCCCTTTTTCCATGGGTGTAAGTCTAATA
The DNA here is from genome assembly GCF_020510245.1 of Oenococcus oeni. Taxonomy (NCBI): domain Bacteria; kingdom Bacillati; phylum Bacillota; class Bacilli; order Lactobacillales; family Lactobacillaceae; genus Oenococcus; species Oenococcus oeni. Next base: position 179,610 of record NZ_CP084701.1, on the reverse strand, counting down.
ACCGGAATTTGAATTAATTATTATTTATAAAAGAAAAAATGATCCAATATTTTTTATCTATCGTGATTATTTAATGCCAAAGAAACAAATGTCAGAATAACTAAAATACCCGCTGCCACAATTACAATTATATTATCTACAATAAAATGGTTCATAATAAGCAAAGCCAGTATCATTAATAATATTTGGAAAATCCAAGCTATAATCGGTTGACCAGCAAATTGTTTTTTTTAGAAGGTTCATAATTTTTCTCCACCTTATCTTTTAAAGTCAATAACTTAAAGATATTCCCATCAACTATTTTTTATAGATCTGATCCATATTGAGATCCATAATGTAGCTATGTACGACAAGGTATTTCACCTTTGTCTATTAAAAATTTATTTATTTAACCACACTTGCATTTGGCCTTCCTCGCGGTTAGCCCAAGCATAATAGGGGATTAATTTTAAATCTGTTTCATAATTCGCTGTAGCCTCATCAATGGTTGAATATAAAGGACCATCTTCAGGACTAATTTCTTCGGCAATTGATTTGACCGTAATAGTACCGACCCCTTCCAACAAATCTTTGTTGTAATGGTACTTCGGTTCTTTATCAGTTTCCACTTTATAGTTCCAGAGAGGTGCTTTATTGTCCGTTTCTTCCGCTGCATAAACAATCGGTCCACGTTGAACTGCAATTTTTCCATAATTGGAACTAACTTTATTGCTAGAACGCATAAATTTAGTATTCATGTCCAAGGACAAATCAACGGTTAACGACTCGTCATTAACGTTAATATAAATAAAACCATCTTCACTAGCTAAGTCTATTTTTTTGCCATTAATCTTCAAACCAAATTTATTTCGCGACCAACTAGGAATTCGTATTCCTAGTTTGAATGCAAGCTGGTTAGGATTATTAATTTCATAATGTATTTCGCCACTCCATGGAAAATGATTATCTTGTGAAACCTCTATTCCATTTCCAAATTGAGCATTATTAGAAATAAATTGATGAGATAGTATAGTATCGCCATTAACTGTATAGATATATTTGTCAACAGAGGCAACTAAACGAGCCACGTTGCTTGGGCAGCAAGCACAGCCAAACCAATCAGCTCTTTTTGTTAAAACATGTTTTTTTCCTGGATTATATTTAGAAGCAATTGGATCAGACTCTAATGGATTGACATAAAAAAATGTTTTCCATCTAACGCCATCCCAGCTAAAGCTCCGTTAAAAAGTTCCTTCTCTAATATATCGCCATATTCTCCTTTGGCCTCAATTGCTAACATTTGCCTAGCAAAGAAAGAAAGCCCAACAGATGCACAGGTTTCTCCATACATCGTGTCATTAGGCAAATCATAGTCGTAAGTGAAAGCTTCACCAGTAGTCGTTGAACCGATATTACCCGTTATATACATTCTGCGATGAACAATGCCTTTCCAAAAACGGTGGCAGGCTTCCAATAATTGCTGATCTCCAGTCAAACGAGCCACATACGCCATACCTGTGCAAAGATATACCACACGAACAGCATGACCATCGGCAGTCTTTTGATCTTCGATCGGTTTGCTCGCCTGATAATAGCTTAAAGGAAAATCACGCATTCCATCAATCAGATCCCGATCAGATGATGCGCCGTCTTCTTTAATCTGATTATCAAAGAAGTTCTTATCTTTACCACGTTGATTAAGAAAATAATAAGCAAGTTTTAGATATTTTTCTTCTCTAGTTGTTTCGTATAGTCTAGACAAAGCGAGCTCGATCTCCGGATGCCCATCATATCCAGGAATTTTTCCATTTTCCAAACCAAAATTGCTATCAATGCAATTAGCCATTTTTTTTGCAATATTTAATGCTTTTTCATTACCAGTTATCTGATAATAAACGACTCCAGCTTCTATATAATGTCCCATCGTGTACAACTCATGAGACTGTTTCAAACGCTTAAACTTTCGATCTGGATAATCAATTTGAAATTCAGTCGATAAATATCCATCATCTTCTTGCGCTTCGGAAATCAAATCAATTAATCCATCTGTTATTTTTTTCAAATCTTCATCCGGATTATATTTGAGTGAATAAGCAGCTGCCTCCAACCATTTATAAACGTCAGTATCTTGAAAAGGAAATCCATAATGGTGTCCTTTCATCAATCCAGCAGCGATTTTCAGATTAGCAATGGCATGACTATTTTTCGTTGATCCATTGCCTTGCGGGTCATCAGAAATATCGATATCGGCTTGATCATTCATAACCTGCCATTGGTAAGGAAGGACCTCTTTAACAACCAACTTACGATAACGATTCCAAAAGTCGGATGTAATATCTATATTATTCACTGTAATTTCAGAAACTTTTGTTTGCATTCTTAATTCTCCTTTTAAATCTAGTCTTAAAAGATACAGACTGAGTTTTTAAAAACATTAAACAGTATGCCTTTTTTCAAGATCAGCAATAACGACAGGTTCATGCATCTCCCACTTACGATAAACGATCATAAGAAGAACACTAAAAATATAAATAATAATTGGTAACCATAAGAAGCTAAAAGAAATTCCATTCATAGCATTCGTCGATTGAGAAGTAGCACCGGATTGAAAGCCAAAAGCCTTGAGAACCTCAGCCGGAATAAATGAGCCGAATCCAGAGCCAACCTGAATACAAAACGATGCTCCAATTGCCGTTAAGAAACCATTTGCCCGAATTCCATTCTTCCATTCTCCAAAATCAACTGTGTCTCCAACCATTGCAAAGAACATCGTGCAGGCGCTTCCGGACCCGATACATGCAATGCACCAGCCGATCAACAAACCAGTAAGATTATTACCGGAAAATCCCATAATAGCTTGTCCTAAACATGTGAGTACAAGCATAAAAACTGTTGTCCCCCACTTTCTTAAAAACTTAACGAACAATGGAACGGAAGCCATTCCAAGAACCTGAATAATTGAAAAACCATTAAAAAGCGAAATATAATTTTCGTTGTGCATATTGTACTGAAAATAATAAGCTAAAGTGGAACTTCTCGTCATATAAGCAGTCCAATAAATTAAATTTGCCAAAACAATCAAAATCCATGGCCAATTCCCTCTAGCAGCCCTGAAACTTTCTTTAATCGTGATAATTTTGTCATTTTCAATATTCTTCTCTCGCATGTCAAAAAAGGCAATGATCAAGAATACGAAAGCGACAATCGCATAAACTCCAACAGCAAGAGACCAGCCTTTTTGGTGATTAGAGCCACCAAGGAAATTAGCAAAGGGCAAAATAAATGTAACTGCAAAGAAATTGCCAACATTCCCTAAAACTAGACGAATAGAATTAGCAACTTGACGATCATCAGAATTTAAAGTTAAGTTTGGAAGCACAGAAGTGATTGGAGTAGAAACAGCAGTATAAGATAAATCTGCCAATATATATAATCGCTCCATACATAATTTTTGCTGTGCCGGTCAAACTTGGTGTAGTAAACAGCAACCAAACAAAGATTGCAAAGGGTAATGACATCCATAAAAACCAAGGGCGACTTTTACCATATTTACTATGCGTATGATCAACCAGTATTCCCATTACAGGGGCTCCGACAGCATCAAAAATTCTACCAATCAAAAGTAAAACACCAGCAGTTCCAATGCTCATACCAAAAACGTTTGTAAAAAAATAAAGCATGTATCCGCTGATAATACAATAAAGAAGATTACCCGAAATGTCAGTAAAACCATAAGTCAACTTTCTATGAAAAGGAAGCCGTTCATCAAGTTTTTGTACTTTGGTGGCGCTCCCTTTTTGATCTGAAACAGTGTCCATCTTTTAAAAACCTCCAGGTTTGATTCATAATTTAAATTTGTTCTTTTTCAAACAATTTAATAGTAAGCGCTTTCTAAAAATGATTAAAGTCCTATAATTGATAATATGGTTGCTATTTCCGACTAATATAAAATTATTTTATTGGCTAAGATGGCATTTTTATGTATAAATGGTGACCATTTCCTACTTAAATATATAGACCGAAAAGAGGAGGAAAAGATGAATTTCTATTCAGTAATACTTGAAAAAACGGTTCTATTTTATAAAGGAGGGGAATTTACAGCTCATGAAAATTGGAAACACAAAAGAATGTTTCATAAGGGAGATTATGAAATCATTCTATGTGTCAAAGGACCAATTTATATTCAATTAGACCAAGAGCAATATGTTATAAATGCCGGAGAAGTTTTATTAATCCCACCTTTTATAAATTTTTTTGGATACAAAAACTCAACTCAAGGTGTTGACTTCTATTGGTTACATTTTTTTCAAGATTCAAAGAATCAAAAATTAATCTCAAAGAAAGTGATTTGATTGACAGTGTAAAAAATAATCCTTCCAAAGATCGAAAAATTCTTCTTCCCAATAAATTCACCTTGGCAGATTATGAGCAGTCAGTAATCTTAATACATCAAATTTTGTCTTCTCGAAGCGAGTCTTCATATTTGCAAATGAGAGATTATCTAACTTCGGCGTTGTTAATTCAATTATTTAATTCGTATATTTCCAATAGCTATATAAATGAAGAGGACAGCCGGGCCAGTTTTATTAAAGAGTGGATAAGAGCGCATATATCATCAACATTAACTGTCCCAGGAATTGCTAAACAGCTCGAATTGAATCCTGATTATTTAACAAGAATATTCAAAAAATGTACCGGTATGACGATGTTACAGTATCTAAATCATCTTAAAATCGAAGTAGCAACGACATTACTGGTTAGAACCGAAATGTCAGTAAAACAAATTTCTAGTCGAGCTTACTTTAACGACTCAAAAGTATTCATTCGAAAGTTCCATCAGGAACTTGGCCTTTCTCCAACTGAATATCGTAAATCATATCATCTGATTCACTTAAATAATCCACACATAGATCCTCAAATACCAATACCTAAGGATATTGCTGATTCAATTGACTTCATTCCAGAGAATGGAAATATTAAAGAAAATGACTTCTTGGTGAAAAAATAATAATAGATATTACATAAAAAATAAAACGTTTATAGATTGATAAGCAAAAATTAAATATTAATTAATTTATTACTCTTTAATTTTTATCATTAAAATATTTATTCAAAAAATCTTTAATACGTTTTTTATACTCTAAAGGATCGAGCCAATAACTTTCGGCATGAGTTGCATTATTAACAATCCACAATTCTTTGGCTGCCGTTGTTGCTTCGTAGTTTTCCAATGACATATAGCTTGGTACGTAATCATCATTTTCACCATGGATAAAAAATATAGGTAATTTGTTTTTCTTTAATTGTTCAACCGAAGAAACATCTCCGAGATAATATCCCAAACGATAACGATTGATCGTGCTCACCAGCGGATAAAAAGGGTACTTGGGAAGATGATAATGATGTTTCAACAAAAAAGTCATTTCTTCATCAATACTGGAATAACCACAATCTGCAATAACGCATTTAACCTGTGATGGCAAATCTTCGCCGCTCAACATTTCAACTGTTGAAGCGCCCATACTGACACCGAACAAAAGAATTTCGCTTTTTGGACCGACTCGTTTAATTATTTTTTTCAACCATTGCAAATAATCGAGACGATCAAGCCAGCCAAAACTTATATATTCACCCATGCTTTGTCCGTGACCACGATCGTCAGGCAGAAGCACATTGAACCCCATCTCATAAAACATCTTGGCATAACTAGACATAGTTTCTCCGTTGCCTTTGTAGCCGTGAGCGATAATCACAACTTTTTTTGAGTTTTCCTCTTTTGAAGGAATGAAATAAGCCGACATTCGCTCCGTTTCATTTTTTGTTTGGAAAGTCCAATGCTCTTTATTTATTCTTCTGAACCAGTCAACGTATTCCCAATAACTTGCCGCATATTTTTGTTTCTCTTGTGATGTTTCCGGCACATGATCAACTCTTTTAAATGAAATTTTGAATAAATATTCACTGAATAAAAAAGAAACAGCTGCCAGACCGGTTGAAACTTTTAATAACAAACCTTTATTTTTCATGATTGAACGCTCCTACATGAAGATACCTTAATCATATTTGATGCAATAAAACTTGGCTTATTTTCGCTCAAAAACAATTAAAATAAATCGAATCTTTTGTTAATCCAATTCTAGAGCTTCTATGTTAAATTAAAAATATATTATTTATATTTCTATCTAAAATTGTCGAATCAAAGGATTTGATACTATTAAATATCTCGCCTTGAAACTAATAAGATCACATCCTTTGATGAGAAATATCAGCTAGTTGATATGGATCACTGGAATTATTACTGAATACAATGCGGTTCCGTTTTTATTTATGAGTGAAGACAGTCCATACAAATAGATAAGTTTTTAAAATTCTTAAGCAAAACAAGTAATCGGACCCGCTTCCAAAATATTCAGCTCCATTTGACATATTGCTATTTATTCAACTAACTATTTTTAATTTTATATTCGCTAGTGGTGATGGCAAAGACATCAAGATCCCTGAATTGTTTATTCATAAAAATTTCTTCTTTAAGAGTACCTTCTTGTCTAAAACCTAGTCGTTGAGGAATTGCTCTACTTTTTTCATTTTTAGAATCGGCCATTACGATTATCTTGTTTAAATCTAACTCATTAAAAGCGATACTCAATAAATGTTTTAAAGATTCAGTCATAATACCTTTTCCCTGATACTTGCTAAACATCCAATATCCAACCTCTGCTCGGCGATCATCTCTATCAATACTATGTAAATCAATCATTCCAATTGGTTGGTTCCCAGCAATAATTGCTAATTCCAACAGCTGATATTTAGCATTTTTTTCTCTGGCATAATTGATGAATTCAATTTCATCTTTTTTTGCTTTTGACATTTTTAGTCCAAGGCATCCACTCAGATAGAGCTTTTCGATCAGTTTCGATAATTTCAAACAATTCTTCAGCTTGTTTTTCTTCAGGAAAAACCAGTTTAATCATTTGCTGACCAATTTGAAAACTACTTAAAACAAACATGTATAAAAATAACTCCTTTATTCCGATAAGACCACAATAATACAAGAATACTCAAATAATACCTTTAACATTTCTAAACAAATGTTAAAGGGCTATGGCAATCTAGTAAAAACGAATATAAACACTGATACACGGCAGGTTTTTATCAATTTAATAAGCTAAACCGGCTAACCGATCCCAATCCTCGAAATCTCCATAAAAGAGATCCAAATCCAAAGCCCCGCCGTAACCACTCAAACTACCATTATCCGTATATTGGAAAATTGTCGGTGTACTCCAAGCTCCATAATCATCATTATTAGTCCAGGGATTGCTTTGATAACCAGTTGATGCCGTCGTGGCATATTCAGCAACCCAAAGGCCATAGTTGGGTGCAACAGAGCTCCAATTGTATTCGCTAGTCACAGATTTAGACATATAAATCAAAGGTCGGATACCCGTTAAATTATGAACCTCGTCCAACCATTGCTTTGCCCAAGTCGGGCCTTGAGTTAAGGCACTTCCCTCCCAATCAAGTATTAGAATCGGATTATCTTTTAAATAAGATTTAATGTTGCTAACGAAATATTCCGCTTCGCTAATTGCATTGCCTGTCTCCGCATAGGAATATAATCCCAATTTTTTGCCTGCGGCTACGGTTGATGCAACTTCACTAGCCTCAGCCGGATTAACATAATCAGTTCCCTGGGTCGCCTTGACAATTACAAAGCTTCCGGAAATGCTTCCATTAGAAATGCCTGATTGATAAGAGGACTCATCATAACCATTCATAGTTGTCGCTGCCAATGCTCGAAAATCAATCCAATAAGATTTTCCGGCCTTCGGGTCGGTTACATAAGCATAAGTATAGGTTGTTCCATTGGACCGTTTAGTGACATCCTCTTTTGTAACAGTGACCGTATCTCCATCGTAAACTCTTCCACCGACTGTCGATACCAAAGCGCTTGAAGACGTTAAAGCAGGGCTGCTGTAGGTACCATCATTCCGCGCATAATCGGCAATTTTGTAGGTTGAATTCATCGTTGAATTGGAAATGATCGTGGCATATTTAGACATACTCAATGATCTCACATCAACCCAATAAGTTTTCCCGGCAGTCACGTCAGTTACTCTCGCATATTGATAACTGCCCCGGAAGTTCGTTTGGTTGTATCGATTTGCGTTACCGCGACTATGTTTCCAACATAAGCTGTAATTGAACCATTAGCAGTCAAAGTCGACGCAGAGGTTAGAGCGGGACCGTTGGTATAAATCCCATCAGCTCTGCCGGAGATAACCGTCGCATACTCATTAGGCGTTGTATTTGTCGCTGTGATCGTATCATAAGTAGTCGTTGAAACAGCACGCGAGTCAATCCAAAATGTTGAACTGCCATACTGAACTTCTAAATAAATATAAGAAAGCCCATCCCCGCGAGTGGTTGTATCTTTTTTAATCACCGTTACCCGATCACCTTCGTATTTTGGCGCACTGGCATTAGCCGTCATCGTTGATGCAGAGGTCAAGGCTGGACCATTGGTATAAATCCCATCAGTTCTATTTCCTTCTTCGATCACTGCCGAATAATTTTCGATTATTGACGAAGTTATTTGTGCCAAAACTGCTCGACTATCGATCCAAAATGTTAAACTACCATACTTAACTTCTAAATATGTATAGCTTGTACCGTTTCCTCTTGTAGTGACAGCAGAGGCAATAACAGTTACTTTGTCGCCATCATAACTATTTGTGCTGCCGGTCAAAGAAGACCATGAGGATAATGCTGGAGCAGAATAAGTTTTATCACTTCTTGCCGAATCATTAATTGTCGCTTGATAATTGACCGTTGTTTGCGAAGAAATTGAAGCCAAAATAGCTCTCTGGTCAATCCAATAAGTTTTTTTGGCGGTTGAGTCATAAACTTCTGCATAGGTGTATTCAATGCCATTACTTCTCTTGGTGAGATTAATTTCCTCGACCGTAATAGTATCGCCGTTATAACTATTGCCGGAAGCGTTAGCTGTCATCGTCGATGCAGAGGTCAAAGCCGGGCCACTAAAATAAACGCCATCATTTCTTTTTGAATCAAGAATAGTTGCTGTTTTATTGATAGATGTTTTCGAAACTATCGAAGCATAGTCTGTTGAGTTTGTAGTTGTTGCTGCATTTGCCTGATCCAAGTTACCCTGCAATTGGATAACTACAAAGAATGTTAAAAAATTTAGGAATAAAACCAAGGCTATTTTTTTAAAAACATCGAATTTACTTGTCATAAAGAATTATTGTCCCACCCAAAAAGCCACGATCACGTTTTTAGGTTAATTATAGTTGCTTCATACCGTGATTTAGGAAATAAGAAAGGCTTTGTATTATTTATGTAAAGATTGCCTTAATAAAAATAATAATTATTAGATATAAAAACCAATTCAAATTGAGTAATATTTAATTCATCAAAATTATCTTTATGCACTGAAATAGAGTCTAGTAAGAGTTTGTTTCATAACTATCCAAAATCCCCCGTTCAATTTTGTCGATCTCACCAGTTTGGTACTCAATTATTTTGTTATCGGAAAACAAATAGACTCGATCTGCCAAGCGTTGGCATAGGAGCAAATCATGGCTAGTAACAATTACCAACTTTCCTTCACTTCTATATTCAGGCAACTTCTTCCGCAAAAAATTAACATTATAAATATCTAATCCAAGACTAGGCTCGTCCAAGACAATGATTGGAGAATTAATCAAATCAATCAGGGCAAGACTGAGTCGGCGTTTCATTCCCTTGGAATAACCCTTGATCAGTTTTCCCTCTTGATCAGAAAATTGATAGTCCTTGATCAGATCACCAATTTTATCTTGATATTTTTTTATCCGATATATCTCAGCAAAGTAAGAAAGATTCTCCCTAGCAGTCAAAAAATCAATTAGTTGATCCTCCGTAGGTAGAAAAGAGAATTTTTCTCGTGACGATAAATCATATGGAACTTTTAGCTCTCGCTTGTCCAAAATGATTTCTCCTTCATCAATCTGATTCAAACCAACAATGATTTCCATTAAAGTAGTCTTCCCAACACCGTTTTTTCCAACAAAGAAAACAATTTCGTTTTTACTGAATGAAAAATCCTGGTGATGAAACGCAACTTTACTGCCGTAGCTTTTATTGATTTCTTTTAAAGATAAATAAGCCATTAAACAATTGCCCCTATTAGAATAGTTGTTTTAAAAATAGTGTATAAAACAAAAGAAGAACAAACTCTCGATTCTTTTGCATAAGGAATAAATCCGTAAATTAATTTGACTAGCAATAATAAGAGTAAATATATATCGTAACCAAAAATGGAAAAATTAATTAATTGATTTTTGAATAAAAACGTTATTAACGTTAAAAATAACTCACCAAAAGCGTTGATTAAAACAAGCTTTAATAATAGATCTTTTTCTAGGCTACTATTTTTTTAAGCAGAGATTTTCTTAGTTTATTTTCAAATATAAAAGACAATCTCAAAAATAGACCAGTTAAAAAGAAATTTATAAAAAATAAAAATGAACGAAAAATAGCTTGAATTAAAAAATTATTGTAAACACGGTGAATATTTATGAAGAATTGAGTCAAAGAAGAGTCGCTATTCTTAGATACCGAAATTGCATTCTCTAGAAAAGTATTCCCAATGTTGCCGTAGCTAACAAAAATTATTGAGTGCAGAAAAATTGCAGCAACAGCAAAAATAAAAATATTTATCTTGTGTTTTTGCCAATCAATTTTCATAAATCACCAATCCGATTACTGACTAATGTTTCGATCACTGCTGCCAGAAAATTTAAAGGCATTACTAAAATTATTACCGTTCTTAATTGCTGGCCGAGATTTTTCCAATTAAAATCTTTCTCCAGGATAATTTGCGACACAAATAAATAAAAACCAAAAGTCGCTGCCAAAATAATTGCCGGCAGTTCCAAGAAAATATGCCAGATAATTTTGTTAGCCATCAAAAGGAAACCAACGCGCGATATCATCGTATTAATTTGCATGCCAAAAATAGCAAAATTTGAAATTATCAAAATAAAAGAGATAAATCCATAACTAAAAACTCCTACAAGCAGTAGTAAGGATATCGTCGTATTATGAATGAATACCTCAAAAATCGTAAGTTGGGCACTAGACAAATCCGGTTGAAATAAACCGGTCATTTGAGTTCCAATGATAAAAGAGAAAATCGCTACAAATAAGCTGATAATCATTGAAATGTTGAACACCCGATCCGGTCTAATGAATATTTTATTTTGCAACATATTTTTTGTATTCTCCATAGAAAAACCGTTGGTATCTGTTGATCAAAAAAACTGAAATTAAATAAATAAAAGAAAGAAAAACCATTTGAGCGAAAAATATCCAATTATTGCTAGCATCTATTATTTGAACAAAATATATAGTCATTACCAAAAATTCAGTAATTAATGATACAAATCCCCCACAAATTAATAGACCAATTATTGGCAAAAGAGAATCTTCATTTTTATAACTTGAAAAAAGTCCGGAAAATAAACCAGTAATTTTTACATTGGCCAATAAAAGGAATGACAGCAAAAAGAATTCTCTTAAAAAGATAGTAAATGAAAAATTGAATAAATTCATTCCCAGTATCAGCACAAAAATTTCAGCGATTCCGGTAACAGAAACTATAAAATCATATTTTTTTATTAATATTTTTAAAAAACCAGGCGATAAAACATGTGCAATTATCTCATTGGATAAGTCACCTTTTAAATTCGTTCGAAAAGAAATGATTCTTTTAATTAAAAAAACTCCAGTAAAAAAAATAACTGCAAACTCTGAATACGCTAAAGAATCTCCAAGCAAAAAAGAAATCAAATAGGAAAAAAAGACAACTAGAAAAATCATAAGTGAATCTTGCTGGATCTCTTTCCAATAACCCGATGTTTCTATTTTTTCAATCGTTCTCCTATGAAGCGGAGTTTTAGTCAATTGACTATAAAGTAAAATTTTATAAAAAACTGAAGGCTTTGACAATTCCTTGACCTTAAAAATATTTATTGTTTTAGAAGCAAAGGCATAATAAAAAAATATTAAAATTGAAAGAAGGATCATCACAATTGGAAAAAGAAAAGAATAGTCAATATATTTGTCAAAATGATTTCTCGTTCTTTCAACGATTGAGATAATTACATTCAAAATATTATTAATTTCAAAAGCAGAATTATTCGAAAAAGTATCCTTCAGCATTAGCAGTTCGACTAAATATACGATTCCAGAGAAACAAAAAACGATAGTCACTTTACTTTTCGAACATAAATTAATAATCTGACTGAATTTCCGAACGCTATTATAAATGATCAAAGATAAGCAAATAGTCCAAAGTAGGTAGGGACGAAAATTATGGAATAACGGGGTCGACAGAATTAGTAGAAAAACAAAGTAAGCCGAATTGCCTAAAATTTCATATTTAAAAGACTTTAAAATCAATAGGTTATATTTTTTTCTCGGCCAAAGTTCTATATATTTATTATTTTTAGAAAAAATAAAATATTTAAAAAGATCAAATCCGCCATTCCATCCAATAGCAGTCGAAAATAATAAACAATTGCAAAGAAAAATCCAATGCGAAGCAATATAACTTTGAAAGAAAATACCTGCTCCGTAAACAATAAAAAAAGAAGTCAAAGAAACAAGAAAAATTAATCGCAAAGAGAGTTTATCAAATGAAGTTTCTCGCCAATAGGCCTTCAATTCCAAATAAATAATTTTAAACATTTTTTTCCTCAAAGGCATTCACAAAATCAATTTGGCCACGTGACATTTTTTTATTTACCAAGCCAAAGTTGCCCCTCTGCCCGCTTTCAATTTTCGACTGATAAATATTCCACCTGCTCCAATAACTGCTGCTGCAATTAAGCAACCGGCCCCAGTTGCAGCAATCAAAGCAATTGATCGTCCAATACTGAGTGATCCCCTTGCGAAAGCTGCATAAATAACTGGATAAATCATTTTCGCGGCTTGTGCAGATATTCCAAAAGTTCCAGTCAAAGCAAAAATTCCGATTGACAATTTATACATAAAAACCTCTATTCGTTTTATTTGTGAGACGACCGTTTTTAAAAAGATTATAAAGATCGACTCATAGTAATTAGACGGAAATTGAGAGAAAAATATTAATTTTTTGAAAAAACTTTATTTCAAAATATCAATCAAATTTTTATTAGCAGCTTGTTTGGCTGGCAAAATACCAAAGATTATACCAACAATCGTGGAAACGCTAAAAGCCAAAATGAAAGATCCAAAAGTTGTGACAGCCTTAAAAGGCAAGAGCAGTGAGAACAGCCAGGCACTCCCAACACCTAACCCAAAGCCGATTAGGCCACCAAACGTTGTCAGGAGCACGGCTTCCAGTAAAAATTGATTCATAATATCTCTTGGACTGGCGCCCACTGCTAGCCGAATACCAATTTCCTGGGTTCTTTCAGAAACCGAGATATACATCATGTTCATAACACCGATACCGGCAATAAATAAGGAAATCCCGGCGATCGCACTAACAAAATAGGTCAAAGCGGAAATAACTTTGCCGATTCCGCTTAAGAGTTCGCCCATGTCGGTAAAAGAATACTCCCCTTTATTTCGATGGCTGCCTTTCTTTTTTAGGAGTGTAACTAAGTGCTCCGTATTCTTGGAAATTTTGCTGCCCTTAGAAAAAGTGATCTGAACACTGTTGCCCTGATCGTTGACCTGTCCTTGAAAATAGGTTTCCTGTGGCAGAATCAAATTAGTGTCATAAGGCGACTCGTTATTATTTGCATAAATACCGACAACCGTATAGGAAAGACCGTTAATTAGAATTGAAGCGCCCAGAGTGCCTTTTATACTTTTAAAGTTTTTCAGAGCGGTTTGCTTAGAAATCAACAATCGTTGATTTTGAACACTATTATCATAGCTACTAATATTTTTGCCGGCAATCAGCCTGACACCTGGCCGATCTTTGACAGCTGTCGCAGTTAAATTTTTGTTCGTATCAAAAATAACGGCCGTGATCTGGAATTCTTTGGTTACTCTTTGAATTTTTACATTGCTCACGCCTAAATCGTTTTTGCTTTTTAACAAAGTATGGTCTGCTTGGTCAAAACCAGCCTGATAATCATTGCTATCATTTACATAGTAATCGATTGTTACAGTTTGTTTGCCTGTCTTTGTGGCTTGAAGATTTTTTAAAGTAGCCTTTTTAACACCGTTTCCCAAAGAAATAATCGTGATCACGGAAGTGATACCAATGATAATACCCAACATAGTTAACAAACTGCGTTTTCTATTTGTCAACAGCGATTTAAGTGCCGTTCGTATTAATTAACCGACTCTCATAACCAGTCTCCTGATCGGAGGCAATCGTGCCATCCATAATGCGAATAATTCGTTGACTTTTTTGGGCTACTGCTAAATCATGAGTAACCATAATAATTGTCATACTGCTTTTTAAATTCAGTTGAGTAAACAAGCTAATAATCTCTTTTGAAGTTTGGCTGTCCAAAGCACCGGTAGGTTCATCGGCAATTAAAAATTTTGGTTTATTGATCAAAGCGCGGGCGATCGAAACCCTTTGCTGCTGGCCACCAGAAAGGTTTAAGGGATACTGATTTTGATAGCCGTGCAAACCAACTTGATTCAAAGCCTGTTCAATTTTGACTTCAGTTTGACTAAAGCTTTGACCTGCATAAAGCAAAGGAATGGCAATATTTTCTTTAACTGTTAAATTATTAATTAATTTAAAATTTTGAAAAACAAAACCAACATTTCTATTGCGATAGTGGGCACAATCTTGGCGGGACATTTGAGCGATATTTTTCTTTTCAAAAGTATAGTCACCATCGAAATGGTCATCCAAAAAACCGATAATGTTAATCAAAGTTGATTTACCGGAACCCGATTGACCCATAATAGCGACAAATTCACCTGCACGAACTACTAGATCAATATTCTTTAAAACGTGATAAGCGTTCTTCCCTTGATGATAATATTTGTTAATATTCGACAGGCAAATCACTATTCATTCACCTTGCAACCATTTTTTAATCGCTTATCAGGATTAAGGATTAATCGGTCACCAGTCTTAAGACCGCTGGTCACCAAATAATAACTGCTTTCCTTATCGGCTTTAATCCTTCGTTTAATTGCTCTGCCATTTTTAAGCAAGTAGACAGTATTCTTCTTAACGCTTCCGGTAGGTATTTTAAACTGACTACTTAAAACAGTGATTTTAACTGATTGGCCATCAATAAATCCCCGATCCAAATTAGCCGATAAAGCATATTTAGCAGTCGTTGAAAGAGAAGAAACCTGAGAGTCTTTTGCCAAACTGGAAATTTGCGTCGTCTGTTCATAGCCATTTGCAATGGAAGCAACTTGAACGCTTTGCCCCACTTGAACCTTGCTATAGTCATATTCAGAGACACTTGCCGATAACAACAATTGATCAGAATAAATTTCGATATTAGCGTTACCTTCACTGTCTTTTACAACGACACTACCGTTATAAGGCGCATAGACATTATGATAGCTACCATCGTAAGTTGTCATTAAAAGCTGATTTTTAGTGACGGTATCACCAGTTTTGATCTTTAAGGCAATTAAACGTCCATTCGGTCGATCAAGTGTTTGCGATTGGCTTGCAACGATTTTGCCGGTTAATGATAAAGAATCATTAGACAAAGTCAAAAACCGATAATTATGATTACTATCTTTAGTTTCAGTGGTCTTTACTTTAAAAGCCCCACTAATAAAAGCTCCCCCAATCAAAGAGATCAAAACTGCTAATAATAGGACAGCAGCTACAAGGATATGCGTTTTTTTAAACTTATTTTGCTTCGTTGACATGGAGGCCCTTTCTGAAAATTTGAGCGTAATAAAAGATTTCTACTTGTTCTTATGAAAATATTTAGTAGGAAACAGAAAAATAACCAACATAATAATTTGCAGAATAATCGACAGTCCAGAGAGCCAGCTTTGTTTTGTACTCTGTTCAAGATAATAAAGAATTGTTGCTAAGACACTAATCAAATACCACCAAGGGCTAAGACCGGTATCCCGAACCCGACGAACTCCGAGCGAAATCGCAGGAATGATATTGGCAAAAACAAATAAAATAACGGCAATTAATAAAGATCCAAAAATCCAAACGGAAGAAGAATTAGAAGAACTCTTGCTGGCAATGCTGCTTCCGCTAATCGCTTCCAAGAAACTTGGAAAAACAGCAATAATAGCTATGATTGAAAAAATAAGTAAAATTGTGAAAATGATCACGTTAGCCAAGATCAGCCACCAGTAATCGGAACGGCTGCTACTATCTTTAAAGTTAAAATAATTCTTCCAGTATTTTTTATAAGCGTTTAACATAAAATTTGTCCTTAATGAATATTTCCTTAATTAATTTATTTTTCTTTGCTTGATTTTAGGGGGTATGCAATCATAGGTGACCATTAGAGTAAAAGAGACAGCCGTAAAAGTTCTACAGTTTTATTTGAATTTTTAGCTAATGAAAAAGCAAAAAAAGCCAAAAGCGCATGGCTAACTTAGAAAGCAATAAATTAATAAATATCTATTAATTTATCAGTTAACACAAAACGGACTATAGAAAAGCATTTAAACCTATCAAATACACATTACTGTCAACTTATACAATTTTATTGAGTTCAAAAAATCACGATCGAAAGAGTATAAAATTACTTTTCTCTTTTTAGTATTTATTTGCTTGAAAGACACAATTCTATTGAATTGGTAATGTAAATAAAGATAACTTTTTTTAAACAAATTAAGACATTGCCAATTTAAACAGCTTTTATTATATTTAAGAGAACTAACCATAGCATAAGCAACAAAATGCATTTAATTCATCCTATACGATATGCACGTTTTTACGATGATTGGATGATCATAGGCGAATCAAATAACCCAAGTATAATAATCCAAAAAAATCAGTGAGAAGCTTAAAGAATTATTAGGAATAAAATATTTTCCAACTGGAATGTTTTTTTCCAAAGCTGATTTTATTTCCTAATTTTTTTAATTCTTACTAATTATCAAAGAATTTTATGCAGCAATTCTTTCTTCCAAATTAGTAACTAAAGTCTAATAGATAATTAGAGCAAAAATAAAAAAACGCTAAATTAGCCACTTTTTATAAATGTAAGCGATTAATATTTCCCATATGCTAATTTTGTCGAAAAGAATACTTTTCAATGTATTTTTCGTATGAAGTGGCCAAGCTATTGGATCCTACAAGCCTAAGAAATTCAATCAAAAAACAATTGTCCTCCTCTGCCTGTTTCTCATTCAAAGATAATAAATTATCAAAAAATTTCTGCTTGAATCTATTGATTAAATCGGATTGATCATCCACAATTTTTTCAATTTGTCCAAGCAACAATTTAGCTTTTTGATAATCTTTCCTTCTATAAAAAATGTCAATTGCGTTGGAAAAGGCAGATACTATTCTACTAATATTTTTAGGATTATTATCCAAATTCAAATAAAGCATTTCTTTTAGGGCGGACTCAATCATCTCATTATCGAAAATAAGCATGCAGTTATTAAAAACAGAAAATTCAATGAAATCCCAGTGTTCGACTTTATCTAGATAATCGAATAAGCTCTTTTTTATCTCGCTATCAACATGAAAACTCGGATCAGCTCTTCTTATCAAGGCACAAACGGAAGATGATTCTATCAGATTATCAAAATTGCTATCGACTTTAAAATGAGAGATTTTTTCATTTGCTATCTTTTTCAAGGCAGGAAGATCGTTGTTTTGATAAATATAATTAATTTGATTGAGAAAACTGGTATAACTATCAACTTGTCCAGCATAAACTTTGCAATAAAATTCATCCAAGTTCACATGCATTCGCATAAGCAATTGAGACAAATTGATGAAACTAAGTTGCGTTCTTCCTTCTTCAAATTTGCTAATCGAAGAAGGAGAAATTATTCCTTCAGACAAAGAAGAGATCGATATCTTGCGTTGCTTCCTAATCTTTTTGAAAACCAGGCCGGCTTTTTTAAAAGTTTCTGCCTTTTGCATTGTTAAAATTATTACATATTATTATACAAAAGGAAAATAACGACAATTATATTCTTTAGACATGCTATTGAAGACAATTTTATAGATATTCTTCGAAACCAAATCAAAAAGTATATAAAAACAGCGTCATATCAAGCTTTGTTTCGCTTAATATCACGCTGTTTCACGAAGATTTTGCCGACTGACGGGTTCGAACCGTCGACCCCCGGTTTACGATACCGATGCTCTACCAACTGAGCTAAGTCGGCTAATTGAAATAACTTTATATCTTTCAATAAAAAACGGTTAGCCGACGTAAATCGACCGACCGCAAACTCCGACTGTCGGGCTCGAACCGACGACAACCTGATTAACAGTCAGGCGCTCTACCAACTGAGCTAAGTCGGAATAGTATGAAATAAACAACTATTTAAGTTTATGACATCTTCATATGAAGGTCAAGCAGATAGAGACAGTCTTTAATCTAAGTCATATAATCGAATTAGTTATCTATCTGCTTTGAGCAGGGAAAACGAGAGAGAGTATGTCCAATTTATCTGATATTCAAAAAAAATTTTTTATAAACGTTTTACTGGCGACCAGTTTTACCTTTTCAATTAGCCAATCTGCAATGACAACAATTTATCCGACACTAATGAAACATTTTTCTGTAGCCGTTTCTAGCGTCCAATGGCTGACAACCGGCTTCATGCTTGTCATGGTCTTGATGATGCCTTTATCGCCTTGGTTCTTAAAAAACGTTCCTTTTAAGGCTTTTCTTTTGAGCTTGCAAATTATTTTCCTTTTTGGAACCTTAGTTGCAATCACGGCTGGAAACTTTAGTCTGCTGGTAATTGGCCGGCTGTTGGAAGGGGCGGCCGTCGGCCTGCTTTTTCCAAGTTTTCAATCAGTCATTCTGTCAATTACCCCGGAAGAAAAACGTTTGACACAAATGGGTTTGGTTGGATTGGTAATGGGTTCAGCCTTAGCCGTCGGCCCAATCGTTTCCGGTGTGATACTGGAAATCTTTGATTGGCAGGCTGTTTTCAGTTTCTTTTTGCTTATTTTAATCATTTTATTTTTATTATCCTTAAAATTCATAAAAAACGTTATGCCGCACGAGCCATACCATTTCGATGTTATTTCTTCAATAAGTCTGATGGGACTCGTCATGCTTCTCTATGCCCTACAAACAATGACTACAAAAATCACAATTTCATTGCTTTTTATTTTCTTTGTTGGTTTACTTTTATTTGGATATTTTGTTCAAAGACAGTTTTCAATTAAAGAACCGCTGCTTGATTTAAGAGTTTTAAAAAATGCTGCCTTTCGCTTAGGAATGTTTCTAACGGCTGGGTCATATATTGCTCTAATCGTAACAACGGTTCTAATGCCAATTTACTTCCAAAAAATCCTTGGAGTAAACGCCCTTTGGTCAGGCCTAATGATGGTCCCGGCTGCTATTAGTTTAAGCATTTTGAATCGCCGCTCGGTCGAAGTAATGAAGCGATTCGGTTTGAAAACAACAATGTTGATTGGTTCTGCAATGATTTTAATCGGGTTTTTCGGCCTCTTAATCACGTGCCAAATAAAATTATGGCTTTTAGCAATCATTTTTGCCGCTCTTGTTGAATCTGGTAATGCTTTTATGATGATGCCAGCTGTAACTTACGCAAATAATGCTTTAGAAAAAGACTTAATTCCACATGGGACGGCCCTAATCACAACGGTTCGCCAAATTGCCGGAGTAATTGGCGTTCTAATTATTAGTCAGGTCTTAACTCTTGTCTCAAAACCACTTCAGGTGTCAATGAAAGGTATGCTCGCTAGCTTTGCTGTCAGCGCAATTTTAGCTGCCATCCTGTTAATTCTAGTCCTGAGGATAAAGAATAGGCGAGCAAACAAATTACTTTGAATCAGCAATTTGTTTTGACAATTGTTTAATTTCTTTTTCCAGACGATCGACGGTTGTCTGTAAATCTGCTGTCTGTTGGCGATGAGCACGAACATGTTTATGTACACTAGTACCGACGCCAGCAGCGATAGCAGCGCCTAATGCCGAAAGAACGTTTGTGTAATTACCAAGAATTAATTGAGCCGTATTAGAAGGTTCAAGTACTTTCAAAGCCGGAAGTAAGCCGATTATTCCAAAAACAACCAAATAAACGAATAAAAGCAGAAAAATTATAATTGAAGTTTTGCTTGAAAGGACTTTTGGGATCGAGGTTAAAAAAATATTCAGTTCGGATTTTTTTTCATTATTTTGCATGTAGATAATTCTAAAGCAATTAAAAAAACTTGCCTAAGCAAGTTTTTAGTTTCTCATCGTTGGAAATAAAAGAACATCTCGAACTGAAGTCTGATTTGTCAGTAACATTGTTAAACGGTCGATCCCAATTCCTAGGCCACCGGTCGGCGCCATTCCGTGTTCAAGGGCTTCAATATAGTCTTCATCAATTGATTCAGCTTCGTCATTACCATTTTCACGCTCAGCTGCTTGTGCTTCAAAACGCTGGCGCTGATCAATTGGATCATTCAATTCAGTAAACGCATTGCCATACTCGCCGCCGGCTATGTATAACTCAAAACGTTGAACAAAATCTGGATTATTATCCTCTTTTTTAGCCAACGGACTGACTTCCAAAGGAAAATGATAAACAAAGGTTGGCTCAATTAAACTTTTTTCAACAAAAGTATCAAAGAATTCAGCAATGATATGGCCAACGCCCCAGAAGCTTTCATATTTAACATTATTTTCATTAGCCAATTTTCGCGCTGTTTCTAAATCAATCTTCTTATCAAAATCAATTCCGGTTTTTTCCTTAATCAATTCAGTCATTGACCTCTTGGCAAAATCCTTACTAAGGTCAATTTTATGGCCTTGATAGTCAATGAAACCATCTTCATTGATTGATTTGGCAGCGGCACGAATAATATTTTCCGTCTCTATCATCACATCCGACAAATCCCAGTAAGCTCCATAAGACTCAAGCGTTGTGAATTCGGGATTATGACGCGTGTCCATACCCTCATTTCTAAAGATACGGCCAATCTCATAAACGCGTTCCATTCCACCAACAATTAAACGTTTTAAATAGAGCTCCGTCGCAATCCGCAGATACATATCGATATCGAGTGCATTATGATGAGTAACAAAAGGGCGGGCAGCAGCGCCACCAGCTGAATTTTGTAAAATTGGTGTTTCCACTTCTAGAAAACCAATCGAATCCATGTAATTTCGGATTGCTTTAACAATTTTAGAGCGTTTAATAAAAACCTCAAAAGATTTTGGATTCGAAATCAAATCCAAATAGCGTTTACGGTAGCGAGTATCAATGTCTGTTAAACCATGATATTTATCCGGCAAAGGTCGAAGTGCCTTTGACAGCCAGGTCAATTTATCAATTAAAATGGTTGTCTCGCCCGCATCGGTCTTCATAACTGTACCGGAAAAACCTAAAATATCGCCAAGGTCGGCCCGACGAATCAAGGCATAGTTATCTGCCAAATCATCACGACGTGCATAAATCTGAACCGTTCCGGAAACATCTCGAATATCGGCAAAAATAATTTTACCTGCTCCACGTTTGGCCATGATTCTTCCAGCTATAATCACATGTTTTTTTGCAGCATCTAATTCTTCTTTACTTTTGTTATCAGCAAAAGAATGAATATCTTTTGCATATGAATCTCGTTCAAAACGATGACCAAAAGGATCAATCCCTAAATCATCTTTCAAAGCTTGGAGCTTTTGGCGGCGAACTCGGAGTTGATCATTTAATTCTGTATCTATTTTTTCTGTCATAAAATCCCTTAAACAATACCTATATAGTGTAGCAGAAACTTATTCTTCACCCAATTTTTTATCCATTTTCAAGGCTAAAATCTTTTTTAATTCTTCTTTAGAAAAATTGTATTTTTTTTCCGTGAAACGACTAACGATTTCCGCTCCGTGATCTTCATCGATCATCGCTTGAATCTCTTTTTTTGGCAATGTTCCAATTGCATCGGCATACCATTTCTTTGGCAATTCATCAGCTGTTTTTAATGGAATTGTTTCAAGGATATCAACTTTCAGGTTGGCAAACAATTGTGCCAAAATCTGGTTTGCGCTCAGCCCTTCGGCCAACATTGAAGAAATATTCGGCATTTTTCTTAAATGTTGTTCCAGTAAATCCAATTCAGTATCATTAGCTCCAGGCAAAGTTTGAAGCAAAAAACCACCGGCAGATTTAACCAAACCTTTTGAATCGACAAAAACCGAAACACCAACAGCGCTCGGTATTTGCTCGGATTGGGCCAAATAATAAGTAAAATCATCACCGATTTGGCCAGTCACTAATTTTACTTCGCCGGTATAGGGATCTAATCCCGGATGAACCTTTGTTACCCTTAAAGTGCCGTTTAGACCTACAAGATTAGAAATATCTGCTTCACCATTTGTATTGGTTTTGGCAATTGCTTTCGGATTGGTAACATAACCACGAAGTTCTGATTTGGAATTGGTCTCAGTAACAATTTGTCCAATCGGCCCACGACCATTAATGCTGATATGCATTTGATCGTCTTCCTTTAATAAAGAGCTTCCAACCAAAGCAGTTGCAATCAAGGTTCGTCCGAAAGCGACTGTTACATCAGGACTCATTTTATGCATTTCAGTCATTTGCTTGACAACATTTGATGCATCAGCCACATAGGCACGAAAATGACCATTTTTAGTAATACTTTTTGCTAAATAATCCATAATTTATTATAAAAACGCGACCAGCTAAAGTCGCGTTTTTCCTTAATTCTCTTTGTTATCGTCATCTTTTTTGGTTCGTTTTGTAGTAGGTTTTTTCTTAGTCGAACTTGTTGTTGACTTGCGTCGAGTAGTTGAAGTCTTCTTGGTTGTCTTCTTTTTTGAAGTTGAATCGGAACCCGACTTGGAATCATTTTCATCTTCCTTATCATCTTTGTCCTCTTTAACTTCGTCCTCGGCCTCTTTATTATCAACAGAGCCGTTTTTCTTTAAGGCAGCTTTCGACTCTTCATATGAGAGCGGACGAGCAGGCCTTTGACTGTCTTTGACCAAATCGCTAGGAATTTCACCGGTTTCAAACAAAGATCTAATCTGAGCTTCATCAAGAGTCTCGTATTTCAACAGAGCTTCGGCGATTGCCTTGTGCTGCTTAGGATGGCTCTTAATGATATCAACAGCTCTCTTATAAGCTTCATTCGTCAAACGTCGAACCTCTTCATCGATCAGCTCGCTGGTTTTTTGCGAATACGGAGGATTTGGATTGTTAGGATCTCCGACAAAGACATTCGAACTACCTTCCAGTTGTACCATACCGAGCTTATCGGACATACCATACTGGGTAACCATTTCCCGGGCAATCTGGGTAGCTTGCTGGAAGTCATTGGAAGCGCCAGAGCTTGCAACATGATTAATCAAAATTTCGGCAGCACGGCCACCCATTAATCCGGCAAGTTCTTCTTTAGCATCTTTCTCCGACATGAGATAACGCTCATCCTTTGGCATCATCAAGGCATAACCACCAGCTCGTCCACGTGGCACGATCGTAACCTTACGAACAACCTGAGCATCATTTAGAACCAAACCAACAATTGCATGGCCGGCTTCGTGATATGCGACAGTCTCACGTTCATCTTGAGTCGTTTTGCGGTCCTTTTTGGCCGGTCCAGCAATAACACGGTCTTCGGCTTCATCGATATCAGCTGCTGTAACAGCTTTTTCATCATTTCGAGCGGCCAGTAAAGCAGCCTCGTTAAGAAGGTTTTCAAGGTCCGCACCAACAAAACCAGGAGTTTGTTGGGCAATGACTTTCAAGTCGACATCTGCCGCCAAAGGTTTGTTTTTTGCATGAACGCGCAGAATCGCCTCACGCCCTTTTACATCAGGAGCACCAACTAAAATCTTTCTGTCGAAACGTCCAGAACGAAGCAAAGCCGGGTCCAAAACGTCAGAACGGTTAGTTGAAGCAAGAACGATTACGCCTTCCGAACCTTCGAATCCATCCATTTCAATCAAGATTTGGTTCAGAGTCTGTTCGCGTTCATCGTTTCCACCACCCATGCCGGCTCCACGACGACGACCAACTGCATCGATTTCATCAATAAAAATAATTGAAGGTGCAGACTTCTTCGCATTTTCAAACAAATCACGAACACGGCTGGCACCAACACCAACAAACATTTCAACGAAATCCGATCCGGAAATACTGAAGAATGGTGTCTTTGCTTCACCGGCGACGGCTTTAGCGAGCAAAGTTTTACCGGTTCCCGGAGGACCTTCCAACAAAACGCCCTTTGGAATTCGGGCACCGAGTTTTGTGAATTTCTTTGGATCTTTCAAAAACTCGACAACTTCGACAAGTTCTTGTTTTTCCTCTTCTTCTCCGGCTACATCAGCAAAGCGGATTTTATTCTGTTTAGGGTCTGCAGGCTTAGCCTTCGAACGACCAAAACTCATAATTCCACCAGGTCCGCCTGAACCGCCTTGACCACGCTGGCTGCCGATAAGCATCCAGTAAAGCAAGGCAAACATAATTAGAGTCGGCAATATCATTGTCAACACCGATCCCCAGAAATTGGAGGCAGCCGGTTTTGGATTAACAGCAACACCGGCCTTTTGAGCCGCGGTTGTAATCTGTTTCAAACTAGAATTGTTCGGTAAAACGTAAGCAGTAAATTTAGTTACCGAACTTTGGTAGCCGGAAAGCAGCGTTGTTGTACTACTACTGCTTGAGCTGGATTTTTGAGCTTTTTTAAAATCTCCGGCAATCGTGTAAACACCGCTATCGCCAGGTTGAATCGTAAAATCTTTAATTTTATTATTCTTCAACTCCTTCAAAAAAGTAGTTGTTGAAAGGTACTTGACACTACCATCGCTACGTCCGAAAAAACTGTAAATTAAGAATATAACTGCCAGTATTACGAATGCATATGATAATGAACTGCGGAAGAAACCGCGATTCTTATTTTTCATATAATACCTCGTTCACGCCAATACAATATTGTAACATTATGAATAAATATCGGGGTTAACCACACCAATGAAAGGCAAATTACGCCAAATTTCCTGATAATCCAATCCATAACCGGCAACAAATTCATTATCAATCTCAAAACCAACGTAATCGGCTCTAATATCGACTTTGTGGCCCTTTTGTTTATTAAGCATTGTTGCTGTTTTCACAGATCTGGCACCACGTCTAGACAGTAAAGACTCTAGATAACGTAATGATAAACCAGTATCAACAATATCTTCCACAATGATTACATCCCGATCTTTAACATCGCTAGTGAGGTCAGTCCTTAAAGTGATTTCATTACTTGAAGCAATACCGCCATGATAACTGGCGATATCAATGAAATCCATTTCAACATCGATTGAAATATTTCTAAAGAGATCACCTGCCCACATAACAGCTCCTTTTAAAACCACAACCAAAATAGGAGTTTTACCGGCATAATCACGATCGATTTGAGCACCGATTCTTTTAGCGGCTGTTTCAATTTCTCGATGATCATGAAGGATTTTAGAAAAACGGGGGTCTGTATCAGTCATTTGATTGTATTTAATGTTAACACGAATATTACCGCTACAACAGTGATCGTATATTTACCTTTCTTTTTTTATTTTAATTTCATCTTTATTTTTAACTAGAGAAAAGCCGTCGGTCAAATCAATTTTTCCATGTGGTTCTTTCTCATTTTTCAAAAGCCTTTCGAACTGCTCCAACTGGGATCTTTTGATTGGTAGAAAACCGATTGAATCATGCAACCAAATTTTTAGCATTTCAATCAGTTGGTTTTCATTGACTTCCCTAATTTGCTCGGCAAAGGAAGCAATGTTCCTAGCGGAATTTGGATTAATTTGTTTCAAAGCGGGCAAAACAACATTTCTAATCTGATTCCGGCTCGTATAGTCCGGATCCTTATTAGTTGAATCCTCAATCCATTTTAAATGATTTTTTTCGGCATAATCGTAAATTTCCGATTTTTCAACATTTAACAAAGGACGAACAACTTCGATTGGTGAATCTTTTTCCAGTGGACGCGACCATTCCATTGCTGAAACAGTCTGCCAATCGGCACCACGGATAATTTTCAACAATGTCGTTTCAGCCTGATCATCTGCATGCTGTGCCAGAATAATTTTTCGAGCGCCAACCTTAAGGGCCATTCGCTTATAAAAATCGTAGCGAAACTTCCGAGCAGCATCTTCAATTCCGCTATGAGGATGTTTTTCAAGCGGCCATTTTTCATGAAAAACGCAAAGACCCCGATTGGCGAATTGATCATCAATTAGCTTTGTCTCGTTTGCCGAGTCCACTCTCAGCTGATGATCAACATGGGCCAAAAATAAATGCGATCGTGGATTACTTTCGTATTTAAACAAAAGATCTGCTAAAACCGTTGAATCAACTCCTCCAGAGATAGCTAAAAGAAGTTTCTGTCTACCAGAAAAAAGTTTATGCGATTGAACATTTAACTGAAATTGTCGATAAAGAGTCTTCACATTAATACAAAATAGCAGTCCAAAAAACTATTTCTTGCTGTTCGAATTGGTGAAATTAAAAATAACTTCCCCGGATTTGGAATACTGATATTTGTCACGCAAATACTGAGTCAAATAATCAGATTGTTTTAATTGTTTTAAATTTTCTTTTAATTGTTTATGTTCAGCCTTGGTCTTTGCCAACTGCTGATTTACCTGATTTAATTGTGACGAAGCACTATACAACTTGGCCGCTGAAGAGAATAAGTTGTAAGAAAAGAAAATGAACAGAAACGCGCCAACACAGGCGATCAAACGACGCCGACGGGCAATTTCTTTATGATAATGTTTTTCACGAACTTTATTATAGGCCTGTGCAGAACGAATTTGGGCGGAAGTGTTCGGCTGAACCAAATGCAAATTAGGACGGTTACCTTCTTCCCTTTTTACATTTTTTTTCTGTTGTCGCGCCGTATTTGTTGCCATCACTTAAAATCAATATCTCATATGATTTGGAGGATAAAAATATCTTAATGAAATCAAAAATAAATCTTAATAAATTACCACAAAAATAAAAGATTCTTTAATTAGAAAAACAACTTCATTGTTGGCGATTTTCCGAAGAAATCAATTCATACATTTCTCCGGCATCATTCTTTTTAACAATTTCTGAAACATCGGTGACTTTAATTGTGACAATTTTCCCACCAAAACCCAAAACCAAAATATCACCAACGCCGACATTTCCAGAGGATTTTGAAATTTTTCCATTAATCGTTACCCGACCCTGGTCAGCAAATTCTTTTGCCAAGGTCCGACGTTTAATTAAACGACTGACTTTTAAATATTTATCCAAGCGCATTTTTTAGCTCCTTATAAACCAATTCAAGATATTTGGTTATTTTATCAATATAGACGAGTTTTTCATCCTCGTTTAAAATAACTGTCAATTGCAGTTTTTGATCGTCAACGGCTTTGACACGAACCTTGTATGGAAGTCCCTTTAAGGTTTTGAAGATTGTTTCCCCAGCCAGAATTTGGCTGACCCGTCTACTAAAGATAATTCTGATTTGGGAATCATCACCATGAAGATTAATGACGTTGGCTGCATCGGTTGCGTTTTTCAGGTGAGCCAAAGCGAAAAGATTATCTACCACCTCAGGAATCGGACCAAAACGGTCAATCAAATCCTGACGAACCTCGTTGAATTGTTCGTCAGTCCGCGATTTTCTGATTCGCTGGTAAAGCTCGACTTTTTGAGAAGAATCATTAACATAAC
Organism: Oenococcus oeni; assembly: GCF_020510245.1. NCBI lineage: Bacteria > Bacillati > Bacillota > Bacilli > Lactobacillales > Lactobacillaceae > Oenococcus > Oenococcus oeni. Next base: position 151,800 of record NZ_CP084701.1, on the reverse strand, counting down.
TGTCCGGCAAAAGGGCCTCGATATTAAGAACAATTTCTGCATTTGTCTGCATAACTTTTTTGTCTTTTCCCTGTTTTTGAGAAACCGCCTCTTGAAGCATCTGTTGATAAAGCTCGTAACCAACCGAATCAATGAAACCGTGCTGTTGTTTCCCTAGAAGGTCACCGGCACCACGAATTGATAAATCACGCATCGCTAATTTAAAACCGGAACCGAGTTCTGTGAAATCGCGAATCGCTTCCAGACGTTTTTGAGCATCCTCAGTTGGTTGACGATCGCCTGGATAAGTAAAGTATGCATAAGCTAATCGATTAGAACGACCAATTCGGCCACGTAACTGGTAAAGTTGCGACAGGCCGAAACGTTCCGAATTTTCAACAATCAAAGTATTGGCATTGGGAATATCGACCCCCGTTTCAATAATTGTCGTTGTAACCAAAACATCGTAAATACCATTCAAAAAATCCATTAGGACATCTTCTAATTGAGTTTCGTTCATCTGCCCGTGAATATAGCCCACATTGGCGTCGGGAACAATTCTTTGAATTTCACCAACAGTCCGCTCGATATCCTGAACCCGATTATGCAAAAAGAAAGTTTGGCCACCACGAGACAATTCCTTTTCGATTGCATCGGCAATAACCGGCCAATTTTCCTCCAAAACGTAAGTCTGAATCGGAAAACGATTGGCAGGAGGCGTTTCCAAAACCGATAAATCGCGGGCTCCAACCAATGCCATATTCAAGGTTCTCGGAATCGGCGTGGCGGTTAAAGTCAAAACGTCGACATTAGCTCTTAACTGTTTGATTTTCTCTTTATGCTTAACGCCAAAACGCTGTTCCTCGTCAATAATAAGCAGGCCAAGATCGTCAAAAGCAACGTCCTTGGACAATAAACGGTGTGTGCCAATAACCATATCAAGTTGATGGGCTTTTAATTTCTTAATAACCTCTTTATTCTGTCCAGCAGTATTAAAACGCGATAACATAGCAATCTTAATTTCCGGGAAATCCGAAAATCTTTCGATTGCGGTTTGATAGTGCTGTTGGGACAAAATTGTTGTCGGTGTTAAAAACGCGACTTGTTTGTGGTCTTCAATTGCCTTAAAGGCTGCTCGAAAAGCGACTTCCGTTTTACCGAAACCAACATCGCCGACCAAAAGGCGATCCATTGGTTTCTTATTTTCCATATCTGATTTTATTTCCTTAATCGAACGAAGCTGATCGACTGTTTCCGGGTAAGCAAAGCCGTCATCAAACTCCTGCTGTCTTTGGTCATCGACTGAAAATGCGTAACCAACTTCTCCCTCGCGCTTCGAATATAAAGCGATTAATTCATCAGCAATATCCTCTACTTTAGCGGTCACTCGACGTTTTGTTTTAGCCCAATCAGTTGAGTTTAGAGAATTGACCTTCGGCCTGCCGTCAGCCGCACCAATGTATTTTTGCACCAAATTCAAATGTGTCACCGGAACAAAAATTTTCGCTTTTTGAGCATAGGCGATGGTAATGTAATCCTGTTTGCCGCCATTAGCTTCAAGCGTTGTTAGCCCCTCGTAACGGCCAATCCCGTGATTTACGTGAACAACATAATCACCTGTTTTTAATTCTGTGTAACTGGTGATTTTTTCGGCATTGGAAAAAGTTTGATGACGAGGCACCCGTTTTTTTACTTTGGCGAATAATTCCGTCTCGGTCATGACAACAATTTTCTCTTCCGGGAGTTCAAAACCGTGAGACAAACTGCCAATCTGCAATTGGGCAGTTCCGGTAAGAATATCGTCAGTGATTGCAAAATTCATTCCGAAATCATGCAAAGTTCTCTGTAAGGATAATAAACGTTCGCGATTGCTAGCTTGGAGCAAAACCGTGAAATCGCGTTTTCGATAGGACTCCAAATCGAGTTTCAAAGCCGGCATTTGGCCAAAATATTGTTGCATCTGTCGAGTAATCAATTGAGTTCGGCTGGTGAATGTAATTCCTGCCAAGCCACGTGTTAAATTGCTGAGATATATTTTTGGATTGACAAATTTCTGGATTTTTTTTGAAAGTTTTTGTTGGGATTTTTTAATTAAATTGATTCCGTCGATTTTTACTTTTAGATCAGGAAGTAGCTTAAATTCACGCAAACGATCGGTAATCCATTCGGCGTTTTTTTTCTCTTGAATATTTGTTTGATCATTGATTCGAGCAAAATCATCAATCAAAATCAAATCTTCAGACTGCAGATATTCAAATATAGAATGTTTCAAAAAAAACTCAGAAAATGGCAGGAGTTCATGACCATAAGAAAAATGCTTGGCTGCTTCCAATAAAGGATTAAAAAACTCCGTCAGTTTTTTCTTTTCGGCACCCTTCAACTTATTTAGATAATCGACAAAAGCCTGCTCAAGCTGCTTGAGGCCATCACTGAACTCGGCTCGCGGCAAAAGAAAATCAGAAACCGGCGAAACAGAAGCCTGTTTGATCTTGTTCAATGATTTTTGCGAATCAGCATCAAAAGTTCGCATCGATTCCAATTCATCATCAAAGAAATCAAGTCGAATCGGTTCATCGAAATTAATTGGATAAATATCGACAATTTCACCCCGAACCGAAAATTCGCCGGGATTGGCCACCAAGGTCTGTTTGTTATAACCCATTTCAATCAGTTTTTTTGCCAGTTGCTCTTGTGGGTAGGAATTTGCAATCTTAAAGTCCAAAACGGCCTGCTGAAAGAATTCAGGGTCTGGATAACGACGTGATAGACCAGAGAGCGGGACAACCACAATTGAATTTTCCTTGGATAATAAAGCTCGCAAGGCTAAAACACGGCTTAAATCTGCATCGCGCGATGCGACAGCCGTTTCCGTTGCCAATGATTCCTCGGACTGCATTTCAAAAACATTTTCGTCTTCAAGCAGGGCTTCCAAATCACTTGTTAACTGATCCGCCCGAAATTGGGTATCAGTCAAAAGAAGAATTTTTTTCGAATTTTTTTCTGCTTTTAAACGCACAAAAACCCCAGCGGCTAAAGCAGCCTTAGGGGTATCGTTAACTCCGCTAATCAATTGTGTTGAAGTTTGGTCTGCCTGGTTGGAAACGATCTTCTCAATTAAAGGCAAACGACTAATAAAATCTGTTAATGAGTGCATCATCAATTATTGTAGCGATTCGTGACAACATTCAAAGCTGTTCCATTAATTATATCCAGAGCTGCCGACACTCCGTTGTCAATTTCAGGTTGGACTAATTCTAATTGCAAAGGGCTAAAATCCCCAAGTACATGTTTGATGACGGCTTGTGGATTATGAGCCGGGCGACCGGTCCCGATGCGAATTCGAAGAAATTCCTGGCTGGCAATTTGTGAAACAATCGATTTTAATCCGTTATGGCCACCAGAAGCACCACTTTTTTTAATTCGAAGTTGTCCATAATCACGATCAATATCATCAACAAAGACAATCAAATCATTTACATCCCCACCAAAATAATTCAAAACAGCTTTTACCGCAATACCGGAATCATTCATCATAGTTGTCGGTTTAACAAGATAAACCTTCTCTTCCTCAACATGTGTAGAAGCGACAAAAGCATGCAGATTTTGCTTGAGAGAAAAATTAGCCTGCAAACGTGCCGCCAACTCATCAACTGCCATAAAACCAACATTATGTCGATTATGAGCATACTTCGCGCCAATATTTCCTAATCCAACTACTATTTTCTTCATATGCTCCCTTTTAATTATTAATCGAGTGAAATATTTGCTCTTTTTAAAATTTCCTGAAAACTGTCAGGATAAAAATTACCATTTTCGTAAATTGTCTTTAATAAATTATTGCCTTCAGCATCAATAGCGACAGTCTTAATCCGACGATTAGAATCGCGAATTACTTTAAAACGTCCCGACTTGGAGTTTTTTGTCGGATCCTGTTTGGGATGCTTTTGGATAAGAAAACCATGGCCATCGCCAAGCTCGCCATAGGATGCTTTGATTGCAAAACGTTCCGTATCGCGGTCAAAACCCTCCTGTAACAAACCGCCGCCTGAACCAACGATTAAGTTGTCAGCCGACCATCCCTGATGAAGAATATGGCGGTATAGTTCGATAATTGTTTGTCGGTTCATACCGTCTCCCTGAATAATTCCAACATTATGGTTAATTACTTTGTAGCCTTTATCGTTAACATCGGTACCGAAAATATCGGCAAGAATATCAAGTACTTGCAGATCTATTTCCTGAGGTTCGCCGGAGTCCGGTCGCAAAACTATTCTTCCGCTGCGTCTAATAATCCGATTCTTAATTTCTTTAGAACCGATCACATTGCGAACGAAATTAATCGAATCGTAAGAATCAATCACGATTGAAATAATATCGTTATCGCCTGCCCGATCCAGCTGGCTGTTTACGTAATCAATTTCGCCACGATCAGGTCCATAGGAAGTCGCCACAGAATGTTCGGTTGCCCAAACCGACAAAGCACGGCCTTTAAGGCCATATACATCAGCGATAACCTTATCGGCAGCTAAATTATCGGAACCGCGAAAATGGAGTAAATGTGCCGCCCCGCCGCGTTGTGCCGATTGTAAACTAGAGGCTCCGCGCAAACCGAAATCATTTACTGCCAAATCAAGGCCAGTCACGCTTCCGGATTTTTCAAATAAAGGCAGCAAAGCTTTTTTGATATACATAGAATTAGTCGAAATCGTTGTTGGATACCAGACCTGCATCAGGACCGACTCTAAAGCATTTAAAGTTGTTGCAAACCAGGGCTCGGTCGATTCAAGCGTTAATAAAGGTGTCGAGATCGGAACTTCAATACCCTCGGGCAATTCCATAATATTAATTGGCAGGTAACCCAAATCGCGAACTCGTTCCCAAACTTCTCGATTGAAAAAATTATGATTACCAAAGGTCAAAAAACTGAATTCCTCGGCTTCGTCAATCATCTCATTGGTAACCTTCCCTAATAAATGATCGGCAATGATCATTTGAAGGCCGAACCAGGAAACAGTATTAAACCGGCTGCCCGTTCGTGCCTCAGCGTAAGAATACAGTTTTGTCAGACCCTTTGGATACTGTAAATGATGCGTCAATTTGTAAGCATCGGTATCGAGGAGCAAATTTTCCTTCATAGCTAGAGTCTATCAATTTATTCAAATAGTTGAAAGTTTATTTCAATAAAAACAGACGCGGTTATTCGAGATCCCCGCGCCTGTTTTATAATTGGCAATTTTTAATAAAACATTAATTTACCAAGGATGTTTCAACCAATCTGTTTCGTCTGATCGTCATACCAATCAACATTAGAGCAAGACTGACAAGGCCAAAAATCAATAATAAGATCAGATCGAAAGCAGGGTTTCCATTTAAAGAAATAGTCTTTCTTAAAGCCTCGACCGTATATGTCATTGGCAGATAAGGATGAATTGCTTCAAAGAAAGCATTGGAGAGCTGAATCGGATATGTCCCAGCCGATCCGGAAAGTTGGAGGACTAACAAGACTAAAGCAACTGCCGAGCCTACATGGCCAAAGAACAAATTCATCATTAAAACAAAGAGCATATAGGCCAAGGCAGAAATAATCGCAACCAAGAAAGTCATTCCTATCTGATTCGGTTTTAAACCATCAAAAATAATTAAACCGCCAATCACAATTAATCCCTGAGCCACTGCAATTGTGACGAAAACAGCGGCTTTTTGGAAAAACCATTCGCGAACCGTACGTGGTTTATATTCGACTTCGTTTAAGTTATAGAAAATACCGGTTGCTAAGGCCCCGACGAATAAACCAACGGCAATCATGTAAGGAGATAAACCGGTTCCCATGTTCGGAACTTTATGCGTATCCGAATCCTTGGCCTTCAAAGGTTTGGACAGATGCTTGACATTAACTTGTTTAGTGGAAATTGTCGCCAGTTTCTTTGTACCGTTACGCAGCTGGTAAGTCAATTTCTGGCTACCGCTTTGAGCGGTCTGCGTACTTGAAGCCAGCGTCTTCAAGCCGCTTGTCAAATTGTTTGAACCACTTGAAAGTTTATCAACGCCAGACTGTAGTGTATTGAAACCAGAATATAATTGGCTGGCTCCATTGGCGAGTTTATTACTTGCAGGAACAGCCTGGGTTTTTATTCCAATGGAAATTGTAGAAAGACTACTCTCAAGGTTCTCAATTGCCGACACTGCTCCGGAAGTGGCTGTCGGTCCCTGTGTACCTAATTTTTTTAGTTCAGGCAATTTATTTTCAAGTTCTTTTAGCAAAGGCAGCATCTGCTGCAAAGTATTTAACTGCGTCGCGACAGTTTGTAAAGAACTACCAGCTGAACTTGTACTGTTGCCGATTGAACTCAATTGGTTGCCGGCACTGGAAAGAGAGGGACCAACCGCTTTGATATTGTTTCCTGCAGAGGTCAGAGAAGAATCAATATCTTCCAAATCTTTTTTAAGCTCAGAAGCCAATTGAGGATTCGTTTCTGCTATCTTGGGAATTAGTTCAGCTATTTTTGCCGCAGAGGTCCCAGCCGTTTGAATATCGCTTCCAGCCGAAGTGGCCGAAGCTCCAGCTGCTTGAATCGAGGCAGCGGCCGATTTTGTTGCTGTACCGGTAGTTGTCAGACTGCTTTTGATATGATTCATACTGTTTTCGATTTTTTGTTCATCGGGAGATTGTGGCAGAGTTGTTGGCAATGATGATAATTGTTTAAGTCCGGCAGTTAATTGATTTAATCCGCTAGTTAATTGATCAATTTGTGATTTGCTGGCAGCTTGTTTGCTGTCAATCGACTCTGCGACAGCTGCCAAACTGCTCGAAAGCTCCGAATTACCCGATGCTAGTTGTGAAGCGCCCGAACTCATGGTTGGCAAATTGTTGGAAGCTTGATTCAATCCGTTTGTAATTGTTTGGCTTCCATTCGTTGCAGTCGTTGTCCCTGAATAAAGTTGACCAAGACCATTCGATAAAGTCTGACCGCCATTGGCTGCCTTATTCATGCCGTTTTTGCTTTTCTTCAAACCGGAAAGAAGCTGCTTGGAATAAGTTTTTTGAATTTGGCTTTCAACCGTTGCTGTAATTTCATGCGAAGCCGATTCCGTCATTTTATCAGCGATAAAGTTTAGACCAGAATTATGTACATATTTAATTGAGATAGCTTGCGGATTTTTGCTTAGAACGGTCGTCGAACTGGCGGAAAAGTTTTTCGGGATTGTGATCAACATATAATATTTTCCGTCTGATAAACGTTTATTCGCCTGTTTTTCATTTGCAGAGCGAAAATCAAGTTCGCTGTTTTTCAACAATTGTTTCTTAATCTTGCTGCCGAGATTGATTTTCTTGCCTTGGTAGCTTGCTCCTTTATCGTTATTAACAACTGCAACCGGCAAGTTACCGGCTTTCCCATAAGCGTTCCACATTGAAGACAAGAAAATAACGGCATACAAAGCCGGCACAAACATAATTCCGATTAACAAAAATGCCAAACCTTTATTTCTAAATACTCGTTTCCACTCTTTCATTCAAAAATTCCTTTCCCTAATAAAAACAAAATTATTCGGAATGAACAATCATTCCTAATGAAACAAAAAAACTAATCTGTGCTGATTGCCCTCCAAGTTGCTTCTTCCAAAGCCTTTGCAAGTGCCTGAGATGCTTGGCGATTATCATTATTAAAACGCTTTGAGATTGGAATTAGCGGTCCATAGACTAGGCTGGCAACAAATTTGGGATCCAATTTGATTAATTCACCCTTATCGGCTCCCTGTTCAACCATTTCAGCAATATAATCCCACATTCGAGAAAAACTTTTTCGACTTCGATCATTTAAATAAGTCGCTTCGTCATTTAAATTAATAAAAAGAAAAGCTTCAACATTATTCATAACATAGTTCCAAGCGTTATTAAATAAGTGATGAAAACGGGTCCTTGTATCCATCTGTCCATGTAAACCGACCTGAAGATGTTCTGTAAAATCATCAAGAACTCTTACAAATAGTTCGTTCACCAAATCTTCTTTGGAAATAAAATAACGATAAATAGTGCCCGCACCAACGTTAGCAACGCGAGCTATTTCCGGAATCGTTGTTCCATCAAAACTACGATGGGAAAAAAGTTGTAAAGCTGCTTTGAGAATTGCATCTTTTTTACTGATATTTTTAATTGTCTCAGGCATAATTTATTTACCTCTCGGAATGATTATTCATTCCGTATAGATTTAAATAATAACACCTGTAATACAGATGTCAAATGTTATTGTTTATCCGTTTTTCATAAGCAACCTCAGCAGTCAGATAAATCGGAAGATTTCTTTTAACAGCTTTCCCGGTTGCTTGGTCGACTACCAAACCTTCACCGCCGTGCAAAACAACCGAAGCCAATGACAAGTGATACTCTCTAACCGCTAAAATCGCATCACTTAAACCAACTTTTGTGATCAAGCCGATTGGCCGAGCAGATATTTCATTTATTCCACCATAAATAACCAATCCATTAGGAGCGTACTTTATATCAAAATAAGGCAAAAGGGTCCCGGGGTAATTTGCTTCGATTGAACTATGTTCGGCCAAATAATCTTTAATTTTAAAATGCGACATCTGTCCATAATTGCTGGAAACCAATTTCGCTTCTTTCAACTGTTGAAAAAGACGATCCAGATTCTGACGCTGCTCATAATCCGCAAAAATAGTAGTGTCCAAAACCCGGTCACGGGAATACAGACCATTGGCGGGAACAGTCTTCAAAGCTTCCTCTTCTTCTTTTGCGCCACCTAAAATTTTGTCGATAAAAGGTGAAATATCCCACTTAACAACTTTGTCGGTAAAGTAATAAATAATATTTAAAATCGAAAAATAAAACAAGATCAAAAAGGCTAATAAAATGAGCCAGCCCCAGAGTTGTTTATTAATTACAAGACGAACGCCGACATAAAGAAGATAGAAATTTGCGATAAAACCGACTATCGAATAAATTCGGCCGCGGGCTTGATTGCGTACACTGAAAAAACCAAGCCACTGATTAATGATCGTTAGTAAACTTAATCCTCCCATTATTGGCCTCCTGTCGTATTGGTACCGGTAGTATTCGTATTGTTTGTATTTGTATTCGTATTAGTATTAGTGTTCGTATTAGTGTCAGCGGCACTGGAAGAAGTGCTCGAACTCGAAACAGAAGAAGTGCTTGTCGAACTTGCCGCCGACGAAGATGTCGAAGAGTCGGGATCGTTCGAACTTGTTGGCGAAGATTGAGAAGGACCTGATTGATCGGAATTCGAATCGGAACTGGATTGATCAGAATTAGAGCTTGAATCGGAACTGGAGGATTTTTTCGACTTTGAATCCGAAGACATCGAAACAGAACTTGAAGAAGAACTATAACTTGAACTATATTTAGCATCCGGCGCGCCTTCCGAGGTATGCGTCGTTGCATTTGTCACAACATTGACCGCTCCCAAAGCAATTACAATTGAAACAATCGCGGGCGGTGTTAAAAAAGGTGGAACTCGTTTAGCCATTAATTAAAGTATAAGTCCCAAGCAATTAAACATAAATTAAGTTAAATAAATTCTAATCAATCAGCCACTCGAAAGTATTCCTAACTTTTGTCGTATCGGGCTTCACTGCCAACTTAAAAGAAAAATCCCTCCCCGAAAGGCGAGATAATCTGGAGAATATTTTAACAGGAACCGGAAAAATTAATCGAGTTTGAGTTGTCTGGGAAAGTCCTTTGGAATCGCAGTCGTAATAGTATGGCTTTGCCGTGACTCTGAAAAAAGTTCTGGAATTTCGATCGTTGCCGAATGCAGCAGCAATCTGCTATAAGCCAATCCATTATAAAGATGGTCCCCAACAATCGGATGGCCAATCGCAGCAAAATGAACACGAATTTGATGAGTTCGACCGGTCTCCAAGCTAACCCGCACAAGTGTGTTTTGATAAACAGTATGAATTTTAGTCCAATGAGTAACTGCTTTTTGACCTGCTTGGTCGACAATTCTCTTATAAGGATTAATCGGATCAACCGCGATTGCTTGATCAATGCTTCCTTTTTTATTTTCCAGATTCCCGGAGACCCAAGCCAAATAAGTTCGTTTAATTCTTTTTTTAGCAAGCAGTTGATCCAAAATGCCCACTGCCAGTGGATTCTTAGCTATAATCACAACTCCAGAAGTATCTCGATCAATTCGATGCACCATAAAAGCATGCGCCGGGCAGGATCGAGATAGGTGCCCTTTTAACTGAGCTTCAACATAATTTAAAAGTGTATCCGTTTCATTCGGCGAATGCGGATGCATTTTCATACCGGCCGGTTTGTCGACAAGCAAATAGTCTTCTTTTTCGGATAATATTCGTAACCGCCGATCGTTGTTCGGGAGATAGTTCTGCCCTTTGGAAAAATCAGATGTTTCCAGAGAAAAAGATAATTTGTCTCCCGGTGAAACAAGTTCTGAAGTCGGAATATTTCGTCCATTAAGAAGCAGACGTTTTTTTTGCCGTAAAAGACCACGAATCGACCGTGGAAATAGCAAACCGGTTAGTAATTCCTTGACACTTTTACTGACAAAATTGTTCGGGATTATAAAACTATATTGGTAGAATGGCATTATGTTAAAATTTTAGCGCTTGAATAATTTTTACGTTGGGATGGAAATGAATAATAATAAGCATTGGAAAATAATTGATGTTATCTTGGCCGCGTTGATCGGCGTAATTTTTGGAGTTCTATATTTTGGATTTGGATTGTCGTGGAACGCTTTTGTCAGCTTGTTTACTCCGTTGGCGAGCTTTTTATCTGGACATTCTTTGGCAAGTTCTCTTTCGGCTTCTCTGATCGCGGCTCAAGTCACAACTGCTGCGACAACCGGTTTGTTCATGATGGCCGGACCGATTGCAGCTTTAATTTTAAAAAAACCGGGTTCCGCCTTTCTATCTAATTTAATCGCTTCGGTTGTTGAAATGGTTATCGGTTCCGCTTGGGGAGTTTTGGATATAATCTGGGGAATTGTACAGGGGGCTGGAATCGAAGCTGGGTTTGCATTAACTTTGTATAAAAAGCCAAGATTAGGTCTTTGGCTATCAATTGTAACCGGCAGCATTGTAAGTTTCGTTTATCATTATTTCGAAAAATCTTATTATAAATTCGATTTTGCTTATGTGATGATTCTTTTCTTGATTTGGTTTCTGTCGATTCTTATTTTTGCGGGATTAATGGATTTGATCATTTTCAAGGTTTTGAAAAAAGCCAAGTTGGTTAAATGATCATATGCTAAAATCAATGAAGAGCTGAATACTTCTATCTGGGGTGCCTTTACTTTTAAGGCTGAGATTTACCCATCGAACCTGTAGGTTAATACCTGCGTAGGGAGATAGCGAAAAGAGTCGTTATCTTTCGGCTCTTTTTATTATTTCTGTATTCGGAATTAGGAGGAATTCGTTATATGGCAGCGAGAACGACAACAAATGTTTGGAAGATTAAAGATGTCATCATGGTCGGACTAATCGGCGTAATTTTTGGAGCCTTGTTTTTCGCTTTCGGACTTCCTTGGAATGCTTTTGTTTCAATGAGCGGACCAATCATCAGTTTTCTGGCTTCCCATTCGATTACGGCAGCGGTTGGCGCTTCACAAATTTCCCAGCAGGTAGCTACCGCCGCAACAATTGGTTTATGGGTCATGGCCGGACCGATTGCAGCTTTAATTATTAAGAAACCGGGTTCAGCGCTGCTCGGAGAATTATTGGCAGCGATTATCGAAATGGCTATCGGTTCCGCTTGGGGAGTCTCAGATCTAATTTGGGGAATTATGCAGGGAGCCGGTACAGAAATTGGTTTTGCTCTAACTGGTTATAAAAAGCCAATGCTCGGACTTTGGTTTTCAACAATTACCTCAACGATTATTTCCTTTGGCTATAATTACTTCAACGCTTCTTACAATAAATTCCCTGTTAATTTCACTTTAGCTCTCCTTGTAATTTGGTTTGTATCAATTTTTATTTTTTCAGGAATTATCATCTTTATTATTTACAAAATCCTCCAAAAGGCAAAGCTAGCAAAATAATTGGCAGTCATAGAATTTCACAATCAAGACATAAACGTTGAAAAAAAAATAATTCTCAAAAAAGTCAATCTATCAATCGATGCCGGGGAATTTATTTTGCTTTCTGGCGTTTCCGGTTCGGGGAAAACGACTTTTATAAATAAAATCGTTGATGAATACCAACAGACAGCTGCTCGTGTTTTTCAAAACCCCGATCAACAATTCACAATGGAAACGCCTTTGCTGGAATTAGTCTTCTTGTTGGAAAACCTTCGCTTTCCCAGTCAAAAAATTGGACAAAAAATCGACGAAATTTTAAGGGAATTTCATTTATTAGATAAAAAGAACCAGTTCGTTTACACACTTTCAGGTGGCGAACAACAGCGTTTGGCTTTGGCCGAGGCTGCTAATTTGAAATCCGATTTAGTGATTTTAGACGAACCATTTGCAAGTGTCGATCGAAAAAATATCGCATTTCTGTTGGACAAAGTCAAAGACCTGAAAAAAGCTGGCAAAACAATTATTGTTGCCGATCACAATCCCTTGATTTATCAAGGACTAGCTAATCGAATTTTTTTGTTCGAAAATCAAAAAGTAAAAATTTTAGAAAAAAATAATTTTGATGATTTTTACCAAGGTTTTCGATATAGAAATAATTTTCATCTAAAACAAGCTCACGGGAATCCAAGAATAAAAATTCAAAATTTGTCAGTAGGTTTCTCCAATCGACTTTTGTTGGATAACTTAAAAACAGAAATTTTGAATCAAGAAAATGTTTTAATTTCCGGAGAAAATGGTTCAGGTAAATCAACCCTGCTTAAATCGATTGCCGGATTGCAAAAATATGAAGGAAAAATTAAAACATACGGTCGTCTTTCCTTGGCTTTTCAAAATTCCAGCGATAGTTTTTTAAAAACCACTGTTGATGAAGAAATTCAATTAAGCAAAAAAAAAGCCTTTAACCATTATTTAGACGATCAACAACAGATTGAGAGATGGTTAAAAAAACTTTCATTAGACAAACTGCTGGAATCATCTGTTTATACTCTTTCAGGCGGCGAACAAAAAAAATTACAAATTCTGCTATTAGTGATTCAGGCTCCAGAAATCGTTTTGCTTGACGAACCTTTTTCCGGTCTTGATAAAAAATCTGTCTTGAACTTAATTAGTCTTTTACAAGAATCGAGATCAACCAAAATATTTATTAGTCACCAACTATTTGGATTGGATAAAATCATCAGTTCCGCTTATTTAATCAAGAACAAAAAACTTATTAAAATGGAAAATATCTCATGAAACCAGCTTTAAAATTTATTTTAGTTTTCTTTATCGGTCTTGAATTAGCCTTCATTCGTTCACTTTGGCTGAATATTTTTACAATCATTGGAGCGATGATTTATTTATTATTCAAACGCGTTTCAATCAAAAAATTTATTTGGATTGGTTTGATTGGTTTCGTTCCATTTGTAGGCAGCTGGTTTATGTACTTTAATTTGAGCATCGATCATTCAGCTCCTTTTGCCTGGATTATGGCTTTGCGCGTTTATGCCTATATGTTTCTCGGTGGAGTCGTCGTTTACAGTCAGACAACAACTCAATTGATGCGCAGTTTTGAACAAGACCTTCATATGAATCCTACTTTTGTCTATGGCATCTTGGGTGCATTGAATTTTTTGCCAAAAATGAATCGACAAATAAAAATTATTAGGGCTTCCGGAAAAATGCGTGGCGTTCGCTTAACGATCTTTTCTCCACAATTATATGTAAAAGCAATTTATAATTCTTTTGTCTGGTCAAACAATTTGAGTCAGGCAATGTATGCACACGGTTTTTTAGAAGATGCAAAAAGGACCCATTATCAACAGAAGCCATTAACTTGTAAAGAGATTCTTGAATTTTTATTCATGATAATTTTAAGTATTATTGCCTCACTGATAAAATAAGAATGTGTTGAAGAATCTAGAGACGAGTTTTGTTTTAACGAATAAAGCAATTTTATTTTTATTTTCAATAAGCCTAATTTTTTTGCTTCTTTTTGTCTATTATCTAATCAAAGATTATCGTAATTTAAAAACTGCTTTCACTCTCAATCTTGCTGGCGAAAGCTTTTTATTGGGTCTTTTAATAATTTCAGCAAGATTGGGCGGAAATTTTTTTGTCTTTTTTAGATTCATCATATTTCTCTTTGTTGCTTTAATTGTTGCTTTGGCCTTTTATTCAGGAATTACTCTGGTTATTTGGAGTTTTCAAATGTCGGCCGATACTAAGTATCGTTCCCGTTATCGTTTCTCAACCAGACTGGTAACAATAATTTTTCCGCTGCTTTGTTTAATGATTCTGTTCAAACTTTTCAAAATATCTTTGCCACCGGTTATCGGATATCTTTTTGCTTTTATACCCGCATTTGTCATTTACCTTGGTTTTGTCTTTACCAACTTCATAACGCAAACAATTATCGTTAATCTAAAGGGAAAACAACTCCTTAAAAATAGACAAAGCTTCGACTACTCAATTACGCTCGGAGCTGGTTTAATCCAGGGAAAACGGGTTTCAAAAAATTTAGAGAGTCGTTTACAAAGGACCCTTGATTTCGCCAAAAGACATCACAATCCAAAATTGATAATGTCAGGCGGCCAGGGATATGACGAAAAAATAAGCGAAGCCAAAGCCATGCGGACTTGGATTATAAAACACAATTACTCTCCATCGAAAGTTATTTTGGAAGATCGTTCCACTAATACAAAAGAAAATTTTCAAAAATCAGCAGAAAAAATCTTAGAAGACCAGAAAACTAACAATCTCGGCAAACAAATCCGTATGGTCTTCGTAACAAATTCATATCATTTAACAAGAGCTAATTACATTGCTTTTTCCAATAATCTAAAAATTTTCGGCATTCCGGCAAAAACCACCCGGAACTATCTAGCCTTGGGCTGGTTCAGAGAATTCGCCGCAATGCTGTTAATCAAAAAACATCAGCATTTGTTCGTGCTAGTATTGTTGTTGGTTATCAGCCTTGGTTTGGCTTTGTTTTCCTGGATTAACTAATGCTTAAAGAACATAAAATTAATGAAAAAATAACTTGGTATGAGGCAGAGGAACCCAACCAAGCCGAACAAGATCGATTAGTCGAACTCGGAATTACCCGAGAACTGCTTTTTTATGCCCTTGATCCTAATGAGTCAGCCCGAACCGAGATCGATCAACCGACCGGAAATGTTTTGATTGTCTTTGATATCATTACGCCTAATTCAAGCTTGGCTGCCACCGAACCAGTTAGCATGTTAATTGACAAAAAAGGAAATTTCTACACAATTTCCCGTGCGACAACAGCTCGAATTTCCGAAAAACTTTTTGCTGTCGGTCGAGAAAATCATTTGGAACCAACGGATTTAACCGCAATCGATATTTTCATTAATGCTGTTTCGGCACTGGTTTCGGAATACATTAGTACTATCAGCACGGCTAACCGACAAAGAAATATTATTCAATCCAATTTACGCCATAAAATCCAATCCGGTGCAATTTCTTCTTTAATGGAATTGGAAACACAAATGATCTATATACTTGATTCGCTGAGAACCGACCGGACGGCAATTTCTCGTTTGCAGGCTTATCTCGGAAATCGGGTCAATGATAATCAAAAAGAATACTTTGCGGATCTACTCGTTGAAAACACACAAGCGATCGATATGGCTAATCAAGCTGCCGAAGTAATTACGGCAATCTCCGGTGCTTACTCCAATTTGAATAATCAGAGATTGGACAAATCTTTGCGGGCTTTGACAATGCTTCAGGCTTTAATGGCTGTTCCGACAGTTGTTACAGGTTTTTACGGCATGAATATGCATCTACCGCTTGCCGGCCTTCAATACTCCTGGATTATCACTTTTGGCATTACCTTAATTTTGATTGTGATTGAAATTTTTGTTTTAATAAAAATTCATTTTTTTGATCGTTGATGAAGACTCTTTGTATTTTTGAAAACGACAAGGAAATTTGTTAGTACCAAAAGAGAGGTCGACAGGAAAACTCCTCGATAACCAGCAAATTCTGTCACACTAGAACCAATCTGTGGACCAACAACATTTCCAACTGCCTGGAAACTTTGATTCCAGCTGAAAACTTCTCCCATCATTTTGTGAGGAGAATTTTTGGCAAGAATTGTTTGGACACTTGGAATCAATGCCGCATCCGATACGCCGATCAACAGACGTAAAGCACCTAGCTCCCAAATATTCTGAACAAAGGCCATCGGAATAAAAACAAGCATTGAAAAAATCAATCCACTTAATAAAATCCAATGAGTGCCCCAACGATCCCCTAAGCGGCCAAAGAAAGGGGCCGCAAATAAAGTCGCAATTCCATTAATTGCTTCGATTACTCCTGCGGCTAAAGCAACATGGCCAGCACCGTTCATTAACTGGCGCACATAAAGACTCAGAATCGGTTCAATCGAATTATTCGATGCCTGAATAATCATTGTTGTCAAAAACATTCCCAAAATAATTCTTCGATTTGGTAGAACTTTAAAGAAATTGGCCGATGGCTGATCTTTTCTTTGAATTACCGGAGTGAAATGTTCATGCACAAAAAAGACGACCAAAAGAAAAGAAATAAATAGGCATATGCCGGTCATAAAAAAGGTATAACGGTAACCAACAAAATCGGCAATTGTCCCACCAACCAAAGGGCCAATCAAAGTTCCTGAAACGTTTCCGGTAGCCAGCGTCCCAAGTGATTGGCCACTTTGGTTTCGAGGAACTTGGATAGCAATTAAAGCATTGGCAGTACTAACAAAACCGTTAAATACCCCTAAAAGCAAACGCAAACCAATCAATTCATATACATTGCCGACAAGGGCCGTTGCTGCCATTACAAGTGCCATTCCCAAAGAAGCACGAATTAGCATCGGCTTACGTCCATATCTGTCGGATAGATGTCCCCAAAAGGGTGAAATAACTGCTTTTGTTAAAAAAGGAGCCGAAAAGGCCAAGCCGCTCCAAAAGGCATTCTCCGAATTGGAGAAACTTCCCAACTGATCGATAAATAATGCTATAAATGGTGCAACACAGCTAGAACCAATCCCGGCCATAAAAGTACCAAACCAAAGCACAAGCAAATTTCGTTTCCACTCCGGACGCTTGGACTGACGCAAAGAAGTAGTGAACAAGGGCATCTCATATCACCTTCTCCTGAAAAATATTTTTAAAACAGAAGTAAAAAACTAACGAAGAACATGATAATAATGTTTTGCTTAATTAACAAGTCTTATCTTAAGTAAGTCTATTACAAAACAGCTGAAAAATATTAACTTTAAATATTCAACAAAACAAAAAACGATATTAAAAATCGTTTTCCAATTAATATTTTTTAAATAAAGCACTATTGTCGAACATCAAAATTTTTTTCACCATGTAAAACCAGGAGAGGATCTTTACTCATTCGATCAATTTCGATCCATTTCAACGAATTCATATATTGCAAAAGAGAATCGATTTTCTTGTCACTACCCTGAATTTCCATTTCCACAGTACCATTGGCAAGATTTTTAACCCAACCGGTCAACTGCAATTTAACAGCCATTTGTTCAGCTTCAAAACGAAAACCAACATGCTGGACAATTCCGGAAAAAACAATTCGGTAACGAACAAGATCATTGTTTTTAAATTTAGGTAACTCGTCTTTACTTTCTTGGTTAAAGACATGTTTGTTTTTAAATTTCTTGATAAAATTCATGGACAAACTCCAAAAACAGTCATCTTATAAACCTTGATATAATTAATATTATCATTATAGATATACAAAAAAATCTTTTCGAGGAACTATAGCCATTATGGCTATTGATAAAGGAAAAATTAGCTTGCATGTTATGATTAAGCTGTTTTTAAAGACTGGTTAAAGGTAGATTTATGATGCTGCTAAGAAATCAATCCCTACATAATATTTTTCTAAAAATATTCCTTTTTTCATTTATATTAATTCTTTGCCTGTATCTAAGAATTTAAAAAGTATTTAAATATCTATTCTCTTAGATACATCTTATCAGGGATAAATTGGGAGAGATGCAATGAAATACAAGCGCGATCAGATGATGTACGCAGCTATTTTGGGCTGGTTCAGCTTTTGCTGGTTCGGGTGGGCCCAGGCAGATCCACGCGCCGATTGGCGTATCTGGATAGCTTTAGCGGACGGAATTGCCCTATTGGTCAGTTTCGCCGGTGGAATATTAAGTTTTCGCAACTGGCACAAAGCTTCAGCCCTAGACAAGAACAGTTCTTGGAAATGGTATTTGATTTTCCTAATCAGCGAGTTTGTTCTAGCCCTAATCGGTGCAGTCTTTTTGATTTCAAAAAATCAGATAAATTATATTTCTCTTTGGATAAGTTTTGTTGTCGCAATCCATTTCTTCGGCCTTAAATTTGTCTTCAGAGATTATTCTTTGTTTGTATTGGGCGGAATTATGCTATTTATGACAATTATTGCTCATCCTCTAGCTAATTATTTTAATGTCGATCAAAGTGCAATTATCGGAATTGCTAACGGATTTTGCTTATTGGTATTCGCATTAATTGGGCTGCGTTTAGGATTACGAAAAAATAAATAATTTATAAAAAACATTCTAATTTTATTCAGGTGGTTTTTATTGCTTGATTATACGAACATATGTTCGTATAATCAATTTGATGATTACTAACGAGGAATTAGTTGCTTTAAAAATGAGAGATCTTGTCAATGCAACTCGCGATACAAATAGAAATAGTTACTACCAAATGCGTTACGATGATTTGCTTAAATTTTGTGGTTTGGATGAAAAAGAATTACTTCGCGTATTAAACAAGTTCTCCAAAAATGGAAAACTTAATTTTCATGGCTATATTGATGAACATGGAAGATCAATTCACGATCGATATATCAAAAACATCTTCAAAGTGGCACGGCCCAATAATCCTGAAAAAACCGGCCCAATCTGGAATCAGGTATTTAATAACCGCCGATATTAAAAACAGTTGTTTTTTAAATAGGCAGTTTTTTCTTTAATTGATAGAGTTGTTGGATAAAAGATCATAATTATTCAAGAAAATAAAAAAAGGCAGAAATAATTTCTGCCGAAAAGTCACTCACCGTTATCATCAGGGTTGCGGATCTGAATTCTGCCCCAGCTGACCCGCGGATAATATTGTTCCGGAGCATCTGTTTTATAAAGGCTAGCAGTCGATTTATCGCCATTCCTGGACCAAAGAGAAGTCGATTTACTACCGAGAATTCGATTTTGCTTATTTAAAGCTCGTTTGGTCGCGCTGACACCATAATCGTAATTCTTCGGATTAACTGTCTTGAATCCTTTTGGTTTATAAAAACGCAATAAGTCTTTATAAATCAGTTCGTCAGAGAGATTCAATTCTTTATTAACCGCTTTCTGCCAAGTTGATACTTTTTTGGCCAATGCCTTTGAAATACTTGAAGTTGGGATAACTTTGTCAGTCTTATTGTCCCAAAGTTTGCCAGCAGTGTAGGTATATTTCGGCGTAGTGAAATCTTGATCGCGGAAAGCAACCAATTGCTTGTGCTGTTTACTGAAAAGGTCCTGCCCAAACTGAATATAACGTTTAGTCGAGATCCCAAGCAAATGTTCAAGCGTTGGCAAAACATCTATCTCGCCGCCATAGGTCTTGTCTATATGACCAAGCTTAGATCCGGGGATATCAATCATAAATGGAACACGCTGTAATTGAACATCGTCATTTGCTGTCCAAGTAGTTGGATTTTTTCCAATTACCGAAGCCAATGTCTTATTTTCGGACTCGGAGATTCCATAATGGTCTCCGTAAATAATAATAATAGAATTCTTCAATAATCCTGCCTTGGACAGGTAGGAATAAAATTCTTTAACCGATTGGTCAAGATAATGGTTGGTGATGAAATAATTATTGATAATCGGATCGTCGGTATCGCTCGTCTTGAAATTAGGATCCTGATCAACGGTGTCCAAAGTAAATGGGTAGTGATTTGTAACTGTTAGATACTTAACGTAAAAAGGCTGTTGCAGCTTTTCCAGATAAGCAACCGAATCTTTAAACAAAAGTTTGTCCTTTAAGCCCCAACTTTCAGATTTTTCCCCACTGACATCGTAAAAAGAAGCATCAAAGAAATGCTGATAACCCATTGACTTGTAAACTGTGTCCCTGTTCCAAAAAGAAGCGACGTTGCCATGAAAAACGGCCGTAGAATAACCAAGACGCTGACTAATAATTGCCGGCATCGCTTGAAAAGTGTTCGAAGCATATTTTGTGAAGACCGAGCCAGATGGTAAGCCGAAAGTAGAAGTTTCAAGCATATTCTCGGCATCCGATGTTTTCCCTTGACCAACCTCGTTGAAAAAGTTGGAAAAAGAAATCGTATCTTTGCCGTGGTATAAGGAATTCAAAAATGGTGTAACTTCTTTACCATTTATCTTTTGATCGATACTAAACTGTTGGAAGGATTCCAAATGAATAATAATAACGTTCTTGCCCTTTGCAATTCCGTAATACTTGGAATTTGCCTTTGCATAATGCGATTTAACATAGGATCTGACTTTACTAATATCGTTCGGTTTAGCCGAGCTCCTCAGTGCATCGATTTGAACTGTATTAACCGCATCTTCAATCGTATAAAAATTAATGCCCATGTACTTGACCATGTAGGTATCATCAAAGCCACGGGTTAAAAGTTGCGGTCGTGAACAATCAGCCAAAAAAAGATTGAAAAATAGAGCCAAAATGCCCAAAGAGAGACCTAAAATCGAATTGTGTTTCGTAATAGGCGTTTCCTGCATTTTGATTTTTTTGATAACCAATAAAATCGTAATAACGACTAAATCAAGCCAATAAAAAAAATCTTGAATACGCATCAAAGATATTGAAGCACCACCCAATCCCTGATTAATTTTCGAATATCCAAGCATCTGGTTAACAGAAACAAAACTAGTCATTTCCCGGTAACTAATACAGTTCACATACAACAGTAAAGTCAATAAAATATCAATTACAATCGCAGTAATGTAAAAAGGCAATTTCCGTTTAATAAAAGAAGACAAAGAAAAAACAATGATCATCACCGCAAAGGGATTGATAATCATAATAAAAAATTGAATTGGATCAGAGGCACCTAAACCGCCGAAATCAAGAAAATAAGCCAGTAAGGTTTTTGCCCAGAAAAAAAGCGTTAAAAGCCAAAGAAAACCAACTCTATTATTTGGATTAAAACGTTTTAAAGACCATTTCCAAAAATTTCTTAAAGCTAAAATCATTGCTTTCAATTATAACGCCGATGTTCAAGAACCGTATTAAATATTAGCCAGTAAAGTCTGAATGAAATTTTCTAAATCAAGCGCTATTTGTTGGTCGAAACGATTAGTAATCGGCGAATCAATATCTAAAATACCAATTTTTTCGCCGTTTTTCCTTGTAATCGGCAGAGCTATTTCAGAATTGGAAGCTGGATCACAAGCTATGTGACCTGCAAATTGATGAACATCGGGAACAATTGTTAAAGTCTGTTTGGTAAAAGTCGTACCAACAACACCGCTATCCTGTTTAATCCGTGGAGTAGCCGATAAACCCTGGAAGGGACCAAGAACCAGATCGCCGCTTCCCTTTTCCAATAAATAAAAACCAGCCCAATTGATATCGGGAACGAACTGCATCAACACAGCCGCTGCATTGGCTAGATTTGCAATTTTGTCTTTTTCTGTCTCATGAGCTGCCAAAAATATCTTGCTAAGAGTTGTATCTGCTTTTAATTCTGTCATGTTTGAAAACCTCTTTTTTATTTAGACTCGTTGAATGCTGCGGACCGCCACGGTCAGGATCAAAATAATTGACTGCTTGATTAATAGCAGTTGGAGCTTCCCCAAAAGCAGTTGCGATTAAATCAGATTTGCCCGGATAAATACTGGCATCGCCGATAGCAAAGATTCCCGCTATCGATGTCATCTGCGCTTCATTGGTTAAAAAACCCTGATTAAACTGTTCAGGAAACTCTTCCCATTGATTAATCGTTCTTGATGAGGCCGTGAAACCAAATCCACCAATTAATCGATCAACTGATACTCTTTTTACAGCACCGTCCGGAACCGATTGAAGCTCGATCTCTAATTTTTCTTTTTTAGGACTAAGGCCGGTAATCTTCATTGGCGTCAAGAAATTCGTTCTCCTACTGTTCTTCAGTTTGGTAACCGACGATTCCATAGCGCGAAAATTATCACGCCGATGAATCAAACTAACGTGGCAATCATGGTCAATCAATTCAACTGCATAGTCGACAGCTGTATTGCCGCCGCCAACAACGGCGAAATCTTTATCGGCAACTTCGCTTAAACCCGGTAAAAGGTAGGTTAACATTCCCGACTGTTCGGCTTCACTGCTTCCGGGAACATCGATTTTACGTGGGCTGAAGGAACCGTTGCCACTGGCGATAATTACGGATTTCGCTAAAAAGGAAGCATGATGATTAATTTCTATTTCAAAGTGGGAAGCAATTTTCTTCAAATTCGTCACCTCGGAATTCAGAAAAGTTTTGCTATCAACCAAATCGGTCTGCAATTTTAATTCGTTAACAAGATCACGTCCAGAAATACCGAGAAAACCAGCAACATCAAGAATTGTTTTCCCTGGGTATAAGGCTGTAATCTGGCCGCCGATTCTGGGTGTTGCTTCAATTAGAGCTGTTTTTAATTCTCGAAGTCCAGCATAGAATTGTGCAAATAAGCCAGCCGGACCAGCACCGATAATTGCAATATCAAATATTTCATTATCCATTAATCGACCACCATCCTTTTTAATCGATCAGAAAAAGCGACTGTAATTTTCCACGGCGGAACTCCGGAATGTTTATGAAGATCGTAAAGAGTATTTTCATACTTTCCACTTTTTCCAATTAAAGTTACTTCTGTTCCAATCGGATATTCATGCGGCAAAGCCACCATCATTTGGTCCATCGCTATTTGACCGACCTGTCGACATTTTTGGCCATCAATTAAAAGCTGAAAATCCTGGTATTCCGCAAGCCAGCCGTCGCCATAGCCAATTGGAAGAGTACCGATCCAAGTATCCCTGCTTGTTACAAACTTCGATCCATAACTTATTCCTTCACCGGCAGGAATTTTTTTAACAAATGTTAAGGCAGATTTAAGTTCAAAAACCGGTTTTAGTTTATCAATCGGCCCCAATACACCTTCGGAAGGTTCAACACCATAAACAACTGTTCCGACACGGGCAATCGAATTGCATCCAGGTAATTCTTTTGAATGGTACATAGCAGCTCCGGAATTCATGACATGAACATAGCGTGGCATTATTAGTCCGTCAATTAGCTCATACCAACGATTTTTTTGCCTTTGAAAGTAATGATCGTCAGGATTGTCGGAACTGGCAAAATGAGTAAAAATTCCATCATAAGAGAAGTGATCGGAATGTTCCTGCAAAAATTCGATTTCATCCTTTAAATCTTTTTTTGAACGAACGCCAATCCGATTCATTCCGGTATCGACAGCCAAATTTACAGAAAGTTTTTCCTTACCGAGAATCTTATCGGCAGATTTTAACCAATCCAGTGAAGAGACAGTTGTTAAAAAATGGTACTTGGAAGCAATTGGTGCGTACTTGACATCAATTGGACCCAAGATCAAAATAAAATCATCAATTCCGGCTTGGCGAATCGCAATTCCCTCGTCAAGAACAGATACGGCCAAACCATCTACACCACATTCTCTGGCTATTTTAGATACCTGAAGCAGACCGTGGCCATATGCATTGGACTTAACAGCCAGCCAAAGCGTCTTGGCACCGGAGACCTGTTTGGTATATTGAACGTTATACGCTAATGATGATTTAGAAAATTCTATACGCGTTGATCGATGAATAGCTTCTACCATAAAGGCAATTATATAATGAAGTAAGTTTTTTCGGAGGCTTTATGCAAATTAAAAAGATATTAATAAATTTCAATATAAAAAGGGACAAAAAAATCAACTAATGGAAAAACAAGGAAGACCAGTAATCGCCAGCCAATTCGGAACAGGCAGGGTCCTTACCGACGCTATGACGATTCGTAGAAAAGTTTTCATGATTGAAGAAAATGTGAGTGAAAAAGACGAAATCGACGGCCGGGACGATCGCTGTCTGCACTATGTATTTTACGTAGATAATTGGTACCCTGTCAGCACAGCACGAATCTATTTGATTGGCAAAAACGTTTGGCATATCGGCCGCGTCGCTACTTTAAAAACTTTTCGTGGTCGTGGTTACGCCCGACAAATTTTAAAAAGAATTGAAAAAAATGCCGAGTCAAAAAATATAAAAAAACTTGAGTTGGAAGCTCAAGTTCATGCGATCTCTTTTTATGAAAGCCTTGGCTACGAAGCTTTTGGAAACATTTTTCTCGATGCAGGCATCCAACATCGGCGGATGGAAAAATTATTAAAATAGTATTAATTTAATCGTTTTCAAATCCACGATGATACTTATTTTGGAAGAGAGGACTCACACTGCCGTTTTCTTGAACTGCAGTAATTGCTTTGGCAAACAAATCATCAGCACTGACAATTTGCAGTTTATCGAATCTTTTAGATTCCGGAATGTCAATCGAATCAGTTACGATTACATGATCGAAATCGGATTTTTGCAAAAGTTTGGATGCATCGCCTGATAGTAATGCATGGCTGGCAACAACAATAATTTTTTTAGCGCCTTTGGCACGCAACAGTTTAGCACCTTCAACGATTGTGTGGCCGGTATCGATCATATCATCGATAATGATCGCCGTTTTACCAGAAACATCCCCAATCAGGTTCATGACCTCAACCGCATTTTTCTTGTCTACTGGGCGGCGTTTATCGATAACGGCATAGGAATCGGGCAGGCCCAAAAACTGGTTAAGTTCCCGAGCCCGGCGGACTCCTCCGTGATCTGGCGAAACAACAACCGCGTTATCCAAATCTACAATATGATGAGAAATCAGATAATCGGCCAGAATCGGTGCTCCCATTAAATGATCGACCGGTATATCAAAGAATCCCTGAATCTGCGAAGCATGCAAATCAAAAGCAATTACTCTGGTAACTCCGGCCTGTTCGAGATGATCGGCAATAACCCGAGCCGCAATCGATTCGCGGCTGCGAGCTTTTCGATCTTGGCGCGCATAACCGTAATAAGGCATAACGATATTGATCGCATGAGCAGAAGCACGTCGAAGCGCATCAACAGCAATGAAAAGTTCCATTATATTGTCATTGACACTTCCATGCGGAGAAGCCGAAGTCGGTGCAATCACAAAGACATTGTCTCCGCGCACTGAATTTGTAATATTTAAACGAATCTCTCCGTCGGCAAAGCGGTCTAAATTGACGTCGGCCAGCGGTTGGTGGAGACGCTTGGCAATTTTTTCAGCCAAAGGTCTATTAGCAGAAAGCGACATCAAGACCATATGATGTTCATTAGCAGTCATAAAATAAATTCCTCTGTTCTTAAGTATATCAGCCAATTAAATTGATAGAACTACATAGACTATAATGAAAGCATGGACGCAGAACTTCAAAACAAACTAAAAAAAGAGGCTGCCAGAAAGGCTGCCTCTTACGTTAAGAACGGGATGGTTGTTGGTCTCGGAAGTGGTTCAACTGTCAAAATGCTTGTTGACGAACTCGGTCGCCGCGTCAAAGAAGAGGACTTGCAGTTTACCGGGGTGGCAACCTCGATTTTTACGGCCCAGCAGGCAAAGTCTTTGGGTATTAAAATCGTTGATTTGGACATGGTCGACTCAATCGATTTAACAATTGACGGCGCCGATCAGGTAGATAGTAATTTCAACGGCATTAAAGGTGGGGGCGGTAATCTGCTCTGGGAAAAAATTGTTGCGATAAATTCAAAAAAAATCGTTTGGGTCGTTGATAAATCAAAAGTCGTCGATACGATTGGTGCCTTTCCACTGGCTGTTGATGTTATTCCTTTTGGAAGCCAACATGTCATGCAAAACTTCGATAAGGCAGGTTATGAGCCGGTTCTTCGTCTTGATAAAGAAGGAAAACCTTTCAAGACGGATTCCAATAATTTAATAATTGATTTGCACCTGCATAAGATCGAGGAACCAACCCAACTTGCCGATAATCTAATTCAGACGGTCGGCGTTGTCGAACATGGCTTGTTTTTAAACATGGTTAGCGAAGTTGTTGTCGGCAAAGAAGGACAACCGGAAATATTGGTCAACCCAAATATTGGTTAACTTTCCTAACATTTTCTTTTTTTATCAATAAACTTGTGTGATAATTACTTTCAACATGGGAAAGCAAGTTTATTTACATATATTTAATGCAAAAATTTTAGACGTCTTCAACCAGAGGTTTGAAGATACAGAACTTTGGATTGATAACGGCTCTATATATTTTCGTGGGAAGTCAAAAGATTTAACCGCAAAAAATAATTTCAACGCTGAAGGAAATTACATCGTTCCTGGTTTGATTGATGCCCATCTGCACATAGAATCATCTTTATTAGCGCCATCGGAATTAGCCAAATTAGAATTAAGACACGGTGTAACGAGCATTTTTGCTGATCCACACGAGATTGGTTCAGTATCGGGAGTTTCCGGTCTTTTTTATATGATTCAAGAAGCCAGAAATACACCTCTGCATATTCATTACATGCTGCCCAGTTCCGTCCCGGCAACTAATTTCGAACACGCCGGAGCGGTCTTACATGCCGATGCTTTAAAACCTTTTTATGGTTTTCCAGAAATTAACGGCCTGGCCGAAGTGATGGATTTTCCAGCTGTGGCAAATGGTGATCCCGATATGCTGGAAAAAATTAGAGATGCTCAAGCGGCTGGCCATCATGCTGATGGACACGGTGCCGGTTTAACTCGTGAACAACTGGCAGTCTACCGAGCAGTCGGTATCGATACCGATCATGAAAGCACTTCTGGAAAAGAGGCATTGGAGCGTATTCAAGCTGGTATGAAAGTTTTCATTCGCGAAGGAACAGTTGAACGCGATGAAAAATCAATTCTACCGGTCGTTCGTAAAAATAATCAATCATACTTTTCCTTCTGTACTGACGACAAATCGGCAATCGACATCCAAAAAGAAGGTTCGGTCGACAATAATGTTCGTCTGGCAATTTCCAAAGGAATTCCTGCAGAAAGAGCTTTTACAATGGCCAGTTATAATGCAGCTGTTGCCCAACACGTTAAAAACGTTGGAGCTCTGACTGATGGTTTTATTGCAGACCTTGTAATAATCTCTAATCTTGATAATTTCGTTACGGAAAAAGTCATGACTGAAGGAAATTGGGTCGATAAATTAGAATCAAAAGTCACAACCTTTACCAGCCCGGCAGTTAATGCCGAACTCTCATTAAACGATTTAAAATTACCATTGAAATCAGACAAAGCGCATGTAATCAATATTCAACCAGAACATATTACGACCAAGCATACGATTGAATCGGTTAACCGCGATCAACAGGGGAACTTTGTTGCCGATCAGGATTACGCCAAGATTATAGTTGCTGAACGTTACCATAACCTTGGACACGGTTTGGGAATTATTCACGGTTTCAACATGCAAGAAGGAGCAATTGGATCAACGATCGCTCATGATTCGCATAACATGATTATCGCCGGAGTCGACGATAAACCAATGATCATAGCTTATGATCGTCTAAAGAGAATGGGTGGAGGCATGATTCTGGTAGATAAAAACGGTTTTACCCGTGAACTGCCGCTTGAAATTGCCGGTCTCATGTCTGATAAGCCTTATCAAGAAGTAATTGCCAAACAAAAAAGCCTAAAAGGCGCCTTTGCCAAAATTTCAAAGGGAATTGATTTCGATCCATTTTTAACATTGTCATTTATGGCTCTGCCAGTTATTCCTAGTCTTAAAATTACCGATCAGGGATTATTTGATTTTGATCAGTTCAAATTTATTGATATAAATGCATGAAATCAATTAATTATGAGACCAATCAATTTTGTCTTGTTTAGCTAAAACGCGGTCAATTTCCAATAACTCATAATCGGAAAAAGTAAGATTATCGAGTGCTTTTATATTGTCCAGCAATTGCTCCGGACGACTTGCACCGATTAAAACACAGGCAATTTCAGGAATTCTTAAGTTCCAAGCGAGAGCCATTTCAGCCAGGCTTTGTTGTCGGACAGCTGCTATATGGTTTAATTTTTTGACAGTTTCAATTGTCGCCTTAACCTGTTTTTCCTGAAGGAAAGGACTGGAAGCTTTATCGGCTCGAGAATTTTTTGGAATGCCGTTTAAATATTTTTCCGTTAAAAGTCCCTGCGACAAAGAACTAAAACCAACAGCTGCCTTATGTTTTTCTTTTAGAATTGGGAATAAATCCTGTTCGGCCTGACGGTTAAACATGTTGTATCTCGGTTGTTCGATGATAAAAGGTGTCTTAAGATCTTCAAAAATTTCACAGATTTTTTTCGTCTGTTCGCCGTTATAATTGGAAATTCCAATATAGAGGGCTTTGCCTTCCCTTACCAACTGGTCCAAAGCAAGAGTTGTTTCTTCGAATGGTGTTTTTGGATCAGGACGATGAGAATAAAAAATATCAATATAATCAATACCCAAGCGTTTGAGACTTTGATCAGCACTGGCAATAATACTTTTTTTAGATCCCCAATTCCCATAGGGACCAGGCCACATATCATATCCGGCTTTACTGGCAATGATCATTTCATCTCGATAAGGTTTCATATCTTCTGAGATAATTCGACCAAAATTCTTTTCGGCACTCCCCGGAACTGGACCATAATTATTTGCCAAATCAAAATAAGTAATACCCAAGTCAAAAGCTTCATGGACAATAGATTTTTGATTCTCAAAAGAATCAACACTACCAAAATTGTGCCACAGGCCCAAGCCCAGTACCGAAAGTTCAAGGCCGCTGTTACCAACCCGTCTATAAAGCATTTTGTCATATCTATTGTTGGATGCCTGATACATAATGAAAATTATCCACTTCTTTTATTTTAAAAATGATTAATATTTTTCAATGAAAATTTTATCCCAACAACTAGGGTTCATAAATACCAATGTCGGCAACCGTCACTACTCCGGCAAATTTGCGACCAGTTTCACTAATTAAACCCAGTTTGTTATAGGACATTGTAACCGTTTCTGCGGCTTTCACAGCGGTTCCCATGATATTGCCATTATCGGCATTAAGACCGGTAGGCATATCGACAGCCATCACAGAAGCTGGACTATTATTAATAAAATCAACAATCCCGGCTATTTCGCCAGTTACATCCCTTGATAAACCAACCCCGAAAACAGCATCGACGATTGTCGTATATGAACTGAGATCATCTATATTTGAAACAAATGGAACGCCATAATTTTCGGCAATTTTTAATTGTATTCGACTATCCTTGGATATTTTTTCGCGATCGCCAAGCAGATAAATTTTTACCGGTACTTGTTTTAAATACAGCATTCGAGCGACAGCAATTCCGTCTCCGCCATTATTTCCGATTCCAGCAACAACAAGGACCTTTTTTAGATTAAAATTCCTGCTCTCCAACAGTCTTTGGCAAACTGCCAGAGCCGCCCGCTCCATTAAAACCGATGATGGAACACCAATTTTATTGATGGTATAGTCATCAAAGTTGTGTGCTTGTTTTGAAGAAATATAAATTGTTGTCATATTACCACCCAAGTTAACTTTATAACAAATAATAAAAAAACGAATAAATAATCAGCATTCATTCGTTTTTGTCACTCAAATATTAACAAATCTTTGGTATTGTTTAATCTTTGCTTCCGATAATTCCAGAACAATCTTTGTTCCCTTATCGTTGTATTCCTGATGCAAAACCTGGTTATTTTCAATTAATTCGCTGAGGACAGATCCTTGATCAAAAGGTATAAGCAGTTCGACTTTTTTTAAATCGGCAAAGAGCTTTTTATTCAACAAATCAATAAATGCTTCCAAGGACTTTTTATCCAGAGCACTGGCAATTAAATCCTCTCCACTACGTTCCGGATAACTCAATTTAGCCTTATCGGCTTTATTAAAAATTGTCACCATCGGAATTTGCTCGGCTCCGATTTGCCGGAGAGTCTTTGATGTTGTTGTCAACATATCCCGATAATGAGGATCGGAAACATCGACAATTTGGACAAGCAGGTCGGAATTGCTTGCCTCTTCCAAAGTAGATTGGAAACTTGCAACTAAATTATGCGGTAAATTTGAAATAAACCCAACTGTATCGGACAGCAAAAATTGTCTTTTATTGGGCAGACGAATTGATCGAACCGTTGAATCCAGCGTGGCAAATAACATATCTTTTTCAAAGACTTTTTTTTCTTCCGAATCATTGCCAATTTGAGAATATCGTTCTACGATTCGATTCATCCAAGTCGATTTCCCAGCATTGGTATAGCCAACCAAAGCAACTCTTTTCAGGCCGGAATTATCACGTCGCTTGCGTTGAACAGTTGAAGAGGACAACAAAGATTTTAATTCTGTTTTGATTTGTGAAATCTGTTCTTCGATTGTCCGTCGATTAAGTTCGAGTTTGGTTTCACCGGACCCACGACTGGTAAAAGAAGCTCCACCGGCTCCAGCCTGTTGATCGAGTTCATTGGCTAAAGAAGTATGCAGACGAGGTAGCTGATACTGTTTTTGAGCTAATCGAACCTGTAATTTGGCAATTTTTGTTTTTGCCCGGGCAGCAAAAATATCAAGAATCAAACCGGTCCGATCAACAACTCGAACGTCGGAAGCAATCATTTTTTCAAGATTTCTAATTTGAGTCGCTGTCAAATCATCATTTGAAATGACCAATCGGGCTTCTTTGGCATTTACAAGTTCCTTTAATTCTTCCACTTTGCCTTTGCCAAAATAAGTTGCCGCATTGGGTCGATCATATTTTTGCGTTAAAACATCTACAACCTCCAAATTATCAGCAACAGCAAGATTCTTGAATTCTTCAATCGCATAATCAAAATTCTGCGAATTTTTTTGATTTTCAATCGCAGTTAAAATGACTCTTTCTTTTGTTTTTTTCGTATCAAATAATTGAGCTGCCAAAAAACCTCCTAAAAATTAATCTAATCTTCCAAATACAACTTCTTTAATGCCAGATCTTTAAACGATTATCTTCATCTTGTCATTGAAGATATTTCTTGCTTTAACCAGTTGCGAAAAGCATCGGCGTCGATATCGGTGGCAACGGTTGCGTTTGTCCTGCCTTGATGATATGCAGCTCGAATGTCGGCAACTGTTTCTCCAATTGCTGGTCCATCGGTCGCAATATCAACCCATAATTTCTTGGAACTATAAAATTCAGGATGGAGTAAGTAAGCAACTGTATTCACATCGTGAATCGGCCAGCCGTCGGCATGCCAATCGTTATAGTGGGAGATCAAAGCGGCAAGCATTTTGCCAGACTCGTTTAGAGCAGCGACTTTTTGAATCCAATCTCGATCAACGAGCGCTTTTAAAGTTACATCCAAACCAATCATCGTAACTGACAGATTAGAGCTTAACAAAATCTTTGCCGCTTCCGGATCGGTAAAAACATTAAACTCGGCAGCACTTGTCATATTGCCGCCGGATAAGGAGCCACCCATTACAATTACACGTTCGATTTTAAGGACATCTTCCGGGTATTCACGATACCACAGAGCGAAATTCGTGTATGATCCGGTTAAAATTAAAGTAATTTTCTTTTCTGTTTTATTAAGAACGTCATGCCAAGCCTCGACAGCAGGCTGTTTAAGCAGATGGGAATTCCCTTCCGGAAAATCGTAACCCTCCATTCCTGATTCGCCGTGAATTCTGGCAGCATCTTCGAAAGCCTTGACCAAAGGTTGACTGGCCCCGGCTGCAAGAGGAACTTCAGAATTAAAAAAGTTGGCGATTTTCAATGCATTTTTAGTTGTCTTATCAACCGTTACATTCCCGGCAACAGTCGTGATCAGTTCAACTTGACAATTTTTATTGTTTAAAAGAACTGACAAAGCAACTGCATCATCGATGCCGGGATCCATATCAATAATTACTTTCATAATAATTTAAGTATAAAGAAAAAATAAAATTTTAGCTTTAACTCAGATTTCATCGTATTTTTCTAGAATGGCTTCAACTATCAAATCCGGGCTTTTTCGATCGGTAGTAATTTCAATATCGGCCAAGTCCCGGTAGATAAAGTTCTGTTTTATATAACGTTGCTTAAGCTCCGCAATTCTTTTAAGCAAGGGCCAACTGGCGTCACGATTAATTCTTTTTTCAATTGTCTTAAACTCTGCATTCAAAAAAACAATTGGTGCATCAACTGATTTTAAAATAGTTTGATTCAACTTTTTAATCGGCGCACCTCCACCGGTTGATAAAATAACGTTTTGATTGATCGCTTTTTTCAAAGCAACTGTTTCCATTTTTCGAAAATGCTCTTCACCAACTTCTGTGAAAATATCATTAATCGACTGCTTGTTTTCTTGGACGATCAGAGCATCCAAATCCAACTGAGGAATAGCAAGTTTTTCAGCAAGCAAACGACCAATTGTTGTTTTCCCGCTTCCCATAAAACCAATTAAAATTAATTTGGCCATTTTTAATTACCTCGAATAATTTTCCTGGACTGACAGCTTACTAAAATAAAAATCATGAAACGAACTTCATTCGATAATATTGATTTTCATCCCTTCATATCGGGATTATTCAACAAATAATCAAGATCCCTAAAAAAGTTTGGATAAGAAATTTTAATTGCTTCCGGATTATTTAAAGTAATTGTTTTTGAAGTATCAACCAATAAAGCCGCGACAGCCAGCATCATACCGATTCGATGATCACCGTGTGTAGCCAAGTTATTTTCCGGGATTTGTAATTTTGGACATCCGTCAATTACCATTCCGTCGCTCTTTTCCTGAATTCGAGCCCCTAATTTTTTTAGTTCAGCTGCCACCACTGAGATTCGATAGGTTTCCTTGACTCGCAATTCTCCCGCACCGGAAATAATCGTCCGCCCTTTAGCAAGACTCGCAGCAAGAGTCAGAATTGGTAATTCATCAATGACATTCGGAATTTCTTTAGAAGTAATTTCGACAGCGTGTAAATTAGAAGAATGGACAATAATGTCTCCATAAGCTTCGGCTTCATTTGAAGTTTTTTTAACCTCGATGTTGGCATTCATTCATTTTAAAACAGAAATAATACCGATACGCGTTGGATTCAAACCAACTTTTTTGAGGCAGATACAACTGTTTGGCAAAAGGCTCGCAGCGACCATAAAAAAGGCTGCCGAAGAAATATCTCCAGGAATCGAGATCGTCCGACCCGAAAGTTTCGGCCTTGGCATAACAGTTATACATAATCCATTTGTTTTAATGTCGGCTCCAAAATCGTTCAACATTATTTCCAAGTGATTGCGTGTTGCTTCTTTTTCAAAAATTATCGAAGGCTCGTCAGCTTGCAAGGCAGAAAAAATCAAAGCGCTTTTAACCTGGGCACTGGCAATCGGTAAATGATAATCAAAGGCCTTAAGGCTCGGATGGCCAATCACCGTGATCGGGAGAGTACCATTCCCGGTAAGCGAGAATTCTCCTCCAACTTCAGTGATTGGATTCGTGACCCGGTACATTGGCCGCTTACTTAAAGAAGCATCTCCAACCAAACAGGTATTGAAACTCTGTCCAGCCAACAAGCCGAGAAGCAATCTGGTTGTCGTGCCAGAGTTTCCCATATTCAGAGGTTTTTTTGGGTCCTTAAAAGCATCTAAACCAGAACCATAAACAATTAAATCCCGACCGTATTTTTTAATTTCAACACCCAAATCCAAAAAAGCATTTAAAGTAGAAAGACAGTCAGTGGAGTTGGAGAAATTTTTTATCCGGCTAATTCCCCGACTAATCGAAGCTACCATAATTGATCGATGGGAAATACTTTTGTCGCCAGGTAACAGCAGGCTGCCGTTCAGCCCCTGAAATTGTTTTGTTTTAAGATTTTTCATCACTTGATCAATTCCTTTGCTTGAATTTTATAAACACTCCACAACATATTCACTTGATATTTTTTTTGAATAACTTCGGTTTTTCTAAACTGAACATTTTTCAAGTTTGTAATTACATAGCGTGCATTCTTTAGTCGATAATCGCGATATGCAGAATATTTGCTGGAAGAAAACCGGACAATTGTCGTTTGCTTTTTTTCATTTAGATAAGCATTTAGAAGACTCTCGGTTGCTGGGTGAATAAAAGTTTGATTAACTGAATATTCTTGATTTCCTATTAGAGCCAGATCCGAAAGCGGGTAGATAAAACCATCGATTAATTTCAGTTCTGTTAAAAAACGATAATGAATATCAGCCCAAGCGGAGTGGATTTTTTTTGACTTGAAAGCGACCGGCAAAAGTAATAAATCATCACAATATTCGGCCAAATGTCTGAAAATTGTTTCAAAACTATCATGAAGAATAATCGAAATATCTCCATCTCCTGTTCGCTGCTGAGAAAAATAATAAGCCGCTGAGCAACTATCAGTTTCCTTGGGACCAAGAGTGTGAATTTTTATGAGCCTTTCCAATTTAATATTCCTTAATTTCTTTGCGGTAGCTATAAAGCTGCTCTTTCAAACGAGTAAAACTGGAGGAGTCAAAAGTATCCAAAATTATTTTTGCTAACTCGATCGCTACGACCGACTCAATAACGATCGAAGCCGCAGTAATCGCGGTTACATCGGAGCGTTCGACATTGGCATGATTCTCGGTTTTGTTATCTATATCGACGCTATGAAGAGGCTTATACTGGGTCGGAATCGGCTTCATTGCAGCGTTGATGATAAGCGGCATTCCATTAGTCATTCCTCCTTCAAAACCGCCTAAGTGATCGCTATTACGATACCAGCCTTGTTTCTCATCCTAAAAGATTTGGTCCATAACTTCCTTGCCGGTTTTAGAAGAATTAGCGAAAGCATCGCCGATTTCAACGCCTTTGAATGCATTGACACCCATGACCACGGAGGCCAATTTTGCATCCAATTTCTCGTTGCAGCTCGTATAACTTCCTAGGCCAGCAGGCAAATTATTGGCAACCACTCGGATAATCCCACCAAGAGTGCCGCCATCTTTTTTTGTTTGATCGATTAATTTATGGACAGCATCGACATTTTCACTATCGATTACCTGTAAATCGTTTTTGACGACAAGTTCATTTATTTCATTGGCAGCCAAGCAATTTTTCTTATCAAGATTAATTGGACCAATCTGACGGACATAACCAATAATTTGGATATCAAGCTGTTCAAGAAGCTGAATACAAATCGCCCCAATTGCCACCCGTATGGCTGTTTCACGAGCTGAAGACCGTTCCAATACATTCCTTAAATCCCGGTGACGGTATTTCATGCCACCGACCAAATCAGCATGACCTGGACGAGGAAACTTAACCTGTCGTGAAGAGCTCTCACTTTCATCGTCTCCGAATGGATCCATAATTTTTAGCCAATTATTGTGATCGTAGTTTTTAATCGTTAGAGAAATCGGTGATCCTAATGTCAGGCCGTGACGAACACCAGCGGTAATAACGGCTTCGTCCTTTTCAATGCGTTGGCGGTTTCCTCGGCCGTATCCTTGCTGACGCATATGCAGCTTCCTATTGATTTCTTCAATCGATAATTTTAATCCGGCTGGAATCCCTTCGATAATCCCTGATAATTCTTTTCCATGGGATTCGCCGGCAGTTAAATAAATCATATTAAGCTCTTCCTTTCTTCAAATTCTTTTGTACTTCTCTTGAACTCTTTAGAATAATGTCAAAAATTTCTTGATAATATTCAATGTTCTCCTGATCGGGAATTTCCTTAAGCAAATGATTCTTGATTTCTTTTTCTCTGTTTTTATCAAAAATTTCCTGGCCCGTTTTTTGTTTTTTGAGACCAATTTTTTTCACAATTAATAAAC
Source organism: Oenococcus oeni (assembly GCF_020510245.1). Lineage (NCBI taxonomy): Bacteria > Bacillati > Bacillota > Bacilli > Lactobacillales > Lactobacillaceae > Oenococcus > Oenococcus oeni. The sequence goes on along the minus strand of NZ_CP084701.1, from coordinate 115,834 downwards.
GTCGATGAAGCAGTTTGATCAGAAAAAAATTAATTATATTAATCTGTCGGCGCTCTTTTTTTAAATTAGTTTTCAACATATTTTGTCTCCAGTTTCAATGAGTTTTCTTTTTTTGTATAAGCAGCAAAACTAATAAAAATAGAAATAATCAAATTCAATAAAGCCGTCACGACAATACTTCGCATCGTGAGAACAATGCTGATTCTCGATAAAATACCAGTTACTAAAGGAACCGAAAAAGTCGCTAAGCTGCCGAGAGTGAAAAAAATCGCAGTCGCACGGCCTTTCATCCCCGGAAAAAGACTAACCAAAAGATTCAGAGCAACTTGCATAACTCCTCCGGCTGCTGTAAAACCAAAAACAAAAGCCGATAAATGCACGAGAATATCACTGCTGTTAAAAGCAATTAAAATCAAAGAAAAGCAAGCAAAAAAACTGAGTAGAACTATTAAGTGGGTATTTTTAATCAAAGCATTTTTGACGACGGTAAAAATGGCAATGACCCCAACAATTGAACCGAGACTATAAAGCGACAACAACAAGTGGGAAGATACTTTTGTCATATCAAGTTCTTTCCCGGCGAAAATACTTACCCATTGAGTAAAGTGAATCATGATCGCCATTGAACTGTAGCCATAAAGAGCTAGAGAACAAAGCAGAAAAAATTGGCGATTGCTCATCTGATTTAACTTCAGGTGAAAGTTTTCTTTACTTGAAAAAGATTGGTCGGAAAATTCAATTGGCAACAAAAGGATGAAATTAATAAACAGAATAGCTGCAGCGATCATAAAATTTATTCCAAACCATAATTGCAGTTTTTCAACATATACAACAGAAATAGGAAGGACAAATTCGCCCATTGACATAACCGCTTTAATCAAAATACTTGGGGCGGTGCTCTTTTTGTCAATTTCCAAAAAAATCGGATATGTGGAAGCATTCAAAGCCGAATTAGCGACCCCGGCTAAAATAATCAGCAAATAGGCAAGGTGAAAATCTTTGATGAAGGGTGTCATTATAAAAAATAACAAATAAGATAACATTCCGGCGTAAAGGACCGGCTTGCGGCCAATCCTGTCAGAAAAAGAACCCAAGATATAGTAGGCTGAAATTCTGCCGATGCCTACGGCAGAAATCGTATAAGATACTGTCGATAAGGGTGTATTCCATGACTTGCTAAAAGCAAACATATTCTGGGTAAGTATCAGTAAACCCAACCCATGCACAAAATAATTCGTGTATAAAATAAACATTACTTTTCTTCTGAGCGATTTGGAAATCATTGATTTTAATCCTTTTTAAATTTATTTGGTAAACAAAAAACAGCCAGATTTTTTAAAATCCAGCTGTTTTAAAATTAAAATCAAAAATTTGTTACAATATCTAAAATAATTTCGTCATACCAACTGGAATTAATCAAACATCTAGCTGGTTGAAAAAAATATCATGACTACCAACTTTAGATGCGAGCAACAAGAGTGTTCGCACCAAAGTTGGAGCGAACACTATCTAAACAAATAGTCATAATAAAATGATGTAACAACGAATGATTTTAAGATCATAATAAATTCCTTTCCGAATGAATTAAGTTGTATATATTAAAACAAGACAGTAAACAAAAGTCAACTTTTTTATTAAAAGAGTTAAGCATTAACACTAGTTTTTTATATTGGCAGAACGGACAAACTTTAGTTCATAAGATAGCCATCTAAAGAATCCTGACAAAAACTCCTTCTTATCTCATTGCCGTCTCTACTTCTTCAAAAGTCGGAATCGACGGCAAAGCACCAGCTTTTTGAACCGTTAGAGAGGAGCTGCGAGTTGCCCAAGTTAGCGCATCGGTCAAATTGCTTAAATCCGGTTTCAAGTTAGCAGTAAAAGATCCAATAAAAGTATCGCCGGCGGCCGTTGTATCAACAGCTTTCACTTTAAAGCTTGGGATTATGCCTTCTTGTTGACCAAACTTATAAAAAGATCCGTGTTCGCCAAGTGTAATCAAAGTATTTTTAACACCAAGTTTTTCAAAAGAAAGAGCTGCATTGTTTAAAGATTCTTTTGTAAATTGAACCTTCTGATCAATCAAAACCTGTGCTTCACTTTCATTTGGTGTGACAAAATCAGAAATACTTAATAATTTTGGATCGATCTTTTGAGCTGGCGCCGCATTTAAAATAGTTAAAACATCTTTCCTTTTAGCGATCTCAAAAGCTTCAACGGCGGCAGTGACCGGTGTTTCAAATTGGGTAATAATAGCATCCGCCGATTCAATCAAACTGCTTGCAGCCCGAACATCTTCGACACTAACCTGCATGTTTGCCCCACCATAAACAAGAATCGTATTATTCCCATCGGCTTCGAGCATAATATAGGCCGAACCGGTTGGGACTTTTTTGTAACTATGTGTGATACATCGATTTTATTATCAGACAGGGTTTGTTTCATAAAACGGCCATTAGCATCATTGCCAACGGCACCGATAAAGCTAACATCAGCTCCCTGCCTGGCTGCAGCGACTGCTTGATTTGCTCCCTTACCTCCTGGGGCGCTTGTCAATCCGTTCAGGTGAATCGTCTCGCCTCTTTCTGGTAACTTATTTAAATGTTGAATTGTGTCGACATTTAAGGACCCAAGGACAACAATTTTTTTGGCTTCTTTTTTGATGACTCTTTCCTCCAACAAAGTAGGATCGTCTGTGAAAACAATCTCGCTTTAAATTATGTAGATAAAAATAATATCGTCAAAACGACTTATGGATAAATATAATTTAAGTATAATAAATTTTATCAACAGCCCTTAAAAGATGCTGATAAAATTAAATTTCCTTCGTCGAGTTGCGAATGACCAACTCGACATCGACAGCTCTGACCTGCTGTTTCAGTTTCGAATCGGAAATCCTGTTTTCCAACATTTCCAAAGCATATTTGGCCAACAAAGAAATTGGCTGTCTGACTGTTGTTAATTTTGGATTCATAAATTCTGCATAATCGGTATCATCGTAACCGACCAAAGAATAATTCCCCGGAACTTCCAGATCCTGGTCATAGATTCCGCCAAGTACTCCGATTGCTAATTCATCACTTAACGTAAAAATAGCCGTTGGCTTAAAAGAAACAATATCCGGGACGGTTTTTTGGCCGCCGTGTTTACTGAATTTGGCTTCGAGAATTTGAATATCATCTGTGACAATTCCTAAATCCCGACATTTTTCAACAAATCCATTCAAACGAAGATTTATATTATAAGTCATTGATTCTTTGTCGGGAACAACAACACTAAATCTGCGATGGCCGAGTTTGCACAAATACTGTGCAACCAATTGCCCGCCATGAAAGTCGTCAGTTGCAATAAAATCGGAGTCTTTGGTGCTGTTTTGATCCAAAACGATATAAGGAATCCAGTTTTCCCTTAAAAGGTCGTTGACCTTGGAGCTTTCCTCGACTGCAACAGCCACAATCAAACCATCGACCCCTTGAGCGATCAAACCTTCGATTGCCGAATAGAGTTGACTGCGGTCCCCATCAAGACCAATCATAATGACATGAGTTTTTGAGTCAGAGTAATTTTCAATTAACTGCAGAAATTCGCTAAAAAAAGGGTTAGAAATTGTCGGAACCAAAACTCCAATTGTTTTATCGGTTTTATTGCTAAGATTTCTCGCCGCAGAATTGGGAACATAATGCAGTTGATCACGAAAAGCCAAAACTTTTTTGATGTTTTTTTCCGAAAAACGAGATCCCTTGCCATTTAGGATTTGACTGACGGTGGTTGTCGATAAACCGGTTTTTTCGGCAAGCTCTTTGATTGTCACTTTCTTGTTCATAAAGCAAGTATAAGGAAAAATATTATTTTCTTAAAACGTTTACAACAAATTTTATTTAGAAATTACCCAGGATGAGCGTTGACTAATATCTTTCAATTTCGGTATTTATTAAGTCTGTTTTTAATCAATAGTTTTTTGTTTTTGAAAACAGAGGAAAAATTAGCAAAAAAACAGAATTAACAATAGCCAGATTAGAGCGCCAGGAATACAATTAATAGCCTTTCCGTTATAATAGAATTTAATTAAGGTTTTATTAAGAGGTTGAAATGATTGTTAGGATGCCAAGATATTTGAAAAAGACCGGAATCATTGCGGCCGTAATTTTCCTTTTGCTGCTGATTTCAGTGGGTATTAAACTTGGAATTGTTATCGGCATTGATAAATGGTTAACAGCCTCCTTGGGAAATAACAGTTTTTCTCTTGGAGACACAATTATGACAATCGTGTCAGCGCTTGGTTCACCTTTAGCGACCTTCATTTATGCAGTCGTGATTGCCGGCTTACTTTATTTTTCTAATTTACGCATTCCGGCAATTTGGGTCCTTGCCACTTATATTAGTGGATTAGCAATTGGCGAGATCTTAAAAGTTGCGGTTGGTCGTGCTCGGCCAACCGGACATTTGGCCTCCGGATACGCTTTTCCTTCAAATCATGCACTAACGACCTTTATTGTAATTACAATTATTTTCGTGCTGATTTTGCCAAATCTTTCTTCCAGTCGGCTGCAAATTTGGTTTGGTTGGGGAACAGCAACATTTGGTTTATTGCTATTAGAAGCAGTTATTTATCTCCAAGATCATTATTTGAGCGACGTAATTGCCGGTGCAACATTGGGAATTGTTTGGGTAACTCTTTGGGTTTGGCTTTATGAAAAATATGCCAGAACTTTACACGATAAAATTCCGGCATTAAAATATGACGCAGTATAAAAAAGGAAATGTCAAACAAAGATATTTCCTTTTTTATTTCGTAAGAGTATTATTCTTAATTTGATTAACAAGCCAAATAAAATCATTAATTGTATAAATCCCGGAAAACCAATCTTTTGCTGAATTATTCCAGTAATTGATCGGGTCGGTATGGTTGCTTCCGCCCAAATACTTACTGACATCATCATGCGTCCAGATAGTTTTACGCTGGCTGGCGGCTCCCAGATGATAATGATTCAGCTGATCGGCTGCGAATTTAGCAGCATTCAATTGTTCGCGGGCAAATTCGTCTTTTGAATGAACTTCTACCTGCTCAATTTGAATAAAACGTGGATTGGCGATCGCTCCAGCTCCCCAACATTGATAATCTGTATCGGCAACACCGATTAAACTGTTTCCGTCTACAAAATTATGGACAAAAGCTGTCCGCCAATTTTTGTACATATATGTAATTTCACTGGTGATCGTCGACCTTGGATTGGCGGTCTCATGAATTACAATTCCTTCCGGACGAGCCTTGCCGTAACGATAATTATTTTTCGGCAGCATTGTACTTTTGCTCAACCAATTTTGTTCGGCTGCTGGTTTCCAGCCCTTATTTTTAACACCATCCCGAATATACCTAAGTACTGAATTATTCGGTGTGTCGGCCTTGGCTTTACCGTTAATAAAGAAAAAAGTAGCCAAAATCGCAGTTAATAAACAAAATAAAAACTTCATTCCCTTCATAAAAATCCTCCTAATTATTGATACGGATTTTTTTAAAAGATTTGAAGCTTTATTTGTTTAACTTCAATTGTGGTAATACAACCTTGAAAATTGTTCCCTTTGGAGAATTATCGGAAACCGATATTTTGCCCTGAAAGGCGTTAACAATCCATTTAGCAATCGACAAACCCAGACCGGTTCCACCAGTACTGCGGTTTCCGGATTTTTCTTCCCGATAAAAACGATCGAAAACATGTTTTTTTGCTTCAGCAGAAATTCCCCGGCCGTTATCGGCCACTTCAATAACAAGATTGTTTTTTTCTCTGCGAGCCTTAATTTTGATTAAATCTTTTGCCTCTGTATATTTCAATGCGTTATCAAGCAAAATAACGATCAATTGATGAACTCGTCGGGTATCAATAACCATTTTGCCTTTTATATCGATTTCTTCAGCAAATTTCCTTTTTTTGGATGCAGCAATCTCGGAATATGGTTCGATAACTTCTTTGATGAAGTTCTCAATATCAACCATTTTTGGATCAAGTTGCGTCATATTCGATCCGGTCCTCGCCAAGGTCAGCATATCGGAGGTCAATTGATTCAAACGCCGGACCTCGGAAAGTGAAACTACAATATTTTCAGATACATCCGCAACAGATGAAGTTGGTTTTCTAAGCAACCCCTCCATTTTATTTTGAATAATCGTCAACGGGGTTCTTAACTCATGAGCGGCATTATTAACAAATTCCTGTTGTTGTTTCCAAGACTGAAGGATCGGTCGCATAACTCGAAGAGTAACCAGCCAACTCACAACCAGCGAAAACATTCCGGCAAACATCAAAGTCCAAAATAGGACCGAGCGAAATGAATCCATGTTGGATCGTTCTGTATCGAAATTATAAACAACCGCTGCATATTTGGCCGTCCCAAGGATCGTATTGGCTCCATAAATCAGAAAAATCGGCTTCTTTAATTTGATAAGGCGAACTCTAAAATATGAACCGGATAATTTAATAGTTTGGATGTTGTTCAATTCTCCGGAAATTTTCTTATAAAGATTTTCGTAGGTCCAAATTCGTAAACCGAGTGAATAAGAATTAACGATTTTTCCACTCTTACTGTAATAAATCGTGTCCTGTCCGGAAACATTCGACTTGAGCAAACTACCTTCTTGTGGGGAACTGGCGCTTGGCGTTCCTCCAACAGTTGTCGACCCCTGCCCCTGTCCAACGAGACCGGGAATCATCAATTGTTTTGAACCGCTTCTAAAGCTTTTTTGAATTCGTAATACCATTGAATTCAAAATTTGATCGGCATTGCGTTGAACGGTCCGAGTATAAGTGAAATAAATGTAACTGCCAACAAAAGAAAAAATCATCAGAAACCCAATCGCTTCCAACAGAAATAATTTTATATATTGTTTAGAATTAATTTTAGTTTTGCTCATCAGATTCGAGAATGAAACCAACGTTTCTTAAGGTCTTGATTAAATCATTTTTACCAACCGACTCCAATTTACGTCGAAGATTATTTAGATAAATATTAACAACACTAGTCGTCGTATCGGAATCAAGGCCCCATACACGATCGAAAATCTGGTCTTTGGTAATAATAATGTTCTTATTTTTAGCAAGATAAACCAAAATATCATACTCCTTGCCGACTAATTGGACATTTTGGTTTCCAACAGTGACGGTTCGATTTGAAAGATGAATTTTTAAATTTCCGATATTAATTTCTTTTTCTTCGGTATCAATACCGGCGCGACGCAACAGGGCTTCTACTCGAGCCAATAACTCTTCTCGATGAAAAGGCTTAGTTAGATAATCATCGGCTCCCACCTCAAAGCCTTTAACCTTGTCATCAACCGAATCCTTGGCAGTCAAAATCAAAACCGGAGTTTCAATATGAGCGTCGCGCATTTCTTTAATAATGTCCAAGCCATTCATTTCAGGAAGCATTAAATCAGAGACTATTAAATCATAAGGGGCTTCTACTGCTTCATATTCGCCATCAGCGCCGTTAAAGACCTGTTTGACCTCCGCAATTTCCGAAAGCATCGCTGTGATATCATCGTTTAAAATTTTGTCATCTTCAATCAATAGAATTTTTACCGAACTATTTGCCATAATATGTAGAATTCTGCCTTTCTCTAATTAAACCAAGATTAATTCTGTCTTTATTCTACACGCAGAGCAAATAAAAACGCCTTTGGGGTGGCGTTTTTTGGGATTAATTATTATGAAGAGAGTTTTTAATTTATTTGGAAGGGATATTTTATTATTGGGAGTTGTTCGTCGGGATTTGTTTTTAACAACTTGTCCTTTGGAACAGTTTTAATTATTCAATTGACAGATTAAAAGAAAATAAAAGAGAGATAAAACGAAGATAAAGTTAATTTATGTATAAAAAGAAAAAGAAAGAGGTTGATTTCATTATAAAACTGAATCATTTGAATAAAAAAAGAAGGACTAGACCTTCTTTTTATTCTTCTTTGCTCGAATCCAAACCTGCTTGCGTGGACTTCCCAACGTTGTAATCATCAGGACTTAGATTTTCGACTTGGCCCAGACGATATCCGTTTCCAACCTGACTAAAGAAGTCATGATTTGCAGTCGAAGTCGAAATGCCGTTCATCACAACCGGATTAACATCTTCTGCGCCATCGGCAAACATCGGTTCAAGCCCCAAATTCATTAAAGCCTTGTTGCCATTGTAGCGAAGAAAAATCATTACATCGTCGAACCAATCAATTTCGTCGTAAAGCTGGTGAGTATATTTTTCCTCGTTGTCGTAAAGATCGTAAAGCAGATCATAGGCCCAGGAATTCAAATCCTTTTGCTCCTGCTCGGTTAGTTCTTTGTAGGCAAGTTGAAATTTATAACCGATGTAGGTTCCGTGGACTGATTCGTCACGAATGATTAGTTTGATAATTTCAGCGACATTTGCCATTTTATTATGTCCAACAAAATAAAGAGGAGTATAAAAACCTGAATAAAACAAGAAAGTTTCAAGGAAAACAGAAGCGATCTTCCTTTTGAGCGGGTCTGGATCATGATAAACAGAATTAATTTTATTGGCCTTATATTGCAATTGCTCATTCTTTGAGGCCCAATCAAAAATCTCATCAATCTCAGCAGGTGTGTCCAATGTTTCAAAGATACTTGAGTAACTTTTTGCATGAACCGATTCCATGAACTTAATGTTATTTAAAACAGCCCGTTCATGGGGTGTAACGGCTGCATCCAACAAGCTGGCCATCCCATCCTGGCTTTGCAGGGTATCCAACATTGTCAAACCACCAAAAACATGGTCGTAAAGTTTATGTTCGACCGGTCCCAAAGAACGCCAATCTTTCATGTCGTTTGAAATCGGAATTCGTGTGTCAAGCCAAAACTGTTCGGTTAATTTTTCCCAAGTTGCTTTATCAATTGGATCGATGACTTTGTTCCAATTGATCGCATCATAATGTGTAAATTGATTTTTCTTATCTGCCATTATTACCCTCTTTTGTTTTATACTCCATCAAATTGAGCAGGACTCACATTCATTGACACCTTGTTCGGTATTATCATCTGTAAACGTTCTAATATAATAAATCGATTTAATGCCCTGATGATAGGCATAATGGCGAAGAATCGTCAGGTCTCGCGTAGTCATTTTATCTGTATCGCCATCTTTCCAATCATAAATTCCTTCAGGAATCGTTGAACGCATAAATAAAGTCATTGCCAAACCTTGATCGACGTGTTCTTGGGCAGCTGCATAAGTATCGATAACTTTTCTTTGGTCGAGATCATAGGCCGAAACATAGTATGGTAGAGTCTCGTTACTCAAGCCGTTGGCAGGATAGAAAACGCGACCGGTCATCCCCTCAGCTCGGGCTTCCACGCGAGAAACAATCGGCTGTAAACTGGCTGTCGTATCGTTTACATAAGAGATCGACCCAGTTGGGGCAACCGCCTGTCGATAAGCGTTATACAAGCCATATTTTGCGACCATTTCTTTCAAACGCTGCCAGTCTTCAATCGTCGGCACGTGATAATCAGAAAAAAGTTTCTTGACTTTATCGGTTTTTGGTCCCCAATCTTTGACCAAGTATTTATCAAAGTATTTGCCGTTGGCGTAATCCGACTTTTCAAACTCGAAGAAAGATTCTCCCCGTTCCTTGGCTATTTGATTAGAAGCAAGCAAGGTGTAGTAGTTAGTCATCAAAAAGAAAGTATTAACAAAATCAAGAGCTACCTCATCACCATAGTAAATTTTGTTCTTAGCCAGGAAGGCCGCTAATCCCATAGCACCGAGACCAATAGCATGTTTTTGACGATTGCCGTTTTGAACAGAAGGGACAACCGAAATATCCGAGCTTTCGGAAACAAAAGTCAGTGCCCGGGTCATTGTCTCAACCGATTTTCCGAAATCGGCTGTATGCATCATATTATCGATATTAATCGAACCTAGATTACAAGATATATCTGCTCCCAATTGAGTATATTCCTGTTCATTATTGATTCGTGAAATCGTCTGGGTTTGCAAAATCTCAGAACACAGATTGGAAGTAACGACTTTACCGTAAACCGGATTGGCACGGTTAACAATATCCAGATTAATCACAAATGGATAGCCCGATTCCTGTTGAAGTTTTGAAATTTCCATTTCCAAATTCCGAGCGTCAACCCACTGCTTTTTAATTTCGTCATTAGCGACCATATTGTCGTATTCTTTTGTTAAATCAACATAATTAAAGGGAACGCCATAAACTTTCTCAACATCAGCTGGTGAAAAAAGAGCCATTTGTTTGCCTTTTTCAGTCAACTCGTAAAATTTATCAGGCACAGTTAGGCCAAGAGAAAGAGTTTTAACACGAATCTTCTCGTCGGCGTTTTCTTTTTTAGTGGAAAGAAAACTCATTACATCGGGGTGGAATACCGACAAATAAGCAACACCAGCACCCTGCCGAGCTCCTGCTTGGCTGCTGTATGTAAAGGCATCCTCCATTAACTTCATAATCGGAACAACACCGCCGGCCATATTGGCCAAGCCCATAACCGAAGCACCGGCTTCACGGACATTGGAAAGATTAATTCCAACACCACCGCCAATTTTAGACAACTGCATCGCCGAATTAATCACTCTTCCAATTGAATTCATATCATCGGTCGTCTGTAACACGAAACAACTTACCAATTCACCACGACGAGCTCTGCCGGCGTTTAAAAAACTCGGCGTAGCCGGTTGAAAACGTTGGTGAATCATTTCGTCGGCAATTCTCATTGCCAATTTCTGATCGCCGTCTGCATAATATAAAGCATTTACAGTGATCCGATCTTCGTAGGATTCGACATAGTAATTTCCGTCGTCAGTCTTAATCGCATATTGAGTATAAAACTTATAGGCCGCCATAAAACTTTGGAATTGGAAATGAACTGCATCCAAAAAATCATATAGTTTTTCAATAAAAGTAAAATCATATTTCTTGACCAGTTGGCTCTCAACAAAATTATTCTTAACCAACCAATCAAAACGCTCTTTCAAAGAAGAAAAACGCAAACGGTTCGGTTCAACATTTTCTTTTAAAAATGCGTCGCGGGCCTCTTTGTCCTTTTCAACCTGAATCGTATTTTGTTTTGGAATATTAACTTCATTGTTTAGATCATAATAATGAACTTTTTCGAGATCGATCTCTTTTAACGGCATTGCAAACTCCTAATTGATTTGATTAAAAAGCACCAGAATAAAATCCGGTGCCAAATTTCCACGAATATTGTTTTAGGCAGCAGCTTTGGCAGCAACCACTTTTTTTAAAGCATCGGGACGAAATCCGGAAAAACTATCAAAACCAGAAATCTTAACAACAGGCGTCTGGCGATGACCTTCAGCTTTCAATTGAGCGATCAGTTCTGGATGTTCGTCAATATTAATCTCTTTAAAATCAATGTTCATTGACGTAAGAAATTTTTTGGTCATTTTGCATTGCACGCAATTATTTTTTGTATAAACCGTAATATCAGCCATCATTCCTCCTTTAATGTTTGTATTTTAGTGACCTTTTTTTCTTTGATGTTATTAATATAAACGCCTTCAAATAAACTTACAAGGGGTATTTTTTGTAAGTAGGCGATTGTTTGCTTGTGAAATCCAGAAGGGGCGCGGATCGAGAAGAAATATTACAATTTGTTATCTTTACCAACTTGCAAAAAATATAAAAATGTTGCAAGCTAGATAGCGTGCAAACGCCTTTAAATCGGCGTTTCCAGACCAATATAAATATTAAGAAAGAATAAAGTTAGGAAATGAACGCTTTTAGGATTTATTCAAAAACCACAGAACGTTATTTCCTTAAAATGAGGTATCTTTCATGAAAAAAGTTCGTGTTTTATATATTTCAATCGAAGGAAATTCACGTAATTTCATGGAGAGAGTCGAAAAATATTCAAAACAAAAAAAAGAACAAAACACGAACAATATTGAAATTGAAGCTGTTGAAGTTAGTGATTCAACCGATTTGGTCGAAGAAGAAAAGCCGTTCTTTATAAATGTTCCAACTTATTTAGAGGGAGGTACCGGAATCGGCCCGGAAATTCATGAAATTTTCACAAACGCCCTTGGCGATTATTTGGACTACCATGACAACTTCAAAAAGCTGATTGGAATTTTTGGTTCCGGGAATCGTAATTTCAACGTGCAATTTGTTTTAACGGCAAAAAGATACGCTTCAAAATACAATAAACCACTCCTTTATACTTATGAATTGTCCGGAATTCAAAAAGATATCGAAAATTTTTATGAGAAAATAGTTGATAACTTACCTAAAGATTATAAATGATTTGATATCTATACTGAAAGCTTGATATAATGGCGTTTAGATTATTTAAGAAAGTAGATATCAAACACCAATAATGGACTCCGACCCCTCAATACTAGTTTCAGTAATTGTTTTATTAATTTCCCTTTTACTAGCCGTTATGTTCACTTTGACAGAATATTCGTTAATTCGTTCACGTCAATCTGCCCTAAGAGCAATTCAAAAAGATCAAAAAAAACCAAGCAAAAAAGTTGATTTAGCCCTGCATATGACTAAGCACCTCAATGAATATCTTTCAACCGCTCAGACAGGAATTACCTTAACTTCGCTGATTATTGGTTGGTTAGGTGAAGATTCTGCTTCTAAATTTTTAGAGAATTCAGGAATTTTTTCATTTCTTGGCGGGCAGACAGAGGATGTTGTCGCTTCGATTGTTGGTATCCTTGTCTTCACTTTTGTTCATGCTGTCTTCACAGATTTGGTACCAAAAAATATTGCCATCGACGAGCCGGTAAAAGTGCTTTTGAATATTGCCCGTCCCGTAAGTTTTTTTCATGTCCTTTTCTTCCCCTTGATTTGGTTATTTGACCGCACAGCCGCCGCCATATCGAATTTACTCGGATTTAAAACAGCCACCGACGAAGATATATACTCGCCAAACGAGATTATCAGCCTAACAAAGACTTCTGCTCAAGCGATAGATTCGGAAGTCGATGAAGAAGATGCCAATTTTATGCAGCGGGCTTTTGAAATGAACGATAAAGTTGCAAGCGATGTCATGGTCGATCGCACATCGATGAGTGTTGTCGATGTTGACGAGACAATTGCTGATGCCCTCCTGCTTTATTTGGAAGAACAATATTCACGTTTTCCCGTTACTGCCGATAACGATAAAGATAAAATAATCGGTTATGCCTACAACTACGACATTGTTCGTCAAGCAAGAATCGATGATAAGGCAAAAATTTCAACAATTATGAGAGATATCGTCTCTGTTACGGAAAATATGAAGGTTCCGGACGTAATGGAAGAAATGAGCGCCCATCGTGTTCCGATGGCGATTGTAATTGACGAATATGGAGGCACATCGGGAATAATTACAGATAAAGATGTTTATGAAGAATTGTTCGGAAATCTAAGGGATGAGCAAGACGACGAAGACGATGAGATGATCAAGAAACTTGGTGATGATACTTATCAGATTGTTGGAAAGATTTCGCTATATGATTTGGAAGATTTCTTCAATACTAAAATTTCCCAATTCGATGAAGATGATGCCGTTACTTTAGCTGGTTTTATCCAGAATAATTATCCCGAAATGAGAAAGGGCGACACAGTTGCAGTTGAAAACGACGATTACAAATTCGAAATAACCGCTAATGATTATGAAGACGCCTACATCAAATTTTTCACGGTTAAGAAAACAGAAAAAGAACATAAAAGTGATGAAGATAAAGAGCATAAAAGCGATGAAGATTCTGAAGAAAAAAATAATGATGAAGAATAATTTTTTTCAATTAAAAAGCACCCTAATAATCTAGGATGCTTTTTTATATAATTTTCAGATCGCCTGTTTTTTGCCCAAAAGAAATACCAGGCCATCCAAAAGAACCAGGGCGACAAAACTGCTCATAAATAGAGCAAAGATCCAACCACGATCCATAAAAATCCCCGCATATAAAGGTCCAATCGATCTGCCGAGGCTAATTGCCGCGCTTACAAATGCCATTCCCTGTCCTTGAAACTGCTCCGGAACGATTTGGGAAACCCAAGTTGTCGTTCCCGGTGAAAAAAGCATCTCACCAATGACAAGAACGATCGTAATAATAACCATTTCCCAAAATTTGTCAGCCCAAATAAGCGGTGGAAAGGTAATTGCAAAGATCATCGTACCGATAGAAACTGATTTTCTTAAAGACCAATTGCTAGTCACTTTTGTCACCCAGTTTTGAAAAACAATAATAACAATCCCGTTAATCGTCCATAAACAACCATATTGTTCAATTGTCATTCCAAGACTTACCATATGAGGGCTCATAACTGTTTCCCAAAATTGGTAGGTTAAATAGGTCATCATTGTCAAAGCGCCAATTGCCAACAGCAAATGTGAATAATGTAAATGCAGTTCCCGCTTATTCTTTGGTATTTCAGCAATTGGGCGGATCTTGATACAAAAAAAGATAATCGCAATTACCAACATCAGCAAATAAAAAATGATTCCAAGAAACATCATTCCCTGAATATTCAATTTATCAAAGATCCAGGTACCAAAAAAAGTCCCGATAACTGTGCCGATATTTAATATAATCGCCATATTCGAGAAGAATTTTTTTGGACTGGCAGCAGCAATATGGCTGCCGTAAGAGTTGATCAAAGTTTGAAACATCCCAATGCCAAAATTTAAAAGCATTAGCCAAATTGCGTAAACCGGCCAATCATGGAAGAAAAACATCATCAACGATCCGAATAAAGCCAAAAATAAAGAAATCAGAAAGCTATGATATGGTCGCCAATGATCAAACATCAAACCGGCTGCCCAAGATGCGACCATCGACACAATCGAACCGAACATTAAAACAATCCCCGTCACAAAAAAAGATTGATGAAGATAATTATGCAGATATAAAGAAGTGACCGGCCAAGTCATTGCAGAGGCTGCGTTACCGATCAAATATTCGAGATAAATATAAAAAGCTTTTAATTTTTTTGGTTTAGGAAAAAAAGGCGGTCTTCGAACAGGCTTTTTATCTTCTACTGGTGTATCCATATATAAAATATAACATTTTCACAAAATCGAATAAATTCTTAGGTTATAATTTTAGTTGTTAAGATTTGGAGTAAATATGGATAATAAACCTACTGAATTACCATTAGTTTTGCTGCTTTTTGGTGGCACAGGAGATCTTGCAAAACGCAAGTTATATCCTTCACTGTTTAATTTATTTAAAAAAGGTTATCTGCAAAAACACTTCGCTGTGATTGGGACTGCTCGTCATCCCTTGGACGACGAAAAATTCCAAGAAGTCGTCCGCCAATCAATTGCTAAAAATGGAACCGAAGGACAAGTTAAAGAATTCGCTGCCCACTTCCGTTACAGCAGCCATGACGTTACCGACTTAAAAGATTATGGCAAATTGAAAAATATGCTGGCCAAACTTGATAAAGAGTTTGATGCCGGCGGTAACCGGATCTTTTATATGTCTGTTGCTCCTCGTTTCTTTGGCCAAATCGCTCAAGCCATCAAATCCGAGGGTCTGATGTCGGATACCGGTTATAACCGATTAATGGTCGAAAAACCTTTTGGAACAAGTTATAAGACGGCCGAAGAACTACAAAATCAACTTGAATCAGGTTTTTCCGATGACCAAATTTTCCGAATTGATCATTACCTTGGTAAAGAAATGGTGCAAAATATTCCTGCTGTTCGTTTCGGTAATCCGATCTTAGACGCCACTTGGAACAAAAACTACATCAAAAACGTCCAAGTAACTTTAGCAGAACAGCTCGGAGTTGAGGAACGTGCTGGATATTACAACACCGCCGGGGCTCTGCTTGATATGATTCAAAACCACGCCTTCCAAATCGTTGGTTGGCTGGCAATGGAAAAACCAAGTTCATTTTCCGATACGGATATTCGAGCAGCTAAAAATACTGTTTTCTCAAAACTGAAAATGTATGACGAACGAGAGGTTGTCGCAAACTTTGTTCGTGGACAATATGGTCGAGGAAGAGAAGTTTGGCAAAAGTCATATACGGAAGAACCCAATGTTCCAGCAGATTCAAAGAACGATACTTATGTTGCTGGTCGTCTTCAATTTGAAAATGATCGTTGGACCGGTGTTCCTTTTTACATCAGAACCGGAAAGCGATTAGCTGCCAAGCAAACGCGAGTCGATATTGTTTATAAAAAATCTTCATTTGATTTTGGAAAATTCAATCAAGACAAACTATCCGAACCGGTTTTGAGTATCTTAATCGATCCGGTTGGGGGAATTAATTTCTCCTTGAATGGCAAAAATGTTACAACCGAATTTGAAACACGTTCCGATTTGTTAAAATGGTCAATTTCCGATCAAGACAAGGTTAAGACACCGGATCCATACGAAAGAATGCTTCACGATGCGATGAATGGCGATGGATCCAACTTCGCTGATTGGAATGGCGTTTCTATCTCCTGGAAATTTGTCGATCAAATTGCCAAGGTTTGGGCTGAAGACAAGGCTCCTTTGGAAATTTACGAATCTGCCACAATGGGTCCAGTTGCCAGTGATCGTTTGTTGGCTGAGACTGGAGATCGTTGGATTTACCGCGGATAATTTTAAAAAATTGAGATTATTTTCAACTCACATTCCTTGTGAGTTTTTTTATAAGTTAAAATGAAACAAATGAAAAAATTCTCAAACTCAAAGAACTCATTAACGGCCATCGGTATTTTATCGATTTCTTTAATTACAACAAGCACCTATGCAATTAACGGAACACTGCCGATGATTCGCAGCGAATTAAATCTGACACAGGCTCAAGTAGAGACTCTGGTCACTGTTCCGAGCTTCGCTTTGGCTTTGTTGGTTTTGTTTTCCAGTTTAATTTCGACAAAAATCGGTGAAAGACTAACAGTCAACATTGGTGTCGGAATTATTGGATTAACAGGAATTATTCCATTTCTAACGGAAAATTATCCCCTGATTCTAATTTCCCGTGTTTTTTTAGGTGCTGGTATTGGCATGATTAATTCATTGGCAGTTTCATTAATTGCTAGCTACTTTAAAGAAAAAACCGCCGCGACCTTATTAGGTTTTAGAGCAAGTATCGAACAGGTAGGCCAAGCTTTCCTCACTTTCATTGCAGGTTTGTTAATGAATATTTCTTGGCAGGCACCTTTTTTGGTTTATTTAATTACGATTCCAATTTTGTTAATGTTCAATTTGTTCGTACCAAAAGAGCATAAAAAAGTTGGTGATGATAAAAACGGAAAAGAAATTGATTCCGAGCAGTCGCTAGATAAAAGAGAAAATTCCAAAATAAGTCCAATTGTCTGGCTTCTGGCTATTTTAATGGCAATCCTGGTTGCCGATTATATCGGCATGCAGGTTCGTTTTGCTCAAATTGCCACGAATATTATTAGCAAAGATTATAATGCCTCTCCATTTATGTCGGTTATGCTGATCATTGCAATGATTGGCGGAATCCTTTTCGGCCGTTTTTATCAATTAATGAAATTCAAATTAATTTATTTTTCTTTAGCTTTGTTCGCAATTTCCAATTTCATAGTGGCAAATTCACACAAAAGTTTACCGGTGCTCATTTTTTGGATTTATTTTAATCGGCTTTCCTTTACAACTAATTTCTCCACTGGCTTTTCATTTGTTGCCTAAATTAGCACCAGGAAATAAGCAAACCTTTGTAACTTCAGTGATTTTAATTGGTTTCAATGTCGGTGTTTTTGTCGAACCATATTTATTTATAATTACTGATAAAATTTTTGGTATTAGAAACAATCTATCATCAATATTCAACTATTTCGCCTGGTTATTTTTAATAATTGCCTGCCTAATCGCAGTAACTCATTTCTTTTTCTCCGCGAATAAAAAAAGAATGCCCAAGCATTCTTAAAATTTTCGACTTATTTATTCCATATTACTGTGGGCAGCTTTGGCAGCATCATTACTCGTGTTATCTCGCCGGCTCAGCATTAAAGTCAGAATATCTAAAGTAATATGCGTTGTCTGATCAAACAGTGTACTTAACAACTGAATGGACTTAACACCATCGCCAGCTTTTGTCGCGCCAGGCACAATTAAAGCCACATCAGAATTTTTCGCTAAAGGAGATTGGGAATTGCTGGTAACAGCAACTATCTCAACACCGTTTTGATGAGCTTTTTCGGTCGGTTCAAGAACACTGCCAGTGGTCCCAGACCCGGAAACACTAACCAAAACATCGCCGGCAGCAATCGAAGGAGTAATTGTTTCACCAATTACGTAAACTGTATAACCAATGTGCATTAAGCGCATCGCGAATCCCTTGGCCATTAAACCTGAACGGCCGGCTCCTAAAACGAATATACGTTTTTCTTTGCTGATAATTTTTTCAACCGCTTGAAGTTGTTTTTCATCGACGTCATCCATTACCGTCGTTATTTCTTGTAAAACTTGATTGACTAATGTCATTTGATAACCTCCATAAATTTTTTCGCCGATTGAACTGGATCATCAGCGCCGGAAATCGCACCGCCAACAATAATAATTTCCGTTAAATTCTGCTTCGAGAGTGCTGCCGCTGATTTAAGATCGATTCCACCAGCAACCGCAATCCTTGAAGCAGAGGGATAGGTCTCATGAAACTTTGCGACTGAATCCGTGGCATCGAAATTAGAACTGGAATCGTGTGAATGATGAAGACCGAAAATAGCCTGATTAAATTTCATCAGAGGGGCAATTTGTTGATTCTTCATTGCCATTAGGTCGATGAACATATCACGATGGAAATCTTGAGAGACCTGATAAGTTTTTTTCAGTGTTGATAAATCCATTGCTCCCATGACGGTTAAAATATCAGCACCGGCTTTATAACCTGATTTGAATTCATAATCACCTTCATCATTTGTTTTGATATCAAACAATATTTCGGCATGATGAAACTCTGATTTCAAATTTTTCAATGCGGCAAAACCAAAATCCTTGATTGCCGAAGTACCAATTTCGACAATGTCGACAATCGGGTCCAATTTCTTTGCCAATTCAATTGTTTCCTGAAGACTTCTTCGATCAATTGCAGCTTGTAGTTTCATTATTTTTCACTAACTCCTTCCTTTGCGTAAAAGTCTGCCAACTTTTTAACGGTTGGATAGCCATCATTATCTCCCGGTGTTTGAACCTGCAAAGCTCCAACAGCATTTCCACGCATAACTGCTGATTTTTGCGATTTGCCTTCCAGAGTAGCTGTAATGTATCCAAGGGCAAACCCATCGCCGGCCCCGACCGTATCAACAACCTTGCCAACTTTAAATCCATTTACATAATAACCGGATTGCCCTTTATTTTTAACATAAGCACCTTGAGGACCAACTTTAACAATTACGGTCTTTGTTTTATCGGCCTGCAGATAAAAATCTGCGATTGTTTCTGGATCCTTGGAACCGATTAAGATTTCTCCCTCGTTGGTTCCCGGCAAAACAACATCGGCAAAAGCAGCCAACTCATTAATTGTTTTAATCATTGTTTTTTCATTCGGCCAAAGCGATGGACGCAAATTAGGATCAAAAGTTGTAAAAATATTTCTCTGATTTAATCGTTCAAACAAATGACGGAAAGAAGTTTGCGCTGTTTTTGAAATCGCTGGAAAAATTCCCGACATGTGGGCGATCTTCACGTCACTTAAATCAACCCGATCGATAATTCCCGAGGATAAATGTGCAGCCGCTGAATTGCGGCGAAAATTAAAGGTCAAAGGGTCGCCGACCGTTACTTTTTCTTTTAACTGAAAAGCCGTCCAGTTATCGTTATCGGAAGAAACATAATCAGCACCAACCTGATTAGATTTAATCTCGTTTTTAACAAAGGTACCGAGAGGATCGTTGCCGACTCTTGAAATATATTGCGTCGAATGTCCAAGACGGGAAACACCGATTGCAACATTTAATTCAGCACCGCCAACAATTTTTTTGAAATTTTCTGCATGAACCAAATCAGCGTCTGCATCAGTAGAAGCAAAAGTAACGATTGGCTCACCAATTGTGATAAATTCACTCATTTTTATTTATCTCCCAAGAAATTGATAGACTAGAAATTCGTTAATAATAGACACAATCCACATGACCGGAATACCGTATTTCAACAACTCTTTTGACTGGACTTTCATATAGCCCAAACCCCAGACGTTCCAAGACTGTGTGATATCAGTCGAGACAGCAAACAAGGTCGCCGTATAAAGCAGCGGGAGCAAAAAGCTGTCTGGGAACAAATGCATACCTGACAAGACAGCCGCTGTTGCCGCACCAGCGCCCCATACCTGTAGTGGCCCTCTAAACAAAGACAGAGGAGCAATAATACCGATCAAAATGCAAATGGCAAGAGTACTATGCGGAAGAATTACCTTAAAAATAGGTTGGAATCTTTCAGCATTCAAACTAGCAGCACCGGAAAACATCGTCAAAATCAGTAAAAACATGATCAGGCCAGCAATATTGCCAATACCTTTTTGAATCGTGTCGTTTATAAATGACATCATCTTTTTGTAGCTGCCCATTTTTCCTGTCAAAAGCATGGCTAGAATCGAAGCGACTACCAAAGAAGGAATCGCATCCCATTTGAAGATAATATTCATTGCCACTGGAACAACCGGAATAGCCCAAGCAATAATCGGTATTTTGGGTACTTCAACTTTCCGATCCGCCGTAGCACCGACTTCCTGCAAATTAGCTTCGGCTTTGCTTGCATCGAATTTATGTGCATGAATAGCTAAGAAGATGATTACTGCCAGCAGTTGAACTAGAGCAGCACAAATACCAAAAATCAAATATTTTCCGCCATAGACCGCCTTAGGGAAAAAGGCCTTCATCTGGTTGAAAAGAACGACGTTAATATACATTGGCGCACCAATTGCTAATGAAAAAGCTGTCAACGCAATAGGGCGCGGTACACCTACCGATAACAAAACCGGTAATAAAATAACACCAATTGCAATTACCGAACCGACCCCGTAAGCACTACTGAAAATCAAAGCGGTAACTAAGACAACCAAAATCGCTGTTACAAGTGGTCTCTTTTTACCAAAACGACCCGTGGCATGCGATATCGTTGGTGCAATACCGGATTCGACCAGAACCTGACCAAACCAGGAACCAAAGATGATATAAACAATTGTCGAGCCGTAATTGGCCACTGGCGTGGCAAAAACATTTACAATCGCTTTTTGATAGGATATTCCACCAATTACGGTCCATAGCAAAGCCATAATGAAAAATCCAAGCATCAGATTTCCACCTTTAAAAATATAAAAGATGAAACCAAAAAAGGTAATTAAGAGCAAACAGACAATCAATGTATTCATTTCACTAACTTGCCCTTCAAAAGCTTTACCTGCGAAGCAATTTTTTCATCAGAATCAATTGAGAATTCAATCGCCGAATCAACATTCTTCGGCAAAATATCGGCAATTTTTTTCCAGTCAAAACGACCATCATCCAAGTCTTCAGTCGTAATTAATTTGTCGCCTGTTCCTTTTACGTTCTTAAAGTGAATATATTCAGTATATGGAGCTAGTTTTTTTGCATTCTCGATGGCATCGCCCTTTGTATAAGCCCAATTACCAAGATCATAAACAAAGGCGATGTTGAGTCCTGCCTGTTGAACCGATTTTAAAAAAGGCAGAATATTTTCGATATGGCCGGATAATTCCGTTTGGTCGTTTTCAACGTCCAGTTGAAGGCCATTTGGAATATTCGAAAAATTTTCCTTCAAATTTCCGTTAAAAGCTGAAAAATTACCAGTGTTAAACTTAGCCCGTTTGGAACCCAGCAGCAGATTTTGTCGATAGTATTCAGGAAGTTGCTTATTTAAACCGCCATTATCCTCGAACAATTCATCTGGAATACTCAGACTAATCTGCAGATTCAATTTCTTCGCTCTTTCTTTAATTAAAGGTGCTTCAGCATCAAAGTCTTTGAAGTATTCATATCTGGCCTCAACTCCGTCAGCACCGGCCTGCTTGATTTCATCGAGTAAATCAATTTGTTTTTCACCATTTTTAATGCGATCGGCAAAAATTAGTGTGTTTAAAAAAATAGCCATTATTTTCTCCTTAGTATTTATTTAATTGAGCTATTCTTGTTAATAATTCATTAAAACTAAGATCCGAGAATTTTTTATCTTCTCTACTCCCGAAATTCTTCGATTCGTTCTTATCAAAGTCCTGAACCAGATAATAGGCTGTCAAATAAGCCAGCATTTGTTCCTTGGCCTTGTCAACATATTCGCTGACCGGAACATTTCCCTCGGCAACTGTTTTACTAAAACTCAAGGCAAACTTCTCTGGATCAATAAAAGTTCTTTCCGTCATCTTTTCACCTCAATCTAGGAATTTGGCAAATCCATTTTCGCCAACTTTTTTATGGGTAAACGCTTACCCATTTCCAAAAAAATAATTCTATCACTTATTTAAAAATATAGGAAATCGTTTACCCAAAATGAGCGGGCACGATAAATTTTTCGCCTTGAGAAGTTGCAGACTTATCTGATATCTGATTGGCAATAATTTCCGCCGCAGTGGCGCCCAATAGAAACGGATCCTGCTTGATCATTTTAAAATCCGGCAAGAGTCCCTTGACAATTTGGGTATCCGAAAAAGCCGTGATTGACAAGTCTTTGTTTCTTAAAATACCTTCTTGTAAAAAAAAGGAAAAGAAATTCAATAATAAGCGCTCTTTTAAGAAGAAAAAAAGTGTCTTTTCACCCTTTACCTGATTTTTTTTAAGTAAATTTGAAACTTTTTCATAATTTTTCTTTAGAAAAGGACGGTCGTTATCAATCTCAATTAACTGGACATTTGGGTAAACCGTTTGAATTCCCTTTAAGCGTTCCTGACGGGTGGAAATTCCAGTAACCGGTTCGGAGATGACAATTATTTTTGTGAAACTGTTTTTATAGAAATAAAGGCTTGCTTCTCTGGCTGCTTGAAAATTATTAGTCTGAACAGAATCCCAACTATCATCATGAAGATCCCGATCCAAAATAACCGTTTTGATCGGACGTCTCACAAGTTCCTTAACGAATTGTGATTTATCCGTCAGAGGCTGAAGAATCATGCCGTCAAAGGTCTGCTGATTAATAAATTTTAAATTTTGTTTTTCTCGATTTAACCTGGAATTAGAATCAAAAAGAACTGCATTTAAATGGTGCTGTTCCAAAACCGAACTGGCTCCCTTAAAAAATTCAGTAGAAAAATAATCGTCAATATCTGCTGCGACGACAGCCACAATTCCACTATTTTTCGTTACCAGTTGACGCGCAGAAGCATTGGAAACATAATTTGTTTCCTGAATTATTTTGGCAATCCGATCAGCTGTCTTTTTAGACATTCTATTTAATTGCCCATTCAAAAAGCGAGAGACAGTTGCAATCGAAACTCCCGCCATTTTTGCTACGTCATGAATTGTTATTTGATCGCTAATATTTATCCAATCGTTACACTTATTACATTTTAAGTTTAAAGTAATTTTTTAGTCTCGGATAGACATTTTGAAAAAGCGGGAATTTCCTGTTAAAACAAACAGTTGGCATCTTGCTGCAACGCAAGAATTGATAAGAAAGATATTGATTTATAGCCATAAGTAACAGAAACTCGCCTGCTTTTTTTATATGATGTTAAATATGAGTAACCATAAGAAAAGTCAAGCAAGAAATATTACATTAATCGGGGTTGTCGCGGCCTTATATATATTGGTCGGCATGATCCCTCCTTTCAACTTACGCGGTGGAGCAGTTCAAATTCGCCCCGGAGAGGGGTTTAACAACCTTGCTATTTTTAATAAACGTTATATTATTGCGCAAACAATCGGGGTATTTATTTTTAACCTGTTTTTCGGTCTTGGTATTATCGATGCAATCGTAGGAGGTTTGCAAACATTGGTAATGACCTGGGTCGTTTACACGGTTACCCAAAAAATAAAAAATGTGCCATTAAAATTCGTGGCCTCAACTTTGATCGTAAGTTTATTCATGTTCTGGATTGCTGCTGAGTTAGTTATTTTCTTTCCTAAATCCGCCGATGGGAGTTTCTGGGCAACTTACGGTATGCTTTTCATTAGTGAATTAGCTTCAATGATCGTCGGTTCAATTGTTATCTATGCTGTTTCCAAAACTATTAATTTAACAAAATGATAGGATAATTAGAATATGAAATTTACAGCTGCTTTACATAGGATTATCATTGGGAAAAAAGAAGTTGATGAAACGAGCAATCCCAAAACGAAAGAAAATCCTCGCGAAGAAATAAAGAACCCAGTTGTTGATGAAAAGGAAAGTTCACCAATATCAATTAATCATGTGGATAGTGATGAACAGGCAATCGATAGTTTTACCTTCGGTCGAGCCCCTCAACAAGCTCAACAAGCTCAACAAGCTCAACAAGCTCAACAAGCTCAACAAGCTCAACAAGCTCAACAAGCTCAACAAGCTCAACAAGCTCAACAAGCTCAACAAGCTCAACAAGCTCAACAAGCTCAACAAGCTCAACAAGCTCAACAAGCTCAACAAGCTCAACAAGCTCAACAAGCTCAACAAGCTCAACAAGCTCAACAAGCTCAACAAGCTCAACAAGCTCAACAAGCTCAACAAGCTCAACAAGCTCAACAAGCTCAACAAGCTCAACAAGCTCAACAAGCCGAGGATAACTTTTCCCTTACCAAAAAAACTACTTCAACAGATAATTTTAAAGAAATCGATAACACTACAAACGATTCTGAAGTTCCAGATTCCTTATCAGAGCTAGCCGAACAATTTTCTAATCTAGACTCGAACCAAAAAAAAATGGTCGAAAGTTTAGCCAATAAGCTAAAAGAGTCAACTGACCTTGGATCTGAAACTTTTTCCTCGACACCAGTTGCGCCAAGAGAAAGTTTTTCCGAAATCCCCTCTTTTGAAAAAACATCTTCTGCTGCGACCGAACCGGAAAATAATCTTTTTGAAACACCTTCATCGAAAATTCCTTCATCGGCAACAAGGTCGCCTGTGATACCTTCTTTTTCAGCTCCTTCATCGGAAGCATCTTCATTTGCGCCTGCTCCATCTACCTCAGAGTCCTCTGAAGTTCCGTCCTCCGAAGCTGCTTTGCCAAAGATTGATAAACAATCATTTTTTAAAAGCAGCCAAGCCCCTTCAAGCCAATCAAACGAAATAAACGCTGATGAAACGAGCAAAAATAATACTTCAGTTCAAGCTTCCCACATCCCCGAAATACTTACCGACGATAATTTAACTGAAAACCCTGATAACGAACCAATTAAAATTAAAAAGCAGTTACCGGACTCAGTCGCGCAAATGTTCGCACGCTTTGCCAGCCAGAATGCTTCACTGGAGGCTAACGAAAGCCTTTATGCCGAACAAATCGCAAGTAAAGGGAAACAAGCTCCCGCGACAGATGAAAAAATCGACGAAGTTCGACTTAGGGTACTTAATTCAATCGAGAATCCAAATTCAATTCAGCAAATCAGCAATTCGATTGTCGACATCTTCGCTACTAATACTAAGTAAACTTAAACAAATAAAAAAACTCGCTAACTACTAAGCACTTAGCGAGTTTTTTTAATTACTTGGAAAGTAATTCTTTGTTCGTGAATTTCAAATTCTCATCGAAATCGTAAATAATCGGTTGGCCATTGGCGATTTCAAGACCCATAATGTCGGCATCGGAAATATTTTCAATATACTTGGAAAGAGCACGAAGCGAATTTCCGTGGGCGGCAATAATTACATTCTTGCCGGCGCGAAGATCCGGAGCAATTTTGTCTTCCCAAAAAGGCATAACTCGTTCCAAAGTAACTTTCAAATTCTCGCCAAGCGGCAATGTCTTTGGATCAAGCTCGGCATAACGACGATCCAAGGCCGGATAGGTTTTGCCATTAACAGTGATCGATTTTTGAATTTCATCTTGCAAAGGCGGCAAAGTATCATAAGAACGACGCCAGATATGGACTTGTTCGTCACCCCACTTTTCAGCAGAAGCTTTTTTATTTAATCCTTGCAAAGCTCCATAATGGCGCTCGTTTAATCTCCAAGATTTCTCTTCTGGGATCCAAAGCTGATCGATTTCTTCAAGAGCGATGTGCAAAGTCTGAATTGCCCGTGTCAAAACCGAGGTGTATGCCTGATCAAATTGAATTCCTTTCTCAGCAAGCAATTCACCGGCTTCTTTTGCCTGGCGGATTCCTTCTTCAGATAATTTTGTGTCAACCCAGCCGTTGAATAGATTCAAAGCGTTCCATTCAGATTGGCCGTGGCGAATAAATACTAATTTAGCCATTTTTTCCTCCGAGATTCCTTATTTATCATATCGCAAACAACTCAGGTTTCACCAGACTAATGAATTAGCCAACGCCAGTATCTAATGATCCAATCGTTGGTAACTTTCGTTGATTTGGTTGCTTGAAGTTTTATCTTTTCAGGTCCTTTGACCCCATATAAATAATTGAAATTTTTAAAATTATTAATCCTGCCATAGAAAACCTGTCCGCTTTTAATTTCCGACAGCTTTTTATCATAAGGGAATGGATCGGCGGATACAGCTTTAGATCCTTTTTGCAGCCAAAAAACAAGTTTTGAGGCCGTTTTCAGTGGTACTTGGTATAATTCTGTTTTTTGCAAAGTAAGCTTATCAGCACCGGTAATTGAGCTTCCTTTTTTTAAAACAACATTTCGGCCTTCTTTTGCCGCCTGCTGAACTATTTTGGCTGTCAAATTCCAGGTTGGCAGAGGATCATCATAGCTCGAGCCATTCATGACAATTGATAAATACTGTTGATTATTACCAAGTTTATCCGTCAATCCAAGCATAACTGAGCCGGCTTTTTTAGACGCCCCATTCTTAGCAGCAATAAATTTCATTTTCATTTTGCTGATTTCACTATTAAAAGTGTTCAAGGTAGTGGCAGATTTAAAAGAAGTTTTTTTATTCGAATCATAGAAATTTAGTTCCGGCTGCTGAATAATTTTGATAACTTCCGGATAATCAGTGAATAATCGATAGGCAATTGTTGCTAAAGCCTTTGAGGAAGCGAGATTTTCAGCCTGATCAGAAACACCTTTGAGTTTTCCACTACCCAAATATGAATTTGAAATGCCGACCGCATTGTAAAATTTAAACTCGGATTTAGGAATGCCGAAGGATGCTGCTGTTTTATTCATCAGTTCGGCAAATTTTGTCTGATTCCCGGAGACTGCATCCCCGAGTAATATTCCGGTTGCATTGGTTGAAATCAATAAAGTCGAATTCATTAACTGTCGGATCGTATAAGAACCGTTTTTGTATAAAGTGACATTCATCAAATCGGGATTTTTTGAAAGTTGATAGATTTCCTGATTTGCTTTGATTTTTTTATTCCAGGATAGTTTCCCTTCGTGAATTGCTTTTAAAACTAAATAAGCGGTTAAAAGTTTGCTTGTCGAAGCAATTGCCAGTTTTTTATTCGGATTTTTCTCAGCAATGACTTGACCACTCTTAAAATTAACAACCAACGCGGAAGCAGCCTTCGTTTTGAGCTGAATCGGGCGACCGTCAATAGTCGGTAATTTAATTCGCGTAGCTTTGTTGTTTACAAAAACAGCAATCAAAAAGGAAACAAGCAGAAAGAGCAATGCAAAAATTATTAAAAAGTTGAAAGGCCGAAATTGTTTTCTAATCACGAGGCATCCCCAAAGATGCGTCTAAGGGCAACTCGATTATGAAACTTGTCAGTTGGGTATTTGATTCAACTCGAATAGCTCCATGATGCTGTTTAACGATACCTTGAGAAATTGCCAATCCAAGTCCGGTTCCTGAAATATCCTTATTTCCGGATTGATCTACCCGGTAGAAACGATCAAATAATTTATTCAGGCTGGATTTTGGAATCTGTTCCCCATCATTTTGAACCCTAATCTCGACTCGATCATCTTTTTTAACAGCCGTCAATTTGATAAATGTCATCGCCGACTTTCCGTATTTAAAGGCATTATTAATCAGGTTCATAAATAAACGAGCTAATTTTTCCGGATCAGCGACAATTTTTATTTGACCGGGATTAGTTAAACTGGACATCGTAATATTGTGTTTATGAGCATCGAGGCTGAATTGAACTATCAGTTGATCGAAAAATTCGGAAATCTCCATCGGTTGAAAATTCATGTTTTCCCCATTTGTTTGTGTCTGCGAATAAGAAAAAAGATCTTCAACCATCGACACTAGTTGTTGAGCTTTGGAATAAGCCGTCGAGACATGTTTTCGCATTTGTTCTTCCGGCAATTTGGGGTTGGATTCAATCAAACCCAAATAACCAATAATTGATGTTAAAGGTGTTCTTAAATCATGAGAAACATTTGTAACCAGCTCCTGCTGTTTTTTTTCGTTGTCCAATTCGGTGTCTAATATTTCCTGTTTTGCCTGCGTCATTTGATTGATTTGCGAAACAAGATTAGTAACCATTGGGTCAATCGAAGTCATTTTTATTTGATCGTTATCATTCGTATTATTAATTCTTGTAATTTCGTTGGATAGACGTTTTAACTGCAGTTGTTGATACTCGCGCAACAAAAGAAAAATCCACAAAACAATCCCTATCAATAGAATGGCGACAAAACCCCACCATTGCTGATTCTTAAAAGTAAAATTGTGACTGTTGAAGGTGATCCGTGCCAAGGAGTAAAAACCACCGCGGCTAATTCGAAAATTTCCGGAAAGAATAGCCGTGAAGAATGAGAAAACCGACCAATCCAAAAAAAGCAGCACGATTGCCGCAGCTGCTCCATAAAAACTAAGATGTAAAATTTCTTTCGCTGTTAACTTCACTAGTTGATTTCCACTTTATAGCCAACACCCCAGACGGTTTGAATAACTTCATCGCCGTTGGTGGCTTCTTTTATTTTGTCGCGTAGATGAGAAACATGAACCATAACTGTCTTGGCCGAAACAACCGATTCCGTTTGCCAAACTCTTTCAAAAATTTCATCGGCCGAAAAAACCCGATTCGGATGGCTAGCCAATAAATACAAAATTCCAAATTCCAAGGCGGTCAACTGAACGATTTCACCATCGGATGTCTTGACTTCGTGGGAATCTTTATTAATTGTCAGGGCACCGGCATCGATAACTTCCGGTATTTCATCTTTAACTTCATTTGAAGAACGCCGAAGCAGCGAACGAACCCGGGCCATTACTTCCAAAGGATTAAAAGGTTTGGTTACATAATCATCAGCTCCGGTAATTAAGCCTTGAATTTTATCCATATCACCAGTTTTAGCCGAAACAATCAAAATCGGAATATTCGTGTCTTTCCGAACAGCTTTAACGACATCAAAACCATTCATTCCCGGCATCATTACATCAAGAATCATTAAAGCGATATCAGGATTAGTATTCAATCTTGAAAGAGCTTCTTCGCCAGAATAAGCCAAGACCGGTTCATTCCCTTCATTACGAATATAAATCTCTAGTAACTCAGCGATTTCTTTGTCATCGTCAACAACAAGAATTTTCGTCATTATCTTTTACCCTTTGCTTTCTTAATCTTTGGATATTTCTGGCGATACTGCACACTGGAATTGGTTGCCAAACTTCCAATAATCAAAATTCCTCTTGGCAAAGAAGATTTTTTATTCCAAAAGTAATATGAAACACCTGCAACAACTGCAATCGCAAATAGCCAAAGCGAATTCAAAACTGGATTAAATTTAACTGGGATTAACGAAGTAACGCCGGTAAAGAGAACCAGCCAGCTGACCAGAATAAGCAGCGAATAAAGCAAACGCTGCCAAATCGGAATCCGCTCTTTTTTGCTCGGATCCGGCGTTAAAATTCGCAGGACAAAGACGTAAGCCGCTCCCGATATGAGAGAAAAGAGAAAAATCGTGATCAAACCGATACTCTGCGATTGTTTGCTGCTGCCGATTGCTCCGGTAATCGCATATAGAGCCGAGAACATAATCAGTAAGGTCCAGGATGTATCAATAAATTCGATTCCAAAACCATAATCGAAAAGTTGTTGAGTAATTCTTGGACGAGCCGCTGTACTGGCCGGATTATTCACCTTATGCCCCTGTTGAGCCAATTTCCTTCGCCGATTGGCTGCCCCTTTTGGATCGATTAAATCCTGATAAAATTCACTTGGCGTACCAAAAAGCTGCCGGGCTGTTTTCCCGGTTTTTTGGCCAGCCAAAAGTTTTTCTCTGACTGTAATTAAAGTTGAATTTGTTTTCTCATCATTAAAACTTTTGGAATTATTCAAAAGTTTCGTTAAATGAAAAATAAATTCCTGATTTCGCTTAGAAAGTTCGGAATTTGTCATTAAGCCTCCGTGTAAAATTATACTAAAAAGGCGAACAAATTCTTAAGATTGCTCGATCAATATCAAAAAACAATTAGACATTGAAACGGAAATTGATGATATCGCCATCCTGAACAAGATATTCTTTGCCTTCCGAGCGAAGTTTGCCAGCAGCTTTAACAGCTGCAACCGAACCTAGTTTATCCAAATCAGGAAAACTAATTGTTTCAGCTCGAATAAAGCCACGTTCAAAATCGGAATGGATAATTCCAGCAACTTGTGGTGCCTTCATCCCACTCTTAAAGGTCCAGGCCCGAGTTTCTTTGCCGCCGGCAGTAAAAAATGTTCTCAATCCAAGCAAGTGATAGGCAGCACGAATTAATTTATTCAAACCGGGTTCGCTTACACCGGCCATTTCCAAGAAATCAGCTTTATCAGCTTGATCCATTTCCGAAATCTCTTCCTCGGTTTTAGCAGCCAAACCGATCACTTCGGCACCATCTTTGGCAGCATAATCGGAAATTGCTTGATAAAACTGCGATGAGGCCGGATCAGCCATGTCGCCTTCAGAAATATTGGCAACATACAGCATTGGTTTATCGGTCAAAAAGAAAAGGTTATGAACAATCTTTTTCTCCTCTTCGTCAAACTGCAAACTTCTAACCGGTTTCCCGGCTTCCAAAACCGGCTTTATTTTTTTTAAAACGTTGTATTCGGCAATCGCAGCTTTGTCTTTGGAATTAACCGCCGCTTTTTCAATTTTCGAGTAACGCTTATCAATCTGTTCCATATCGGCAATGATTAATTCGGTATTGATCGTCTCAATATCGGCAATTGGATCGACTTTGCCGGTAACGTGGGTAATTTCTGAATCTTCAAAAGCCCGCACAACCTCGATAATTGCATCGGTCTGACGAATGTTCTCCAAAAATTTGTTTCCCAAACCTTCGCCCTTTGAAGCACCTTTGACAATCCCGGCAATATCGGTAAATTCAAAAGTAGTTGGGACAACCTTATCGGCTGGTTCTATTTCCTGGATCCGTGCAAGCCTGGAGTCCGGCACTTCAACAACACCGACATTCGGCTCAATTGTTGCGAATGGATAATTGGCCATCTCGGCTCCGGCTTTTGTGATTGCATTGAATAATGTTGATTTGCCGACATTTGGTAAGCCGACAATTCCTGCAGTTAATGACATATTTACTCCTAATTCCTTATTAATTCTACTATTTAATTTAGAGTAAATAAAAAGGCCGGTTGCCTAGTCTTTAATAACTTTATTAAGATGTTTTTCAAAATCATGGCGTGTCATCATGACAATCCGGTGGCAACTGTTGCACTCTATTTTGATATCTGCACCCATGCGTACAACCTTCCATGAGTTGTTTCCGCAGGCGTGAGGTTTTTTCATTTCAACGATTGTATTTAATTGATAATCCATTAGTCAAGATTTACTCCAAGCAAAGTTAAAATTCTGTCCAATTCGTCTTCATTGGCAAAATTAATTTCAATTTTCTTTTTTGATAAGGAAACTTTCGTAGAGAATTTATCCTCCAACTGATGTTCGACCTCTTCGGCATAAATATTTGTTGATTTGCTTCCTTGATTCGAACTTTTCTTTTCAGGATTTGCGGACTTGCGCACCAATTCTTCGACTTGCCGAACAGAAAGGCCTTCTTTAACGATTCGATGCGCAAGCAACAGCATATCCGGTTGAGAATCCAAACCCAACAAGGCTCTGGCATGCCCCATTGAAAGTTTCCCGTCAATCATTAATTGTTGAACCTCTGTCGGCAAATTTAGCAATCGCAAGGTGTTGGCAACGCCGGCCCGCGACTTTCCGAGTTTTTCAGCTACCTGGGCCTGGGTTAAAGCCAGTTCTTTCATATAAGAGTTGATTCCCTGAGCTTCTTCGATTGGATTCAAGTCTTCACGCTGAAGATTTTCAATAATCGCCAGTTCCATCATTGCACTGTCCGACAAATCTTTAACAATGACCGGAACTTCGGTCAATTTAGCTAATTTAGCCGCGCGAAAACGCCGTTCGCCGGCAACAATTTGATAATTTTTGCCGTGAGCTCGAACTATTAACGGCTGAATTACACCGCTCTGTTTTAAGGACTCGGCCAATTCGGAAAGAGAAGCCTCGTCAAAAGTCTTTCGTGGCTGATAAGGATTAACTTTCAGCGAAGAAAGAGAAATTGTCGAAACGGAATTTCGATCATCTTTTTTTGGGGCAACTTTTTCGACCACTTGGGCCTCTTTTTTATCTTCTTCATCAGAAAATAAAGCGTCAATACCGCGGCCTAAGCCACGTTTATTTGCCATCTGCAGATACCTCTAGCTCATACTCAATGACCGTATAAAAGTGACCCGGTTCATGATGATGAGCCGCATTTGGCGTTCCGACAAAAGAAGCAACCACATGCCCACTGGAATACTTTAAATAATCATTTACTTTTTGTTCATGCAAATGATAATCGCCGGCTGTATGAATAATCTCGATTTGATTAACTTTGTTCTTCACCATTTTTGCTAATAATTTCCTTTACCAATTTATTGTATGCTCGCGCACCCGATGAAAATCCGGCAAAATCGAAAATTGACTGTCCAAAACTTGGTGCTTCAGTCAGGCGAACGTTTCTTGGAATCGTAACATGATAAGTATCTTCAGAGAAATGTTTTTCAACCTCGGAAACGACCTGCCGGCTAATTTTCGTGTGTGTAGTCATTGTCATCAAAATACCCTCGATCGTCAAGCCTGAATTGCCGTGTTCCTTAACCAAATTAATTGTTTTCATTAATTGGGCCAAACCCTCCAAAGCAAAGTATTCAGCCTGCACGGGAATCAAAACCGAATCAGCAGCCATCAGAGAATTTAAAGATAGCAAACCAAGAGCAGGCGGATTATCAATGAGGACAAAGTCATATTTTTCTTTCTCTTTGGCAATTTTTCTTTTTAAAATTTTTTGACGGTCTTTTTTCTTCGTTAACTCGATTTCTGCTCCGGCTAATTCAGTCGAAGACGGAAGAATATCGAAGTTGTCGGCGCGATGAATGATCGCAGATTTAACAGCCCGATTTGAAATTAAAACATCATAAGAATTAAAAACAATTTCCTCTTTAGTAATTCCGGCACCGGAAGTTGCATTGGACTGTGGGTCTAGATCGATTAGCAAAACCTTCTGGTCGCGTCTTAAAAGTCCAGCAGCCAAGTTTAAAGCCGTCGTTGTTTTTCCAACTCCACCTTTTTGGTTGGCTAAAGCAATCACTTTAGTCATGTTTGCCTCCAATTGGAGATTTTTCAGGGACGCCAGCTTTTCTTGGGTAACGTTTTTTTGTCGAACTGATTTTGTCTATCGTGATCAAAACACGAGGATCGTCATTCGGCAATTCAAAAGAAAAGGATTGAGATACCCGACCGCCAAGTTCTTCCAATGCTTTGCTTGCACCGTAAATTTCACTTTCGACATGAACAGTTTTCATCAAAATAATCTTGCCGCCGACTTTGACAAAGGGCAACAGCAATTCCAAAAGAGTATTGGTATTGGAGACAGCTCGGGCAATTGCGAAATCGTACTTTTCCCGATAATTCAGATTATGAGCAAAATCTTCGGCCCGCCCATGAACTGTTTCAACATTTTTCAAATTAAGTTTGTCAATTAATTGGTCTAAAAAGGCAATTCTTTTTTGCAAAGAATCAAGTAAAGTTAATTGAAATTTTTGATTAACAATTTTAAGCGGGACTCCTGGAAAACCAGCTCCCGAACCAATATCGATTAAAGAAGCCTTCTTATTCATGTCGGGTAGATACAGTAAAGGCGTGAGCGAATCATAAAAATGTTTTAACCAAATATCCTTTGGTTCCTTAATAGCCGTCAAGTTAACTTTTTTACTGTATTCCAACAAAAACTCGAGATAAGTCTGAAAAAGAACCATTTTTCGATTGGAAATCGGCAGGCTCTGATTATTTAAAGTTGTAACAAATTCATCTGGATTCATTTATTATTTTCTTCCCTTTTTTCACTCGATAAATTATCTTTTTTTTTCTTCCGGTTGCTCCTCTCTTCGGCAAGCAAATGTTCAACAGAAAGATCTTTACCTTTTCTCAACTGATAAAGATTATAAAAGAAAATGCATAAAGTTCGAAGAACCGCATAAATTGGCACACCAAGGATAATTCCTATGAGCCCCCATATATTGCCAGCCGATAGCAGGATAATGATAATCGTCAGCGGATGAATTTTCAGATTGCGACCGATTACATTCGGATAAATTAAATTACCATCGAGCTGACTGACAATTAAGACAACTACCAGCACTGCCAGCACCTGCTGTCCACTAACAGTCAAAGCAATTAATAGGCTTGGAATAATAGAAATAAAAGGTCCAAGATAGGGAATCAAAACACAAAGACCAGCGAAAATACCAAGTAAAGGAGCAAAAGGCTGGCGAATTATCAAATATCCGCCGGTGATAAAAAACATCACAAATATTCCTTCGATAAATTGGCCATCGATATATCTGCTGATCGTATTGTTCATTCGAGCAGCCAAATCATTGACCTCTTTAGAACGGCTCGGAAAAATAAAACGATTTATAAAAGGAATAAATTTATCCCCGTCAGCCAACATATAAAAAAGCATGATTGGAATCGTAATAATGTTAATCGTAAAAGTCGTAAGAAAGGAGGCGATGTTTCCCAAACTGCTCAAAGAC
The DNA here is from genome assembly GCF_020510245.1 of Oenococcus oeni. NCBI lineage: Bacteria > Bacillati > Bacillota > Bacilli > Lactobacillales > Lactobacillaceae > Oenococcus > Oenococcus oeni. The sequence continues at coordinate 80,840 of NZ_CP084701.1, read as the reverse complement.
ATTTCCAAAAAAGTCGAAGAATATTTACTAATTTGTTTTTGGATGTTGCTGATCTTAACGTCCTGATATAATTGCTTGAACCATTTCGACTTAACCCAACTATCGGTCATATTCCTCATATCATCGACAAACTTAGGCAAAGAACCGAGCATGTTGCTGATCTGAGCAATTAATTGGGGAACAAAGATAACGAAAACAGAAATCAAAATAACGATAAAAACAAAGAAAGTTATTGCGACAGCCAACAAATGTTTGAAATGAAAATGTTTTTCCAAGAAAACAACAACCGGGTGCAGCAAATAATACAAAAAACCAGCAACAATCAAGGGCAGAAAAATTGTCCGAATAAAAATACCGATTGGCTCAAAAATAAAACTAAGTGTCGAAAGGACCAAAATCAACATTGCCAATAGCAAAAATTCAATTGTCCAATAAAGAAGCCGATTCTTTTTAAGGAATTCCATTAATTAAATTATAGCTAAGATTAATGCTAACCTTGATTTTTAGCTGGAAAGCACGTAAAATAAACAATTGCTTAAAATATTTCAGAGGTGTAACTATGTCTAATAAAAATTTAACTGGTAAGTCGCCGTACAATTCCTTTGCCGGCCCACGACCAGTTGCTCATAATCAACAAAAGAAAAATCAACTCCAACGTACGGCTCAATTACAGCAATGGGCAAAGGGCGTTGAGGGAGTTGAACTACCTAAAGCTGTTAAAATTAATGGAAAATGATTAAAAACCCGCAATCTAAAGCGAGTTTTTTGTAAGTTAACATCCAAAAAGTGAGGCTATTATAATGATGAGCGAATATAGTTGGAATATGATGAATCCTTTCAATTGGATTTGGTCGTTGGTTGCTTTTGTAATTCAAATTGCCGTTATCATATTTATCATTCTGATTCTTGTTAGGATTTGGAAAAGATATCAGAAGAGCGGTAAAATAAACTTCAAAAATTTGGGCAGCTCCCTGAATACAAGTCATGCACAGGAAATTTTAGACGATAAATTCGCCCGTGCCGAAATCTCCGAAGTCGAATATTTAAAAAGAAAAAGAGCCTTGAATTTAAAAGCTTCCGAGATCAGCGATTCGGATATCAAAAATGCCGAAAAAGACGAAGAAAAAAATGTTCGATCAACAAGAAGCAATAGAAACAGTAATAAAAACAAGCCCAGTTAACGGCTTGTTTTTTTAATGGCTTATTTGTGATAGGGACTTCCTTCGTTAATCATGAAAGAGCGATAGATTTGCTCTGTCAAAAGAACCCGGGCCAACTGGTGAGGGAGTGTAATTCTTCCAAAAGAAATTTTTGCATTAGCTCTATTTTTAATTTCATTCGACAAACCAAGCGAACCGCCAATCACGAAATCAATTGTTGAATAGCCATCTAAAGGAATTTCTCTTATCATGTCGGCTAAATCCGGAGACGTGATAAGTTTTCCTTCAATCGCAAGAGCAATTACAAAATCCCGATTATTAATTTTATCAAGTAATCTCCCACCTTCGGTCTGAAGAATTTCCAAGTTTTCCGATTTGCTGGCTTTTTCCGGAGTTGCTTCGTCTTTGACCTCAATAATTTCGATCTTGGTAAAACGGGAAAGCCGTTTTAAATATTGGTCTAAAGCATTCCTAAAATACTTTTCTTTAATTTTTCCAACAACCAATATCCGGATATTTAACATCTATATAATTATACTGTTCGGGTTGATGAATACTTATCCACACGAACAAAAAATTTTTTTGATAATACAAAAAGCCCATTTCTAGGCTCTAATCGTGTTCGTATCCAAAGTTATCCACAATATTTATATTTTTTTAATAATTTGTGGAAAGTTATTGTTTCAAAGTTTCAGTCATCTTAACCTTGACTGTTTTTTCAGTCGAAGCTCGATAATAAGTAATTTTAACTGTATCACCGACTTTGAGCTTATAAATAATATCGCGCATATCAGCCAGATTGGAAACTTTCTCGCCGTTTACGGCAACAATGACATCGTATTTCTTGATACCGGCCTTCTTGGCTGGTGATTTATCACTTGAAAAGCCGGCAATAACGATTCCAGTCTTAACCTTGCTTGGCAATTTAAGTGTCTTTTTAACAACATCGCTCGATACTTCGCTGAGATCGACGACTTCGACTCCTAAAGCCGGGCGAACAACTTTTCCGTATTTAATCAATTTGTTAATAATTGAAACGACTGTATTTGAAGGAATTGCAAAACCCATTCCCTCGACGGACTCGCCTTCATCGGTTTCGGTCAATTTTTGGGAATTAATGCCGATAACCTGGCCGGAAGTGTTAACAAGTGGACCGCCGGAATTCCCTGGATTAATTGCAGCATCCGTCTGAATAGCAATCGAATCGCCATAATTTGTTTTTCCGCTTTCCGATGTATTGGAAACGAGACGTTTGGAAGCTGAAATAATCCCCTCGGTAACAGAAGAGGCGTAATCAGTTCCGAGCGGCGAGCCAATCGCCAAAACAGTTTGGCCGGTTTTAATTTGATTAGAGTTTCCGAATTGCGCGACCGTTTTAACATCACTGCCCGATATTCTTAAAACAGCCAAGTCTGTCATCGCATCGGAACCGACTTTTTTAGCGACTACCTTTGTACCGTCATAAAGAACAACCTGAATTCTCTTGGCTCCGGAAATTACATGATAATTAGTGACGATGTAAGCATACCCGTCAGCATCTTTATAAATAACGCCGGACCCTTCGGAGGCTGTCTGGAGCGTCGAAGAGGAGCTGGTGCTCGAGGAAGATTTTTTAGAACTATCGCCGTAAATTGTCGAGCTACTGCTGGTCGCCTGTTGATTTATAACGGAAACAACTGCTCCCTTTAGATTGTTATAAACCTTAGTAGCATTCGATTTTCCGGATATTGTCGGGGCCTTAATAGTTGTCTTACCATCGCTTAAGGCACCGGTCGATTTTCCAATAAAATCAGTCGTTTGCGTATAAATATAGCCTGCTCCAACAGCGACACCGCCACCGAGAAAACCAGCCAAAAGAGCAGTTGCAATAATCCGACCAATGGGACGATTTTTTTTCGGCTTTTTGCCTTGGATATCTTTTTGCGTTTTTCCTTGGTCTTGTTCTTCAGTCACTGCAAAATACCTCCGTAAATATTATCAAGATAAGATTAAAGTAAAATTAATCAAAAGGAAAATTCTAGCTAAAATCAAATCTCGAAGAACTCGTATCAACCTTCGGCAAACTGATGAAGAAAGTTGTACCGACATTTACTGTTGATTCTACACGAATCTTCCCATGCAAAGCTTCCACAACTTCTTTTGAAATCGCCAACCCAAGGCCGGTTCCACCCTGTTTTCTAGCCCGCGACTTATCGACACGATAAAAACGAGTAAACACATTCTCCAAATCCTTTTTCGGAATCCCTAATCCATGATCTTTAATGCTTAAAATTATCGAATCATCGGTCTCATTGATCCCGATCTCAATATTACCCCCATCAGGAGAATAATTGATTGCGTTATTAATAACATTATCGACAACCTGCATAAATTTATCGGAATCGATTTCAACATAACAGGATTTCTTCTGGTCGTAATTCCTGATAATTTTGTAATGATTATCAGAATGCATTGAATGCCCTTGTTTGAACATGACATCGAAACGATCAAGAACATAATTTATAAACTTGGTAAAATTGACAGCTTCCGTGTCCATTTTTGTTCTGCCTTGATCCATTCGTGACAACTCAAGCAGATCGTTAATCATATGAATCATTCTCTGTGTCTCGTCATGAGCAACACCTAAAAATTCACGGGCAATTTTTTTTTGCGTCAAGGCTCCTTCTTGCAAAGTTTCAATATAGGAGTTAACAGAAGTCAACGGAGTTCTTAATTCGTGACTGACATTGGAAACGAAATTCTTCTGATCATTCTCTAGTTTTAATTGGCGGGTGACATCGCGCAAAACAACAACGGCTCCAGAGATGAATCCTGATTGGCGACGAACCAAACTGGCAACAACATTCAGAGTAACTCCATCGGGTCCATCGGGTTCAACGACAAAACCACGGATCGATTGAAAAAGTTTCCGCAAGGTAATTTTTTTATCGACCAACTTTAGTAAATCCGAGATGTTCTTTCCAACCGCTTTATCGGTACGCGGAATATGCAAAAGATCCAAGGCAGCCTGATTGATAACCGTAATTGTTCCATCGCGCGTGATAGCTAAAACCCCATCAGTCATATTAGAAAGCAGGGAATTTAATCGATCGCTTTCCATGTTGGAGGTTGCCGTTTCCGAAGCAATCGTATCGGACAGATCGTTTATTTGTGTCGCTAAAATACCAATTTCGTCTTTTGACTTAATCGAATTTTTAATCGAGTAATTTCCCTTTGTAATTTGTTCGGTTTGCTCAGCCAATTCAGTAATTGGTCGTGTCAGCAAGTGGACCATCAAAAAACCAATCATGATAGCCATTAGCAAGGGTATAAATAAAGCGCCGACAAACATATTGGTAATATTGGCAATTGATTCATAAATTGATTCCATGCTGGCCGTGTAGACAAAAACACCGACCGTCGAACTGCGATCGCCCGGTTTGGATTCAAGCGGAATAGTCAAGGTTTCGTAGCGACGCCCCAATGACTCGCTCCTAAAACGACGAACGTAATCTTTGCTGCTTGAAAGAGCATGATAAATATTGCTCTGAACCTTCTTGCCGCTAATCGAAGAATCGATCTGCTGGCCAACCAACTGTTTCATTTCAACTGTCAGGCTTCCACGAATAACACCGCTTTTGTCAACGACATAAACATAATCTTGGTCAGTGGAACCGCCCAAAGTGGAAAGAGCCTGATTAATATCCTGATTGGCTGCTTTTTTATTTGAATTTTGCAAATCCGAGATCAGCTGACTTTTAATTGTGCTTGGGACCGTTACACGATCATCAAAAGATTGGATTAATTGAGAAGAATATTGGTTAACAAAAAAAGCTCCGACCAAACCAAGCGTAATTAAAGTGATCACTGTAAAAATCAGCGCAATTTTGAAATGCACTGATCGAAAAAATCTGGAAATAAAATTGGAGAGGTTATTCATTATTCGTGGTTTTATTTCTTATTAATGAACACTATCTGGTTTAATGAAATAACCAACACCGCGTTTAGTCATTAAAATTTCAGGACGGCTGGGCGAGTCCTCAACTTTTTCGCGCAAACGGCGAACAGTCACATCGACCGTCCGAACATCGCCAAAGTAATCAAAGCCCCATACCTCGGTCAAGAGGGCCTCACGAGTCAGCACTTGTCCGGGACGGCGGGCCAGATAATGAAGAAGGTCAAACTCACGATGAGTTAAATCGAGATCAATTCCGTTTTTAGTAACCGTATAGGCATCCGGTCGAATGATCAAATCGGCAACTTTAATCTCCTTTTGCGAATGATCGCCAGATGCGTCAACACCAGGCAGAGTCGCATCCTGGCGACGTAAATTAGCCTTAACACGAGCAACTAATTCACGATTTGAAAAAGGTTTGGTCACATAATCATCAGCGCCCATTTCAAGGCCGACAACTTTATCGATCTCACTGTCTTTTGCCGTTACAATAATTACCGGCGTCGAAGAGTTGGAACGAATTTGACGAAGAACCTCAGTTCCCTCGATTTCCGGAAGCATTTGGTCCAGCAAAACAAGGTCTGGATTCTCGGAAGCAAAAACTTCCAAAGCTTCCCGCCCGTCAAAAGCTGTCACGACATCGTAACCTTCTTTTTGTAAATTAAATTTGATAACGTCTGAAATTGGCTTCTCATCGTCGACAACAAGAATTTTGCTCATATATAATATTATAACAGCTATAAAAATAATTAACGAAAGTGATAAGCGATCTTGCTCATACGTGAAGAATCGTGATAGAATATGAACTTGTTTGGATGCTTAGCTCAGCTGGCAGAGCAACGGACTCTTAATCCGTGGGTCCAGGGTTCGATCCCCTGAGCATCCATAGCTATATGTTGACAAGGCGCTTTAACCGCATGGTTGAGCGCTTTTTTCTTTTTTATATATTACTAAGAAATAAAATGATAGAGAATAATAAAAATTTTGTAAATTTATGAAACAGAATACACATCAATTAAAGACTAATAAAACATTCCTGTCGGTTTTGCAGAGGCGCTTAATTAAGTTTATTTAAATAAATATATTGAACGATTAGCCATAATAAAAGCGTCTAACAGGCTAGTATTTACTAGCATTCAAATACATGTCAAGCATTATTAAAATCACTAGTATCGCCCTTAAAATAAACTGCACCAACTGCAACCCTTTATTTTTATGGTGCAGCATTTTGCAAGAGTTTTTAGCCAGATTAAAAACAATAAATTGGTCAAAATGGGTTTCCATATTAAGTTAATTACATCTTAAGTTCTATTTACCTAAATAATGTCCAATACAATTTTGTTCATCTTGCCATTTCCAATTTGCTGCTTTTTGTTCTGTATACTTTTTATTTTGTTTGATATAAAAAAATAAAACCACTCAGTTTTATTACCCAGTGGTTCTCTCGTTCATACAGTTATTCGCTTAACTGAATGAAGAATAAAGACAGAATTTAATTAGTTAGTACTTAAAGTATCAGTACCATGTGAAATTATATTACTTTATTAGAAAATAATTTAGTTTTACTTTATGGAGAAGGAAAGGGATTTGAACCCTCGCATCGTAACAAAAGTTAACGACCTACCTGCCTAATAAATTAAACAGGCCTCTTAAACCAGACTTGAGTACTTCTCCGAAATTGTCGATTAGAAAATATACTACATAAAAGCTTTCGAATTAAGAAACAAATATATTTTAGGCAATATAATAATCAAACAATATTTAGTATTTTCAGATAATTAATACATAAAAATATCATTATAAACATTCGATCAATAAAGTTAGATGCTTTGTATAATTTTGAGAATATTAGTTTTTTGATGCTGGCAGTTGAACCGGTGTCCATGGAATAACCATGAATCAGTATTTGTTTTGAATTAATTATTAAACGCAATAAATAAATATCATATCTATCAAACTTATTTTCTCAATCTGTTGTTTTCTTCTAATCTTCTAAGTATTTTATATCCAGTTCTAACTTTGACAGTATTTTTAACATATTCTTCAATAAATTGATTCACAAATGGAAAATCACTATTTTTCATATTTTTAATAGCAATATCCTCATCGAAAAGAGTTCTTCTAAACTGAAAATTATTGTTTTCTATCCAAAGCCATTGGGCTCCTTTTTTATCAGAAAACGGCATTCCAACACTACCAGCATTGATTATTTGTTGAGAACCAATTTTTAACTTAAATTGTAAATGAGTATGGCCACAAATAATAAAGGGAGAAATGACTTCTAGAAATAATTGTTTGATGTTAGAGATCCTTGTTTTTTGCGTAAAGATAGTTCTATTGTCATCTGCAATTGCGTGACAGAAAAAATACTTACCAACATTGATGTTAATTGGCATATCTTTTAGATCTAAAATTTGTTTTTCATTTAATAATCTAGTAACCCATTTAATCTGTTCCTGAGCTTTATTTGATAAAGAAAGTTTTTTATTTTCATAAGAATCGATAATATCTTGATCATTATTCCCTAAGACACTAGCGGTCCTATATTTGCTTTTTAGATCGTAAATTAAATCCAGAGTTTCCAGTGGTATTGGGCCACTAATTAAATCACCACCAAAAACTAACAAATCAGGTTGCATATTATTAAGTTCATCCGAAACTTTTTTTAGGCAAGATAATTCCCATGAATATCATATAAGGCTGCTATTTTCAAATTTTGATTCCCTTTTTAAGTATTTTTTTGGAATAATTAGTTTTTTATTCATTAATCGTATAAATAATGTCCCTGATTAAAAAGATGTTTGTGATCGTAAATGCTCATTATATTTTTCAGCTTTTGGGCGGTTTCACTTGGCCATATACGATAACTTTCTTTCATGGATAAGTCGCTAGAGTAAGCGCCATAAACACCTACATCAACTTTTTGTAACGAATCAAAAATTCTATTGATGTTTTTATTATTCTTAGACTTAGACCAGAAAGCAATAAAAATAACTGCACTTCTGTCTGCCCAAGCTGTTTGATTTGCATCTACAGTATTTAAATATCCACCAATTGATCGTAATTCGACCCCGATTGTCTTCTGGTTATGAACTATATCGGAAATTTTTGTTCCTAAATGTGGTATGAAATTATTTAATAAGACATTCTTTACATATACTGGCTGTTGTCCCTTATGAGGATTATGTGGAGCTTTAACAAGCTTTCCCGTAATCAACTACTTTTTGATCATATTTTTTAACAATAGCTAGCTTTGATGCTTTTTTGAAAGCATCATTTGCAATTTGATTTGGCATTCCAACCCAAAAATTGTTCATTTTAACCAAAATTTGATTATTATCAAAGGAAGTGAACATCAAATTGCTAGTTATTTTTAATGGTGCTTCATCAATCCATTTTCCCCATTTATGAACAAAGCTTTCTAAATCGTCTATTATAAAATCAATATTCTGAACAGTTATAGGGCATTGATACTGATTCTCGGGTTCAATTTTATCAGCTTGAAATAATAATTCCGTGACTAAACCAATTTGAGAACTGCCTCCTCTTATAGCCCAAAATAAATCTGGTTCATTATCCTTATCGACAGATCTAATTTCGCCGTCTGCAGTTATAACCTTAGCAGCCAAAATATGATCAATTGTTAGACCGAACGAACGAACTAATAGACCAATTCCACCAGAAGTTGATAGTCCACCAACCCCAGTATCGCCAAAATCACCACTAGAAATTACTAAGTGAAATCGATTTAAGAACTCAGCGACATCTCCCCACACTGCTCCGGCTTGAACTTTAACTAGTCCTTTATTAATATCAACTATCTCAACCTTTTTAAGTTTGGAAATATCTAAAATAATACCATCGTTATTAACAGAAGCCATTGATATTCCATGACCGCCACTACGAAAAGAAAAAGGTACATCGATTCCTGTTTCTTTTCTAACCCTACTAGCATATTTAATACTGGCCGCTGCTTCGTTCTCTGTCCTAGCCATTAAAATTAATTTTGGTTTACCGGTTATAAAACAATTGCTGCTTGCCTGAACATAATCAACAGAATTACGATCAATCGCGATAGGAATCAGATCATTTGGCAATTTTGGCCAATTTTTAATAGCAATTCTTTTCATCTATAAACACCTTGATCTTTATTTTTTAGATAATTATTTTCTTTATTTGAAAAAACAAAAAGGATATAAGTAAGCACGGCAAAAATTGAAAAGAAAATAAAAGGGAACTTTATGTTTATTTCATAGATAAAAGAACCAAAAAGTGGAGAAACTATTCCAGCAATACCTTGCGTCATTGCTACGGCTCCAGCTGCGGCCCCTTGATTTTGTTGAGAAACCGATAACGATGCTCCAGCTGACAAAGAACTCATTCTCAGACCCGATCCTGCTCCGATGATAATGTAGCTTAATATAATTAAAACTAAATTATCTGCGGCAGCAATCAACAATAAGCCAATTATAATCAGCGGAATAGCAAACAACATCATTTTTTGAGCTGTCCACTTTAATAATTTGATTTGAAGAAATTGAGAAATCATTAGAGAGATACCTAGAATTACAAAGAGCAATGAAGCTGTTTTTGCGCTTTGCGTTACTGTTTGAGCGAGATCGTTATGCAAATATAAGGACGTTAAAATTTGTAACCCCACTACAGCAAACATAATGGAACATCCTGCTATTAACCACCCAAATAGTTTGAAAGTAAAAAAACTTTTCTTATCTTCAAGAGCTGCTTTGATATTATCAATTTCTTTGGAATTGTTTTTTTCTTGATCTTTTTTTGGAAGAATAGTAATGAAAATAAATCCAAACAAAATGAGCATAATTATAGAAATATAAAATGGAAGATATAAAGTTCCAATCGAAGATAAAATTCCACCAATTATTGGTCCAAGCACCATTGCTAGACCGGTTGCCAGACCTAAAGATGACATATCTTTGGCTCGATTTTCTGGATAAGAAATATCCGCCATATAGGCATTAGCTGCGGTAGGTGCCGTTGTCATAAAAATGCCTAATAAAAATCTCACTGCCATAAGCAAGATTACTAAAATCGTAATTGTTTTGCTTTGTGAAATTGACAATCTAAAAAGGGCCGTATAAAGAATAAACATGACCCCCATTCCCATTAGCCCAGCAACTATAACAGTTTTTCTGCCTAATTTATCGCTAAGCTTTCCCCAAACTGGCGCAAATACAAGCATAGCGATTGCACCTAAGGATATCATCACTCCAATCTGGCCAGGCAGCATATGGGCTTTAGTAGAAATCGCAGAAAGAACAGGCATTGTGATGTATATACCAAGGTATGATATTAAAGTAGCTATAAATAATTTGTTTTTCATTAAGAATTGAGATCCTTTCAATATAAACTGCAACGATTTCAATTTAGCAAACAATTAATAGAGGTAATGCTCCAATTGGTTTTTTATGATCCAATTCAATTAATTAATAATTTTATTTAAGTATCTATATTCACGCGGGGTTAGTAGTTTTCTGTTTTTAAAAACAGCAGAAAATTTACTAGCATTTTCATAGCCTACTTCATTAGCAATGTCAGTTATTTTATTATTAGTATTTTTAAGCATTTGGCAGGCATAATCGATTTTTTGGATCAGAAAATAATCATGAATAGTAATTCCATAAGTATCCTTGAACAAGTATTCGAGTTTACTTTCACTAATATGGAAGTTGTTGCTTAAAAAAGTTAGACTTATTTTTCTATCCAAATTGTTATCCAAATATATCTGAATATCCCTTAGGATTCCGATTTTTTCTATTGATATTTTTTGTTTTGAGATTATATCTTTAGTCGCCCGCTCCGAAGATAGATATAATAATAATTCAATGGCTTTGAGTCTTAAAAATAATAAAGAATCGCTAATATCAGGAATCAGTAAACTATCAAAAAAATTCTTAATAAAATCGCTTTTAAGAAAAAAATAGTCCTCGCTCTGATTGAAAGAACCAAAGAGTTTTCCTTCTCCAAAAAATTGTTTCAAAAATGGATCCTTTATATCCTTCTTTACCAAGATAGTGATTCCTTGATAATGCCCTTTTCTAAAACTATAGTTATTTTGATCCATAATTCTTTTATCGAATTTTAAAATGCCTGGAAATAAGTAAAGTTTTTTGTTTTTACTTTTACCAAATTCAACTATTTCATTATAAGAATAATCAATTCTAATAACGTTTTTGGACATCTTAATTGGATAATTAAAATTAGATATTTCGTAATTATGGATAAAATTTTCTAGTCCATTAAATATTTCTATATAACTACTTTTAAGAAGACTATCACCTTGTCCAAAACTAATATTTTTTTGAGTGACGAATTATTTCCATATTTCCAGAAAGATTTATACTGCAATTTTTTGTCCTTTTAAATTTAATTAATAGAAAAATAATATTATTCTTGATAATTCAGATTTTAAAAAATAGTAAACAAATTATTTAAATACTGCTCTGATAATCAAATCACATTTATCATATTTTGTCTTGACGAAGATCTCCTATTGAATTTCTTAGTAGAATATTTTTTATAAAAATGACTTACTTCATACTTCAATATAGGATATAGGCATATATATTTTTAAACAAAAAAACAAGAGAGGAATCGATACTTAAACGCCTCCTCTTAAAGATGTTTTTTTCATCCGCAAATATTAACTAAACTGTTGGAGTTATCTTAATAAAAACATTAATACGGATCAACCAATTATAAAATCGCATCATGTAACAGACTTGTTGCTTTCTTTTTTTTGAACTATCTATCATAGTTAATTTTAGGAGGAAAAATGTCTTTAGGTGAATCTTTAAAATCTGCTAGAAATGCTGTTGGCTTAACTCAAGACCAAGTCGCAAAGAAAATGTATGTGACTAGGCAAACTGTTTCCAGATGGGAACAGGGAAAAACGCTGCCAAATATATATGTGCTTAGAGAGCTTAAACAACTCTATGGTTTATCTTTAGATAATCTTTCTTTACAAACGAAAAGAAATGAGGAATTTAGAAAAATGAAAAAGATTAATTGGTTAGCTTTGTTCGGTGCCATCATATTTAATTTGTGTCTTTTTTCTAGTGTTTTGATCACTGCAGCTGGTTTACTTTTATCTATTTGGACAATTTCAATTAGTTTTATATTTTCTCCGATAATATTATTAATCGTTAATTTACTGGGCTTACAATCATTTTCTTTAATTCAAACAAGTCTAAGTATCGTCTTTTTTATCATTGGCATATTTTTATATCCTTTTGCTAAAAAAGTTAGTTATTATCTAATAGATTTCTTGATTAAATATCTTCGATTTAATCAAAGAGCCATTTATAAATAAATGATTATAAAAATCGTTAATAGCCGGGAAAAATAAAAAGCATTCATTTATCTGGATGCTTAAGCAAAGATTGTCTCATATAGGGTCAGACCTTCTTTGCTTTTTAATTCAGTTAAAATTGTTGGCTCTCATTGGAGATTCAAGGGAGCCTTATTATAATTTTTATAGTAAATTGAAATATTAAAATGATAACGACACGGATTCAGTATATTTTCATAACAATTCAGATGTCTTTTTCTCTTGATTGATTGCCATGATTTACTTTGTTTTATATATTATTTTTCTTAAAAAGTCGATGATCATTAGTTAGCAAAAAGTCCCTATCCTCAACAATTACTTTATTTTTGGCTTATTAAAGTGACCTAACTCATTCAGTCAACAATACAATGCCTATTAAAAATTACTAAATCTAAAGTCCAGTAAAAAAATTCAGAAGCTTAAGTACCTATTATTTTTTAACTTTTATCCTTACAACATTCAAGGAAATTAAGATCTCTGAAATTTGGTTCATAATTTTTGCTTATTAGAGTACTCGTCATCCTGAATAGCAAAACAAAATATCTTTAATAAATTTTCCTAAATTTATAAGGATAACAAATATGTATTTTAAGAATTAAATAAATTAGCGTTGCATCTCACAGTCTCATGTATGGATATCAATTGCATGACTTATCAGTTAGGACGCTTCTTCACGAAGAAATACAATCCAATAAGTAAAGTATCAATATAAATTTGAATATTAAATCATAGATTTACTTTTAAAATTTATCGCGCTGAAGTGTTTTTAAGACAAAATCCACTTTTGATGGCAGAGAACTGCTGCCATCTAGGATCAAATCAGCACTTGATGAAACAAATTGTTCATTTGCGAGAAATATAGGCCGGGCAATTCTGATGTATGTTTTTAACCAATCGAGAATGTCTGTTAGTTTGCTAGTCGAATAATCGCGTAATATCTGTCGAGCCAATAAAAGATCTAAGGGTGTTTTAATATACACGGTTAAGTTAATTAAAGAAGCCAATGAATTATGGCGATTTCCAAATGGAAAATCCACCAATACATAATCGAATTTTGTTCTAGCAGATTTTACAGCTCGCACAACTTCTGTAATATCATACTGATTAACAGACTCAGACAAGGGAGTGCTCAATGATGGGGCTGAAGGTAATTGATCAATATCATAATCATCAAAGGAAATAATTTTGCTATTGGTTAATTTTTGTGCCAGCGTTTGATGAGTGTTGTCTTTCCTCCAGCCGTCAGGCCACTAATTACTATTACTTTTGACATAATTAAATCCACTTTTCTTCTAAATTATCCAGCTACCAATGTTTTAGCACTATTCTCTCACTCAAAGCCCATCAAGCACAGATTGTTGCACAGAGGATTTATTACGAAAATTTGCGATTATTTACACTATTATTTTGAATTATTTGCGATTATTTCTAATTTTTTTAAGTAAAAAATATCTAATCCACAGAGACCGAAGACATTTTTAGATCATTTTTTCAATAAATGAAAAAAGTATGTAGTTTTTAAAACATTTTGTCAAAACACAACCATCTACAGTGAAAAAATAAAACGAACTTATGCTTGAGGTACCTTCACAACGTTCAATCGAAAAAACTTTTCGCTCAAAAAAAAGGTAGAAACACTAATTAAAAAAGATTAAAAATAACACAAAGAAGTCAGTCCTTCAAAAAAATAGCCAAATTTTTGTTAGTAATAAATCCCCCTTTGAGAACTAATAGCCAACAGACAATTATTGGAAGAGCGTATTTAAAATACAATAGTAGGATCTGGATAAAGAACTGGCTACTGATTCTTTTCAATTTTGTTAGTCAATAGAAAAGTTGGCAAAGCAATTAATAATGCAGCAATTGAAATACAGAAAAAACCATATTGAAAAGCGTGTATTTGAATCAAGTCTAAATGTCGTGCAACAAATTGAGACATATTCGCGGCTTTAACATGGTAATTAGCGCTTGAAATATTTTGTTTGAATCCTTTGATTTTGGCGTTCGAATAGGCCGTGATCAGTGTAGTGATAATTGCCGTGCCAAAAGCACTACCAATATTTTGAATCGTGCGTGAACCAATCGACGCGGCTGGAATTAATGCTCCTTGCATACCTGTATAGGAATCAGCCATGAGTGGCATCAAAATTCCACCAGCGCCAATTCCCCGAACGAAAAGAACGAGTGCAATTATCCAATAGGATGTCTCGTGGTTAAACCAGTAAAAAGGAATTGTGCCAATAAAAGTAATAATAAGACTGGTCAATACTACATATTTAGCACCAAATTTATCTGTTAATTTGCCCGTTAATGTTCTTGAGACCAGCATACCAGCACCTTGCGGAATCAGAGCTAATCCGGCCATCATGACACTCATGCCGCGCACTTCTTGGAAAAAGAGAGGCAAAGCTAACATCGCACCATTTAAAACCGTTCCGGCAATTAGCAGTCCTAAGACCGATCCATTAAAGGAACGATATTTAAACAAATTCAGTGGTAGAACAGCTTTGTCTTTGATTCGCATTGCCCAAAATACATAGAGAAGAGCTAAAGCTAAACCTAATCCAATGAAAAGTAGTGTGTCTTTATTGGCGAAACTGGCCTTTCTAGCGGCTTTGACAATCCCATAGATCATGCTGGTTGTCGCACCAGCTAGGAAAACAATTCCAACGAAATCCATTTTCGCTGACTTATTTTGGGCCGGATAACTAGGCATCTTCCATAAAATCAGCAGAATTGAAATAACAGCCACTGGCACATTAACCCAAAAAATCCATTGCCAAGAGAGATATTTAATGATGATCCCTCCGATTATAGGCCCAACTAACGGCCCAATAATAATCGGCAATCCAACTGTGGCCATCATTTGGCCCATCACTTTTTGTCCTGCCGTTTGAACTAACAAAGTTGTTAGTAAAGGCATAATTATTCCACCGGCAAACCCCTGAATTAATCTTGCTCCAATCAGAAACTGAGCATTAATTGCTAAAGCCGATAAGACTGAGCCAAATGCGAATATAATTTCACCAGCTAGAAAAACCTTTTTTCCGTCAAATTGATTTAACAGCCAACTTGAGAAAGTCACGGCAATGGCCGTGGCTAGAACATAACCAGTGACGGCCCATTGGATGGTTGAGACAGAACTATGTAAGTTCCTTACTAAACTGTGCACAGCAATATTAATCATTGTTGAGTCTAGTAATGGCGCGAGCGCACCAAAAACCAAAACCCAAGCGGTCGTCATCGTTGTTTTATCGATAATTCCTTCTTTTTGATTCATTTAATCTCCTTGTTTATAAGATACTTAAAGTTTCTTAACAAGAAATGTTATATTACTCTCAGAGAGAAAAGTCAATAAGAAACTAAAAGTATCTTAATGGAAAAGTTATGACAAAGCAAAGACGGCGTGGAAAAGAATTGGAGAAAGACATTTATATTGCAACAAGAGGGATTATCGATGAAACTGGTTTTAGGACTTTGACTTTTGAACGGGTTGCTAAAAAAGCTGCTACAAGTAAACCTGTGATTTATCGTCGTTGGAAAACACCTTTTGGACTTGCATTGGCGGCTCTACAAGACAAAATTCGTAGAGATAATCATGGTAAAGTAGACGAAATTGTTCTAACAGGTCAAAGTTTGCGAGAGGATCTCTTTCAAGTTTTGCATCGTTTTTTGGTCAGCGTCGACGTGATTGGCAAAAGCTTTTTCCGCGAAATTTTAGCTGAACCTAATTGCTATAATGATTCTCTTGCCAAGATAATCAATGGTAATTCGAGCGTTGATATTAATGCGATTAACCGTATCCTTAAGCGTGCCTTAAAGCGTGGTGAACATGTTAAAAAAAATTTACCTGAAGCAATTAAGTTACTGCCCTTTGATTGGTTGAGATACCGAGTATTTGTTCAAGAAAGTATTGATGAGAAAGCATTGGAATTGTTAGTCGACGATATTATTCTGCCGATATATTTAGAAGATAAGTGAGATTTTTACAATTAATAATATAGATTCACCACAAGCAATTAATCGATTTGTTGAATATAATTGATGCAAATAAATCAACTTTATTCAATTTTTTAACCATCTGGGCGTAGCTTAGGTCTTGATCTTTTAATGACTTGGTTTTCTAATCAAGATTTGTTTTCTATCATTTTTCTTAATCTATCAGGACGGTATCCCGACCAAGAATCATTTTCTGTTTCGACATAAGGAAGCATCTTGGCTTTTACTTTTCTTAAATAATCAAAGACTTTTTTATTGCCGATCGCTTTGATTTCCTTAAAATCTACGTGATGGTTACTCAAACATTTTTTTGTCGCCACTGATTGAATACTTTGATCTGTATAGACTTTTATTAACAAATGAATCGCCCCCCTAAATTCTTTTGTTATTTCACATGCTAACGGGTAATCTTTAAATTAGTAAGTCATACTATTTAAAAAAATAAAATTTATGTAATATTTTTAATAATTATCAAAAATATACAAACCAGGTTCTTTTGAACTAATAATCCTTATGATAATATCTTTACTTTTTCGAACATATCAATATAAGAAGTATTTGAACTGAACATGATCCGAACCAGATCTCAATTTGATTGTTTTAGAGAAAAGACAGCGAAAATTCTTACTTAAATTAAAAATATTTAAATGACATTAATCTACTTTCGGTGAAATAAAAAGCAGCCCTCAGGCTACTATTGGTTATCTTATTGTTTTTTTGCTACTAGAAGAAAACGGTCCCCATTGCTTTCAATAAAACCTGTTTGCTCAATAATTCGTTGCAAGCGCATCAATTAGGACTGATATTTCAACACTGAAAATCAGGAAATTCCCAACTGATTATCTTGGCATAATAAACAAATGCGCCAACATCATAGAACCAAATTTTAGGATAAAAAGAATTGCTTTTAAGAATTTGAAAGCCACGTTCTACCAGCTTGGAAATAACATTAACCATTACGTTTTCAGGATGGGCAGGAATATAATTATCTGTTAAAAAGCTGGAGAGACTGTAATTGTTGGTTGCACCAACCTGTTCAGTAATGAATAAACCGCCATTCTTGAAAAAACGTGTGATACCGTCAAAATTCAAGCCATCGTGGCTGTTAGTAATAACGTCAAAGCCATTCGGGACATCCGGCATATTCTTAATCAGCATAGAAAAGAAATAAAAGGATAGAATACAAATTTTAAAAAAGTAGAATGTTGTGAAAACGATAGATTAGCTAAAATCAAAACTTAATTTACTGCCCTCCAATTTCAACTTGGCATCGAATTTCTTACCGCTTTTCTTACTCTTGAATCCTTTTAGCCTGTTACTTTCACCCTTTGTAATTAAAGCTTTGATAGCTGTTTTACCAATTGTCTTTTCGCTCCATTTTTTCGGTAGAGTGAAACGGCACGGAACAGCAGCCTTATAATTTGTGCAACCGTAAAATTTGCCCTTATCAACAATCATCCCTTCTTTGCAAAGAGGACACCTGCCAATTGCTTCTTGTTGCCGGTCTTGGATTTCAACAATTTTTTGGTTTTTAACTTGCTTGGATAAACCTTCACTTTGTTTAATTTGTGTCGGCACTTCGTCGACCAATTTTGATACAAATTTTTTAATTTGAATTAAGAAACTCTCCTGGCTGCGTTTCTTTTGGCTTATTTCTTTTAAGGCAAGTTCCCATTTGGCCGTCATTTCCGGGCTGGTGAGTAATGGTTCAAGCTCAACAGCTGTACATAAAGTAATTCCCTGTTCGCTAACATGCAGCTGATTCTTTTTAGAAAGCAAATATCCGCGTTTTTTTAAGACCTCAAGAACGTTAGCTCTGGTTGCTTCGGTGCCGATCCCTTCAACATCTTTTAAGATTGATTGGGCTTCTTCATCATCGAGAGTTCTACCGGCAGTTTTCATAGCCGTGATTAATGTACCTTCGGTAAAGGGTACAGGTGGGGTAGTTTCCTTTTGCGGTGTTTTCAAGTCGGCTTGAACTTTCTGGTTTTTTGTCACCTTGGGCAGCGTTACAACCGTTTCATCATTTTTGTCTTTATCGTCTGCAAATAGTAATTTCCAGCCTTGTTTGATTGGCACATTTCCGGTTGCCTTAAAATTGGCTTTGCCAACCTCAGTAATAATTATTGTTTGCTCATATTCATAAGGATCAGCAAACATAGCTAGCGTTGTTCTCAAAACTAAGCCATAAACTTGTTGTTGCAACTTAGGCAGTGCTGCCAATTTCGCTTTATTTGGAATAATCTTAGTCATAATAATAGCATGATGTTCCTGGACTTTTTTACCGTTTACATAACGTTTATTCGCTTCAGTATTATTTAAAGAGACTTGATTAGACACCAAACTCAAATATCCCGTTAGGTTTGAAAACAAATAATTGAATTCTTGATCGGTAATATAGTTGCAATCGGTTCTTGGGTAAGTAAGCAACTTAGCCTCATATAGAGCTTGAACAGCTTTTAAGACATCGCTGGCACTAGCGTGATAGCGTTTGTTAATCGCACTTTGCAGACTCGAAAGAGAGAACAAGCGCGGACTAGCTGTTTTTTTCGTCTCTTGTAAAACATCTTTGATTAAGGCTTCTCGGAAACCGATCCGAAGGTCTTTTGCCTCCATAAATGAAGTCAGACTTCCTTCGTCTTTAAAGCGTTGATAGGGATCTAATTTGGCAACGAATTTTTGCCGATTAGCTAAAATTTCGGCGCTTATTTCAAAATAAGGCTCCGGCTTAAAGTTTTTAATTTCCTGATCTCTTTGATAGACCATATAAAGAGTTGGCGTCTGGACCCGACCAATTGAATAGACACCACGAACTCCACTTTGTCTTAATAGCAATGTATATAGTGGGCTTCCATTCATTCCGACCAGCCAATCGCTAATTTGTCTGGTTTGAGCTTCTTGGTAGGCAGGGTAATAATTCCAAGCATCTTTTAAATTTTTAAAACCATTTAAAATAGCGTCCTTTTCAAGCGAGTTGATCCATAAGCGTTTGATAGTTTTACTTTTTAAGTTAATTTTTGCTTGATTCATGATCGACCAAGCAATATTTTCACCTTCGCGATCACTATCAGTCGCAATAATAATCGTATCGGCTTTCATCAGCAAATCTTTGACAATTTTAAACTGGGTTTTCTTGTCCCTAGGGACAATAAATTTGTACTTATCGGGAAAAATCGGCAAATTAGAAAAGGACCATCGTTTGTACTTTTGATCGTATTTTTCCGGCGTTGCCAATTCTACTAAATGACCAAAACCATAGGTTATAAATGTCTCATTAACTAAAACAGGATCACTGACTGAAAAGTAACCCTCTTTTTTTGTGCTGTTCTTAAATGCTTCTACATATGATCGGGCTTGACTAGGCTTTTCGGCCAAAATAACTGTTGTCATGCGTTTTTCCCACCTTTCCATCCTGTGTGTTTCAACAACATTCCTATTACATGATATTGATTTTGCTATTCCTGTTAATTGCCAAACATTCTGCAATGTTATTAGTGATTTAGTAACTGATAAACCTAAACCAATTGTATATGTTGAAAGCTCCTAGACTTTATCCAGTGATCTAAAAAGCGTGGTCATTAGTGTCATTACAATAGTTAAGCAATTAATGTTAAGTTAAGGATTAAAACTTTTTCCACCGAGAATGTTTAGTCAAGTATATTTTCCCGCTCCAGAAGAGCCTAAAATGATCACCAGTTCTCCTTTGTTGATCGTGAAATTAATATCCCGATTTGCTTCAATTACCTCATTGCCCATCTGATATCGTTTATAAAGATGCTGTACCTGAATATAAGCCATAAATAGTTTATTCTCCCGAATTATAAATTTGTATACATTGAAGTTCATCGAGAATTTGGAAAAGTTACTCTTCAAAGGCTCTTAAAAGTAGTTCTCTGGCCAAGGAGACACTGTATTTATTCAAACAATTAACTAAAACAACAGCAGATGAACTGTTTTCGATATCAATCATCATGACTGATAATTGTGTTCCGGTCTGGCCGATTTTCATCCAAATTCCATCTCGACTTTTAAACATCCCCATCAAGGAAAAAGATTCTGTTTGCTTTAAAAAGGTCGATTCCGCAAGTATTTTACTTGAAAACTTCAGCATATCTACTACGTTGGATCTAAGCCCACCAGTAGCCTTACCAAGATTATTTTCACAATCAAGCCATTGCCAATTGCCATAATTTTTATTTCTAAAATAACCTGGTAATAAATCAGTATTGCCAAAATTAGTATGGTTTAAACCCAACTTCTTCTTAGAAAATGCGTTAATACACTCTTCATAGTTTTTAGCCTCTAATTCTGAAAGGATAAGACCTAAAACAGCATATCCGAAATTGGAATATACGCGTCTACGATGAGTTGGAATTTTCTTTTCAATCAAGATTTTTCTAACATTATCTGCACACATATTGCTCTCGTAAGGATTGTACCGACAAATGCCTTTATGTTTAATAATCCCAATCAAGTCGCTTAGCTTTAGAGGGATTAAATAGCCATAACCCGATTGGTGCGTCAGTAACTCGCCAATTGTTGGATAATTTTTTGTAGGTAAATCAGAAACAACTTCATTTATTTTGGTTTGACTTGTCACAACTTTTTCCTTGAATAATTCAATAAAATAAAAAGCTGTGAAAACTTTCGTTAGCGAACCAATTTCATAATTTTGCAGCTTTTCCTTATTCAGGCGGCAGTTTTTACCATACACTCGCCATGATAATTTTTCCTGATAAAAAGTACCGATTGACAGCGTACTTTCTGGATATAAACCGATAATTTTTTTAATAATAACTTCTGCTTTTGATGATAAATACAATTGCTTTAATTCCTTTTATTTAGTAATAACACTGACGAGTTTGGCTGAATATTTTTTGATTAAAAATATCAGTATGGAAGGCGAAGCGAACCGTTTAGGAGAAAAAGACACTCATCTTTACCATAAAAAACAACTGTTATTATAGTAAAAATAGGAGATTAACTTATGTTGAGAGTGAACAATAACCTTAGCAGGATTCTTATTGCGAAATTTTTTGGAACGTTTGGCAGCGAAATGCTTTCTTTTGCAATCGGTCTTTATATCCTATGGCGAACAGTATCTACTTTGGGTATGGGAATCAGCTTGGTCACTGGACCAATCGTCAGCCTTTGTATTACGCCCTTTGTTGGATATGCCGTTGATACGTATAGCCATAAAAAAATTATGATCGCCTCGCAACTTGGAACAATTGTCTTCCTATTGTTATTTGCTCTTTTTTTCATTGAATTCCCTAACATATATTTTGTAGAGCTGGGTGGTATTGATTACGTTGCTTGCAGTTTCTGATGGATTTTTAACCACCGCGGTACAGGCAAGTCTCACACAACTGTTTGGTAAAGACGATCTCCAAAGGGCGAACTCGCTCAACCAGTCAACTTCATCTCTTGCAGAGTTTCTGGCTCCGGTTTTAGGGGCGGTCGTCTACACTTTGATTAACCTAGACATGTTCGCATATATAGAAGTAGGTTTTGAAACAGTTGCCTTAATTGCAATCATATTTCTCAAGTTTTTGAAGAACAGCAAAATTTCGGATGCCGAGGATTTGCAAGTTGCCGACACAGAAAGTCATATTGTGTCAAATTTTATCGAAGGTCTAAGATTTTTGTGGGAAAACAAATTATACCTAGTGTTTTCGGGATCGTCTGGTGCTATCAACTTCTTCTTTGCGACAATCAATATCGGCCTGCCTTTTTTCTGGTTGATAAACTTAATCTAACAAACACACAATATGGTTTTACAGAGTCTGCGTTTGCGGGAGGTATGTTCCTTGGCGGTTTGGTTCTGAGTAGGCTTAATTTTAAAACACAATCATTGAAAGTGGCCTACTTTAGTTTGAGCATATTCTCATTAATTGTTTCACTGAGTGGGCTTCCGAACCTGATCGCTTTGCCAAAAGACGCATACACCATTTTGTTTATCGCGATTAACATTGTCCTCGGATTGTTACTTGTGTTTTCAAACACACCGGTCGACGTTTACATGCAACAACATATCCCGGAAAAGATGCAGGGACGCGTCTTTTCGATAGATGAAACTGTAAGTTCGATTCTAATGCCTGCCGGAACGATAGTATTTGGGATACTGTTTGACCAATTTAACACTTTTGTTGTCTTTACATTCGGTGGTCTGGTCATGCTGGTTCTATCATGTTGGGTTCTTATTATTGTAAGTCGACGCAAAGAAGCAACTGTCCCAATCGGCGGTTAGAGTTTGCTTATTTATACCAAAAGAAACTCTGATTAAACTATTGTCTTAATTCAAAATATTATGGCATGCAGTTTTGCTTCAGAAAAATTAATTTAAAAATCTGAATTGATAAATAGCTAGTAACCTGCTTTTCCGAAAGACGTATGAATAAAGATCGAATTACAAAGGATTGAACAATTGAAATTAAGATAGGGGGATTCTTAATCATGAAACTATGGCGAAACGTTAGTCTTGGCATAACCGTTTTATTTGTTGTCGGAGCTTTATTTATTTGGTTTCGCAAAGCAGACGCTGCTGGCGTTAAAAACACATTTGCTTACCAAGTTATCGGACTCTCTATCTGGGTAATCCTTTTTTTGGTTATTCTCATTGGAATGTTAATTTGGCATCACTTATTAAAGAAATAAAAAACTATGTCCTCCTTGTGATAGCTAAATTATCAATGGGAAGTTGTCATAACCATAAGACAAAGGAACTAAGTATCGGTAATTGTTTAAATCTTTCAGTTGATACTTTCCAGGGGGCCGTTTGAGTAGTGTAGCGTGGAGTTGGCGAGAATCTGTCGTGGTCTAAGTATTTTGTGGGGATTAATTTTTAGGATAATATTTCTTGATGTGTATGGGATAATGAGGCCACTGATAATATGCAGTCTACGTGGATTTTATCAAAGCCTTACGTTCCTGACACAATTTTAAGCGTGCCTTTAAATTTAGGAGGAAAAATAAATGACTATTATTGATTTCATCAGACACGGCGAACCAGACACACATATTCATGATGATCGATTGCGACCACTCACGACTCGAGGACAACGGCAGTCACATGCGATTGCGACGAATCTGATTTATATTCCGTACACGGCTGTTTACGCGAGTCCCGCGGCGCGCGCAACAGAAACGGTTCAGCCTCTCGCAACGGTAATTGGAAAAGAAATCATTCATGACGATCGCTTACTCGAACGACAGATGCCGGATTGGGTTGTAGATTTTCCTGGATACGTCCGTAAGCAATGGACTGATTTAACATACGCACAGGCGGGGGGGCGAATCAATCGTGCAGGTTCAGGCGCGATACCAAGCGTTTATGCAATCATTGCCACAGGATGGGGTGGTTGCGGTCGGCACACATGGAACGGCTATGAGTAGCGTGGTGGAAATGATTTGGCCGGGACACGGTGCACCATTCTTCTCAGCATTAAGGTTTGCGGACGTGATACGGGTGAACATTCAAGCAAGAAAGCTGGTTAGTTTGATGGCGTCGCGGCCATTCAGCGTTCTTGGCCAGACAATGACCGTGGCGATTGACCAACCGTTGGGAAAAGCGTACCAGGAACGTGCCCAACTTATCTATCCTGTGAACTGTGGCAAAGTGACACAGATTGTGGGCGGTAATGTTGAGAAGCAGGATGCCTATGTGCTGGGCCAAAAGTACCGCTGTCATCCTGGACTGGAAACGTTCAGGCAGTGATTCACCGAGCAAATGGCGTTGAGGATAAATGGGTTGGATCGACCCAACATTTTTCGGCGGCACAGATTAAGGATGCGACAAACTTTCAAGAGCAGTATTTCGACAGTCGGCTGATATTTCTGGGAAATATCGGTAAAAGTAAATGATAAATAACTTGAATAAAAATAGGCTCTGTGCCAACTATTAAAAATCTCCTTTATGACTTCTTAATCACAATTAGAGATTGTTTCTCTTATTTATGAGAACTAATAAAGTAGATCGGATTTCTTTTAATCCTGATCATTATTGATCAATAATATGATTTGCCTCGATAGTTTCTGGTTTATCTTTTTTATTGTATGGAAAAAGGTAGATAGCACATTATCAAATTCAACAAAGATTTTTGCTTTTGGAAAAGATTCATCCTAACTTGTGATGAAACATAACGTCAATGAATAAAATTTTCAATATTAATTGACTTTTCATACTCAATATTTTGTTTAGTTTTTTCTAATTAGCTATGTAAATATAATCAACAGGCTTATTTTTGTAGGAATTATTAGCATATATATTCAATCTCCATCAGAATATGATTTATTTTTTTCAAAAATGGTCCTCAATCAACATTGAAAAAATATCTGTCCTCTGAAATAATCGGGAAAATACCCAAATCAGGCTTTTCATATTATCCAAAACGATATCAATAATTTAAAATAACGGTCAATTTGACCCAGACGCTTTATTGACAATAAAACCATCTTTTTTTAGAAAACGGTAAACCATAAAGATTGTCTCAATTGTTAAAACAACGATGATTACAGTAATGATAATAGATTTCTCAGCAGCCGTGAACTGCGTTATCCGAGTGGTCATAATTAAAATGATAGCAGCCACAATGTTTAATATTGGATATAGAATGGCGTCATACAAAAACCGCCAAGTTCTTTTATTTGTCATCTTAATCACCTCAATTCAAATCTGCATAGATAGAACCCTCAACTAGGCTAAGTTGCAGATTTGTATAATTAGAGTTCCTTACCTATAATCTCTTAACTGTAGATAACTTTCTTATTATTCGTTTGTTCTCCGACTACGTTTGAAGTACAGTGCCCATCCATATACAAAAGCAATAAAGGCAATTATATAATCATACCAACGAAAGACTTGGTTCAGACCAAACAGGGGACAAGACGAATGTAGCTAACAGTACCAAGCTAAATAGAATGGGCAAAACATACCTTAAACCTTGTGATGCCAGCCAAGAACCAATTGGCAAGATCTCCATTGCCAGAATAATGAGACAAATAATTAGTGTTGTCATAAATAGTGCTTCCTATCGGCTAACTATCAAAGCTAAGTTTTTATTTATTCTTTTCAATAAAGCCTGCTTTTTTTAGATCGTGATAGGTCCCCCAAACAAGTGAAGTGATTGAAATAATCAAGATAATAATGATTATTTGAGTTTTCGCTAGATTTGAAAATGGGCTTTGCAAGGCATAAAGCACAATGAGTGTCGTAAAAATAATATCCATGACTGGTAGTACAATGGCTAGAAAAAAACTGCCAAGTTCTTTTACTCTTATTTGCCATTTTAAATTACCTCAATTCAAATCTGCATAGATAGGACCCTCAACTAGGCTAAGTTGCAGGTTGGTATAATTTGAGTTCCTGTAAAAATTATAGTGGATTTCGTATTCAACTTCTCCGCTACCGATTATCTTATAGCTGTAATAATAAGATACATACTTGCCCTTGGGAGTCTTTCGATTTTGCCTTGTATCTTAGGGTGTAGGTTTGTGAGCAGTTGTTGTTTACTCTCAACATAAGTTAATCTCCTATTCATCTTCATTATCGCTATTGTTTAGACTTAAGAACTCTTTTCATCACCCTTAAAGAAAATAAACCATGCATATAAAAAAGCAATAAAGGCAATTACTTGATAATACCAATGAAAGACTTTAGAGTAGCCTGATAGTGTCAAAACTAAAGTACCTAACAAACTGACTATAAAGAAAACTGGTATTACATAACCAAGACCTGGTTTTAAAAACCATGAGTAATCTTTAGATATTAGAAATTAAAAACTTCATTCTTTAATAGAAGAGTAGAAAATATAGATATTCAAAGCAATTGTTACCAATAAAATCAATAAAGCACACCAATTGAAACTGATCAAATAAGCAATCAACAATAAAATAATCGAAACAGGACTGAACCATCCCAAATCAAGTTGCAGAGTCTCTTTGTAGTCATCCGGAGGATCAGGTGCTTTATTGGGCGCATAGCGGATAACTATGTATGCTAATCTGATAAAATAATAGGCTTGCTTAAACAAAAAAACAAAAACAAAAACTAAAAATAGGACCATAAATATGCCCTTTTTGTCTTGACTATAAATAAAAATATTTAAAACGGCTAGTACTAATGACCAAACTGTATTAAACACTGATAGTTTTTCATTCTTAACCGATAACAAACATAACTCCTTGGCTTTATCTAATCTATTCTCCTTCCAAAGGAAAATTTAGATAATTATAAGTCTATTGTTAAAGGTTTGTAAAGAATGTTTATAGCTCTGCCAGATAAGTCTGATAGATATACCTTAACGATCTTATAATTTATTACTTTCGTGACAAATCCTTAGCCTTCATTTTTTTCAAGGTCTTTATGGATTTTTTTATCTGTCATTACCTCTAACCAGATACCGTTTAAAATCGCTTCTCCTACAACTTAGCTAATTAATCCGTATTGAAGAAACAGGATTATTGAAATTTCCGAAGAACAATGTTTTAATAATTAAATAGTAATAATTACTTTTAAAGTAATAAAGGAGATGGAAATGGAAAAAAATGATCTATCAAGTGCCTACAGAAGACTTAAAAGTCCAAGCATAAAAACAAGAAACAGGGCTAAAAAAATAATTCAAGAATACAAAAAAATCTGCAGAATAAGGTTTTGGAATAGAAGAGAAAGCGAAAACCAATGATATATCCATCTTTAACAAATTTACGTATCATAAATGTAAAGAAGTAAAGACCTATCATAGAACTTTTTATTTTCTGATTAGGAGACTTTTAAATATGGTTTCATCTTTTTTACAGACTTTTGATCATTCTCAAGATGTATTTATATTTAGGGGTACTTTTTTAGTAAGGAAATTGTATATGTTTTATTTTGGTAGTGGAAGTAGCGGAGAGTTTTTTGATCAAATATCTGTCTAATAGCATTTTCTATTGTTCAAGTTTTGTGGGATAAAATAATATTTCTTAATAGTTCAGGTTTGAAGTAGTAACTTATAAAAAACCTGCTGCTTTCAGATAGGCCTTGGATCTCGCTATAAATCTTATTTAATGAAATATAAAATATTGTTGAAAGGGAAACAATATTTTGCTACGATTAATCTATTTGATGGGAGAATCGCAATGGACGTCCAAGTTCAATTTATGGCTGAGCTCAGTCAATTAATAGATAAATTATCTTTTTTAAGCCGTGATCAGTTAAAGATTGCATTGAAAGGTTACAAGCCCGCCGAAGTCCATACTATCGAATTTATCGGTGAACACTCAGAAACAAATGTGACTGCAATTGCCAGTGCACTCTACGTTACGCGAGGGGCTGTCAGTAAAATTACTAAACGATTGATCAGTCGAGGCTTGATTGTTCGTTATCAAAAACCCGATAATCAAAAAGAAGTTTATTTCAAGTTAACCGCTCAGGGTCAAGAGGTTTTTGAGATACACAAAAAGTTTACTAACTATTTTATGCAACGCGATGAACCCATTTTTAGAGACAGCCCAGACGCAGTAGCTACTACCCTAGCATTCTTACACCAGTACAATGCATTTTTAGATCAAAAAATAACCATAAAAAAATAACTGTCATTTAGTTGATGGTTATTTTATTACTGTTTTTGTTGACAAAGAAACAATATATGCTATGATTGTTTCCATTACAACATTATTTAAAGGAAATACATATGCAATCGATTGTTCAAACTAATTTCACAGGCATTGACGGCTTAATTATCCGCAACGAACCACGACCGGCATTAACTGACAATGGTGTTTTAATTGCCATGGAAACTTTGCCCGTAGTTCCTAGTGATTGGCACAAAGAAACTGATCCGAACGCTACTGCAGAACAAGCCCTTCAATTGCCACGCGTTATTGGCATTGGTGGTGTTGGAACTGTGATAGAAGTTGGTCATAATCGGGATCAAAAACTACTTCACCAACGGGTGCTAGTCATGCACCCAAAAGGGTCTTACCAAGAATTTATTCTCAATACGAATTCGGACTGGCTATTCCCCTTGCCCATAAATGTTAGCAATGCAGAAGCCGCCACATTGACAGCCGGACCCGGTGTAGCCTTGGCATTAACTGAATTTATTAAACAAAACCCTAGCGATCATCTGGTCATTACAGGCGCAAATTCAGTCATTGGTCTTATCCTTTGTCAATTACTAGGCTCGACATATCCTGGGTTAACACCAATAGTCAGCCCTGATAGTCAAGCGTACTTTAACCAATCACTACCAGGTTATCCTGTTTACTCAATAGAGCACCTTCAATTATTCCATGGGCGTACACTAATTATTGATATTGCAGGGTCCGAACCACTATTACAACAACTAATAGCTGCAGTACCAAGGGCCAGCATTGCATCAATTGCTCTACAAACCAGCAATTTGAACGTTCCGTTCACCTTTGTTCATGAGGACTTTAACCATCAGATTTATTGCCATTTAATAAAAACTGTCGCCAGCCACAAGCTTTGGTTACCTATTGGCCGAATATTTTCCTTTGCTGAAACTAAAAAAGCTCAGCATTATGCCAAGGATCATCACAGCCGTGGTCGTGTCCTGGTGAACTTAAATTAATTATCGAAAGGATTTAATCATATGACAACATTTAATGAACTAATACAACAAAATTGCTTTTCCACTGACCAAGAAGCCAAAGACCGTGCTGCAATTGAACTAGAACATCAATACAGCTGCGAAGTTAATTGTATTGAAATTGACCCAAGTGTTCAATTCGCCCATCATGGACGCGGCAGTATCATTATTGCCGCAAAAATCTGCAGCGGAGTGGTTATTTCCCAAAACGTGACAATTGGTTCTAATCAAAAATTTAACCGGCTAACCAATCAGTGGGAAAATTTAGGGAGCCCAGTCTTAGGGCCAAATGTAATCGTTGCAGATGGGGCCAAAATTCTTGGACCAATCATTATTGGTGCTAATAGTGTCATTGGTGCTGGTGCGATTATTACTAAGGACGTGCCATCCGATAGTATAGCGTATGGCGTTAATAAAATTAAGGCTCGAGATCCTCATTTTGATTTGGTTTTTCACAATCCAATGCCTCAACGTGATCAACTTATCCAGGCCTCACAAGAGGTTATTGAGCGTTACAACCATCAC
This sequence comes from Oenococcus oeni, assembly GCF_020510245.1. Lineage (NCBI taxonomy): Bacteria > Bacillati > Bacillota > Bacilli > Lactobacillales > Lactobacillaceae > Oenococcus > Oenococcus oeni. The sequence continues at coordinate 51,266 of NZ_CP084701.1, read as the reverse complement.
CTAGACAATTAACGAGCATAAGAAAATCGTTAATTCATAAATAAAGTGTTTCTGGCATTGGTTCAACTCATACTCAATGCGGATAATTATGCTAATTACAAGTAAAAAATCTTTTCAGATTTATTGAGAAGATTTTTTTGAGTTCAAAATAATACGCTACTATAATAAAATACCAACACAAATCATCTATATAAAAGGAGAGATTCAAACATCCAGCCTATGAGATTGGATGCTTTGGACAAATTTGAAGGTTTCAGGTTTTTCACGAATTGGTTGGATTCTAATTTTTTAGGGTCTTGATTTTTTGATTAATTTTATTGAGATAGGTTTGCTGTTCTTCAATATTGTCTTTGATTTTTTTGGCTTGTGTATTTAATAGTAGAATTCTCGCCTGCAAGGTTCTTGATCCCTGATAGGTATCATCAACAAATGTTTTAATTTTTTCTAAAGACATGCCTGTATTTTTTAAACATTTAATCATGTCTAGCCACTTTAGTTCTTCATTAGTAAATATACGATTACCGTTTTTATCACGAAAAACTTTGGGTAAAAGTCCCTGGTCATCATAGTATCTTAATGTATAGGTACTAATAGTTTTTATTTGTGCTACTTGGCCAATAGTAAAGTTTGTAGGGGTTTGCATTGTTTTCATCTCTTTAGCCTACTTTCTAATGGTTAAATGATCATTATTGTCTGAATATACGAACTTGTCTTATTTAAGTTATACGATGATTACTTTTTTATAAGTAGTGTGATGCCCTTAAAGATAACATAGTCCCTTGAATGTTGAGACGTTATAAACTATTTTCTTTCAGGATTACTTTAGCATATAGCTTACAGTTAACTCGAAGTCAAATAAAAAGGAAACAATTTACGCTTGCATTACAGTCAGCTCGAAGGTATAGGCTATATTCATCTTTTGAAAGGAGACAAAAGCAAATGACTAAATACCATGATTTAAAAAATAAAGTGATTGTTATTGCTGGAGGCATTAAAAATCTTGGTGCCTTAACAGCCAAAACATTTGCCCTAGAATCAGTGAACTTGGTATTGCACTATCATCAAGCAAAGGATTCAGATACAGCCAATAAATTGAAGGATGAACTGGAAGATCAAGGTGCTAAAGTAGCTCTTTATCAAAGTGATTTATCTAATGAAGAAGAAGTTGCCAAACTTTTTGATTTTGCAGAAAAAGAATTTGGTAAAGTCGATATCGCCATTAATACGGTAGGAAAGGTCTTGAAGAAACCTATTGTCGAAACCAGTGAAGCAGAGTTTGATGCTATGGATACAATTAATAATAAAGTAGCTTATTTCTTTATCAAACAGGCCGCCAAGCATATGAATCCTAATGGACATATTATTACCATTGCTACGTCATTATTAGCTGCCTATACCGGCTTTTATTCAACTTATGCTGGTAACAAGGCTCCCGTTGAGCATTACACCAGAGCAGCTTCTAAAGAATTAATGAAACAACAAATCTCCGTTAATGCAATTGCTCCAGGCCCAATGGATACTTCATTCTTCTATGGTCAGGAAACCAAAGAATCAACTGCCTTTCACAAGTCACAGGCTATGGGCAACCAATTGACGAAGATTGAAGACATTGCTCCAATCATTAAGTTTTTGACGACTGATGGTTGGTGGATTAATGGTCAAACCATTTTTGCTAATGGTGGCTACACAACTCGTTAACTACCTGAGTTTTAATTGTTAATCAGTTTTGATAAAACTTGCTTAAAGTGAGATAAAAAAAATCCTGTGCTAACAGAACTGCCCAAGCAGAAACATTTAAAAAGTAAAAACCATCTAAATTAAGAGATGGTTTTTAATTTGGAGAGAAGTTCACTCACAATATTTCAATTATTATATATAGGCAAACTATAAAAATGAATACATAAAATATATAATTTAAATTTATCAATTAACGATAAACGAGTCCACCATCGACTAGGATTGCTTGACCGGTAATATAATCAGATTTGCTTGATGCCAAAAAGTCAACCAAATTGGCAACATCATCTGGCTTTTCATAACGTCCCAGAGCAATTTCTGAACTGTATTTTTTAAAGGCATCACCCGGTTTTAATGAAGGATCCGACTTAACCATTTCTTCATCAATTCGATCCCACATTTTTGTTTTGGCAACACCAGGACAATAAGCATTGACAGTTATTTGATGCTTAGCCAGTTCTTTAGCCGCCACTTGCGTGAAGGCGCGTACAGCATGTTTGGTCGCTGAATATGTTCCAAGCATTGTATAAGATTCCTGGCCAGCAATACTACAAGCATTGATTATTTTTCCTTTGCTATGTTGTTTAATGAATTGCTTTGCGGCTGCTTGAGTTCCAAAGACAGTTCCAAAAACATTAATATCAAAGCATTTTTTTAGTTCGTCTTCCTCTATGTCAATGAATGGAGTAACTGCCTCAATTCCTGCATTATTAACAAAAACATCCAGCCTTCCAAACTTTTCAACAGTTGTTTGAACTAGTTTTTCTTGATCTGATTTCTTTGAAACATCGCCAACAAAAGCGTCACTATCATATCCTTTATCCTTGAATTCTTGGAGAGTTTTTGTCAAAGCGTCTTTATTAATATCATGGATCATTACGCTAAAACCATTGTGAGCCAAACGTAAGGCAATCGCTTTCCCTAATCCACCGGCTGAGCCGGTAACTATTGCTACTTTGTTAATAGTACTCATATCTTTGTCCTCCTTCGATTATAATAGCGCTTGCAATCTAGAACCACACTTAAATTATAAATTACTTATGAGGAGCTTCAAAATTCTGTATCATTATTAGAAACTACAGATAAATCATTGAAAATAAACCTTATTTAGAATTAGAAGAACGCTGATAGCCAAAACACTAAAAATTCCGCCTATTAGACCAAGATATCCCAAGCCAAGAGTATTAACTGTGTATCCACCAGCTGCAGAACCGATAGCCACACCAACATTAGAAAAAATAGAATCAAAAGATGAAGCTAAAACAAGTGATTGTGGATATTTTTGTTCTGCAATTTCCATGTAATACAATTCAACGGGAGAATTTTGCACTGACATAGTAAGAGCCATAAATAATATTGCAATCAGAGAAAGCCATTTAAAATTACTAGTTAGGAATAGTATAAATAGGCTACCTGCTTGGACAGATAAAAAACTAACTAACGTTTTTGTCCATTTTCTATTGTTTATGTGACCGCTAATCTGATTACTAATTAATCCGCATAAACCATAAAGAAATAAAATAGTAATTACGTTATTTGTCGAAAAACCTAATTTATTAATGAGTAAGGGTTTTAAATATGTATATACAATATAAACAGCCGAAAAATTAAAAATAGGAATTAAAATTCCTAAAATAATGTGCGTATTTTTAAAGATTGCTAACTGCCTGAGAAAACCATGTCCTTTTTTTTGCCTTAAATTATGTGGTAATAAACGATATAGTATTGCTATCAAAATGATTGATAAAATAAATATAATCCAAAATAAGAAACGCCAATTCAAATTATCGCTAATCCAAGTTCCAATCGGAACACCAAAAACTGAAGCGATACTAAAACCGGAAAAGACCCACGAGACTATCCAAGATCTTTTTTGAGGCGGTGTAATAGCGGCGGCTAGGGTAATCGCTATAGACATCGAAGGCCCAGAAGCTAGAGCAGTGAGTAACCTACTTAGCAACAAGATATTAAAATTATTGGCCACGGCTGTTAACATATTTCCAATGGCAAAAATTGAAAAGAGAATAATTAGAACCTTATATAAAGGAGCATGACCAACAGATAAATTAATTATTGGTGTCATAATAGCATATACAATAGCAAATAAAGTAACTAAAACACCAACGTGATCGATTGATGTATGGAAACTGTTAGATAAGTTATTTAGAATTCCTACTATGATAAATTGGCTTAATCCCATCAGAAAAGAAAGAGCTGTTAATAATGCACATTGAATTCTAATTTTTTTCATAAATTTTGAATATTCTCCTCTATTCGATATTTCGAAATTAATTTATTTAATAGTTTTAACAAGTTAATTTTGCTTTTGATTTTTATCATTATAGAATTGCGACTGAAGCCTTTGGCATTCCTCGATATAGAATAATTATCAAACTTCTATCGTTAATTTCAAATCATTGTCTATAGGATTAAAATATCCCCTTTTCTGTTTTACGTTACTTCTAAAGTAACCTAAAACATATTTTAAGTATTTTTTGAGAGTGCCATGATAAAGCTGCGTTAAGATAAGAGCGGGATGAGACTTTTTAAATTGCAAAGTATGGTTTTAATTGCCATTGCTTTTGTTCTTGGCTGCAGCGAATACATTATTGTCGGTATTCTGGACAATTTGGCCAAGCAATTTCAAATTGGAATTAGTCAGGTGGGTTATCTAGTCACAGGCTTCGCTTTAGTCTACGCCATTAGCACGCCTTTAATCACACTGGCAATTGGTAAAAAAAGTCTTTATAAGGCTCTTTTGATTTTGTTATCGATTTTTATCGTCGGAAACTTGCTGACAGCCGTTGCCAATAGCTACATAATTCTGGCCGTCTCTCGACTTATAACGGCAACCAGTTCCGGGGCCTGTATCGCTGTTGCTTTGGCTTTTGCCAACTTTATTGCACCAATTAAAAAGAGAGGTTGGCTAGTTTCGTGGGTCTTTTCCGGTTTTAGCATCGCTTCGGTTTTCGGAGTCCCTTTTGGAACCTGGATCAGTAAAAATTATGGTTGGCGATATTCTTTTTATGCAATTATCTTAGTCAGCATTATTATTCTATTCTTTTCGATTCTGCTTCTTCCTAAAAATATTCATCAACAGGCCAGCAAAAACTTCAAAGAACAACTACGAATTTTTGGTGACAGGAGAATTCAGATTGGCATGTTTTTACCAATGTTCAATTTAGCGGGAATTTATGTTTTCTATACTTACCTGCAACCGATTCTTTCTCATATCTTACTTGTTAAAGAAAATTTTTTAACATTAACATTATTTTTGTATGGCCTCATGGCATTAATTAGTAATCAACTAAGCGGAAAAATTTCAAGTAGTTCCGGTCTGAAAAAAATGCCGGAAATATACATAGGTCAATTCCTGTTACTAGTACTGTTTCCTTTTCTAGCAGTCGTTCCCTTTATTGGAATGATTGTTGTTATGCTTTTAGGAGTTAGTATGTATCTGCTAAATTCACCAATCCAAATCTTTTTTCTAACGGTTGCTGAAGCCGATTACCCGCAATCTTTGATATTAGCCTCATCGCTTAATTCCATTTTTGCTAATTTCGGGATTGCTTTAGGATCGGCTACCGGTGGAATTGTAACTGAATACTTCAGTTTAAATAAAATCGCACCTATTGGGTCGCTTTACGTTCTAATTGCTCTGGTTTTGACACTAATTCTCGAACGAATCGGAAAACTGTCAACCCATAAATTTAATATGATATAAAATTTCATAAATAATTCCTAGTTTTCATTCAATGATATATTTTCTTAGTTTTTCCTCAATTCAAATATTCAAAAAGCAACTTTACGATAATCGTTCTTTATATATTTCGACATTCTATGCTGCACTATCGATAATGGATTAGAAATATAATTAGAGGCAGGTAGGTCACTATAAGAACTCGATCCATTCTGAGCAAAAAGAGCCATCTCGGAAGGAGATCAATTGTCAAAAAATAAAAGCGACCAAAGAGGCAATTTATGATAAATTTCGGAATTATCGGCGCTGGCAATATTGCCAACCGCTTCGCAGACAGTTTGAGCCATTTTAAGGATGCTAATTTATATGCCGTTGCTTGTCGTGGAATTGAAAAAGCAGCTGCCTTCCAAAGAAAGCATCCCTGCCAATTAATCTACGATGATTATGATGAGCTCTTGTCCAATAAAGATATCGATATTGTTTATATCGCTGTACCTCATGGTTTTCACTATTTATGGATATCGAAGGCCCTTAAAAAAGGAAAAGCTGTGCTCTGCGAAAAACCTGCCACGCTCAACGCCGAGCAGATGAAATCGGCAAAATAATCAGTATCGACAGCTCCTTTTGTCGGGAAATATCTAAAAAAACAGCAACTTATCATTTCCAGCCAATTCAAGGCGGCTGTTTGTTAGATATTGGAATTTATAATGTTGCCCTGACCGAAGACTTTGCCAAAACGCTGCCTAAGGTCGAAGTGCTGGAGAACAAAATGGATATCAGCGGTGTTGAATCATATACCAAGGCAAAGCTTCTGTTCCCAAACCTTTCGGCGACCATTGAGTGTGCCTTTGACCGGAACAAACAAACCGAAGCTACGATCAAAGGAGAAAAAGGTCAAATAGAAATCAAAAATTTTCATCGAGCCGAATCCTTTATCGTAAAGACATCCAGTGGGACAAAAAATTATCATATAGCTTATGAACAAGATGATTTTCATGGCGAAATCGCTCATGTGATTCAGTGTTATGGCAAAAATAAGACCGAAAGCAATAATATGCCAATCAGCGATTCGGTCAACTGTGCGCTAATCATTGAGAAAATCAAAAATCAAATCCCAGAATTAGCTGTTTGATAGTGGTTGTGTGATATTCCAACTTGGGGACGCTTTAATTAAAATGGATCAAAAGAATAAACTGGATTTTTGCGCATTTTTTTGTAATTAATTGAATCGAATATACAAAAAAGGAGTATCTAGTTGGATGTTTTTTAACGCAATAAATCCTTGCTGGCAATCATCTGTTTGACTGGATAGAATGATGCTGAAAGAAGGGTTTATGGTATTCAGTGAAATTATCTCCAGTAAAAGAAGAGAATTGGGCATGACTCAAGATCAAGTAGCCGAACTTTTGTATGTCAGCCGCCAAGCCTTATCGAACTGGGAAAAAGGTAAAAATTATCCGGATCTGGATACCTTGGTTGAACTAAGCAAAATATACGACCTGTCTTTAGATGTATTGATTAAAGGAGACAAAAAGGTTATGAAAAAAGTTCAGGAAGATTCGCAGGATCTTAGAAAACAAAAGAAATTAAGAGTGCTCGATATCTCTTTGGCCGCTGTAATCGTAATCTTAATCCTGGTTCCGGTCTTATTGAACTTTTTTGGTGATAGAAACATTTTGAATGGTCATCTTATGAGCGGCCTGATGTCTATCCTGATTATGTATATTATGATTGCTTCTTTGTGGCATTATCATCTGGCCTATCCAGGGCCAATTAGTAAACAAGCACCGATTCTGATTCCTAAAAGTTTTGGGATTGGCTTGACGATAAATCCGCAAAGTCCGATCGGATTGGCAATCTGGATTATTTTATTAGTTATTATCGTAATAGCGTTCATGCCAATGATTTTTTGATAATGGAACCGAAATAAAATGACTTTGTTTAATAGTAAAGTAAATAGCTATTTTGGAAAACTGAGGCATATGCCTAATCAAACTCGTGCTTTGAAACAAATTAATTCTATAAAGGTTCAAGATATTATCGATAAGGTCTTAATCATTTAAACTTTCAGCAACTAATGCCCATATATTTTCAAACTGTTGTTCGGATTGCTCGTTCCATAAGAAAGCCAGTTTAGGAGCTGAAAAGAGAATAAAGGCTTCAATAACGGCAAGAGCTTTATCTCTATTTTCCCATCCTGTTGCTGCCAATAAACTATTTATTAATGCATTCATATGTTCTTGTAATAATTTAGGATTGGAATCAATGTACTCCGTATATAGCTTAAACATTTCTGGATCCTTCTGATAGGCCAATATTTTTTGAGTAAACAGAGTCCACAACCAATCATGAACAATGTCTGCTTTAGTGTTATAAGGGCTTTTGTTGAAAGGAAATAATTTGATTAACAACGCATCAAGCCATTCCTGAGCTAATGCACTTAAAAGAGCATTTTTGTTTGGAAAATATTTGTATAAAGCTGCATGGCTTGTACCAAGTACTCTGGCAATATCGGTCAAAGAAACCGAATCGATGCCCTTTTGCTTTATTAATTGTGTTGCTTCATCCAGGATGTTTTTTTTAGATAATTTATTCATTTTGTCTTTAAGTTACATAATTTGACTTTTGTAACCTACTTGTTTATACTCCTTTTTAGTTACATTTATTAGAAATTGTAACCTAATAAGGAGCACTTTACAATGGAATTAAAAAATAAAAAAATTGTTGTGACGGGCGGAACTTCGGGGATTGGATTAGCTTTTGCCAAGAAATTGGCGGCTATCGACAATCAGATAATTATTGGCAGTCGTTCAAAAGAAAAAATCACTGAAGTAGTTAAAGATAATAAGAATATCAGTGGTTACCAAGTAGATGTGAGCGACCAGGAGAGCGTAGAGCGATTTTACAAGCAGACAATTTCAGAATTTAAAAACATCGATATTGTTATTAATTCAGCTGGTATTATGAGACATTATAATTTGCTTGATGAAAAAACAACTTCTCAAAAACTTCAAGCTGAGATCCAAACAAACTTGATTGGAACAATAAATATTGACAAAATATTTCTGCCGATTTTACGTAAACAAGCAGAATCGATGATCGTTAATATAAGTTCCGGATTAGCCAATCTTAGTTCGGCAGCACATCCAATATATTCAGCTACTAAAGCAGGCGTACATATGTTTACTGACGCTTTGAGGGAACAATTACACTTTGCCGGCGAAGACCATATTCATATAGTGGAATTAGTACCTCCGCTGGTAGCTGAAACAAATCTCGAAAAAGATGTTAATTCACAAAATACACCACTTAATATAAAACTATCTGACTTAATAAATGAAGCCATTCAAGGAATTGAAGAAAATTCAATCCGCATTAATGCAGGTATGGCAAAAGAGATGAGAAAGATGGGCCAAACCGATCCTGATAAAAACGAAAGAGAAATGGCAACTATGATGATTCCAATGTATTTTCCTGATGGATTAAAGTGAGGTTTTATAATGAATAATACTGATTTGCCACAAGTAATTAATCAATTTGTTGAATATACTAATTCCGAAAACTCAAAAGATTTTATCAATTTGTTCGCCGAAGAAGCGATTTTAAATGATTGGGGACGTATTTTTAAAGGTCGTGATTCAATTTCAGAATGGAACAAAAATGAAAATATTGGTAAAAAATCCCGCTTCCAGATATTAGATAGTCATGAAACAGCTGTTAATAATTGGATGGTTCAAATAAAGGTAAACGGAAACGGTTTTAATGGCACCGGACCAATGGAATTTAAAATTAGCGATAACCATATTTTATCGATTAGAATATTACCCAACTAATCCATTTTTAAACGATTTTTCTAACATGCGTTTTTCCGGGAACGTCCAGAGAGTCACTGCTAACCGCAGACCGCCCACTTGTTTATTGACGAAAGCGAAGAAACAAATCAGGATAGGAATACGGCAAGTCGCTTCTGTATTAATTTACAGGAGCGATTTTTAGAGTCTCAACTTTCGTCACCAGTTTTTGCCTTAAACACTTCTTAGGACTGAAAAAGATAAATAAATAATAGCTTTCTTAAAGATCAAATATTCCCTGTACTTTGACGTTCTTCAATTTTTGTTTCTGTATATTTGGATTTTAATTCGGGGTTCAACAACATCTTCATGCTCTCAACTCCCATTGTATAAAAAGACTGAGTAACACTCGTTAAATTGGGGTCAACAATATTCACAGCATCGGTCCCATCAATGCTCATGACAGAAAGCTGCTGCGGTACCTTGAAACCGATCTTTTTCGCTTGATTAATAATCCCGATTGCAACTAAATCGCTTGCTCCGATAATTGCTGTTAATTCAGTATCGGAACCATAATATTTCATTGCCTGAACACCATCGTCATATGAATAATTACCGGAAAATATCCAATTTTCATTAGAAGGAAGAGAATGTTCATTTAAAGCCCGAAGATAGCCGTTTATTCGCTGGCGGCCAATAAACGTATTTGGTTCCAAAGCCGCCAAACCAATTTTTTTGTGCCCTTTATTAATCAAAAAATTGGCCGCTTGATAGCCGATTTGAAAATCGTCAGAAGCAATAAATCTAATATTCTCGCTTTGAACTGCTATTGAAACATATACATACGGAATATTAGAACTGTTTAATAATTCTTGATTTTCCTTTTCCAATTGAGAAGATAACAACAAGATACCATTCACTGATCTCTCAATCACCGTTGTTAGGGCTCTTTTTTGTTTCTCCCGATCATTATTTCCGATATATAAAATAATTACGCTTAAATCAATTTTAAAGGCTTCATTTTGAATTCCTTCAATAATACTATTTGAAAAAGTTGTTTTTGTGTCTGGAAGGATAACGGCAATTACTTTACTTTTCATCGTAACTAACTCAACAGCAGCCGTATTTTTTCTATACCCTAAATCTCTAATAGCTTTTTTAACTTTTTTTTCGGTTTTTTCAGAATAAAAAAAATCTTTTCCAGAAAGTACTCGTGAAACCGTTGCAGTTGAGACCCCGGCAGCTTTGGCGACATCTTTAATTGTCACAGACATTAAGCTCTCCCATTTGAATATCTTTATAAATAAAGTCTAACATTATGAGTATTTTTTATTTTTACAGTAAACGTTTACTATCTTGTTAAAAAGCCATTGTAAACGTTTACTGTATGTGCTAATATTCTTTTTTGTAAACGTTTACTTAAAAACTTAAAGAAATTATTTTAGTTTAAGGAGAATAATTTATGAATTTGAGCCATGCTTCTGATTCAAAAATTTCTGCGGACATCCCTTTAGTAAATAAAAAAGAGAAACCGTTAATAAAAAATACAGACAAAGAAGAGAAACACCATCTTCCAAAACTTCGATTATCAACAATTTTTGCCATGACCTTTGGTTTCTTCGGTATTAACATGGCGTTTTCTCTGCAATCTTCCCAATTAGGAAGAATATTTCAAACAATTGGCGCCAATCCGAATAATTTAGGCTTTTTCTTTATTCTGCCGCCCCTTGCAGGCATGGTGATTCAACCTCTAATTGGAAAATATTCTGATAGAACCTGGAACCGATTTGGCCGAAGAATGCCTTATCTATTAATTGGTGCTCCGGCCGCAGCAATTGTTCTAATTTTGTTGCCCAACGCTGGATCATTTGGATTTGGATATGCATCCGTAGCTGCACTATGTTTTGGTGCTGTAGCAACATTATTTATGGATTTAACTTCCAATATTTGTATGCAGCCATTCAAAATGATTATTGGCGATATGGTGAATGAAGATCAAAAAGATCTGGCCTGGTCTTGGCAACAATCATTTTCAAATTTAGGTGGCGTTTTGGCTGCTGTAATTCCTTTTGTTTTAACGTTGGTTGGAATTTCCAATACTGCGCCTAAGGGTGAAGTTCCCTTAACAGTCAAAATTGCTTTTTATTCCGCTGCCATAATTTTACTGGTCACATCTTTACTCACAATTATAAAAGTTCACGAATATGATCCAAAAACATATGCCCAGTATCATGAAATCGACTTACAAGCTCAAAAGAAATCTCCAAGTCTTGTTAAATTATTAAAAGATGCTCCGAGAGCTTTTTGGGAAACCTCGGTTGTCGAGTTTTTTTCCTGGTTTGCGATCCTGTATCTCTGGACATATGCGACTGGTGCTATTTCGCTTAATGTTTGGCACACCAGTAATGCTTCTTCTGCCGGGTATCAAGCAGCCGGAAACTGGTACGGAGTTTTGACTTGTATAATGTCTATCGCTGCCGTGATTTGGGGAATTGTAGTCCAAGCCAGAACCAAACCAACATCTCGAAAATTCTGGTATTCATTTGGGCTCTTAGCCGGCGCCGTCGGATACTTTATGATTTATTTTATTCACAATAAGTGGTTAATGATTATTCCTTTTTGCTTAATTGGAATTTCTTACCTTGTTATCAATACCCAACCCTTCTCTTTATTGACTGAAGTACTGAACGGTCAACATGAAGGTTCATATTTAGGCCTGTTTAATTGTAGTATCTGTTTGCCTCAAATTTGTGCTTCAGTTGCCAGCTTCTGGCTTTTTCCGTTAATGGGTCAATCAATGCCGGCAATGTTCCTAGTAGGTGGGACTTCTCTCGTCTTAGGCGCTATCAGCGTAAGATTTGTTCATTCAAGATTTTAAAATAAGTAATATTAATTTCTAGAAAGGTATTTAAAATGTCAAAAAAACAATGGTTTAAAGATACAGTAGTTTATCAAGTATACCCAATGAGTTTCCAGGATAGCGATAACGATGGAATTGGCGACCTGCCGGGGATTACAAAACGACTTGACTATATCAAAAAACTAGGTGCCGATGTCATTTGGTTAAACCCGATTTATGAGTCACCCAACAAAGACAACGGATATGATATTGCCAATTATCGAGCTATCAACCCGGAGTACGGATCGATGAATGATTTTGATGATTTACTTAACAAAGCTCACCAATTAAACCTTAAAATTATGATGGATCTAGTCGTTAACCATACTTCCGATCAACATCATTGGTTCCAGGAAAGTAAAAAAACCAAAGACAATCCGTTTTCCGATTTTTATATTTGGAGAGATCCGGTAGATGGTCACGAACCTAATAATTGGTTGGCCGCATTTGGTGGTTCAGCATGGACTTATGTTCCGGAACGCAAACAATATTATTTGCATTTGTTTGCAACCGGTCAACCGGATCTCAATTGGGAGAATCCGGATGTTCGCCAAGCAGTCTTTGATATAGAACGTTTTTGGCTCGATAAAGGGGTTGATGGTTTTAGAATGGACGTTATTAATCTTATTTCAAAACCAAAGGGTCTGCCTGATGTTCCGGAACCTGCCACCGCAGGAAAGACGATGGATTTCGTAGCGGATGGGCATCGCCTAAATGAGTTTTTGAGTCAAATGAACAGCGAAGTATTGTCCAAATATGACACTATAACGGTTGGTGAAATGCCTGGATCAACTACTGAAGACGCTATTAAATACACGGGCCTTAACAGCCATGAACTGAATATGGTATTTCAGTTTGAGCATGTCGGTTTAAGTCCCAATCCGGATGTTAGATTGGGAAAGTGGAATGACCAGCCTGTTAAACTGACTGAATTAAAAGCCTCGTTGAACAGATGGCAAACTGGTCTTGACGGCAAAGGATGGAACAGCCTTTACTGGAACAATCACGATCAACCTCGGGCAGTATCCCGTTTTGGAAATGACGATCCTAAGTATCGTGTTCTATCGGCCAAAATGCTGGCTACAACTCTTCACTTGATGCAGGGCACTCCTTATGTATATCAGGGTGAGGAGCTTGGAATGACAAATGCTCACTTCACAAAATTAAATCAATACGAGGATATCGAATCTATTAATTTTTATCATGAGTTGGTCGAACAAGAAAAAATTGTCGATGGGCCAACAATGCTAAAATATCTGGCAAATATTTCACGTGATAATGCCCGTACGCCAATGCAATGGAACGATAAAAACAATGCCGGATTCTCAAGTGCAAAACCATGGTTTGCCCTTAACCCTAATTACAAATCAATTAACGTTGAGGATTCATTGGCTGACAAAAATTCCGTATTCTATTATTATCAAAAATTAATTAAGCTTCGTCACAATAATGAAATAATCAAATATGGAAGCTTCGAGGAAATAGACCCCGATGACGATCAAGTATACGCATATCGTCGTCATTACGAAGGAAAAACTTTGTTACTTATAAGCAATTTTACCGATAAAATCGTAAGTCGCGATTACGGTCAATCGAACGCTTCAAGTTTGCTTATAGATAATTATGAAGATGATAAAGTAAACGAGTTAAGACCGTATGAGGCGAAAGCTTATCTATTTAAATGAAGCAGATACAGAATATAAACAAAATTTACTGATCTTGAATTTGCTATAAATTCTGGTCATGTAATTTTTGTTTGATGATTAATGAGTTCCGCTACTAAAAAAACAGTCCGAGCTCATTTTTTATTCGGCTGCTTTATTGTTCGGATAATATCAAAATCATTCTTGCCAAACTCCAATTCCAAACACTAACTTTATTGATCTATAATAAAATTAACTGAGGTCCTTCTTTTTGAGGGTACCGAAATTTTCCACTTAAATCTTTGTCGAGCTTCGATTAAATTATGAATTAAAAAATCAAGCCCCTAAATCTTTTTTATCATTTTCAAAAATCTTGGAGAGTAGAGTGTTAATTTGTTAGAAAATTTAAATTCATGGTTGATTCTGTTTCCAGCTGGAATCCTGGCGGGAATTTTAAGTTCGGTAACCGGCTTAGCCTCGCTGGTATCTTATCCAGCCTTATTAGCAATTGGAGTTCCGCCAGTTTTTGCCAATGTAACTAATACAGCCGCCTTAGTCCTGACTGGTTTAGGTTCCAGTACATCTTCCCAAAAGGAGTTAAAAAACCATAAAAAAGAACTTTTAAAAATATTACCGCTGACGATAATCGGAAGTATCTTCGGATCATTTATATTGTTAATCGAGCCTGCATCGTCTTTTACTCATATTGTGCCTTTCTTTATTTTATTTGCCGGTTTATTATTGTTGTTTCCGGCCAATAAAGAAAGAAAAGAAATCGAGAATCAAACATTAAAAAAAGTAAATGGAAAAAATTCTGTTATTTTGAAAAAAATAGCTTATGTAATCGCTGTTTTCCTGGTTGGAGCTTATGGTGGTTATTTTGGAGCCGCCGCCGGAGTCATTATGCTGGCAATTTTTTCAATTACCAGTAAATCAGGATTCCCTGTTTATAACGCTTTAAAAAATGTTTCCCTAGGTTTTTCTAACTTAGTTGCCACGATAATATACGCTTTTAGGTCGCACATTTATTGGTTGCTGGTAATTCCTTTGGGTGCTGGCCTGTTTTTAGGGGGATATATCGGTCCAAAAATAGTCAGAATGTTTCCTGAAAAAATTATTAAAGCAGCTGTAGCTTTGGGAGCAATTATATTAGCTGCCAGTCTTTTCATTCAAGCTTATTAAGGTAAAAGATATCTCCGTAATTTTTTTATTCCGGAATTGTTTTAGAAATAAAGCCATCAGCTTTTCTAAGTTGCTCATTTGCCTCTTTTTTGGGAAGATTTGTCAAAATCATAACAATCGCTAATTTAACATTTCGATCTGCTTTTTCAAAAACTTCAGCAGCCGTGGCTTCATCGCAATTAGTTGCCTGACAAATAATTCGTTTACTCCGAATCAGCAACTTCTCATTAGTGGGGCGCACATCGACCATAAGATTCTTATATACTTTGCCGATGCCGACCATGGCTCCGGTTGAAAGCATGTTTAAAACCAGTTTCTGAGCAGTCCCTGCTTTTAGACGGGTTGAACCAGTTAAAATTTCCGGACCAACAGGGACCTCGATAGCAATTTGCGCGTGTTTGGATATTTCGGAATTTTGATTACAGGCCAGGCTGATGGTTGCGGCTCCAAGACTGTCGGCATAATCTAAACCGCCAATAACATATGGAGTGCGACCACTCGCAGCAATTCCGACAACCACATCGGCGGCTGTTAATGCACGTTTTTTAAGATCGGAAGAAGCGAGTTTATCATCATCTTCAGCGCCCTCTACAGCAAGCGTCATTGCAGAAGGGCCACCGGCAATTAATCCCTGTACCATCTCAGCTTCAATTCCAAAAGTCGGTACGCACTCAACAGCATCCAAAACGCCTAAACGTCCACTGGTTCCGGCTCCTATATAAAATAAACGTCCGCCTTGTTTAAAATGTTTGGTAATACTGTCGATAGCATTTTCAATTGTTGCCAATGAATTAGCAACACTCAAAGGAACGCTTTGATCCTCCTGGTTCATAATAGTAGCGAATTCATGAATCGTCATCCTGTCTAAATTCATTGTTCTTTTATTACGTGCTTCAGTCGTTAATTTTGAAAGATCCATTTGTATTGCCTTAGTCCGTGAAGGATAAATTGAGATTATTTTTTATATGAAGACAGCCATCATTGCTTTGTTTAACTTTCGAGCAAAACAAAAACCGCCAATAAGTAGCGCGAAGTGACGGTTATTAGTTAATTTTATTCTTGTGCTCAATTAAGAACACAAGTTTAATTATAAAATAAAAGCAGCTAAAACATTAATAATCAAATCGCTTCGTTTTAAATTATATTTCTATTTAAATAAAAGATATTGCTCAATAGGCTTAAAAAAGTAATTGCTTTTTTATCATAGAAACATTTTTTGTGAAGTTTTATATACCGATTTTTACCAATTGATAAATTATTCCAATCGTTTAGAACATTAGTTCGTATAATTTACATTGATAAGAGAAATAAAAATGAAGAAAAAGAAGAATAAAAAGATAAAAACAGCCTCGGTTGAAATAATCGAAAAGGCAAAAAAGAGATTATCGAAAAAATTAAAATCCAGTAATAACAAAAACAGCAACAAATAAAAAAATTTAATTTGTTTCGCCACTAATCCAAAAAACAAAATATTAAGTAAATTTTTTTAATTTGTATTCTGCTTAGATTCGAAATACAATGTAATTGTTATTACAAAAAGTAAGGAGCTAAAAATGGATAAGCAAAATGTCGTTATTGGAAAATCAGATGTAGTTTCAACCCCACTTGGTCTTGGAACCAATGCGGTTGGTGGAACAAATTTATTTCCAAATTTACAAGATAATACCGGGGTCGAAATTGTCAAAACAGGCCTTGATAATGGAATAAAACTACTTGACACGGCTTTTGCTTATGGCATGGGCCACTCGGAAGAATTAATCGGTCAAGCAATCAAAGATTATAAACGCGATCAAATCGTGATTGCCAGCAAGGCAGCTCAAGACACATCGACTGGCGATGTCACCATTAATAACAGCCCGGACTTTTTAAAAAAGGCTGTTGACGACAGTTTGATGCGCTTAAAAACCGATTATATTGATATTTTTTACATTCATTTTCCAGATGAAAAAACACCAAAAAACGAGGCTGTAGCAACTTTGAACGAGCTTAAAAAAGCAGGAAAAATTCGTGCAATCGGTGTTTCAAACTTCTCGTTAGCTCAAATAAAAGAAGCTAACCAAGATAACTATGTTGATGTCGTTGAAAACGAATACAGCCTGCTGCATCGGGATGCAGAAAAAGATGTATTCCCTTATCTGCATGACCACAAAATTTCCTTTGTTCCCTTCTTCCCATTGGCCTCCGGCCTTTTAACCGGAAAATATTCTAAGACAGTAACCTTCCCTGAAGATGATATCCGTCATGATAACCCCGACTTCAAGGGCGATCGCTTTGCCAAAATAGTGGATAAGGTCTCGTCGATTAAATCAATCGCCGATTCCCACGACGCAACAGTTGCTCAAACGATTCTTGCTTGGTACATTGCTAATCCAGAAATCAGCGTTGTTATTCCTGGTGCGAAAAAAGCTTCTCAAGTAGAAAGCAACGCCAAGGCGCTTGACGTAAGATTAAGCGACAGCGAATACAAACAGATCGATGATACTTTTAAGGAATTTTGAGGATCGCCTGGCCCGGATCAAGTTATCGAAATCATTAAGGCTTTCACTGAAAATAATTAAATAAAACAGTTAAAGAACTGTTGCTGTTTTTTATTTCCATTAAAATTAAGAGTAGTTACAGGCATTCATGAAAAAAATTATCTTTGTCCAAACAATCTCAATTTTGTTGATCTTGATTTTATTAATATTGTCTTTAATAAATATATTTAAGGTCCCTTATTCGAAATTCGTCAGTGTCCTGCTTGTGATTGCCGGCGTAATGATGGGGATCGTAGCGCTCTTAATTGATAAAAGATACAAATAATTAAAAGGAAAATAAATAATTCTGAAAAGCTTCCGACAAAAATCGAAAGCTTTTCTTATTGCCCTAGATTCAGCCAATTTTATCCAAAATTGGAAATAATTTTTTAAAAAATGAATATAGGAAATATTAAGCGGTTACACCTGTTAAAAATAGCTAATTTAGCAAATTCGTTAATGATGATATATTTCTCGATTATAATAATTAAATCATTTATTTAGAAAATGAATCTTATTAATCATTTGAAGATGATATTATGAAAAAAATTAATTTTTGTCTTTTTTTATTGACTGGAACATTTGGAATTTCAACTGGAACGGCCGCAGCAATTTATACAGCGTTAATTAGATGTGGTACCAACTTAAGCGTTGGACGTTTAATTGCTCTAGCAGGAATTACAGGAGGAACTACATTGATTGTTTCAGCAATTGTAGGGCTTGGCGGGGTTTATATCTTGCAGAAATTAAGGGCCGGAAAAAGAGCCTGTACTGCTTGGTAAAATTCAGAAAGGTTTAAATTATGGCAGAATTATTCTGCCTTATTTTGTTCAATGAAAAAAATTATTTATTTTGAGTTATTGGCGTTCATTCGAGAAAAATTCTATGACAAAAAATTGCGAAAATGATTTCCATTGTTCTTTTTACTTATTTGTTACTTGGTTATGCTATTTCTATTTTTGCCAATAGTTTTATCGAAAATCATTACGACTCTATATGTTTGATATTATTGTTTTTTGGTTTAATTGGATTTGGTTCTTCCGATAAGGACTTAACAAAATTTCTTAAAAACATTTCCTGCCGTTTTAAGGGTATTCCAATTAAATACCAACAAATAATATTTATAAAAAGTGTTAAATACGAGGTTTTCACTTTCATATCATTTATAACTTTGCTAACAATTATTAGTTTTCCTTTGTTGCTAACAAAAATAAATATGAGAATAATTTTATCTATAATTGCTGCATGGGTGCTGTTTTTAATTACGAATAAAAGCTCTCAAGTTTTAAGTTTTGTTTTCTACACTAAATGGATAAAACTAATAAAGAATATTGGAGAAATTATTTCCGAAACAATTATAATTTTTTATTTCTTAAATATTTTTAGAGTAAAAATTTCTATCAATATCAATAGAATATTTAATTGGAAATTATTCAAAATAAGTAATCTAGAACTTTTGATTTACAGTGTTGCAGGTATTTTATTGTATTTACTTTTATATAAAACTTTGGTAATAGTATCCATAAGATACAACACTAAAAATGATGAAGTTTTTTTAAAAAAAGGGGTTAACCCTTCAAATATTTTTTATAAAAAATTTTTAAGAGAAATGATTAACTCGGGAGAATTTCATTTCGTATCTAATTTGTTGATTTTTCCTCTTGCCTGGTTAATGATTAAACTTTTGCTTTTATTGTCAATCATATCTATGGAATCGTTAAATTTACAGAGTACTTTCATAATTTTGACGTTATCACAAGCAATTTTATTTGCAAATTTCATTTTTTTAAACTTATCGTCAGATCGAAAAATAATTAAGGGAATTATACAAACTGGCTACGACTTAAGAAAATATTTGCTGAGGAAAGCCTTTGTATCAATTTTGCTCTCGATTGCAAATATTCTCATATCTGTCGTAACAATGCTTTCTCTATCGTTGATTGATTTAAAAATTGCTGCCTACTGTGCCTTTCTTTTATTCATAAACGGAATCTCATTGGCGTTAACAGTACAGATTTTTTCAAATATCAGCATTCGATATAAAGGCCAAGAGAGGTTTGAAAATTCAATGGCTTTTCCTGTAACAATATCCGTATTGTTTATTCAAGTCACGATTGAAGAAATGACCATTCTTATGAACACAATTCTGAAAGTTTCAATAAATACAGTTGTTGTGATTATGTCAATTTATATTATCTTTACACTTTTTATAAATATATTATTGTTTATTTTACTTAGGAGAAATTTTTATGGCGAATATCGATTTTTTATTAGATAAAATTGTTACAAAACCGTTCGTTCTTTCAATAATGTTATCCACTGCAATCGTATCTATTTTCACCTTGGTAGGTTTGAACATCACCGGCATAAAAATTAACTTGAAAATTCAGGTTTTATCGATAAAAGAAATTTTTATGCACAATATGCTTATAAT
The DNA here is from genome assembly GCF_020510245.1 of Oenococcus oeni. Lineage (NCBI taxonomy): Bacteria > Bacillati > Bacillota > Bacilli > Lactobacillales > Lactobacillaceae > Oenococcus > Oenococcus oeni. The sequence continues at coordinate 31,364 of NZ_CP084701.1, read as the reverse complement.
GGTAATTTTAATGATATCAATCTTAACGATAGGTGTGGTTTCAAATATACTTTTAGCATATAATTTCTTGATTTTCGGAATTAAAATTAGAGCATTACTAGAACAATACGGCTTTGGAATGTTGATCCATAAGGTCCTGTTGCATGGAGTATTTGAAATTCCAGAGATTCTTCTTGCCAGCGCATTCGGTTCTTATTTATTGATTCAAAAAATTACAAATAAAAAAATTATTTTTGACAATGAATTGTTAAAACTAGCAATAAAAACATTTTTTGTTTGTTTAATGCTAAGCATTGTGTCTGCCTACATAGAATCAAATTTATCAATAAAATGAAGGGAATTTAAATGATAGTCAACAAAAAAACTTTTTGGATCTTTGCTATCGCGGTTCTGATTCTATATTCAATAGTCTATGTTAACTTTCCAAATCCTTTTGGACAACTAATTCAGGAAATGAGCAGCAAAGAAGAGATAACAAAAACATTTTTCAATAGCGTTTTTGCTACATACAACAACGTCATATTACAGTTTGCTTTTAAAGTTTTGACTCTGATTGTCAATATCTGGATTGTAATTACAACCACGAGGCTAATTGCGAATTTAGAATCCTCAATTAGAAGAGAAACCAAGGTTGATTTTAAAATCATAAACGATTTTGCCTATAATTTAGCTTTTGTCACTTTAATTACATTTGCAGTACTGGCAATAACAACCATTTTTTTAGGCAAGGCACTTCCTATGATAAGCCTTAATAATTACACCCTATTGTTGGCAATCATGCTCTTGGGAAAAATCTTTATTGCTTGTATACCTTTAATTAAAAAATGCAAACTGTATTTAACAGCTTGTTTAGGAATCATAACCTCTGCGTCCTTAATATTTTCAGGAGCACTATTAAAATGATTAAAATTAATAATTTAACAAAAAAATACAAGGACAAGCTTGTCCTCGATAAGGTGAATTTACAGATTCCTTCTAATAAAATTTCTTTTTTCGTCGGGAAAAACGGTTCTGGTAAAACTACGTTGATGGATATATTGGCCGGCTTGAACAAAATAAATCACGGCAGCATTCAGATTGATAACAAAGATGCCAGTATTCCGTACTCCAAGTCTCTTCGCAAAAAAATTTTCTCTTTACCCGTTGAAAATATATCAGTAGAGTATTTAACAGCCAAAGAAAATCTGCTTTATTATAGCGAACTGTTTAAATTAAAACTTTCTGATCGCAAGATAAAAGATATTTTACAATCTTATAATCTGTTTGAAGAGACAGATTTTTCTGTGACTTTTTCGACTGGCATGAAGAAAAGACTCGATCTTGCAATTCTTGATATTATTGCTCCAGAAATAATTTTATTGGATGAACCGAGTTTAGGACTTGATGTTTACCATGTCGATTTTTTGCGTAAACAAATTTTAAATTACAAAAAATTAGGCAAAACAGTTATCGTAACCAGTCACGATATGGCATTATCGGAAAAGATTGCCGACATGATTTATTTATTTTCCGAAAAGAAAATTATTGCTTACAATGCAAAAGATGTTAATAGCGAAGAAATAGTATTGGAATCCTATAAAGATCATGATTAAGTTTTATATGAATCGAAAATTATGAACTATTTAAATAAAGGATTTATAGTGAACTGAATTTGGATATTTTAAATCATTAAACTTCAAATTACTGGCCAAAATCATTTATGTGAAGTCATTTTAAAAGGATCGACCCACTCTCTAAACTCTTTTTCAGTTACATACCCACTAGCTAAAGCGGCATCAATTAATTTGGTGTTTTCACGCAATGCTTTTTGGGCAATTTTGGCACTTTTTTCATAGCCGATATGTGGGCTTAAAGCCGTAACAGTCATCAACGAATTATCGACTAGATCTTTCATTCTTTTTTGATTAACGGTAATTCCTTGAATTAGATTCTTATCAACAGAACCAATTGCTTCAGTCAATAACTTTGCACTTTCAAGAAAGCTCTGAATTATAATTGGCTTATAAACATTCATTTCAAAATTTCCTTGACTGGATGAAAAATCAATTGTTGTATCATTTCCCATTACACGGGCAGCTACCATTGTTAGTGCTTCGATTTGAGTTGGATTTATTTTACCGGGCATGATTGAAGAGCCAGGTTCGTTAGCAGGAATATTGATCTCACCATATCCTGATCTGGGACCACTGGCGAGAAAACGAATATCGTTGCCAATCTTAACTAAGTCAGCTGCAAGAGTCTTAAAAATACCATGAATGAAATTAATAGCGCTATGTGCGGCCAGACCTTGAAACTTATTCGGAGCAACAAGATAACTTATTCCTTTTTGGACCGATAGTTGTTCGACCATTTGTCGATCAAAATCTTTGACGGTATTCAAACCGGTACCGACCGCTGTTCCTCCGATTGGCAATTCAAGTAAAGTCTTTTTATTATTTTGCAAATAATCAAAATTGTGTTTTATCTGGCTGGACCAACCACTAATTTCCTGTCCAAAAGTAATTGGGGTGGCATCTTGAAGATGGGTACGACCAATTTTTACAATATTTTTAAACTCAAGTGCTTTATCGTTCAATGAATTTTCCAAATGTTCCAAAACAGATAACAATTTTTTTACAGCATCATAAGCAGCAATTGCCATCGCGGTGGGAAAAGTATCATTGGAACTCTGCGAGTGATTAACATCATCATTTGCTTGTAACAAAACCTTAGGATTAATTTCAGCCGCCAAGTGAACTATCACTTCGTTCACATTCATATTCGTTTGCGTTCCACTACCTGTTTGATAAACAACTAATGGAAAATCATCTTGATATTTTCCCACCAAAAGTTGATCAATTACTTCAACAATTAAATTAGATTTTTCTTTACTAATTTCACCATTTTTTTCGTTAACCACTGCAGCTGCTTTTTTAATCTGTAATAGAGACTCAATTATTTCAAAAGGCATTCTTTGCCCGATTTTAAAATTTTGTCGACTTCGTTCAGTTTGAGGTCCCCACAGGGCACTTGCAGGAATTTTAACTTCTCCCAAAGTATCTTTTTCGATTCGATATTTCTCGTTATCCATTTTTAAAGATTTCTCCTAACTAAAATTTTGAACTAATCATTTTTTATTATTAAGTAAAAAACAGCTTACTCAATAAACTATATTTTTGGAGTCAAAACAAACAAAACATGCGCGATCAAATTCGATCGGTTTAAGAATCGATGTTTGACATATGGAGGAATTCGCACAACATCGCCTTCTTGCAAAGAATATTCCTTAGCGTTCATTTCGACTTGCGTGGTGCCGGACATAACGACTGCCAATTCCTCTTTATCTTCATGAACATAATAAGACTTGGTAGTCACAGAATGAGGTTTTAGATCCATCATCAAGAGTTTGATATGAGTCCTCATAAAATCAGGCGTCAAAATATCCTGAACGGTATGGGCACTATCCTGCCGATAAATTATCTTGCGATCTTTTTTTCGTGATATCAAACTGTCAGTATCGACATCGTTAATAAAAAGTGTATATAAAGGTACATTTAAGGTATTGGCAATAATCGTTAGAACGGATAATGATGGATTTGCCCGTCCGCGTTCAATTTGTCTAATCAAAGAGGCACTTATTCCCGACTAAACGGCCAATTCTCGAATTGTTAATTTATTTTGTTGACGATAGTTTAATAAGGTTTTTCCAAGATGATTAACCTGCAAAATATTCCCTCCGTACAATATATTTACTATTTAAACGATAATCATTTAAGATAATGGATTTCATTGAAAGAAACTTTCATACTGTCTATTATATTAGACAGGCAACAAAAAAATATATTTAAGAAGGTTTGATTATGGAAAAAGTTAATCTAGAAGATAAATTCAAACAATTCAACGATTATTGGTCACCCAAAATCGTTGGCGATCTAGGAAAATACCAAATCAAATTAGCAAAGTTTCACGATCAATTTGTCTGGTATCATCACAATAACGAAGATGAATTTTTCTTGATTATTAAAGGGTCAGTTACAATCCATCTCAAGGAAAACAATCAGGAAAAACAATATGAACTAAAAGAAGGCGAATTCTTTATTGTTCCTAAAGGCGTTGAACATATGCCGGTCGCAAATGGAGTAGCGGAGGTTTTGTTATTCGAACCGGCAACAACATTAAATACCGGAAACGTCAAAGATGAAAAAACCGTTTCCAATTTAAAACGCATCTGAAATATCAATTATCGGATTTATAATTCAATTTTTATAAATCCAACTAAAGAGGATTAATCTTATGAAAAATGTTCTCATCACAGCGGAGCTTCCTCAAGTTGCAAATAGTATACTTCAACAAGCCGGCCTAAATGTCGAAATTTTTACGGGTGATAAATTAATTACAAAGAAGGAATTACTTGATAAAGTCAAAGATAAAGATTTTTTAATTACCTCTCTATCAACAGATGTTGATGAAGACGTAATAAATGCAGCTCCAAAATTAAAATTAATTGCGAACTTTGGAGCCGGATTCAATAACATCGACATAAATAGTGCTCGAGCAAAAGAAATATCTGTTACAAACACTCCTTTTGTCTCGACTACTTCAGTAGCCGAGGTCACAGCAGGACTAATTATTTCCCTATCGCATCGTTTGGTTGAAGGAGATAATTTAATGCACGATCAAGGATTCAATGGCTGGAGTCCCTTATTCTTTTTAGGCCATGAACTATCTAAAAAAACATTAGGGATCATCGGCATGGGTCAGATTGGCAAGGCTTTGGCCAAACGTATGCAGGACTTTGATATGAAAATTGTTTACACACAAAGGCATCACTTAAAAGAAGATGAGGAAAAAGAACTTCATGCTGTTTTCTTGGAAAAAGACGAATTAATTAAACAAAGCGATGTAATTAGCTTGCATTTGCCACTAACGAAAAATACCCATCACTTGTTGGGTGCTAAAGAATTTGCAACTATGAAAAAAACTTCTTTCCTAATTAACGCTGCTCGTGGACCGTTAATTGACGAAAATGCATTGCTACAGTCCCTAAAAGAAAAGCAGCTTGCTGGAGCTGCTTTAGATGTTTATGAACATGAACCAAAAGTTGATGATCAATTTAAACAGATGAAAAATGTTATTCTGACTCCCCATATCGGCAATGCAACCATCGAAGCCCGTAATGCAATGGCTGAAGTCGTCGCCAAAAATGTGGTATCAGTGTTAAATGGTGAAAAACCGAAATATATCGTTAATTAATACACAGCCATAATTTAAACTCGTTGTTTCAAACAACCAACTAGCCTATCGCATATCTTAATCAAAAACAAAGTTGACAAGCAACAAAACATAACCTTAAATTAGAAGTTAATTAACTTTGGAGGAATGGTTATGGCATCTGCATTAACGAAAGAAAAAATATCATCTTTAAGAGATCAGTTCAAGCAAAATAAAGAAGCATCAATTCTAACGAGAACGGTCACAAAAAATGGTATTCACGCTGCAAGTTACGATAATACGGCTGCCACTCGTTTAAATCGCACTTTTTCGATTGAACTGGATACTGGAAAAGTCACCAATCAAAAACATAGTGGACGTTGTTGGGAATTTTCAATGTTAAATACCTTGCGACACACATTTGCAAAAAAATATCATGTTAAAGATTTCCAGCTCTCACAAAACTATTTATTTTTTTGGGACAAAATCGAGAGAGCAAACATTTTCTATCAAAATATCGAAAGAACCGCTCAAAAACCAATTAATGATCGTGAAGTCGAATTTTTCCTCGATACTCCCGGCCAGGACGGAGGTCAATGGGCAATGGCAGCCGGCTTAATCGAAAAGTATGGCCTAATGCCGGCCAGTACGATGCCGGAAAGCTATAATACAAACAAAACTGACGAATTTGCGGAAGTAATGGATAAAAAACTTCGCAAAGATGCTTTAGCAATACGGAAATTGGTTGCCAATGGAGCAACAAAAGAAAAAATCGAAGCAAGTGAAAATGAGATGTTGGCCGAAGTTTATCGAATCGCGGCTTACTCTTTTGGTGAACCACCAAAAAAATTCGATTTAGAATATCGTGATGATAACAAAAAATATCACCGTGAAGCAAAGTTGACGGCTAAAGAATTTTATAAGAAATATTTTAATAAAAATTTTGACAATTATGTAGTTGTCACCAACTCGCCGGATAAACCGTTAAACAAACTTTATAGTTTGCCATGCGAAAACAATATTATCAAAGGAAGAACAATTGAATTTTTAAATGTCGACATGAAATTGTTAGCCGATCTTTCAATCCAACAATTAAAAGATGGCGAAACGGTTTGGTTTGGTAATGATGTTTTACAGCAGCTCGATCGCCAAGCCGGCTTTCTTGACAGCATTTTGTATCGGACAGAAGAACTCTTTTCGATAAATACCAAAATGACAAAAGCGGAGCGTTTATTAACCGGAGAAGGCCAAGTGTCTCATGCAATGACTTTAACCGGCGTCGATTTAATCGATAAGCAGCCGACAAAATGGAAGGTTGAAAATAGTTGGGGTGACAAAATAGGAAAAGACGGGTATTTTGTTATGAGCCAAGATTGGTTCGAAAATTTTGTCTATGAAGTTGTTGTCCACAAAAAATACTTAAGCAAAGAACTCCAAGAAATATTAAAACAACCAGCAGAGGAATTACCTGTTTGGGATCCGCTTCATTAAAACTCAATAATAAAAAGAAAAAAATTGCCAAAGAAATATTTAACCGGCAATTTTTTTATAGAAGACACTATTTAACAGCACCTTCGATTGCACTTTGCATAATTTGTTTTTGCAACAATACAAACAAAATTATGACCGGGATAATAGCCAAAACCAAACCGGCTAAAGCCAATTGCCATTGACTATTTGTTTCTCCAAAGAAGTAATACATCTTCAGCGGCAAAGTATACATTCCATCTTTGTTAATCACGAGAGATGGCAACAGATAATCGTTCCAAATTTTCATCGCATTCAGGATGATTACCGTCCCGGTCATTGATTTTACATTAGGAAGGATAATCATGAAGAAGGCTTTAATTGTACTTGCCCCATCCAAAATAGCCGCTTCGTCAATACTCCTCGGTACGCCGAGGAAAGCCCCATAAAACAAAACCACCGATAAACTCAAGGCCAATCCTGTATTCATTAATATCAGACTTGTACGATCGAGGAAATCAATCTTACCAAAAATTGAAACCAAAGGAATCATAATCGATTGAAAGGGAATCAGCATTGTTCCAGCACATAAATAATAAATCGATGAATTCAATCGACTGTTCGTCCGAGCTAAAGCATAGGCTGCCATTGAAGAGAAAATTGTAATTAGAAAAACACTGCCAACGGTAATAATCAAAGAATTCCAAAAACTATGTATGAAGTCGAGTTGTTGAAAAGCCTGGTAGTAATTTTTAGTCGTAAAACTATTAAAACCAATCGGGTTCGCAAAAATACCATTTTTTGTTTTGACAGAATTAAGAACGATAATAACAAAGGGATAAATCCATACAACTCCTGCTATAAGAGCGAAAAGAGTAATTAAAAATTTTGTAGGTCTGATTTTCATTATGATTCACGCTTTCTTGAGAAATATAGTTGCGCAAAAGAAACAAGCATCACGAAGATAAACAAAACAATTCCTTCAGCCTGGGCATAACCCTGCTGGTAATTAACAAAGGCCGTATTATAAATATTCATTGAAATAAGTTCGGTGGACCGGTAAGGTCCTCCATTAGTTAAAGCCAGATTTTGTTCATAAATTTTAAAAGAGTTAGCCAGTGTCAGGAATAGGCTAATCGTAAAAGCGGGTGCCAACTGAGGCAATTTAATGTGCCAAAAAATTTGTTGATTATTGGCACCGTCCAGTTCGGCTGATTCGATTGTATTTTTTGGAATATTGTTTAAAAAGGATATATAAATCAACATAATATATCCACTCATCTGCCACCAGAATAAAATTACCAATCCCCAAAGACCAGTTGCCGGGGTGCTGAGCCAACCCTTCAGCCAAGACCAGTCAAGACTTTCGCCAAAAGCTTGAAAGATTTGAATAAAAATAAACTGCCAAATAAAACCCAAAAGAATCCCACCGATCAAATTTGGAACAAAGAAAATCGTTCTCAATAAACGATTAAAATAATTGTCACTTCTTGTTACCAATAAAGCAAAACCAAGTCCAATTACATTAATTCCAACCACCGAAAGTAAAGAAAAGAGAATCGTTAACCAGCAACTTTCCAAAAAATTATCATCAGAAAGTAAAAGTTGATAGTTTTTCAAACCAATCCAAGATGCAGTTAGGCCATTCGAATTGGTAAAGGAGTAGAAAATTCCAATAATAAAAGGAATAACAATAATAACAGCTAATAGAATTAATGTCGGTGCGATAAATAACCAATAATTGTATTTTCTGGTGAACATTTATTTGCCTCCCTGGACTTGCCTTAACTGATAATATTGCCTACTGGTAAGTTTTTGAAACTCCTTCCAAGTTATTCGATTGGCGAAATAGCGCTGCATATTCGGTCCTATGGCTTCCTGGGTAAAACCGTTTGGAAACTCCTTATGGACCGGAACAAAGGCGTTTTTGGAAGTTCCATCAACATAAACAAGTTTCGAGATTGGGTCAGGCAGCTTGCTTAACGGATAATTAATTGTTGCTGGGACCAAGCGCATTTCGTTAACAGTAATATTTTGACTTTCTGGAGAGGTATACAGCCAGGTCACGAATTTTTTTGCTGCCTTCTCTTTAGCCGGATGTTGGTCGGTAATACCGATATACCAGGACGATCCAGTCATAATTTGTTTATTATTGCCGACATAGAAAGGCAACATTCCTAATTTATCCTTTACAAAACTGCTATCTGCTTCGTCTAAAGTTGGGATAATCCAGTTGCCTTGAGGAATCATTGCGACCTTTTCATTAAAGAATAAATCCTGGACCGAAGGGTCGTATTTGACCGAAAGAATCGGCTGAACATTATACTTTTTAATCAAATTAGTATATGCTCGCATTTGCTTACTGTATTTCCAGTTCAAATGTTCACTGTAATAAGCTTTGGTCAGGTTATTTTTAAAATGTTGAGATAAAAACTGAGCTGCATAAGAAGCAATAGTCGTTGTATCACCGCCGTTAAAACCAAAAACAGCTGTCAAACCAAGTTTTTTCTTTTCTGAATTCAGTTTTTCAACAGCCTTTTTAAAAGTCGCATAATTATGAATGCTGTTCGGGTCGATACCGGCTTTTTTAAATATCTGCTTATTATAGGACCAACCATATCCTTCAATATCAACTGGAATACCATACAAAGTCGAACCAATTTCGGCTCCCGTTTTTAATGACGGAACGATCTTTTTTTGAATCGACATCGAATTTAAAGAAATCAAATGTTTGCGATAACGATCAACATCTGGTAATCCGCCCAGCATCACAACATCGGGAGCATCCCCAGAAACAAATTTGGCCTGCAAAGAAGAAGCACCACTGCCATTCCCAACCGTGGTAATTTTTACTTTAACGTTTGGATGCTCCTTTTCATAAAGTTTTGCTAATTTTTGATAACCAGCAGCTACTTCCGGCTTTTGGTTGAAAAAATTAATCGTTGTCACACTTTGCGAACTACTCGAAGATTGCCTCAATTTATAAATAGCAAAAATAATAACACAGGCTAAAGCAGCAAATAAGATAAATAGCTTCCTAACTCGCATTGAGACTCACCTCCTTTAGGTTGACACTATCCAAGAAAGCGATTACATTTATTTTATTCATTATAACTTAGAAACTTGGTAAATAGTTTCAAACTAAAGGAAGAGAGTGAGATTATGCCAAATATAGTTGTTAGTCATCTAACCAAAAAATACCCAAAGGCTGTTAAAGAAACTTTGAGCGATTTAAACTTTACGATTGCTAATGGCGAGTTTTGGGCAATTATCGGCCCTTCAGGATGCGGTAAATCAACTTTTTTAAGAATGCTTGCCGGTTTGGAACCTATTAGTGGCGGAACAATTTCTGTTGATAATAAAGTAATTAACAAATTGCCACCCCAGCAACGCAAGATGGCAATGGTTTTTCAAGACTACGCTCTCTATCCGCACATGAATGTCTACGGAAATATGGCTTTTAACCTCAAGATGAAGAAAAAAACAAAGAAAGAGATTGAAACAAAAATTAAAAAAGCCGCTAACGCCTTGGGACTTAATGACTTATTAAATAGAAAACCGGCTGAGCTTTCCGGTGGGCAAAGGCAACGCGTTGCTTTGGGAAGAGCGATGGTCCGCGATCCCGATTTCTTTTTAATGGACGAACCATTATCCAATCTTGATGCTAAATTACGAGTCGATATGCGGAGCTTGATCATCAAGCTGCATCATCAACTAAAAACAACAACAATTTACGTAACACACGATCAGGCCGAAGCGATGACGATGGCCGATCGAATTTTGCTTTTAAATGACGGCGGCATTCAGCAAGTTGGCACACCTTTTGAGTTGTACAATGCACCGGTTAATTTATTTGTCGCTCAATTTATTGGATCACCCAGCATGAATATATTAAAGGGGAAATTAGATTCCGGAAAGTTTTCTATCAATCAAAGTGATTTGGATTTAAGTCATATTTTACCCGATAAATTAAAAAATTATCAGGGATCAATTTTAATTGGCTTTCGACCAGAAAGTATCAAAAATATCCAAGTAGAGAAAGAAACAAAAAACAAAAAAATATCAAACAACTTAAATCTACAAGGAAAATTGAATTTTATCGAATATCTTGGCGGACACAGCTTGCTGTCGCTTGATATGTTTGGTCAAACAATTATTATTCAAACCGAAAAAAACTTCTCGAGAAATACTGATAAAAATTTTCAGATTTCAATTCCAAACAACAAATTGTTTTACTTTGATCCCAAAAGTGGGAAGAATTTATCACTTATGGAAGAAAAATAATAATCTAGATCAACAAAATCACTTATGATCAGTATCGAAAATGATTGTCACCGGCCCATCGTTTTCTAGTTTAACTTCCATATGTGCTCCAAATTCACCGGTGGCAACTTTTAAATTATGGTTCATTAAAGCTTGATTAAATGCCTGATAAACTGTTTTTGCATGTTCGGGATCCCCAGCATTGATAAAGCTTGGCCGGTTACCTTTCTTTGTATCGGCATACAAGGTAAATTGCGAAATTGATAAAATAGAACCTTTTACATCAGTAATTGAGAGATTCATCTTATCGTTTTGATCGGCAAAAACACGTAAATGAGAAATTTTCCGAGCCAAATAATCAACCTCTTCTTTCCCGTCGGTGTTCTCTATTCCTACCAAAAGGACGAATCCAACTCCAATTTCCCCAAGTATTTTTTCGCCTACCGATACCTGGGCTGAACTGACTTTTTGTAAAACTATACGCATAATTAAAACTTCTTTCAATCAAATTAAAAAAATAAAATGTTTATGATCTTTTTAATTAATGCCGTTATTATACAATGACAGATGAATGTTCAAGAAAATAAAAAAAATTAAAGAGTCCTACCGTAATCTATCGTCCTGGATACTTAATCAAGGTCTTCGTTTACCCCAGTCAAACGAAGGTATCGAAGATCGAAAGATATTCGAGTCTCTCAATGACCAGACAGATGTGAATCAGCGCTTTTCCAGATTACTTAATATTTTTAAAAACGTGATTCAAAGACGCTTATACATGCCAATTCTCATTTTCGTGATCTTTTTGTTTTTCCTGCCAACTCTCTTCCCGTCATTACAGCTAATTGCCAACTTGCTGCTGTGGATCTCTATCAGTCTTATAGTGATTGCATTTTTCTTCCTTTATCTTTATCTAGCAGATGTTTGGTCATTCAGCCATCCGGACAAGGTATATGATTTTAAAACGCGTTTTAGATTAAAGGATGAAAGTTACGAACGTTCATTAGCTGTTGTTACTAGTGGAAAATGGTACGAGAAAATTATTTATTCAAGTTTTCTTCGCGGTTTTATTCAATGGATAAGTTCCGGATCCTTTCAATGGATCGCTCTAATCATAATTATGCTGCCAAACAACTTTCAAAACTCTTTTACGCAAACCATTAGTAACTTATTTTTCTTTGCAATAATTATCAATATCTTTTCTAATCCACGAATCATTCAGTATAGACGTAATCATAATTTACCGGCTTATTCCTATCTGCCACTCAGCAAATATTTCAGCTGGGTTAGTTTATCGGTAGACTTTTTATTTGTTTTGTGGGCTGCTGCTCAAATTGCCGATATATTGCATGAATTTTTTGGTTGATGCTAAAAAATAATCTCAAAAAATTGCTGTTTCCAATTATTTCTCTTTTTGTGGTCCTCTTATTAATCGCGAGCAGTTTTACCTCTATTGTTGATTTATATCGACCGCCAATTAAGGATTCGGTCATGAAATCGCAAATTCCGAAAAATAAGAAGGTGACCGTCAATCTATCCCAAACGGAATTTAAAGAACAAGCTGAAGAAGCGATTAATTCCTGGAACAGCGATCTTCACAGAAAGCTTTTTATAATCACTCAAAATCAACATCCGACAATCATAATTGCCGATCTATCGAACGAACAAATAAATAAACTTTCAAAAGATGCAGATTATGGAGAACATATTTTAGGCGTCACAACCGGTGGAGCAATCTATATGAATGCTGGTTTTTTAAGTAAAAGTAACAATCAAGGTTTGATCGTTCCGGTTTTTGAACACGAATTAGGTCACGTAATCGGACTAAAGCACATCAACGGTGATGCTCTGATGAACTCTTCAATTCAGACAACATCCTTTATTACAAGATACGATATCAAAGTTGCAAAATACATTTTGAAAAAGATTCATTAAAGAATCCCTTGTTTTATTGAAATTCAATATCCTGATTCTTTTCAGGCAATTTAGCAGTTAATCCTTCGGCCTTCAATAAAGCCACTTCATCTTCAAAATTAGGCGAATCAAAAGGAATTGTGAGCTTCGCATTAATCTGTTTGACGATTTTAATAAGCTTCGTTCTACCTGTCTGCCCAAAAATTCCAAGATCAAGAAACTCGGCTGATAAATCATTCAATTTATTTCGTCGGATTTTATAGCTTGAATCATGATCATCGAGCGGCTGTCCATCAATTTGCAAATAAATCGGTTTATAAAAATCTTTTAAGTTATCAAGATTGTCGTAACTGTTCTGTAGCACATAGTCTTCCGGATAAGCAATAATTTCCGGCAAATCAATATCCCTTCCCAAAGTCAGCGGTTTGCTGTCGGAAAAGAATTTTTTTAAAGCATTTGAATAATTTTTTTCCCAAACAATCGGTCGACCAAAATTTCTGGCGGCTTTTTCCAAAGCCGACAAAACTAAAATATGCTGAAGATCAGGATTAATTGCGACCAAATGATTCGATCCAAGTTTATCAGCAAAATTATCAATCAAATCTTTTTCCTTTTGTGACAACTTTTTTTCTTTAGGGTTGTCAAAAGAAAAATCCGCTCCTTCGAGCAACAAAAGATCAGCTCGGCGATTTGCTAGTTTTTGTATCCAATGATCAATTTTTTCCGGGGAAGATTCGCTATAACCTAAAGCACCGAAATAAACAAAAACATGTCCATTGCTGTCGGAAATTTTAATTACACTGGAATTAATTATCTTTTGATCAGAATGAAAAAAATTAACTGTAAAAGAACCAATTTTGATTTCTTTTTCATAATCAACTCTTCTTAAATTAGAAATATTGGTTCTCTCTCCAGTTTCATTCGAAGAACTATATAAATCTCCCGATTGAAATGATACATAGATCGGCATGTCCACTTCCGCCTTAAAAGATTCCAAAGCCTCAGCACAATCGGTCGGCAGATTGGAAATAAAAATCGCCTGTTTCTTGTAGATTGTTTCTGGATTTTCTTTAACTAGTTCAGAAATTTTTGAAAGAAGCTTTTCACCCATTGATTTATCGCTCGTCTTATTTTTGTTAGAATCTAATGAAAAACCAAGAAATATCAAAACTCTCGTTTCATTATCTGAAAAACTGACAATCTTGTTCCCAAGTGTTTTCAAATCACTCAAAAATTTTACTGAAGTAGTCATGTTTTAATTTTAAAACAATAATAAAGACTCTACAGAATACTGAACAATTATAGTTAATGTAATGCTTTTCTCGAAAATCTATTCAATAATCGACAGTAAAAAACACCGAAAAATCGGTGTTTTTATGCTTCGCAAAAAATAAGGCTATGCTTGCCGAGGATCTAAGTTACCGTAAAATTGAATACTTCTGTCAAACATTAATTTAACAGTACTATTAGCTCCTTGACGGTTTTTGGCAATAATTAATTCAACCGGTCCCCGATCCGGAATTGCCGATTCATCGAAATCATCGTCGTCTTCGGAATGTCCGTCCTGATCATAATAATCATCACGATACAGGAACATAACAATATCGGCATCCTGCTCAATCGCTCCAGAATCACGTAAATCAGACAGCATAGGCCGTTTGGTAGTTCTGCCTTCAACTCCACGAGATAATTGCGACAGGGCGATAATTGGGACGTTTAGTTCACCAGCCAACTTTTTCAAGGAACGAGAAATCGCAGCAACAGCCTGCTGCCGTGATTCCGTTACATCTGATTCGATCAATTGAAGATAATCAATGATAACCAAACCAATTCCGCCATCAGGATCTTCACGCTGTAACTGCGACTGCAGGTTACGAAGTTTGGCCCGAATCTCGTTGATTCTAATTCCAGGTGTTGTATCAAGGTGAATATTCAATCTACTCAGTCTCTCATTTGCCAACATAATTCGCGTCCAATCGGCATTTGGATCAACTTGTCCATTGGAGGATTGAGTCAGGTTTCGACCTGTCATCAACTTGTCCATTGGAACTCTTGCATTAGCTGCCAGGATACGTGTCGACAGAGATTGATCATCCATTTCCATGTTAAAAATAACAACGGTTTTTTTACCGATTTCTTTTGATTTCGCTGCATTAATTGCTAAATTCAGAGCAAAAGCAGTTTTACCAACAGCAGGACGAGCGGCCAAAATAACCAGGTTATTTTGTTGCCATCCCTTGGTTAATTTATCCAAATATGGATAATCACTCGGCAAAGCTCCCTCACGTAAAATTGAATTACTTCTGGCCGCAGTATTTAAATTATCAATTGTGTTGCTCAGAGATTTTTTTAATTCAATAAAATCGGTGTTTTCCGATTGATCTTCAATTGAATCAAGTTTGCTACGAATATCGGCAATTAAATCCTGCGATTGCGAGGCGGGATCATGAGCCAAACCATTTCCCTGATTGAACAAGTCGATCAAGCGGCGCTGGGTTGCTTTTTCATGAACAGCCTTTGCATAATTCTCCACATTAGCAATCGTTCCATCCGATGACAGAACTTCCGAAATATATCCTTCACCACCAACCGAATCAAGGCTTTTATCGGCTTTCATTTGGTCAGAGACAGTTAAAGGTTCAACGATTTTGTCATCGTTTAAAAGTTCATTGATTGCCTGAAAGAATTTTTTATTTTTGACATCATAAAAATCATCTGCCGTAATAATTCCAAGCATTCGATCGAGAACGTCCTGCTGTTCGCTTAAACCGCTCGTATAAAAAAAAGCAGAAAGTAATGCTTTTTCTGTTTGAACTTCTTGAGGAATATGATTGTTAATAATTGAATCTTCCATTTTGCTCAATTTAATTCGGAAACATTTACCTTAATCATGGCTGAAACCTGTGTATGTAATTTCGCAGGAACTTCATGGAGCCCAATCGTTTTAATTGGCTGTGGCAACTGAAGTTTGCGCTTATCAACTGTTAGATTAAATTGTTTTGCCAACTGATCGGCGATTTCTTTGGCTGTAACCGAGCCGTTTAAACGTCCATCCGGTCCAACGTGCTCAGAAAACTGGACAATTGTTTTCGTAGAAGCAAGTTTATTTTTCAGTTGTTTAGCCTCTTCTAGAATTTCAGCAGCTTTTTTTGCTTCAAGATTTTGCTGCCCATTTAGTTTTGAAATATTTTCAGGAGATGCGTAAACTGCCTTTTTGTTTTTAATCAGGAAATTATTTGCATAACCATCGGGAACTTCTTTAATTTGGCCACGCTTGCCTTGATTTTTTACGTCTTGTAGAAAAATGACTTTCATACAATGAATACTCCTATTCTTTTTCTTTGTTGTCTGTTATTTGCAAAACAGCTTGTTGAAGAACTTTTTTAACTTCTTGAATATCATCGGATTCCATTTGGACGGCTGCGTTCGACAATGATCCGCCGCCACCGATTTTTTCCATAATCAATTGTACATTTATCGATCCATCCGACCGAGCTGATATACCAACTTTTTCATCAGGATGCCTGCTAACAACAAAACTTGCCGAAACACCCTGAATTTTCAATAATTCATCAGCTACCTGAGCAGCCAAAACAGGATTATAAAAAACATCATTTTCACCAACGACCGTTGCGATGTTACTGTCCAACTGCATTAATTCAAATAGATGGGATTTAACCAATAAATCGTCCTTGGATTCCTTGCCAAAACTACTGAGCAATTGCGCATCGGCTCCAGCTGCCCGCAAAAAACTAGCCGCATCAAAGGTTCTGGACCCGCTGTGAGAAGTAAACCCTTTTGTATCCAATTGAATTCCACCCAGCAAGGCTGTTGCTTCAACTTTGGTTAATGGCGATTTACGACGATCTTCATAACCAAGTAATTCGGTTACAAGTTCACAAGTAGAAGAAGCGTACTGTTCGACATAAAAAAGAATCGGCTTTTCAGAAAAACTCTCGTCAGCAATTCGATGGTGATCAATTACAATCAATGACGATTTCAGTTTTTCGAGCAACTGACCGGCGGCCGAAATGCTTGGACGGGAATGGTCTACCAAAACCAAGAGACTTTGGTCGGTTGCCAGAGACAAAGCTTTTTTTTCAGTGATAAAAGGCTGTTCGATTAACTTCGGTGTTTTCCCATCAGTGGCCTGATTCTTTAGTTTTTCGTTGGCTGCATCAACTTCGTCATTTATTTTTCCGATAACCAACTTTACATCCCGTTGCAGATTTTGATCATCGATAATAATATAAGCCGTCAAATCATGAAGTCGACTCATACGCCAAATGCCCAAAGCAGCTCCAAGCGAATCCATGTCGGCATTTTTATGACCGGAAATAAAGACTGAATCGGCATTATTAAACAAATCAGATAAAGCCTGGTCGATCATCCGGGCACGGACACGGGTTCTTTTAGCCATTGGATTAGATGTACCTCCGAAGTAGATCGCCGGATTATCATTATCGCGAATGACAACTTGATCGCCGCCGCGTCCAAGAGCCAGATCAAGATTTCGATGAGCAAGTTCGGCTAAATCATTTAAGTCGGAAACACCAAAGGCAATTCCAACCGATAGGGACAGGGGCATATTTTGTTTCAAAGATTCTTCACGGACAGTATCCAAAATTGAAAAACGATCATCTTCCAATGATTTTAATTCAGGCAGACGGCCAAAGAAAAGATAGCGATCAGCCGACATTCGCCGCAAAAATAAATGATACTTTTTTGCCCAGTTGTCCAAGCGTCCAGAAATGAATGCAATTAAACGACTCGATTCGGAATCGGTAGCATCCTGAATAATTTCTTCATAATTATCAACGCTGATTAAGCCATAAAAGAGACGACCTTTTTCATAAAGTAATTCGTATCTGGAAACATCGGTCAGATCCAATAAATAAATCACTTGACCATTTTGTTGAATTTGAAGAGAAAACTTACCGTCGCGCCAATCGATTTCCGTTTCTCCGCTGTCTTTATTTGATTGAACCAGCTCGTATAAATCAGCATCAACATCTTTTAATTTTTTGCCAAGAACTGTTCGATCGCCAATTATATTCAACAAATTCTCGTTAACCCATTCGATCTCTCCATGAGAACTCAAAAGCATCACGCCAATCGGCATCTGATCAAGCGCACTGGCTTGAGAGATTGAAACCCGACCATTCAACTTGGTCATATAGGTTTGAAAGTCGACACCCAAGGAATTAATCAAACTGTAAATTAAAATCGATGCTAGAGCGACAACAATAACCCACGCAACTGCAACGATTGGACCAAAATGCAAAGAAAAAACAAAACCGAAAATTGCTAGTATGCTAAAAACCGCGATCAAGTAAATGACGCGATAATTTTTAATAAACGATGGTAAAGTATGATATTTCTTCATCTAAGGATTTAATTTTATCACGATCAGCTCTTCTTATACCTTTTTTAAGAAAAACAAAAAGTACTTCAATTAAGAAGTACTAAAAAAGATGTAGCGTAAAAATCAGTTGTTTGCAACGAATGGAAGCAAAGCCATAATACGCGCACGCTTGATTGCCGTAGCAATTTTACGTTGATTTTTAGAGCTTGTGCCAGTAATCCGACGCGGTAAAATTTTGCCATTGTCGGCGATGAAACGTTGAAGCAATTCAGTGTCCTTATAGTCGACATAATCGATATGATTAACAGCTAAGTAATCAACACGACGACGTCCACCTTGACGACGTCCACGTCTTTCACCGTCGCCACGAGGTTTGCGGCTTGGACGATTAGTACGTTCGCCATTAAAGGTCTGACTTCTTTGATTTGAATGTTCTTCGGCCATATTTGATATCCTTTCTTAAATTTTAAAACGGAAGATCATCATCCGAGATATCAAGCGAATCATTCCCGGTGTCTGTATTAAAAGGACTGCTGGAAGAACTCGTTTGACTATTAGTTGAAGCGGAACTCGCATTATTGTTGAATTGCGAATCAAATGGATTTGACTGTTGATTAGGAATATTGAAATTACTCTGACTTTGCGGAGCGGTATTCCCCGTGTTACCAGCACTGCCATTTTGCGAACGACGCGCTTCAGATTGAGCACGTGTCTCCAATAATTGGAAATTATCAACAACAACCTCGGTCACATAAACCTTCTGTCCCTGATTATTATCGTAAGTTCTGGTCTGAATTCGGCCTTCGACGCCAACCATTGCTCCTTTACCTGTAAAATTGGCAAAGTTTTCGGCAGGTTTACGCCAAATCACGCAACTGATAAAATCAGCCTCGCGCTCACCAGCGCGATTCGTGAAATTTCGTTCGACAGCGATTGTAAATGATCCAACTGCATCACCATTTCCTGTATAACGCAACTCAACGTCGCGGGTTAATCTACCAACTAATACAACTCGATTGATCATAAAACTCCTTATTTTCCAGATGTAGTCGCGGCAGTTCTAGCTTGATTAGAAGCAGAAGATTGTGCTTGTGCGGCATTGCGTTCAGCCTCGCGTTGTGCACGGCGTTCTGCTGCGCGTTGAGTAGCAGCGGCTTGTTTAGCATGAGCATCAGCAAGCTTTTCAAGATCAACGGCGACAATCATATGCCGTAAAATATCTCCTGAAATCTTCGCTAAACGATCAAACTCATTAACTGCTTTTTCATCTTCAGAAGAAAAAGTAACGATATGATAAGTTCCTTGTCGATAATTGTTGATTTCATAAGCAAATCTACGAGTATCCCAATCTTCGGATTTATCAATCTTGGCACCGTTGTCGCTCAAAATAGAATCAAAACGTGTTACCAAAGCTGCTTTGGCATCTTTATCCAAGTCCGGACGAACAATATAAGTCAATTCATAATTAGCCATTTTTTACCTCCTTTTGGTCTCTGACCGCCTAAGCGGTAAGGAAAGTGATATTTCATCACGAATAATCATGATACAGGGAAACAAAGTCAAAATCAAGAAAACAAAATAACATTTAGGATTACATTTGCATATTCGAATCAGGCATGTTTTTATCGCAAAGATCCTTTAAATTCCAGTGTTGCGGATTATTTGGATCGACAGCCTCGATCTGAGCCATCATCCCGGTATCTTCGTGTTCGAGAATATGACAGTGGTACATAAAAATTCCTGGAACATTGAATTTAACCAATAATTTGACATGTTCTCCGGGATTGACAGCAACTGTATCTTTGAAACCAAATTCGTTTGGATAAGGTTTTTTACCATTTCTCGATAGGACCAAGAATTCCGTTCCATGCATATGAAAAGGATGAATCATTCCCATCCCCGGCATAGAATCATTCGTATTGGAAACATCCCAAATTTCGTTTTTACCAATCTCTTGACGATCGTCAATTCGCGTCATATCGTAAAGTTTTCCGTTGATTCTAACTGAATCGTCCATCCCCTCCATAATTACTTGGTGGCTGGGACTGCCGGTGAAATCGCGTTCAATTTGCTTTAGGGTCTTGGGTAGCTGACGTCGATTGTCTTCAGTAAATTCGCCTACTTTTAAAGTCAGGATCGGTACATCATCGGCTTTCAAAACAATCCGATCGCCTTTTTTATAATCGGAAAAATCCAATAATATTTCTGCTCTTTCGGCATTCGTTAACATGATTTTCGTCATTTCAACGGCATGCGGCAAAAAGCCTCCATCAGAAGCAATCTGCGTCATAACAATGTTTTGATCGGAATTCAACCGCAGTTCCCGCCGATTGGCGCCGTTTAAAACTCGTAAACGCAAGCATGGACGGGTAACAGTAAATTCGGCATTGACTGTCCCGTTAACAAGTGCTGTATCTCCCAATGTTCCGTCCATGTCATAATCAGCCTGATAATCCCATTGGCTATCGTGAAAAGTCCGGTCCTGAAAAATAAGCGGAATATCATCGACTCCCCAAGTATGTGGAAGCTGAGGTAAATCATCCAGGGGATTAACGACAGCAACCGGAGCTGCTAGTCCCTTCCAAACCTGTTCGGCAGTATGCGGGCAGGGATGTGGATGCAGCCAAGCCGTCATTGTCGGCTGGTTAACATCAAATTCTATTTCTCGGGACTTTCCCGGCAAGACCGGGGCATGCGGACCACCGTCTTCAATCGGACCGGGAATATTAAGTCCATGCCAATGCCAGGTGGTAACCTCCGGTAAATCATTAACCAAGGTTAAATGATAATGTCTGCCAGACTGGTAACGAATCAAGGGTCCAAGCAGCGAACCATTGTAACCCCACGTATGGGTGGCTTTACCATCCAGAATATTCGTTTCCCCTTCTTGGGCGTGAATCGTGTAATAAGTCGTATTGCCCTCTATTTTGTCGGCTTTCAAAACTTTGGGGATGGTAAGCTTATGCGTTTTTGTTTTCGGACGAATTAAGTGTTTGTATGCTCCATCGTGATAATCGTATGCACCTTCATCAAAAAAATAATTTTTGATTAATTCCATAATTAGGCCTCCCTAATGTTATTTAACAGGTCTTCACTATCAAGCAAATCACTAGTATTCAAAACATGCAACCAATCTGATTACACCAACTGGGATTCTTTTGATCTTAAAAGTGATTAAAGCAAAACATACGCAGCATTATAAAAAATCTTTAAAAAGTATTTTTTCAAGATTAAAATCGTTAGCAAAAATCAGTTAGAGGTAAAATTAAATGGATTATTGGAGGACAAATGCGACTTTTACAAGCTAAAATAATTGCTGATTTACATGTTCAACCGGTCATTAACGCCAAAGACGAGATTGATCGAACAATTGCTTTTTTGAAAAATTATCTAATTGCAAACCCACAATACAAAAGTTATGTTTTGGCTATTTCAGGTGGTCAGGATTCTACTCTGACCGGTAAGTTGGCTAGAATTGCCATTAATCAGCTCCGACAGGAAACCGGAAATGATCAATATGAATTTATTGCTGTCCGCCAGCCTTACGGCGAGCAAGCAGACGAAGAAGATGCCCAGACAGCTTTGAAATTTGTTGCACCAGACCAGACAATAACAACCAATATAAAGGAAGCAACTGATGCTTTAACAAAAACATTGAGGGTTTCCGGACTGGCAGTCGATGATATGAGCCGTGGTTCAATCAAACCAAAAATGCGAATGATTGCTCAGTATGCGGTTGCCCGTGAACATGACGGCGTTGTTCTTGGAACGGATCACGCAGCCGAAGCCTTTGCCGGTTTCTTTACAAAATACGGCGATGGAGGAACCGATTTGGATCCGCTCTGGCGACTAGATAAAAGTCAAGGCCAGCAAATGTTAAAAGCTTTGAACGCTCCGGAATCACTCTACAATAAAGTCCCTTCAGCTGATTTGGAAGATAAACGTCCACAATTGCCTGATGAAGTTGCCTTGGGCGTTAAATATAAGGACATAGACAAATATCTTGAGGGACGGGAAGTTTCCGAAGAAGCTGCCAAACAAATCGAAAAACTTTACCTTACTACGAAACACAAACGGCATTTACCGGTAACAATTTACGATACTTGGTGGTATTAAAAAAGAGCACTTAAGCGCTCTTTTTTATTATCAAATGATTCGTAATAGACTTACTTTTTATCTTTTCGATAAAGAAAAATCAAAGAAATTACCGCTTCGGCAAACATTCCGATAGCCATCATCTGCATTGCCAGCATATTGTGCATCGAGAAAACCGCCCAGACCAAAACAGCATAAAAAACAACAAAAACTGCTGTAATCAATTTTGAATACATCATAAAAATTCCTCCCAAAAAATAAAAGTTCCTAATTAAATTTCTCAACAAATTAATTCAAACCATGACCAATTAATATGGAAAATCGATTTAAATTGACTAACGTTAATCATACATAACAAACAGCAAAATAAAAAGGCTTGAGAATCAAGCCTTTTAAATATTCTTATTACTCACTGGTTTTTGAATCAGAATCATCTGAATTCTTTAATTGGTTATCAGCCAGTTTTTTAATTTTTTCTGCAATCTGATCATCACTCTGATTTGTTGGCAGAGAAACTTTTTCTTCTTGATCAGTTGCCGGAATTTCTTCGTCTTCTTCTTTTTCGACTTTGGCTAAAGTAGCTACTTTTGAACCCTCTTCAATTTTAATTACATGAACACCAAGCGTTGCCCGGCCCGTAATCGAAACATCAGCAGCAGCAAAACGAATCATAACTCCGGAATCAGTTGTAATCATAATATCTTCGTCTCCAGAAACAACCGCTAGTCCGGCCAGAGGACCGTTTTTCGATGAAATATTGGAAGTCTTGTAACCTTTTCCTCCACGACCACGAATCGGATATTCTTCAACGGCAGTCTGCTTACCATAACCTTTTTCGGTAATAATCAAAACATTGTCGCCAGGAATTAACAAATCGGCTCCAACAACATAATCCTTATCACGCAAATTCATTCCACGGACGCCGGATGCTGTCCGGCCCATTGCTCGAACATCGCTTTCGGCAAAAGAAACGGCATAGCCGGAATGTGATGCAATCACAATGTTCTGTTTCCCATTAGTTAATAAGACACTAATCAAGGAATCGTCATCGCGAAGATTGATTGCTCTTAATCCTGATTGACGAATATTTGTAAACTCGGAAACAGCTGTCCGTTTGACAGTTCCCAACTTCGTTGTAAAGAAAAGGGAATCTTTGGAAGTTGCCGCATCACCGCGAACATTTATAACGGCCTGAACGCGTTCGCCGGCATCAAGCCCAAGGAGGTTAATAACCGGGATTCCTTTGGCTTGCCGACCATATTCCGGTACCTCATATCCCTTCATTTTGTAGACTTTTCCTTGGTCGGAGAAGAACAGCAAAGTGTCATGAGTACTTGTAGAAACAAGTTGCTCGACAAAATCATCATCATGGGTATTCATTCCCTTAACACCACGGCCACCACGATTCTGTGTATGAAACTCGCTAGTCGAAAGACGTTTTATATATCCCTTATGAGTAAGAGAAATAAGAACTTCTTCTTCATCAATAAGATCTTCGTCTTCAATTGAAGAAACATCGCCAACCTGTAATTCCGTCCGACGCTCATCGCCAAATTTATTTGCAATGTCCAAAAGTTCCTGATAAATAATTTGGTCGATCCGTTCGGGTTTAGCCAAAATATCTTTGAAGTCTTCAATCGATTTTAATAAATCGGTATATTCGGTTTCGATTTTTCCGCGTTCCAAACCGGTTAGCCGAACCAAACGCATATCCAAAATTGCCTGAGCCTGCTTATCGGATAATTGATAACGATTAATCAATTCATTTTTAGCAATTTCAGCGGTATTACTGGAACGAATCAGTTCAATAATTGCATCAATGTGATCCAGAGCAATTCGCAGGCCTTCAAGAATATGAGCACGATCTTGAGCTTTCTTTAAATCAAATTCTGTCCGTCGGCGAATAATTTCGCGTTGGTGTTCCAAATAGGCTACAAGAATTTGCTTTAAGCTCATCGTCTCCGGCTTGCCATGATTAATAGCGATCATATTAAAGGAGAAACTCGTTTGAAGCAGTGTTTGTTTATATAAATTATTTAAAACCACGTTGGCGTTGGCATCACGACCAACATCAATTGCAATCCGCAAACCATTTTGATCGGATTCATCACGAATCGCCGTGATACCTTCAAGCTTCTTTTCAAGAACCAATTCACGAATCCGCTCAATTAATTTGGCTTTGTTAACCATATAAGGAAGTTCGGAAACGGAAATTCGTTCATGACCGGACGAAGATGTCTCAATATCGACTTTGGAACGGACAGTCACTGAACCACGACCAGTTTCGTAGGCCCGGCGAATTCCCGACTTCCCCATAACAATCGCTCCAGTGGGAAAATCAGGTCCAGGCAGAGCTTCCATTAAATCAGCAACGGTCGCATCCGGATTCGCCATCAAAACATGGATTGCCGCAATTACCTCACGGAGATTATGAGTTGGAATATTTGTAGCCATTCCAACGGCGATGCCCTGTGCACCGTTAACTAAAAGATTTGGAAAACGTGAAGGCAAAACAACTGGTTCGCGATTATCGCCATCATAACTCGGTTGAAAATCAACGGTTCCCTTGTTGATATCGCGAAGCATTTCCAAGGCTATTTTTGATAAACGGGCTTCGGTATAACGCATTGCCGCGGCTGGATCGCCATCGACCGAACCAAAGTTTCCATGTCCATCAACTAATGGATAGCGATAGCTAAAAGGCTGGGCCATTCGAACCAAGGACTCATAGATTGCCGAATCCCCGTGGGGATGAAATTTACCCATGACATCACCGACGATACGAGCTGACTTTTTATGCGGTTTGTCGGGCGTAACACCTAATTCGTTCATACCAAATAAAATCCGACGGTGGACAGGTTTCAAACCATCGCGGACATCCGGTAGAGCTCGGGCAACGATAACCGACATCGCATAGGACAAAAAGCTTGTCCGCATTGTTTTATTTAAATCAGTATCCTTGATTCGGGAATCCGGTGTGAAATTGTTGTTTTCTTCATCAGCCATAAATTACCTCACACATCCAAATCTTCAACAAATTGAGCATTATCTTCGATAAATTCACGTCTTGGTTCAACCCGGTCACCCATCAGCATGTCGAAAGTTGTATCGACTTCCGGTTGATATTCCGGATCGACACGCAAGAGACGACGATGTTTTGGATCCATAGTTGTATCCCAAAGCTGAACGGCATCCATTTCACCAAGACCCTTGTATCGCTGAATCCGTGGTTTAGGACTTGCCGGCAGTGTAGCAGTATATTGATCAAGTTCCTCATCGGAATCAAGGTACACACGCTGATCCGAATTTCCGATCGCGACTCCATACAAAGGTGGTTGAGCAATATAAATATAGCCGGCGTCAATCAAAGGACGCATATATCTAAAGAACAAAGTTAAAAGCAGGGTTCTGATATGCGCTCCATCGACATCGGCATCAGTCATAATAATTACCTTGTGATAATGAGCCTTGCTAATATCGAATTCTTCGCCAAAACCGGTTCCCATCGCCGTAAATAAAGACCTGATTTCTTCGTTAGCCAGGACCTTATCCAAAGTAGCTTTTTCAACATTCAAAATTTTTCCACGAATCGGTAAAATAGCCTGTGTCAAACGAGAACGGCCTTGCTTGGCGGAACCGCCGGCTGAATCCCCCTCGACGATAAACAATTCGGAAATCTCTGGGTCGCGGGAAGTATTATCTGCTAATTTTCCAGCTAAAGCACTAATTTCCAGTCCGGACTTTTTACGCGTCAAATCACGTGCTTTCTTGGCAGCGGCACGTGCTTTAGAAGCGATTAATCCTTTGTTAGCGATCGCTCTGGCAGTTTCCGGGTTCTCCATCATAAAACGATTAAAAATCGTTGAGAACTGATGATTTACAACCTGCTGGGCATCTGTATTGCCCAACTTGGTTTTTGTCTGCCCTTCAAATTGCGGATCGGGATGTTTGATTGAAACAATTGCCGTAATTCCTTCTCGGACATCCTCACCACTCAGCGGATCATCGGAATCTTTCAAAATACCTTTTTTCTTGGCATAATCATTAATAATTCTTGTCAAAGCCATTTTAAAACCGGTCTCGTGCGTACCACCTTCATGAGTATGGATATTATTAGCAAAACTCATCAGGGTTTCGGCGACGGCATCGGTATACTGCAAAGCGACCTCAACTTGAATACCGTTTTCTTCCCCTTCGACATAAACTGGTTCAGGAAAAAGCGGTTGCTTGTTTTTATTTAAAAATTTGACGTACTCGGCAATTCCACCCTCATACATAAATGATTCATTTTTTACAGGATCAACTCTTTTATCGGTTATAGAAAGACGCAGCCCTTTATTCAAAAAAGCCAATTCGCGAATTCGGCTTGCAAGGGTTCGATAATCGAACACGATTGTTTCCCGGAAAATATCCGGGTCCGGAGCAAAGTGAACAATTGTGCCGCGTTTAAGGCGCATTGGTTCATCGAGCAATTTCATTTCTGTCTTAATGTGGCCGCGTTCAAAATCCATGTAATAGATTTTGTTGTCCCGATAGACTCTGACGTCCATTTCCTTTGACAAAGCATTAACAACCGAAGCGCCAACACCATGAAGCCCACCGGAAACTTTATAACTTTTCGAATCGAATTTACCACCGGCATGCAGAATCGTAAAAACAGCTTCCATAGCCGGACGCCCGGTTTTAGGCTGAATTTCGACCGGAACACCACGGCCATCATCGGTAATCGTAATCGAATTATCTTTTTCAATCGTCAAAGTAACATGATGGGCAAAACCAGCCAGTGCTTCATCGATTCCATTATCGATAATTTCCCAAACCAAATGATGCAAACCGGAACTTGCAGTTGAACCAATATACATTCCCGGTCGTTTGCGAACCGCTTCAAGTCCCTCCAAAATTTGGATGGAAGACCCACCATAAGAGTTGTTGTCACTAGGAGCTACTTGATTATTTTTTTTTAAATCAACCATTAACGAGCGTTCCGCCTTTCACTTGATAAATTTTCGGGTCTTTTATTAAATCTCTTTCCACGTCAGAAAGACTCGTAGTTGTTAAAAACGTTTGTACTTTATCCTGAATAAAATTCAATAACTGTGTTTGGCGATCGCCATCTAACTCAGAGAGAACATCATCCAGCAATAAGATCGGATATTCACCGGTCTCGTATTTCATCATTTCAATCTCTGCCAATCTGACTGACAGCGCAGTCGTCCTTTGCTGTCCTTGAGAAGCGAAGGAACCAACCTCTTTTCCATTAATAGAAAATTTCAAATCATCATGATGTGGTCCAACACTTGTCGATTTTAAAAATAATTCGCGTGTCTTATTTTTGAGCAGTTGATTATTAAAAATTTTAGAAATTTCTTCTTTCGTCGACTGGTCGTCAATTCCAGAAAAACTTGCATATTTAATCGTCAGTTTTTCGTTCCTGGAAATTGCCTTATGAATTTGATAAGAGTATTTTTCGAGTTCTTTAACCAAAACAAATCTTTGAAAAATAATCTCACTTCCAAAATCAATCAATTGATCATTTAAAACTTTTAGATAATCTTCATCTATTTTCGGATTATTGCCAATCCATTTAATATTTTTTAAATAAGCATTGCGATTTTTAAGAACGCTTCGATATTGTAAAAGATTAAACAAATAATTTGCCGACATTTGGCCGAATTCGCTGTCGATAAATTTTCGGCGGACTCCCGGAGACCCCTTAACCAAATCAAGGTCTTCCGGCGCGAAAAGAACTGTATGTAGGTTACCAATATAATCTGATAAACGATTTTCGGTCAGATGATTAACAAAAACTTTTTTGCCGGTTCTTGTAATTCGGACTTCTAAAGGAAATTTGCCCATCTTACTTTGAACTTCACCGGTAATATCCGAAAAATCAGATGACCAATTAATCAAATCGCGATCATTATTATCACGATGGGAACGTGCCATCGATAAAATATAAATCGCTTCTAATAAGTTTGTCTTCCCTTGCGCGTTGTCTCCAATTAGGACATTAATCGAATTAGAAAAATCAACTTGTAAACTTTTATAATTACGAAAGTCTTTGAGCTTGAGACTATTGAGAAACAATTTCGTACTCTCCGATTTTAAGAATCTTCACTAAGTCTCCTGGATAGAGTTTCCGTCCTCGACGATTTTCCGATTCACCATTTACAAAAAAAGAGTTTGCGTTCTCTTTAAGAAAAAATTTTGCACTGCCGCCGGAACTGACAATATCTTCAATCTTCAAAAGTTGACCAAGCGTAATAAATTCGGTGTTGATTTGGACTTTTTGCAAATATTCACCCCCAAGATTACTCTTCCCATTGTAACAAAAAACGCCAAATTTTACTATATAAGCAATTTTTTGGCGTTTTGGTAACTTTTGTTATATTTAATAATTTTTGCTTAAATCGCAATAATTTTAGAACGTGCGCACCGGTGTAATTAATTGAACCTTATTATTATCAGAGGCGCCATTGGGTCTAATAACGAAAGGACGCAAATTTGTTGTAAATGAAAAATCCAATTTGCTTTCACCGATTGAACTCAATGCATCGCGAACAAAATCGGGATTAAAACTAATCTTTAAATCTTCGCCTTTAAAATTATCGATCGACAATTCTTCCAGGACTTTGCCAACCTCGCTTTGAGCCGTCGATAATACTAACTTATCCTGACTGATCGAGAATTCAGCGACAATATTGCCTGATTGGTGGGCAACCAAACTGGCTCTGTCCAAAGAAGGAGCAAGCTGAGCAGCATCAATCGTGAAACTAGTTGTCGAATCAGACGGAATCAATCGATCCGTTGCTGGATACTGTCCTTCCAGCAAACGGGAGTAAAAAGTTGTTTCTCCCAAATCAACCAGTAACTGGGAACGATCAAACTGTAAATTCAAATTATCAATATTTTCAAGCAAAGCACGTAATTCTATTAAAGCCTTGCTGGGAACGACGACATCTGCCTGACTGTCATTTCCTATTTTGGTGATTCTTTGAGATAAGCGGTGTGAATCAGTGGAAACAGCCTTTATTTGATTGTCGCCGATTGTAAAGTGAATTCCTGTTAATAAGGGTCTTGAATCTTGAATCGAAACAGCTCTAATTGTCTCGCCAATAATATCGATTAATTCAGAAGATGGAATATTAATCGTATTTGCATCATCGAGTCTGGGTAGTTGCGGATAATTATCAGCTGATTGTCCTGCAACTGTAAAATCAGAGCTTCCACCAACAATTGCAATTTGCGATCCCTCAGTCGATATTTCTACTTTGTCGCTGGAAAGATGTTTGATGATATTACTAAAGAAATTAGCATTGGCAATAATTTCTCCGGGCTCTTCGATTACCAAATTTTTTTTATCTTTATCTGCAGTTAAAACTGTCTTGATTGATATTTCCGAATTAGACCCGATCAAAGTCATTTCGTTATTGGAAACAGAAATTTTAATACCGGTCAGGATTGGAATAATTACCTTTCCAGAAATTGCCCTACTTACAATATTTAATTTATTTGTTAGTTCGTTTCGTTTAACAGAAAATTTCATCGCTTGTCCTAAATAATATTTTTGGTTAGTAATAATAATAAGGCCTGTGGAAGTTGTGGATAAGCAAATTCATCAGTCGATTTTTCGCTAATAGCGAGGTGGAAAATCTTGGGACAACTTTACGTATAACTCCATATTTCTCTACAACTTAATAATACGTAATTTGTTTGGTCTTTATGACTTTTCTTTGATTTTTGTTGAAAGATTTTCAATTCTTTGCTTTAAAGCATAATCAGTCTCGATCAAATCGGCTATTTTTTCTGTTCCATGCATGACGGTTGTGTGATCGCGTCCGCCAAAAGCCTGACCGATTTTAGGAAGAGAAGTATCGGTTAAGGTTCTAATCAGATACATAGCCACTTGTCTTGGCAAAACAATATCCGAATTTCGCTTTTTTCCAATCAAATCATTAATGCTGACATTGTAATCATCGGCAACTGTCTTTTGGATGTCGGGTAGAGTGATTACTTTTTGTCTCGTAATGTTTAAATGTTCCAAAATCTTTTGGGCATTTGATACGTTGATCGGCCGGCCGGCGCGTGCCATCAAGGTTAGTGTATTGAAAGCACCTTCCAGTTCACGGACATTCGTATCGATTTGTTCGGCAATTAAAGTTAATGTTTGATTATCGATACTGATACCTACTTCTTCCGACTTATTTTTTAAAATTGCCAATCTTGTCGGGAAATCCGGTTTTTGGATATCGTAAGCAACACCCTGCATAAAGCGGGAAACAAGTCGGGCATTCAGTCCGGGAATATCTTTCGGCAGGACATCGGAGGTCATAACGATTTGTTTTTGGGATTTGGTAATTTTGTTGAAAATATTAAAAAACTCTTCTTGGAAACGATCTTTACCCTGAAGCATCTGAATGTCATCGACTAAAAGAAGATCGACGTTTTCATAGGTACTGGTAAAATCGGCAGTTGTTTTCTTGCTGATTGCATTAACCCAATCATTCATAAAATCGTCAGTGGTTATATAACGGACAATTGCATCGGGCTGCAGTTCTTTCAAGCGATTTCCGATAGCCTCCATTAGATGTGTTTTTCCCAGACCGGAAGACCCATATATAAGTAAGGGGTTATATTGACGACCGGGTTGTTCGGAAACGGCCATTGCTGCACTGGTAGCTAATTCGTTGGCATCACCGATGACCCAAGTGTCGAAAGTGAAATTTTGGTTTAGCTGATAATCAGTTGCGACAAAATCGCTATTTGATTGATTTGATTTTTGATTATTAACTGGATTGGCAACGACTTTTATGACTTTTAGTTCAGGCTTAAAAAAATCGTGCGCAACATCGTAGGCATACTCCATGAATTTTGCTGTGTAATTACCATTATCCCAAGCCTGCATAACGATATCGTTTGGTGCCTGCAGTTCGACGGTTCTGTTAGCCAAGTCGACTTTAACGGCGCGAACAGGCTTAATCCAGTTTTCATAAGCAGTTTCCCCCATATTAGCGGCGAAACGGCCCTGGATTCCCTTCCAAAAAGTATTTAAATCAAAGTAAGAGTCTTTCAT